>NZ_JBFRGB010000001.1:0-1139998 GCF_052115125.1 Ensifer sp. 2TAB8 | reverse complement strand
ACCGCGATGGCGCGGGGTGGAGCAGCCCGGTAGCTCGTCAGGCTCATAACCTGAAGGCCGCAGGTTCAAATCCTGCCCCCGCAACCAAATCTTCCAAATACAATAAGCCCCCGTGTCAAAAAAAACCGGGGGCTTTTGCCGTTCTAGACTTCGCACGGAGCGCACCACAAACGGCCAAAGTCGGCCGGCAGCCTCGCACCGCTGGTCCCCAGCGATCGCAACGGGCGCGGCTAACCTCCTCTGCTTTCATCGCGAAGCAGTCCCATGGACCCGCATGATCGCATTTGGCCAACCGCTTCGTCGTGAGGCTACCGATTGCCCGACAGAACGTAGCCGATGCCGCCGACAAGCCGCTTGCCGCGCCGCGCGGACGTAACTGGACAATCCCGCAAAAATGGAAACTATCGCCATAATCAAAGACTGAGCCCGGCTACGGCTCGGATAAACGGGGAGATCGTCGGCATGAGTTACGGGGGGACTTTGGACGCAGAGCGGAACCGTCCTATCCAGGTTTTCTTTCTCGCCTGCGTTGCTCTGGCGATCCTCGGCAGCCTGCTCGCGGCTGGCGATGGCTCTTTCTGGCGCTGGCTGCACTATCTGACCAAGCCCACAGCAACTCTGTTGCTACTCGCTTTTGTGCTCAGGAACCTTACTCCTCCGTCGCGCGCCTACGGTACGGCGGTCGCGGTCGGTCTCGTTTTTGCCGCAGCCGGCGACCTCTTTCTCATGTTGCCGGGGGACTATTTTCTGGCCGGCCTCGTCTGCTTCCTGCTCACCCACTGCGCCTACATTTTCGCGCTCACCCGTGATGCCAGACTTGCCGCCCATCCTGTTGTGTTTACCGTCTTTGCCTTGATTGCGCTCTCGGTCGTCGCTGGTCTGTGGACGTCGCTACCGTCTGAGATGCGCATCCCGGTCATCATCTACGCCCTGGCGCTCGGCGCGATGGCTGCCCAGGCGATCTCCCGTGCCCGCCAGCTCTCGGGAACGCCACGGGAACTGACAGCCCGCTATGCTGCGATTGGCGGTCTGTTGTTCCTGGTCAGCGATACCGTGCTCGCCTACGGCCGCTTCCGCTTTAATATTCCGCTCAATGCGTTCTGGGTGCTCGGCACCTATTATGCCGCGCAATGGTTCTTTGCTCGCTCGACTGAAAGCCGATGACAACCACAATTGATACCTCGCCGCATCTCGGCGCCAGCTTCGACAGGTTGCGGACCGCCTGGCTCGAAACCCGCCCGTCCGTACTGCAGCGTCGCGCGGACCTGAGCCGGCTCAGAGAGCGTTTGCGCGCGCGCATGGATGAGATGTGTCAGGCGATCGATGCGGATTTCGCTCATCGCGCGCGGCACGAAACGCTGCTTGGCGAAGGCGGCGTCGTGCTTTCCGAGATCGACCATACATTGGCGAAACTCAAGCGCTGGGTCCGTCCAGAGCGTCGGACGGCCGGATGGAAGCTCTGGCCGGCCAGGGCAGAAGTGCGTTTCGTGCCGCTCGGCGTCGTCGGGATCATTTCGCCGTGGAACTATCCGGTCAACCTGGCGCTCGCCCCGTTGGTCGCGGCGATTGCCGCCGGCAATCATGTCTTCCTCAAGCCATCCGAGCATGCGCCGCAGACCGCCGAGTTCCTGCGGTCACTGCTTGGCGAGGTCTTTCCGGAGGCGCGCGTGGCGGTCGCGCTCGGCGGCCCCGAACTGTCCGCCAGCTTCTCGGCTCTCCCTTTCGACCATCTGTTTTTCACCGGTTCCACCGCCGTCGGGCGCAAGGTGATGGCGGCGGCCGCCCAGAATCTGACGCCGGTAACGCTTGAACTCGGCGGCAAATCTCCGGCGATCGTGACCGAAACCGCCGATCTCGCCAAGGCAGCCAGGCGTGTTGCCACCGGCAAATTCTTCAATGCCGGCCAGACCTGCATCGCGCCCGATTATGTCCTCATCCATGAGAGCAAGCGCGAAGCTTTCGTGGTCTTGATGAGGCAAGAAATGGCAGCGCGTTATCCGGCGAAGCGACGCCTCGAAGACTACACATCGATCATCAATGCGGGGCAGTACGAGCGCCTCACGCGCCTGATTGCCGACGCCGAGGCACGTGGCCATAAAGTGATCCCGCTGCTCGATGGAACTGAGGACGTCGCCGAGCATCCACGCCTTTTCCCGCCAACGCTCATCATCGATCCGGATCGGGAAAGTGCCGTCATGGGCGAAGAGGTCTTCGGACCTATCCTCCCCGTCATCGGCTACACCTCGATCGAGGAGGCGATCGGCTATATGCTCGGCCATGACCGCCCGCTGGCGCTCTACTGCTTCAGCCGGGAGAAAAACGAAATCGAGGCTATTCTCTCGCGTGTTGTCGCAGGCGGCGTTTGCATCAACGACACGCTCTACCAGTTCGGCTGCAACGACCTACCGTTTGGCGGCGTCGGCGCCAGCGGCATGGGCCACTATCACGGACGCGATGGGTTCCTGACCTTTTCCAAGGCTATGCCCGTGCTGAGAAAACTCGAGCCGGCGCCGAGTGACCTGGTGAAACCGCCCTACAAAGGCATCGCGGACTGGGTGATCCGCTTCCTGTCACGTTGATCGTTAAAAAAATCTGCACCCAGGCTGCAATTTCGCCTTGTAGCTCTAGTTGCTAGAGGTCGTAGCGTTGCTTCAAGATATGCAAGGAGCAGGTTATGGCGAGCACTATTCGGGAAGCCCGTTATCGCGTCGAAGGCATGGATTGCGCATCCTGCGCAACCAAGATCGACACGGCGGTGCGCAGGCTGTCGGGTGTCGAGGACGTGTCGGTTTCAGTGTCGGCGGGCACCATGTCGGTTAAATTTGCCGACGAGAACGATCTCGCGACGTCGATCGTGAGCAGGGTCGGAAAACTCGGCTATCGTTTGCATCCGATCCAGGCAGGCCAGGCGTCGGAACGGAAAACGGCCCATGTCTGCTCCGGGCACGATCATGGCCATGACCATGACCATGACCATAGCCACGGCCACGATTGCAACCATGATCATGGCCATGACCATGATCATCGACACGATGGTCACGCCCATCGTCACGATGCCAGCGCCAGCCAAAAGGGCGAGACAGCCGCGGCCGCGATGGGGCTTCACGGTCATGACCACGGCCCGACGAGCGGCCCCTGGTGGAAGTCGGGAAAGGGTAAGCTGACGATTGCCAGCGGCCTGGCGCTGATTGCCGCCTATGCGGTCGGCAAGACGATCCCGGCGACGGAGCCCTGGATCTTCACGCTTGCCATGCTCGTCGGCCTGTTGCCGATTGCGCGCCGCGCCTTTGCCGCCGCGACCATGGGTACGCCCTTTTCGATCGAGATGCTGATGACGATCGCCGCCGTCGGTGCAGTCTTCATCGGCGCGACGGAAGAAGCGGCGATGGTCGTGCTCCTGTTCCTGATCGGCGAATTGCTGGAGGGCGTGGCCGCCGGAAAGGCGCGTGCCAGCATCCAGTCGCTGACGGCGCTCGTTCCGAAGTCCGCCTTCGTCGAGCGCGATGGCCGGCTGGATGAAGTTCCCGCCGAGACGCTGAGTGTCGGCGCCGTCATCCTGGTGCGTCCCGGTGACCGGATGCCGGCCGATGGCGTCGTGCTATCCGGCGAAAGTGCAGTCGACGAAGCGCCGGTGACCGGCGAGAGTACACCGGTGCGCAAGGTGGCTGATGACACCGTTGTCGCGGGCACCGTCAATGGTTCCGGCGCGCTGCGCGTGCGGGTTACGGCCGCCGCGGCCGACAACACCATCGCCCGCATTGTTCGCATGGTGGAGGAGGCACAGGAGAGCAAGGCGCCGACCGAGCGCTTCATCGACCGCTTCTCGCGCTACTATACGCCGGGTGTCGTCGTGGTCGCGGCGCTGGTCGCCGCGCTGCCGCCGCTTCTCTGGGGCGGCTCCTGGGATGAGTGGATCTACAAGGGTCTCGCCATCTTGCTGATCGGCTGCCCCTGTGCCCTGGTCATCTCGACGCCGGCAGCGATCGCTGCCAGCCTTTCGGCCGGCGCAAGGCGCGGGCTGCTGATGAAGGGTGGGGCGGTGCTGGAGAATGTGGGCAAGGTTA
This sequence comes from Ensifer sp. 2TAB8, assembly GCF_052115125.1. Lineage (NCBI taxonomy): Bacteria > Pseudomonadati > Pseudomonadota > Alphaproteobacteria > Hyphomicrobiales > Rhizobiaceae > Ensifer > Ensifer sp. 2TAB8. Next base: position 1,135,934 of record NZ_JBFRGB010000001.1, on the reverse strand, counting down.
CCGCCGCTGCCTTCGACAAGACCGGTACGCTCACGGAAGGCAAGCCGAAGGTGACCGATATCGTCGGCTTCGGTCGCTCGGAGGCTGAGGTTCTGCGCCTGGCGGCAGCACTGGAGCAGGGATCGAGCCATCCGCTTGCTCATGCTATTCTAGAGCGGAGCGCGGCCGATGGTCTCGCCGTCCCCAACATTGCAACCGTGAACGCGGTTGGCGGCAAGGGACTTGAAGGGAGCGTCGACGGCATCGCGCTGTTCTTCGGCTCGCCCAAGGCTGCAGGCGAGCGGGCGCCGATGACGGCGGACGAGACGGCGCGCGTCTCGGCTCTCAACGATGAAGGCAAGACGGTTTCGGTGCTCGTGGCGGGAGGCGTGATTGCCGGCGCCATTGCCATGCGCGACGAGCCGCGGCCGGATGCGGCTGCCGGCGTGAAGGCGCTGACGGATGCCGGTCTCCGCGTCGTCATGCTAACGGGCGACAATCGTCGCACGGCGGAAGCGATCGGTCGCCAGTTCGGCATGGAAGTCCGCGCCGAACTCTTGCCCGAGGACAAGCAGCGCATCGTGCGTGAGTTGAAAGCCGAGGGCTTCAACGTCGCCAAGATCGGTGACGGCATCAACGACGCGCCGGCACTGGCGGCAGCCGATATCGGCATCGCCATGGGCGGCGGCACGGATGTAGCCCTGGAAACGGCGGATGCGGCGGTCCTGCATGGCCGGGTCGGCGACGTGGCGGCGATGATCCGCCTTTCCCGTTCGACGATGCACAACATCGTGCAGAACATCACGATCGCGCTGGGCCTGAAGGCCGTCTTCCTGGTGACGACGATCATTGGCGTCACCGGCCTTTGGCCTGCCATCCTGGCCGACACCGGCGCAACCGTGCTCGTCACCATGAATGCCCTCAGGCTGCTTCGGCCGGTACGGGCCGCCTGAAACCACCGAATGCCCTAAAAGGCATGACGCGCGAAGACGGACAGCGGTTTTGCGATAACGGCATGCGAACAATCAAAGGGAACCGGCGGCACGCGTTGTCGCCGGTTTTTCGCGTCCAAGTGCCTGTGTATATTCACGCTGGACTCTCACCAGCGATCTGATGAGAGTATAAGGAAGATCACGGTTGAGGGCTTTCGCCCCGAAAAATCGATGATAAACTTAGACCAAATGGTAAAAAAATCGCCGGCACGGTTTCTGGGAAGAATGCCGAAGCGGGCCAGTTTGGGGATCGCAAGGCCAATATGGACAATATTGCCATCGAACTGCGTGAGATCGACAAGAGCTTCGGTCCGGTCCACGCCAACAAGAACATTAATCTAAAAGTCCGCAAAGGGACGATTCACGGCATCATTGGCGAAAACGGTGCGGGAAAATCGACCCTGATGTCGATCCTCTACGGCTTCTACCAGGCCGATAGCGGTGAAATCCTCGTCGACGGCAAGGCCGTTGCCATCCGCGATCCGAATGCGGCGATCGCAGCCGGCATCGGCATGGTCCACCAACATTTCATGCTGGTCGAGAACTTCACGGTGCTCGAAAACGTCATGCTGGGCGCCGAGGACAGCCAGATCCTCAACAAGGGCATCGCCAAGGCACGCGTCGAATTGAAGCGGCTGGAGCGCGAATATGCGCTCGAGGTCGATCCGGATGCGCTCATCGAAGAGTTGCCGGTTGGCCTTCAGCAGCGCGTCGAAATCCTGAAGGCGCTTTATCGCCGGGCCGATATCCTGATCCTCGACGAGCCGACCGGCGTGTTGACGCCGGCGGAAGCCGATCACCTTTTCCGCGTTCTCGAACAGCTGAAGAGCCAGGGAAAGACCATCATCCTCATCACCCACAAGCTGCGCGAGATCATGGCAATTACCGACGAGGTGTCGGTCATGCGCCGCGGCGAAATGGTGGCGACACGTACGACGGCCGAGACTTCGGTGGAGGAGCTCGCCGAGCTCATGGTAGGCCGCCGCGTGTTGCTGCGCGTCGAGAAGGGCGAAGCCAAGCCGGGCGACGTCAAGCTTGCAGTCGAGGGGCTCACGGTCAAGGATGGCCGCGGCGTCACCATGGTCGACAATGTCTCGTTCAATCTCCGGGCTGGCGAAATTGTCGGCATCGCCGGCGTTGCCGGCAACGGTCAGTCGGAACTGCTTGAAGCGATTTCCGGCATCCGCCGTGCCATCTCCGGCTCCGTTCTGTTGAACGGCAAGCCGATCGATGTGACCGGCCGCGCCGATCCGGCCGAACTGCGTGATCGCGGCCTCGCCCATGTGCCAGAAGACCGCCACCATGTCGGCCTCGTTCTGAAGTTCGAGGAATGCGAAAACGCGATCCTCGGTTACCATCACGACAAGCGCTACCTCAATGGCGTCTTCCTGAACATCGATGCCATCCGCAAGGATGCCGAAAAACGCATTGCCGAATACGATATCCGCCCGCCGAATCCGCGGCTGAAGACCGCCAATTTCTCCGGCGGCAACCAGCAGAAGATCGTGCTGGCACGCGAAATGGAGCGCGGGCCGGATGTGCTGATCATCGGTCAGCCGACGCGCGGCGTCGACGTCGGCGCCATCGAATTCATCCATAGGCGGATCATCGAGATGCGCGACCAGGGCATGGCTGTCCTCCTGGTCTCCGTCGAACTCGATGAAATCCGCGCCCTTTCGGACCGTATTCTGGTCATGTTTGCCGGCCGTGTCGTCGGCGAGCGCGATCCGGATGCCACCGAGGGCGAACTCGGCCTCTTGATGGCCGGCGTTGAAGGCCGCAAGGAGGCCGCAGAATGAGCTCCCCCTATGCTAAGCTTCCGGGCTGGGTCGAATACGGCCTGATCCCGCTGGTCAACCTCGCGGTTGCCTTCCTCGTTGCCGGCCTCGTCGTGCTGCTCGTCGGTGAAAACCCGCTGGAAGCAGCCTATCACCTGATCAACGGTGCCTTCGGCCGCGGTGAATATCTCGGCTTCACGCTGTACTACGCGACCACCTTCATCTTCACCGGTCTTGCGGTGGCGGTCGCCTTCCATGCCGGCCTCTTCAACATTGGTGGCGAAGGCCAGGCCTATGTCGGCGGCATCGGCGTGGCCCTTGCCTGCCTCTGGCTCGACCAGACGATGCCCTGGTTCATCGTCTTCCCACTGGCGATCCTCGGATCCGCTTTCTTCGGTGCGGCCTGGGCCTTCCTGCCGGGCTGGCTGCAGGCCAAGCGCGGCAGCCATATCGTCATCACGACGATCATGTTCAACTTCATCGCCTCGAGCCTGATGGTCTATCTGCTGACGCGCGTGCTGAAACCGCTGGGCTCCATGTCGCCGCAGACGCGCACCTTCGCCGAAGGCGGGCAGTTGCCGAAACTCGATTGGCTGCTCGCGATCTTCGGGCTCGATATCGGCACGGCGCCGTTCAACGTCTCGTTCCTGCTGGCGCTGGTCGCCGCCTTCTGTGTCTGGCTGCTGATCTGGCGCACCAAGCTCGGCTATGAGATGCGCACCATGGGCCACAGCCCTTCGGCAGCGCGTTACGCCGGCATGAGCGAAAGCCGCATCACCGTCATCACCATAATGATCTCAGGCGCGCTTGCCGGCATGATGGCGCTGAACCCGATCATGGGTGAACAGGGGCGCATGCAGCTCGATTTCGTGCAGGGTGCAGGCTTCGTCGGCATCGCTGTGGCGCTGATGGGCCGCTCGCATCCGGCCGGCATCATCCCGGCGGCCATTCTCTTCGGCATGCTCTACCAGGGCGGAGCCGAGATCTCCTTCGAAATGCCGTCGATCTCGCGCGACATGATCGTCATCATCCAGGGCCTCGTCATTCTCTTTGCCGGTGCACTCGAAAACATGTTCAGGCCGGCGATTGCCCGGCTGTTTACGATGCAGAGCCGCCGTGCGGCCGTCGTGGCACAGACCAAGGGAGCTTGAAGCAATGGATTTCTTCCACGTCATCGTGGTGCTCCTCGAGTCCACCATCCGCGTATCCGTCCCGCTGATCTTCGCAGCGCTGGCAGGGCTCTTTACCGAGCGTGCCGGCATCTTCGACATCGGTCTCGAAGGCAAGATGTTGGGCGCGGCCTTTGCCGCCGGCGCTGTTGCTGCCGTCACCCAATCCGTCTGGATGGGGCTGCTCGCCGCCATCCTGATCTCGATCGCACTATCGCTGGTGCACGGCTATGCCTCGATCACCCAGCGCGGCAACCAGATCGTCTCTGGCGTCGCCATCAACTTCATCGTTGCCGGCTCGACCGTCATTCTCGGTGAAGCCTGGTTCCGCCAGGGTGGCCGCACGCCGGCGCTCGGCGAAGGCGCGCGCTTCCAGACGATCACCTTCCCCTATGCCGACAGCATCCGGGAAATCCCGATCCTTGGCCCGATCTATTCGGACCTGCTTTCCGGGCATTTCATCCTGACCTATGTCGCCTTTGCCATGGTGCCGATCAGCTGGTGGATCCTCTACCGCACCCGTTTCGGCCTGCGCCTGCGCGCGGTCGGCGAAAACCCGGGTGCAGTCGACACCGCCGGCATCTCGGTGATCTGGATGCGCTATCGCGCCGTCATCTGCTGCGGCATTCTCTGCGGCTTTGCCGGCGCCTATCTGTCGCTGGCCATGACCGCCGGCTTCGTCAAGGGCATGACCGCCGGGAAGGGCTACATCGCGCTTGCAGCGCTGATCTTCGCCAAGTGGCGGCCGTTCAACATCATGCTCGCCTGCCTGCTCTTCGGCTTCCTTGACGCGCTCGCCATCCGCCTGCAGGGCAATCCGCTGCCGCTGATCGGCCAAGTGCCGGTGCAGCTGATGCAGGCGCTGCCCTACATCCTCACCGTGATCCTGCTTGCCGGCTTCATCGGCAAGGCCATCCCGCCGAAGGCCGGCGGCGTCCCCTATGTGAAGGAGCGCTAGAACCATGGAAAAGGAACTGTTCGAAGCCGCGCGCGACGCAATGGCCAAGGCGCATGCGCCCTATTCGAAGTTTCCGGTCGGCGCGGCAATCCGCGCCGAGGACGGCAAGATCTATACCGGTGCCAATATCGAGAACCTGTCGTTCCCCGAGGGATGGTGCGCTGAGACCACCGCCATCAGCCATATGGTCATGGCCGGCCAACGCAAGATCCTGGAAGTGGCGGTGATTGCCGAGAAGCTGGCACTCTGCCCGCCCTGCGGCGGCTGCCGTCAGCGGCTGGCGGAGTTTTCTGGCGCCAGCACGCGCATCTTCCTCTGCGACGAGACCGGGGTGAAGAAGACCCTGGCGCTGTCGGACCTGCTGCCGCACAGCTTCGAGACCGAGATTCTCGGATGACCGCGGCTGCTGAATTGCTGAAGGCCCGGCTCGGAGGACTTTCTCCGCGCTACGGCATCGTGCTCGGTTCCGGCCTCGGATCGCTGGTTGACGCTCTGGATGAAACGCTGCGGCTTTCCTATGCCGACATACCGGGCTTCCCGGTCAGCAGCGTCTCCGGCCATGCCGGAGAACTCGTGGCCGGAACGCTCTCAGGCGTGCCGGTCGTCATGCTCTCCGGCCGTGTGCACTACTACGAGCAGGGCGACGCCAATGCGATGCGCCTGCCGCTGGAAACCCTGAAGGCGCTCGGCATCGAGTGCCTGGTGCTCACCAACTCCGCCGGATCGCTACGAGAGGACTTGCCGCCGGGATCGGTGATGCGGATTTCCGACCACATCAACTACTCCGGCTTCAATCCGCTGATCGGCGTCGAGAGCGACGACCGCTTCGTCGGCATGACAAATGCTTACGATGCCGAGCTTGCCGCGAGAATGCAGGCAAGTGCCGAGCGTCTCGGCATACCGCTCATTGACGGTGTCTATATGTGGTTCTCAGGCCCGAGCTTCGAAACGCCGGCCGAGATTCGCATGGCGCGCATCCTCGGCGCCGACGCCGTTGGCATGTCCACGGTTCCGGAGGTTATCCTCGCGCGCTTCTTCGGTCTCCGCGTCGTCGCAGCCTCCGTCATCACCAATTTCGGCGCCGGCATGACCGGGGGCGAGATCAGCCATCACGAGACGAAGGATATGGCTCCTGTCGGTGGCAAGCGGCTTGCCGCTATCCTTGCCGATATGATCGCAGCCGATGCGGTGCGCGGGTGACGATGCTTCCGCAGGAAACTATCAGGCGCAAGCGCAACGGCGAACGCCTCGCTCCGACCGAGATCGCCGATTTTGTCCGCGGCCTTTCGGATGGCTCAATCTCCGAAGGGCAGGTCGCCGCCTTCGCCATGGCTGTCTGGTTCTCCGGCATGAGCCGCGACGAGACCGTGGCGCTGACCCTGGCGATGCGCGATTCCGGCGAAACACTCGACTGGAGCGCAATCGCTCGCCCGATCGCGGACAAGCATTCGACCGGTGGCGTCGGCGACAATGTCTCGCTCATGCTGGCGCCGATCGTTGCTGCCTGCGGGCTTGCCGTGCCGATGATTTCAGGACGCGGGCTTGGGCACACGGGGGGCACGCTCGATAAACTCGAATCGATACCCGGCTATGATATCCAACCGTCGGCTGCCGTGTTCCGCAGCACGGTCGACGAAATCGGCTGCGCCATTATAGGCCAGACGGCGAACCTCGCTCCGGCAGACAAGCGGCTCTATGCGATCCGCGATGTGACCGCGACCGTCGATTCGGTACCCCTGATCACCGCTTCGATCCTTTCCAAGAAGCTCGCCGCCGGCCTCCAGTCGCTGGTGCTCGACGTCAAGCTCGGCAATGGCTCCTTCATGAGCGATGCCAGGGAAGCGGAGGTGCTGGCGCGCGCGCTGGTCGATGTCGCCAACGGCGCCGGTGTCCGCACCTCGGCGCTGCTAACCGATATGAACGAACCGCTGGCCGATGCCGCCGGCAACGCGCTGGAAATCGACAATTGCCTGGCTTTCCTCCGGGGCGAAAAGACGGGCACGCGGCTTGAAACGGTCGTGCTGGCTTTTGCCGCCGAAATGCTGGTAGCCGCAGGTGCGGCCGACGACGCGGAAAAAGGCGAAGCGCTGGCGCGCCAGGCCCTTTCGAGCGGAGCCGCAATCGAACGTTTCGGGAAAATGGTGCACGCGCTTGGCGGTCCGACCGATTTCGTCGAGCGTTCGGTGAGCTATCTCGGTCGTGCTCCAGTCATCCTGCCGGTCGAGGCGGAACGATCCGGCTATCTTGCGGCCTGCGAGACGCGCGAGCTCGGCATGGCCGTCATCGCGCTCGGCGGCGGACGGTCGCATCCGGACGACAGGATCGACCATCGCGTCGGACTGGATGCGCTGAAGCCGCTTGGTACGCGCGTCGAAAAGGATGACCTGATCTGTTTCGTTCACGCCGCCGATCAGGATGCCGCCGAGATAGCCAGAGGCCGCGTGCAGGCGCTCTATACGATCGATGATGCCGTGCCCGAGAAACGGTCGCCGATTGTGGCGAAGATCACCTGACGAGGTGAAGGGCGCCGTCCTCGACGCGGAAGGACGACAGTCGGCTGAGGAATGTCATGCCGATGAGCGTGCCGGAAAGTGCTTTGTCCGGTAACACCATCGCCCGGACATCGCGCACCACGATACCGCCGATCTCGATCCGACTCAGCATTGCCGGAGCTGCTTCGACGACGCCATTGGCGGTACTGACGCGGGCGGTGAAGGAAAGTGCGCTCGGTGTCAGCCCGAGCCGGCGTGCGGTCGAAACGTTGATGGCAATGGCGCTGGCGCCGGTGTCGACCAGTCCGCGCTCGGTCCGGCCGTTGATGCGGAACGTGCCGAGGAAATGTCCTCTTCCATCCGCGTCGAGCACCACGCTCCGTCCGGTCGCATATTTGGCCGTGGTCGTCGGTGGAACCGCAGGCTCTTCGGCAGCCGTCTTGTCGCCGCCTTGCGTCAAGGCGGTCGTTGCCAGATGCGGAACCACCATGGCGGCAAGCGCGGCAACACCGGCCAATGCGAGCAAACGGACGAGCATGGGCATTCCCCCTCAACGGCATCGGATGCAGCAAACTCGAATTGCCGCAGAGACCTTCTATGCGCCCGAAAGAAAGGCGCACCGCTTAAGGGGCAGTAGACCGGATGACGCCTAAGACGACATGAAAAAGCCGCCGGAAACCGGCGGCCTTCTCGCAGATCTGTAATCCTGGTTAAGGATCAGGAAATCATTTGGTGCCGTACATGCGGTCGCCCGCATCGCCGAGACCGGGCATGATATAGCCGAGCTCGTTCAAATGGCTGTCGATCGAAGCGGTAAAGATCGGCACGTCCGGATGTACACTCTGGAAGTTGCGGATACCCTCGGGGGCGGCAAGCAGGCAGAGGAAGCGGATGTTCTTGGCACCGCGTTCCTTCAGCTTGTCAATTGCCGCAATCGAAGAATTGCCGGTGGCGAGCATCGGGTCGACGACAATGATCAGGCGTTCGGACAGGCTTTCCGGCGCCTTGAAGAAATACTCCACCGCCTGCAGCGTCTCATGATCGCGATAGACGCCGATGTGGGAGACGCGAGCCGAAGGCACCAGTTCGAGCATGCCTTCGAGCAGACCGTTGCCGGCACGCAGGATAGACGCGAAGACCAGCTTCTTGCCTTCGAGGATCGGCGAGTCGATTTCCTGCAGCGGCGTTTCGATGCGTTCCATCGTCAGTTCGAGATCGCGCGTCACCTCGTAGCAGAGCAAGGTCGAAATCTCACGGAGAAGCCGGCGGAAACCTGCAGTCGAGGTCTCCTTCTTGCGCATGATGGTCAGCTTGTGCTGCACAAGCGGATGATCGATCACTGTAACGCCGTTCATGGCTCACCTTTCCGGATTTTTTGTATCCGTCCTTTTTCCATGGAATGCGTCGTTGCCGCAAGGGTGTTGACCGGCAGGAGAGCGTCATCCCCAACCGACCAACCCAAGACGGAACGGCGCTCCTCAGATGCGCGCGTGCAGCCGCTGGCGTGTCGGCTCGTCGACGAAGGCCGCCTCGATCGCCGTGCGGGTCATGCCGTCGATCTCTGCGTCGGTGAAGCCCATGACCGCAGAGGCGATGTCATACTCCTGCGCAAGCGAGGTGTGGAAGAACGGCGGGTCGTCGGAGTTGAGCGTCACGCGCACACCAGCTGCGTGAAGGGCTCTCAGCGGATGCGAGGCGAAGTCCGGGAAGACCTGCAGCGATATGTTTGAGCCGGGGCAGACTTCCAGCACGACGCCCGTGTCGGCAAGACGCCGCACCAGCTCCATGTCTTCGATCGCCCGCACACCGTGGCTGATACGCGACGGCCGCACATGGTCGAGCGCGTCGCGCACGCTGAAGGCGCCGGAGAGCTCGCCTGCATGGATAGTCAGGCCAAGGCCGGCGTCACGCACGATGTCGAAGGCGCGCGCAAAATCGGCCACCTTGTGCATGCGTTCCTCGCCGGCAAGGTTGAAACCGGTGACCAGCGCGTGCTCCCGCTTGGCTGCGAATTCTGCGGTCTTGATCACGGACTCCGGGCCGAGATGGCGGATGCCGGTGATCAGCATGCGCGACTCGATCCCGGTCTTTTGCCTGGCGGCCTCCATGCCGGCGGCAAGACCCTCAAGATAGGCCTTCGCACCAAGGCCGATCGTGTTGCCGTGGTCGGGGGAAACGATGATCTCGCTGTAGATCGTGCCGGCCTCGGCCAGCTCCGTCAGATAGGCTTCCGCCAGCAGCGCATAGTCTTCCTCGGTGCGAAACAGCGAGGCGATGGCGTCGTAGCACTTCACGAAACTGGTGAAGTCTTCCCAGACATAGGCCTTGTCGCGGATGATCGCACTGGTATCGATGCCGTATTTCTCGGCCTGGGCCAATGCCAGTTCGGGTGGCGTCGCGCCCTCGATATGGCAATGCAGTTCCGCCTTCTTCAGATGTGCGGTCAAATGAGGCTTCTCCCATGGTGGCCCGGCGCTATGCCGAGATGTTTGGCGACGGTTTCGCCGATATGCGCGAAGGTGTTGGCGACGCCGAGCGAGCGGCTGCGCAGCGACGGACCGAACATCAGCACAGGCACGCGTTCACGCGTGTGGTCGGTGCCTCGCCAGGTCGGGTCGCAGCCGTGATCGGCGGTCAGGATGACGATATCGGTCGGTTGCAGGCGGCGGTCGAGGTCCGGCAGGCGCGCATCGAAGGCCTCGAGTGCTGCCGCATAGCCGGCGACGTCGCGGCGGTGGCCGTAATGCATGTCGAAATCGACGAAGTTGGTGAAGACCAGGCTGCCGTCCTCGGCCTCGTCGATGGCCGCGAGGCTTGCGTCGAAGAGCGCCATGTTGCCGTCGGCTTTCGTCAGCTTCGTCACGCCCTGATGAGCGAAGATATCGCCGATCTTGCCGATGGCATGGACGATACGCCCCGCCTCCGTCAGCCGGTCGAGGACCGTCGGTTCGGGTGGTAGTACGGAATAGTCGCGGCGATTGCCGGTGCGGATGAAGGTCTGTGGGCTCGTGCCGACGAAGGGACGGGCGATCACCCGGCCGATATTGTAGTCGTCGACCAGCCGACGGACGGTCTGACAAAAGTCAAGCAGGCGCTCGAGCCCGAAGGCCTGTTCATGCGCCGCAATCTGGAAGACCGAGTCTGAAGAGGTGTAGCAGATCGGCTTGCCGCTCCGCAGGTGCTCTTCACCGTGGCGGGCGATGATGTCGGTGCCGGAGGCGTGGCAATTGCCAAGGATGCCCGGAATGTTTCCCTCGCGGCAGATCGCTTCGACAAGTTCCGGCGGAAAGGCATCGCCTTCGGAAGAGAAATAGCCCCAATCGAACATCACCGGCGTGCCGGCGATTTCCCAATGCCCGGAAGGTGTGTCCTTGCCGCGCGAGACCTCGCTTGCGGCGCCAAAGGCACCGTAGACGCGATTGGGCACCGGCATGCCCTGTGGGACCGCGCCGTTGGCGAGCTTGGCCGCATGAACAAGGCCAAGGGCGGACATGTTCGGCAGACTGAGCGGGCCTTGACGCAGGCCCGCCCGGTCGGCAGCGCCTGTGGCGCAATACTCGGCGATGTGTCCAAGCGTGTTGGCGCCAAGATCACCATAGGCTTCGGCATCCGGCGCGCCGCCTATGCCGAAAGAATCGAGAACGAAGAGAAACGCACGCGCCATGATGCACCTGACAGCGGAAGCGCGAAAGCAATGCGCTCCGAAAGCTTCTGGAAGAGCGCGACGACGCCTGACGGCGCGTCACGCGCAATCTCGAAGGGATAACGCTGCGCACGGTGCAATGCAATTGCGCCGGATAGGTGCCCGATCAGCAATCAGTGCATTTTATCGCTTGGGCGAGGCGCGAATGGAAGTAGGCCGTCTTGGAGAGGTTTATCGTCTTCGCGGGGGCCTCAAGGCTCGGAGCGTAGAGCAGCAACTCATGCGGCACTGTCAACTCCGTCCGAATGACGAAGGATTTGTTGGCCGTGAATTGACCGGGCAGGGCGACCTTCGAATTGACGGTGTAGGGAACCGCGCCGGCTTGATCGCGCGACCAAATGACGGTGCCTTCGTTGGTGCCCGAGACTTCGATACCGGTGATCTTCAGCGTGTAGTTCGCGTTCCCATAGGGCTGCAGAATGCTCTTGGCGATGTTCGGCACGTTGGCGAGGAAGGCTTTGTTGACTTCCGATTGCTGCGCGATGATGTCACCGACCGCACTTGCTGCGCGTGCGGTCTTGCCCGCGACCGTAAAGCCGACAGATAGCTCGAAGGCGCCGAGATAGGTCATGATCAGCAAGGGCGCGACAATCGCGAATTCGACGGCTCCGACGCCGCGCCTGTCGCGTCGCAGCGCACGAAACTTACCGGAAATAGCTTTGAGGTTCTTTTGCATCGCAATCTGCTTCACGGCGAACCTCACTCGTTCTCGTTTCGGAAGGTGGCGGTCGCCACCATGAGATAATCCTTCGGCATGCTGGCGCCGGCGGGTCGCAGATTGGTGACGAACGGCCGGACGAGGTCGGTGATCACGCTCCAGCGATAGTAGGCACGCACCACATTGAAACTTCCCGGACCGCCGGGGGCGAACTTGAAGTCGCCCGTATCAATATCTGTCGAACCTGCTTTGCGCGGGATGTTTACGGGAAATTTGCTGAGGTCGGTGACCGCGCGAACGTCGAGATAGAACTGCGAAGGTTGCGCGGCTTCGGTGGCGGAACATTTCATCAGGATCGAGATTTCGTCACAGAAGGCCTGGCGAAACTGCGCCTGAGTCATATCTGTGGCCTTCCCCCGCTGGAAGGTAATCTGGCCGGTGCGAACCTTACGCGCCATCGTCTCCGTCGCGTTCGCCAGGAGCTGGTCGCCATAGAAGGCGGCAAAGGTTTCGAGCGAGGCGAAAATCACGAGGAAGAAGGGCAGGGCGAGGATTGCGAACTCGATGCTCGTCGTGCCTTTGCGGTTGCGGATGAAGCGGCGCAGAAGGCCTTTTCGCCTGAAATCAGGCTCGCTCGCACGTTCGATTGCCTGCTCGATGCTCATTGTGCCGTCCCATCATGTTACGCCAGACGGGCGGCAGATTATGGAGCAAGCGTTGATATTTCGTTCCTGCAGATCAGGTGCATTTTAACGAATCGCGGGTCAAAACCCATAAAATTCAGTTGGTGCTACCTGTGGTTTTACGCTCCGCATGCCGTTCACAATTTGGCGTACAGGAAAGCACGGTGCGGGACGTCTGCTTGTAGACGCGCACGGTGTTGCCTTCATCTATCGAGACCAGAATCCGCTCATCGACGATGGCGTTCCCGTCCTGGTCGAGGATGACCAGATTGGTCGTGCCGAAATTGCGGCCGGTGATGACGATGGTTCGGGCGTCGGCAACCGTGGCGTCTGCCACTTCGGCATTGCCGATGATGACCTTGCTGACCGGGCGGTCGAGTTTGAGCACACGCGCGTGATCCATGTAGACGCGCATCATGTCGTTCTCTGCGCCAGCGGCAACCACCGGAGCGAGCGATGCGATCACGAATGCAAACAGGGCGGCTCGGCCGGTCGCGAATGGCATGGTCATGGCGGGTCCTTGAGGTGATGCTCACGCCATACTCACTCGTCTTGGTGAATGAACCGTTAAACCGCTCATTTCGAGACCGGATGGTCGCTGTGCCGTTTTCTGTTCGTTTACCCAAAAATCAGGGACGCATCGTTAACCTGTCGGTAACCGCCTTCTTTAAGTCGATGGAAATGCGCCAAGACTAATTTGAGGTCATCCGATCAACGGCAACAGTTGGCGGAAGTGCTGAACAACAACTGTGAAGTAGGAGAATCATCATGAAGAAGATTTTTGCCCGTCTGATGAAGGACGAGTCCGGCGCGACCGCTATCGAGTACGGCCTGATCGCCGCCCTCATCTCGGTTGCCCTCATTGCTGGCGCAAGCAGCCTTGGCAACGCGCTCGACGACACATTCAGCAAGTTGGGCACGAAGCTGACGACGAGCACGAGCGGCCTCTAATCGGACTGACCGGTTCAAGCGGGGAGACATTCGCATGGCGAAGATTTTCCGTCGCCTGCAGCGGGATGAGAGCGGCGCAACGGCCATCGAATATGGTCTGATCGCGGCACTCATTTCCGCAGCCCTGATCGCCGGTGCATCCACGCTTGGCAATACCCTCGATTCCGCGCTCAACAAGATCGGGTCGAATATTGCCACAAGCGGAAAGATCTAAAGAACCGGTCCCGCAAGGACCTGAAATGGAGCCGCTTCAAGAGCGGCTCCATTGCTATCTGGGAGTCCCGCGGGGATTCGGAGATTACATGCGCTCATCTTGGAGGCAGGAACCATGACTGAGGCTGCCATTTTCGTGGTTTTTCCCTTTTGTCTGGGGTTTGCAGCGTTTTCGGACCTGCTGACCATGACGATTCCCAATCGTGTTTCGGTGATCCTTCTGGCCAGCTTCTTTGTCGTGGCGCTGTTGGCGGGGCTCGATTTCATCGAGATCGGTCAGCACTTGGCCGCAGCTCTGGCTGTCTTTGTCGTATGCTTCGGCCTGTTTGCCGCAAACGTGATGGGCGGCGGCGACGCCAAACTTCTGACGGCCAGCGCCATCTGGTTTGGCTTCACCCCTTCGTTGACTGCTTTTCTCCTGTACGTTTCCGTTTTCGGAGGCATGCTGACGCTTGCCATCCTGATGCTGCGTCGCCAGGAGGATACGATACTTGCGAGCGGCATCCCCGTTCCTCAACTCTTGCTGACAGCAAAGAAAATTCCGTACGGAATTGCGATAGCGCTCGGTGGCTTTGCCGCCTATCCGTCTTCCCCACTGATGGAAGCGGCCTTTGCACGCCTTTCCTAGCACGGGGTGCGAGGCGTCATCTTTCGTTAACTGTCCTCATAAGTAATCCGTTAACTATAATTACACCAATTCCTGATCAATCTGATCCTGGCATTTTTTCGGGGCTCGGAAACGATCATGAAACCGGTTCGCATCATCATACTGGCGGTGGCCGTCCTATCGGCCGCGATGGCTGGTCTATTGGCGATGAAGCTGACGCGCGCTCCGGCGCAGCTGACCGCAGAGCCCGTTGTCGAGCGGGCGCCGACCGTCAACGTCCTGGTCGCCAGCAAGAGCCTTCCTGTCGGATCGCGCCTCGGCGGCGATTCCATCCACTGGATGGCCTGGCCGAAGGACGGTGTGGTTGACGGCCTGATTACCGACGAAAGTCAGCCGTCGGCTATCGACGATCTGAGCGGAGCCGTCGTTCGCCTGCCGATCTTCAACGGCGAGCCGGTGCGTCATGAAAAAGTTGCCGACTCGTCAAATCGAATCATGTCGTCGCTGTTGCCGGCGGGCAAACGCGCTGTCGCGACCGAGATCACGGTCGCGACAGGTGCCGGCGGCTTCATCCTGCCGAACGATCGTGTCGACGTCATCATGGTCCGCAAGGGCGATGGCGAACACTACCTGACCGAAACAGTGCTCAGTAATGTACGCGTCCTGGCCATCGACCAGCAGGTCGAGGAGAAGGAAGATGGCACGAAATCCGTCGTCGGCACCACCGCCACACTGGAGCTGACGCCCGACCAGTCGAAGGTGATGACGGTCGCGCAGCAGATGGCCGAGCGCATTTCATTGGCGCTTAGAAGCGTCGCCGACGCACAGGAATCCGATACCGACGCCGCAGACTACCTGTTGAGCGGTGACGGTCAGCCGAGCATCCAGGTCATCAAATCCGGGTCCATCGTCAAGAGCGATGGCGCCGTCGGCCAATCACAGCAGTAACCAGGTTAGAACGGGGCTTAAGGTGAAGCGGAGCGGAAACAAATTTCGGGCGTCTGTCGCAGCCGGTTTATCCTTCTGCCTGGCGTTTTCTGGCACGTATTTGCCGACGCCGCCAGCGGCATTGGCGGCTGCTTCGTCGGTCGTACGGATCGTCGAAAGCGGCCCTGGCGTAAAGAAGAAGGTCAGTCTTGGCTTGAACAAGGCCGTGGTCGTCGACCTGCCCGCGGACGCGCACGATATTCTCGTCGCAGACCCGTCGCTGGCCGACGCTGTAACCCGCACGTCGCGACGTATCTACCTCTTCGGGAAGTCCGTCGGCCAGACCAACATTTTTGTCTTCGGCCCCAACGGCGAGGAGATCGTCAGCCTCGACATCGAGGTTGAACGCGATATTGCCAACCTTCAGTCGAATTTGCGCCGCTTCATTCCGGACGCAGACATCAACGTCGAGATTATCTCGGACAACATCGTGCTGACCGGAACGGTGCGAACGCCGCTCGATTCTACCCGTGCCGTCGATCTCGCCAAGGCCTTCCTCCAGGGCGGTGAGGCGACCACGCGCAACATTACCGCCCAGGGCAACAACGGCGATGCGGACATTTTTGCTGAAGACCGGCAGGTTTCGCAGATCGTCAACCTGCTGACGATCGACGGCGATGACCAGGTCAACCTCAAGGTCACGGTTGCCGAAGTCAGCCGCCAGGTGCTGAAGCAGCTCGGTTTCAACGGCCGCGTCAGCGACGGCGAAAGCGGCATCGGTTTCCGTAACCCGGCCAACCTGGGCGACGCGATTGGCGTCGGTGCCAACGCGGTGATCAACGGGACCATCGGTGGCACGACAATTTCCAGCTACATCAACGCGATGGAGCAGGCGGGTGTGATGCGAACGCTTGCCGAGCCGAGCCTGACGGCGATCTCCGGTCAAGAGGCAAAGTTCTATGTCGGCGGTGAGTTTCGCCTGGCGGGGGTCCAGGAAGTCACGACCGACAAGGATACCGGTGATGCCAAGGTCGCGCGCGAAGTCAACGATGTCGAATATGGCATCCGTTTGAACTTCAAACCCGTCGTTCTTGGGCCTGGACGCATTAGCCTGCAGATCGAGACGAATGTCTCGGAACCCACCTATGAGGGGTCGGTCGTGACCGGCAACGGCAAAGCCTCCGTTCCTGGCAATACCTTCCTCGGAGTCCGCAGGCGCGAGGCTTCGACCAGCGTCGAACTGCCGTCCGGCGGTTCGATCGTCATTGCCGGCCTGGTCCAGGATAATATTCGCCAGGCGATGTCGGGCATTCCGGGGGCAGCGAAAATCCCGGTCCTTGGCACGCTGTTCCGCAGCAAGGATTTCGTGCGCAACGAGACCGAGCTTGTCATCATCGCGACGCCCTATCTGGTCCGTCCCGTTGCCAGAAGCGCGATTTCCCGACCTGACGACAACTTCAATCCGGCCAATGATCTCGACAGCTACTTCCTTGGCCGGGTGAACCGCATCTACGGGCGGCCGGAGGCGGCCGCTCCAGCGGGTCGCTACCACGGCAATGTCGGCTTCATTTACAAATAGGTCGGGTCATGACGCTTCGAACCGGTACCCAAGAGACACCTGAAAGGCCGAATGCCATGTCCATGAGCACATCCAGCGCCTTCATGCGATGCACGAGCCGTATGGCCATGCTGGCCATTGCTGGTATTTTCCTAGCGAGCTGCGGTACGAGGGACAATCTCGCCACTGGCTCTATCCCGGACGACTATCGCACCAGGCATCCAATCGTGCTTGCTGAAGGCGAACGTGCAATCGACATTCCGATCGCTTCGGGCGATCACCGCCTGACCCAGGGCACGCGTGACGTCATCGCCGGGTTCGCCTCTGACTATCGCAATTCGGCAAGCGGCGTCGTGCAAATCATGATGCCGCGCGGCGCGGCCAACAGCAGTGCGGCCCAAGCAATGCGTAGAGAGATTCGCGGCGTCCTGGTTGCCACTGGCGTCCCGGCCAAGCGCCTGCTCGAGACCAGCTACGACGCCGGACCCTATGGAGACGCGGCACCGATCCGCTTGAGCTACGTTGCGATCACCGCCCAGACGGCGCCCTGCGGCACCTGGCCGGAAGATCTGAACCTCAACACCATGGAAAACAAGAACTACTACAATTTCGGCTGCGCCTCGCAATCGAACCTTGCAGCCCAGCTCGCCAACCCGACCGATCTCCTCGGTCCGCGCCAGACGTCGCCGATCGACGCGGTACAGCGCGGTCAGGTGATCACGGACTGGCGCGGAACCGAGAAGAGCGACGGCCCGGTCGTCATCTTCAACTGACAACGGCGGGATGGAGATATGAGCACGATCGATTACAGGATCGAGACCGGTGTCGAGGGGGACGATCCCTCCTTCGACCAGGTGCGTACGGGCGACCTGGAGCAGGTGCGCCCACTGCCGCGGATATCGATCCACGCCTTTTGCGAAACCAATGCGATGCAGCGGCTGATGGAGCGTTGCGGGCAGGACCGGCGCATGGCCAAGGTCAGCCTGCGGATCAACAGCGGCAGCATCGACGCGGCTGCAAACATGTTCGCGACCGTATCCACCCCCAATCTCATAATCCTTGAGACATCGACCGAACCGCGATCGCTTCTGAGCGAGCTGGCGCCGCTTGCAGCGGTCTGCGACCCGAGCACCAAGGTGATCCTCGTCGGTAAATACAACGACATCGGGCTCTATCGCGAACTCATCCGCAACGGCATTTCCGAATACATGGTCGCGCCAGTGGCCATGCCGGACATCCTGACCGCCGTTTCGGCGATCTTCGTCGATCCGGACGCCGAACCCCTTGGCCGAAGCATCGCCTTCATCGGTGCCAAGGGCGGCTGCGGTTCGTCCGTGATCGCGCACAACTGCGCCTGGGGCATTTCCAGCCTCTTCTCGACCGAGACCATTCTCGCCGATCTCGATCTGCCCTACGGCACGGCCAATATCGATTTCGACCAGGATCCGCCGCAGGGCATTGCCGAAGCTGTATTCGCGCCGGAACGCCTGGACGAAGTGTTCCTCGACCGGTTGCTAACCAAATGCTCCGATCACCTGTCGCTTCTGGCCGCCCCTTCCATGCTGGACCGGGCCTATGATTTCGAAACCGGTGCGTTCCACCCGATCCTGGAAATACTGCAGCGCAGTGCGCCCGTTTCCGTCCTTGACGTCCCGCATGTGTGGACGGACTGGACCCGCGCCGTGCTCGGCGAAGCCGACGAACTGGTGATCACGGCAACCCCTGATCTCGCCAGCCTGCGCAATACCAAGAACCTGCTCGACGCAATGAAGAAACTGCGTCCAAACGACAAACCGCCCCATCTGGTGCTGAACCAGGTCGGGATGCCGAAGCGGCCGGAGATTACGGCGAGCGAGTTCTGCGAATCGCTGGAAACCGAAGCGGTCGCGATTATTCCCTTTGACGCGGCCCTGTTCGGCAATGCGTCGAACAGCGGGCGGATGATCGCGGAGATCGACAAGAAGGCGCCGGCGGCCGAAACGTTTTCGCAGCTCGCACATCTTCTGACCGGTCGGGTGACGATGAAAAAGGCCCGGCGCGGCGGACTTGGCAAGGTGCTCGCCGCACTCGGCAGGAAGTAGACAGGACGTAGGATCACGCAGATGTTTGGCAAACGCGGAAACGAAGGATTCGGCAAGAGCGGCACCCCGGGTTCCGCCGTTCCTCCGCCCGTTGTGGCTGCGCAACCGGTGGCGATCGAACGGCCCGCCGTGCCTGTTCTGGGCGAGCCGACATCCGCGATCCCCAAGGTTCAGCCCGCCGTCGCTCCGCCGACCCGGCGCCGCACGGCGCGAACGGAAGACTACTACGATACGAAATCGCAGGTATTTTCCGCGCTGATCGACACGATCGACCTGTCGCAGCTGGCCAAGCTCGATACCGAGAGCGCCCGCGAAGAAATCCGCGATATCGTCAACGACATCATCACGATCAAGAACTTCGCGATGTCGATCTCCGAGCAGGAGGAACTGCTCGACGATATCTGCAACGACGTGCTGGGTTACGGCCCGCTCGAGCCGCTGCTTGCGCGCGACGACATCGCCGACATCATGGTCAATGGCGCCGGTCAGACCTTCATCGAAGTCGGCGGCAAGGTCCAGGAATCCGAGATCCGCTTCCGCGATAACGCCCAGCTCCTGTCGATCTGCCAGCGCATCGTCGGCCAGGTCGGCCGCCGCGTCGACGAATCGAGCCCGATCTGCGACGCCCGCCTGCCGGACGGATCACGCGTCAACGTCATCGCCCCGCCGCTTGCCATCGACGGAACCGCACTGACCATCCGCAAATTCAAGAAGGACAAGCTCACGCTGGAGCAGCTCGTCCGCTTCGGCTCGGTAACGCCGGAAGGCGCCGTCCTCTTGCAGATCATCGGTCGCGTTCGCTGCAACATCGTCATTTCGGGCGGCACCGGCTCGGGCAAGACGACATTGCTCAATTGCCTGACGCGCTACATCGACACCGACGAGCGGGTCATCACCTGTGAGGATACGGCGGAATTGCAGTTGCAACAGCCGCATGTCGTGCGTCTGGAAACGCGCCCACCGAACATCGAAGGCGAGGGTGAGATCACGATGCGCGATCTTATCAAGAACTGCCTGCGTATGCGGCCGGAACGCATCATCGTCGGCGAAGTGCGTGGCCCCGAGGTCTTCGATCTGCTTCAGGCGATGAACACCGGTCATGACGGCTCGATGGGAACGATCCACGCCAACACGCCGCGCGAATGCCTGAGCCGCATGGAATCGATGATCGCGCTGGGCGGTTATAGTCTGCCGGCCAAGACCGTGCGCGAGATCATTGCCGGATCGGTTGACGTGATCATCCAGGCGTCGCGCCTGCGCGACGGCTCCCGCCGCATCACCCACATTACCGAGGTGGTGGGTATGGAAGGCGACGTGATCATCACGCAGGACCTGATGCGCTACGAGATTGATGGCGAGGACGCCAACGGCCGCATCATTGGCCGCCACACCTCGACCGGCATCGGTCGCCCGCATTTCTGGGATCGCGCCCGTTATTTCAACGAGGACAAACGCCTGGCCTCCACCCTTGACGCCATGGACAAGAACTAGGAGCTGCGATGTTCGGCATAGACATCACCGTTCTGGCGTTGGCCGCTCTTGTCGCCATATCGGCGGCGGCGCTGGCCTACGTCCTATTGTTCTCGCGTATCGAAAGCGAAAAGAAAGCGGAAGGCCGCGTGCGCAAGGTCAGTGCGGCTGAAACGGACCGCGCCAAGGTGAAGGCAGCGCGTGACCGTGTCAGCGAACTGTCGAAGCGGCGCAAATCCGTCCAGGATTCGTTGAAGGAACTCGAGAAGAAGCAGCAGGAGCGCTCGGCCAAGTCTTCCCCTTCGATGAAGGTGCGGCTGACCCAGGCGGATCTTTCGATGTCCGTCGGACGCTTCTATCTGTATAGCGCGCTTTTCGGCGTCGTCGCCTTTCTCGTCGCGCTGATCATGGGAGCTGGGCCCGCCATCGGTGTCGGTATCGCCGTGATCGCTGGCCTTGGCCTGCCTCGCTGGTCTGTGGGCTTCCTGGTCAAACGACGCTGCAAGAAGTTTCTCGAGGAATTCCCGAACGCTCTCGAGATCATGGTCCGCTCGATCAAATCGGGCCTGCCGCTCAATGATGCGCTCCGCCTCATTGCCGCTGACGGCCAGGAGCCGGTCAGGACCGAGTTCCGCCGTGTGGTGGAATCCCAGCAGGTCGGCTTGAGCGTCACCGAGGCCTGCGCCCGCATGATCAACAGCATTCCTTTGCCCGAGGTGAACTTCTTCGCGATCGTGATCGCCATTCAGGCACAGGCGGGCGGCAACCTCTCGGAAGCCCTCAGCAACCTGTCGAAGGTACTGCGCGAACGCAAGAAGATGAGGGCAAAGGTTGGTGCGATGTCCATGGAGGCCAAGGCATCCGCTTGCATTATCGGTGCGCTGCCGTTCATCGTTGCCTTGTTGGTCTACCTGACGTCACCCGCCTACATGACGGTCCTGTTCACCGATCCGCGCGGTCACCTGATTATCGGTCTCGGCCTCTTCTGGATGAGCGTCGGCATCATGGTGATGCGCAACATGATCAACTTCGATATCTGAGGGGCATCGATGAATACGGGCCTGATCAAGACACTGACCGATCCGAACGTCCTCCTTGCGGTTCTGGTCTCACTCGCCGTGCTTGCGACCTTCTATTCTCTCATCGTGCCGTTCTTCGAACGGGGGGATCTTGGAAAGCGAATGAAGTCGGTCGCCAGCGAGCGGGAGCAGATCCGGGCCCGCGAACGCGCACGGCTTGCCGACGTACAGAGCGGCAGAGCAAGCCTGCGTGGCCAGAACAACGCCTCCATCCGCCAGATCGTCGAACGGCTCAACCTGCGCACTGCACTCATGGATGAGAACACCGTCAACCGTTTGAAAATGGCCGGCTTCCGCTCGCAGAACGCCCTCAATACCTTCCTGTTTGCGCGCTTCTGCCTGCCTTTTCTGTTTCTGCTCGTCGCGCTCGTCTACATCTTCGTGCTCGGCAACTTTGCCGAGAAGCCGTTGATGGTGCGTCTCTTTTTCGCGATCGGTTTCGCCTATCTCGGCTTCTATGCGCCCAACATCATCGTCGCCAACGCAGTCTCCAAGCGTCAACACTCGATCCGGCGCGCCTGGCCGGATGCTCTGGACCTGCTGCTGATCTGCGTTGAATCCGGCGTATCGATGGAGCTGGCCATGCGGCGTGTCGCCGACGAAATCGCGGCCCAGTCACAGCCTCTCGCGGAAGAACTGGTACTCACGACGGCAGAACTTTCCTTCCTGCCCGAGCGTCGTGCAGCGCTTGAAAACCTCGGCGTCCGCACCGGCCTGGACGAGGTCAGGTCGGTCGTCCAGGCCCTTATCCAGGCGGATCGCTACGGCACGCCGATCGCCCAGGCCTTGCGCGTTCTTGCGCAGGAAAGCCGCGATCAGCGCATGACAGCGGCCGAGAAGAAGGCCGCGGCATTGCCACCGAAACTGACGGTGCCGATGATCCTCTTCTTCCTGCCCGTTCTGGTCGCCGTTATTCTCGGGCCTGCTGGCATCCAGGTTGCCGACAAGTTCTAAGGCGCCCCGCTTGAAGGTTGGTCGCGGGCGTGGAAAGCTCTGGAGCAAGGGCGCCGGCACTCTTCGGGGCCTTCCAAGGTCCAGGCCCAAGGGCGGACAACCAAAGCGATCGTTTCGCAAGAGCGGGACGCGATTGGTTGTGATTGAGCGCGCAAACGACTAAAGGTGTGGCAAGCTCAAACCTTGCTCCCGAAGGTTCCTTGAAAACAGGATCGCGCTCATGAAGCTGGTGACCGGCAACTCCAACCGCGCCCTTGCCGAAGCCATTGCCAATTACCTGGATCTCCCCCTGGCCGATTGCACGGTCAAGCGCTTCGCCGACCAGGAAATCCACGTTCAACTTCATGAGAACGTCCGCGGCGAGGACGTGTATATCCTCCAGTCAACAAGCACGCCTGCTGACGGCAATCTCATGGAGCTGTTGATTCTGACGGATACGCTGCGCCGCTCATCAGCTCGCCGTATTACCGCCGTCATCCCATATTTCGGCTATGCCCGTCAGGACCGCCGGGCCACTGGCCGCACACCGCTCTCTGCGAAGCTGGTCGCCAACATGATCGCCGGTGCGGGTGTCAATCGGGTCATGACGCTCGATCTGCATACGGATCAGATTCAGGGCTTTTTCGATATTCCGACCGATAATCTTTATGCGGCGCCGGTGATGACCCGCGACATTGAAGGGCGCCACGACGTCCGCAACCTCATGGTCGTTTCGCCTGATGTGGGCGGCGTGGCGCGAGCCCGCGGCATCGCCAAGCGCATTGGGACCGATCTTGCGATCGTCGACAAACGGCGACCCCGCGCCGGCGTGTCGGAAGTGATGAACATTATTGGCGAAGTGTCCGGCAAAAGCTGTCTGCTGATCGACGACATCGTCGATAGCGGCGGGACGCTGATCAACGCGGCTGAGGCGTTGTTGGAGGCGGGCGCCACGGATGTTTCAGCCTATATCACCCACGGCGTTCTTTCCGAAGGTGCCTGCGAACGCATTGGTGCCAGCAGCCTCAAGGAATTGGTCGTGACCGACTCCATTCGCGAAACCGAAGCTCAGCGTCAAACCTCCAACATCAGACGCCTCGCCATCGCGCCATTGATAGGCGAAGCCTTGGCCCGCACGGCTAGAGACCAAAGCGTTTCAAGCCTTTTCAACTGATTGTCCGATGCAGTGCGGCGGCGCGGCTAGTTCGCGGCCTTGGCATTGTCAGCCTTGGCCAGCTGCTTCCAGGCACCCTGCTGAGAAAGCATCGAGCGCAGGTAGGCGACGTTCGCTTCCGCTTGTTCGCTGGAGAGCTCCTGTCGGGCGATCGTCTCGGCCTCCTGGAAACGTCCCTGAAGCCCGACGGCAAGTGCGAGATTCTGGCGCACGCTGCTGTCAGCGCCGGGCTGGCCGGTTGCCGACTTGAGATAGGTTTCCGCTGTGCGAAGGTCCTTGGTCAGAAGGTAGGACATGCCGAGGTTGGAAAGCACGGAAGGTTCGTTCGGCTTGAGTTCGAGCGCTTCGCGGTAGCGCGTGCGCGCCTCCTGCGGACGTCCGAGCTGGTCGAGGATCGCTCCCTCGGCCGATTTCAGCTTCCAGTCCGGACGGTCCGGGGTCTGGGCACGGCTGATCGTCGACAGCGCCTGATCGAGCTGGCCGGCCGCGGCCTGCGCCTTGCCATAGGCGCCGAGCACTTCCCGGTCCGACGGGTTGTTGATCGCGACCTGCTGCATGACGGCGAGGGCCTGCTCGTTGCGCCCGGTCATGCGCAGGAGGTTGGCGTAGTTGAGGCCAGCTTCGCGATCCCTGGGGTTCTTTTCATAGGCTTGGCCGATGCTCTCAGCCGCCGCCGAAAGTTCGGTTGCGGTCATCGACTGCACCGGTTTAGTAAGCCTTGAGATCGAGCCCGTCGTCAGCTCCTTCTTCGGCTGGTTGGCGCAGCCGGCGAGCGAAAGGGCCACCAGCGCAATCGCCGCGCCCTGGAGGAAATGAGTGGCTTTCAAGGGTGAAGTCGTGCGTTTGGCCATGAGTGTCCCCAGCATGCATTCGCGCACCTGAACTTCAGACAACACCGGCGCAACTTTCACTCCAGCAATAATCTGTTAACCCTAACAGAGCGTTAATGGCGCGATTCCATCTCTGTCAGCCGAGGACTTTCATGGCTCCCTATCAGTTCATCGAACGGCCGTCGCCGTTCAACACCAGCGCCGGCAAGACCCTGCCGATTTTCGCCGTCACGCCGGCGCATATCGAGACCGGGACGATCGATCCGATCGCTTTGGACTGGGCGCGCAAGGCTGGATTCACCGCCGATTCCGGCGCGGTTCTGTTGATCCCATCCGCTGACGGCCATCTCGGCGGTGCACTCTTCGGCCTCGGCAGCAACCCGTCGGAGGCGCCCTTCCTTGCCGGCAAGCTCGCGCGGGCGCTGCCGGCGGGCAAGTGGCACATCGAAACTGCGCCGCTCACGGCCAACCGGCTGGCGCTTGGCTATGGCCTCGGCTCCTATCGCTTCGAGCGCTACAAAGCCAGCAAGGGCGAGCCGCCGACGCTGCTGATCCCCGCCGACGCCGATGCCACCGACATCAAGCGGCAGCTTGCAGGCGTGTTCCTGGCGCGTGACCTCATCAACACGCCGACCAACGACATGGGCCCTGAGGCGCTCGAAGCGGCCTTCCGCGCGCTTGCCGCCCACTACAAGGCAGATGTCTCGGTCATATCAGGCGAGGCGCTGCTGACGCAGAACTTTCCGCTGGTTCATACCGTCGGCCGCGCAAGCGCCGAGGCGCCGCGTCTGCTCGAGCTGCGCTGGGGCAAGAAGGGCCACAAGAAGGTAACCCTCGTCGGCAAGGGCGTCTGCTTCGATACCGGCGGTCTCGACATCAAGCCGGCCTCTTCCATGCTGCTGATGAAGAAGGATATGGGCGGTGCCGCCAATGTCCTCGGTCTCGCCCTGATGATCATGGACGCCAAGCTCAAGATCGATCTGCGCGTCATCGTGCCTGTGGTGGAAAACTCGATCTCGGCCAACGCCTTCCGTCCCGGCGACATCTACCGCAGCCGCAAGGGGTTGACGGTTCAGATCGACAACACCGATGCCGAAGGCCGGCTGATCCTCGCCGATGCGCTCGCCTATGCCGACGAAGAGAAGACCGATCTCCTGGTCGACATGGCAACGCTGACCGGTGCCGCCCGCGTCGCGCTCGGCCCGGACCTGCCGCCCTTCTTCACCGACGATGCCGACCTTGCCCGTGATCTTTCGGAAGCAAGCCTCGAAGTCGATGATCCGATGTGGCGCATGCCGCTCCACAACGGCTACGACAAGGATGTCTCGGCGCGGATTGCAGATCTGACCAATGCGCCGGCGGGCGGGATGGCCGGTTCGATCACTGCCGCGCTCTTCCTCAGGCGCTTCGTCACCAACACCAAGAGCTGGGTGCATTTCGACATCTTCGGGTGGGCGCAGTCCGAACGGCCGCATTCGCCGGTTGGCGGCGAGGCACAGGCGATTCGGGCGCTCTACCAACATATCCAGGAGATGGCGAAGTAGCCGGACCGGCTGGCAGAAAGAAACGCTTGCGTAACGATCCGCCGCTATCGTGGCGGATCATCTTCCTGCGCAGGAGCCGCCATTGCCGATCGAGCTTACGCCTTCCCAGGCCCTAGGGCTTTGGCACTCGGTGTCGCTCGCTCAGGTTCGCGTCGACAGCCGCGACCTGACCTTGCGGCAGCTGGCGATCCTCCTGCATATCTATCTCGTGCCGCCGCCTCATACCGTTCGCGGCCTGGCAGCGACCCTCGGCGTCACCAAGCCGGTCATCACGCGGGCGCTCGATACAATGGGCGCGCTTGGCCTCGTCGATCGCGTCCGCGATGACCGTGATCGCCGCAACGTCGTCATCAAAAGGACAGTCGAGGGTGCTCTCTATCTTGAAAAATTTGGTGACCTGATCATTGATCAGGGCCGCAAACAGCCCAAGTGAGTAGATATGTCGACACTGCCCGATCGCCGCCTGAATGCCTACCGACCCGACCTTGCGGAGAACCGCCTTCGCGGTGTCGTGCAAGCCGAACGTTACGTCGAGGGAAGCGTTGCCCGCGTCTCGGTTCCGGTCACGCCGCTTCGGGCGCGGCCTGATCTCGGCTGCGGCACCGACACCGAGCTGCTGCTCGGCGAATCGGTGCGGGTGCTCGACACCAGCGAGAGCTGGTGCTGGGTGAAGGCCGATCTCGACGGCTATGTCGGCTACCTGCCGGAATATTGCCTCGCGCCGGTGGTCAAAAGTCCGACGCATATCGTCTCGGTACCGCGCACTTTCGTCTATACCGGTCACGATCTGCGCTTCCCGACTGTCTATCCGCTTTCGATGGGCAGCCGGTTGACGGTTGTTGATGAGCGCGAAACCCGCGGGACGCGCTACTTCCTGCTCGACGGCGGCCAGGCGGTTATCGCCAATCACTGCATTGAGGTCGGCAGTGTCGTGCCGGAAGACTATGTCTCGGTCGCTGCCCGCTTCGTCGAAACGCCCTATCTCTGGGGTGGACGCTCCGGCTTCGGCATCGATTGCTCCGGCCTCGTGCAATTGTCGATGATGATGGTAGGCAGGCAAGCACCGCGCGATTCCGACATGCAGGCAGCAGGTCTGGGAACGCCGATTGCGCGCGAAGAGCTCAAGCGCGGCGACCTCGTCTTCTGGAAAGGGCACGTCGCGCTGATGGAGGACGACGAAACCTTGATCCACGCCAACGGGCATACGATGACGGTTGCGCGCGAAGGGTTGGAAGCCTCGATCGAGCGGATTGGCTGGCTCTATGAGCAGCCGACGGGCTATCGCCGTCCCTGACCGCCGCGCTTGATAAGGCGTTACGCACCAGCGGCACGCCTCACCTTCACTAGATCAATAGCCGGCTACCTTATCGACCACGTGTTCAAGCGATTGGCCGCTTTCGAAGCGGGCGATCTGCTGCTCGACATGGCGGAACAGCGCCTTGACGTCCGAGGATGCCGCTACGTGCGGCGTCACATAGACGTTTGGCATGGTCCAGAAGCGGCTGTCGCGGGCAAGCGGCTCCTCTTCGAAGACATCGAGCGAGGCGCCGCCGAGCACGCCGCTGTCGAGTGCGATCAGGATATCGGCTTCCACTTGGCTGCCGCCGCGGCCGGCATTGATGAACACAGGTGCCCCGAAGGGACCGTTACGGCTGAGCTTCGCAAACAGGCGCAGATTGAAGATGCCGCGGGTGTCCGGCGTCAGTGGTAATAGGCCGACGAGGAAATCAGTGCGGGCGAGGAAGCTGTCGAGTTCGCTGCCGCCAAAGGTTTCGATGCCCTCGACGGATCTTTTGCTGCGCGACCAGCCGACGACCTTGAAGCCCATGGTGGATAGCTTGCGGGCGGCGTCCTGGCCAAGCACGCCCATGCCCATGATGCCGACAGTGATATCGGCCGCCTCCGGCTGGCTGAGATCTTGCCATTCGCGCTTCGCCGCCAGCGCCTCGTAGGCGCGGTGCTGGCGCAGATGCAGGAGGCATTGCATGACCACCCATTCGCTCATGCGCGTCGTCAGCGTCTGGTCGACGAAGCGCACCAGCGGCACTTCGGGCAGGCCCGRTAGCGTCAGAACGTGATCGACCCCAGCGCCGCCGGAGAAGACCACCTTGAGGTCCGGCGCCCGGTCGAAGAGATCCGGTGCCGATTTCCAGACGACCGCGTAATCGATGCCGGAGAGGTCGCGGTTGTGGTGAACGACGTCGGCGCGGTTGATCACCTCGCGATCGGGAAAGGCGCCGCGAAGGGCCGCCTCCACCTCTTCGGGAATGAACTTCAGATCGACGATGACGGGGCTCTTTGCGGACATTGCGGACACCTACTGGCGGATCGCGGTGAGATTGACGGCTTCGAGATTGAAAGCGGCTGCCATCAGCGCCTTCGTGTAGTCTTCGCTTGGCGCATTGAAGATGCGCTCGGCCGGCCCCTGTTCCACCACCTTGCCCATGCGCATCACGATCATCTCGTTGGCAAGCGCGCGCACGACCTTCAGGTCATGGCTGATGAACAGATAGGCGAGGTCGTGCTTGCTCTGCAGATCGCGCAAGAGATCGACCACCTGTGCCTGCACGCTCATGTCGAGCGCCGAGGTTGGTTCGTCGAGCATGACGAATTGCGGCTTCAGCACCATGGCACGCGCGATGGCGATACGCTGGCGCTGGCCGCCGGAGAACTCGTGCGGGTAGCGCCAGCGGGTCGAAGAATCGAGCCCGACCTCTTCGAGCGCTGCGGCGACACGGGTGTCGCGCTCGCTTTCCGAGAGCGAGCGCTCGTGGATCTTCAGCCCCTCGGCAATGATGTCGGCGACCGACATGCGCGGGCTGAGCGATCCGTAGGGGTCCTGGAAGACGATCTGCATCCGGTTTCGAAGCGGCCGCATCTCGTTGAAGCTATAGCGATCGATATCCTTGCCGACGAAGGCGATGCGCCCCTTGGACGAGATCAGCCGCGTCAGAGCCAGGCCGAGTGTCGTCTTGCCGGAACCGGATTCGCCGACGACGCCGAGCGTCTGGCCGGCGCGAAGCTTAAGGTCAATGCCGTCGACGGCCTTCACGTGATCGACCACCTTGCGCATGAAGCCGGCCTTGATCGGGAACCACACCTTCATGTCGGAGGCTTCCATGACGATCGGCTTCGACGCATCTGATGGCGGCGGGTTGCCCTTCGGTTCGGAGGCGAGCAGATGGCGGGTATAGGCGTGCCGGGGATTAGCGAAGATCTCGGCGGTCGGCCCTGTCTCGACGATCTTGCCCTTGGTCATCACACAGACCCGGTCGGCGATCTTGCGCACGATGCCGAGGTCATGGGTGATGAACAGCATCGACATGCCGTGCTCGTCCTTGAGCGTCTTCAAGAGCTCGAGGATCTGCGCCTGCACGGTCACGTCCAGCGCCGTGGTTGGCTCGTCGGCGATCAGCAGTTCCGGCCGGTTGGCAAGTGCCATGGCGATCATGACGCGCTGGCGCTGGCCGCCTGACAGTTCGTGCGGATAAGCGCTGAGGCGCTTCTCCGGCTCGCGGATGCCGACCTGGTTGAGCAGTTCGAGAATGCGCGTGCGCGCAGCAGCGCCCTCGAGACCCTGGTGCAGTTCGAGGATCTCGCCGATCTGCCGCTCGATCGAATGGAGCGGGTTGAGCGAGGTCATCGGCTCCTGGAAGATCATGGTGATGTCGTTGCCGCGTACATTGCGCAGCTCCGCATCGCCGGCCTTCATCAGGTCCTTGCCGTTGAACAGGATTTCGCCGCTCGGGTGGCTGGCCGAAGGGTAGGGCAGCAGTTTCAGGATCGAGTTCGCGGAGACCGACTTGCCGGATCCGGATTCGCCGACGAGCGCCACCGTCTCCCCGCGCTTGATCTCGAAGGAGATGTGGTCGACGGCGAGCGACGTGTTGCCGCCCTGATGGAAGGCGACGGAGAGATCACGGACGGAGAGGAGGGGTTCTGTCATCGTCGCGCTCACCGGAACGTCTTTCTCGGGTCGAAGGCATCGCGTGTGGCTTCGCCGACGAAGATCAGCAGCGACAGCATCAGCGACATGACGCAGAAGGCCGTCAGACCCAGCCAGGGCGCCTGAAGGTTGGACTTGCCCTGGGCGATCATCTCGCCGAGCGAGGGGGAGCCCGGCGGCATGCCGAAGCCGAGGAAGTCGAGCGAGGTCAGGGTCGTGATCGAACCGGAGAGGATGAAGGGCAGGAAGGTCAGCGTTGCGACCATCGCGTTCGGCAGGAGGTGGCGATACATGATCGTGCCGTTGCCGACACCGAGCGCCCGGGCCGCGTTCACATACTCGAAGTTGCGCGCCCTGAGGAACTCGGCGCGCACCACGCCGACGAAGCCGACCCAGGAAAACAGCAGCATGATGCCGAGCAGGATGAAGAAGCCGGGCGGCAGAATCGCGGCGATGATCAGCAGGATGTAAAGCACCGGCATCGACGACCAGATCTCGATGAAGCGCTGCATCAGCAGATCGGTCCATCCGCCGAAATAGCCCTGGACGGCGCCGGCCGTGACGCCGATCACCGCCGATGCGATGGTGAGCGTCAGGCCGAAAATCACCGAGATGCGGAAGCCGTAGATCATCCGAGCCATGACGTCACGCGCCTGGTCGTCGGTGCCGAGCCAGTTGAGATTGCCGACGATGCAATTGCGGTCGTTGGTCTTCTCCGGATAGGCGGAGCACCGCTCTTCCTTGTCCATCAGCCAGAATGGCTTGGTGGGCGCCGAATGGGGAATGTTGGAGTTGACCGTCTGGTAGGAGTAGCGGACCGGCGGCCAGATCATCCAGCCATTGGCCTCGATCTCGTCGCGAATGAAATCCGATCGGTAGTCGGTTTCAGCCAGGAAACCGCCGAACTTCTCCTCGGGGTAATTGATCACCACCGGGAACAGGATCTCGCCCTTGTAGGATGCGACGATCGGCCTGTCATTGGCGATGAACTCTGCCAGGAGGCTGAGCACGAAAAGCAGGAGGAATATCCAGAGCGACCAGTAGCCACGCCGGTTCGCCTTGAAATTCTGCCAGCGCCGCTGGTTGACCGGGGATAGCCAGCCGCGTGGCGGCATGGCCGCGGGCGCAGTCGGAGAGGTCGTCACGTCAGCCATCAGACATCCCTCCGCTCGAAGTCGATACGCGGATCGACCCAGGTGTAGATGAGGTCCGAGAGCAGGCTGACGAGCAGCCCCATCAGCGAGAAGATGAAGAGCGTCGCGAAGACGATCGGGTAGTCGCGCTTGACCACAGAATCATAGCCGAGGCGGCCGAGGCCATCGAGCGAGAAGATGTACTCGATCAAGAGCGAGCCGGTGAAGAAGGCCGAGATGAAGGCACCGGGAAAGCCGGCGATGATGATGAGCATGGCGTTGCGGAACACGTGGCCGTAGAGCACCTGGCGGTCGTTGAGACCTTTCGCCCGCGCCGTGGTCACATATTGCTTCTTGATCTCGTCGATGAAGGAGTTCTTGGTGAGCAGCGTCGTGGTCGCGAACGCCGAAAGCAGCAGCGTGACCAGCGGCAACGTCATGTGCCAGATATAGTCGAGCGGCTTCTGCCACCAGGGCAATTGCCAGAAATTGTCGGAGACGATGCCGCGCAGCGGGAACCAGTCGAAGAACGATCCACCGGCGAAAATGACGATCAGCAGGATGCCGAACAGGAAGCTCGGCACGGCATAGCCGATGACGATGATGCCGGAGGTCCACACATCGAAGGCCGAGCCGTCGGAAACGGCCTTCTTGATGCCCAGCGGGATGGAGATCGCGTAGGAAAACAAGAGGATCCAGAGGCCGAGCGAGATCGAGACCGGCATCTTCTCCTTGATCAGGTCGATGACCGAAGTGTTGCGGAAGAAGCTCTCACCGAAATCGAAGCGGATATAGTTCCACATCATCATGGCGAAGCGTTCGAGCGGTGGCTTGTCGAAACCGAACTGCTTTTCGAGCTTGGCAATGAACTCCGGATCGAGGCCCTGGGCGCCGCGATAGCGGCCGCCTTCGTCGCCGCCTGACTGCATCAGGTCGCCGCTGCTTCCGCTCAAGCGGTCGGAGCCGCTACCGGCATTCGTGAGGTCCGAGATCACCTGCTCGACCGGGCCGCCCGGCGCGAACTGGACGATGGCAAACGAGATCGCCATGATCCCGAAGATCGTCGGGATCATCAACAGAAGGCGGCGCAGGATATAGGCACCCATCAGGCGAGCCTTTCGATCGACGTGTGGGCGGTGACCCGGACCGGCGAAGCGTCGGCATGCCGTCTATGGTGTCTCAATCCCAGGGTCTCCTTGCGGCGATCAGGCCCGGATCGGGGCTTGTTTCAGTGATTCGTTTTTTTGCATTTGGAATCGAGACGCCATTCGAGTGCAAGGACTTCATTTGGGGGAGGCGTTTTTCGACCACCAGCTGTCCGGGAACCCGGTCGAGTAGTAGGGAAGCTCCTTCAGGTGGGCGAGCTGGTTCCAATAGGCGACGCGCACCGACTTCGAGTAGAACAACGGCACGACAAAATGGTGAGCGAGGAGAACGCGGTCGAGCGCCCGCGTCGTTGCAATCAGCTCCTCGCGGTTCGGTGCGAAGATGACCTTGCGGATCAGCTCGTCGATTGCCGGGTCGGATATGCCGGCATAGTTTCGTGATCCCTGCTGATTGACCGAGCTCGAACCCCAGTAGTCGAGCTGCTCGTTGCCGGGCACCAGCGTTTGCGCCCAGATACCATAGATCATGTCATAGTCGAAGCTTCTGACGCGGTTGGTGTATTGCGAGTCGTCGACGGTGCGGATGCGCGCATCGATGCCGATCCGCTTCACGCTGTTGATGAACGGCATGACGGTGCGCTCGAAGGAGGGGTTCGACAGCAGTAGCTCGAAGCCGAAGGGTTCGCCCGTCTTGGCATTCACCAGGCGGGTCCCCTTGAGCTCGTAGCCCGCCTCCTTGAACAGATCGAGGGCTTTGCGCAGGTTGTCGCGCACCTTTTGCGGCTCGCCGTTGACGGGGTTGGTGTAGGGCGTGGTGAAGACTTCTGGCGGAACCTTGTCCTTCAGCTCCTCGAGGATCGCCTTTTCCCGGCCTTCGGGAAGAGCGGAAGAGGCAAGCTCGGTACCCCAGAAGTAGCTGTCGACACGCTTGTATGCGTTATAGGCAAGGTTGCGGTTCAGATCCTCGAAGTCGAAGGCGTAGTTCAACGCCTCGCGCACTCTTGGATCCTTGAATTTTTCGCGGCGCATGTTCGGCACAAGCGCCTGCATGATACCGGTTGCGCGCAGCGGATTTTCGATCTCCTCGCGGATCACCCGACCATCTTTCATTGCCGGGAAATCATAGGCGGTCGCCCAATGACTGGCGCTGTTGTCCTGGTAGAAATCGACATTACCGGAGCGGAAGGCTTCGAACTGCACGTTCCTGTCGCCGTAGAAGCCATAGCTGATCACGCCGAAATTATATTGACCGACGTTGACGTTGAGGTTCTTGGCCCAATAGTCGTCCCTGAGTTCGAAGCGGATCGAGCCGCCGGCCTGGAAAGAGGCGATCTTGTAGGGGCCGGAACCCATGACCGGCTCCAGTGTCGTTTGGCTGATGTCGCGCTTTTTGCCCTGAGCGTCCTCGCCTTCCCACCAGTGCTTGGGCAGGATCGGGAACTGGCCGAGGATGTTCGGCAGTTCGTGATTGTTCTTCTCGTCGAAGTGGAAGGTAACGTCGCGCTCGCCGGTCTTCTCCGCCGAAGTGACATGGCGGTAATAGTTGGACAGAAGCGGATTGTACTGCTTCACCATCTCGAACGAGAAAACCACGTCCTCCGGCGTCACCGGCTTTCCGTCCGCCCATTTCGCCTCAGCGCGAAGCCGAAACGACGCGGAGGAAATATCATCGGGATAGGAGACGCCTTCAGCGAGCAGACCGTATGCGGTGGTGATCTCGTCTTCGGCGGATTTCAGCAGCGTATCGAACACGAGAGATGTGACACCACTCGCCGCCTCGCCTTTGGAAAGGATCGGGTTGAAGGTATCGAAGGTGCCGTTTTCCGAGAGCCGCAGTTCTCCGCCTTTGGGCGCATCCGGATTGACGTAGTCGAACCGGGCGAATCCTTGCTTGTATTTGGGCTCGCCGATTGACGAGGTGCCATGACGCCAGACGGGCTGATCTTCGGCATTGCCTGCAGGAGGGAAGAGAAGAAACGCTGCTGTCAGAAGTGAGGCAGCGAGGCCAGGTTTCACGGTCCTGCAGAAGTTTGGCATCCAGCCGGTACCCCTTATATTTCAATCTTCTTTTGCGAGAGCATAGGCGAAATCCGGGCAATTGACAGGCACTGCCGCAAATCAGGCAAAATTTTTGAGTCACATCCCGGTGATTCACAAGCGTGTGACGCGTAAGGCTGAGGCAAACACGGGGCCTTAGGATCGGGGTTCGTCGGACAGGGCATGGCGCATATCGGCGCCGCTGTTCGCGAGACAAACGGGACGAAATTCAATGATTGCTCCACTTCGACGTTGCGGCTCGGCGTTTCTTGCGTTGCTGCTGGGAACAAGCCTTCTGATCGCCGACAGCGCCGCAGCCGACGATGTGCCGGCCAAGACGCTTTTCGGGGCCAAGGCGCTGCCGGCTGAAATGGCGGCCAACCCCTATGGCTTCTACGCGAAGGGTTGCCTTGCCGGTGGTGTCGCGATCCCGACCGACGGACCCACCTGGCAGGCGATGCGGCTGTCGCGCAACCGTCGTTGGGGTCACCCGCAGATGATCGCCCTGATCGAGCAGTTTTCGCACGATGCCGCCGAAAAGGTCGGTTGGCCCGGTCTGCTGCTCGGCGACATCTCGCAGCCGCGCGGCGGTCCGATGGTGTCGGGGCACGCGTCCCACCAGATCGGCCTGGACGCCGATATCTGGCTGACGCCGATGCCGCAGCGCACGCTCACCTACCGCGAGCGCGAGGACATCTCCGCGACTTCGATGCTGCAGAAGAACAAGTTCCTGACGGTCGACCGTTCCATTTGGACGCCGAAACATGCGCAGCTCATCATGCTGGCGGCGAGCTATCCGCAGGTGGAGCGGGTTTTCGTCAACCCGGCGATCAAGAAGAAGCTTTGCGACACCTGGACCGGCGACCGTTCCGCGCTCGGCAAGGTCCGGCCGATCTACGGGCACGACTATCACTTCCACATCCGCATCAAATGCCCGGCGGGGGCAACGAGCTGCAAGGACCAGGCGGCGGTGCCGGCCGGTGACGGCTGCGACAAGTCGCTGGCCTGGTGGTTCACCGACGAGCCGTGGGCGAAGCCGACGAAGAAACCGGGCGAAAAACCCGTGAAGCCGAAGGTGACGACGCTTGCCGATCTGCCGAAAGCCTGCACACTGGTGCTGAACGGTCCTGCACCGGCGTCGGAAGAGGCCGCCACGTTCGGCACGGCCTATCGGGCAGCGGCACCTGCCCCAGCGGCACAGGGGATCGAGCAGGTGATCGGCGCTGCCGCGGGGGATGTTCCGCCGGCCGATATTCCGGTGCCGCAGGCTCGGCCGACCTTGCAATGATCATGGATGCGCGCGGATGGGCGGGCTTCAACCTTCCCATCGCCGCAGCGTTCATGTATAGGGCGATCAAATCGATTTAAAGATTGATGCGAGGCCCGACATGGCGGATCGGAAATGCATTGCCCTGATCGCTCACGATCAGAAGAAGGACGATCTTGCTGCCTTCGCCAAGGTGCACGAAGCGGTCTTGTCGCAATGGCGTATCGTTGCGACCGGCACGACAGGCGGTCGCGTCCTCGACGTCTGTCCGGGGCTCGACATCACGCGGCTCAAAAGCGGTCCGCTCGGCGGCGACCAGCAGATCGGCGCGATGATCGCCACCGGCGAGGTGCAGCTTCTGATCTTCTTCGTCGATCCCCTCACGGCGATGCCGCATGACGTGGACGTCAAGGCGCTGATGCGACTTGCGATCGTCTATGACATTCCAATGGCGCTCAACCGCGCGACCGCCGAACAGTTGATCGATTTCAACCCAAAATCATAAATGTGATCGCGTCTCGGTAGGGCGGAACGGGCGGAAAGGCGCACACACTTTCCCTTATCCCGCTCTAGCTGATAGACAGCGATATACCTGCCACGACGATCAGGATGGACCTTGCGATGCCCGGCACCAGTGAAAACGCCTTCCCCTTTCCGATCCTGATCGGCGATATCGGCGGCACCAATGCGCGCTTTGCCCTACTCCTCGATGCCTTCGCTGAGCCGAAACAGTTACCGCCGATCAAGACCGGGGATTTCGAAACGATCGAGGAGGCGATGCAGAAGAGCATCCTCGACAAGACCTCGGTGCAGCCCCGTTCGGCGATCCTGGCGGTAGCCGGCCCGATCCGGGGCGACGAAATTCCGCTCACAAATGCCGGCTGGGTGATCAGGCCGAAGGACATGCTTTCGAGCCTCGGCCTCGAAGACGTGCTGATCATCAACGATTTCGAGGCGCAGGCGCTCGCCGTGGCGGCGCCGGCGGACGAGGACCTTGTGCAGATCGGCGGCGGCAGCGTTCGCCCCTTGACGTCGCGTGTCGTCCTTGGCCCGGGCACGGGGCTCGGCGTCGGCGGGCTGGTCTTTGCCCAGCACACCTGGATCCCGGTGCCGGGCGAGGGCGGCCATGTCGACATCGGCCCGCGCAGCGAACGCGACTTTCAGATCTGGCCGTTCCTCGATCCGATCGAGGGACGCATGGCTGGCGAGCAGATCCTCTGCGGCCGCGGCATCATGAACCTCTACCGCGCCGTTTGTGCCGCCGATGGCGCAGACCCGGTGCTCACCGATCCGGCGGAAGTGACCACGCATGCGCTGGCCGAAAGCGACAGGGCGGCGATCGAAACCATTTCGTTGTTCTGTACTTATCTCGGCCGCGTTGCCGGCGACATGGCGCTGATTTTCATGGCCCGCGGGGGTGTTTTCCTGGCTGGCGGCATTTCGCAGAAGATCTTGCCGGCGCTCATGAAATCGCCGTTCCGCGCTGCCTTCGAAGACAAGGCGCCGCACTCGGCGCTGATGAAGACGATCCCGACCTTTGCCGTCATTCATCCGATGGCGGCGCTCTCCGGTTTGGCCGCTTTTGCCCGCACGCCGAGGGATTTCGGTGTTGCAACGGAGGGACGCCGCTGGAGAAGCTGAGCATCCGGCGCGCGCAAAGACTCGCCAAAACGATACCAAACCACTATAGAGCCCCGGGAAAGGTCGGGCCGGAAACCGGCTCGCCACATTGGGTCCAGGGAAGACGGGCTTTTTGAGCGTCAGCAATAGAAAACAGCACGCGGTCGATTCCGATACGATCAGCGGAATTCTGAAACGGGTCATTGCAGAAAACGGTCGCGACCACATTCGCGGCTATGCTTTTGCCATCGCCTGTCTGGCCGTCGTTGCAGCAACAACCGGTTTCACGGCCTCGATCATGGAGACCGTGATCAACGAGGCCTTTGCCAACAAGCGTGCAGATATCGTCCTGCTCGTCTGCGGCGCGATCCTCGCCGCCTTCGTGCTTCGCGGCTTTGCCACTTACGGCCAGGCTGTTGCCCTGTCGAAGATAGGCAACAACATCGTCGCGCGTTACCAGCGCCGGCTCTATGCCCACCTGATGGCGCTKAGCGTCGGCTATTTCAACGAGACGCGTTCGGCACAGCTTGCAGCCCAGATCAGCCAGAACGTCAGCGGCATTCGCGACGTGCTCAACCTGACGGTCACGTCGATTGCTCGCGATCTTTTGACCCTGATCGGTCTTGTCGGCGTCATGTTCGCCAAGGATTGGCTGCTGTCGATCATCGTCTTCGTCGCTGCGCCGCCATTGCTTCTCGGCCTGCGCTACGTTTCCAGGCGCTTGCGTTCCGCCACGCGCGAATCGATCGAGGTCAATAGCCGCGTTCTCGGCGCGATGCAGGAAACCATCCAGGGCATCACCATCGTCAAGGCCTTCACCATGGAAGGCGAACTGCGCGGCAAGGTCGAAACGATCATCGATCGCGCCGAAAACCGCGCCAACCGTATAGCGCGCTTGAGCGAGCGCACGGCGCCGATGACCGAAACCTTCGCAGGTCTCGCGATTTCCGCGGTGCTTGCCTATTCCGCCTTCCGCGCGATCTATGCCGATGTGCCGCCGGGCGCCTTCTTCGCCTTTGTCGTGGCCCTGCTGATGGCCTATGATCCGGCTCGCCGGCTGGCACGGCTTCAGGTCTCGCTGGAACGGGCCGCCGTCAACGCCCGCATGGTCTACGAAATCCTCGATACC
The DNA here is from genome assembly GCF_052115125.1 of Ensifer sp. 2TAB8. Taxonomy (NCBI): domain Bacteria; kingdom Pseudomonadati; phylum Pseudomonadota; class Alphaproteobacteria; order Hyphomicrobiales; family Rhizobiaceae; genus Ensifer; species Ensifer sp. 2TAB8. The sequence continues at coordinate 1,097,917 of NZ_JBFRGB010000001.1, read as the reverse complement.
GTGCCGCATCAGCGCGACAAGCCGGACGCCAAGGAACTGGCCGTCACGAACGCGGCTGTTGAGCTGCGCGACGTCCGCTTCCAATACGCCAATGGCGACGAGGTTCTGAGAGGCGTCAGCTTCGTGGCCGAAGGCGGCAAGACGACAGCGCTCGTCGGCCCTTCGGGCGCCGGCAAGTCGACGGTCATCAGCCTCATTCCGCGGTTTTATGATCCTGCTTCGGGCCAGATCCTGATCGATGGACAGGACATTGCCGACGTCACCAAGCAGTCGCTGCGCAAGGGCATCGCCTATGTCTCGCAGCAACCCTACCTCTTTGAAGGGTCGATCCGCGACAACATCCGCTACGGTCGCATCGATGCGACCGATGCAGAGATCGAGGACGCTGCGAGGCTTGCCTACGCGCATGATTTCATTCTGGCGCAGCCGCAGGGTTACGATACGCCGGTCGGCGAAAACGGCATGACGCTCTCCGGCGGCCAGCGCCAACGGTTGTCGATCGCCCGTGCGCTCGTGCGCAACGCCCCGATCCTGCTGCTCGACGAGGCTACCTCGGCGCTCGATACCGAATCGGAAGCCGCCGTGCAGAAGGCGCTCGACCACGCCATGGACGGTCGCACGGTGATCGTCATCGCGCATCGCCTGTCGACTGTCGTCAACGCCGACAAGATCATCGTCATGAAGGATGGTTCGGTCGTCGAGGAAGGCACACATGCCGAGCTTGCACGGCGACCGGACGGTCTCTACGCTCGGCTCCACAATCTCCAGGGCCAGTCGCCAGAGGCCAATGTGCCCGAAGCGCCGGCCGGCGCCGAAATCTAGAGCATTTCAAAAAAGTGCGCAGCGGTTTTGCGTCCGGAAATGCGTAAGAACAACGAGACAGAGCGTCCCCGGTTCTTTTGACCGGAACGCTCCAACGCGGACAAAAAGGAAATCACCGATGGGCGAAACCGATATGAAGCTCGTGGTGGTGGGTGCTGCAGGCCGTATGGGCCAGACTCTGATAAGGACGGTTCACGCGATGGAGGGCGTGCGCCTGCATGCCGCAATCGAACGTCCGGGTTCTCCCTTCATCGGCCGTGATGCCGGCGAAGTGGCCGGTCTCGGGCCGATCGGCGTGCCGGTTACCGACCAGCCGCTCGAAGCCTTCGTCGATGCAGAAGGCGTGCTTGATTTCACGGCGCCCGCAGGCACCGTCGAGTTTGCCGGCCTCGCAGCCCAGGCCCGCATCGTCCATGTCATCGGTACCACCGGCTGTTCGGTCGACGATGACGCGAAGATCCGCGCCGCGGCTCGTCACGCCCGCATCGTCAAGTCGGGCAATATGAGCCTCGGCGTGAACCTGCTCGGCGTGCTGACGGAGAAGGCGGCGCGTGCGCTCGGCCCGGCCAACTGGGATATCGAAATCCTCGAAATGCACCACAAGCACAAGGTCGATGCGCCCTCGGGCACGGCGCTGCTTCTCGGCGAAGCCGCGGCTAGAGGACGTGGCATCAGCCTTGCCGACAATTCGGTGCGCGTGCGTGACGGCCATACGGGCCCGCGCCCGGCTGGCACGATCGGTTTTGCGACGCTGCGCGGCGGCTCGGTGATCGGTGAGCATTCGGTCATTCTCGCCGGGGAAGGCGAGCAGGTGACCCTCTCGCACAGCGCGACGGATCGTTCGATCTTCGCACGCGGCGCCGTCACGGCAGCACTGTGGGCACGCAGCCAGAAACCCGGTTTCTACTCCATGCTCGATGTTCTCGGGCTCAGCTGACCCTCTCTCTCACAAGCCTCAAGGGGGGATTCGACATGAGCGGTACTCTCGTCCTTGTCCGGCATGGCCAGAGCGACTGGAACCTGAAGAACCTGTTCACCGGCTGGCGTGATCCGGACCTGACGGAACTCGGCGTCGAGGAAGCCAAGGCCGGCGGCAAGGCACTTGCCGACTACGGCATCAAGTTCGATATCGCCTTCACCTCGGATCTTGTCCGCGCCCAGCGCACCTGCCAGTTCGTGCTCRATGCCGTCGGCCAGTCCTCGCTCGAAACGATCCGCGACCAGGCGCTCAACGAGCGCGACTACGGCGACCTGTCGGGCCTCAACAAGGACGACGCACGCGAGAAGTGGGGCGAAGAGCAGGTGCATATCTGGCGCCGCTCCTACGACATTCAGCCTCCGGGCGGCGAAAGCCTGCGCGACACCGGCGCGCGCGTCTGGCCCTACTACCTGACCGAGATCCTACCGCGCGTACTCTCCGGCCAGAAGGTCCTGGTTGCCGCCCACGGCAACTCGCTCCGCTCGTTGGTCATGGTGCTCGATCGCCTGACAAAGGAAGAGATCCTGAAGCTCAACCTCGCGACGGGCGTGCCGATAGTTTACAAGCTCAACGCCAATTCGACCGTCGCTTCAAAGGAAGTGCTGGGTGACATGTCCGGCGCTCACTGAGCTTTGGCATAATCGGAAATGAAGAAGGGGCGCTGAGCGCCCCTTTTTTGTCTGCTGGCGATACCGGGCTTCAGGTATCAAATCGTGCCGTCGGCCGCCTTGCCGGCTTCCCAGCCGAGGATGGCGCGCTTGCGTGTCAGCCCCCAGTGATAACCGGTGAGATCCCCGCTCTTGCCGAGTGCGCGATGGCAGGGAACGACGAAAGAAATCGGGTTGCGCCCGACCGCAGCGCCCACGGCGCGCGACGCCGTCGGCTGGCCGATCTGCCCGGCGATGTTCGAATAGGTGGTGGCGCAGCCGAGCGGAATCTTCAACAGCGCTTGCCAGACCCGGATCTGGAAATCGGAGCCGATCAGGAAAATGCGCAGCGGCTCGTTCTGGCGCCAGCGCGAGGGGTCGAAGATGCGCGCGGCATATTGGGCCGTGGCCGCACTGTCCTCGATGTAGCGGGCGTTGGGCCAACGTTGTGCCATGTCCTCGAAGCTTGCCTGCTCGCCGCCGGAATCGTTGAAGGCAAGGCCTGCAAGTCCGCGTTCGGTGATCATGACGAGCGCCGTTCCGAAGGGCGAGGGGTGGTAGCCGTAGCGGATCGTCAGACCCTCGCCGCGCGCCTTCCATTCTCCTGGAGACATCGCCTCATGGGTGACGAACAGGTCGTGCAGGCGGCTCGGCCCCGACAGTCCGACCTCGATGCTGGTTTCCAGCAGCGGCATGTCCTCCTGGCGCAGCAGCCGCTTGGCATGGTCGAGCGTCACGGCCTGGAGGAAGGCTTTCGGAGAAAGTCCGGCCCAGCGGGTGAAAACTTTCTGGAGTTGCGTCGGCGACTGCTTCAGGCGCTGCGCCACGGCTTCGAGCGACGGCTGGTCGCGATAATCCTCGGTCAGCATTTCGATCACGCGGCTAACCGTATCGTAATCGGTGCCTTTCGGCGTGATGTCTGTGGGTACGGATGTCGCAATGTTCATGGCTCATCTCCTGTCATGCCACAGGTAACCATTTGGCAGCGCCCGCAACCACCCGAAACTTGAGTGAATGCGAGGATTTGCACCCCATTGGTCGATCAGCGGGCGTCAGCGGCGGCGAACGGTCGCAAGCGCACCCGAGAGCGCGAGTGCGAAGGTCTCGCGATCGTCGCGATTAAGAAACGAACCGATGTCGGTTCGGCGGCCACCGCCGCTGATCGTCATCGAGACGATGCCTATCTCCTGATGCCGGGCGACGTTGAAACGCGCCCAGAAGGGATTGAAGCGGTGTTCGGTGATCTGCCCGGAAGGGGTGAACTTACGCACCGAAACGTCGGTCCGGGAAACGCTGACCTCCTCGCGGCTGAGTGCCGAGCGGTTGTTCAGCCAGAAGGCGCCGAACAGCAACAGGTAGTCGAGACCGAAGAAGAACACGACCGGCCAGGCGCCGATGATGAAGAAAACGACGACATGCACGAGGCTCAAAAGCCCGGCAATCAGGAAGAAGACTTTGAAACCTCGGCGTCCGAGCGAACGATAGGGCGTGAGCTCGGCGGTGAAGACCGGCGCATCCTCGGGCGGGGTGGTGGCGTTGCCATTTATCATGACCTTTGACTATAGATGCATCATGAAAAACGTGAAGCCGAAATTGCCCGTTGGCGCCGCAAAACCGAAGTCGGCGACTGCACGCCGCGCCGCGCCACGCGTGAAGAACCTCTATAGCCAGGACGAGCTCAAGGAGATCTTCCGCCGCTTCTCGATCCAGCGGCCGGAGCCAAAGGGTGAGCTGGAGCACGTCAATCCGTTCACGCTGGTCGTCGCCGTGGCGCTTTCGGCGCAGGCGACCGATGCCGGCGTCAACAAGGCGACACGCGCGCTCTTCGCGGTCGCCGATACGCCGGAGAAGATGCTGGCGCTCGGGGGAGAGAAGGTTCGGGACTATATCAAGACCATCGGCCTTTATCGCAACAAGGCGAAGAACGTCATCGCCCTCAGCGAGATGCTGATCCGCGATTTCGGCGGCGAAGTGCCGCGCACGCGCGAAGAACTGGTGACCCTTCCGGGGGTCGGCCGCAAGACCGCCAATGTCGTGCTCTCCATGGCTTTCGGCCAATCGACGATCGCCGTCGACACCCACATCCTGCGCATCGCCAACAGGATCTGTCTGGCGCCGGGCAAGACCCCGGACGAGGTGGAAGACAAGCTGATCAAGATCATTCCGGACGAATATCTCTACCATGCCCATCACTGGCTGATCCTGCACGGGCGCTATTGTTGCAAGGCGCGCAAGCCCGAGTGCGAACGCTGCGTCATCGCCGATCTCTGCAAGTCGCCGGAAAAGACCTGCGACATCCCGGCGCCGCTGGTCGAACTGCCGCCGCAAATCATCTCCGCTGCTGGCTAACGGTCAGGCCGAAACCATCCGGTCGATCAGCGTGCTGATCGTTTCCGCATAAATCTCCGTCGAGCCGCCGTCGGCAATGTCGAGTGCCGCGCGGTCGAAGGCGGCCGATAGCAGCGAAGCCATGGCCGACAGCCTGTCGGCCGAAACGGTGGCCGGAGCCATTGCCTCGGCAATCCCTTCCTCGAGCGTTCTCTGGGCATTGGCCGCATCGATCGCCATCATCTCCTGCTTGCCGAGCACCGCCGGTCCATCGAGCAAAAGCAGACGGATCCGGCCCGGCTCACGCATGGCGCCGAAATAGGCGCGGGCGCCGACCTTCAGTGCCTCTCGGGCCGAGAGGTCGCCTGACGTCGCCTGCTCGATCGATGCCGCCACGGCGCCAGCCTCCCGCTCCACCACGGCGCGGAACAGCGCCTTCTTGTCCTCGAAGTGGTGATAGAGCGCGCCGCGGGTCAATCCGGCGGCGGCGACGATGTCCGGCGTCGAGGTATCGGCGTACCCGCGGGTGACGAAGAGGTCCCGGGCGGCGTCCAGGATCGCGGCGCGCGTCGTATCGGAGCGTTCGCGGTTGGAGCGACGGGAGGTTTCCTGTTGCATACATGCAGCCTGTATGTTAATTAGATACATACAGACTGTATGATATTGCGAGTGCGAGGGAAAGCCATGAAATCAACGAGCTACTATCCTGTCATCATGACGGCAGACGTTGCCGCCACCGCTGCCTTCTACATCGAGCACTTCCGCTTCCAGGCGCTCTTTACCAGCGACTGGTATGTGCATCTCCAGTCGGCCGAGGACGAACACGTGACGCTGGCCGTGCTCGACTATCGCCACGAGACGATCCCCGAGGAGGCGCGCGCACCCACCCGTGGCCTTCTCCTGAATTTCGAGGTCGAGGATCCGGATCGCATCTATGCGCAAGCACTTACCGCCGGCCTGCCGATCCTGAAGACATTGCGGGACGAGGACTTCGGCCAGCGCCATTTCATCACCGCCGACCCGAACGGCGTACTGATCGATGTCATCAAGCCGATCCCGCCAAGCGCCGAATTCGCCGCCGCTTACGATGAAAGTGCGCTTCCTACGGCTTGAAGCATAAGGCACGCGTCTTTTGTCTTCCAAATGGCCGGAAAACCGGTATTAACGAACACCGGCCATCACGGAGACCGGACGAGGTTCATGACAAAATACGACGTGCTGACGATCGGCAATGCCATCGTTGATATCATCGCGCGCTGCGACGATGCCTTTCTCAATGAAAACGGCATCATAAAGGGCGCCATGAACCTCATCGATGCCGAACGGGCCGAGTTGTTGTACTCGCGCATGGGCCCGGCGGTGGAAGCCTCCGGTGGCAGCGCCGGCAATACGGCAGCCGGTGTCGCCAGCCTTGGCGGCCGTGCCGCCTATTTCGGCAAGATCGCGAGTGACCAGCTCGGCGAGATCTTCGCTCACGACATCCGCGCCCAGGGCGTCTACTTCGAGACGAAGCCGCTCGAAAGCGTGCCGCCGACCGCACGCTCGATGATTTTCGTGACCGAAGACGGCGAGCGCTCGATGAACACCTATCTCGGCGCCTGTGTGGAACTTGGTCCCGAGGATGTCGAGGCCGACGTCGTCGCCCAGTCCAAGGTCACCTATTTCGAAGGCTATCTCTGGGATCCGCCACGCGCCAAGGATGCCATCCGCGAGACCGCTCGGATCGCCCACGACAACGGCCGCGAAACCGCGATCACGCTCTCCGACAGCTTCTGCGTTCACCGCTATCGCGACGAGTTCCTTGAGCTCATGCGTTCGGGCACGGTCGATATCGTCTTCGCAAACCGGCAGGAAGCGTTGGCGCTCTACGAGACCGAGGACTTCGATCTGGCGCTGGAAAAGCTGTCGAAGGATTGCAAGCTTGCTGCCGTGACGCTGAGCGAAGAAGGCTCGGTGGTCGTGCGTGGCGACGAACGGGTTAGGGTCGACGCAACGCCGATCGCTCAGGTCGTCGATACGACCGGTGCCGGCGATCTCTATGCCGCGGGCTTCCTGCACGGCTACACGACCGGGCGCTCGCTCGAAGACTGCAGCAGGCTCGGCAATCTGGCCGCCGGCATCGTCATCGGCCAGATCGGACCGCGGCCGATGGTCTCCCTGGAGAAGGCTGCCAAGCAGGCCGGTCTCGCCTGATTCGTCCGGATTGAGTTTTGTGAAAGACGGGCGTGCGGCCTTACTTGAAGGCCTCGCCCGGATAGGCGCCCCAGATCTCGCTCTGGGCGATCCAGCCTTCTACGCCCTGCGTCTCGACATGGCACCAGTCGCCATTGCATTCGCCGACACGCACGATCACGCCAGGCTCCATGCGGGCGGTGATCGGGGCGGTGCCCTGCGGATCACGGCGCATGTTGACGAAGACGCCTTCGCCCTTGCCGCGCATCCACGGTGCGGCGACAGCTGTACGGTCGCCGGAAAGCAGCGCCTGGTTGACCCAGCCTTCGGTGCCGTCGGCGTCGCGGATGCGGCGCCAGTTATCGTATTCCTGGATGATTTCCACCGGCACGCCGGGCTTCATGTAGCGGAAGGCGACCGCGTAATCGACACTCGGGCCGATGCGGAGATTGACGCTCTTGGACTTCAGGCTGACGAAGCGCGGCAGCGGCAGCCCGCTGGCGCCCTTGGCGGCCTGAGCGTAAGCGGCCGATGTCATGATCCCGGCGCCAAGGCACGCGGCAATCAACGAGAGCGAGAATCTGGAAATGATGTGACGCATGACGAAGCTCATTTTCCGTGGCCCTGTAGCGCCGCGTATGTAGTGAGGCGCACAAAGGCCGCTGCAGCACTTTGAGTTGCTGCATGTTTTGTCCTTCAATCGGTGACGACCAAGGGAAACATGCAGTAGCTTATGCAGGCGCAGTTCATTCGGGCCCCGCTCCGCGGACTGAAATCGCGGGGATGACGACGCGAGTTTTGTTTGTCTTCCCGGTGGGGTCTGGTAGAAATTGCGGCTACAGGGAGAAAGTATCGCCCAACTTGGTTAAGGACCCGTCAACAAGGCCCGTCGCAGCAATGACAAGCAAGAAGAAGCCCACGGTCTACATCACCCGCAAATTGCCGGACATCGTCGAGACGCGGATGCGCGAACTCTTCGATGCGGAGCTCAACATCGACGACACGCCGCGCAGCCAGCCGGAACTCGTTGCCGCGGTCAAACGCGCCGACGTGCTGGTGCCCACGGTGACCGATCGCATCGACGCGGCGCTGATCGAGCAGGCCGGCCCGCAGCTGAAACTGATCGCCAGCTTTTCGAATGGCGTGGACAACATCGATGTCGACGCGGCTGCACGCAAGGGTATCACCGTCACCAACACGCCGAACGTGCTGACCGAGGACACGGCTGACATGGCGATGGCGCTGATCCTTGCGGTGCCGCGCCGGCTTGCCGAAGGTGCGCAGATCCTGACCGATCGCAAGGGCGAGTGGGCTGGCTGGTCGCCGACCTGGATGCTCGGCCGCCGCATTGCCGGCAAGCGCATCGGCATCGTCGGCATGGGCCGGATCGGCACTGCCGTCGCGCGCCGCGCCAAGGCCTTCGGCCTTTCGATCCACTATCACAACCGCCACCGGGTGAAGGCGGAAACCGAAGAGATGCTGGAGGCGACCTACTGGGACAGCCTCGACCAGATGCTTGCCCGCGTCGATATCGTCTCGGTCAACTGCCCGTCGACGCCGGCGACCTATCACCTGCTCTCGGCCCGTAGGCTGGCACTGATGCGACCGGACAGCTACATCGTCAACACCGCCCGCGGCGGCATCATCGATGAGACGGCGCTGATCAAGTCCCTGCGTGAAGGCAAGATCGCCGGCGCAGGCCTCGACGTCTTCGAGAACGAGCCGGCCGTCAATCCGAAGCTGATCAAGCTCGCCGGCGAAGGCAAGGTCGTGCTCTTGCCGCATATGAGCTCGGCGACGCTCGAAGGCCGCGTCGACATGGGCGACAAGGTGGTGATCAACATCCGCACCTTCTTCGACGGCCACCGTCCGCCGGACCGGGTGCTGCCGGGCCGCGACTGACCGTGAAACGCCGCACGGCCCTGTCGTGCGGTTGTCCGTCGGGCCGCTCAAACTCGGAAGCTAGAGCGTCTTGCGCATCTCGATCGCTGTCGGCCGGGTAAATCCCGGATGACACATGGTGCCGCTCTGGACGAAGCCCCAGGCAGCAAAGGCGCGGTGGTTACCGGTGAGTTCGATGCGGGTGAGCAGCCGTAGCGCGGGCAGGCTGAGCGCGCGCGCCGTCGCCTCCGCTTCGGCGAGCAACAACCGGCCGACGCCCTTTCCTTGTGTCTGCGGGGCAACCGCGAGCTTGCCGATGTAGAGACAATCGGCTTCAGGCTTGCAGAAGATGCAGCCGACGAGCCGTTCATCGTCGCTGACGCCGAAGGCGATCTCGTCATCGATCTTCTGGCAGAGCGTTTCGATGTTCAATGCATGTGCTGATGACGGCGGATCGATCAGCCCGTCCATGTAGAAGAAGGCACCAAGGATCAGCGCCAGCAGTTCCTCGTGCCGTTCGAATGTTCCGTCGATGCGAAAGATCTGCACCATGGTCGGCCTACGCTCTGTGACGATAGCGGATGGTGTTGAACTGCGCCGTCAGCGCGTCATACATCAAGAGCCGCCCGACGAGTGGCTCGCCGAAACCGGCGATGACCTTGATCGCTTCCATCGCCTGCAATGTACCGATGACGCCCGTCAGTGCGCCGACAATGCCTGCCTCGGCGCAGGAAGGCACGACGCCGGCCGGTGGCGGTTCCGGGAAGAGATCACGGTAAGAGGGGTTCGGCCGTCCATCGGCGCCGGCGGTGTAGGGCATCAGCACGGTCAGCGATCCGTCGAAGCGGCCGACGGCACCGGTCACCAGCGGAATGCCCACTGCCGCCGCCGTATCGGCTGCGAGATAGCGTGTGTCGAAATTGTCCGAGCCGTCGATCACAAGGTGATATTGCCGGAACAGGGCCTCGGCATTCTCGGGATTGAGGCGGAGACGGTGTTCGTCAACGCTGACATGCGGATTGAGCGATGCAATCGCTTCGGCTGCCCGCTCGACCTTGGCGCGATCGATATCCTCAGTACGGTGGATAATCTGCCGCTGCAGATTGGAGAGCGTCACCGTATCGTCGTCAACGATGCCGATCCGCCCGATACCTGCCGCCGCGAGATAGGAGAGGACAGGGGCGCCCAGGCCTCCAGCGCCAATCACCAGCACACGCGCGGCCTTGAGTTTCTGCTGCCCCGCGCCGCCGATCTCCGGCAGCACGATATGGCGGGCGTAGCGGGAGATCTCCGATTGATCGAGCTTGTTCTCAACGGTCATCACCGCGTCCTCTTCATCCGGCTCGGCCGGGGCGGCCGGCCTTTGGATCACAATGATCCATCTGGTTGGAGTGAGTTAGGGACGCAAAACCGCAAACACTTGTCCTCATCCCGCTCATTTCTATCCCGTTACGCTTCCGTGCGAAACGGTCAGGAAGCGGCCGCGCTCGCCAAGTGCTTCGAACATTGCCTGGTCCGTGCCGGTCATGAAGGCCTGGCCGCCGAGGCCATCGACGAGGTCGAACAGGGCCGCACGCCGGTTGACGTCGAGATGGGCTGCGATCTCGTCGAGCAACAGGATCGGTGCGTGGCCGGTCATGTCGCCGACGAGGCGCGCATGCGCCAGCACCAGGCCGACGAGCAAGGCCTTTTGCTCCCCGGTCGAACACCGCGCCGCCTCCATATCCTTGTCGCGGTGGCGCACGAGCAGATCGCTCCGGTGCGGTCCGTCGAGCGTACGGCCCGCCGCTGCGTCGCGCGGGCGCCCGTCGCGCAGCATCCCCAGATATTGTTCTTCGAGATCATAGGCCGGGCGATGGCCTTCACCGTCGAGAAAACCGGAAAGCGCCAGATGCGCCGACGGGAAGACGGTGTCGTCCACATTCCGTTCGACGAGCGCGGTCAATAGGCCGAGCATTTCCTGCCGCGCCAGCGCCATCGACACGCCGAGACCGGCCATCTCGCGCTCGATGGCCGTCAGCCACGCCGGGTCCGGCCGAAATTCGCTGAGCAGGCGGTTGCGGCTGCGCATCGCCCGGTCGAATTCGCTGGCGCGCCGGCCATGCTCCGGATCGAGCGAAAGCACCAGCCGGTCGAGGAACCGGCGCCGGTCGGCCGAGGGGCCGGTGAAGAGCCCGTCCATCGACGGCGTCAGCCAGAGAACACGCAGGTGATCCGTCAATTCGTCGACGGTCGACGCCGGCGTTCCGTTGAGCCGCAGCCGTCGGGATTGCCCTTCCGTCGCACCAGCGGTGCCGGTGCCGATCTCGACCGGCCCTTCCATGCCTTCGACGTCGGCAAAGACGGAAAACCCGTCGCTTGCGCCGACGCGCGTCACGTCGGCATAGGCCGCACGCCTGAGGCCCCGCCCGGGCGACAGGAAAGAGACTGCCTCCATGAGGTTGGTCTTGCCGGCGCCGTTCTCTCCCGTCAGCACCACATGGCGCTGGTCGAGTTCCAGCGAGAGCGCCGAATAATTGCGGAACTCCGTGAGCTTCAGGCGGTTGAGAAAGACCTTATGTGGCATCGGCAGTCCGGATTCGACGTTGCGCGCAGCTAGGACGAAAGCAGGCGCCAAGGCAAGGTGAAACGGCATGCATGTCCATATCGGTGCAAGTTGGCCAATTTCGGCGGGGGAAAGGCGACAAACCCCTTGGATCAGGTGCTTTTCTTGGGCGCTCCGGTCAAATATGACAGTTTCATGACAATCCACGAATGGACATATTTGTGATGCTGGCTTGGTTCCGCAAACTACTTCCCCGCGAGGATCGCTTTTTCGACCTCTTCGCAAAACACTCGCTCACCGTCGTCGGTGCCGCCGAAGCACTCGACAAGCTGCTTGCCGGCGGCGACGACATGGAGAAACAGTGCGACCGGATCGTCGCGCTTGAAGATGAAGCCGATCATATCACCGCCGATGTGCTCCTGGCCGTCCGTCGGTCCTTCATCACGCCCTTCGACCGTGGGGACATCAAGGATCTGATCCAGTCGATGGATGATGCCATCGACATGATGCACAAGACGGTCAAGACAATCCGGCTCTACGAACAGAAAAGCTTCGACCCCGGCATGCGCGAAATGGGCACGATCGTCGGCCGGGCCGCGCATCTGATTGCCGAGGCTGTGCCGTTGCTCGACCGCATCGGCGTCAATCACGACCGCCTCATCGCCATCGCCGAGGAGGTCACCCGCCTCGAGGGACACTCCGACGAACTGCACGAGCAGGGTCTCAAGGACCTGTTCCACCGTTACGGCGCGAGCAACCCGATGGCCTATATCATCGGCAGCGAGATCTATGGCCAGCTGGAAAAGGTCATCGACCGTTTCGAGGACGTCGCCAATGAAATCAGCGGCATCGTGATCGAGAACGTCTGATGGATGCGACGCTCGCCTTTCCGTTGCTCGTCGGGCTGATCGGCATCGCGCTGTTCTTCGACTTCCTGAACGGTCTGCACGATGCCGCCAATTCCATCGCGACGATCGTTTCGACGCGGGTGCTCAGGCCGCAATATGCGGTCCTGTGGGCGGCCTTCTTCAACTTCATCGCCTTCCTGTTCTTCGGCCTGCACGTGGCCGAGACGCTCGGCAAGGGTATCATCGATCCCGGAATCGTCACGCCGCTGGTGATCTTCTCAGCGCTCATGGGGGCGATCGTCTGGAACATCGTCACCTGGCTCTTCGGCATCCCGTCGAGCTCCTCGCACGCGCTGATCGGCGGCCTCGTCGGCGCCGGCCTTGCCAGCACCGGATTTAGTTCCATCGTCTGGACCGGCCTTTTGAAGACCGTAGGCGCCATTTTCATGTCGCCCGCGATCGGTTTCTTCCTGGCGCTGATGCTGGTGTTGATCGTCTCCTGGCTCTTCGTGCGGCAGACGCCCTTTGCCGTCGACCGCACCTTCCGCATCATGCAGTTCATCTCGGCCTCGCTCTATTCGCTCGGCCACGGCGGCAACGACGCGCAGAAGACCATGGGCATCATTGCTGTTCTGCTCTTCTCGCAGGGCTATCTCGGTTCGGAGTTTTACGTGCCCTTTTGGGTGGTGATCACCTGCCAGGCGGCGATCGCGCTCGGCACGCTGTTCGGCGGCTGGCGCATTGTCCACACCATGGGCTCGAAGATCACCAGGCTCAACCCTATGCAGGGCTTCTGCGCCGAAACGGGCGGAGCGATCACGCTGTTTGCCGCCACCTGGCTCGGCATCCCGGTTTCGACGACGCACACCATCACCGGTGCGATCATCGGCGTGGGTGCCGCCCGCCGCGTCTCGGCGGTCCGCTGGGGGCTTGCCGGCAATATCGTCATTGCCTGGTTCATCACCATGCCGGCAGCGGCCGCGATCTCGGCTCTTGCCTACTTCCTGATCGATCTGATCTTCTGATCGAAACACACTGCGTCTCCCGCCTATTTGGCGGGAGACGCCCATCATTTCTTATTTCTCGACCCGGGGCGCGGGACTGTCTCGTCCGCCCTGATGCAACGTCAGGCTCTCGGCGCGAGAGCCGGTTACCGTGAAGCTGATCTGCGCATCGATGAGCTTCGCAAAGAAGCGATGCTCGGCCTCCGGAAGGATTTCTAGCCGGTCCTGGCCTGTTGCCTGGGCAAACAGCCGATTGCCATCGCGAAAGATCGTCAGGTCGAATCCAGGTGCCAGCCGGTAGGTGCCGAGATAGGCATCGTAGCTTGCCGGATCGACCGTTACGGCCGTGCGCCGGACGGTTGGAGGCGCAAGCGGAGCGTTGCTATTCAGCAGATGGCGGCCGATGTCGTCGACGCCGATGTCGGTCGACGCATTGGAGAGGGCGACCACGCCGACACCCGTCGACGGACGGTAGCCGACGAAGGATCGGTAGCCACCGGTCCCACCATTGTGCCAGATGAATTGCTCGTCGCCCTTGCCCGAGATGACCCAGCCGAGCGCCTGCTGGTCGTCGTCTCCATTGCCGAGCGGCTGCCGGGTTGCGAGCAGGGTAGCGAAGGCCGGTGCCAGCGACGATGGCTTTCTCCCCATGGCCGCCTCCAGGAAGATCAGAAGATCGTCCGCGGTGGAACGCAGGGCACCCGCGCCCTGCAGCGCGTTGAGATCCCAATCGCTGACCGGCTCCAGGGCCGCGTCGTGCCCCTTCGCCTGCCGTCCGGACCAGTCGGGCCGCAGCGTAATCGCCGTGTCTTTCATTCCGAGAGGCGCGGCGATGCGGCTGGCGACGAGCTCTTCATAGGAAAGCCCGGCCTTCAAGGCGAGCACGTGGCCGAGAAGGCCTGCGCCGAGATTGGAGTATTCGTGCTCGACGCCAGGGCGCCGCAGCGGCTTGTGGCTCGTAAGAAAGGCATGGAGCTTGGCGGCGTCGTAGTCCGCATAGGGATTGCTCATGTCGGCCGGCGCCAGATTGCTGGGTAGCCGCGGCAGGCCGGACATGTGCGTCGCCAGGTCTTTCAGCGTGATCGCAGCCTGCTTGTCGTCGGGCATCGTCGCACCTGCAGGGAGTAACGTCGAGACGGGCGTATCGAGGCGCAGCGTGCCTTCTTCTACCGCGTCGGCGAGCAGCAGCGCGGTGAAGACTTTGGTGACCGAACCGATCTCGAACACGGTCTGCCCGTCGACCGGGCGCGGGTCGCCCTTGGCCGGATGACCGTGCGCAACGATGCGCCGGCCATTGGCGTCGATGATGCCGACGACGATGCCGATCGACTGCTGCTGCCTGTCGATCCGGTCGGTCAGGATTTCCTGAATTTCGGCATCGGTCGGGGCCGTGGAGAGGGAGCCCGCATGGGCTGAGGTGCCAAGCGTCATGGCGACGATCCAGTTCAGAAAGAAGGTCCGCATGGTGAAAGATAGGAAGACTATCCCTGGTTGCGATGGGTGCGATGCGAATGCCAGCCGGTTTCGATCAAGCTTCCGTCGAGACTTGACCGGCAATCGGCGAGCAATCGTCGCCGGCAACGATTACGCCGGGGTTGCGGGCGCGCCTCACGGGTCCCAATAGGGGGGATCGCCGAAAGCCTCTTTCAGGTGCTGGGCAATGGCTCTGAGCTTGGCCGAGACGCGCCGGCCTTCCGGGTGCGCCATATAGATGAATTCCGCCTCCGGGCGCAGTCCGACTTCGATCTCCCGGAGTTGCCCATCACGCACGGCCGGGCCGGCGATGAAGGCAGGCAGTAGCGCAATGCCGAGCCCGGCAACGGCGGCGTCGTGCAGCATGTCGCCATTGTTCATGCCAAGCGCCAGGCGCGCCCGCACGATCGTTGCGCCTGAGGGCCCCTCGAACCGCCAGTCGGCCGCTCCGCGATTGGTGTAGAAGATGCCGCGATGGCCTTCGAGTTCGCCAAGCGACGCCGGGGTGCCGTGGCGATCGAGATAATCGGGAGAAGCGACGAGCAGGCGCCGGCTTCTCGCAAGCTTCCAGACCACCAGTCGAGAGTCGGCGATCGTGCCGTGGCGAACGATCGCGTCATAGCCCTCGGAGGCAGCGTCCACCCGGCGGTCGTCAAGGTCGAGCGTCAATTCGATTTCCGGATGCTTCGCCAGGAACGGGTAGAGCGCCGGGCCGAGATGGAGGCGGCCGAAGCTGACGGGCGCTGCGATCCTGAGCGGTCCCGTCAGAAGCCCGCGGCGCTCGGCAAGATCGCTGGCCGCCGCCTGCACTTCACTCACGATCCGGACGGCTCGCTCGCGGAAGGCGATGCCGTCCTCGGTGAGCGTCAGCTTGCGCGTCGTGCGATGGAGCAGGGTGGCGTTGAGTCCGCGCTCCAGTTCGGCCACTCTTTCGCTGACGACGGATTTCGACAGGCGCAGGCGGCGCGCCGCTTCGCTGATCGAGCCGGCTTCGGCGACCGCAACAAAGGCCGCTATTCCTTCGATCTTCATCATCGTTCGGCTTTCCCGAATTTCAGTTCCAACATTGGAAGACTAATCCGAACGATCGTTTTCCGCCATATCTGTGTGCATTCGAGGACGACGGCTCCAGCCGAACCGGCCTCCTCTTCAACTCAACGAGAGGACTTTCATCATGTCACGTTTGCAGAACAAGACGGCGCTCATCACCGGCGGCACCAGCGGGATCGGTCTCGAAACCGCGCGTCAGTTCATCGCCGAAGGCGCAAGGGTCGCCGTCACCGGCACCAACCCGAAGAACATCGCCGAAGCCCGCGCCGTCCTTGGCGAGGCCGCGTTCATCATCGAGGCCGATGCCGGCAATGTCGCGGGCCAGGCTGCTGTCTCTGAAAAGATCCGTGCCGCCTTCGGCACGCTCGACATCCTGTTCGTCAATGCCGGCATCGCCAAGCTGCAGCCGATCGAGCAGTGGGATGAGGCAAGCTTCGACCGGTCGATCGCCATCAACGTCAAGGGCCCGTATTTCCTGATCCAGGCGCTGCTGCCGGTGTTCTCGAAGCGCGCCTCGGTCGTGCTCAATACCTCGATCAATGCCCATATCGGCATGCCGACCTCGAGCGTCTATGCGCTGACCAAGGCGGGCCTGCTGTCGCTGGCCCGCACGCTGTCCGGCGAACTGATTGGCCGCGGCATCCGCGTCAACGCCGTCAGCCCCGGACCGATCCGCACGCCGCTCCATGACGGCCACGCTCCGACGCCCGAGGAAAACAAGCAGGTCGTCGATGCCATCGCCGCGCAGATTCCGCTTGGCCGCTTTGGCGATGCGAGCGAGATCGCCAAGGCGGTCGTCTTCCTCGCCTCCGACGAAGCCACCTTCACCGTCGGCGCCGAACTGATCGTCGACGGCGGCATGGCCACCCTCTAGTGGCGTTCCTGCCCACGATCTGAAAAACCTCGGTGTGCGTTTTTGAGCGCCGCGGGTCCCATGGATCCGCGGCGCCGACGTGCCGACGAGCGTTGGCATTGGTAGAGGAGAGGAGTATATTTTCGCGATCTAATAAAAGGCATCCGTTCGCGGAGAGTTCCGCGAGACGAACACCGATCAGATCCCGGGAGGAGACGATGACGAGTGTGAGATGGATGATGAAGGGGCGCGAATTCATTCATTGCAATTGCGCCTATGGCTGCCCCTGCCAATTCAATGCATTGCCGACGCAAGGCCACTGCAGCGCCGTCGGTGCCTTCGAGATCGAGGAAGGCTATCACGGCGACACCCGACTGGATGGGCTTCGTGGCGGCCTGATAGCCGCCTGGCCGGGCGCCATTCACGAGGGGAGAGGGAAGGTGGTGCCGATCGTCGATGTTCGGGCCTCCGACGCGCAGCGTGGGGCGCTTCTGCGCATCATGAGCGGGGAGGACACGGAGCCTGGCGCGACCTTTTTCCAGGTCTTCGCAACGACCTTCGAAACCATGTACGACCCGGTCTTTGCCGAGATCGATTTAGAGGTCGATGTCAGCGGCCGTCTGGCGCGGCTGAATGTGCCGGGCTGGATCGCTGCACGCGGCGAACCGATCCTCAATCCGGTGACCGGCGTCGCGCATCAGGCGCGCATCAATCTCCCGCAGGGATTTGAATACGATCTTTGCGAAGTCGGGCGCGGGTGGGCCGAGACGAAGGGACCGCTGACCTTGGCGCTGGTGGATTCGCACGCCCATTTCGCGCGGATGCACCTGACCGAAAGCGGCGTGATCCACTGACGTCGATGAGGGATACGGCGCTTGAAACCCTGCTCAGACGCGACCGCGCGATCGTCGCGGCGGCGCTGGTTACGTTGGCGGCAATCAGCTGGATCTACATTCTCTGGCTGGCATCGGCCATGGATATGGCCGCTGCTCCGGCGTCCCACGGCAGCATGGATATGGGCTCGGCCATGGATATGCCCATGGACATGCCGATGAGCACGCCGATGGAAACGCAAAAGGGGGCGATGACATCCGTGTCAGCGGCGGCCGTCGGTCCCTGGACCGCGGCAACCTTCGCCTATGCCTTCATCATGTGGGCCGTCATGATGGTGGGTATGATGGTGCCGTCGGCGACGCCGATGATCCTGCTCTATGCCCGTGTCGGCCGCCAGGCGGCGCAACAGGGCAAGCCCTTTGCCGCCACCGGCTTCTTTGCCATCGGCTACCTGTCGGCATGGATCCTGTTCGCGCTCGTCGCTGTTCTCGGGCAATGGCTGCTCGATCGCGCACTGTTGTTCACACCGGCGCTTGCCAGTGCCAGTGCGGTTCTCAGCGGCATCGTGCTGATTGCCGTCGGCCTGTTCCAGTTCACGCCGCTCAAGGATCGCTGCCTCAGCCAGTGCCAGGCGCCGCTGCTTTTCATACAGAACCACGGCGGCTTTCGTCGGAAGGCGGTCGGCGCCTTCGGCCTCGGTGTACGGCACGGGCTTTATTGCGTCGGCTGCTGCTGGGCGCTGATGGCGCTGCTGTTCGTCGGCGGGGTGATGAACGTGCTGTGGATCGCCGCGATCGCCATCTTCGTTCTGGCGGAGAAGGTCGTGCCCGGCGGCAGGATCCTGTCCCGCATCGCAGGGGTAGCGCTCGTTTTGGCCGGGCTGTGGCAGCTCACGGCCCTGCTCTGAAATAGACGCGCCGCGCAACCGTTTCCGGCGCGCGGCGTTGTAGAAGTCGTCAGGCTCGAAGCTTCAGTCGCTCAGCGTATCGAAGAAATCCTTCATCCGGGCAAAGAAGCCCGTCGATTCCGGATTGTTGTCCTTGGACGAGATCTGCTCGAATTCCTGCAGCAGCTCGCGCTGGCGCTTGGTCAGCTTCTGCGGCGTTTCGATCTGGATCTGGATGTAGAGGTCGCCGGACTGGGCCGAGCGCAGCACCGGCATGCCCTTGCCCTTGAGGCGGAACTGCTTGCCGGCCTGGGTACCCTCGGGAACCGTGACGCGCGACTTGGTGCCATCGAGCGTGGTCACGTCGAACTTGCCGCCAAGGGCAGCCGTCGTCATCGAGATCGGCACGCTGCAATAGAGATCGGCGCCATCGCGCTGGTAGAACTCATGCGGTCTGACCGAAAGGAAGATGTAGAGGTCGCCCGCCGGTCCGCCGCGAAGCCCGGCTTCGCCTTCGCCGGAAAGGCGAATGCGGGTGCCGTCCTCGATGCCGGCCGGAATGTTGACCGAGAGCGTGCGCTCTTCGGTGACGCGGCCCTGGCCGTGGCACTTGCCGCAGGGATCGGTGATCGTCTGGCCGCGCCCGCCGCAGGTGGGGCAGGTGCGCTCGATCGAGAAGAAGCCCTGGGCTGCGCGAACGCGGCCGGAGCCGTGACAGGTGCCGCAGGTTTTCGGGCTGGTGCCGGGCTTGGCGCCGGAGCCGGTGCAGACGTCGCAGGTGATCGAGGTCGGAACGCGGATCTGCGCGGTCTTGCCGGCGAAGGCTTCCTCGAGCGAAATCTCCATGTTGTAGCGAAGATCGGCGCCGCGTTCGCGACCGCCTGACGAGCGCCGCTGGCGTCCGCCGCCCATCATCTCGCCGAAGATGTCCTCGAAGATGTCGGAGAAGCCGCCTGCGCCCGCGCCGGCGCCGCCGAAGCCATTGCCCATGCCGCCCTGCTCGAAGGCCGCGTGACCGTAACGATCGTAGGCCGCCCGCTTCTGCGGGTCCTTGAGCATCTCGTAGGCTTCGTTGATTTCCTTGAAGGTCTTCTCTGCTGCCGCGTCGCCGGGGTTCTTGTCCGGGTGATACTTCATCGCGAGTTTGCGGAAGGCGCTCTTCAGCTCCTTCTCATCGGCATTCTTGGCAACCCCAAGCGTTTCGTACAGATCACGTTTCATTCGTCGAAGATTGTCCTGTTGACAAGGCGTGCCAGCGCGAAGGCTCGGCGGCTGCCCGTTTACCTTGCCACCGATTTAGTAAACCTTGAAGCGCGATACCATAGCCCGAACGGCGGTAGATGCGGTTTTTTGTCGGAAAAGTAACGTTTGCCGCGCGGCGCGGCCCCTCTCGCCACATTTGCCCGTCGCGTCAGACCAAGCGGCCAACAAAAAAGCCCGGGCGAACCCGGGCTTTTCGTCTGTTCGAAGGGCGACTTAGGCCGAACGCTTGCGGTCGTCCTCGTCGTTGACTTCTTCGTAGTCGGCATCGACGACATCGCCGTCACGGGCAGCGTCCGCAGCGGCATCCGCATGGGCGGCTTCCGTCTGCTGCGCTTCGTAGATCGCCTGGCCGAGCTTCATGGAAACTTCCATGAGCGTGTTGGTCTTGGCCTTGATGTCCTCGGCGTCCGGCTCGGAAGCTTCGACGGCGGTCTTCAGCGCTGCGATCGCGTCGGAGATCGCCTTGCGGTCGGTTTCCGAAACCTTGTCGCCGTAATCCTTCAGCGACTTCTCGCTGGAGTGGATCAGGCTTTCGGCCTGGTTCTTGGCTTCGACACCCTCGCGGCGCTTCTTGTCGACTTCGGCATTGGCTTCGGCGTCCTTGACCATCTTCTCGATGTCGGCGTCGGAGAGACCACCGGATGCCTGGATGCGGATCTGGTGCTCCTTGCCGGTGCCCTTGTCCTTGGCCGAAACCTGCACGATGCCGTTGGCGTCGATGTCGAAGGTGACTTCGATCTGCGGCATGCCGCGCGGTGCCGGCGGAATGCCGACGAGGTCGAACTGGCCGAGCAGCTTGTTGTCGGCCGCCATTTCACGCTCGCCCTGGGAGACGCGGATCGTCACGGCCGACTGGTTGTCGTCGGCGGTCGAGAAGGTCTGCGACTTCTTGGTCGGGATCGTCGTGTTGCGTTCGATCAGGCGGGTGAAGACGCCACCGAGCGTTTCGATGCCGAGCGACAGCGGGGTCACGTCGAGCAGCAGAACGTCCTTGACGTCGCCCTGCAGAACGCCGGCCTGGATGGCAGCGCCCATGGCCACCACTTCATCCGGGTTCACGCCCTTGTGCGGCTCCTTGCCGAACAGCTGCTTGACGGTTTCCTGCACCTTCGGCATGCGGCTCATGCCGCCGACGAGAACGACTTCGTCGATCTCGGCAGCCGAGACGCCCGCGTCCTTGAGGGCGGCCTTGCACGGCGCAACGGTGCGCTGGATCAGGTCGTCGACAAGCGCTTCGAACTTGGCGCGGGTCAGCTTCATCGTCAGGTGCTTCGGACCGGAAGCGTCAGCCGTGATGAACGGCAGGTTGATTTCGGTCTGCTGCGACGAGGACAGCTCGATCTTGGCCTTTTCGGCAGCTTCCTTCAGGCGCTGAAGAGCGAGCTTGTCATTCTTCAGGTCGATGCCCTGTTCCTTCTTGAATTCGCCGGCGAGGTACTGGACCAGACGCATGTCGAAGTCTTCACCGCCGAGGAAGGTGTCGCCGTTGGTCGACTTCACTTCGAAGACGCCGTCGCCGATTTCGAGAACCGAGATATCGAAGGTGCCGCCGCCAAGGTCATAAACGGCGATCGTCTTGCCGTCCTTCTTGTCGAGGCCATAGGCAAGGGCTGCTGCAGTCGGCTCGTTGATGATGCGCAGCACTTCGAGGCCGGCGATCTTGCCGGCATCCTTGGTTGCCTGGCGCTGAGCGTCGTTGAAGTAGGCCGGTACGGTGATGACGGCCTTCTCGACCTTTTCACCGAGGTAGGATTCAGCCGTTTCCTTCATCTTCTGAAGGATCATGGCGGAGATCTGCGACGGGGAGTAATCCGTGCCGTGCGCTTCGACCCAGGCGTCGCCATTGTCGGCCTTGGTGATCTTGTAAGGAACCATGTCCTTGTCTTTTTGCGTGGTCGGGTCCTGGAAGGTCCGGCCGATCAGGCGCTTGATCGCAAAAAGCGTGTTTTCCGGATTGGTGACCGCCTGGCGCTTGGCCGGCTGGCCAACGAGACGTTCGCCGTCGTCGCTGAATGCCACCATCGAGGGGGTCGTGCGCGCGCCCTCGGCATTTTCGATCACCTTCGCGTCTTTTCCGTCCATGACGGCGACGCAGGAGTTGGTCGTTCCCAGGTCAATACCAATAACTTTAGCCATGTCGTTCTCTCCTTGCAGCGGACTGTCGGAACCCGGTCAGGCATTCGTAAGACAGCCCCTAACGGGATGGTCTCAGGATTTCTTCGCAGCCGAGACTGCGCCGATGCGGCGTATATAAGGACCGGCGTTTCGGACTGCAAGGCATTCTGCGGGGCGTTTGGGGGCAAATGCAAGTCCGCGATTTGCCCAGCCGGAAATGGGCTGTCCGCCGCCGGTGAGAAAGGCGCCAGTTGTATGCTTCCGGCACGGTCGCGCCGGCTCAACCGCCGGTCAAAATGTCAAAGAGGGTCGTACGGCGCGTGGCGCCCGTCGTCTGGCCCACATCGGCCGGTGGCACCAGGCCGCCATTGCCCTGATCGGCGCTCTGACCACCCCATTCGCCGCCCTGGTCCACGGGACGTTGTCCGACGGCGACCGCGCCATTGGCGCTAACGGGCGCTTCCGGGAAGGCCTCCGGATCGCCGGAGAGCAAGTCGCCGGCCGGCGTGTTCACGCCCTCGTCGAAGACCGGCTGCACGCCCGTCGTGCCGAAGAGCGGCGAGGGCGAGAGTCCCTCATGGGCTGCCATCATGAAATCGTGCCAGGCCTTGGCCGGCAGGCCGCCACCGGTGACCTTCTTCATCGACTTGCCGTCATCGTTGCCGAACCAGACGCCGGTGGTCAGGTTCGAGGTGTAGCCGACGAACAGCGCATCACGGAAGGATTGGGTCGTGCCGGTCTTGCCCGCTGCCTCCCAACCCTTGAGCTGCGCCTTCTTGCCGGTACCCTTGGTCAGCACCCGCACCATCATCTGGTTCATTTCGCTGACGATCGCCGGATCGAGCACGCGCGGCGGGTTGTCGTAGGTGTTCTCGTAGAGCACCGTGCCGTCGGCCTTGGAGATGCGGCGGATGACGTGCGGCGTTGCCTTGAAGCCGCCGTTCATGAACGGGGCATAGGAGGACGTCAGCTCGACCAGGCTGACTTCGGATGTGCCGAGCGCGATCGAGGCATTGGCCTGCATTTCGGAATCGATTCCGAGGCGATGGGCCACCTTGACGACATTCTGCGGCCCGACCTCCATCACCAACTGCGCGGCGATGGTATTCAGCGAATTGGCGAGCGCATCGGCGATCGTCACTTCGCCACGATACTTCTGGTCGTAGTTCTCGGGCGTCCAGTTGCCGATCCGGACCGGTCCGTCGTTGCGGATCGACATCGGCGTGCGGCCGATCTCGAGGGCCGCGGCATAGACAAAGGGCTTGAAGGCGGACCCCGGCTGGCGCTTTGCCTTGGAGGCGCGATCGAACTGGCTTTCGGCATAGTCCTTGCCGCCGACGAGCGCGCGGATGGCGCCGGTGCCGTCGATCGAGACGAGGGCAGCCTGCGAGGCGTCGAGCTTCTTGCCGTCGGTGTCGAGCGTGGCTGCGATCACCTCCTCGGCCTTCTTCTCGAGATTGAGGTCGATCGTCGTGTCGATGACCAGGTCTTCCTTGACCTCGCCGATCATGCCGGGAAGCTGGTCCATCACCATGTCGGCGACGTAATGTTCGGCGCCGGACCAGTAGCTCTTCGCCTTGGTCGGCGTCTGCGACATTGCCGTCTTGATTTCGCTGTCGGTGACGTAGCCTTCGTCGCGCATGGCGCCGAGAACGACCTGGGCTCGTTCTTCCGCCGCCTGTGGGTCGCGCGCCGGCGACAGGCGGGAAGGGGCCTTGAGCAGGCCTGCAAGCAATGCCGCCTCGCCGAGGTTCACGTCGCGCGCCGACTTGTTGAAGTAGCGCCGCGATGCGGCTTCCACGCCATAAGCGTTGGAGCCGAAGAACACCCGGTTGAGATACATCGCCAGGATCTGATCCTTGGAATATTTCTGCTCGAGCCAGAAGGCGAGCAGCACTTCCTGCACCTTGCGCTCCAGCGTGCGCTCCGGCGACAGGAACAGGTTCTTGGCAAGCTGCTGTGTCAGCGTCGAGCCACCCTGCACCATGCGGCCGGTGGTGAGGTTCGTCACCATGGCGCGGGCAAGCCCCAGCGGATCTATGCCGAAATGCGAGTAGAAGCGGCGGTCCTCAATGGCGATGACGGCCTGCGGAATATAGGGCGACATGTTTTCCAGCGACAATGCCTCGCCGCCGGTGGTGCCGCGATTGGCGATGACGTCGCCGCTGACCGCCAGAATCTTGACGTTCGGCGGGCGCTCGGGAATCGACCAGCTTCCGGCGCTCGGCATGCGCGCGCCGTAATAGAGGACGAGGCCGCCGACGCCCATGGCGCCCCAGATGCCCAGCACGATGCACCAGTAGGAGAGTGTGCGGACAAGGCCGATGAAACCGCCACCGCCTGAGCCGCGACGCGCGCCGCCGCGCTTGCCGGCTGCCTTCTTCTTGCCGTTGCCCTTCTTGCTATTGCCCGAAGATTTGCCGCGAGGCGCCTTGCGGCTGGTGGTCACACGATCGCTGGCCTCGACGCGAAAGTCGTCATCATCGTCCTCGTCTCCGCCGAACGATGGCTCGATCCGCTGTCCTGACCTGCCGTTTGTTGCCATGCCGTTTGGATTTGTCCCTCTGCCGTCTGCCGGGGCCGGTTGGCTCAATCGCGACGGTGACTTCGATCTCGACGGCGGTACCAGCACTCTGCGCCCCTCCGCCACGGCGACCGGGTGAACTTTAAATGCGGCAATTTAAGGGGGAGTTAAGAAGCAGATCGTGAAATACCCATGGTCTTCAACAGCTTGCCTTTCCACATAGCGGTTCCCCGCGCCGGGCGGCAGGATGGGGGTGACGGGTTCCAGCATCGTCCCGAGGCGATCGCGGCCGATGGCTTCGTCAAGACAGTGTCTTGGTGGTAGCGTCTGCAACGCGCCAGATGCTTGCCGCAGTCGAGACCGGCATCACGTCGCTGTTTCTCCGCATCATTCGATGGCCGTGCGCAGCGGGGTTTCCTTGACCAACTCGATCGGTGCATAGGGTGCGGTGAAATCATGGAGCCACTGGCTGTAGGGCAGCCGGACGAGGACCGTTTTCGCCAGGTGGTTCATCGCGACGTCCTCGCAATCGTCCGCCGGGCGGTTCTGTCGGCCGCACATGGCAAGCGGGCTATCGAGCAGACGATAGTCGTTGCCATGGTAGACGAGGGCCGTTATCGCCTTCAACTTGAAGGATGCGGGCGGTATGACAACCAAGCGCAGGCTGGCGAGCCAGGTGGCAAGGATCAGTACGACGATCATCGGGGTGGAGGAAGTATCCTATTGCTCTATTTAGTCGTTATATCCTAAAGGACGCAAAGATTAGAAAAAGCTATCATTGGTTGTGGTTGCCGATATGTTGCCGCGGTTCGTTTGCCCTCTTGAGGCGATGGTCGGCAGTTTCGGTAGCGGACGATGCATTGCCGCCGCGAGTACAATCCGCGCCGGCGGCTTCACGATTTTGTGCAATGCAAAAATTACCCTTGAAATTGGTGCAATGCATAATTATTATATGACTTATCGAAGCGCTGCACCTCCTCCCGCGGCGCCCGATGCGGATCGGTGGCACTCCTCCTCCCAGTCACCGATCAAGTTCGAGAGCCCCGTGTACCTCCTCCCACACGGGGCTCTTTCCATGTCTTGCCCTCCGCGCATGAGGCCGCTTTCATCTGGTGCCGCGTAGGTACCTGAGGGTAAAGCGCCAGGACGATCGCATCCTTGCCGTTGCGACACCTCTCAACGAAACATGTGGGTAGCGAATCCTGCTATGGCTTCGCCTTATTGTTGTGCTCGGCTGTTGCGCGACAAACGGAGGACTGCCATGAATTTTCGATCCACCGCCTTCGCCCTCGGCGCATTTGCAGCGTTGAATGACGGGGCTCTGGCACAGGAAAGCGTCGCCTATGTCGACGACCGCTCCGACGGCGCGGCTCTTGTCCGTTCGCTCTACAACGCCATCAACCGCAGGGAATATGCCCGCGCCTACGGCTATTTCGGCGAATCGAGGCCAGTCGGCGGCTTCAAGTCCTTCACGCGTGGTTATGATCGCACCGTGTCGGTCGAGGTGAAGATCGGCAAGGTGAAAACGGAAGCCGGCGCCGGCAGCATCTATTCCGCCGTACCGGTCGCGGTGAAATCCACCGAGCAGCGCGCGCGGGTCCGATTCTTCGCCGGCTGCTACGTTACGCGCATCATCAACCCGTCGCTGCAGGTACCGCCCTTCACGCCCTACCAGATCGAAGCGGCGCGGCTTCGTGAGGTGAAGGGGCCGCTCGAACAGGCGCTGCCGACGGTCTGCAACGCGCCCTGAAGCGCGTCGAGGGAAAGGTGTGCGGTCTTCCGTATTCCGCTGCAATTGCCGGCTGCTGAAGCAAGATCTATCCCGTCAGGAAGGATCGGCGCCTCCCGGCGGCGGGCGTTGCGCCACGAAGCGTGCCCGCTCGAACACAAGGATCACCACCAACGCCAGGATGAAGGGGATGACCAGGTAGAGCAGACGGAAGATCGCAAGGGCGGCGAGAACGTCGGCCGGATCCATCTCCGGCAGCGCGGCGATGAAGATCAGCTCGAGTACGCCGAGCCCGCCGGGCGCATGCGAGAGCAGCGCCGCCGAGAATGAGGCAAGGAAAATCCCGAGAATGACGATATAGCCTGGGTTCCCGGCTTCCGGGAGCGCGAAATAGATGATCCCGGCAGCGCCGATCAGTTCCACGGGCGCGATCACCAGCTGCCGGAAGACGATCTTTGGTTTCGGGTAGTGAAGCTGGAACCAGCGCGTGCGGAACGACGGCAGCCCGACAAGGCTGCCGATGACGTAGAGTCCGATGACGATGAGGATGAGCACGCCTGTGGTCAGCGACATTTCCACCGGCAGGAACTCGGCGAAACGCTCGATGATGTCGGGCCGCATCAGGAGGACGACGGCCGAAAGCACCAGTGTGCCGAGCGTGAAGGTGAAGGAACAGAAGGCGACGAGCACGCCGACTTCACCCGGCGAAAGCCCCTTGGAACGATAGGCCCGGTAACGCACGACCGCGCCGGAAAATACAGAGGCGCCGAGATTGTGTGACAGCGCATAGGTCGTGAACGAGCAGAGCGTGATGAACCAGATCGAGATGCGGTGACCGAGATGGTCAAGCGCCAGCCGGTCGTAGGCCGCCAGCGCCGCATAGGCGACCAGCGTCGAGCCGATCGCCAGCAGCCAGCTCCTGAGCGAAATCGCGTTGAAGCTCGCGAGGAATTCGTCGAGCGAAAGGCCGCGAAGCTCGTGATAGAGCGCATTCACCGAAAAGAGGATCGCAAGAAGCCCGACGATGGGCCAGAAATAGGTCTGCAGCCGCTTCATGCCGGCGCCGTGATCGGTGCGAGGTCATGGGCGAGGCGTTCTAAGGACACTTCTGTTGCAGCTGCCGGAGTGCTTCTCCGAGCGGAGACATCCTGTTTTATGAGCTGCTTTGTCATAACGCCGCGCCCGCAGCGCGTCGCTTCGGTCCCTACCCTTGCCAACGATCCGACTTCCCTTTGTGATTTGTTTCACAAAAAGGAAGCACCTGAGACCCCGCAGGTCAAGGATTGACGGTCTGTCGGAAACGGAGAAACCGCCGGGAAACGGTGAAGGGGAAACGGTAAAACGTGGACATCGCACCGATCGGGCAGCAACGCGTGCGCGCTGGCAGACGGATTGCGCGTGAGGGCTGTGTTATTGGCTGAGTGCAACTGAAAACGAACGGCCGCGGTGGAGAGCTCCACCGCGGCCGGAGATCAAAGTCGAGCGGGATGGGCGCGAAAACCATACGGATCCCGCTCTGACCATCTTTAAGCGGCGAGCGCGTCCAGGATGCGGATCCAGGAGCGGATGCCTTTGTGGTAGGACTGCAGCTCGTACTTCTCGTTTGGCGAGTGAATTCGGTCGTCGGAAAGGCCGAAGCCGACGAGCAGCGATTCCATGCCGAGCATCTTCTGGAAGTCGCCGACGATCGGGATCGAGCCACCCATGCCGATGATGACGGCCGGCTTCGGCCATTCATCCGAAAGCGCCACCTTCGCCGTGTTGAGCAGCGGCGATTCGTAGGGCAGGTGGATGGCCGGCGAACCGCCATGCGCGTGGAACTCGACCGAGCAGTCGGCCGGAACCTTGGAGCGCACGTAGGCGCGGAACGCCTCGCGGATCTTTTCCGGGTTCTGGTTGCCGACGAGGCGGAAGGAAACCTTCGCCGAAGCCTCGGCCGCGATCACCGTCTTGAAGCCTTCGCCGGTGTAGCCGCCGGTGATGCCGTTGACTTCCGCGGTCGGCCGCGCCCAGGTCAGTTCCAGCACCGAGCGGTTCTTTTCGCCCGACGGGATCGACAGGCCGATTTCGCCGAGGAACTTCTCTGCCGTCTGGCCGAGCGTTTCCCAGGCAGCCTTGATCTGGGCCGGTGTTTCTTCGACGCCGTCGTAGAAACCGGGCAGCGTCACGCGGCTGTTTTCATCGTGCAGGCCGGCGAGAATGGTCGTGAGGATGCGGATCGGGTTGGCAGCGGCACCGCCGAAGTAACCCGAATGCAGGTCGCGGTCGGCAGCCCGGACGATGACCTCTTCACCGACGAGGCCACGCAGGCCCGCGGAAATGGCCGGCGTATCGCGGTCCCACATGCTGGTGTCGCAGACCAGCGCGTAGTCGGCCTTGAGCTCGGCGGCATTGGCTTCGAGGAAGGGCTTCAGCGACGGCGAACCGGATTCTTCTTCGCCTTCGAACAGGATGGTGACGCGGCAGGGCAGGCCGCCATGCACGTCCTTGTAGGCGCGGACCGCCTCGACGAAGGTCAGCAGCTGGCCCTTGTCGTCAGCCGTGCCGCGGCCGGTGATCACCTTGCGGCCGGGTTCGATTTCCTTGAGGCCTGGCTCGAACGGATCCGTGTCCCAGAGGTTGAGCGGATCGACCGGCTGAACATCGTAGTGACCGTAGAACAGCACATGCGGCGCATCAGGCTTGGCGCCATCGTGATGGGCAACGACCATGGGATGGCCGGGAGTGTCGCGCACCGAAGCGGTAAAGCCGAGGCTGTTGAGTTCCGTCACCAGCCATTCGGCCGCCTTGCGGCATTCCGCCTTGAAGGCCGGGTCGGTGGAGATCGACTTGATCCGAACGAGATCGAAAAGCCGGTCGAGGCTCTTCGGCAGGTTGGCGTCTGCACGTTCGAGAACGGGGGTGATATCTGCCATCATGCATATCCTTGCTTGAAGATTTGCCGGAACCTACTGCATCAATCGCCAAATCGAAATCGATTTGAGCACGAAATCGCGCGAGATCGTTCCAGGCGGAGCGAACGTTCGACGCAGCGCCGTTGGACGCGCAAAGTCGCTGGACGCGCTCGCTCCGGTTTAGAGCCTAAGGGCGTCCTCTTTAAGCCAAATATTTTGATGGATCGATCAGGGTAGGCAGGAAGCTTCAGGCGCGGCCGTCGCCACGTGCCACGCTGGCCAGGGCCATGCGCATATATTCGAGCATCAGCTCGCGCTCGAAGTTCCTGAGACCGGAAAGCAGCGACTGGTCGGCGGCAAGGGCTGCTTCTTTGGCGGCCGCCTCCATCTCCTTTGCCCGTTCGGTCAGGAAGATTTGCTGCGAGCGCTTGTCCTGAGGGTGCTTGCGGCGGACGATGAGCCCGTCGCGCTCCATGCGGGAAAGCGTGTTGGCCATCGTTGCCTGCTCGATGTCGAGGCGATCGAGCAGCTGCTTCTGCGTCAGGCCCTCCTCGGCCCAAAGCTCGAGCAGGATGGGAAACTGACCCGGTGCGAAACCAAGCTTCTGGCCACGCTCGTGCAGCGCGCGCGAAAAGCTCTTCGCCAGCAGGCTGGCCAGATAGGTTGCAGATTCCATCCGATTGAAGGCCATAGCTATCGGTACGCCCGAAGCGCCATGAAGACAAGTTACAATGCAGGCGATGAACCTTGGGAAACGCCGGACTCACCTCGATGTGAGCGGACTTGATCGCAGGTCTCTGGAAGCAAAAAACCGTCACGGTGCGGAGGCGGCGCCGTGACGGTTTCTTGAAAACGGGACAAAGGCCCGGAGAGGGGGATAAGGCCTTTGTCCTCATCTGGTGCGGGCGGGGGACAGGCCAATCACCAGAAGACGGCATCACTCGGTGCCGTTGAGTAAGATTTGAGGAGTCAAATGTGGCTTTTCAAGGATAAGCGGTACGAATCGGACATTACAAATACGTAACGTTTGCGTGAAACCTGGAGGCCCTGTTGCCACCCCTTCGGAAAGGAGAACACGGCCTCGCCGCTGCAATCGCCAGTAGCGGCTCGATGCCTCGTTTTCGAGGCGAGAATGTAGTGTTCGGCGGGAAAACCGCAATGGACCTTTGCTTCACCCCGCGCTATCCATTTGCCCATGAAAAACGGTGATCATCTCTTCCTCGTCGACGGCTCCGGATTCATCTTCCGGGCGTTCCACGCCATCCCGCCGCTCAACCGCAAATCCGATGGCCTTCCGGTCAACGCGGTCTCGGGTTTCTGCAACATGTTGTGGAAGCTGCTCACCGATGCGCGCGACACTTCCGTCGGCGTCACGCCGACCCATTTCGCGGTGATCTTCGACTATTCGTCGAAGACGTTCCGCAACGCGCTCTACGATCAGTACAAGGCGAACCGCACGGCGCCGCCGGAAGATCTCATTCCGCAGTTCGGCCTGATCCGCCACGCGACGCGCGCCTTCAATCTGCCCTGCATCGAAAAGGAAGGCTACGAGGCGGACGATCTGATCGCCACCTATGCCAGGCTCGCCGAAGCGGCCGGCGCTGGTGTCACTATCGTCTCCTCCGACAAGGACCTGATGCAGCTCGTCACCCCGAATGTGTCGATGTACGACAGCATGAAGGACAAGCAGATCTCGATCCCGGAAGTGATCGAGAAATGGGGCGTGCCGCCGGAAAAGATGATCGATCTCCAGGCGATGACCGGTGATTCCACCGACAACGTCCCCGGCATTCCCGGCATCGGCCCGAAGACGGCGGCGCAGCTGCTGGAAGAATACGGCGACCTTGAAACGCTGTTGGCGCGCGCCGGCGAGATCAAGCAGGCCAAGCGCCGCGAGAACATCATGGCGAACGCCGATCTCGCGCGCCTGTCGCGCCAGCTCGTCGAACTCAAGACCGACACGCCGCTGGATGTCCCGCTGGAGGATCTGGGCCTGGAGCCGCAGAACGGGCCGAAGCTGATCGCCTTCTTGAAGGCGATGGAATTCACCACCCTGACGCGCCGCGTCGCTGCTGCGACCGGCACCGATGCCGACGCCGTCGAAGCCGCCAATGTTCCGGTGGAATGGGGCGCGGATGCGCGTGGCCCGGATCTCGACAAGGGTGGCGTAGCGACGGCCGCCAGCGACGGTTCGTCATCCAAGGCGGTGGTCCGTGGAGAGGCCGCAGAGGCGGCCGCCGTCCTGTCGCGTGGCGGCGAAACAGACGCTGGAGATGCCACGCCGCAGGCGCTGGCGGCGGCGCGCGCCGAGATCTTCGCCAAGGCGCCGCTCGATCACAGCGCCTATGTCACGATCCGCGACATCGCCACGCTCGACCAGTGGATCGCTGACGCGCGCGATGCCGGCGTCGTCGGCTTCGACACGGAAACGACGTCGCTCGACGCCATGCAGGCCGATCTCGTCGGCTTTTCGCTGGCAATCGCCGATCATCGGGCGGACCCGACGGGCACCGCCATCCGGGCAGCCTATGTTCCGCTGATCCACAAGACCGGCGTCGGCGATCTGCTGGGCGGCGGGCTTGCCGAAAACCAGATCCCGGTCGCAGAAGCGTTGAGCCGGCTGAAGCGCCTGCTCGAGGACCCCTCCGTCCTCAAGGTCGCGCAGAACCTGAAATACGATTACCTCGTGATGAAGCGGCACGGCATCACCGTGGAGAGCTTCGACGACACGATGCTGATGTCCTACGTCGTCGACGCGGGCAACGGCACGCATGGCATGGACGCGCTTTCCGAGCGTTGGCTGAACCACAAGCCGATCCCCTACAAGGACATCACCGGCACCGGCAAGTCGTCGGTCACCTTCGATTTCGTCGATATCGACAGGGCGACGACCTACGCGGCCGAGGATGCGGACGTCACGCTGAGGCTCTGGCATATCCTGAAGGCGCGGCTTGCGGCCAAGGGGCTGACGCGCGTCTACGAGCGCCTGGAGCGGCCGCTGGTCGCCGTTCTCGCCCGCATGGAAGATCGCGGCATCACCATCGATCGCCAGATCCTGTCGCGGCTCTCCGGCGAGCTCGCCCAAGGGGCGGCGGCGCTGGAGGATGAGATCTACAAGCTCGCCGGCGAAACCTTCACCATCGGCTCGCCGAAGCAGCTCGGCGATATCCTGTTCGGCAAGATGGGCTTTGCCGGCGGTTCGAAGACCAAGACCGGCCAATGGTCGACCTCGGCGCAGGTGCTCGAAGACCTGGCCGCCGAAGGGCACGAACTGCCGCGCAAGATCGTCGACTGGCGGCAGCTGACCAAGCTCAAGTCCACCTACACCGACGCGCTTCCCGGCTTCGTCCATCCGGAAACGAAACGCGTGCATACGTCCTACGCGCTTGCTGCCACCACGACCGGGCGGCTCTCGTCTTCGGATCCGAACCTGCAGAACATTCCGGTGCGCACTGCCGAAGGCCGTAAGATCCGCACCGCCTTCATCGCAACGCCCGGCCACAAGCTCGTCTCGGCCGACTACAGCCAGATCGAACTGCGCGTGCTTGCGCATGTCGCCGACATTCCGCAGCTTCGCCAGGCCTTCGCCGATGGCGTCGACATTCACGCGATGACGGCGTCGGAAATGTTCGGTGTTCCGGTCGAGGGCATGCCCGGAGAAATCCGCCGTCGCGCCAAGGCGATCAACTTCGGCATCATCTACGGCATTTCGGCCTTCGGTCTCGCCAATCAGCTGTCGATCGAGCGCTCCGAGGCGAGCGATTACATCAAGCGCTACTTCGAGCGTTTCCCCGGCATCCGCGACTATATGGAAGGCACCAAGGTCTACGCCCGCGAACACGGCTACGTCGAGACCATCTTCGGCCGCCGGGCGCATTATCCGGACATCCGCTCGTCGATCCCGTCGCACCGCGCATTCAATGAGCGTGCCGCGATCAATGCGCCGATCCAGGGTTCAGCCGCCGATATCATCCGTCGCGCCATGGCGAAGATGGAGCCGGCGCTGGCGGAGGCGAAACTCTCGGCCCGCATGCTGCTGCAGGTGCACGACGAACTGATCTTCGAAGTCGAGGACGCGGAAGTCGAAAAGACCATCCCGATCGTCGTCTCGGTGATGGAGAACGCGGCGATGCCGGCGCTCGACATGAAGGTGCCGCTCAAGGTCGATGCGCGCGCCGCGACCAACTGGGACGAGGCGCACTAACCCGGCGGCAATTTGCCTGGTTTTCTGATGAAATCCTCTCAGAAAACCTCAGAAGTCACATGCGATGAATCTTGCAGCGCCCGGAGGCATCTTATGTCTCCGGGCGCCTTTCCATCAGGATGATAGAAAGCGTCAGCCGTCGCGGCCGGAACGATTGCCGGCGCGTTCAACTCCTCATAGGCAGCGCTTGGGAAGGGGCTCGAGCCTCATCCGAAACGGCTGCAATCGGAGGAGATCATGGCGCCGAAGACCTTCATCCTTGTCCTGTCCTGCGACGACAAACCCGGCATTGTCGCCGCTGTCACCACCGAGCTTGCCGCTCTCGGCGCGAACATCGCCGAGAGCAACCAGTTCTGGGATACCAAGACCAACAGCTTCTTCATGCGCATCGCCTTTCAGGTTGCGGCGAGCGTTCAGGCTGGTGATGTCGAGCGGGCGCTTCGCCCGGCCGTCGAGCGGTTCCAGATGCGGACCACGCTCGCGGACGCCGCGGTGAAGCCGAAGATTCTCGTTCTCGTCTCCAGGTTCGACCATGCGCTCCTGCACCTGCTCTACCAGATCCGCGTCGGCTGGCTGAACGCGGAAGTGGTTGCCCTCGTCTCCAACCATGAAGACAGCCGGCGCACGGCCGAGGCCGAAGGGCTCGCCTATCATTGTTGGCCGGTGTCGAAGGACAACAAGGCCGAACAGGAGGAAAGGCTGTTGCGCCTGGTCCAGGAGACCGGCGCCGATCTCGTCATCCTCGCCCGCTACATGCAGGTCTTTTCGGACAATCTGTCGAAGCGCCTCTACGGCAAGGCGATCAACATCCACCATTCCTTCCTGCCGAGCTTCAAGGGCGCCAAGCCCTATCATCAGGCGCATGAGCGCGGCGTGAAGCTGATCGGTGCGACAGCACATTACGTCACGCCCGATCTCGATGAGGGCCCGATCATCGAGCAGGAAACCGAACGAGTCAGTCATGCGCTGACGGCCGAAGATTTCGTCGCCAGTGGCCGCGATATCGAAAGCCGCGTGCTCGCCCGCGCCGTCAAGCTGCACCTCGAGCGGCGTGTCATGCTCAACGGTCACAAGACGGTGGTGTTCAGCTAAAGAGTTCCGAAGGGCGCCTCATGTCGCCGGTACCCGCAGGGGTGCCGGCCACAGCTGTTAAAGGCGTGCGGCCACGGCGGTCGCGGTAACGGCCGGTGCGCGGAAGCTAGCGAACAGCCGGCTCAAGCCTTCGCGCCCCTCGGCCGTCAGATCGAAACGGCGGCCGAACAGCAGCCATTCGGTACAGAGCCCCAGCATCATCCAGTGCAGCGTCCGCGTCGCCGAGGCCGGGGTCCAGGTCTCATGCATCTGCCCCTTGGCAAGCGCGCGGGAAAAAGCGAGTTCGAGCAAGACGTTATGGTGTTCGTCGAGCTCCTTCTGCCGGGCAAGCACCTCGCCCAGGTCCCCGTCGTAATTGGTGCGTAGCATGATCGTGAGAATACGCTGACGCTGCTCGTCGGCGGCGAGAACATCCAGCCAGTCGCCCATGGCGCCTTCGAGGATGGAGAGCGTATCGGCGGCTTCCGCTTCGATCTCGCGGGCGACCATGTCTTCCTGCGGCAGGGGCACGGCATCGTGCAGCGCGAGGAACAGGTCGGTCTTGTTGGCAAAGTGCCAGTAGATGGCGCCACGGGTCACGCCGGCGGCCTTGGCGATTTCTTCCAGCGTCGTGTTCGAGACGCCCTTTTCGTAGAAGACGCGCTCGGCGGCGCATAGGATCTTCTGCCGGGTTGCTTCCGCGTCGGCTTTTGTTCGGCGCATTCATTCCTCCTCATGCGACGGCCCGCCAGAGGCGGGCCGTCCAGTATCGTTTTACTCGGCGGGTGTCGGGTTTTCTGCGGCTGTCGGTGTGTTTTCCACCTTCTTTCGACCGAAGATCTTCGTGACGAATACGAAGAAGACCGGAACGAAGAAGATGGCGAGCACCGTTGCCGAGATCATCCCGCCCATGACGCCCGTGCCGATGGCGCGCTGGCTGCCGGAGCTGGCGCCCGTGGCGATCGCCAGCGGCAGAACGCCGAGCGTGAAGGCCAGTGACGTCATCAGGATCGGCCGGAAGCGAAGATGTGCCGCCTCCAGCGTCGCGTCGATCAGCGACTTGCCCTGCTCGCGCAGTTCCTTGGCAAATTCGATGATCAGGATCGCGTTCTTGGCCGACAGACCGATGATCGCGATCAGGCCCACCTTGAAGTACACGTCGTTCGGCATGTCGCGCATGGTGACCGCCAGCACGGAGCCGATGACACCGAGCGGAACGACCATGATGACCGCGACCGGGATCGACCAGCTCTCGTAGAGGGCCGCCAGGCACAGGAACACCAGCAGGCAAGACAGTGCGATCAGGAGAGGCGCCTGGGTGCCGGACTGGATTTCCTGCAGCGACTGGCCCGTCCATTCGTAGCCGAAGCCCGTGGGAAGCTGTCCGGCAAGACGCTGCATCTCGGCGATTGCGTCACCGGACGAATAGCCCGGTGCCGCCTCGCCGCTGATGCGGACTGACGGATAGCCGTTGTAGCCGATCGTCTGCGTCGACGCCTTGACCCACTCCACCGTCGCGAAGGCCGACAGTGGCACCATGCCGCCATTGGCGTTGCGGACGTTCAGGTTCAGGAGGTCGGCGGTCTGCATGCGCTGACCTTCGTCCGCCTGCACCGTCACGCGCTGCATGCGTCCGGCGTTGGGGAAGTCGTTGACGTAGGACGAGCCGAGGTTGGTCGAGATCGTCGAGTTGATGTCGGCGAAGGTCACGCCGAAGGTGTTGGCCTTCTCGCGGTCGATGGTGACGCTGACCTGAGCTGCGTCCGGCATTCCCTCGAAGCGGACGCCCGCGAGCACCTTGCTTTCGGCTGCCATGCCGAGCAGCTGGTCGCGCGCCTGCGACAGCGCCGCCTGGCCGAGACCGCCGCGGTCCTGAAGGCGGAACGAGAAGCCGCCCGTGGTGCCGAGGCCCTGGATCGCCGGCGGCGACAGCGCGAAGCTGATCGCATCCTTGATCTGGCTCATCGCCATCGTCGCCCGCATGGCGATCGACTGGGCGGCGTTGTTGGCGTCGCGTTCCTTCCAGTCCTTCAGCGTCACGAAGGCGAGCGCTGCGTTCTGGCCGGTACCGAAGAAGGAGAAGCCGTTGATCGCGATGATGCGTTCGACAGCCGGCTCCTGACCGAAGATCTTCTCCGCCTGCTCAACCACCTCGGTCGTACGGTTGCCCGTGGCTTCCGACGGCAGCTGCATCATGACGATCACGAAGCCCTGGTCTTCGTCCGGCAGGAACGACGACGGCAGCTTCATGAACAGCCAGCCGAGGCCGGCCAGCACGGCGACGTAGACGATCATGTAGCGGCCGGTCCGATGGACCAGGCGCCTCACGATGCCGCTATAGCCGTGCGAGGTCTTGTCGAAGCTGCGGTTGAACCAGCCGAAGAAGCCGCGCTTGGCGTGGTGGTGGCCCTTCGGCACCTGCTTCAGGAAGCTCGCGCAGAGCGCCGGTGTCAGCGACAGTGCGAGAAGTGCCGAGAACAGGATCGAGACGACCATCGTCAGCGAGAACTGGCGATAGATCACGCCGACGGCACCCGGGAAGAAGGCCATCGGAATGAACACGGAGGCTAGAACCAGCGTGATGCCGATGACGGCGCCGGTGATCTGCTTCATCGCCTTGCGGGTGGCTTCCTTCGGCGTCAGCCCTTCCTCGGACATGATGCGTTCGACGTTTTCGACGACGATGATCGCATCGTCGACGAGAATGCCGATCGCCAGCACCATGCCGAACATGGTCAGAACGTTGATCGAGAAGCCCATCGCCAGCATGACCGCGCAGGTGCCGAGCAGGGCGACCGGCACGACGAGCGTCGGGATGATAGTGTAGCGGATGTTCTGCAGGAACAGGAACATCACGATGAACACCAGTGCGACCGCTTCGACCAGCGTCGAAAGCACTTTCTCGATGGAAACGGCGACGAAGGGCGAGGTGTCGTAGGGAACCGAATATTCGAGGCCCTGCGGGAAGAACTTCGCCAGTTCGTCCATGCGTGCCTTGATGGCCGCCGATGTCGACATGGCGTTGCCGCTCGGCGACAGCTGGACGGCGATAGCCGCCGAGGGCTTGCCGTTGAGCCGCGTCGAGAAGGCGTAGCTTTCGCCACCGATCTCGATGCGGGCAACGTCGCGCAGGCGGACGGAGGAGCCGTCCGGATTGGCGCGAAGCACGATCGCGCCAAACTCTTCGGCGCTCTCCAGCTGGCCCTTGACGACGACGGGCGCGCTGATCTGCTGGCTGATCGGGTTCGGCTGTGCGCCGATCGAGCCGGAGGCGATCTGGGCGTTCTGCGCCGTGATCGCGTTCGTCACGTCCGCTGCCGTCAGGTTCAGACCCAGCATCTTGTCCGGATCGAGCCAGACACGCATCGAGCGTTCGGTGGCAAAGAGCTGTGCTCGGCCGACGCCGGGCACGCGCTGGATTTCGCTCAGAACGTTGCGGCTCAGATAGTCGCCGAGGCCGATGGCATCCATCGAGCCGTCGGTTGAGGTGAGCGCGACGATCATGAGGAAGCCGGAGCCGGCTTCATCAACCTGAACGCCCTGGCGCTTGACCGAATCGGGCAGGCGCGGCTCGACACGGCGAACGCGGTTCTGGATGTCGACGGCCGCCTGACCCGGATCGGTGCCGGGCGCAAAGGTGGCGCTGATTTCGACCGAGCCGGAGGCGCTGGAGGTTGACTCGAAATAGAGCAGACCTTCGACGCCGTTCAGTTCGTCTTCTATCAGTCGCGTGACGCTCTGATAGGTGTCCTGCGACGAGGCGCCGGGGTAGCTCGTGTTGATGGAGATCTGCGGCGGCGCGACGTCAGGATATTGCGATACCGGCAGAAGCGGGATCGCAATGACGCCGGCGACCATGATGAAGATCGCCACCACCCAGGCAAAAATAGGCCTGTCGATGAAAAAACTAGGCATCAATCAAACTCACTTTGTAGCTTCGGCAGGCTTCTTGTCGGCTTCCGCCGTCGTCTGCGCTGCTTCTGCGGCAGGCTTGGCATCCGGGTTCCAGTCGGTCGGTTCGACCGGGGCACCGGGGCCGATCTTCTGGAAGCCTTCGACGATGACCTTCTCGCCGGCCTTGAGGCCGGAGGTCACTTGCCAGCGGGTGCCGATGGTACGGCCGAGCGTCACGTTGCGGAACTCGACCTTGTTGTCTGCAGCAACGACATAGACCTGCGACTGGCCGGCATTGTTGCGCTGGACAGCCTGTTGCGGAACGGTGATCGCGTCTTTTTCGACGCCCTGCTGGACGAGCACGCGGACATACATGCCCGGAAGCAGGTCGTTGTCCGGGTTCGGGAACTCGCCGCGCAGCGTCACCTGACCGGTCGTCGCGTCGACAGCCGCTTCGGAGAACAGGAGCTTGCCCTTGTGCTCGTAGGCCGTGCCGTCGTCGAGCACGAGCTGTACTTCGGCTTCTTCGCTGTCGCCGTTCATCATCTTGCCGTCCTCGAGCGCCTTGCGCAGGCGGATGAGGTCGGTCGCCGACTGGGTGAAGTCGGCATAGAGCGGGTCGAGCTGCTGGATCGTCGCGAGATTTTCCGAGCTGTTGGTGCTGACAAGCGCGCCTTCGGTGATCAGTGCACGGCCGATGCGGCCGCTGATCGGTGCCGTCACGTCGGCATATTGCAGGTCGAGCTTGGCTGCCGCGAGGCCGGCCTCGGCGATCGCGACATCGGCGTCGGCGGTCGCAAGCAGCGCGGCCGCATCTTCCAGCTGCTGCGCGGCGACGACGTTCGCCTTCTTCAGCTGCTCCTGGCGATCGGCCTTCTGCTGGGCCTGCAGGCGAATGGATTGGGCGCGCCTGAGCGTCGCCTCTGCCTTTTCGACCTGCACGCGGAAGGGCGCGGGATCGATGCGGTAGAGCACATCACCCTCATTGACCTTGGAGCCCTGCTGGAAGACGCGTTCGACGACGATGCCGGAGACGCGCGGGCGGACCTCGGCGACGCGCGTCGCGGCGATGCGGCCGGGTAGCTCGTTGGTGATCGGCAGGGTTTCGGCCTTGGTCGTGAAGACGGCGACGGCGGACGGCGGGAATGCGGCAGCACCCTGTTGTGCTTCCTCTTTCTGGCAGCCGGAAAGAAGAATCACAGTTGCCAAGGCGGCGGCCAGTGTCGGTCGGTTCATGCGCATAGCGATGTCCATATTCGGTGACCGCAGGCAACAGGTGCATCTCGCAAGGTGCCCGTGCGGTCCGGAAGTGAAGGGGAGCGGAACCGGTATCAGGTTCGGCAAATACCGGAAAGCTAATATACAAACACAAATGTATGTTAATTTGCTTCGCAGTGCAACAGCGTGATGCGGCGCGTCGAATCAAAAAATAATTCAGCCACCACAGGTGTTTAGTCCCTATGGCGGCTGATTTTCACATAGCTGTGATGGGGCGAAGGCCCCAAATTGGATCAGACGAGAACGCGGTCGTCGTTACCGAAACGGTGCATGCTGCCGACCATCGGTGTTGCGTAGACGATGTCGTCAGGGGCGTAGCGATGCTCGCCGAAGAGGCGGACGGTGATGGTGCCGACCTGTTCGGAATCGATGTAGACGATCGTGTCGGCACCAAGGTGTTCGACGTGCACCACCTTGCCCTTCCAGTCACCGCTCTCGCGCGACAGCGCCATGTGCTCCGGACGGATGCCGATCGTCTTGGCGCTGGTGTCGCCGAGCCTTGCGCCCTCGATGAAGTTCATCTGCGGCGAGCCGATGAAGCCGGCGACGAAGGTGTTGGCGGGGCGATTGTAGAGATCCATCGGCGAGCCGATCTGCTCGATCTGGCCGGCGTTGAGGACGACGATCTTGTCGGCGAGCGTCATCGCCTCCACCTGGTCGTGGGTTACGTAGATCATCGTCGCCTTCAGGCTGCGATGCAGCCGGGCAATTTCGAGCCGGGTGTTGACGCGCAGCGCGGCGTCGAGGTTGGAAAGCGGCTCGTCGAACAGGAAGAGCTTCGGTTCGCGCACGATCGCGCGGCCGATCGCGACGCGCTGACGCTGGCCGCCGGAGAGTTCGGCCGGGCGCCGGGCAAGGTAGGGATCGAGCGACAGCATGCTTGCCGCCCTGCCGACCTTGTCGTCGATCTCCGCCTTCGGAGCGCCGGCCTGCTTCAGGCCAAGGCCCATATTGTCCTTCACCGTCAGGTGCGGATAGAGCGCGTAGGACTGGAACACCATGGCGATACCGCGCTTGGCGGGTGCCACATGGCCGACCTCTGTGCCGTCGATCTGCACGCTGCCAGAGGTCGCGTCTTCAAGGCCGGCGATGGTGCGCAGCAAGGTCGACTTGCCGCAGCCGGACGGGCCGACGAAGATGACGAACTCGCCGTCCTTCACCTCGAGGTCGATGCCCTTCAGCACCTCATGGCTACCATAGGCCTTGCGGATGGATTTGAGTTGAAGCGATCCCACCTGGTTGCCCCCTTAAAGTTTGACTGGTCTGCCGGTGCGCACGCTTTCGTCTGCGGCAAGGCAGATGCGTAGCGACTGGACGGCATCATTCATGTGACGGTCGAGGTCTATGTCTTCGCG
Source organism: Ensifer sp. 2TAB8 (assembly GCF_052115125.1). Taxonomy (NCBI): domain Bacteria; kingdom Pseudomonadati; phylum Pseudomonadota; class Alphaproteobacteria; order Hyphomicrobiales; family Rhizobiaceae; genus Ensifer; species Ensifer sp. 2TAB8. The sequence continues at coordinate 1,057,268 of NZ_JBFRGB010000001.1, read as the reverse complement.
AATGGCCTTCAGCACATAGGCCTGCTCGCGGTCGCAGAGTTCCTGGTGGCCGGGCTCGCCGTCCATCTTCAGGTCCTCGTCAGCCCGGAGGAAACGTCCATCGGGACCGGTTTCGGCATTGTGCAGCCGGATCACTGCGGTCTTGGTGTGCATGTCGATGTCGTCGGACTTGGCGTTCTGGTCCATGACGATCGAGACCGAGCCCTTCGGTGACATCACGTCCTTCACGAAGAAGGCGGTTTCCGAGATCATCGGACCCCAGCCGGCTTCGTACCAGCCGGCGGACCCATCCTCGAAGATCACCTGCAGGTGGCCGTAGTTGTACATGTCCGGCGCGATCTCGTCGGAGAGGCGAAGCCCCATGCCGCGCACTTCCACCGGCTTGGCATCGGTGATCTGGCACATGACGTCAACATAGTGCACGCCGCAATCGACGATCGGCGAGGTCGTCTTCATCAGCGACTTGTGCGTTTCCCAGGTCTGTCCGCTCGACTGCTGGTTCAGGTTCATGCGGAAGACGTAAGGACCGCCGAGCTTGCGGGCCTCGGCGATCAGCCGGATCCACGAGGGGTGATGGCGCAGGATGTAGCCGATCACCAACTTGCGACCGTGCTTCTTCGCCGCCGCGACGACGCGCTCGGCGTCGGCGACGGTGGTTGCGAGCGGCTTTTCGACGAAGACGTCGGCGCCGGCCTCGAACGCCATGACCGCAAAGTCGGCATGGCTGTCCGAATAGGTGCAGATCGAGCAGAGTTCCGGCTTCAAATCGGCAAGCGCCGTCTTGAAGTCGGGGTGAATCTGGTAGCCGCTCAGCTCTTCCGGCAGCGGCACTTTCGAACGGTTGACCAGGCCGACGATCTCGAAGCCCGGATTGTTGTGGTAGGCGAGCGCATGGCTGCGCCCCATGTTGCCGAGCCCTGCTACGAGGACCCGGACCGGTTTGCTGCTTGCACTCACTTGACTGCTCCTGCCGTGATGCCGCGGATCAGTTGCCGCGAGAAGATGACGTAGAGGACGAGGACCGGAAGGATGGCGAGCGACAGGGCCGCAAGCACCGCGTTCCAGTTGGTGACGAACTGGCCGATGAAGATCTGCGAGCCGAGCGTCACGGTCTTGGTCGCTTCCGCCGGTGCCAGGATCAGCGGGAACCAGAGATCGTTCCAGATCGGGATCATCGTGAACACCGCGACGGTTGCCATTGCCGGCCGGACCAGCGGCAGAACCAGGCGGAAGAAGATCGAGTATTCCGACAGCCCGTCGATACGCCCGGCATTCTTCAGATCATCCGAAACCGTGCGCATGAACTCCGAGAGAATGAAGATCGCCAGCGGCAGTCCCTGTGCCGTGTAGACAAGGATCAGCGCCGTCAGCGTGTTGACGAGGTTGGCGGCGACCATGCCCTGGAGGATGGCGACGGTGCCGAGACGGATCGGGATCATGATGCCGATCGCCAGATAAAGGCCCATGACCGTGTTGCCGCGGAAGCGGTATTCCGACAGCGCGAAGGCGGCCATCGCCCCGAACAGCAGCACCAGCGCGATCGAGACGATCGTGACGATGAAGCTGTTCTGGAAATAGGTGGCGAAATCGCCCTGGCCGAGGACCGTTTCATAGCCGATCAGGCTGAAGGTCTGCGGGGTCGGGATCGTCAGCGGCGCCCGGAAGATCGCGTTGCGATCCTTGAACGAGTTGATGATCGTCAGGAACACCGGGAACAGCGACACGAGCGTGTAGGCGATCAGCGCCACGTGGACGAAGCCGGTGCGGAGAAAAGAATCGCGTGCTTTCGACATCTCCGGTCTCCTCAGAACTGGTAGCGGCGCATGCGGCGCTGGATGACGAAGAGGTAGAGCGAAACGCCGGCAAGGATGATGAGGAACATCACCGTCGCGATCGTCGCGCCCATGGAGCGGTCACCGAGCTGCAGCTGGAAACCGAAGAAGGTGCGGTAGAGCAACGTGCCGAGAATGTCGGTCGAGCCATCGGGGCCGGCAAGTGCGCCCTGCACCGTATAGACCAGGTCGAAGGCGTTGAAGTTGCCGACGAAGGTCAGGATCGAGATGATGCCGATGGCAGGCAGGATCAGCGGCAGCTTGATCTTCCAGAACTGGCTCCAGCCGGTGACGCCATCGCATTCTGCCGCTTCGATCACTTCATCCGGGATATTGAGCAGCGCCGCGTAGATCAGCATCATCGGAATGCCGACATATTGCCAGACCGAGATCAGCGCCACGGTGATGAGCGCGGAACCCGGCTTTCCGAGCCAGGGCGCAAACAGCGACTTCAGCCCGACGAGATCGAGCATCCAGGGCGCAACACCCCAGATCGGCGACAGGATCAGCTTCCAGATGAAGCCGACGATCACGAAGGACAGCAGCGTCGGCAGGAAGATCGCCGTACGGTAGAAGGTGACGAAGCGCAGCTTCGGGATCGACAGCATGGCAGCCAGCGCGACACCGATCGGGTTCTGGACGCACATGTGGATGATGAAGAAGATGACGTTGTTCTTCAGCGCGTTCCAGAAGTCGTGCGCCCATCGCTCGTCACCGAACAGCGTCTGGAAATTGGCAAGCCCGACGAAGGTCGACTGGCCATCGACCGTGTTGAACAGCGAGAGCCTGAGCGTCTCGATCAGCGGCAGGATCATGACCGCCGAATAGATCAGGAAGGCCGGGAGCAGGAAGACGAGGATGTGCCAGCGCTTCGGCCGCCTTGCCGTCGGCTGTCCCTCTTGCACTGAAAGAGCGTCACTCATTGATCCATCCGTTTCTAGAAGACCGGTTCCCCAGACAATCACGATGCGCACCGACGCCACACGGCCGGTCTCGCCGCATGCCATCTGCTCTTTTCTTGAGAGCTCATGACGAAGGTTAAGTCTATCGCGTTCTTTTGCAAACGACTGCGTCGTTGGCCTCCCACAAGGGGAGGCCGGTGACGCTTCGGCTGGGGGAGTGCCGCCTTCGGCATGTCGCCCCGCCCGGTCCCTACAGCATCCTAAGTTCCGTTCGGTTTAAGGTGCCCATTGCGCGTCCAGGACGCGCGGCGCTGTAGGGCCGACCCTCCCCCGTCAAGGGGAGGGAACCAGTTGCGCTTACGTCAGTCTTACTTCGCCGGCTTGTACCAGCCGTCGAGGCCCTTCTGCAGCTTTTCGGCGGCAACCTCAGGCGTATCCGTGCCGTTGATCACGTTGGCCGATTCCACCCAGGTTTCGTTTTCCAGGTTCGGCGTGCCGCGCGACAGGATCTGGTAGGTCGAGCGGATCGTCGGCTTGCACTTTTCGCGCCAGGAGACGAATTCCTGAGCGAGCGGATCTGCCATCTTCACCGGGGTCGAGTTCAGGCTGAAAAAGCCCGGCAGTGCGTTGGCATAGATTTCGGCGAATTCCGGCGACGAGATCCAGGTCAGCAGCTTCTTGGCTTCCTCGGCATGGGCGCTCTTGGCGTTCAGGCCGACACCGATGTCGTTGTGGTCGGAGATGTAGCAAGCGTCGCCGGCGTTCTTAACCGGAGGCGGGAAGGCGCCCATCTTGAACTGGGCCTGGGTGTTGAACAGGCCGATTTCCCACGAGCCGGCGGGGTAGATTGCTGCGCGGCCGAGCGTGAACAGGTTCTGGCTGTCCGGATAGGTCTGGGCTTCGAAGCCGTCGCCGAGGTAATCCTTCCACTTGGCCAGGACCTTGTAGGGCTCGACCCACGGTGCGTCGGTCAGCTTTTCTTCGCCCTTGATCAGCTTGGCGCGGCCTTCTTCACCCTTCCAGTAGGTCGGACCGATGTTCTGGTAGCCCATGGTGGCGGCTTCCCAGAGGTCCTTCGTGCCCATCGCCATCGGGATGTAGTTGCCATCGGCCTTGATCTTGTCGAGGGCAGCGAAGAATTCCGCTTCCGTTGTCGGGATCTGGATGCCGAGCTGGTCGAAGGCGTCCTTGTTGTAGATGAAGCCGTGGATGACCGAAGCCATCGGCACGCAGAAGGTCGCCTTGCCGTCATCGGTGGTCCAGGCGGACTTGGCAACCGGAGAGAAGTTTTCCATGCCCGGCAGCGCGGTCAGGTCGGCGAGGTGCTTCTTGTTGTAGAGTTCGAGCGAGGCGTCGAACGGACGGCAGGTGATGAGGTCGCCTGCCGAACCGGCGTCGAGCTTGGCGTTCAGCGCGGCGTTGTATTCGGTCGGAGCGGTCGGAGCGAACTTGACCTTGATGCCCGGATTCTTCGCTTCGAAGGCCGGGATCAACTTTTCCTGCCAGATCGCCAGGTCGTCGTTGCGCCAGCTTTCGATGGTCAGCGTCACGTCCTCGGCGTGTGCCAACCCGGCCGTGCCGAGAATGCTCGACGCGAGCAGCAGGCCCTTAATAGTCGTACGGGTCATTTAGCTTCTCCCTCTTATATTGCGCCGTTTTTGGCGCGGTTTGAGTCCCAGGCTTATGTCAGGCCGTGACGATATCGATCGCCCGGCGCAGGTTCTGTTTGGTCTGGCTGAGTGCCGCCTCGGCTGCCGCCACGTCTTTCGCGCCGGAAGCCAGCAAGATGGCGATCTTGACCGAACCGGAGGCGTCGTTGATCAGCCGTCCGGCTTCGGTGACGCTGATGCCGGTGATGTCGGTGACGATGCGGATGGCACGGCCATGCAATTTGATGTTGTCGGCACGCAGGTTGACCATATGGCCGTCGAGCACGTGGCCGAGATGAATGCCGACCAGCGTCGAGAACATGTTGAAGGCGATCTTCTGCGCCGTGCCGGCGCCCATGCGGGTAGAGCCGGAGACGACTTCCGGCGGCGTCTGCAAGAGGATCGCCACGTCGGCGTCCTTGAACAGCGCTGCGCCCGGATTGTTGGCAACCGCGATCACCTTGGCGCCGCGCTTGCGGGCTTCGTCGGCGGCGGCAAGTGCGTAAGGGGTGGAGCCGCTGGCGGAAACGGACACGAGACAGTCGCCGGCGCCGATGCCGGCCTTGCGCACGTCCTCGCGGGCGAGGTCCATGTCGTCTTCATAGCCGCCCGCCAGGTCGCTGAGGCTGGCTGCGCCGCCCGCAAGCAGGATGACGATCTGGTCCTGGGCAATGCCGTAGGTGCCGGGCAGCTCAAGCGCATCGGCCATCGCCATCAGGCCGGAGCTGCCGGCGCCCGCATAGGCAAGACGTCGGCCAGAGGAAAGTGCTTCGGCCGCGATCGATGCGGCCGCGGAGATCGACTCAATCGCCGCATCGACGGCCTTGGCCGCGGCCTGCTGGCCGGCTGCGAGCAGTCGCAGCGCCAGTGCCGGATGCATGAGATCCAGGCCCTTGGCGTTGTCGTGACGCTCTTCGGTCTTTGCTGACGGCATAGGTCGTGTCTCCTCTCGGTTGAAATTAATGCCAAAAAAATACCAATTGTCCAGCGGAATTTAACTTTTGACGCTCGAAAAAACTAATCGTCTAAATTAGCCATTAAATTTCAATGGATTGCAACGAAATCGAAAGCGTTGACGGATTCAGACTTGGTTATTGGTATTTTTTTGGTATCCTCAATGAGCGGAGGTACTCATGACAAATTACCTGATCGGAATCGATGGCGGCGGAACCAGCTGCCGAGCTGCCGTGGCAACGGCAGACGGGCGCATTCTCGGGCGCGGCAAGGTGGGTGCGGCCAACATCCTCACCGACCCGGAGACCGCGCTCGCCAATATCGGTGAGGCTGCGCGCGCTGCCTTTGAAGAGGCCGGTCTCGATCCCGAAGGCATTGCAAATGCCAAGGCGATCGTCGGCGTCGCCGGGCACAATGTCGGCGATGCCGTGCATTACGTAAAGCGCCGTCTGCCCTTCGCTGCCGCAGATATCGAATCGGACGGTTTGATCGCGCTGCAGGGCGCACTCGGCAACCAGGATGGCGCGGTCGCCATTCTCGGTACAGGCACGATTTACATCCTGCGCCAGGGCGATGCCGTCAGCTATGTCGGCGGCTGGGGTTTTACCATCGGCGACCATGGCAGCGGTGCCCGCATCGGTCACGCGCTTCTGCAGGAAAGCCTGCTCGCCTTCGACAATATCCACGAGGCCTCCCCGGTCACGGACTCCGTCATGGCCGAATTCAACAATGACCCCCGCGACGTCGTCGATTTCGCCCGCCTCGCCAAACCCGGTGAGTTTGGCCGCTACGCGCCGCGGGTGTTCGAAGGCGCTGCCGCCGGCGACCCCGTCGCAGTACGGCTCTTGAAGGCTGCAGCCATCACCGTGGACGAGGCGCTCGACGCCGTGGTTGCAAGGGGATGCGAGCGGCTGTGTCTGCTCGGTGGATTGGCTCCGCTTTACCGGCCCTGGCTTGCGGAGCGGCACAAGGCGCTGCTGGTCGAAGCGGAAGCGGATGCGTTGACAGGGTCGGTCGCGCTTGCGGCCCAGCGGTTCGGTTCGCAGGCGAGGGCAGGCGCATGACGCACCAGCTCGCTTCCATTCTGCCGCTCGAGGGCCTGCAGTCCGGAGGATCGGGGCCGCTCTATCTCAAGCTTCGGCAGTCGCTCGAAGACGCCATCCAGTCGGGCAAGCTCAATCACGGCGACGCACTGCCGCCGGAACGCGATCTGGCCGACTACGCCAATATCAGCCGCGTGACCGTGCGCAAGGCGGTCGACGACCTCGTGCGCGACGGTCTGCTGGTTCGCCGCCACGGCTCCGGCACCTTCGTCGTCAAGCCTGTCTCCAAGGTGCAGCAGTCACTGTCGCGGCTGACCTCGTTTACCGAAGACATGGCGCGCCGCGGGTTGAACACCCACGCGCGCTGGCTGGAGCGCGGCCTGTTTCATCCTTCGCCGGATGAGATGATGGCGCTCGGCCTGCCGGCCGATGCGCTGGTTGCGCGCCTCGGACGCCTGCGCATTGCCGACGACATGCCGCTCGCGATCGAGCGCGCCAGCATCTCGGCGGAGTTCCTGCCGGATCCGCAGGCCGTTACTTCGTCGCTCTATACTGCGCTCGACAAGACGCGCTCGCGTCCGGTTCGCGCCGTGCAGCGCATCTCCGCCTGCAACATCAAGGATCCGGATGCCTCGATGCTCGGCGTCGCCGTCGGCTCGGCCGGCCTTTCCATCGAACGTGTGTCCTATCTCGCATCGGGACGCGTCGTCGAATTCACCCGCTCGCTCTATCGGGGCGATGCCTATGATTTTGTCGCGGAACTGACGCTGTCGGAATCCTAAAGCGACCGCCCGCAGAAAGGAATTGACCATGCAGACCAATATGCGCCGAGAAATCGACGAAATCCCCGAGGCCGCCCAGCGCCTGCTGGAGCGCTCCTCCGATCAGCTGAAGGCAGCCGGCGCCGCACTCCGTGCCAAGGACCCGGCCTTCTTGGTGACGATCGCCCGTGGCTCCTCCGACCATGCCGCACTGTTCCTGAAATATGCGATCGAACTGCAGGCCGGCCGGCCCGTCGCCTCGCTCGGGCCGTCGCTGGCTTCGATTTACGGCGCCAAGCTGAAGCTCGGTGGCGCTGCGGCGATCGCGATTTCGCAATCGGGCAAGAGCCCTGACATCGTCGCCATGGCGCAGGCCGCGACCGATGCCGGCGCGGTCTCGATCGCGCTCACCAACACGCTGCCTTCGCCGATCTCCAAGGCCTGCACCAACCCGCTCGACATTCTCGCCGGCCCGGAAATTGCGGTTGCCGCCACCAAGTCCTACGTCAATTCGATCGTCGCCGGCCTTGCGGTGCTCGGCGAGTGGACCGGCGACGCAGCACTTCAGCGCGCGGTCGCCGACCTGCCGAACCAGTTTGCCAAGGCGGTCAAGCTCGACTGGCAGGCGTTTGCCGATGATCTCGGCGAGGCGGAATCGCTCTACGTGCTCGGCCGCGGCCCGGCGCTTGCGATCGCCAGCGAAGCAGCGCTGAAATTCAAGGAAACCTCTGGCATGCATGCGGAAGCCTATTCCGCGGCGGAAGTGCTACACGGACCGGTGGCGCTCGTCGGGGCCAAGTTCCCGGTGCTGACGCTCGCTGCCCGAGACGCGGCCGAAACCTCGGTCGCCGGCATCGCCGATGGTATGGCGGAAAAGGGCGCGGTGGTTCATGCTACATCGAGCCGTGCGACCAAGGCCAAGCGCCTGCCGTTCGTCGAGACGGGCCACCCGATCACCGACGCGCTGACGCTGATCCTGCCGTTCTATGGTTTCGTCGAGGCCTGGTCGCGTTCGCGCGGTCTCAACCCCGATGCACCGGCAAGCCTCAAGAAGGTAACGGAGACGAGATGAGCGAGAGGAAGGCAATCACCGGCGCTCGCCTGTTCGACGGCGTCGAATGGCACGACGGCTGCGCCCTCGTGATCGAGGCCGGCCGGGTCAAGGCCATCATGGCGTCGGCGGATGTTCCCGCCGATGCCGAAAAGATCGATGCCCATGGCATGCTGCTCGTGCCGGGCTTCATCGACCTGCAGGTGAACGGTGGCGGTGGTGCGCTTCTGAACGAAGAGCCGACCGTTGAGGGCATCCGGCAGATCTGTTCGGCGCATGCCAAGTTCGGCACCACGGCGCTGCTGCCGACGCTGATCACCGACACGCGCGAAGTTCGAAGCGCCACCATCAAGGCGGGCCTCGACGCGAAGGCGGCCGGCGTGCCCGGCTTCCTCGGTCTGCATCTCGAGGGCCCGCATCTCTCGGTCGCCCGCAAGGGCGCGCACGATCCGAAGCTGATCCGCCCGATGGACGATGCCGATCTCCAGGAAATGCTCGATTGTGCGAAGGCGCTCGGCGTTCTGATGGTGACCGTGGCGCCGGAAAACGCCACCAAGGAACAGGTTCGGGCGCTCACTGACGCGGGCGCCGTCGTCAGCCTTGGCCATACGGATGTCGGCTACGAAACCGCGGTCGCCTATGCCAAGGCGGGCGCGCGCACCGTCACCCACCTCTTCAATGCCATGAGCGGTCTCGGTCATCGCGAGCCCGGCGTGGTCGGCGCGGCACTTGCGACCGGCACGCTGCATGCGGGCCTGATCGCCGACGGCTACCATGTCGAGCCGGCGTCCATGGGCGTCGCGCTGCGGGCGAAAGTCGGGCCGGGACAGATCTTCCTGGTAACCGACGCGATGTCGCCGATCGGCACCGACATGAAAAGCTTCCAGCTCAATGGCCGCGAGATTCTGCGCGAGGGTGGTCGTCTGACGCTCGCCGACGGCACGCTTGCCGGCGCCGACATCGACATGCTCTCGTCGGTCCGGTTCGTACACGAGAAGCTTGGCCTGCCGGTCGAAGAAGCGTTGCGCATGGCGTCCGCCTATCCGGCCGATGCCATGGGGCTTGCCACCCACAAGGGACGGCTGAAACCCGGGGCCGATGCCGATTTCGTGCTGCTGACGCCGGACCTCGGCATGGGCTCCACATGGATTGGCGGCACGCAGGTTTACGCTGCCTGATCATTCGACCGTCGTCATCGAAGGACCCGGGAAGCGTAAAGCTGCCCGGGTCTTTTTCTTTGGGTCAGCCAGCTGCTATCGCGGGCTGTGAGCCGCTAGCTTCGCCTTCATCGCCCGGACCGTCTCCGCATCGGTGCGGCGGCGGTCGGCCGAGACGAAACCCATCTCGATCAATCGCTGATCCTGAGCCGGCTCTCGAACGGAGCAGGAGGAGTGAACTTCGCCGACGGCCAGCCGGTCGAGAACGGCGTCGACCGTATCGAGGGTGACTCCGGATCCAGGCATGATCGACAGCCGCCCGGCTGCGCGTTCGGTCAGTTCCGACAAGCGATCGATCGCCTGCGGCGCGCTCTTCGCGCCGCCCGAGGTCAGGATGCGCTCGAAGCCGAGTTCCACTGCCACGTCCATCGCCTCGGCAAAATCCGGCACCAGATCGAAGGCCCGGTGCAGCGTCATGCCGAGCCCGGCCGCGTGGCCGGTGAGCTTGATCAGCATCGATGCGTCGAGCCGGCCATCGGCGAGAGAAGCGCCGAGCACAACGCCGGCCAGACCCGCGTCGCGTGCGGCATCGATGTCGCGGCGCATGATATCGAGCTCGGTGGCGGAGAAGATGAAGTCACCCGGCCGCGGCCGGATCATCGCGTAGACCGGTACCGGCGGCGGGCCGGCAAGCGCCATCAGCCCGGGATTGGGCGTCAGGCCGCCGATGGAAAGAGCTGTACAGAGCTCGATGCGATCGGCGCCGCCCTCGATCGCCGCGTTCAACCCGTCGGCATCGTCGACACAGACTTCGAGTTTGATGTCGCTCATGCTTTGTCTCCTGAAAGTCCGAGCAGTGCGGCACCGATCAGGCCGGGCTCGATCCGGCATTCGCCGCGCACCACCAGCGGCCGGTCGAATTGCCTCAGAATCCGGCTACGCACCGTCCTGTCGATCTCGGCGAGCAGTTCTTCGGAATTGGAAAGGCCGCCGCCGACAGGCACGATCGTTGCACCTGTGATGTTGATGACGAGCGCCAGCGGCGAACTGACGAGATCGACGAGAACGTCGACCGTGCGCTTCGCCTCTGCATCCCCGGCCTTCCAGGCTTCCATAATCTCGTGGCTCGAAAGCGTCTTGCCGTGCGCGGTCTGGTGCAGCCGTTCGAGGCCACGGGCGCCGCCGACCGTATCGACGCAGCGCCTTTGGCCGCAGCCGCAATCATAGGGAGGGATGGCGATCGGCGGGTTGCCGGCCTCCGCCGCAATCGCGGGGCCGTGCCCCCATTCGCCGGCAAAACCGCCGTCGGCATTGATCAGCCGGCCGTCGATCACCAGGCCGCCGCCGACACCGGTGCCGAGGATCGCACCGAAGACGATGCGATGACCGCGCCCGGCGCCCGCGCCGGCTTCGGCCAGCGCAAAACAGTCGGCGTCGTTGGCAAGCTTCACCGGCAGATGCAGCGCCGCTTCGAGTTCGGCGACCAGCTCACGCCCGTCGATGCAGGGAATGTTGGCGCATTTGATCCGCCGCGTCTCTGGATCGATGACGCCGGTGATCGAGATCGCCACGCAATCGGGATGGCCGCCCGCCTCATCCAGAACCGATTCCAATTCGCGGATGAACTGCCGGAAATCGTTGAGCGGCGTGGTTCGGCACGGCAACGGAAAGATCCGATCGCGCGAATGGGTGATCGCGCCCTTGATTGCCGAGCCGCCGATATCGAAACAGACGATCATGCCTCACCCCGGATGATCGCTTCGGCAGAGAGCGCGACCGAAAGCAGCCTGTCGTCCTGGTGGTGTGGTGCCGCAAGCTGAAAGCCGACGGGCATTTCTGCAGCCCCAAGCCCACAGGGGATGGAGATGCCGCAGAAATCCAGGAAATTGCCGATCGAGGTGTTGCGGAGCGTCTTGGCGTTGGTCTTGAAGAATAGCTCGTCGTCTTTAAGAAGCGGCGCGATCGGCGGCGCCACATGTGGCAGCGTCGGGTGGGCTATGAGTTCGTTCGGCCTCAGGCTGTCGACCGTCTCATGGATCAGTTGGTCGCGCGCGTCGAGCAGGGCGATGTAGTCGGGCATGGTGATCTTCTCGCCGAGCCGTATGCGGGCAACGACGCGTGGATCGATCGCATTGGCTTCGGGTCCGGCCAGCCGTTCGCGATGAAGCGCATAGGCCTCCGCCGTTACCAGGGCGCCGTGGCGCGCCATCAGTCCGAAGACCGCCGAGAAGGCCGGGAAGGCGCGGCGGCTGACCGCAACGCCGGCCTTTTCGAGGCGCTTGATCGCATCCTCGAAGGTCTCGACGACCTCCGGCTCCGCATCGTCGAAGACGACCGTTTCCGGGATCACCAGCGCCACGCCCGAGAGGTCGGCGCGCCGCACCGTTGGGGCCGTCAGTCCGTGCATGGCGGCATCCACCCACACGGCATCCTGCACCGTATGGCAGAGCGGCCCGAGCGAATCGAGGCTTTCGGCCAGCGGATAGACGCCCTTCATCGCGTAGCGGCCACGCGTCGCCTTGTACCCGACGATGCCGGTCATCGCCGCGGGAATGCGCACGGACCCGCCGGTATCGGTGCCGATCGCCGCGGGCACCAGTCCTGCCGCGACCGCGACAGCCGAGCCTGAAGACGAGCCGCCGGGAATGCGCTCGACGTCGCTGGCCGCGGGGTTTCGCGGCGTGCCGTGATGCGGATTGATGCCGAGGCCCGAAAAAGCGAACTCGCTCATGTTGGTGCGGCCGACGCTGACCATGCCGGCAGCAGCGACTGTGGCAACGACAGGTGCGTCGGCGGTGGCGGGAGCATTTGCCTGCAGCACAGTCGAGCCGGCGGTGGTGACGTTGCCGGCGGTGTCGAACAGGTCCTTCCATGCAACCGGCAGGCCGTCGAGCATGCCGAGCGAACGCCCCGCCCTGAGGCGCCGCGATGCCGCCTCGGCATGCCGGGTCGCCCGCTCGGGCGTCAGTTCGACGAAGATGGCATAGTCGCCATGTGCATCGATCGCCGCATAGGTTTCCTTGGCAAGGTCCACCGGATCCAGCTTGCCGCTCTGAACCAGGACCGAAAGGCTGGCGAGTGTCTTTTGTTCTGTCATGTCATCCTCCGCGGAGTTCTTGCCTGCTGCCGTCATCCGGTACGTCTACAATATCGCCGCCCCCAGCGTTTTCCATGCTTCCCTTAGACGAGGCGCATGAATCTTGCATAAAGACTGGCACCAGCCGCGCATGTCTTGTCGCTGGTGGCGGCCCTGCCTACATGCATCATCGAACCTTGGCCCATACTGGAGAGCAATGATGATCCTGGACGCGGCGCGACTTTCGCTTGCCAATCTCCTTGCGCCCGAGACCCGGTCGGTCTTCTGGAAGGTATTGGGCCTGACGATCCTCGCGCTCGTCGCGCTCTGGTTTGCCGTGCGCGAAGTCTTCATCTGGCTGGCACTGCCGTGGATCGACACGCTGATGCCGGGCACACCCGTCTGGGCCGGCTGGCTGACCTTCGTGCTCGGTATCTTCGCGAGCCTTGGGCTGGCGCTGGCGCTCGCCTTGCTTCTGGCGCCCGTCACCGCGCTGATCGCCGGCTTCTTCCTCGACGACGTCGCCGAGGTGATCGAGAAGCGGGACTATCCAAACGAGCCGCAGGGCCGGCCCTTGCCGCTCGGCGAAGCGATCGCTGGCTCGGTAAAGTTTCTCGGCGTCGTCATCCTCGGCAACCTGCTCGCGCTTTTCCTGCTGCTCGTCCCGGGCGTCAATCTCGTCGCCTTCTTTCTCGTCAACGGCTACCTGCTCGGACGGGAATTCTTCGAGTTCGCGGCGATGCGCTATCGATCACCGTCCGAGGCGCGGCTTTTCCGCGAGAAGCATCGCTCGGCCGTCTTCCTCGCCGGCCTGCTGCTTGCCGCCTTCCTGGCGGTGCCCTTCGTCAACTTGCTGACGCCGCTTTTCGCCGCCGGTCTGATGGTGCATCTGCACAAGCGGCTTTCAGCAAAGGACCCCGGTTTTTCGGTGTCGGTCAGCGCTGTGGCAAAGGCCTGAAGGGCTCCTGCTTGACATCATGCCTGCCGTGGCCAATCTGCCGGCAAAACCCCATGGCGCTGCGCGGGCGCGCCGGCGCGTGGCAAGACGGAGTTTCCCCCTATGAACAAGACGGACGAACGGATCACACACCTCGAAGAAACGGTGGCCCATCAGGCCAAGACCATCGAGGAGCTTTCCGACCAGCTGGCCGAGCAATGGAAGGTGGTGGAACAGACGCGCGCCAAGCTCGACCGCCTGACCGAGCGTTTCCTGTCGCTCGAGGAACAGTCGCTCGATGCGCCGCCGATCACCCGGCCGCCGCATTATTGAGCGCGCAAGGCAGGGCAAACAAAAAGGCCGCCGGTCGAGTGAACCGGCGGCCTTCTTGTTATCCTGCTGCTGCTCTTAGTAGGGGCAGGACTCGTCGCTCATGTAGTCGTGAACTTCGACCTTGCCGGCAATGATTTCGGCTTTCACCTTTTCCACTGCGTCGAGCATCTCAGGCGTGATCAGGGCCTTGTTGTTGTCGTCGAGCGCATAGCCGACGCCATCTTCCTTGAGGCCGAGGTTGGAGATGCCGAACTCGAACTTGTCGTTCTTGGCAGCGGTGAAGGCTTCGTAGACGGCGACGTCGACGCGCTTCAGCATCGAGGTCAGTACCTTGCCCGGCTGCAGGCCGTTCTGGTTGGAGTCGACGCCGATACCGAGCTTGCCGGCATCTGCAGCCGCCTGCAGAACGCCGACGCCGGTGCCGCCGGCAGCGTGGTAGACGACATCCGAGCCCTGGTCGATCTGCGACTTGGCGATTTCGCCGCCCTTGACCGGGTCGTTCCAGGCGTCCGGCGTGGTGCCGGTATAGGCTTCCAGAACCTTGACGTCAGCACCGGTCGACTTGGCGCCGCCGACATAGCCACAGGCGAACTTGTGGATCAGCGGAACGTCCATGCCGCCGATGAAGCTGACGGTCTTCGACTTCGAGGCGAGGCCGGCGAGAACGCCGACGAGGTAGGAGCCTTCCTGTTCCTTGAAGACGACCGACTTGACGTTCGGCTTTTCGACGACCATGTCGATGATCGCGAACTTGATATCCGGATATTCCGGCGCGATCTTTTCGAGCGAAGCCGCCCAGTTGAAGCCGGCCATGACGATCGGGCTGTTGCCGTCGCTCGCGAAACGACGCAGCGCCTGTTCGCGCTGGGCGTCGTTGGCGATTTCGAACTCGCGGTATTCGACGCCCGTTTCCGTCTTGAACTTCTCGGCGCCGTTGAAGGCAGCCTCGTTGAAGGATTTGTCGAACTTGCCGCCGAGATCGTAGATGATCGCCGGCTTGATGTCGGCGGCCAGTGCCGTCGCGGACATCATCGAAAAGGCAAAGAGACCGAGAATTGTTTTTTTCATCGTGCAGCCCTGTGTCGCTATTGATCTTATTGGGTCCTCCCGCTGGCCCCGAGAGGAGCCTGTCTGCGGAACCCACCCCCTTCTCCTTGGGGCTAGGGTGGCGCATCCTTGCACGGTCACGGCAAAAAAACACTCAAAATTTTTCAGATGGTAAAAATTGAAGCCACGGAAGCGGCTACCCGTAAGGCACCGGTTCTGTTGTACTTTTGAGATCGCAGACAAGTGTATGCTCCCGTCCTGAGCGGCCTCTGGGTTGTGGCATTGCTCCAATGTTCGGGATACCCAAAGCGGGCCTGCTTCGGGACGGGACGAGAAAAAGGGCGCGTGGTTTGCCACCCGTATCCCGCTCCGACCTATGCACAGGGATCGCATTTATGGTTGGGGTCGATTGGACCGGGCACGCCTAGTGGCCGATGGGGCAGCTCACGCCGGTGCCGCGCAGACCGCAATAGCCACTCGGGTTCTTCGCCAGGTATTGCTGATGATAGTCTTCGGCGAAGTAGAACGGGCCCGCCTTGCCGATCTCGGTGGTGATCTTACCGCCGTGGTTGGCATACTTCAGCGCCGATTGGAACGCGGCACGCGCGGCCTTGGCTTCCGCCAGCTGCTCGTCGTCATAGGCGTAGATTGCCGAGCGGTAGGTGGTGCCGATGTCGTTGCCCTGGCGCATGCCCTGGGTGGGGTCGTGCTCCTCGAAGAAGGTCTTGAGCAGGGTGGCGAGCGGTACCGTCTCGGGATCATAGACGACGAGCACCACCTCGGCATGGCCGGTAAGCCCGGTGGTCGTCTCCTGATAGGTCGGATTGCGCGTCAACCCACCAGCGTAGCCGACAGCCGTCACGTAAACGCCGGGAATTTTCCAGAGCAACCGTTCGGCGCCCCAGAAGCAGCCCATGCCGAGCAGAATCTGCCTGGTGCCATCGGGGTAGGGGCCTTTCAGCGGCCGGCCGGAAACGAAATGCGTCTCAGCCGTCGGAATCGCCTCGTCGCGACCCGGCAGTGCCGTCTGCGCGTCCGGCATGATCGTCTTCTTGTTGAACATGTCGATCAGGAACATCAGCATACTCCTCGTCGGTACGGAGGCAGACTCCGCAAAAATCAGGCGGCGAAGCGGCCCGCCGCCGGTCGTTTCTTGTATCCGGCCATCCACAGAAGGAGCGCGAGCAGCGCCAGCACGGCAAAAGCCGGCTGCGCCAGCACCCAATGCAGGATCGCGTGCCAGATTGTCGGCGCCGTATCGGAGCGTTGTGCAAACTGGAACCAGCTCGCCGTATCGGCGCCCAGCGCCTCCAGATCGTCGCCAAGCGAGGTCATCACCAGTTCCGATGCGGCGACCGACTGGATCGCATCGACGACGCCCGCAAGCACGGCGGCAAACAACACGATGGCGCTCGCCAGCCTTAATAGAAACCGCATCGGTCTAAATTCCCTTCATGTCACCGGTCGCGCCCTGCCGTGGTCAGGCTCAGCGTCCCGGCGCATCTTCTTCGATGGCAGGGGGCTCGGACAAGGCCCGGCGACGAAATTAGCCGGTGAACTCGATAGTGCCGAGCCGGCATCCGGCTCATGCCGGGAGCGTAACGCGCGCCCCGGTGCAAGAGATAAGCCTACCGTCTGGTATGCACAATGGGGACGACGGGCCGCTCGTTTCACAAGATGTCAATAATCTGTCAGAAAGCAGTTGATCCCAAGCAAATCATCGGTATATAGACGCGCGTCCGCCGGTTCACACTGGCGACATCGAAGGGCCTCGCCCTTCCCATCCAGCCGGATTGACCGTCGGCTGCTGACGGATGGACAGGTGGCCGAGTGGTTGAAGGCGCACGCCTGGAACGCGTGTATACGTGAAAGCGTATCGAGGGTTCGAATCCCTCTCTGTCCGCCATTTTCTCTCTTGTTCTGTTTTCCATTGCCAGCGCGTACGCAGCGCTACCCATGTCCTATCCGCTGGCAGGATTGATCTGCGACGCCGTGACCGTGTCGTTCGGCGCGTCAAAATCGCGCTCCATTTCTTTTCTCCTCCTGCTGAACGGCGCACTTGTCATTGAGATAAGTACGTGCTTATGTGTCGACATGATCGAGAACGAGATATTCAGGGCCCTGGCTGACCCGACGCGACGCGCCATCTTCGAGAAGCTTGCTGACGGATGCATGAATGCCAGCGCTTTGCGGGAAGGTATGGACATAAGCCAGCCGGCCATGTCCCAGCACATTTCCGTGCTGCGGAATGCCGGGTTGGTAAAGGAGCAGCGGCAAGGTCGGTTCGTAAATTACGAAGTCGACCCGGACGGGCTGGCCCTCATTGCGCAGTGGCTCGCGAAGTACCGTGCCTACTGGCCCGCACGCATCGAAGCTCTCAAGATCTTGCTGAAGGATATGGACCAATGAACCGCGAAAGCAGCGTCTCGGACAACAATAGCCTCGAGCTGGAATACGAACTCGACGAGGCGCCGCAGAAGGTCTGGCGCGCGATCAGCATCCCGGCATTTCGCGAAAACTGGCTACCGAAAGAGGCATTGGCCGACCCCGAAGGCGCCGTCGTCGTTCCCGGAGAGGAAGTCCGCTACAGGCTGCGTGAAACCGAGGCTCCGTTTCTCGAAAGTACGGTCACCTTCCGGATCGCGCCGATCGGTTCCGACAGAACCAGGCTGCGGATCGTCCACGAACTCCCGAATGTTCGCAGCGGTCGCGTGACCAGGACGGCCGCGAACAACAACGATATTCTCATGCTCGCCGCCTAGGCCGACGGGCTTCCCCACAAACTCTGGATAATTGGAGTTCGCCGATGCGCGAAGCGATGCAACTCGTCCCTATGGTCGTCGAGCAGTCGAACGGCGGAGAGCGCTCATTCGACATTTATTCCCGCCTGCTGCGCGAGCGAATCATCTTTCTCAACGGTGAGGTGAACGACACGGTCTCCGCGCTGGTCTGCGCCCAGCTGCTTCTTCTCGAAGCGGAAAATCCGAAGAAGCCCATCCATCTCTACATCAATTCGCCGGGCGGCGTGGTGACCAGCGGTTTCGCCATGTACGACACCATGCGCTACATCGGGGCACCGGTGCACACGCTCTGCATGGGGACCGCACGCTCCATGGGTTCGTTTCTGCTGATGGCCGGCACACCGGGACAAAGGGCCGCCTTGCCCAATGCCAGCATCCTCGTGCACCAGCCGTCAGGCGGATTTCAGGGGCAGGCATCCGACATGCAGATCCATGCCGAGGAGATCCTTCGCACCAAGCAGCGCATGACGCGGCTCTATGCGGAACATTGCGGGCGGTCCTACGAGGAGTTCGAACGCGCCATGGACCGGGACCGTTTCATGACCGCCGAGGAGGCTTTGGAATGGGGCCTGATCGACACCATCCTGAAGGTTCGCGACGACGGCGAGCTATCGCCTTCCAGCGGCTTTGCTCTCTGACGGTCGGTCTCGTCAGGCGGACCATTTGCCGAGGACGGATGGTCCGCTGCACGAGCTGGCCGAGGGCGCTCCCCTGCTGAGGGGGGATTCCCGACGTTCGAATGGCGCTAAAAAACTTCTCCCCCTGCGATCCGTTTCGCCTCTCCGCTTCGTCTTTGCTGCATCCGCAACGAAGGAGAAGCGCCATGACCACTGCACCCGTCACGCTCGTCAACGTTCTGAAGGTCGAACCCGATAAGCAGGCGCAGCTGATCGCGCTTCTGAAGCGCAACATCGACACCGTCATTCGCTCGCTTGCTGGCTGGCGGACGAGCCGGCTGATTGCCGCAAGGGACGGCACCAGCGTCATCATCTATTCGGAATGGGAGACACAAGCGTCGGTTGAGGCGATGCGGTCCGATGTCAGGATGAAGGCCTATTTCCCCCAGATCCTCGAACTGGCGAGCCTCGAATCGATCCTGGGCGAGGCCGTGTTCAGCGACAACAGGTGATGTCGATCCGCCGCTGACGCCTGCAGGGGCCTGCAAGAAGGCGGCGGACATTATTTCGGACCCGCGCTATCGTGCCGCCCTCTCCGGTGGACTGACGGCTTGGAGTGGCCAATGGGGCTCAAGACATGAACGAAGAAGACTTCGAGGATCGCCTGCGGGTATTCAGGCCGCGGCTGCATCGCTATTGCGCGCGCATGACCGGCTCGGCCGTGGATGGCGAGGACGTGCTGCAGGATACGCTGATCAAGGCTGTGCAGGCGCGGGCGGACGGGGCAGTCGTTGACAATCTCGAAGGCTGGTTGCTGCGCATCGCCCACAACACCAGCCTCGATTTCCTGCGCCGCCGATCCCGTCACAAGATCGTTCCGCTGCTCGACGACATGGAAGACGCACCACTGCCCGAGGCGGATATCGTCGCGGTCGGATTTCAAACCTTCCTGCAATTGCCCGAACTGCAGCGCTGTGCCGTGATCCTCAAGGATGTTCTCGGACATTCGGTCGAAGAAATCGCCGACATTGCCGACTGCACAGAGGCGGCGGCCAAATCGGCGCTCCAGCGCGGGCGGGTGGCACTCCGGCAACTGGCGGAGCGCCCGGACGATATGCGGTTGCCGCTGATGTCCGATGCGAACCGGCATAAGATGGCGGCCTATGTGCGCCTGTTCCAGGGCGGTGACTTCGACGCGATCCGCGCCATGCTGGCCGACGACGTGAAGCTGGAGTTGGTCAACAGGTTGAGGCTGCAGGGCCGCGAGGGCATTGGCCGCTATTTCAGCCGCTACGCGCAGGAGACGCGGTGGCGGTTTGCGCTCGGAGCGATCGAAGGGCGCCCCGTCATGCTGGTTTTCGACAGCACGGGTCCGATGGAAAAACCGGCGCATTTCGTCCTTCTCGACTGGCGCGCGGACGAAATCGCTGCGATCCGCGACTTTCTTTTCGCGCCCTATGTGCTTGAAACCGTCGACTGGGTTCGCCTGATCTGAAGAGGCGTCCGCTGATTGGCGGTTCTTTCTCCGCCATTTGTTGACGATTGCGCGGTAGGCGGAATCCTTTGAACGGCGTGGCTCGGGCCTCGACCGTCCGGAGATCTGGTCGCGATCTGGGAGCAGGCAGCATGAGCACGGCGAGCGACGCGCGTTTTTGGGACCGGACGTCGCGGCGATATGCCAAAGGGGCGATCGCGGACCCCGCCGGATATGAGCGCACGCTCGACCGTACCCGTTCGTTGCTTTTGCCCGACGACGCCGTGCTGGAGCTTGGTTGCGGCACGGGAACAACGGCGTTTCGGCTCGCAGGCGACGTCCGGGACTATCTTGCGGCCGACTTTTCCGGCGAGATGACCGCGATTGCCAGGGAGAGATACGCCGTCGACCTGGTGCCGAACCTCGTCTTCCGCACCGCGACCGCTGAAACGCTTGCCGCCGAGCGCGTGCAATACGACGCGGTCCTGGCCTTCAACTACCTGCATCTGGTGCGCGATCTCTCGGGCACGCTCGGCAGCATCCATGCCCTGCTCGCATCGAGGGGGCTGTTCATCTCCAAGACGCCGTGCGTCGGAGAGATGAGCCCGCTGATCCGTTTGGCGCTGTTGCCGGCGATGCGCGCGCTCGGACAAGCGCCCTATGCGGGAACCTTCGGGCTGATCGCGCTGAGCAAGGCGATAATGGCTGCCGGTTTTGAGATCCTGGATATCGAAAATCACGCGACCAGGGGCGACGACAAGCGTCCATACATCGTCGCCCGCAAACAGTGAGGCGGGCCACGGCGGTACTGTTGTCCGCCCTGGCCAACCTCGAGACCTCTAAACAGTTTCGGCCGGCTCTGCCGCGTGCGCCCGATGCAGCAAATCCACAAACGTCTTTGCCTGCGGGATTTCGGTCGAACCGATGGTGTTGACGGCGATGCCCGGTGTCCACGAATTCATGACCGCTGCACCGGAGAATTCCGTGAGCCGGCTAAGGGTGACTTCTTCCTGACGCTGCGGCACGCCGAGGCGCTCGAGCTGTCGCTGGACTGTACCCATCATCGTGCCGGTCAGCATCTCGGCCTGGGGCCAGATAACCGCTTCGCCATCCCAGAAGACCAGGTTCCAGATACTGGCTTCGCTAAGACGCCCCTGCCGGTCGATGAAGGCGGCGTCGTCGAAACCCTTCCGGATCGCCTGATGCAGGTAATAGGTTTTGCCGGATTCTCCGACGTGCTTGATCGTAGCGTGTGGCCGTTCGTGCTCGACGACGGCAAGCCGAAGCGGACCCTTCGGGCCATTGGAGGGTGGGCCGCTGCGCACGAGAACGGCGAGGCCGCCCTGCATGCTGTCGGCAGTAAACTCGCCGTCCGGTGAATAGACCGTGACTGTCAGCGACTGGTCTGCTGGACCAGCATCGATCGCCTGCCTGATATGGGTGCGCAATTCTTCGTCGGGCAGGGCGCGGTCGAAGAATGCAAGCGAAGCGTTGCGCAGGCGCTTCAGATGCAGGTCGAGACCCCTGATCTTGCGATCCCTGACCTGAATTGCGGTGAAGTGCGCGAAACCGGCAAAGGCCAGGGGCATCAGGTCGGCTGCGCTGGCCGGTCGCCCGTTGAGCGCTGCGGGATAGAGGCTTGTTTCGTTGGGCATGTTCTTGCTCCCGGGTGTGTTCACATGGAGGAGCCAATAGGTCTAAGGTCTGACAGCGCTGTCAGAGTCAAGCGCCCGGCGAAGGTATCGGAATGAAAATAGGCGAGCTGTCGAAACGCACCGGCGTCAGCGTCAGGATGTTGCGCTACTACGAGGCCGAAGGGCTTTTGAAGCCCGAGCGCACCGAAAGCGGATATCGTGATTATGATCTGGCGGAGGTGAGAACCGTCGAGCGCATCAAGCTCCTAGGCGCCGGCGGCATGACCCTTCCGACGATCCTGCAGTTCCTGCCCTGCGTGCGCGGCGAAGGTCCGATTTTCGAGCCCTGCGACGAACTGCGCGTCACCCTGCGCCAGCAGATACGCCTCGTTGAAGAGAAAGCGGAGAAGTTGGCGCAGAGCCGCAGCGTACTGACGAGCTTTCTGGCCGAGATCGGTGAAAACTGAGCTTCGAGCCGCAGCGTTGCACGGCGGCCGTAGTCGTTGACCCCGTCAGCGCTTCAGATTGCGACCAAACCCGCTCTGGCCGTCACCAGAACGCAGAGCACGGCAAACCGTAGGCACCTTCCTGCCGCTGCTTTAGTAGACGTCGGTCTTCGATCGACTGATGTAAAAACCGTGGCCGTCGCTGCGCGTGCAGCTGAGCCCGGTTTTGCTGGACCGACAGCTAAACGGCCCCTTCTTCCAGCTGTTGCCGTAGCTCAGGATATGTGAGCCGTCGCAGCATGCTGTGTCGCCGGCATTCTGGAAGCGTCGGGCCTTGCCCGCCTTTCCCAGAATGAACCGCTGAAAGGTCGGTTCGATGCGGTCGCAGCCAAGTTCCGGACCGCCGTCCTCCGGGACATAAACATCGGAGCCGCCGGCTGGCGTGTATTGGCAGCCGATGTTGCCGGCCGGCATGTTGAAATAGATCAGTCTGCCATCGGCGGGGAAGGTCTGCTCTGCCGCATTCCCGTCGAATGCGGCAAGCGCGGCAACCGCGAATACAAGCAAGCGCACCATCGAGCTTTGGCCCCCGACCTTTGTCGAACCCGCAAGGTGCAGCAAGTAAAACACATCAGCAGGATTGGGGAAATGATTTCGGCTCTCTACCTGCGGTCGCCGGCACGGCGCCGTGTGACAACAAGCTCCATGCGTCGAATTTAATAGTTATCCATTGTGCTAAGTGTTTCTCCATGATACTTAGCCTTATGGAACAGTATTCAAATCGATTGGACGTGATCTTTCAGGCGCTCGCCGATCCGACCCGGCGCGCCGTACTGGCGCGGCTTGGCGGCGGCCCGGCAAGCATCAGCGATCTCGCCCGCCCCTTCGAGATGGCGCTGCCATCCTTCATGAAGCACATCCATTACCTGGAAGGCAGCGGCCTGATCCGCACGCACAAGCAGGGCCGGGTGCGCACCTGCGCCCTTGAGAAGGCGCAGTTCGCCGTGGTCGAGACCTGGCTTTCGGCGCAGCGCGCGCTCTGGGAAGGCCGTGCTGACCGGCTGGAAAAATTCGTCACCGAACACGAGGAGGAATGACATGACCCGCTCTCCAGACCCCGAACTCGACCTGACGATGGCGCGCGTCATCAAGGCGCCGCGCGCGGCCGTCTGGCGCGCGTGGACCGATCGGACCCGGCTTGAGCAATGGTGGGTGCCGGCGCCGGCCATATGCAAGGTGATCGACATGGATCTGAAGCCGGGCGGCAGCTTCGTGACCCGGATCAGCGAGGACGGCGGCGATTTCGTGCCGCACATCAATGCCTGCTTCCTTGCGGTCGACGAACTCTCGCGCATCGTCTTCACCGACACGCTGCTTGCCGGCTGGCGCCCGGCGGAAAACGCCTTCATGACCGCAATCATCACGCTGAGCGATCATCCGGCCGGCACCGAATATGCCGCCCATGTGATGCACCGGAACGGTGCGGACCGGAAGATGCACGAGGAGATGGGTTTCCACGACGGCTGGGGAACGGTGGCCGAGCAATTGGCCCGCTTCGTCGAGCAAACCCACTGAGGAGGCAATGACATGCGCAATATCGTGCTGCAGATGATGACGACGCTCAATGGTCGCCTGGACGATCCGCTTGCCTGGATGGGCACGGTCGTTGACGAGCAGTACCGGGCGATCGACCGTCTCTACGCCGGCTACGACACGGTTCTCGTCGGTCGCACCACCTATGAGGAGATGGTCGGCTACTGGCCGGGCGCGCTGAACGACGAGGCGGGCGGCGAGACGAACCGCGTAATGGCCAAACGCATGCACGACTACCGCAAGATCGTGTTCTCCCGCACCGGCGAACCGATCAGCCCTTGGCACAATGCCGAGCGGGTCGTGGCTGCCGATGATGAGGCGCTTTCGCGTTACCTCACGGATCTCAAGGCCGGGCCCGGCGGCGATATCCATCTCTCGGGTGGAGCAAGCCTGGCGCAGACGATCATCGGCCTCGGACTGGTCGATCGCTACCACTTCTTCGTCTATCCCGTCGTCTCGCCGGGAGAACCGTGGTTCGCGCGGCTGAGGGATAAGAACGACCTGCGGCTCATCGGCAGCGAAAACTACGACAACGGTGTCGTCGGCCTTCACTACGCGACAGTGCGCGACGCGAAGTCTGAACGCCCGAAGAGCTTCTCTGAGCTTATCGCCTGAAGCAACTCCAGGAAAAGTGCGAGGCGGTTTTCCGTCCGGAGTTGCGTCACTTCGATGAGCCAACTCCAGGAAAAGTGCGAGGCGGTTTTCCGTTCGCGATGCCGTGGTCACCGCAATCAGTCTCCGCTTCGCAGAGCGGTGAGCAGCCGATCGTAGGTCGGAGCCAGCCGCCGCAGTGTTTCGGCGGCTTCCGCATCTCTGCGCAGAACCAGCGGGTATTGCAGCGCGCCGATGAACTGCGCCTGTTCGCCCGCGATCGCCGCGGACCTGGGAAGGCCTGCGCGCTTGAGGCAGGTTGCAGCGTCTGCGGCGCGGCGGGCACCGACACGAACGGCGAAGTGGACGAAATGGGCGCGCAGACCCTGGTCACAACCTTGTTCGACGCGCGTCGCCAGCGTCTCGGCGGCGTCGGCGTTGCCGAGGCTATCAGGCGGCATCGGCCGGTCCGTCGCCATAGATAGCCAGTGGATTGCAGCCGGCAGCGAGGCCCGGATCGCCTCCACCTCCGAAACCTCCGCCACGCACGAGAAACCGGACCGCATCGTGAAGGAATCGCCGTAGGTGAGCGTCTTCGCGCTCCAGGCCGCCATGAAGTCGCGGATGGGCAGCGAGGCGTAGGGGTAGCCCTGCGGGTCGTGCATCAACACCCGTTCTTCGTCGAGCGCGAGGATCACGACATAATGGTCGGCCTCGATCGGCCCGGTCATGCCGGGCTGATGGCGGAGATGACCCATTTCCACCGGCCCGACCCAGACGGGCCCGTCCTTCAGTGCCGAGCGGAGACGCGAAAGCGCGTCCTCGGCATCGTCACCCTTGCTGACCTCCGAGGTCCAGCCGAGCGCGGCAAGTGCGCCGTCGAACCCGGCTTCCGGATCCCAGCCATAGGGATCGAAGAACGGCAGCGAGCCGCCGATGAGCTGCATGCCGAACGGGCTGCTCGTGGCAAATTCGATGACGGTGGGCGAGGGCGCCGCCTCGCCGAACATCATGGCGAAGGAGTTGGCGTAGCAATAGGGGCCGGAGCCCACATAGGGAACGTGCCGCATTGGTTGGTTCCTTGGGTTATCGGAGGTGCGAGGTGGCTTGCGGAATGGCTTCGATCAAGCATTTCCGGGGCCGGGGACGTGGTATTCCCTGAGGAATGGGTTCTAGGCTCGATGGGATAGGCGACGTCGAACCGGGCGCCGTCGCTGCCGGGATAGATTTCGTAGGGGCTGCCGAAACAGTCGAGATCGCTGCCTTGTTCAAACCAGGCCTCGATCGCGTCGTAGATACGAAGCACCGCCGGAAAGGTTTCGAACGCCTCGGGCACCGGCAGGAACGCCGCTCGCCCCGCTGGCTGAAGCCGCAGGTGCAGATCGCCTGCCGGCTCAAGACTGCCGGCATAGCCGATCGCGACTTCGACGAGGCCCTTGCCGTCATGGTTCACGGGTTCATGGAAATGCAGCGTCATCGGCCCGTCGTTGCTTTTGCCGCATTGCGCCAGATAGCTCCGGATCTCCGCTTCGGCGCTTTCCGTGAAAGCTTCAAGCGCGTCGACGGTCACATGGCCCTGCCGATAGACGATCTTCGAAGGGGCGACGTCACGGAGGCGAACGGCCTCGATCAGTGCATCATCGCCACCGGTGGATTGCCTGACGATTGCCTCTACCAGTTCGCTCTGCTCCTCGAGCCGTTTTGTCTGTACCTCCAGCCAGGCGCGCAGTTCGGTGAGGCGCACCTCGGGCTGAAGCTCGATCAGGCGCGCGATCCGGGCAATCGGCAGACCCAGTTGCCGCAGTCTTGCAATCAGTCGGGCGCGACCCGCCTGCTCGGCGGCGTAGTAGCGATAGCCGGTTACCGGATCGATATGGGCGGGTACGAGCAGGCCCTGCTCGGCATAGAGCCGCAATGCTTTCGGCGACAGTCTTGTGGCGGCGCCGAATCGGCCGGCGAGGAAATAGGAATCGGTCATGGGGACAAGTCTGGGGCTTGCCCCAGGGGCGAGGTCAAGAGGCATCCTTTGATCGTCACGGCCACCGCCGGATATGTCGGTGGAAAGCTCCCGGAGCAGGTGACCGCTCCGGGAGATCGGGCCTAGCGCCGTTCACGCCGGTTCAGGCACGCCAGCGTCAGCAGCGTGATCGTCGCCATCACCAGGCAGTAGCCGACGAGCGGCCAGGCCGTGTCACCCCTGAGCAGCAGCACGGCGCCGGTGCCGACGAGGCCGACGATCAGGCTCTGGACGCAGAAGTAGAGTGCCACGGCCGTTCCTGCGATCGCGTCGAAAGCTTTGAGCGCGCCGTTTGCGGTTACCGAGGCACTCATGACGATGCCGACGGTGATCACCCACATGGGCAGCACGAAGCTGACGAACGAAGGTGTGGCAAGGACGTCGCCGACCGCAAGCAGCAGCCCTCCGAGCATGATCAGGCCCATGCCGCGGGCAAGGCAGCCCGGGATTCCGTAGCGCGCGACGAAGCCCTTGGCGAAGCGCGTGGTGATGATCATCACCACCGCGGCGGTCGCAAAGGCCAGGCTGAAGCCGAACTGCGAATAATCGGCGCGATCGATGAGCAGGCGTGGCGCGGTCGAGAAAAACACGAAGAACGCGCCCATCGCCGTACTGAAGCCGAGCGTATAGGTCCAGAACGCACCGCTCCTGAGAACCGGTGCGAAGCTGGGCATCACGTTGCTCGACTGCGCTGGCCGGGTTTCCGACCAGCGCAGCAAGGCCTGGCCGAGTGCGGCAAGACCGAGCACGCCGAGCGTCAGGAAGATCGCCCGCCAGCCGAAGGTACCTGCTATCAGCGCGCCGGCAATCGGCCCGAGCGCCGGCACGAACGAGAGCATGGCGCTGAAGAGGCCATAGATGGTCACGCCCTCCGGGCGTGCGCCATAGACGTCGCGCACCGTCGCGAAGGTCGCGACCAGTGCGGCCGAAGCGCCCGCCGCTTGCACCAGCCGGAGTGCCACGAAGGCCGGTGCCGAACTCGTGGCTGCAAGCCCCAGCGACGAAAGCGCAAACAGCGTCGCGCCACCGAGAAGGACCGGACGCCGACCGAAGCGATCAGAGAGCGGGCCGAAGAGGATCTGTCCGAGGCCGAGTAGCAGCATGTAGAGGCTGAGCGTCAGCTGGACGATCGCCGGTGACGTGCCGAGGATGCCGGGCATTTCCGGCACGACAGGCAGATAGATGTCCATGGCGAGCGACGCCAGGATATCGAAAGGCGCCATCAGCAGCAGGGCTGCCGGTAGCGAATAGGACCAGAGGGGTGAGTTATGATCGGGCATGATGAAACATCCGCACAAATGGGTAACATTCGGCGGCGATCTGCCACTTCATCAAATCTTGGGAGTGTGAGCCGACAGACGCCGCAACAACTTTTTCAAACCGTTGTTGCGGCTTACCTGGTTGCTGACGCTTCGGTCCTCATGCGGTCAATCCAAAAAAGAGTTCATCGATCAAACGTCGGCGTGCTTAGCATCTGGGCCAGGTTTCAACAACCCGGGCACGCGTTGCTCGCAGACCCTGGATCTCGGTCGTCAAGCCCGAGCACCTTCGGCGAAGCTGAGCACCGTTTCTTGAAAGAATGTTTCCACATCTCCGTAGGCTTCCGGCGGGGCATGTATGCGACCACCGCCAAATGCGTCCTGCGCCAGCAGGAACTCGTTGTCGATGAAGTTGAGAATAGGGCGTGGAACGGCGGCAAAGCCCAGTTCTCGACTGGATGCTTTGCGCAACAGAAGTTCATCCACGATCGCCCTGACCCGGGGTGGCAGGTCAATTTCGGCCATGAGGGTCGGAAAATGCATGGGAGGCACGGCCAGATCGGGATGGCCGCGCAGCCATCTCAACGCAGCCGCAGGCCGTAGCGCATAGAAGACCTTCTTTTGGGCAACGTTCTGGGTGTCGCCAAAATAGGTTTTGCGCTGGCGATCGCCCAGGTGAAGGTAGTGGCGCCCGATCAGGTCCCTGCTCGCATAGAGATGGGCCAACTCCAGAAAGCGGGTGCGAAAGGATGCTGAGCCGCAATAGACGATTGGGGATGTCAGCCATTCGAGGATCACGGCATTGCCCTTGAGCATCAGTTTCAGCGCTTTGCCGAGGTCCCATCCGTTGACGTCGAAAACGCCTTCGAGCGGCGTTTCGATAACGTCCCGCTTGACCCAGGGAGACAGGTAATCTTCCAGCCGGCGAACGAAGATGAAGCGGCAGTCATAGTCGCTGTCCGGGGAGGGGAAGCCCCATGCGCGGCTGCCGCTTTCGATGGCGATCGGGATTACGACGTGGTTCTGCGCTCGGATCGCCTCAAGCCTCCGATCGATGTTCGCCACGACGTCCAGCGCCATGTTCGGCGCAATAGCCCTCAGTCCCATTTCCAACTTCCATCCGAATCGATCGAAACATGTGTTCATGCATGGATCGATAGCGTTTCGCCCAGAGGTTGTCCTGGAGAATGTGGCCCAGAAAATGTGGATAGGGGCTTGGTTCAGTCTGCCGCGTCTGGCTTCGCGGTCAATCGGTTCTCGACGCTCGCGACGCCGACGACGAGTGCCGCCGCATCGCCGGCGCAGGAGATGTCCGCTTCGCTTGCAACCTCGCCGGAAAGCACCACGATCTCGCCGAGCGCCATCACCGAGACCGCGCTGGTATCGATCATCGTCGCATAGCCGATAAAGCGCAGCACCTTGGCGGCGAGCGCGTCATCCCTCAGATGCGGGTCATCGTCCCGGTGGGCATATATGGGTCTTTCTGGCGGCATGGTCCGTTCCTCACGCTCTTCCGAACGCCTGCAACCGACGAAGGTTCCCTTGGTGTTGGGGCCGCACATGCGCTTGCGGCCCGGGTGCGAAGGCGGTTATTGCTGGTGCGACCATCCAGGAGCGGGATGAGGAAAGTGCCTGCGGTCCTCCGCCCGCATCTCGCTCTACCTCATGAGAAGCGATCACGTTCGGTGATTTCGAGGCGACACGCCGCAAATCATTGTGATCCAGGGCCCGTGCATGTCCGATATCTTCCAGAACGTCCTGCCTATCTTCATACTGATCCTTGCCGGCTGGCTCCTGGTTCGCTCAGGCTATCTGAAACCGGCAGTCGGTGAAGCGCTCGGGGACTTCGTCTTTCGCGTCGCCGTTCCCATTCTGCTGTTTCGCACCATTGCCGAAGCGGATTTCAAGGACGGGTCGCCCTGGCCGCTCTGGGTCGCCTATTTCTCCGGCGTCGCCGTCACCTGGACAGTCGGGCATCTGGCGGCAACGCTCGTTTTCGGCCGCGATGCACGCATGGGGGTTCTCGCCGGCGTCTCCTCGGCCTTCGCCAACACCGTGTTCATCGGCTTGCCGTTGGTTTCACGCATCGTTGGCGAAGAGGGCATCGTGGCGATTTCGATCCTGCTCTCTGTGCACCTGCCGGTCATGATGATTGCGGGCACGCTGCTGATGGAACGGGCCGAACGGCGCGCGAGCGGAAAGCCGGGGCAAAGCCCGCTGCAGCTTCTGGCCGGCGTCGGCCGCAACCTGGTCCGCAATCCGCTGGTCATCGGGCTTGCCTGCGGTGCCGCGTTTCACCTCATCGGTCAACCGCTCGGCGGCCCGGTGAAAACCGTCGTCGACCAGCTCGCCTCCATGGCCGCGCCCGCAGCGCTGATCTCGATCGGCATGGCGCTCGACAAATACGGCCTCGCCGGCAATCTCGGCCTGGCGTCGTTTACCAGCGTGCTGAAGCTCCTGGTCATGCCCGCGGTCGTGTTCACGAGCTGCCATCTGCTCGGCCTCAACGACAACTGGACGACGGCGCTGGTGCTGACATCGGCGGTGCCAACCGGCGTCAACGCCTGGCTGATCGCCAACCATTTCAACGTCGGCCACGCACTCGCTTCCTCGACCATCACGTTGACGACCGCGCTCGGCGTCATCAGCGTTTCGGTCTGGGCCTATATTCTGGTGTGACTGCTCCTGAATGTCCGGAAAGAGTTTCGTCGGGAGGAGCGAAATCCCTCTGGCGATTCGGCCGGATGGGTGGTGTCCGGATGCGCGGTGCAATGTGCCCTGGAAACGCAAAAAGGCCCGGCGCGAGCCGGGCCCTTTCGAATGGGTTGGTTCCAACCGCTAAGCTTATTGTGCCGGTGCCGGCTGGCCTTCGGCAGGCTTGGATTCCGTGGCCGGCGCAGCCTGGCCTTCAGCCGGCTTGGTTTCGGTCGCCGGAGCTTCGGCCGGAGCTGCGCCTTCGGTGCCAGCAGCCGGTGCAGCTTCCGCCGCGCCGCCAGACGCATCCGGCAGCGGAGCCGGCGAATCTGCCTGCTCGCGCAGCCAGGCGATCAGGTTGGCGCGTTCGTCGGGCTTCTTGACGCCGGCAAAGCCCATGGCAGTGCCCGGAACGTGCTTCTTCGGCGCTTCGATGAAGAAGCTCAGGTGATCGTAGTCCCAGACGACCTTGCTGCCTTCGGAGAAGGTCTTCATGCCTGCCGAATAGCTGAAGCCTTCATGCGAGGCGATCGGACGGTTGACGAGGCCCCAGAGGTTCGGACCAACTTTGTTTGCGCCGCCCTTGTCGGCGGTGTGACAGCTTGCGCACTTCTTGAACACGGTTTCACCGGCAGAAGCGTCGGCCTTGAGGAGCAGCGGCTTGATGTCGACTTCTGCTTCTTCCTTGCCACCGGTGCCAGCTTCAGCCGTGCCTTCTTCGGCGACGATCGTGAAGCCTTCCTTCTCGGGAGCCTCGGAATGGAAAATGCCTTCTGACGCAATGGACACGGACATCAGAACGAAGACCGTCCCCAGAAAGGCACCCACGCCCATGTTCACATATGAATTCATCTGCAAACGCTCCCTTTGCCACCGGCGCAAACAAAAACCCGGCCTATCTTGAAATCGCGCGGAACCTATGTCTTTTGGCTCTGCGTTGCAACAGTGATTATCGGCCCCGAACTGAGACTTATTGACACTTTCGGCGGGGTTTTTGAAAGCAAGATCATGAATCGCGAAAATTCAGGCAAAGCCATCGTGCTCATTCCGGCGCGCATGGCCTCGACACGCCTTCCCGGAAAGCCGCTCGCCGACATTTGCGGCCTGCCGATGATCGTCCAGGTGGCGAAGCGCGCCAGCGAAGCGGATGTCGGTCGCGTCGTCGTCGCCGTCGACGATCGGGAGGTCTTCGATGTGGTGCGTGCCGCCGGGTTCGAGGCGATCATGACCCGGATCGACCACCAGTCCGGCTCCGACCGGATCTACGAAGCGCTGCAGAAGGCCGACCCCAACGGCGACGCCGAAATCGTCATCAACGTCCAGGGCGATCTGCCGACGGTCGAGCCGGCATCGATCCGCGCCGCGCTGAACCCGCTTGAAAACGCCGGCACCGATATCGCCACGTTGACGGTGGCGATCACCGAAGAGAGCGAAAAGACCAACCCGAACATCGTCAAGGTCGTCGGTTCGCCGCTGAGTGATACGCGGTTGCGCGCCCTCTATTTCACCCGCGCGACCGCACCTTACGGTCAGGGCCCGCTCTTCCATCATATCGGCCTCTATGCCTATCGTCGCCAGGCGCTGGAGCGTTTCGTTGCGCTTCAGCCCTCGGTGCTTGAGCGCCGCGAGTCGCTGGAGCAGTTGCGCGCGCTCGAAGCCGGCATGCGCATCGATGTCGAGATCGTCGGTTCGGTGCCGCTCGGCGTCGACACGCCGGTCGAACTGGAAAAAGCCCGCCGTATTCTCTCCGCCCGCCTTACCCATTCCGAATAGCCTGAGAAGGAAGCTACCGTGACCGTCAAGACCAACAGGATTTCCTTCCAGGGCGACTACGGCGCCAATTCCGACATGGCCTGCCGCGACATGTTCCCGTCGATGGAGCCGCTGCCCTGCCAGACGTTCGAGGATGCCTTCGTCGCTGTCGAGAACGGTGAGGCCGATCTCGCGATGATCCCTATCGAAAACACGATCGCCGGCCGCGTCGCCGATATCCATCACCTCCTGCCCGAATCGCGGCTGCACATCGTCGGCGAATACTTCATGCCGATCCGCTTCCAGCTGATGGTGCTGCCGGGTGTCACGCGTGACGAAATCCGCACCGTCCACAGCCACATCCACGCACTCGGCCAGTGCCGCAAGATCGTGCGATCCAATGGCTGGAAGCCGGTTGTCGCCGGTGACACGGCCGGTGCAGCAAAGCTCGTCTCCGAAAAGGGCGATCGCTCGATGGCAGCACTTGCGCCGCGGCTTGCCGCCGATCTCTATGGCCTCGAGATTATCGCTGAGAATGTCGAGGATACCGAAAGCAACGTCACCCGCTTCGTCGTGCTTTCCCGCGAAGAGCAGCGCATCGCCCGCAACAGCGACGACGAACTGATCATCACCACGTTCGTCTTCAACGTCCGCAACATTCCGGCCGCGCTCTACAAGGCGATGGGTGGTTTCGCGACCAACGGCATCAACATGACGAAGCTCGAGAGCTATCAACTCGGCGGCAAGTTCGTGGCCACGCAGTTCTATGCCGACATCGAAGGGCATCCGGACGATATCGGCGTGCGTCACGCCATGGATGAGCTTCGCTTCTTCTCCGAGAAGGTCCGCATCCTCGGCACTTACAAGGCGCATCCGATGCGCGGCGTGCTCTGAGCAGACAGCCTAGCTCGAGCTGAAGTCCAATCTCTTGCGCTTTGGAGGTGCGGGTCAGCCGGACCTCCAAACTTCGTTGGGCATGCGGGTCGGCGCCGCTTCTCTTCAAGGGGGATCGCGTCGGAACTTCCGTTCGTGGGTGGGCGTTCAGAACTGGAACTGCCTGAATTTTGACCAATTACTAAAACTCCCGGTTGTCTAATTGATGGGCCTGCCTCAGGTGCGACCTCGCATCTGGCTAACATCTTTCACGTGCATGTGGGGGCAATCAGGCGGAGTGCCGACCGGATTTCCCGCGAGAATCACTGGCTTCGAACTGCATGCCCGGTGATGAAAGTGGCGAAAATTCGTTAACCGGCTACGCGTTTGGTGCATGCCTAGTTTGCAATCGTGGCGCTACACAAATTTTAGGCAAATGCCTATTTGACGCTCGTACAAGTAAGGAGTGTTAAAGATGAAGATCCGTCAGAAGATCATGGAATATGCGAAGACCCGCCGTGCGATCCGCGAGCTGAACGCTCTCGACGATCACGCACTGAGCGACATCGGTCTTTCCCGTTCGCAGATCCAGGCCGCCGTTTACGGCCGCTAATCCGCATCATTCGCGTATCCCGCCGCCATTCAGTTACGGCCACCTTTGCACGTTCAGATGTGCGGCGCTGTAGAGGCTGGCGGGATACGCGCAGCTGCCTTCCCGATCACGAATCATGGAGGCAGACGCGCAACCGGTGACCATCCGGATCAAGCGCGACGAAGGTCGGACCGAAATCCATCTCGGTCAGTTCCTGTGCAATCGGCAGGCCCTTCGCTTTCCAGTCTTCGTACTGCGCGCGCACCGCGCCCTCATCTTCCACCATGAAAGCCAGTTCTGATCGATGGCCCGATGCCGTCGGCTCCGGGGCAACCGTGTGTTCGGCCCAAAGCCCGAGCGTGAAACCGCCCGGCAGCTCGAAGGACGAAAAGGTCTGGTAGGTAACGCTCGGTTCCTGCGCGAGGACCGTGCGATAGAACGCGACGCTTTCCAGCGGGTCCTTCACATAAAGTACGATGAGATTTGCCTTGGTCATGCTCTGCCTCCTTGTTGCGGGAGTTGCAGGCTAAGTTCGGCCGCTGCCAGTTTCTGTCAGCATCCTGCGCGCGTGTCAGGAGCCCACCGTCTGTCGGTTTGACGCGACAATGTTCTGGCTGGCGCGCCAGTCCTTCATCAGCACCTGACGGCGGCGCGGATAGCGCGCCTCGGTCACGGCCATCTGGCGCATGCGGTCCGCCCGGAAGTGGCGAAAGTCCAGGCGAAGTTCGCACCAGGCCATGACCATGCGGACATTTTCGAAGAAACCCAGAGCAAAGGGCCAGATCGTCCGCTCCGTTTCGCTGCCATCGTTGTCGACGTAGCGCAGTTCCACCTTGCGTTCGTTACGGATCGCCCGCCTGAGTGCGGCGATGTCGATGCCGTTGGTGGCCGGCGGGCTTGGGCCCACGAGAAGGGTCGAGCTTTCCAGCTCGTCGCGCAGTTCGGACGGCAGCACGGCGGCGATTTTGGCGAGCGCATTCGCTGCAGCCCCCGCCAGGTCGTCGTCTGTGCGTTTGGAAACCCAGCGCGAGCCGAGCACGAGCGCTTCGATTTCCTCCTGCGAGAACATCATCGGCGGCAGCATGAAGCCCGGCTTCAGGATATAGCCGAGCCCCGGCTCACCTTCGATGTGGGCGCCCTGGGCCTGCAGGCTGGCAATGTCGCGATAAAGCGTCCTGAGGCTGACGCCGGTTTCTTCCGCCAGCCGCTGGCCGCTCACCGGTTGACGATAGCGGCGCAGCACCTGCAGAAGATCGAGCAATCGTTCGGAGCGGGACAATTCCGATCCCCCTTGTCGAAGGCTGGCCTTACGCCCGCTCGCCCCAGGCGAGCCAGTCGCGCATGAGTTGGTGCGCGATCGCGCCCTTCGGCGGCGGAATATGCTCGTCGCCGGTATTGGCAACGCCGGTCGAGCGTTCGAGCATCGCGATCGTTTCCTCGCGCGTGAACCAGCGCACGTCCTCCAGTTCCTGCTCGTCGCGCTTGATGACCGTCGATTTCGCTTCGGCGTAGCAGCCGATCATCAGCGTGTGCGGCATCGGCCAGGGCTGCGAGGCATGGTAGCGCACCCGGCCGATATGGATGCCGGACTCTTCGTGCGTTTCGCGCCGCACCGCGTTTTCGATCGTCTCGCCCGGCTCGACGAAGCCGGCCAGACAGGAATACATGCCGGGCGCGAAATGCGGGCTGCGTCCCAGCAGGCAGAGGTCGCGTTCAAGGTCGATCGTCATCATGATGACGACCGGGTCGGTGCGCGGGAAAACCATATGGCCGCAGGCGGTGCAGACCCGGCGATAGCCGCCGGACTTGCCTTCCATCGGGCCGGCGCAGCGGCCGCAGAAGCGGTTGTTGGCGTTCCAAGTAATCAGGCTCGATGCCTGCGCGAACTGGCCGAGCAGTTCCTCCGGCAGCATCTGCTGCCTGTAGAGCGTGCGGCCGTCGGCGATCTTGAAGGGCTCGGTGATCGTCTCTTCGGTCAGGCCGGTCGGGACCGCGAGCCGTGGCTCGCCGTTCGGCAGGTAGCCGAGCAGAATTGTCTCGTCGAGCACCGGTTCGAGCCCTTCGAGTTCATAGGGAGCAAACAGCGGATCGATGATCTTTTCGTCGTGCTTGACGATCAGCTTTGGCCCCGAGAAGGCCAGAAAATGGGCGCCGGGATGCTTGAGCGCCAGCTCGACGCAATCGTCGGCGCGGTGCTCTGACTGGCGGTCCAGGTGATTCTCGGAAAAGGCGACGAGGGTGCTTGGCTCCGGATGCGGGCTACGAAGGTCAAAGATCGATTTCGTCATGTTCAGAGGTTTTCCAGAATGCGCGCTGCGAAGGCCTGATGTTCTTTCTCGTCCCATGGCTCCGACTTGCCGAAGCCCCAGACCGGCCCCGGCCAGTTCGGGTCGCCGTCGTTGCGGGCGATGATATGCACATGTAGCTGCCGGACGATATTGCCCAATGCGCCGACATTGATCTTTTGCGCGCCGGTGACCTTCTTCAGGGCGGTCGCCGCCATCGTCGTCTCGAAGGTCAGCATCGTCTGGTCGAGCGGGGTCAGGTCGAAGATTTCCGAGATGCCTTCACGCTGCGGAATGAGCACGAGCCAAGGCCAGCGGCGGTCGTTCATCAGCCGCATCTGGCAAAGCCCGATCGAGGCGATCGGGATGCCGTCGCGTTCGAGCCGCTCGTCTAGGGTGAAGGTCGCCAAGTCATTCTCCTCAGGCAAAGACAACGGATTCGCCTTGTTTTGCATATCGATATCAGTTTTTTGATGGCTTGGCTTGCATTTGCTTTCGATATTGCCGATATGGAAGCCGGGAGGTTGGTGGTGGACGAGCCACTCGCCAACCGGGTCAGGTCCGGAAGGAAGCAGCCCCAACGAGCCCGGCACGGGTCATCGTGCCAGCCTCCCACCTTTTCCGTCCTGTCGGGACAAGAGTTCGAACAGCGGCAGGGTCGATGAGCGACGACACGTCCATTTCATCCGTTGAGAAGCCGGCCGCCTACCGTGTTCTGGCGCGCAAGTACCGCCCCAAGGATTTCTCCGACCTGATGGTCGGCCAGGAGCCGATGGTGCGAACGCTCACCAACGCGTTCGAGACGGGTCGCATCGCGCAGGCCTACATGCTGACCGGGGTGCGCGGGGTCGGCAAGACGACCACCGCCCGCATCCTTGCCCGTGCGCTCAATTACAAGACACCTGACATCGACCGGCCGACGATCGACTTGCGTGTTCCCGGCGAACATTGCCAGGCGATCATGGACGGCCGCCATGTCGACGTCATCGAAATGGACGCCGCCTCGCATACCGGTATCGACGATATCAGAGAGATCATCGAGCAGGTGCGCTACCGCCCGGTTTCGGCGCGCTACAAAGTCTATATCATCGACGAAGTGCACATGCTCTCGACCCAGGCCTTCAACGGTCTGTTGAAGACGCTCGAAGAGCCGCCGGAGCATGTGAAGTTCATCTTCGCTACCACCGAAATCCGCAAGGTTCCGATCACGGTGCTGTCGCGCTGCCAGCGCTTCGACCTGCGCCGCATCAGCGCCTCCGATCTCGTCGGCCTGTTCTCGACCATCCTCGGTAAGGAAGCCGTTTCCTTCGATCCGGAAGCCCTCGCAATGGTCGCCCGTGCCGCCGAAGGCTCGGCGCGTGACGGCCTGTCGCTGCTCGACCAGGCGATCGCCCACGGCGGCGGTGCGGTCGAGGTCGAAACCGTGCGCTCGATGCTCGGCCTTGCCGACCGCGCCCGCATCGTCGACCTCTTCGATCATGTCGTCAAAGGCGATGTCGCGGCAGCACTCCAGGAATTTACCGCACAGTACGAGGCCGGCGCCAATCCGACGGTCGTGCTGACCGATCTTGCCGATTTCACCCATCTCGTCACCCGCATGAAATATGTGCCGGAGGCGGTCAACGATCAGTCGCTGAGCGAGGTCGAGCGCACCCGCGGCGCCGTCTTCGCCGAGACCGTCGCGGTCACCGCGCTGTCGCGCATCTGGCAGATGCTTCTCAAGGGCATTCCCGAGGCCGAAAGCTCGGCGCGCCCGGCCGGTGCTGCCGAAATGGTGCTGATCCGTCTGGCGCATGCCGCACATCTGCCGGCGCCGGAAGAGGCTGCGCGGCGTGTGCTTGAGCTTTCTGGCGGTGAAGGCGGCGGCGCCCGTCTTGGCCCGGGCGGTGGCAATGGCGGCGGAGCACAGGCTTCGGTTTCAGGTTCGATCTCGACGCAGGCAGCCCAGGCAATGCCGGTGCAGCGCCCGACGAGCAATGGCGCGACGATGTTGCGCGCGGTGCCGGATGTCGCGCCGCAACCGGTCGCAGTCGGCCGGATCGAAGAGCGACCGATGGCAGCCGTGGCTGCCAAGCCGCAGCCGTCGGTGCCGGTCAATTCGATCTCGGATATTGCCGAGCTTTGCGCCAAGAACCGCGACATCAAGCTCAAGACGCTGGTGCGCGGCTTCCTGCGGCTGGTACGCATCGAGGCTGGCCGTCTCGACGTCAACGTTTCCGACGATGCTCCGAAGACGCTGCTCGGCGAGGTCGCCGTCAAGCTCAAGGAATGGACCGGTATCCATTGGATCGTCAGCTACAGCCGCGAGGCCGGCGAGCCGACGCTGATCGAGCAGGAACAGCGGGCGCAGGAGCAGCGCGTCAGTGATGCGCGCCAGGATCCCGACGTCGCTGCCATTCTCGCCCGGTTCCCAGGTGCCAAGATCACCGACGTGCGCATTCGTGCCGTCGAGGAAGAGGCCGAGAGCGTTGCTCCGGCGACAGCCGAATCCGCCGATGGCGATATCGTCCCTGGCGACGACATCGAATAGTCCCGTCTGCGAGCAGAAACCAAAGAACAGGAGACGACGATGCGCGACATCATGGGGATGATGGGCAAGGTCAAGGAAATGCAGGCCAAGATGGAGAAGATGCAGGCGGAAATCGCTGCGCTCGAAGTCGATGGCACCTCCGGCGGAGGTCTGGTGACCGTTCGCCTCGATGGCAAGGGCACCCTCAAGAGCCTGAAGATCGACCCATCGCTCTTCAAGGAAGACGACGTCGAGATCCTCGAAGACCTGATCGTTGCCGCCCACAAGGACGCCAAGGACAAGGCCGAAGCCGTCCAGGCGGAAAAGACCCGCGAACTGACCGCCGGCCTGCCGATCCCGCCCGGCATGAAGCTGCCGTTCTGATCGCCTCCAAGGTTGAGTTCAGGATGCGGGCGGAACGCCGCCCGCAGATGTTGCGGTTGTGCCTGGCCGTGCGCATCGCCGGGTAACGCGCCGGCCCGTCTTCTGGCGCGTGAGCGGCCAACCTAGCGATCAGCAACGGATCGCGCCCGGTCCGCAACGCATGCATGCCCGCCGCTGCTGCCAACGGGGCCGATCCATGTTAGGTTGCAGCCTCCAAGAGGAGGCTGCCCATGACACTCACGTCCCTGCTTGTCTTTGCCGGCGCATTGCTGGTTGCGGCCGGTTCACCCGGCCCGAGCGTTGCGGCGCTGGTTGCCCGCGTGCTGGCAAAGGGTGCGCGCGATGTCATGCCTTTCCTCGTCGCGCTCTGGATCGGCGAGGCCATCTGGCTGTCCTTCGCCGTCGCCGGTCTTGCGGCTATTGCCGAAAGCTTCCATCTGCTCTTCCTCGCGATCAAGTGGCTGGGCGTCGGCTATCTGCTCTACCTCGCCTGGAAGATGTGGTCGGCCGAGCCGGATATGCCTGGCGATAACCTGCCGCAGTCGCGCTCCGCCATGAAGCTGTTCTTCGCCGGCATCACCGTCACGCTCGGCAATCCGAAGGTGATGATGTTCTATGTCGCGCTGCTGCCGTCGATCATCGACCTCAGCTCGGTGACCGTCGTCGGCTGGATGGAGCTGGTCGCGACCATGCTGGTCGTGCTCGTGGTCGTCGATTTCGGCTGGGTGGCGATGGCGTCGAAGGCGCGCACCTTCCTGAAAAGCCGCCGCGCCGTGCGCATCGCCAACCGCACGAGTGCCGCGACGATCGCCGGTGCTGCGGTAGCGATCGCCACGCGGTAGCCGCCTCTGCCGGTATCGTCGCAGCGCTTCTCTCGAAGACGATTCCGTTTCAGGCCGATATGGGCTAAAAGCGCGGCATGGCAAAACGAGTCACCGGCCCCGAAATCGAAAAACTCATCCAGCTCCTGGCAAAGGTCCCGGGGCTCGGGCCGCGTTCTGCACGGCGCGCCGCCCTCCATCTTGTCAAGAAGAAGGACCAGCTGCTGGGTCCGCTCGCCGATGCGATGGGCGAGGCGCACCGCAAGGTCCGCATCTGCTCCTGCTGCGGCAATGTCGATACGATCGATCCCTGCACCGTCTGTTCCGACGAGCGTCGCGACCAGTCCGTGATCATCGTCGTCGAGGACGTCTCCGACCTCTGGGCGCTGGAGCGCGCCGGCGCAATGAACGCCGCCTACCACGTGCTCGGAGGCACGCTGTCGCCGCTCGACGGTGTCGGCCCTGACGATCTCAACATCAAGGGCCTCGTCCAGCGCGTCGCCAATGGCGGCGTCCGCGAACTGATCATCGCCGTCAACGCCACTGTCGAGGGCCAGACCACGGCGCACTACATCACCGACCAGCTTGAAGGCATGGAGGTGAAGATCACCCGGCTTGCCCATGGCGTGCCGGTGGGTGGCGAGCTCGACTATCTCGATGAAGGCACGCTGGCGGCTGCGCTTCGCGCCCGCACGTCGATCTGAGCGGCGCCTTCGAACCCCGCGATCCAACCGATAGGAAGCCGGATGCTGAGACTTCTTTCACTTTCGACACTGCTGTTCTGCGGCTGGCTGGGGCTCGCGCAAGCGGCAACGAAGGCGGATGTCGAAGCTCAATTCCGCAGCTGGTTGCAGAACGACCTCTGGCCGGAGGCGAAAAAGGCGGGCATTTCCGCTGGTTCGTTCAAGGCGGCGTTTTCCGACGTGAAGCTCAACTGGGATCTGCCGGATCTGGCGCCTCCCGGCTTCCCGAAGCCGAAGGAACAGAAGCAGAGCCAGGCGGAGTTTTCTTCGCCCGGCAGCTACTTCTCTGAGAAGCGCCTGCAAGGGCTCGCCGCGACTGGCCGCAGCCTTGCCGCCACCCATGCGTCGACGCTCAAGAAGATCGAACGCACCTATGGCGTTCCCGGTTCGGTGGTCGTGGCGATCTGGGGGCGTGAATCCGGCTTCGGTCGCGCCAAGATCCCCTATCCGGTGGTCGACGTGCTGGCGACCAAGGCTTTCATGTCGACGCGACCTGATCTTTTCCGGCGCGAGCTGATCGCGGCGTTGCATATTCTCGACAGCGGTGACGTCGACGAGGCGGCGATGCGCGGCTCCTGGGCCGGCGCCATGGGCCAGCCGCAGTTCATGCCGTCGAGCTTCCTGCAATATGCCGTCGATTTCGACGGCGACGGTCGCCGCGACATCTGGAATTCGGTGCCCGACAGCCTCGCCTCGATCGCCAACTATCTCGTCAAGAAGGGGTGGCAGCGCGGTCGCGACTGGGGCTTCGAGGTGTCGATCCCCGAAGCGGTCTCCTGTGCGCAGGAAGGGCCGGATCTCGCCCAACCTCTCTCAAGCTGGGCGAATAAGGGCATCACGCGGATTTCCGGCAAGGTCTTCCCGTCGCACGAACTGTCGGCATCCTCGATGATGCTGGTGCCGGCCGGCCGGCACGGGCCGGAATTCATCGTCACGCCGAACTTCTATGTGCTGAAGGAATACAACAACTCCGATCTCTACGCGCTCTTCATCGGCAACCTCGCCG
Organism: Ensifer sp. 2TAB8; assembly: GCF_052115125.1. Classification (NCBI taxonomy): domain Bacteria; kingdom Pseudomonadati; phylum Pseudomonadota; class Alphaproteobacteria; order Hyphomicrobiales; family Rhizobiaceae; genus Ensifer; species Ensifer sp. 2TAB8. The sequence goes on along the minus strand of NZ_JBFRGB010000001.1, from coordinate 1,016,435 downwards.
ACCGCATCGCCACCGGCGGTGGTGCATTCCGCGGCAACTGGGGCGATGTCGGCAACATGCTGCGCTCGGACGTTCTCGCCATGCAGAAGGCGCTCGTTGCCAAGGGTTATGACGTCGGCAAGGTCGATGGTCTCCCCGGCTACAAGACGCGCCGCTCGCTCGGCGACTGGCAGGCAAAGAGCGGGCTTGCCGCCACCTGCTTCCCCGATGCCTCGCTGAAGGCGAAGCTGCGCTAACGTAAGTCTAGTCTGACGCTTCCGCGCGCTTACGTGCTGAAGTGCGAAAACGAAAAAGGCCCCGATGACGGGGCCTTTTTGTTGCATGGATCGATGTCAGCGTGGGGGTCGGCGACAGCACCTAGTGCATGTCCACGTTCACCTGTCGCTTGTAGCGCTCGTAATGCGTCGGAACGATCGTCTGGCGCTCGATCATCCGGTGCACGCGCGGCGGCGCAGCACCGCTATGCAGCGCCGTCAGCTTGTCGCCGACGGCGGCGTCGGCCTGGGTGCGCCGCTGGTTGTGGCGCACATACTCGACCCAGGTCGGCACGTGGTAGGTCTCGGTCCAGGTGGTCGGGTTCTCCAGATCGCGCATCAGCGCCCAGTGGCCCGCACCGTCACGGATGCGGATGCGCCGGCGTTCCGCCATGGTCGTCAGGAACTCGGGGATATCGTCATCGGCGATCTCGTAGTCGATCATGATGACGATCGGGCCGCTGCGCGGCTTGAGATCCAGTTCGAGCGGCGGCTCGTTGAAGCGGTTCAGCGGATCGAGGTTGAGCGAGGTGAACTCCGGTAGCGGCAGCCGGAAGCCGACCACGACGCCGGCGAACATCAGCAGACAGGAGCCCATCAGCGCGTTGGCCGCGCCATATTGTTCGGCCGCCGTACCCCAGAGCCAGCTGCCGCCGGCAATGCCGCCGAAGGTCATCGTCTGGTAGAGCGACAGAGCGCGGCCGACCACCCAGCGCGGCGTCGAAAGCTGTACGGTTGTGTTGAACAGCGACAGCGCCAGCACCCAGCAGGCGCCGGAGATCAGCAGCACGAGACAGCTGAGCCACGCATAGGTGCTCCAGGCCGTGATCGCGGCGCTGGCGGCAAAGCCGGTGAACGCGATGCGCACGATTGCCTCGCTGGAAAGCTTCTCCCGCAGGCGGGCGGAGAGCAGCGCCCCGCCGATCGCGCCGAGGCCGAAGCCGCCGAGCATCAGGCCGTAGGTGAGCGGTCCGCCCTGGACGAGGTCGCGGGCGACGAGCGGCAGCAGCGCGAGGATCGCGCTTGCCGAAAGGCCGAAGAGGAAGCCGCGCAGAAGCACCTTGCCGATGTTGGGCGACATCGCGACATAGCGCAGGCCCGCGGAAATGGCACGCCCCAGCGTTTCGCGCGGCAACGTGTTCGTCGGCACTTCACGCCGCCACCGCATCAGCGCGAAGAGGATCGCGAAGTAGCTGAGCGTATTGGCGAAGAAGGCAGCCGCCGCACCCAATGCCGCGACGATCGCGCCGCCGATGGCGGGGCCGACGCTGCGGGTGATGTTGAAGCCCATGCTGTTCAGCGCCACGGCGGCCGGCAGGTCTTCGCGCGGGACCATGTCGCCGACCGAGGCCTGCCAGGACGGATTGTTGAGCGCCGTGCCGCAGCCGATGAGGAAGGTGAAGAGCAGGAGCAGCCAGGGCGTGATCAGGCCGACATAGGCGCAGATCGTCAGGAGCGCCGAGACGAAGAGCATGAAGCACTGCGCCACCAGCATGATCCGCCGCCGGTCGAAGTTGTCGGCAAGCGCGCCGGACACGAGTGAGAAGAGCATGATCGGCAGCGAGGTCGATGCCTGCACGAGCGCCACCATGTTCGCCGAGGAGGAGATCGAGGTCATCAGCCAGGCGGCGCCGACCGATTGGATGAGGCCGCCGAAATTGGACGCGAGGCTCGCGATCCAGATCGTGCGGAAGATGTCGTGCTTGAAGGGTGCAAGCGGCGAAATACGGTGGGGCACCTCGTCTTCTCTCTTGTCCTTGATTGTCGTCTCGAAGCAGTTCGATTCCTGTTATAGGCCTGAGCACGCGAAGTGCCACCCGCTGAAACTGACCTTGTTGTCGAAGATCGCCGGTTGCGAGTGGATCGCTGCATTTGCAGCATGAGGCTCAACGCCTTGCAATTTGCGGCGATGGGGCGTATATGAGCCTCAAATTCTTGATCGGTAGATGAAGAGTGGGCCCGTCAGGACCCGCTCTTTTTTATTAGCCGGTCCGATGAGGAGATGATCGTTTGTCCGATACGACAACGGCTGAAAATGCAAATGAACCGCGCCTGATCACCGAAACCGGTCTCGACCAGCGCATCGCCGACATCATCGAGCCGGTCATCGTGCCGATGGGCTATCGCCTGGTGCGCGTGCGCATGTCCGGCCAGAATGGCCTGACGCTGCAGATCATGGCCGAGCGCAACGACGGCACCATGACCGTCGAGGATTGCGAAGAGATCTCCAAGGCCATTTCGCCGGTGCTCGATGTGGAAGATCCGATCGACAAGGCGTATCATCTCGAAGTGTCGTCGGCCGGCATCGACCGCCCGATGGTGCGCAAGTCCGACTTCTTCCGCTGGCAGGGTCACCTGCTGAAATGCGAGACGTCGGTTCTGGTCGATGGCCGCAAGCGGTTTCGCGGCAAGATCGTTTCCGTCGATGACGATGGTTTCCGGCTTGAGCGTGACCAGCCTGCGTATGGCGAGGAACCTGTTGTCGTGATCCCGTTCACCACGCTTTCCGAAGCGCGGCTGATCCTGACCGACGATTTGATCCGTGATGCGCTGACAGCCGACAAGAAGGCGAAGGCCGAGCGCGCCGCGAACGAGAATTTCGAAGACGAAGATTCACCTATTGAGGAATAAGTCGGGCGGAGCGTGAAGCCCCCTGCAACCCAAACGGAGACAAGACATGGCAGTCAGTGCTAACCGGCTCGAGCTTCTGCAGATCGCGGATGCTGTCGCGCGTGAAAAGGTGATCGACCGCGAGATCGTTCTGGCCGCGATGGCCGATGCGATCCAGAAGGCCGCCCGCTCGCGCTATGGGTCGGAATCGAACATTCGCGCCGACATCAACTCGAAGACCGGTGAAATCCGCCTGCAGCGTCTTCTGGAAGTGGTCGAGAAGGCTGACGACTATTCCACGCAGATCCCGCTCGAGCTTGCTCGCGATCGCAATCCGGACGCCAAGCTCGGCGACTTCATCGCCGATCCGCTGCCGCCGATGGACTTCGGCCGTATCGCCGCCCAGTCTGCCAAGCAGGTCATCGTGCAGAAGGTTCGCGAAGCCGAGCGTGACCGCCAGTTCGACGAATTCAAGGATCGCGTCGGCGAAATCGTCAACGGCACGGTCAAGCGCGTCGAATATGGCAACGTCATCGTCGATCTCGGCCGTGGCGAAGGCATCATCCGTCGTGACGAGATGATCCCGCGCGAAAACATGCGCTACGGCGACCGTGTCCGCGCCTTCGTCTACGACGTTCGCCGCGAACAGCGCGGCCCGCAGATCTTCCTGTCGCGCACCCATCCGCAGTTCATGGTGAAGCTCTTCACCATGGAAGTGCCCGAAATCTACGACGGCATCATCCAGATCAAGTCGGTTGCCCGTGACCCGGGTTCGCGCGCCAAGATCGCGGTTGTCTCGAACGATAGTTCGATCGATCCGGTCGGCGCCTGCGTCGGTATGCGCGGTTCGCGCGTTCAGGCCGTCGTCGGCGAACTGCAGGGCGAAAAGATCGACATCATTCCGTGGTCGCAGGATCCGGCATCGTTCATCGTCAACGCGCTGCAGCCGGCGGAAGTCGCCAAGGTCGTTCTCGACGAAGATGCAGAGCGCATCGAAGTGGTCGTTCCGGACGAGCAGCTTTCGCTCGCCATCGGCCGTCGCGGCCAGAACGTTCGCCTCGCTTCGCAGCTGACCGGCTGGGATATCGACATCCTCACCGAGCAGGAAGAGAGCGAGCGTCGTCAGAAGGAATTCACCGAGCGCACCAACCTCTTCATGGACGCGCTCGACGTCGACGAGATGGTCGGCCAGGTTCTGGCTTCCGAAGGCTTTGCCGCCGTCGAGGAGCTCGCCTATGTCGATCTCGACGAAATCGCGTCGATCGACGGCTTCGACGAGGAGACCGCGACCGAAATCCAGACCCGTGCGCGCGAATTCCTCGACAAGCTCGAAGCTGAAATGGATGCCAAGCGCAAGGAGCTCGGTGTCGCCGACGAGCTGCGCTCGATCGACGGCCTGACGAGCCAGATGCTCGTCGCCCTTGGCGAAGAAGGCATCAAGACGATCGAGGACTTTGCCGGCTGCGCCGCTGACGACCTCGTCGGCTGGAGCGAACGCAAGGACGGCGAGACCAAGCGCTTCGAGGGCACCTTCTCGAAGTTCGACGTTTCGCGCGCCGAAGCCGAAGCCATGATCGTTCAGGCCCGCCTCGCGGCCGGCTGGATCACGGAAGAGGACCTGGCAAGCGATGAGGCCGAAGGCGAAGAGCCGATCGAAGTTGCCGAAGGCGCCGAGCAGGACGCTTAAGGACAATGATCGCCTCTGATGATGCCGACAGCCTGCCTTCGGACACTCTGCCCACGGACGGGGGCCCGAAGGATCGGAGCGGCAACACGCGGACCTGCATCGTCACCCGCGAGAGCGGTTCACTCGACGAGTTGATCCGTTTCGTTGCCGGGCCGGACGGTCGCGTCGTTCCCGATCTGAAGCGGCAGCTTCCGGGACGCGGATGTTGGGTGAAGGCCGAGCGGGTGCTCATTGAAAAGGCGGTGGCGAAGAAGTTCTTCGCCCGCGCCCTGAAAGCGGACGTCAAGGCTGACGCAACGCTTGCCGATGACGTCGACCGGCTGCTCTGCGAGCAGTTGGCCGGCATGATGAACATGGCTCGCAAGGCGGCCCAGTTCATCTCCGGCGCAACGAAGACGGAACAGGCCGTACGCGGCCTTGCAGCGCTTGCCGTGTTCCATGCAGCCGATGCTGCGGCGGACGGCGTGCGCAAGATAGACCAGGCTCGCAAGGCGATGAGCTTCGTGGCCGACGACGAAATGGAAATACCTTCTTTCCGTCCCTTCACCGGGGCGGAAATGGAGGGCCTTTTAGGAAGTAATGCTTTTATCCATGCCGCAGCGCTTGCAGGGCAGGCGGGTGAGGGTGTAGTGAAGCGCGCAATCATGCTCGAAAAGTACCGAGGATCCGTCCCGGTCCGGGCCGAAGGCGGCGCTGGCAAGCCACAGCAATGACACGCGTCACCGGCGAATGCCGGCATCGCGGGTATTGTTCGAGACAATTTAGAAGACGGGGTCGGGTGATACGCATCCGGGCCTGATCGCTAGGAACGGAACGGAATGACTGACGACAACAACGACGACAAGACAGGCAGCGCAGCAGGCAAGAAGACGCTGACCCTGAAGCCCCACGGGGTTTCGCAGGGGACCGTGCGTCAGGACATCGGTCGTGGCCGCACCAAGGCGGTCGTGGTCGAAACCAGGAAACGCCCGACTTCTTTCCATCGCCCCAAGGAAGAGCGTACGATCACGCCAGTGAGTGCGGCACCTGCCGCACGGCCGGCTGAACAGCGTCCGGCTCAGCCGCAGCCTTCCGGCCGTCCGGCTCCGCAGCCGCAGCACCATCAGACCCGTCAGGAAGCCAACCAGGCCAACCGTCCGCGCGTCGGCGTCGTCCTGAACCAGCTTTCCGCCGGTGAGATCGATGCGCGCCGCCGCGCCCTGGCAGAGGCCCAGATCCGCGAAGCCGAAGAAGCGGCCATCCGTGCTGAAAACGAAGCGCGCCGCAAGCGTGAGGAAGAAGCCCGTCTCCAGCAGGAGAAGGAAGAAGCCGCACGTCGTGCCGCCGAGGAAGCTGCCCGCCCGGCAGTCGAGCCCGAAGCAAAGGTTGAAGAGGTTGTTGAAGAGCGCCCCGTGGCTGCTCACGCACCGGCTTCCGCCGAGCGTCGCGTCGATAATCGCCCGCAGGCAGGACGTCCCGCTGCTGCTCCGGCAGCCGGCCTTCCGACGCCGGCACCGGCTGGTGCCCTGCGCGGCCGCAAGGTCGACAACGAAAAGGACGAGGATCGTGGTCCGCGCCCGGGCGCCGGTCCGGCGCGCGGCAAGGTCGTGCGCCCCGAGCCCGCCAAGGCTCCGGCCCGCCCGAAGGGCGACGACGGTCGCCGCCAGGGCAAGCTGACGCTGAGCACCGCTGCCGACGAGGATGCCGGGCAGCGCGCCCGCTCGCTGTCGGCGATGCGTCGCCGCCAGGAGAAGTTCAAGCGCAGCCAGATGCAGGAAACCCGCGAGAAGATTTCCCGCGAAGTCATCCTGCCGGAGACCATCACCATCCAGGAACTGTCGCAGCGTATGTCTGAGCGCGCGGTCGACGTCATCAAGTACCTGATGAAGGAAGGCCAGATGATGAAGCCCGGCGATCTGATCGACGCCGATATGGCTGAACTCATCGCTGGCGAATTCGGCCACACGGTCAAGCGCGTCTCGGAATCCGACGTCGAAGAGGGCATCTTCAACGTGTCGGACTCGGAAGAGGAAATGCTGCCGCGTCCGCCGATCGTTACGATCATGGGTCACGTCGACCACGGCAAGACCTCGCTGCTCGATGCGATCCGCCACGCCAACGTGGTGGCCGGCGAAGCCGGTGGCATCACCCAGCACATCGGCGCCTATCAGGTCGAGCAGAACGGCAACAAGATCACCTTCATCGATACGCCCGGTCACGCGGCGTTCACGGCGATGCGTGCCCGCGGTGCCCAGGCGACCGACATCGCGATCCTGGTGGTTGCGGCTGACGACAGCGTGATGCCGCAGACGATCGAATCGATCAACCATGCCAAGGCTGCCGGCGTTCCGATCATCGTTGCGATCAATAAGGTCGACAAGCCGACGGCAAACCCGCAGAAGGTTCGCACCGAACTGCTGCAGCACGAAGTCTTCGTCGAATCCATGGGTGGTGAAGTTCTCGACGTGGAAGTATCCGCGAAGAACGGCACCAACCTCGACAAGCTGCTGGAAGCGATCCTGCTTCAGTCCGAAATCCTCGACCTGCGCGCCAATCCGAACCGGACGGCCGAAGGTACGGTGGTCGAAGCTGAACTTGACCGCGGCCGCGGTGCGGTTGCGACCGTCCTCGTCCAGAAGGGCACGCTGCGTCCGGGCCAGATCATCGTTGCCGGTGACCAGTGGGGCCGTGTGCGCGCGCTGGTCAACGACAAGGGTGAACATGTCAAGGAAGCCGGTCCGTCGATGCCGGTCGAGGTTCTCGGCCTTTCCGGCACGCCGGCTGCGGGCGACAAGTTCGCCGTCGTCGAGAACGAAGGCCGCGCTCGCGAGATCTCGGAATACCGCCAGCGTCTCGCCCGCGAGAAGCAGGTTGCCCGTCAGTCCGGCTCGCGCGGCTCGCTCGAGCAGATGATGACGCAGCTCCAGACCTCCGGTCTCAAGGAGTTCCCGCTGGTCATCAAGGGCGACGTGCAGGGTTCGATCGAAGCGATCGCCGGTGCACTCGACAAGCTCGGAACCGACGAAGTTCGTGCGCGCATCGTGCATTCGGGTGCCGGTGGTATCACCGAGTCCGATATCTCGCTCGCCGAAGCGTCGAACGCCGCGATCATCGGCTTCAACGTCCGTGCCAACTCGCAGGCCCGTTCGGCCGCCGAGCGCGCCGGCATCGAAATCCGCTACTACAACATCATCTACGATCTGGTGGATGACGTGAAGGCGGCGATGTCGGGTCTGCTCTCGCCGGAACGTCGCGAAACGTTCCTCGGCAATGCCGAAATCCTGGAGGTGTTCAACATCACCAAGGTCGGCAAGGTTGCCGGTTGCCGCGTCACCGAAGGCAAGGTCGAGCGTGGCGTCGGCGTCCGTCTGGTTCGCGACAACGTCGTTATCCACGAAGGCAAGCTCAAGACCCTCAAGCGCTTCAAGGACGAAGTCTCGGAAGTCAACGTCGGTCAGGAATGCGGTATGGCCTTCGAGAATTACGAAGACATTCGCGCCGGCGATACGATCGAGTGCTTCCGCGTCGAGCACATCACGCGGACGCTTTAATGGGGCTGAAAGCCCGGCAATTCTGCACAACGGCGGCCTTGGCCGCTGTTGTGTCGTTTTGGTGGGAGACGGCCTTTGCGGAAGTCTGCGACAAGATCTATCCCGGATGGGATGGGCAGGATTTCTCCGTTTTCAATGAGGCGGCCGCGTTTCTGACCAACTGGGTCGGTCTGGCGGCGCTTTTCTGTCTGGCGATCGGCTCGACGGTATTGCGCCTTCGGGCGTTGCTTTGGGTCGGAAGCCTTCTCGGCGGTTTGCTCTTGTTGATAGCCATAACGTCCCGAGGTGATGCCGAGCACGAGGTATGGCAGTCCGCCATCAAAGAGGGTTGCGCTCACCCGCAATTCGAATTGATCCACCTGCTGTCCGCGTCGGCTTTGACCGCCATGGGTGTTTTCTTGGCCCTGCGCCAACGACGGCGGGCCCGGTCAATTGGAACTATCCGCGCCTGAGGCACAGACGATATATTACGCTAGAGAGCAAAACGGTTTTCCGCGCCCCGGGAGGGTGCAGAACCTTGGAAAGTCAACGACCATGAGCAAAGCTACATCCTCGGCCCCCTCCCAGCGCATGCTGCGCGTCGGTGAGCAGGTGCGCGCTGCGATCACGCAGGTTCTGCAGCGTGGCGAGGTGCGCGATCCCGTGATCGAGAAGACCGTCATCGCGATCTCGGAAGTGCGCATGTCGCCCGACCTGAAGATTGCGACTGCCTATGTCACGCCGCTTGGCGTGCCCAACCATGCCGAAGTCATCGAGGCGCTCAACCGCAATGCCAAGTACATTCGCGGCCGCCTCGGCCCGCAGCTCCGGCAGATGAAATACATGCCCGACGTTCGTTTCCGTGACGATACGAGCTTCGACAACTACAAGAAGATCGACGAGCTCCTGCGTTCGCCGGAAGTCAGCCGCGATCTCGACCAGACCAGCGAAGACGAAGAATAGTAGATTTCATGTCCAAACCGCGTAAGCCCAAGGGCCGCCCGATCTCGGGCTGGCTGATCCTCGACAAGCCGCTCGACTTCGGCTCCACCGAAGCCGTCTCGAAGATCAAGTGGCTGTTCAAGGCCCAGAAGGCCGGCCATGCTGGCACGCTCGATCCGTTGGCCTCCGGCATGCTGCCGATCGCCCTCGGCGATGCGACGAAGACCGTCCCTTATGTAATGGACGGACGCAAGATCTACGAATTCACCGTTGCCTGGGGCGAGGAACGCTCGACCGACGATCTCGAAGGCGAGGTCACGCATTCCTCGAGCGAGCGGCCGAACGAAGAGGCGATCCGCGCATTGCTTCCGAAATACACCGGTGTCATCAGCCAGGTGCCGCCGCAGTTCTCGGCGATCAAGATCGATGGCGAGCGCGCCTACGATCTGGCCCGCGATGGCGAAACCGTCGAGATTCCGGCCCGCGAGGTCGAGGTGCACCGCCTGACGCTGCTCGGTGCCACTCCCAATCTCGCGCATTTCGAGATCGAGTGCGGCAAGGGCACCTATGTGCGCTCGCTCGCCCGCGACATGGGTCGCGATCTCGGTTGTTTCGGCCACATCGCCTCGCTGCGCCGAACCTTTGTCGCGCCGTTCGGTGAAGAGGACATGGTGCCGCTCGCCGATCTGGTGGCATTGGAAAAGATCGAGAGCGACGAGGAACGCCTGGCGGCGCTCGACGCCTATCTGATCGAGACCGGTGAAGCGCTTTCCAGCCTGCCGCATGTTGCCGTCAACGATGATCAGGCGCACCGCCTGAGGATGGGCAATCCCATCATCCTGCGCGGTCGCGATGCGCCGCTTGCGACGCCTGAAGCCTACGCGACGGCACGCGGCAAGCTCATCGCCATCGGTGAAATTGCCGAAGGCGAATTCCGCCCGAAGCGGGTTTTCGCCACGGGCTAAGCACCCGGAAGCGTTTGCCTTTGCGCCATCCTTGACGCATGATCCCCGGCATGGGCTTCCAATCCATCCGAGGTGATTCCGTTTCCTTGCCGTGCTGCAGAACCGAATGGCGGTCGCACCGCCTTTGGCAGCGCGCGCCGAAGGCGGCTGTGCCGTTGGCGCGGCAGGAAGAAGGGCGACTGAGGTGACCGGCGTGTTGGACGAAGGAAAGCGAAAGGCTGCGAATGGCCTGGCGGCGGTGAGCGACCTCGTCCGTCATCGATTGACCCGGCCTTTCAGCTTCTATCTGACGTCGCTGCTGCTTGTGGCCATCGTCCCCGCCTTCATCTTTTCGCTCGTGGTGCTGAAGCGCAGCGTCGATCAGCAGGAACAGGTGATCACGGCCCTGCTGCAGGCCTCGACCGGCTCGGTGACGCGCATCGTCGAACGTGACATCGAGGGCATGCTGACGACGCTGAAGGTGCTGTCGACTTCGCAAGAGATCGAAGACGGCAACATGGAGGCCTTCTACGGCCGGGCCGCCACGGCGCTTGCCGGAACGGATTCCTACCTGATCGTCATCGATCGCAATCACAACCAGCGGCTCAACACCCGGGTTCCTTTTGGCGCGCAGCTTAGCAAGGCTTCGGACCCTGATTCCGTCGAGCGCGCCTTCACCAACAATGACGCGCCGCTCGTCTCCAACGTGTTCTTCGGCCAGACCGCGGGAAAATGGGTGTTCAACGTCTACCTGCCGGCGAAGCTGTCGACCGGCGAGGAATATCTGCTGACGTTGACGCAAAACGCCGAAAACATGGCCAAGGCGGTCAACCGCGACACGCTTTCTCCCGGATGGAGCGCAGCACTGGTCGATGGCGCAGGCAAGGTCATCATTTCGTCGGATGCGAAGGTCAAGGCCGGAGAACCGTTCTTCCTCGACAAGGTGCCGGCGATCAGCATCGGGGTCCGCAATATCAAGGAAAACGGCACGGAGTACCGGGTCGCGACCGAGTTCTCGGTCGTGACCGGCTGGCGGATCATCGCCTGGGCGCCGCGCGCGACGGTCGATGCTCCGGCGGTCTGGTCGTTCCTCTGGCTGTCGCTCGGCGGCATCATCTTTGCCGGCATCGCGATCGCCGGATCGTTGGCAATTGCGCGGCTGTTGTCACAGGGCGTCAAGCTCGTGGCGCAGGATGCGCGTCGCCTCGGCGCCGGTGAACGGATCGAATCCCGCCCGCACATGATCGCAGAAGTCGAGCAGGTCTCGGCAGCGCTGGCGCGCGCAGCAGCGGCGCGCGGCAAGGCCGAAAACGAGATCCGCTTCCTCATGCGCGAGGTGGCGCACCGCTCGAAGAACCAGCTGACCGTCATCCAGTCCATGCTGAACCAGTCGGTCTATTCGGCCGAGAGTGCCTCGGACTTTGCCGATTCCTTCCGCAAGCGCATTGCCGGGCTCGCGCGCTCGACCGACCTGATGATTGCCAACGCCGCCCAAGGCGTCGACTTCCGCGAGCTCGCCCAGAACCAGTTGCAGCCCTTCACGCCTGACGATCCGACGCGCGTGATCCTTTCCGGCCCGACCCTGAGGCTCGACACGCAGATCTCGCAAACGCTCGGCATGGCCCTGCACGAACTGGCAACCAATGCCACGAAATACGGTGCGCTCGCCAACACCACCGGGGTCGTCAAGCTGAGCTGGTCGCTGGAGGATGAAGGCATCGCCATTCGCTGGCGGGAGGAGGGCGCCGATCTCGCAGGCAAGCCTTCGGACCCCGTCCGCAAGGGCTTCGGGACGCTGGTATTGGAGCGCATGCTCGGCATGGCGCTGAACGCCACGCTGGAGAGGGTGATGCATGCCGATGGCATCGAGTGGCGGATCACCATTCCGCGCGATGCGAAGGAAGAAGGTTCATGAGGCGCACCTGAGGGGACTGCGATGAAATGCTCTTTCGCCCGCTGGCGTGCGCTTGCCGCCATCTCGATGGTGGTCGTGGCGGCGGGCGGGCCCGCACGTGGCGCCGAGATTGCCTGCACGGTCGCGGATCCGACCGGAACACCGCTCAATGTGCGCGACACGCCAAACGGGCGCGTCGTCATGACGTTGTCAAACGGGGCGAAGGCGGGCCAGGCGGGAGAGCGCGACCACAGTGGCAAGCGCTGGTCTCTGGTCGCCAACGAAGCGGGGCCGCTTGGCTGGGTCTTCTCCGCCTATCTCGACTGTGTCTCCGTCAATCGCGATCAGCAGAAATCCGCGCCGATGCGGCCGCGTCCGAGGAGCAACTAGCGCTCTCCGTCGGCCCTTCTTTGTGCCGGTTCATGACCCTTTCCTTTTTCATCCAATTCGTTTATAGGCACGCCAGCAAAAGGCGCATGCCGGTTGCATTCACGGCCGCAGCTGGACGACATCCCGGCTGAAGGCGTCCCTAAATCCTCGAAATCGAAAGGATCATCCGATGTCGATTGCTGCAGAGCGTAAGGCTCAGCTCATCAAGGAATTTGCAACCGTTGAAGGCGATACCGGTTCCCCGGAAGTCCAGGTTGCTATCCTGACGGAACGGATCAACAACCTGACCGAACACTTCAAGGGCCACAAGAAGGATAACCATTCCCGCCGTGGTCTTCTCGCGATGGTTTCCAGCCGTCGTTCGCTCCTCGACTATCTGAAGAAGAAAGACGAAGCGCGCTACACCAAGCTGATCGGTGCCCTGGGCATCCGTCGCTAAGCGACTTGTCCGGCGGGTCATTGCGGCCCGCCGGCTTTTTTATGGAGCGCTGGGCGCTCAAGGAATAAACTCTCCGGCCGCATAGGAAACGTGGCTAAAGGAGAGAATCCAGCGAACCGGATGGGCCGGTTTCGCGGATCAACCGATGGCCCGTCATGGGGCAGGATTGCAGGATGCTTCGGCCCGTTTGCCGAGATGCCGCAGAGCAGCGGCCGGTGAAGCGGAAACAAGCCGATTTCAAGCGTGAAGCCTCCCGTTGTCTTGCCCGTGATGCGCCATTTCATGCGGCCCTTCGACCACCCGCGCTGCAACAGCCGCGGAAAGGTCCGCCGCACACGAAGGACAGAACATGTTCGATACCCACACGGTTGAAATCGAATGGGCAGGGCGTCCGCTCAAGCTCGAAACCGGCAAGATCGCCCGCCAGGCTGATGGTGCCGTGCTCGCCACCTACGGCGAAACCGTCGTTCTCGCCACCGTCGTTTCGGCCAAGTCGCCGAAGCCGGGCCAGGACTTCTTCCCGCTGACCGTCAACTACCAGGAAAAGACCTATGCCGCCGGCAAGATCCCGGGTGGCTACTTCAAGCGCGAAGGCCGTCCGAGCGAAAACGAAACGCTCGTTTCCCGCCTGATCGACCGTCCGATCCGCCCGCTTTTCCCCGATGGCTACAGGAACGACACCCAGGTCATCGTCACGGTCATGCAGCATGACCTCGAAAACAATCCCGACATCCTGTCGATGGTCRCAGCTTCCGCTGCGCTGACGCTGTCCGGCGTTCCGTTCATGGGCCCGATCGGTGGCGCGCGCGTCGGCTACATCAACGGCCAGTACGTTCTCAACCCGCATCTCGACGAGATGGACGAATCGACCCTCGACCTCGTCGTCGCCGGCACCCAGGAAGCGGTGCTGATGGTCGAGTCGGAAGCCAAGGAACTGCCGGAAGACGTCATGCTCGGCGCTGTCGTATTCGGCCAGAAGGGCTTCCAGCCGGTCATCGACGCCATCATCAAGCTCGCTGAAGTCGCTGCCAAGGAGCCGCGCGAGTTCGAACCGGAAGATCATTCCGCTCTCGAAAACGCCATGCTCTCGCTTGCCGAAGACGAACTGCGCAACGCCTACAAGATCACCGAGAAGGCCGCTCGCTACGCTGCCGTCGACGCCGTCAAGGCCAAGGTGAAGGCTCACTTCCTGCCGGAAGGCATCGAGAACCCGGCCCACACGGCCGAAGAAATCGGCGCCGTCTTCAAGCACCTGCAGGCCAAGATCGTTCGTTGGAACATCCTCGACACCAAGAGCCGTATCGACGGCCGCGATCTGGAAACCGTTCGCCCGATCGTCTCGGAAGTCGGCCTCCTGCCGCGCACCCACGGTTCGGCGCTGTTCACCCGCGGTGAAACGCAGGCGATCGTCGTTGCCACGCTCGGCACCGGTGAAGACGAACAGTACGTCGACAGCCTGACCGGCATGTACAAAGAACGCTTCATGCTGCACTACAACTTCCCGCCCTTCTCGGTCGGTGAAACTGGTCGCATGGGCTCCCCGGGCCGCCGCGAAATCGGTCACGGCAAGCTCGCCTGGCGTGCGATCCGCCCGATGCTCCCGGAAGCCGAACAGTTCCCCTACACGCTGCGCGTCGTATCCGAGATCACCGAGTCCAACGGCTCGTCCTCGATGGCCACCGTCTGCGGCACCTCGCTCGCGCTGATGGATGCCGGCGTTCCGCTCGCAAAGCCGGTTGCCGGTATCGCCATGGGCCTGATCAAGGAAGATGAGCGCTTCGCCGTTCTCTCCGACATCCTCGGTGACGAAGACCACCTCGGCGACATGGACTTCAAGGTTGCAGGCACCGAAGCCGGTATCACCTCGCTCCAGATGGACATCAAGATTGAGGGCATCACCGAAGAGATCATGGGCATTGCGCTCAACCAGGCCAAGGGCGGCCGTCTCCACATCCTCGGCGAAATGGCAAAGGCCATCTCCGAAAGCCGCGGCCAGCTCGGCGAGTTCGCTCCGCGCATCGAAGTCATGAACATCCCGGTCGACAAGATCCGCGAAGTCATCGGTTCGGGCGGCAAGGTCATCCGCGAAATCGTCGAAAAGACCGGCGCCAAGATCAACATCGAAGACGACGGCACCGTGAAGATCGCCTCTTCGTCCGGCAAGGAAATCGAAGCGGCCCGCAAGTGGATCCACTCGATCGTCGCCGAGCCGGAAGTCGGCCAGATCTATGAAGGCACCGTTGTGAAGACCGCCGACTTCGGCGCCTTCGTCAACTTCTTCGGCGCCCGTGACGGCCTCGTCCACATCTCGCAGCTCGCCTCCGAGCGCGTCGCCAAGACGACCGACGTCGTCAAGGAAGGCGACAAGGTCTGGGTCAAGCTCATGGGCTTCGACGAGCGCGGCAAGGTTCGCCTGTCGATGAAGGTTGTCGATCAGGCCACCGGCAAGGAAATCGTTGCCGAAAAGTCTGAGAAGAAGGGCGACGGCGAAGCCGCAGAATAAGCGGGCTTCACCCGAGAGCATTCGGGGCGCGGAGCGGATCGCTCCGCGCCCCTTTCTTGTAGGAAGATGACGGATAGACCGATGAGCCGAGATGCGTTGAAGACCCTGTTTTACCCGTTCGATAGCGGCGTGATCGACCCGCCGGGCGAGGGCGAGCGTGCGCTCTTTCTCGGCGCCGAGGCGGGCTACCGGTTGCCCAAGGGCTTCGAAGCCTCGATAGCAGCCGTTCAGCCGTCAAGGCCGCTCTATCGCGCCCTGGAGGCCGTGCGCGCCGATGTGACGCCTGAGGTCACCGGCGAGGACTACGACGTCACGCTGGTTCTGTGTGGCAAGCACAAGGGTGAGAACGAGGACCGTATCGCCGAGGCGTTGAAGCGCACGCGTGAGGGCGGCCTGATCGTCGTTGCCGGCGGCAAGGAAGACGGCATCCAGTCGCTGAAGAAGCGGATTGCCAAGTTCGAATGGGATGGCGATCACCTGCCGAAGTATCACGGCGTCGCCTTCTGGTTCACTCGTCCCGAAGATGTGACCGATGCCGTGCACAAGCTCGCCAAGGTGCCGGTGCGCGTCGAGGGACTGTTCGAGGCCTCGCCCGGCATGTTCTCGCACGACCGCATCGATGCAGGTTCCGAGCTGCTCGCCTCGCGCCTGCCGAACGATTTTCATGGCCACGCCGCCGATTTCGGCGCAGGCTGGGGCTATCTTGCTGCAAAGCTTGCCGAAACCGCACCGGGCACCAAGGGCATCGACCTGTTCGAAGCCGATCACGAGGCGCTCGAGGCCGCCCGCGTCAACATGATGGCGAACGCTCCGCGCATGCCGGTGCGTTTCTACTGGTTCGACCTCACGAGCGAAGAGCCGCGCGACAAGTACGATCTCATCGTCATGAACCCGCCCTTCCATGAGGCCCACGCCGCCGAGCCGGCGCTTGGTGTCGCCATCATCAAGACGGCGCTGAAGGCGCTGAAGCAGGGCGGCAAGCTGATGCTGGTCGCCAACCGGGGCCTGCCCTATGAGCAGGTGCTGGCAGAGAATTCCAAGGAATACGGCGAAACCTGCCGCAACGCCCGTTTCAAGGTGCTCTGGGCCAAGCGCTGAGGACCACTGAGGATCAAGCAGAGAGCCGGGCCAAACGCCCGGCTCTTTGCGTTTCGGGCACTTCTCTTCGGCCGGTGTGAAGCGACAGTTTGCCTGTTGCCATCGCCCCTGTTCGGGCTCACCATGACGTCGTCGGTATTTCTCGTCGGAGGATGAGTGCCATGACATGGGGTGTGAACAGGCCGCCTTTGAGCGAGGACGCGGCCGAGGCTGTTGCCAAGGACATCAAGCATGCCGAGGGACATGGAGCGACCTCCGAGGTCCCCATGTCGTTCCTGAAGAGTCTATATCACCTGCCTATGGCGCCGGGGCGGCGCACACATACGGGTTTCATCGTGCTGGCGATCGTCGTCGCCGTGCTCGCGCTGTTTCTGTTTCCCTGAGCGGCTCCTGAACGACAAAGCCCGCGGATCGATGCCGATCCGCGGGCTTTGTCGTGGTTGGTAGATTGAGAGCGCTACTCGGCGTCGGCCGTCCTGAGCGTGTCGAGCGCCGGCATCGAGGTGATGTTGTAGCCGGAATCGACATAGTGGATCTCGCCCGTGACGCCGCGCGACAGATCCGAAAGCAGGTAAAGCGCAGAGCTGCCGACGTCGTCGATGGTGACGGTGCGGCGCAGCGGCGAGTTCTTCTGCTGCCAGGAGAGCATCGCCCGGGCGTCGGAAATGCCGGCGCCGGCAAGCGTGCGGATCGGGCCGGCCGAGATTGCGTTGACACGGATGCCGCGCGCGCCGTAGTCGGCGGCGAGGTAGCGTACCGAAGCCTCGAGCGCGGCCTTGGCAACGCCCATGACATTGTAGTTCGGCATGACGCGCACCGACCCGCCATAGGTGAGCGTCAGCATCGAGCCGCCGTCGTTCATCAGTTCGGCGGCGCGCTTGGCGATTTCGGTGAAGGAGAAGCAGGAGATCACCATCGTGCGGCTGAAATTGTCGCGCGAGGTGTCGGCGTAGAGGCCCTTCAGTTCGTTCTTGTCGGAGAAGCCGATGGCATGGACGATGAAGTCCAGCGAGCCCCAGCGCTCCTTGAGCGCGTCGATGACGGCATCGACAGACGCAATGTCTTCGACATCGCAGGGAAGCAGGAAGTCGGAACCGAGTTCGGCGGCCAGTGGCTTGACGCGCTTGCCGAGAGCTTCGCCCTGGAAGGTGAAGGCAAGGTCAGCGCCCTGCGCTGCCAGCGCCTTGGCGATGCCCCAGGCAATAGAATGGTTGTTGGCCACACCCATGATGAGGCCACGCTTTCCGGTCATCAGTCCCGTCATGGTGTTATCCGTTGTAGCGCTGGAAGACGAGCGTTGCATTGGTGCCGCCGAAGCCGAACGAGTTCGAGAGAACTGTGTCGATCTTGGCGTTGTCGATGCGCTTGCGAACGATCGGAACGCCATCGAACTCAGGATCGAGCTCGCTGATATGCGCGCTTTCGCCGATGAAGCCAGCCTGCATCATCAGCAGGCCATAGATGGATTCCTGCACGCCAGCGGCGCCCAGCGAGTGGCCGGTGAGCGACTTGGTCGACTGGATGTGCGGCATCTTGCTGCCGAACACTTCGCGGATCGCCCCGATTTCCTTGCTGTCGCCAACAGGCGTCGAGGTGCCGTGGGTGTTGATGTAGTCGACATCGCCCTTCACCGTCGAAAGCGCCTGGCGCATGCAGCGGATCGCGCCTTCACCAGAAGGTGCCACCATGTCGTAGCCGTCGGACGTCGCGCCGTAGCCGACGATTTCGGCGTAGATCTTGGCGCCGCGGGCCTTTGCGTGTTCCAGTTCTTCGAGAACGAGCACACCTGCGCCGCCGGCAATGACGAAACCGTCGCGGTTGGCATCATAGGCGCGGGAAGCGCTCGCCGGCGTCTCGTTGTATTTCGAGGACATGGCGCCCATGGCGTCGAAGAGGTTGGACATGGTCCAGTCGAGATCTTCATGGCCGCCGGCAAACATCACGTCCTGCTTGCCCCACTGGATCATTTCGGCAGCATTGCCGATGCAGTGCGCCGAGGTCGAGCAGGCCGAAGAGATCGAGTAGTTGACGCCGTGGATCTGGAACCAGGTCGCGAGCGTCGCCGAC
Source organism: Ensifer sp. 2TAB8 (assembly GCF_052115125.1). Lineage (NCBI taxonomy): Bacteria > Pseudomonadati > Pseudomonadota > Alphaproteobacteria > Hyphomicrobiales > Rhizobiaceae > Ensifer > Ensifer sp. 2TAB8. The sequence continues at coordinate 998,098 of NZ_JBFRGB010000001.1, read as the reverse complement.
GCCGTGGACGACATCGCCTTCGGAACAGCGAACGGGCCGATGCGCTTCGGGCTCACATTCTTGCGGGTGATGTCGGCAGCTTCGACGATGGTGCGGGTGGACGGGCCGCCCGAACCCATGATGATGCCGGTGCGCTCGTTGCGGGCGATGACGGACTCCTCAAGACCGGAGTCGGCAATCGCCTGCTTCATCGCCACATGGTTCCAGGCACCGCCCTGCGACAGGAAGCGCATGGCGCGACGGTCGACGAGTTCGGTCGGATCGAGCGACGGGGCACCCCAGACCTGGCACTTGAAGCCGTTTTCCGCGAAATCGGGAGAAAACGTGATGCCCGACTTTGCATCGCGCAGCGACGCCGTGACTTCGTCCGCGTTGTTTCCGATCGAGGAAACGATGCCGAGGCCCGTGACAACAACCCGTCTCATGATACTGACCTTTTCTTTATTTCGTTCGGTGCAGGCAGGCCTGGACTTACTCGGCCTTTTCCTTCGACAGACCGACGCGCAGGTCGGTTGCCTGATAGATAGTCTCGCCGTCGGCCTTCAGCCAGCCATCGGCAGTGCCGAGCACGAGCCGGCCGCGCATGACGCGCTTGAAGTCGATGCCGTACTGCAGCAGCTTGGTTTCAGGACGAACCATGCCCTTGAATTTGACTTCGCCGGTTGACAGCGCCATGCCGCGGCCCGGCTCGCCGAGCCAGCCGAGGAAGAAGCCCGTCAACTGCCACATGCCGTCGAGGCCGAGGCAGCCAGGCATGATCGGATTGCCCTGGAAGTGGCAGGGGAAATACCAGTCGTCGGGACGCACGTCGTACTCAGCGCGCAGATAGCCCTTGTCGAAGGCGCCGCCCGTCTCGGAAATCTCGGTGATGCGATGAACCATCAGCATCGGCGGCAGCGGCAGCTGCGCGTTGCCAGGGCCAAACAACTCGCCACGGCCGCAGGCCAGGATTTCTTCGTAGCTGAAGCTGGATTGTTTGGTGGTCATGAATAGATGCTTCCCCGAATGACTTAACGTGTTGTCCGATCTGCTTTAGAGCAAGTTCGGCTTGAAATGAAGCGTGGCGAACCCGGACCTTCTCGTTTCCGGCCAGGATAGCGTCGCCTCAGATGGCATTTTCGTTCCGCCGTCGCTTACAGGATCAATGTGGGCGCGACCAGAGTTAATTGCCAGCCTTCCCCGAGTTTGACCGGTTTTTCAGGCTTTGCAACGCATGTCTGGCCGAGAATCTATTGAAAGCGCCGGGCGCAAAAGTTATATCGCAACGGAAGTATTGTGAATTTCGCCGGGATACATGGAACGACCCTTGATGACGAAAGCAACAGAAGTGAGTTCGGAAGAAAGGCTGCGCCACTCAGGCCTGCGTCCGACCCGTCAGCGCGTTGCCCTCGCCGATTTGATCTTCGCCAAGGGTGACCGTCACCTGACCGTCGAGGAACTGCACGAGGAGGCTGTCATGGCCGGGGTGCCCGTTTCGCTCGCAACCGTCTACAACACGCTGCATCAGTTCACCGAGGCCGGCATGATCCGTGTCTTGGCGGTGGAGAGCGCCAAGACCTATTTCGACACCAACGTGTCGGATCACCATCACTTCTTCGTCGAGGGCCAGAACGAGGTTCTCGATATCCCCGTCAGCAACATCCAGATCGACAACCTCCCGGAGCCGCCGGAGGGAATGGAGATTGCGCATGTCGACGTGGTGATCCGCCTGCGCCGCAAGAACGGCCGCTGATCCAGGCACCATTCCGGGAAAGGCGCGGAACGCGGTTTCGCGCGAAATTGCGGGACTGAATCGGTCCCGCAGGGCGATGCTCAAAATAAGTTGATCACGCGTACGCTGGGCCGATCAGGCGCAGAAGCCCCATTCACATCACATCGTCAGGATTTCTGCCCGGCTGCGCCTTGCCAGTCGGCAGCGTCCAGCCGAACTTGAGCGCGCCGCCGCGCACGGCGAAGGCAGAGATGACGCCGAGCGTCGACGCCCCCGCCAGCGGCAGGCCCGCCATCGTCGCAAGCACGAAGGCCCCGGCGCCGATCAGCGCCGCCGTGACATAGACTTCCGGCCGCAGCAGCACTGAGGGCTCCCCGGCGAGCAGGTCGCGCAGGATACCGCCGAAGGTGGCCGTCAGCATGCCGGTAACGAGTGCGACGCCCGGCGAACCCGTGGCCGCAAATCCCTTCGCAGCACCCATGACGCAATAGGCCGATAGGCCGATCGCATCGAGCCAGACAAGGACCCGGTAGCGCGAACCGAACAGGTGGGCGGTGAAGAACACGACGACCGCTACAGTGGCGCAGACCAGGAGATAGGTCGGGTTGGTGACCCAGAAGACCGGCGTCGCGCCGAGGACAACGTCGCGCATCGTCCCGCCGCCGATCCCGGTCACCGAGGCGAGGAAGAGGTAGCCGATGATGTCGAGCTGCTTGCGCGAGGCCGAGAGCGCTCCGGTCGCTGCGAAGACGGCCACGCCGGCATAGTCGAGGATTTCGAGGATGGGCATGGGCGCTCCGGGTAAGATTCGGCGGTTCGGCTTGAAGCTGGGCCATCTCGTACCCCGGCGTCAACTGCGTCAGGGCGCCGGCAGGATCGAGGGTGTCCGACCGGCGAGGCGATAGGCGAGCAGGCCAATCCATTCGCGCACGGCCGTCGTCGTCAGCTGGGCATTCAGCGATGGCTGGGTGAAGTCGAAGCCGAGGCCAAGCTTGCCGCTGGTGCGGTAATCCGTCGGCCAGGGAATGACGGGTATGTCGAGGGCGCGGAAGAGCCCGACCGAGCGCGGCATATGGAAGGCGGAGGTGACGAGCGCGCAATTCGAAAGCCCGTGCGCCGCCAGCAATTCGCGGGTGTTGCGGGCGTTCTCGAAGGTCGTGCGCGATTGCTCCTCGCGAATCAGCCGCTCGCCACCGACGTCGAATGCGGCGAGAAAACTTTCCGATGCCTGGGCATCGCCGGCATAGGCGCCGCTGAACGAACCATCGCCGCCGGAAACGAGAATGTGGGCCTCGGGATAGCGCTTGGCGAGCGTCACCGTCTCGATGAAGCGGTCCGCCGCCTGGTTGAACTCGGTGCCACCCCGTCCCGCCATCACTTCATTCTCGAAGGCGCCGCCGAGCACGATGATGCAGGAAAGCGTCGCAGGCGGTGGCGAGGGGCGTGTGAAACGATCTTCGAGCGCCTGGAGCGCGTAAGGCCCCGCGGTCGTGAACAGGCTCAGGAAGAGCACCAGCGCGCCGAGCCCGCCAAGGAGGCCGCCGATGCGGCGCAAGCCCGCCGCCGTCGCCAGCAGCCCGGCAAAAGCGGCGAAGAACGAGAACGACAGCGGCTGTGCGACCAGCCAGAAGATTTTCGAGATCAGGAACATGGCATCAGCTTCTGCGTTTCGATGCTTAACAAAGCGTCAATGCATCGTGCGCGGTGGCGCGTTTACTTTGGCGGCGAACCGCGTCGCGTTGCGCGCATCTGCGCGTTGCAGATGGGCCCCATCCCACCACTTTCATTTGAAGCCGAAAGGAGTATCATCCGGGAGATGACCACGATATCGGGCTTCAGATCCCAGCTGTTTCGTGCCGCCAATGAGGTTCATGAACTTACCCCGTTGCAGGCACAGCGGCTGCTCGAAGGCGCAGTGGCGCTGATCCGCTGCATGCGCGAGCAAACCGGCATGGAGCCGAACACCGAAGCGCCCGATGTGACCAACGTCCTGCTGGACATCGCCGCTTCTGCGCCCAATCGATCGGAACGCGAAATCCGCAACGCCCTGCTCGAGTCTGCGGATATCATCCGATTGTTGACGATGATCCTAGATTCGCTGGACGAACTGGAAAGCAGCGGCGGGCCTTGAGGAGTTAATTCTGATCAGTCGAAGGGAAAATTTGGTGGAGCTAAGCGGGATCGAACCGCTGACCTCTTGCATGCCATGCAAGCGCTCTCCCAGCTGAGCTATAGCCCCATATCGGGTTCCGGCTAGGCCGGTCCGGGAAGTTCGCCGGGCTGTTGTGCTCGGCGAGTGGCGGCTTATTACTTCCCCTTTTTGAGGATGGCAAGCCGAAAAATGCGTGGCCTGTGGATTTATTTTCAGTCCGGGCCGATTTTCTCCCGTCCGGGCCGTAAAGGCCGAGGACGGGAGCATTACCATGTCATTTGAAGCGCTTAGACGTCTTCGTCTTCGTCGGACACGCCGATGAGGCCGCTCATGTCGTCGTCGTCTTCGTCTTCGTCGGCTTCGAGGAAGGTGTCGTCGTCGTCACCGTCGATCTCGACATCGTCGTCGCCGAGATCCGGCAGGTCGTCGCCGCCCGCTGCCTCGTCATCGGCATCCTCGAGCGAAACGAGTTCGACTTCGGTGTTCTCTGCATCAACTTCCGTGACGTCTTCTTCTTCTTCCTTCTCGAGCACCTTGGCGACCGAGGTTTCTTCGAAGAACGACAGCGGGTAGGACTTGCCGGTGTAAGGCGAAACGATCGGATCACGGTTCAGATCGTAGAATTTGCGCCCCGTTTCCGGGTCGATGCGCTTTGTTCCAAGTTCCGGTTTTGCCACAGTCAAAGCCTCTTGAATGGCCGGCCGTGCCGGCTCTTGCCGGAAAACCGGCGGGTGGAAAGGGTATCAAGCTTATGATGATTAGCCGGTCCCCATAATCATCTTGATAGCATCTGTCAAAGACAAAACGTGCAAGCCCCTGTGTCGCGGGCGTTCCCGCGCTCGCAGGAATGCCTTCCGGTGACGATTTATGGGAGCATGCAGCAGGGGTTGTGGTAGGGGTGTCGCTGAAAGCGGGTGCCGGCCCGCTAGGATGCCCTGGGGGCGGCTGCAGGACTTTCTTGGATCCCATCCGATCTAAGAATGGAAACAGACAGCCGTCCAAAGTGCTAAAGCGACCTTGGCGCGTTTCAAAATGCGCCCGCCACTGTCACGGTTCGAGGATACCGCATGTCCCATGGAGCGGGCCAAAGCCCTGCCACTGCCCGCAAATCCGACGGCCTCAAGGGCACGGTCCGCATTCCCGGCGACAAGTCGATCTCGCACCGGTCGTTGATGCTGGGTGGCCTTGCTGCCGGCGAGACGCGGATCGTCGGCCTGCTCGAAAGCGCGGACGTGATTGCGACCGGCCGGGCCATCCAGGCCATGGGCGCCAGGATTCGCAAGGAAGGCGACACCTGGATCGTCAATGGCGTCGGCAATGGTGCTTTGCTCGCGCCGGAAGCGCCGCTCGATTTCGGCAATGCCGGCACCGGTTGCCGCCTCACCATGGGTCTCGTCGGCGTCTATGATTTCGAAACGACCTTCATCGGGGATGCCTCGCTCAATCGACGGCCGATGGCGCGGGTGCTCGATCCCTTGCGCGAAATGGGTGTGCAGGCGAAGGCCGCTACCGGTGACCGGCTGCCGGTGACGCTGCGTGGACCAAAGACGCCGACGCCGATCACCTATCGAGTGGCGGTCGCATCCGCGCAGGTGAAGTCCGCCGTTCTGCTTGCCGGTCTCAATGCGCCGGGCATTACCACGGTCATCGAACCGGTGATGACCCGTGACCACACGGAGCGCATGCTCCGCGGGTTCGGCGCCGAACTCTCGATGGAGACCGATGCCACCGGTGTCCGAACCATCCGGCTCGAAGGGCGCGGCAGGCTCGTCGGCCAGGAGATCGACGTGCCCGGCGATCCGTCCTCGGCGGCTTTCCCCTTGGTTGCGGCGCTCGTCGTTCCGGGCTCGGACGTCACGATCCGCAACGTGCTGATGAACCCGACCCGCTCTGGGTTGATCCTGACATTGCAGGAGATGGGCGGCGATATCGAGACGGTCGACGTCAGGCAGGTCGGCGGAGAAGACGTGGCGGATCTGAGGGTGCGCCATTCCGAACTGAAAGGCATGACGGTCCCGGAAGGGCGGGCGGCCTCGATGATCGACGAGTATCCCGCTCTCGCCATCGCCGCCGCCTTTGCCGAAGGCGCGACCGTGATGAGCGGCCTCGACGAGCTGCGCGTAAAGGAATCCGATCGCCTCGCCGCCACCGCGGCAGGCCTGAAACTCAACGGTGTCGATTGCGATGAGGGCAAGTCCTCGCTGGTGGTGCGCGGGCGTCCCGGTGGAAGGGGCCTTGGAAATGCTTCCGGTGCCGCTGTGAAGACCCATCTCGATCATCGGATTGCCATGGGCTTTCTCGTGATGGGACTTGCTTCGGAACATCCCGTTCAGGTTGACGACGTGGGAATGATTGCGACGAGCTTTCCAGCGTTCATGGATTTGATGACAGGGCTTGGTGCGAGGATCGTGTGAAGATCACGGCACTCGCGGTAAGCATGAGATGGCTGCCCACGATTGCAGTCGTAGTTCTCCTGACGCTACTGACGCAGATTGGTGGAGTAGTCTGGCTCGTTGCTGTCGGTCTTGCGCGCCGATGCAAAACCGGTGCTTTCGGTTTTCTTGCACTTTTTCTTGGCATTTATGCCGCCGGTAGTGCGCTTGGTTACACGGTGGCACCGATCTTCGGCCGGGTTTCGCTTCCCTGTTTCGACGACGGCACATCGCGGCTCAAGATGCAGTCGCCTTTCTTCTGCGTCCTGAACCGCCAATATGTCGTTCCGGAACTGAAGGAAGCGGCTCTCGCCTTGTCGAGGCACATGGATCAGGCGTTCCCCGGAACGACGACCTTGGCGCTCGACGCCAATTTTCCTTTTTTCAGCGGCTTTCCACTGTTCCCGCATCTGTCCCATTCGGACGGCCGCAAGCTGGATGTCGCGTTTTTCTATCAGAATGCCGATGGCAGCTATCTGGATGAAAAGACTCGCTCGCTGATCGGCTATTTCGCCTTCGAGCAGCCTCGGCTGGATAGTATTCTTCCGTGCCGGGATCGCGAAGATCTCTTGACCTTGCGATGGGACTTGGACTTCTTGCAGTCGTTGTGGCCGCCCTTGCCGCTGGAGGAAAGTCGCACCGGGGAGGCGCTGCGCTGGCTCTCCGGGGAGGGGAGCAGTTTCGGTAGAGAAGATATTCGTGGAGCCGCATCTGGCGCAAAGACTTGGCGTTCAGGCGGAGTCCATTAGGTTTCAGGGTTGCAGAGCCGCCAGGCACGACGACCATTTACATATGCAGGTTGGAAAATGACGTTCACCATCGCCATCGACGGGCCGGCCGCAGCCGGCAAGGGTACGCTGTCGCGCCAGATCGCCGAGGAATACGGCTTTCATCATCTCGATACGGGCCTGACCTATCGGGCCACCGCCAAGGCGTTGCTGGATAGCGGCCTGCCGCTCGACGACGAGGCGGTCGCCGAGAAGATGGCCCACGATGTCGAGCTGGCCGGGCTCGACCGTTCGGTGCTTTCCGCCCACGCAATCGGCGAGGCGGCGTCGAAGATCGCCGTCATACCGGCGGTGCGTCGGGCGCTGGTCGAGGCGCAGCGCGCCTTTTCGCAGCGCGAACCCGGAACCGTCCTCGACGGCCGCGACATCGGCACGGTCGTCTGCCCGGATGCGCCAGTGAAGCTCTACGTGACCGCCTCGCCGGAAGTGCGGGCGAAGCGCCGCTACGACGAGATCGTCGGCAATGGCCAACCGGCTGATTATGCGGCCATCTTCGAGGACGTGAAGAAGCGCGACGAACGCGACATGGGTCGCTCCGACAGTCCCTTGCGTCCCGCCGAAGACGCGCACTTGCTTGATACGTCTGAAATGAGTATAGAGGCGGCGTTTCAGGCCGCGAAGACTTTGATCGATGCGGCTCTGATGAAGAAGATCTGAAGAAGAGCCCATCCCCGACTTGGTCAGGATCGCTCTTCTTGCATAAGCCTGAAATTCCGTCCACGCGCCGGATTGCCCCTTTGATGGGGCGGACTGGGTTCAGGCCTGTTCAACACCAGCCCCCGGCGCATGTGCGTCTCGAATGAGATGCATGCAGGAGATTCCATGTCTGCTACCAATCCTACCCGTGACGATTTCGCCGCCCTTCTCGAAGAATCCTTCGCGAAGACCGATCTCGCCGAAGGCTATGTTGCCAAGGGCATCGTTACGGCCATCGAAAAGGACGTCGCCGTTGTCGACGTCGGTCTGAAGGTCGAAGGCCGCATCGCTCTGAAGGAATTCGGCGCAAAGGCCAAGGACGGCTCGCTCAAGGTTGGCGACGAAGTCGAAGTCTACGTTGAGCGCATCGAAAACGCGCTCGGCGAAGCCGTTCTGTCGCGCGAGAAGGCTCGCCGCGAAGAGAGCTGGCAGCGCCTGGAAGTGAAGTTCGAAGCCGGCGAACGCGTCGAAGGCATCATCTTCAACCAGGTCAAGGGTGGCTTCACCGTCGATCTCGACGGCGCCGTTGCCTTCCTTCCGCGCTCGCAGGTCGACATCCGTCCGATCCGCGACGTCACCCCGCTGATGCACAACCCGCAGCCCTTCGAAATCCTCAAGATGGACAAGCGCCGCGGTAACATCGTCGTGTCGCGTCGTACGGTTCTCGAAGAGTCCCGCGCCGAGCAGCGTTCTGAAATCGTTCAGAACCTTGAAGAAGGCCAGGTTGTCGAAGGCGTCGTCAAGAACATCACCGATTACGGTGCGTTCGTCGACCTCGGCGGCATCGACGGTCTGCTCCATGTCACCGACATGGCATGGCGCCGCGTGAACCATCCGTCGGAGATCCTGAACATCGGCCAGCAGGTCAAGGTTCAGATCATCCGCATCAACCAGGAAACCCACCGCATCTCGCTCGGCATGAAGCAGCTCGAGTCGGATCCGTGGGATGGCATCGGTGCGAAGTACCCGGTCGGCAAGAAGATCTCCGGTACCGTCACGAACATCACCGACTACGGTGCGTTCGTCGAGCTCGAGCCGGGCATCGAAGGCCTGATCCACATCTCCGAAATGTCCTGGACCAAGAAGAACGTACACCCCGGCAAGATCCTGTCCACGAGCCAGGAAGTCGACGTTGTCGTTCTCGAAGTCGATCCGACCAAGCGTCGTATCTCGCTCGGCCTCAAGCAGACGCTCGAGAACCCGTGGCAGGCATTCGCGCATAGCCACCCGGCTGGCACCGAAGTTGAAGGCGAAGTCAAGAACAAGACCGAATTCGGCCTGTTCATTGGCCTCGACGGCGACGTTGACGGCATGGTGCACCTTTCCGACCTCGACTGGAACCGTCCGGGCGAGCAGGTCATCGAAGAGTTCAACAAGGGCGACGTCGTTCGCGCTGTTGTTCTCGACGTCGACGTCGACAAGGAGCGCATCTCGCTCGGTATCAAGCAGCTCGGCAAGGATGCAGTCGGCGATGCCGCCGCTTCCGGCGAACTGCGCAAGAATGCCGTTGTTTCGGCCGAAATCATCGCGATCAACGATGGTGGCATCGAAGTGAAGCTCGTCAACCACGAAGACATCACCTCGTTCATCCGCCGCGCTGACCTCGCGCGTGACCGCGACGAACAGCGTCCGGAGCGTTTCTCGGTTGGTCAGGTTGTCGACGCTCGCGTCACCAACTTCTCCAAGAAGGACCGCAAGATCCAGCTGTCGATCAAGGCTCTGGAAATCGCTGAAGAGAAGGAAGCCGTTGCTCAGTTCGGTTCGTCCGACTCGGGCGCTTCGCTCGGCGACATCCTCGGCGCGGCTCTGAAGAACCGCCAGAACAACGAGTAATCGTTGCCTGACATCTGAACTGAAAAACCCGCGGAGAGCGATCTCCGCGGGTTTTTCTTTGGTCGAAAAGTGTCCGTCTCGCCGCCTCAGCCAAGGCCGCCAAGTCTGCGGTAGAGATCATAGGCGTCGGGTGCGTCGGGCGTCGTGTCTTCGGACACGGCTTCGTCCGTTGCCTCTGTTCCGTCCCCTTGGCCCTGGCCCTCGCCTTCGTCAGTGCTTTGGTCTTCGTCCGATGCTTCGTCTTCCGATCCGCCAGGCATTTCGTGACTGAGGTTTTCGGTCTCCGCCGCATCGTTGGCGACCGGCGGGTAGGGGATCATGGCAAAGGGAATGGCTTCGCGCGGAAGGCCGTTTTCCACCAGCCTGGCGATGACCTGCTGCATCGTCTGTTCGTCGGCTGCCCGTTGCGGCCGCATGTCTGCCGGCATGCGTTGGGCCGCTTTCGCGTCCTCGGACTTGTCGTCAAGCAGGGGCGGCAGGGTGTTGCTGCCATCCGGCGTCTCACGCATACGTGCTGCGGCGTCGGTCGCGCGCGCTGGCATGGCGGTTTCTTTGTCCGGGACCGGTGCTGACGCGTCCGCTCCATCGGCGTGCGCGGTGGCCGGCTTGGTCTCGGTGCCGGGAGTTCCAGGCGGGGCCACGCTGTCGCGAATGAGCGTCTTGATCGCCTCGAAGAGCACCCGCATAGGCCTGGCTTCCGGATTGGCGCGACTGGCCGCGGCGGTGGTCTTGGTGTCGCTCTCCTCCTCGGCATCGGGCATCGGGCCATAGGTGCCGTCTGGGTCCACATCCTCGGTGGATTCGGCAGAAGCATCGGCATCGACTGGTACCGCTGTGATCTCGCTGGTCGATGCCTCGATTTCGACATGCCCGCTATTGGCGGTTTCTTCGGGTTCGGGCCGGAGCGGGGGCTGCGGCGCTGCTTCCTCGACTTCGCCTTCGCCGGTGAGCAGGGCAGCGGCACTTTGGATCGGCGTGCCGTCTGCTGCAGCGGGCTTCCCCGTGCTTGCGCGCGTTTCGTGTCGCTCGGCCGGTACGCCGGTCCGACCTTTCGAAGGCGCCTCAGTCGTTCCGCCCTGGTCAAGGTCGTCGCCCTGCGGCTCGAGCAGGTCGCTGTCGTTGCCGGCCCCGAAGGTCTTTCGCAGTACCGCTTGCAACAGTGCGACCTCGCCGGCGGCAGGCAAGCGTGTAGCGCCCGGGTTGAACGGCATGGCCGGCTGGAGGGAGGGATTGCGCAGGATGACGTCGCGCGCCTGGGCAGGCATCGGTGTTGCCGTGCTGCTCGGCGCGTTCGCGCCGTTGCGGATCGCCGGTAGGTCGGCAAGCAAGCCAACCCGGATGGAAAGGTTGCGCCCGCCGAGCTGGCGTTCGAGCAACAGGCGATCGGACGCTGGCATCGATTCGAGGAAGGCCACGAGGCGGCGTACGAAATCCCGTCCACCTTCCTGGGGCAGGGGAGGGAACTTCAGGATACGCGCCAGATCCTCCATCAGCCGCACCAGTGCGTCCTTGGAGAGGATTTCACGGCCCGAGAGATGCCGGGTCAGTGCGTCCAGGATCTTCTGGATGGCTTCGCCGCGTTGGCCGGCGGGCAACAAGGCTGTCTGCGGCTGCGCTTTGGCGCTCGTGTCTTCTGCGGTAGCGGCCGCGGCTCGGGCCGTCTGGATGGGTATCAGCATTCTGGTCTCCATCTCGCTTGACCTCGGGTTGACCAGTCGTCGTTGACCGACGAAACGCGGGTGCACGCTAGGGCACGGACCGATTTCCGGCTCGCGTGCGGATAGTTCGCTTCGCTACATACGGGTTGGCGCCTCATGCGCGTCTCGGCCAATGGCCGGACAGCCGCGACACCGTCGCGGATAGGGGAATCGGCATGATGTCCGAGGTTAGGTGAAAGAGGTTTATGAAATCTTAACCATGTTTCGATGGCGGCAACGATCCGCGCCCCTTGCCTGCCGCCCACCGCAGCGCCATCTTCAGGGCTTCCGAGGAGTTCCGGATGACCGTTCGTCCCCCAAAAGCCCTGAGCCCGACCTTCTCGACCAACGGCGCCTTCAGTGTGCTCGAATACGAATTGATGTCCGAGCGGGCCGACGCGCTCGGCCGCCATGGCCTAAAGGTGGAAAAGGCGCTTGCCGCGCTCGCGGCGCTCAAGCCGGAAGCCACCTCCGATCTGCGCGAGCGACTACTCGATGACGCCTCCGACGCTGTCTGGGCGTTCTTCATTCAGCGCGAGATTTGCGGGCTGCGGGACAGCCGCGACGCCGTTCTTCGTTATGGCATCCCCAAGGAGGTCATGGCGCGCCTGGGTATCGTGCGCAAGAAATGATCAGCCAAAGCTCTGGCTGGCGAGGCTGTAAAGGCCGATCTCGTCGAAGCGGATGAGCTTTGCCTGTCGCGCCTCCTGCTGGTCGGCGATGGACTCCAACTCGTCCTTGAGCTGGAGTCCGCGCACGCGTTCCTCCTGCTCGTCGAGCGACTGCTTGTCGGTGCTGCGCGTCGGATCGTTGCGTAGACTGTCGACCTGGGCCTCCTCGGCCGATCCGGATTCCGTCGCCGATTTCAGGCGATCCACCGCCTTTGCAGCCTGTGCCTGGCTTTGAGCGCTCTTGTCGCTCGTCTCGCCGAGCGCCGCCTTCAGTATCTGGTTCTCCCGGCCACCCGGATTTTTGAGCGCCTGGGTCAGTTCGGCAAGCGTAACGCCGAGCTTGTCCAGCCCAAGCCGCTCTTCGACCTTGGCGACGTCCCCTGGCTCAAGCGCCTTGATCTGGTTGTCGACGGCCCGTGCGAAAGCGGCATCAGACTTGAACGCCTCGCGGTCGAGCTCGAAGAACGCTCCGACCTGACGGATGAGCGCGGCGCGATTGCTGTTGGGGTCGTTCTGGGTGCGGTCGAAGAAATGGGCGTTGATCTTGTCGTTGGCCGCCTTGCGGGCGCCATCGGACTGGACCTGCGCCTTCAGGACCTTGTCGTCCTTTGTGCCCTTGGCCTTTTCCTCTTCTTCCGCCTGCCGCTTTTCGATGTCCTTGAGGATCGAGCCGACCAGGCTGGTCGTTGCGGTGGCAGTCGATTGCTGAGTCGGAAGCAGCATGTTTCATCCCCGGACAGCATCGTGGCGCTTTCCGGAACGGTAGGCCGTCGCGGTTAATGCCGGCTTAACCGAAGTCTCCCACAAGTCGGGACCGATCGGACACACGGAACGCCATCTCCACGCTTGCGCGCGGAGAAACATGAGGCGCCTTTGCCTTCATACGGCGTCGCGCAGCAGGTCTCGTCTATCGGTAGGGCGAATAGCAGACCTTGTAGGCGCCGCCATAGCTCAAGAACCGGTTGGTCGCCGGATTGTAAGAGCGGTAGCGCGACATGCACCAGCTGACATGTGAGCCGCCGTGAACATATCGGTCGCGATAGTAGTAGTTACCGCCATAGTAGCGACGCGGGTAATAGCCGTAGCGGGGGTAGTAACCGTAGCGGGGGTAGTAGCCGCCATAATAGCCACTACCATAGTAGCCGCCCGAGCCGAAAGAGAAGCTCAGCCCCGAGCCGTAGTACGGTCCGCCCCAACCGTGACGGTAGTAGGGTCCACCCCATCCGTGGCCCCACCCGCCGCCCCAGTAGCGCCGGTGGTAGTACTGCACATTTTGGACGTCGCCCTGTGCCTTGATCTGGAGATCGGGTGCCTGGATAGGCATTGCCTGGACAGGCCCGATGGCGGTGATCAGGGAGGTGGCGGCCAAGCTGCAGCCGATAACGAAATCGCGAAATCCCGTCATTTTTTCCTCACTTTCAGAAGGTCATGTCTTCCGGTTGTGTCCCTGCCTGTATTACGTTTGTTTTTCTTGGTTTATTCATGGCGCCGGGCGCTTTGCGCAGTTGCGGGAACCGCTGGATCTCCGCCCGTTGCCCTCTACTGTACGATGCGCCTATCCTTCAGTCGTGTCACTGCGGTTCTTTTCCGATCCTTTCCCCCGTCAGCGAGGTACGCGATGCAATTGAAGTTTGGCACCAGTGGCTTGCGCGGCCTCTCCGAGGAACTGAAGGGTGAGCCATCCGCGCGCTATGCGACGGCCTTTGCCCGACACCTCGTGGCGTCCGGCCACAGCCGGCCCGGTGACGCCATTCTCATCGCTCGCGATTTTCGCGATTCGAGCCCTGAGATCGCGGCCGTTTGCGCCGCTGCGCTGGCACGCGAGGGTCTGCGTGTTTTCGATTGCGGTGCGGTGCCGACCCCGGCGCTGGCGCTTTACGGCCTCGCCAACAAGGCCGCGGCCTTGATGATCACCGGTTCCCATATTCCGGCCGACCGCAACGGCATCAAGTTCTATCGTCCCGACGGCGAGATCGACAAGGAGGATGAGGTGGCGATCAGCGGCATCGCCGACGGGATTGCGCACCAGATCGCGCCAGTCGCCGATGCCGGGATCGGGGAAGACCATGCAACCCGGGTCGCCGCACTCTTCATGGCAAGGAACCGGCAATTGCTGTCCGCCGGCGCGTTGTCCGGCCTCAAGGTGGGCGTGTACCAGCACAGTACCGTGGCGCGCGACCTGATTGCCGAACTGCTGGCTTACTTTGGCGCCGACGTCGAGGCCCTGGGGCGCTCCGAACAGTTCATTCCGGTCGATACCGAAGCGGTATCGGCGGAGACGATCGAGCGGCTTCAGGAATGGGCGCGCGAACACCGCCTCGATGCGATCGTGTCGGCGGATGGTGACGGCGACCGGCCCCTGGTCGCCGACGAGAACGGGCTGCCCTTGCGCGGCGATCTGCTCGGCCTGATGGCCTGTGGTTTTCTCGGCGCAAGACTTGCCGTCACTCCGGTAACCTCCAACTCCGGCCTGGACGGCAGGGAAGGGCTCGCTGTCCAGCGCACTCGCGTGGGCTCGCCCTTCGTGATCGCGGGCATGCAGCAGGCGTTGAAGGACGGCGCGCAGAAGGTCGCCGGCTTCGAGGCCAATGGCGGCACGCTGACTGCGAGCGCCTTCGCGGTCAATGGCGCAACGCTCGAAGCGCTGCCCACGCGCGATAGCTTTCTGCCGATCGTTGCGGCGCTGGCAGCGGCCGCTGAGGCCAAGCTGTCGCTTTCTGCGCTCGCCGCGTCCTACCGGCTTCCGGTGGCGCTCAGTGATCGGCTCGAAAACTTCCCGGTCGAAACGAGCGCCCGGCTGATGACATTTCTGCGCGCAGACGAAGCAAATCTTGCGAAATTCCTGGCGCCGATCGGCGGCGTCGCTGCGGTCAGTGACATTGACGGGCTGCGCGTGACGCTCGACGATGGCCGAATCATCCATTTCCGCCCGTCGGGTAATGCGCCCGAGATGCGGTGCTATGTCGAAGCGGAGACGCCGGAAGCTGCCGAAATGCTGCTCTCAAGAGGTCTATCCACAATCCGCCGTTGGTCGGAAACCGCTTCGAGTTGAGTTTTTTGCAATCCGACACGAAAACTTCAAAAAGCCTGTTGACACTTTAGCCCGGGCCTTCTACACCCCCGCTCGTCGCCCAGATGGCGGAATTGGTAGACGCGCCAGCTTCAGGTGCTGGTACTCGAAAGGGTGTGGAGGTTCGAGTCCTCTTCTGGGCACCAAATTCCCAAGCCAAATCGTTGATTTGGTTTTGAAAAACCCCGGCTTGCCGGGGTTTTTTCGTTTCTGGATTTTGGCCGGAATTCGACACGATTTTCCGCCGAGCGGCACGCACGCTTGCTTTAAAATGGTTGCGCGCCGTCGTTATTTTCGCGCGACGTGCCTTGAAGCTTCGATCTCCAGCATTGATATTCTATCCGCAACGCAGGGGCGTGCGGACCGTGCGAACGCGGCACCATGCAATCGTCCGCCGGAATGGCGGAACTTGAGCGAGGATGAGGCGATGTCTGAGACGCGTCGCAAGCTGACGACAATCCTATCCGCGGATGTCCAGGACTACACCCGGCTGATGCGTGCCAACGAGGAGGGCACGCTCGCCACTCTGAAGCGCTATCGCGATTCCATGGGGCGGCTCATCGAGGCGCATGAGGGCCGCGTGGTCAACACCTGGGGCGACGGCCTCATCGCGGAATTCCCGAGCGTCGTTGAAGCCGTGCGCACCGCGGTCGACGTGCAGAACGAACTGGCAGGCTGCAACGAGAACTGCCCCGCCGACGAACAGATGCTGTTTCGCATCGGCATCAATCTCGGCGACGTGATCGCCGAGGGCGACGACCTCTACGGCGACGGCGTCAATGTCGCAGCGCGCCTGCAGGCTTCCGCTCCTGCGGGCGGCATCGTCATTTCGAACACGGTCTACGACCAGGTGCGCAATAAGGTCGCCGTCGGTTTCGATTTTCTTGGGCCGTTGGAGGTGAAAAACATCGATGGCGGCGTGCCGAGCTATGCGGTGCGCATCGGCATTGCTGATACCCGCCCGGCGCTCAGGAGAGAAACCTTTGGGCGTCCCGGCGATGGTGCAGCTTCGGACGACGGGCGCGCCCATCCCAAGCCAAACCAGGGCGGCTTGATTGCCGCGGTCAAGACAGGATCGCTTCCCGTCCTGGCCGTCATCGCTGCCGGGCTGGTCGCTCTTAACCTGCTCACCTGGAACGGCGTGCTGTGGGCCGCCTGGCCGTTGCTCGGGCTTGGCATCCTCGCCGGCCTTGCCTGGCTCAGAACCAACCGGCGGGTGGACCGCGGCATCGGCGTGCTGGCGCTTTCCGGGCTGGTGCTTCTCACCATCAATCTGTTGACCTGGCGCGGCGTGTTCTGGGCCGTATGGCCGCTGCTCGCCTTTGCCGTGGTGGGTGGCATTCGCTGGGTAACGCGTCAGAAGCGCAGCCTCCGGTCCTGAGCCCTACACGCGGTCCTTCGCGCCGCCAGAAGCGTCATCGGGCTTTGTCGGCAGAGAATCCGCCGCCGCCGGTTCTTCCGGCTCGGCGCCCAGCACCTCGTAGATCTCGAGCGCAGAGGCGCGGCCCTTGGCCTGCGCCGAACCGAGCGGCCGGAAACGGATGGCCTTGCCGGCCTGGGCGACGACCGCGCCGCTTGCCATGATCGTGGTGTCGTAGTTCTTGTTCATGCCTTCCAGGCGGGAGGCGACGTTCACCGTGTCCCCCATCGCCGTATATTGCAGCCGCTCCTTGGCGCCGACATTGCCGACGACGGCTGTACCGGTGTGGATGCCGAAACGGGTGCGAAACTCCGGAAGCCCCTTTTGGCGCTGGGCTTCGTTGAAGACACGCAAGCGCTCCTCGACCGCCAGCGCGCACCGACAGGCATGTTCGGCATGTTTTTCGTCCGGCGCCGGCGCGTTCCACATCGCAAACACCGAGTCGCCGAGAAATTGGATGATCGTTCCGTCGTGCTCTCCCACCGTCTCGCTGAAGATGTCGAAATACTCCGACAGCATCGCCACGACCTCTTCGGGCGGATACTTCTCGCTGAGCGTGGTGAAATCGTAGATGTCTGTGAAGACCGCCGTCACCTCCTGTCGCCAGGCGGAGCGGCCGCTGAACTGGCCGGACTCGATGCCTTTGCGAACCAGTTCCTTGGGCACGTAGAGCGCGAAGGTGAAGATCGCGTCCCGTGCCCGGTTCATGGCTCCACCGAGTGTGGAGATCTCGCTGACATGCGACGAGACGTCGATGGGCGTGGTGAAGTCGAGATCCTGCAGCCGGTTGGCGCTGGCGGTCAGCTGGTTGAGCCCCTTTGTGATCAGGTGCGCGAGCACCAGCGAAGCAAGCACCGCGAGGGCCACGACCGAACCGGAAATCGCCAGCCCCTGCACGAGCGTCTGGTTCGCCTCTGCCATCAGTTCGTCGAGCGGTGCAGCCACCACGGCGCGGTTGCCGGAGAGAAGCAGTGCAGATTCGAGCGGCGTCACCATGACGAGATAGGTTCGGTCTCCGACCTCGACGAAGTCTGCCTTGCCGGGCTCGGGCGGATGGAGGCGGATACTCTGGATCAGCGGGTCGCTATCGGCCTGCACGATCGGGCTATCCTTGCCCTTCGCCGCCATGATGCGACGCATCATCACCCGGTCCGAATGGATGATCGGACGCCCGACGGCATCGAGGATGAACGAGACGGAACCGGTCGTCAGCCGCTCGCGGGCAAGAAAATCGGTGATCGTATCGAGAATGACGTCCGCGCCGATGACGATCTGAGGATTGCCGCGATGCGCCTGCGAGATTGTCATCCCAAGCGTTTCGGTCGTGGCACTTTCATATGGGCCGGTCGAGACCGCGGCCTTTCCGTTGACGGCCGCGCGGTACCACGGACGGGTCCGCGGATCGAAGCTGGAAGGCGGAAGCCGCCGCTCGGAAAATTGCGTCCCGTCCTTGTCCAGGAAGAGCACGCGCTGAAGAGGCTTGCCGTTTGCATCCTTTTCCATCGAGCGCACGGCAATGGCAGCACCACGCGGCGCGTCGAGTGCCATGCGCCAGGCGATCTGCTTGAGGTCGACCACCTGAAAGAACGCGCCGTTGGGATAGCCGACATAGACACCGTCGATATGCGGCGAGCGGGTGATGCCCTCGCGCAAGACCGCCACCTTGTCGTTCATGCGCTCTGGTGGCGGCACCAGGAAGGAATTGGCGACCGAGGAGACGAGGTTGACGAGGGCCGAGGTATCGCCGGAGAGCACGCCCAGCCGGTCGACGAGGCGGTTCATGAAACCGCGCATATTGGCCTCGGCGTCGGCGATCGCGGCGTTGCGTGAGCGATGATAGTCAAGCCCGACGAGCGTGGCGGAGACGACGATCAGCATGGCAACAATGACCAGGCTGAACAGCGATCGCAGCGAGCTGTTCCAGCCTTCGCGCGTTCTGCTTCGTCGAGTGTCGGGCGTCGTGTCTGCCATTGCGGTTCTCTGGTCCGTACCGATCAACTGACGACGACCTTAACGTGCAAGGATGGTCGCATGTGCAAGGAAAGTTAAATGCGAATCCCATAAAACACGTTAATCGGCGGGATGCACGCCCCGCCGACATCCGCCGCAAAAAATCGGTGGCTCAGTTCACCGTCACAGGCTTTGAGCGCATGCGCGCGACGGTTTCTCGCTCGGCCCGCTTGCAGCGCATCGGCGGCAGGTTGCGGTCCATCAGATCCATGTCCTCGAGCACCATCTCGCCCATCTTCTTGAAGGCGCTGTCGAGCGCGCCGGCGCGATGGGCCGAACGCAGAAAGCCCGGCAGGCGGCGAACCGGGTGGTCGAGCGGCAGCGGCTCTTGCGGAAAGACGTCGCTGGCCGCCACGATATGGCCGCGTTCGACGGCTGCCATCAGTGCATCGAAATCGACGACGCCGGCCCGGCTCAGGAGGATGAAGGCGGCGCCAGGGCGCATGCGGGCAAAGGCCTTTTCGCCGAGGAAGCCTTCGTTCTCGCTGGTGACCGCGGCGACGACGAAGACGAAGTCGCTGTCGCCGAGAACCGTATCGAGCGACGCGGGCTCGACGCCGTTGTCCCTCAGGATCGAGGCCGGCATCCAGGGATCGAAGACGCGGATCCTGGCACGGAAACCGGAGAGCACGCGGTTCAGCGCCTTGCCGAGATCACCGAAGCCGATGATGCCGATGTCTGAGCCGGAGAGGAGCCGCGCCGAGCGGTTGCCGTCGCCGCCCCAGAGTTCGTGCCCCTCGCGGAAGGCAAGGTCGGCGTCGACGACACCGCGGGCGATGTTGAGCGCCATGGCAAGGCCGAGTTCGGCGACCGGCTCGGCAAAGACCTGGCCCGTGGTCACCACATGGATGCCGCGTTCGAACAGCACCTCGTAGGGCATGTTGTTGATCAGGTTGCTCTCGACATTGAGGATCGCCCTGAGCTGGCCCATGCGCTGGAGCGTAGCGTGATCGAGCGGCGGCTGGCCGATGATGTAGCGCGCTTCAGCCAGAACCGCGTCGCCGACCCCGGCGATATCGTCCGGGTCGGCTTCGACGATCCGGTAGCGCTGGTGCAACTCCTTCAGTGCTTCCGGCGTGAAGATGAGGTCGAGCGTGCGTGGCGCGGGCGCGCTGATGGCAAGCGGTCTCGTATCGGACATGGTTCCTCCCACGGCGTGTTTCCCTCAATCCTAGCCGATCAAAGGATAAAGACACGCAGCAATTCAAGGTGCTGCAGCAACCTTTGCACGCCTGAGTACGTCACGCGGCGCTATGGGCGGAGGCCCCTCCGCTTGTACGGTCAGACTGGGAACAAGTTCGCGTCTCGCCAGGCGGCATGGTCCTCAAGGCGGCAGGCTCGCGAGGAGCCCGCCAGGCGCCTTGGCGCGCCTCTTCAATAGCCGAGACCGCGTTTCTGGCGGTAGAGCGACGGCGGCAGACCGCTGCCCTGGAAGACCGGACCATCGCCTCGGCGGCAATTGTAGATCGTGTCGTAGACGGGACCGCCGCGCGCTGACGATTCGAACGGATAGTTGCGGTCGACGAAGGTCTGTTCGCAGACCGTCTGGTCGTTGCCGCCATTCAACGGATCCATCTGGCGCACGCCGGGCAGGTCCCGGTAGCTCTGTGCCGGTGCCGGGATGGCGGAGAGCCCCAGTGTCAGCGTGAGGGCCGAAAGGGCGAGGGCGGGGCGAAGAGAGGTCATTGCAGGACTTTCGAACGGGCGACCGTCGGGCGGGATACGGTAACGGTATCGCCGGCGCCAAACTTGCGCTATAGGCCACACCACTTCGTTTGATCTGGGGATTTTCGATGCCGAATGCAATACGGGTCCATGAAGGCGACATTTCCGCAGCCGATGCCGCGCGCTATCGAGGCGCGATCGCCATCGACACCGAAACGCTTGGTCTCATCCCCCGCCGTGACCGTCTCTGTGTGGTGCAGCTTTCGCCGGGCGACGGCACGGCCGATGTGATCCGCATCGCCGCCGGGCAGAAGGAGGCACCGAACCTCGTCGCCATGCTCGCCGATCCGGCCCGCCAGAAGATCTTCCATTTCGGCCGCTTCGATATTGCCGTGCTGTTCCACACCTTCGGGGTGACGACGACTCCGGTCTTCTGCACCAAGATCGCCTCGCGGCTGACGCGGACCTATACCGACCGCCACGGCCTCAAGGACAATCTCAAGGAAATGCTCGACGTCGACATTTCCAAGCAGCAGCAGTCGTCCGACTGGGCGGCGGATATCCTGTCGCCGGCGCAGCTCGAATATGCGGCTTCCGATGTCCTGCACCTGCACGCGCTGCGCGACAAGCTGACGGCACGCCTGATCCGCGATGGTCGCATGGAGCACGCCGATGCCTGTTTCGCTTTCCTGCCGACGCGTTGCAAGCTCGACCTGCTTGGCTGGGACGAGACGGACATCTTCGCTCACAGCTAGTCCGTGAGCGCGATTTCGTGATGGCTTCGCTTGGCCTCGGCTCGCGCGGGTGTCAGGGCGTGATGTACAGAACGACGGCATAACGCGCCGCCTTGCCGATCGTGACGAACAGTAGGAACAGCGGCAGCGACATGCGCAACAGGCCCGCGACCAGCGTTAGCGGATCGCCGATGACGGGCAGCCAGGAGAGCAGCAGCACCGGTTGGCCGTAGCGGGCAAAAAGCGCCTCCGCTTTCTGACGGTTTGCTGCGGAAACCGGAAACCAGCGCCGCCCTTCGAACCGGATAAGAAAGCGCCCCAGCGCGAAATTGACGACGGCACCGAGCACGTTGCCGAGTGTCGCCGCAACGAAGAGCGCGGGGCGACCGGTCTCTCCGTGCAAGGCGGCAGCAACGACTGCGGCTTCCGACATGCCGAAGAGCAGCGTCGCTGACAGGAATGCGGCGGAAAAAACGCCGGCAAGAATTCCGAAATCCAGGATCAGCTCCTGTCCGTATGGCCGAGATCGCGCTCCGGCTCGATGATGTCGCGGATGCGCTGTTTCAGTTCCTTGGGGCCGGGGAAACCGCCGTCGCGCTTGCGTTCCCAGATGAGCGCGCCATCGACGCGGATCTCGAAGTTGCCGCCGGTGCCGGGAATGAGCGCCACTTCGCCGAGCGACTGCCCGAAGGTCTGCAGCAGTTCCTGCGCCATCCAGCCGGCGCGCAGGAGCCAGTTGCACTGGGTGCAATAGAGGATGGTGATGCGCGGCTTCTGGTCCATCGGATTGGTCTCGGACGTGTGTCGGGCGGCGACCATACTGGCGGCGCCGGGCGGAAACAACTGCGTCGTCGCGCCTCACGCGCTCACGCCGTACTCACATAATTGTCAACTTATTTAGTCATGTTTTTATCGGCCTGCAGCTTGCTTTGAGAACGCGCCGCGGCGAGAGAAT
Organism: Ensifer sp. 2TAB8; assembly: GCF_052115125.1. NCBI lineage: Bacteria > Pseudomonadati > Pseudomonadota > Alphaproteobacteria > Hyphomicrobiales > Rhizobiaceae > Ensifer > Ensifer sp. 2TAB8. Next base: position 976,264 of record NZ_JBFRGB010000001.1, on the reverse strand, counting down.
GCGGCATTGCACAAATTGTCGCACCCAACCGCCGGAGAGGCCATTCATGACCGACGTCACCGCTTCCAGTTCCCGCCCGCGTTCCATCCTGCCGGCTCTGGAAAAGATCTATCTGCCGCTCGACACATCAGCCGAAACGCTGCTGCGTGTGCTTGCCGGTGTGCTGCTTGCGGTTCACGGGTTCGGCAAGATCACCGATCCCTTTGGTGCGATCGGCATGGTCGAGGGCCTCGGCTTCTATCCTGGCGTCTTCTGGTCGCCGCTGCTCGCCGCGACAGAATTCTTCGGCGGCATTCTGATTGCGATCGGCCTGCTGACGCGCCCGGCTGCCTTTGCCGGTATGATCGTTCTGCTCGTCACCGTCTACTTCCACGGCATCGTGCAGGGTGAGGGGCTTTTCGGCGCCGAGAAGTCCATTCTCTGGGCGGCGATCCTGTTTTTCTTCGCCATCCGCGGCGCCAACAGCCAGTCGGTCGACGCCAAGCTTGGCAAGCAGTTCTGATCGATCGAACGATTGTCAGGGAAACGGGGAGGCGGTGGAAACCGGCCTCCCCGTTTTGTATTGCGCCATGGTATGCCCACGCCGCCGGCCTGTCTTCAGGCGCTTTCCTTCGCCGTCACGCTGCGGATAGTCATGCGATGGACCTTGCCCGACCGGTCCTGCCAGTCAATCGACTGGCCGACGGAAAGGCCGATCAGCGCCGCACCAACGGGTGTCAGCACCGAAATGCGTCCGGCCTCGATATCGGCCTCGCCGGGGTAGACGAGCGTTACCTGCTTGGCAAAGCCATTGTCCGCCTCGAAGGCGACGGTGGAGCCCATCTGCACGCTGTCGGCGGGCAGCGCGTCCGGTGCGCCGGTGCGGGCCCGGTCGAGTTCGGAGAGCAGCGCTTCGGCCACGTCCGGCACGCGGTCGAGCGCGGAGGAAGCCAGCGCCGTCAGCCGCTTGTGGTCCTCGGCGTTGATGATGATGGAGGGAAGTTTCTTGCGGGATGCCGTCATGATGTGACCTGCCGTGTTCGGCCGTGGCGCCCACGGGCGCACTCGGAATAGATTGTCTGGGAATTCGGCGCTCGTTCAGCCGCGTTCAGAAATTTCTTCTGCGGACGCGAAAGGCTCCCCTTACCCGGAGAGCGCACACGTCCGGGCTGGGGTCAGGTTCCTGCGATCGGGCACACCCGGAAGCAGTGATATGAAGAAGTCGTCGACATCATGATGCCCCGAAAGTCGGAAAGTTTGACCGGGAAGTCAAGACCCGCGGCGGACGCGGCAAAGCGCAGGGCGGATCATCGCGCCTCTTGAACGACGGCCGCGCTCGTGGTCAATCTCGATTTGCGACGGCAATGGGAAGGTGACGATGCGCGTATTGGTGGTTGAAAACATGGCGAAGACCGAACTCGGCCAGGTCGGCTCGGCACTTCGCGAAGTCAAGGCGCAGATCGAGATCCACCGCGCCTATCTGGGTGATCCCGTGCCTGAAACGCCCGACGGTTACGATGCGCTCGTCGTGCTTGGCGGCGAACAGAGCGCGCTCGACGATGCCGCCTATCCCTATCTGCCCGATCTCGCCGCATTGATGCGCGCCTTCGGCGAAAGTGGGCGCTCGGTGCTCGGCATCTGCCTCGGAAGCCAACTTCTTGCGCGCGCCTATGGCGCGGAAAACCTGCTGGGCGCCGCCAAGGAGTTCGGCTGGTGCCGGGTGGAGGTCCGCGGCGAAGGCGCTGAGGACCCGGTGCTTTCCAGCGTCGGCGAAAGCTTCCCGATTTTCCAGTGGCACGGAGATACCTTCACCCTGCCCGAGGGCGCCGTTCATCTCGCCGAAAACGCCGTCACCACGCATCAGGCCTTCCGCATCGGCCGCGCCGCCTATGGCACCCAGTTTCATTTCGAGGCGGACACGCACCTCGTCGAGGACTGGAACCGGGCCTTCCCGGACACGATCAACCGGCTCGACCCCACCTGGCTAGCCCGCTATCGCGAGCACGCCGCCCGTCACGGCCGGGAGGCCGATGCCGCGGGCCTGGCGTTGGCGCGCGCCTGGGTCGCGACGATCGTCCGCCAGGATGGCGCATCGACGACCACGGATCCGGTACTCGAGGAGATGGACGGATGAGCGAAGCACTCAACGGCGGCTGCTTCTGCGGCAGGATCCGCTACCGGCTGAAGGCGGCGCCGATGTTCGTCAATTGCTGCCACTGCTGCGACTGCCAGCGCCAGGTCGGCAGCGCCTTCGTCGTCAACGGCGTCATCGAGCGCGACAACATCGAGCTTGTCGAGGGCGAGCCAGTCGTCGTCACACTCCCCACCGACAGTGGCCGCCCGCACGACGTCTATCGCTGCGCCGCCTGCCAGACGGCGCTCTGGAGCGATTATGGCCGCCGTGGCTGGCTCTCCTTCCTCCGCATCGCGAGCCTTGACCGCCCATCGGATTTCCCGCCGGACGCCCATATCTTCACCCGCTCCAAGGTTAAGTGGCTGTCGCTCGAAGGCGGCGCCCCGGCCTTCGAGATCTATTACGACATGAAGACGATGTGGCCGGCCGAAAGCCTGGCGCGGCGAGAAGCGGCAGAAGCAAGGGCTGGGGCGTGACCGCGAGCGAACGCGACAAGATGGCGGCCGGGCAATGGTATTCGTGCCTCGACGCCGAACTGGAGGCGCTGCGGTTGATCGCGCGTGTCGCGGTGCACCAGCACAACACCGTGGCGCCAGCCGAGCGCGGAAGCATGGCGCCGGCGCTGCGCGCGCTGTTCGGCGCGGTTGCCGATGATGTCTTTATCGAGGCGCCGTTCCATTGTTCCTACGGCATCAACACAAGCCTTGGCGCCCGCGTCTATCTCAATGCCGGCTGCACGATTCTCGACAGCGGCCGGGTGACGATCGGCGAGGGGACGATGCTGGGGCCGAACGTGCAGATCTACTGCGCCGATCACCACAGGGATGCGGTGTTTCGCAGCCAGGGCCTCGAGGTTGCCAAGGCGGTGACGATCGGCGCCGATGTCTGGATAGGCGGCGGCGCCATCATCCTCGGTGGCGTGACGATCGGCGATAGCGCAATCGTCGGCGCAGGCTCGGTGGTGACGAAGGACGTGGCGGCAGGCGCCGTGGTTGCCGGCAATCCGGCCCGCCTGCTGCCGCGGGCAGCGAACTCAATGCTTTAGACCTTTTCAAGGAGTATTTCTCATATGGCCGATGCGACGAGAACGATCCATGTCCGCCCGGCGCGGCCCGACGATGCGCCGGCGCTCACAGCCTTCCTGAACGAGATCATCGAGATCGGCGGCACCACTGCCCATCAGACGCCGTTCACGCCGGAGAGCTTCGTGGCGCACTATCTCGCCGGCCCAGGCTTCGTTTCCTGCTTCGTCGCCGAGGATGAAACCGGCGCGCCCTGCGCCTTCCAGGCGCTGGACCGCTGGGACGGTATACCCGCGGACTGGGCCGACATCGGCACCTTCTCGCGCCCCGGCAACAGGGTGCGCGGCGCCGGCACCGCGCTCTTCGAAGCCACTTGCGACTACGCCCGTTCGATCGGCCTCAAGGCGCTCAACGCTACCATCCGCGCCGACAATACGGGCGGCCTGACCTATTATGGCAAGATGGGGTTCACCGACTACAAGGTCGACAAGGCCGTGCCGCTGGCGGATGGCCGGCCGGTGGATCGAATCTCGAAGCAATATGTGCTTTGACGGGCGCGCAAGCACTCGCTGACGCGTCACCTCCACCCCGTTGCTATTGTCAGGCTTGATCGGAGGATCCAATCCCGGACCGGGCAACGACGCCCCGGTATTTGAACGCCGCCCCCAGGCAGTCGGCGGGCATTGTCTGGTACGGCAGGGCGGGCCTTCGTCGACCGCAAAGCGATATGCAACGCAAACCCAAACCAAAAAGGGCGACCGGAGGGCCGCCCTTTCAAACGTAGAGGTGTGCGCCTCGCCGCTTATTCGTCGCCCATCTTGAGCGCGGCGATGAAGGCTTCCTGCGGGATCTCCACCTTGCCGAACTGGCGCATGCGCTTCTTGCCGGCCTTCTGCTTTTCCAGAAGCTTGCGCTTGCGGGTGGCGTCGCCGCCGTAGCACTTGGCGGTCACGTCCTTGCGGAGCGCCGAGATGGTTTCGCGGGCAATGACGTTGCCGCCGATCGCCGCCTGGATCGGGATCTTGAACATGTGCTTCGGGATAAGCTCCTTGAGCTTCTCGCACATTTCGCGGCCGCGCTTTTCCGCCGCCATCCGGTGCACCATCATCGACAGCGCATCGACCGGCTCGCCGTTGACGAGGATCGACATCTTCACAAGATTGCCCTCCTTGTGCTCGGTGATCTGGTAGTCGAACGAGGCATAACCCTTGGAGATTGACTTCAGCCGGTCGTAGAAATCGAAGACGACTTCGTTGAGCGGCAGGTCGTAGGTCAGCATCGCGCGGGTGCCAACGTAAGTCAGCTCGATCTGGATGCCGCGGCGGTCCTGACAAAGCTTCAGGATGCCGCCGAGATAGTCGTCGGGCGTCAGGATCGTCGCGCGGATCCACGGCTCGTGGATTTCCGCGATCTTGACGACGTCGGGCATGTCGGCCGGGTTGTGCAGCTCGCGCTCCGAGCCGTCGGTCATGAACAGCTTGTAGACCACCGAAGGGGCCGTCGCGATCAGGTCGAGGTCGAACTCGCGCTCCAGGCGTTCCTGGATGATCTCAAGATGCAGCAGGCCGAGGAAGCCGCAGCGGAAACCGAAGCCGAGAGCCGCAGACGATTCCATTTCGAAGGAGAACGAGGCGTCGTTGAGGCGCAGCTTGCCCATGGCCGAGCGCAGGTCCTCGAAGTCGGCGGCATCGACCGGGAACAGGCCGCAGAAGACCACCGGCTGCGCCGGCTTGAAGCCTGGCAGTGCGGTTGCGGTCGGGCGCTTGTCCTCGGTGATGGTATCGCCGACGCGGGTATCGGCCACTTCCTTGATCGAGGCGGTGATGAAGCCGATCTCGCCCGGGCCGAGCGCATCCATCGCCACCATCTTCGGCGTCAGCACGCCGACGCGCTCGATCGTGTACTTGGCGTCGGTGCCCATCATGCGGATGGTCATGCCCTTCTTGAGCGTACCGTCGATGATGCGCACGAGAACCATGACGCCGAGATAGGTGTCGTACCAGCTGTCGACGAGCAGTGCCTTCAACGGCGCCGCGTCGCCGCCCTCGCTCTTCGGCGCCGGCAGCTTGGTGACGATAGCTTCGAGCACATCGGGAATGCCGAGGCCGGTCTTTGCCGAAATCAAAACCGCGTCCGAAGCGTCGATGCCGATCACTTCCTCGATCTGCTCCTTGATGCGGTCGGGTTCGGCCGCCGGCAGGTCGATCTTGTTGAGCACGGTGACGAGCTCGTGATTGTTGTCGATCGCCTGGTAGACGTTGGCGAGCGTCTGGGCTTCCACGCCCTGGGACGCGTCGACGACGAGCAGCGAGCCTTCGCAGGCCGACAGCGAGCGCGAGACTTCGTAGGCGAAGTCGACGTGGCCGGGGGTGTCGATGAGGTTCAGCACATAGGTCTCGCCATCATTGGCCTTGTAGTGCAGGCGCACCGTCTGGGCCTTGATGGTGATGCCGCGCTCGCGCTCGATATCCATGCTGTCGAGCACCTGCTCGGACATCTCGCGTTCGGCGAGACCGCCGGTGGACTGGATCAGCCGGTCGGCAAGCGTCGACTTGCCGTGGTCGATGTGGGCCACGATCGAGAAGTTGCGGATATGCGAAAGGGGCGTCTTCGAAGATGTTGTGCTCATGGGCCGCATATAGCAGTGCCTTCAAGCGCCGCAAAGCGGGAAATGAAGGCTTCGTTCACTATAAATCGGCCTATTCGGCGCTCGCTTCCGCATCGACGAGCGCGCCGGCATTGGGGACCTGCGCACTCCTGATCTCGAAGCTCTCGCGCTCGGCCGCCGGCGCCTCGTCACGTTTGCGCAACCGGAGCAGCACGAAGAGCGCATAAAGGGCGGCAACGACCATCGCCGCATAGATGAAAGTGCGCTGCCCGAACACAGGTGTCAGCAGCGTTACCAGCATCGGCACGACGGTCGCGGCGATCGACCAGGCGACCAGCATGGTGCTGGCGAGCGGCACGAAATCGGCAGGATCCGTGCGGTCGTTGGCATGCGCATTGGCGATCGAATAGACGGTCTCGACCGCGCCGGCAAAGAGCGCAAAGACCAGCATCAATAGGATCAGATTGCTGAAGGAGGCCGAAAGCGCGAAGAAACCGGCGGCGAGGATCAGGAGGCAGGTGCCGATCAGCACCAGGCGGCGGTCGATCCGGTCCGATAGCGTTCCCATCGGATATTGGATGGCGATCAGGCCGAACTGCATGACGAACATCAGGTTGGCGACGTCGCTCTGGCTGACGTCGTTGGCGGCCGCATAGATCGGCGTGAAGCCCTGTACCACCATCGAAAGGCCGCCGGCGGCGAGCACGCCGATGAAGGCGACGGGGGAATTGCGCCAGACCATGGGGATGTCGATGCTGACCTTGGCGGGGGCCGGTGGCGTCGGCAGCCGCGTCAGCCCGATTGGTAAGAGCGCGAGTGCCGTGAAGAAGATGGTGACGAGCGGCGGCAGGTTGCCATCGGCCGGAATCTGCCCGAACAGCCAGGCACCGGTGCCGAGCCCGATGACATAGGCCATGTAGAACAGAGCCATGGCCTTACCGCGCCAGTGGTTCTCGCTCGCATGGTTGAGCCAGCTCTGGGCGATGATGAAGTTGGTGTTGCCGGACGCGCCATAAAGGCCGCGGGCAAGCACCCACAAAAGCGGATGCATGCCGAGCGCGATCGTCAGGGCCGACAGGATGACGAGCGCCATCGAGCAGGAGAAGGCGCGCGCATGGCCGACGCGGCGGATCATCGGTCCGGCGATGACGCAGCCGACCAACCCACCGAAGGCAATCATCGTCACGGCGGCACCTGGTACCCAGTCCGGTGCGTCGGAACGCGTCAGCGCAAAGGGCACATAGGCGAGCATCATGCCGTTGCCGATCGCCACCGCCGTCATCGAGGCAACGATGCTGGCGATCGAGGTCAGCGAAGAGGGCTGCTTGGTCATGTCCAACCTGTCGATGGMGGCGCACGGGATACGTGCACTGGGTGTGGTCGATGAGAATTATCTAAAGTATTGAAGTGTAAGCTTTTCTCGTTTGTGCTCGCGAAACGGCCACCATAGCCGAAAGCCCTGTGTCGCGCTGTCGCCAAAGCGGCATCGCATGCCCGTATTTTCAGTCTGTCTGCGTCTTGACTCTATTATATGAGAAATGCAATCTCAAATAATGGAAAACGCTACCGACACCCTCGAACATGCCATCGGCGAGCGCATTCGCACTCTGCGCAACCAACAGAACCTGACGCTGGACGAGCTCGCCGCCAGTTCCGGCGTCAGCCGGGCTATGATCTCGCGCATCGAGCGCGGCGAGGCGAGCCCGACCGCCCAGCTTCTCGCCAAGCTCTGCAGCGCGCTCTCAACCACGCTCTCAGCACTCTTCGCCTTCGAAACGCAGGAGGCGTCGCCGCTTGCAAGGCGTGCGGAACAACGACTCTGGCGCGATCCGGAATCCGGCTATCTGCGCCGCTCCGTCTCGCCGGACGGCCTCGGCTCGCCCGTCGATATCGTCGAGGTCGAGTTTCCGCCGGGCGCCCGCGTGGTATTCGAGCGGCAGCCGTCGGACCGGGGCATCACCCAGCATCTTTGGCTCTTTTCCGGGCGGCTCGAAATGACGACCGCAGCGAGCTCCCATTCACTTGAGCCAGGCGACTGCCTGTTCATGGGGCTGGAATACGGCCACATCTTCCACAATCCTCACGATGAGCCGGCTCACTATGCCGTCATCCTCTGTCGCACCAAGGTTTGACCATGCCCGATATCCAGATCCGCCTGCTCGATGAAGCCCAAGCCCGCGACGCCATGCCGGCTCTTGCCGAGGTGCTTTCCGATTGCGTCGAGGGTGGCGCCTCGGTCGGCTTCATGCAGCCCTATCCGCCGGAAAGCGCGCTTGCCTACTGGCGCGGTGTCGTTGAGGCCGTCGCTGCGAACGAAACGCTGCTGATGGTGGCGGAGGTCGCCGGCCGCATCCTCGGCACCGTGCAGGTCGGTGTCGCGCAGATGCCGAACCAGCCGCACCGCGGCGACCTCAAAAAACTGCTGGTGCATCGCGATGCCCGCGGCAAGGGGCTGGCGCGGCGGCTGATGGAGGCGGTCGAACAGGCGGCGGCGGCCCGCGGCAAGACGCTGCTGGTGCTCGACACGGCGACCGGCAGCGATGCTGAGGCGATCTATCCGCGCCTCGGCTGGGAGCGCGTCGGCGTCATCCCCGACTATGCGATGTGGCCGGAAGGCGGCCTCTGCGCCACGACGTTCTTTTACAAGCGGATTGCGGCTTAGCGGCATTTGTCGCGGCTCGCGATTGCCCCCTCACCCTAACCCTCTCCCCGCTCGCGGGGAGAGGGGACGTGCCCGTTCGTAACCCTGCTGAGCGGAGCTATGGTCCTTCGACGGTGCTGTTGTCGAGGCAAGCAGCTGCCGCGAGTCTCCTTCGCCCCACTTGCGGGGAGAAGGTGGCCGGCAGGCCGAATGAGGGGCATCCACCAAGGTTGCCAAGCCTAAAACCTGGGGTAGGGTACCGGCACCCGTCTGTTGCCTCTTCAGGATACCTCTATGCGCATCTTTTACACCGAGGACCACAAGCTCCGCGACGCCAAGACCGAACTCTTCGGCGGCGAACTCGTGCMGCCTTTCGAGGCGCCGTTTCGCGCCGAATGGATCCTGGCAGCGGTAAAGGAAGCCGGCTTCCACGATATCGCAGCGCCCGATCGCCACGATCTCGAGGTCGCGCTCAAATTGCATACGCCTGACTATCTCGCGTTTCTCGAAACCGCCTGGTCGCGCTGGGTTGCCGATGGCTACCGCGGCGAAGCGATCCCGGCCTGTTTCCCGGCGCGGCGCATGCGCCAGCGCCCACCGAGAGATATCGACGGTGCGCTCGGTTACTATTCCTTCGCGGCGGAAACGGCGATCACTGAGGGTACTTATGCCGCCGCGCGCGCCGCGATGGATTGCGCCATTTCGGCCGCCGATCACATCCACGCCGGCAACCATGCCGCCTTCGCGCTCTGCCGCCCGCCCGGCCATCATGCGGCGATCGATCTCTATGGCGGCTATTCCTTCATCAACAACGCCGCTTGCGCCGCCCAGCGGCTAAGGGATCACGGTGCGCAGAAGGTCGCCGTGCTCGACGTCGACTTCCACCATGGCAATGGCACCCAGGATATCTTCTACGAGCGCGGCGACGTCTATTTCGCCTCGCTGCATGGCGACCCGGTCGAAGCCTTCCCGCATTTCCTCGGATTTGCCGATGAGGAAGGCGCCGGCGAGGGGCTGGGCACGACCCGGAACTATCCGCTGCCGCGCGGCACGCGGTTTGACGCCTGGTCGGCGGCGATGGCCGACGCGCTGTCCCGCATCGAGGCGTTCGGTGCCGAGGCCCTGGTCGTCTCGCTCGGCGTTGATACCTTCGAGCGCGACCCGATTTCGTTCTTTCGGCTGAAGTCTGACGATTATCTGCGCATGGGCGAGGCGTTGAAGCGTGCCGGCCTGCCGGTCGTCGTCTGCATGGAGGGCGGCTATGGCGTGCCGGAAATCGGCCTCAACGTTGCCAATGTGCTGACTGGCATTTCCAGCTAGGGATCAGGCATTCGGAAAAATGCGTTTGCCGCTATTGACCTCAACTTTACTTGAGGTCGTACGACTGCTCTCGTTCAAAATGAGATGAGAGGGAAAGAGCTATGAGCAGTCAATCGAATAGCGTGGCGCCGCTTTACCGTATCAACAAATACACCGTACCGGTGGAAGCACGGCAGGAATTCGTCGAACTGGTCGACAAGACGCTGGCCGTCATCCGCAAGCAGGACGGTTATGTGAAAGACCTGTTCCTGGAGCAGCACGCCGGTCCCGGCCAGTTCGATTTCATTACCATGATCGAATTCGCGAGTGCTGACGTCGCGCCCAAGGTCGCAGCCGCGCTCATCGCGTTCGACCACCAGCTCGGTCTCGATCGCGAAGCGCTGATGAAGACGCTTGGCATCCGTACGGACTTCGCCAGCTACCGGGCTTTCGGCGGGTTGGCTGCCTAAAACCGAAAGGCCCGGCAGTTGGCCGGGCCGATTCATACGTCTGATGTGAATATGTGTCAGGAAACGAAGAACGTCGACAGGCCCTGGCCGGCGGCAAAGGCCATATAGGCAAGCACGGTGAAGTAGACCGTTGTTGCGATCAGGAAGAGATAGCCCCCGGCGACCATCAGCCCGTCGCGCTGGATGATGCCGAGCGAGAGCAGCAGGATCGCGATCCCCGGCAGCGTGTTCGACAGCGGGATCAGCCCGAGCGGGAACATCAGGAGAATGCCGCCGGCCATGATCATCAGGCCGTTGAAGCGGTTCATCATGGCGCCCTGCGTCAGGAAGCCCAGGCGCGGCCGCACGTAGCGGTCGAGCTTGGAGACGATGCTTGCCCCCTTCTGCAGGGTCGGAACCAGCTTCTCGGTCTCGATCTTGCGGTCGAGAATGCGCCGTGGCACCCAGGGCAGCCGGTTGAGTGTGATCGATACGGAGATCAGGATGATTGCCGCCCCGAAAACGGTGCTGACGCCAGGGATCGACACCGGCAACAGGAACGGCAGCGTCAGAAGGGCGCACAGCAGCAGGAACCCCTGTTCGCCGATCTCGGTCATCAGCTCGCGCAGCGTGATCGTCTCGCCGCGAATGGAGGCAATCATGCCGTTGAGCGTGTCGCTGAGACTGCGTTGCGTGTCGCCGAACTCGATTGCCATCAAATATTGCCTCGTTCTTATCAATGGGCGGCGTCGGAAGGCCGCTTATACGTCTTGGTCGTCTGGATGTCCGTCCTATCAAGGGCATGTGAAGGATCGGTTATAGTGTGGCCCGACCGGCACACCGAATCCGCGCAACACGGCAATTGCCGGTAAACCATGGCGTGATTGGGACGCCTCTTCATCTTCCTGCCGCAATCGCTAGTATGAAGCACTTTCGAGCACCAATGGGGACAACTGATTCCATGATCAAGAAATGCGCCATTCTGGCTGTTGCGGCCATCTATCTTTCGGGATGCACAACCACCGATCCCTATACGGGTGAGCAGAAGATGTCGAACACGGCCGGCGGCGCGCTGATTGGCGCGGGTCTCGGTGCTGCGACCGGTCTGCTCGTCGGCGGTAGTGCCGCAGGCCGGCGCGACTCCGCGCTCGTCGGCGCCGCGATCGGCGGTCTCGGTGGTGGCCTGATCGGCAACTACATGGACAACCAGGAAGCGGAGCTGCGCGCCCAGCTTCAGGGCACCGGCGTCTCGGTCACCCGTGCGGGCGACCGCATCATCCTCAACATGCCGTCGAACATCACGTTCGCGACCGACCGCGACCAGGTGATCCCGGCCTTCTACGACACGCTGAACTCGGTGGCGATCGTGCTGCGCAAGTTCAACAAGACGATGATCGACGTCGACGGTCACACCGACGCGACCGGCAGCGCCTCGTACAACCAGGGCCTCTCCGAGCGCCGCGCCGCTTCGGTTGCCAACTATCTGGCTGGCCAGGGCGTCGACCAGCGCCGCATGTCGGCGATGGGCTACGGCAAGGAGCGCCCGATTGCTTCCAATTCGAGCGAAGCCGGCCGCGCGCAGAACCGCCGCGTCGAAATCTCGATCGCGCCGATCAAGGCCTGATTGGCCGAAATCGACCGCCTGCAATCGAAGGGTCGCGCCGCAAGGCGCGGCCTTTTTCATGCCTGCTTGAAACTGTAGCGCAGCAGGCGCCCCATGCGGCGCAGCATGGGAATCACACTGACGAACTGGACCGCAATTCGCGCCATCGGCGACATGCGCGCGATCTGCGCGGCATCGTAGTCATGGATGTCTTCGAGCAGCGTCAGCCCGGGCACGTCCCGTTCCAGCGCCCGCGCGTCCTCTATCCCCCAGCGCAACTCCGCACCCGTCGCGCGCAATGACGGGTTGAAACGCAAAAGCTCGATACCGAGATGGCTATAGGCGTCGAAGACGATCTCGCCGCCGGCAAGACATGTGACGACCCGCCGCATGAGATCGCGCACTTCCTGGTCGTGAAGATAGGGCAGCACCCCCTCAGCGACGATAATCGCCGGCCGGTCGTCAGGGATGCGGTCGATCCAGCCCCGCTCGGTAATGGAAGAGGCGATCGTAGTGCAGCCGACGCGATCGGCGAAGAACTGCTGGCGCAAGGCAATCACGTCTGGAAAGTCGATGTCGAACCAGGCGACGGATGAAGGCGGATCGAGCCGCAGGATCCGCGTGTCGAGGCCGCAACCGAGATTGAGCACGACCGCATCCGGATGGCTTTCGATGAAAGTTCGGGTCCACCGGTCGAGCAGATAGGCGCGCATCGCGATGCCGATCGTCATGTCGTGACCGACATCGGGCGCCTTCGCCTTGCCGTCGAGGCGTCGCATCAGCTCGGCGGCGAAGCGGTCGTGCAGGAGAGAATCGGGCAGCGCGCTTTCCGCAGCCTTCGCCCGGAGCGTGATCAGCAGCGTTTCCCGCACGCCATGAAGGCCGATGCCCTCGGCTTCCATCGTTCCCTCCCGGCGGCGCCACGTCGAACGCGCTAGCGGTGCCGCTGTGTCTGGCAGCGACCCGCCGTGGTTTTCGGCGGGCCGCATTAGTCGATGGCCTAGGCCGTCGTTCGTCTTGCGCGCCGTACACGCCTGGCCGTCAGCAGCGCCAGCGCCGGCAGCAGCGCAAACAGGCCGAAGAGCCAGGTCGTCGCCAGCGCCACGCCGCCTTCTGCCGATGACTCGATCCCGGCGAGGTTGGCCGTCAGTCCGGCCAGCGCTGCGCCGAGTGCGGCGGCAAAGAGCTGGACAGTGGTGATCGAACTCGAGGCCTTCTCCGCTTCGCCCTCCGGCGCGAACTCGTAGACAGCGGTAACGATATGCGGCCAGGCAAAGCCCATTCCGAAGCCGACCGCGACAATGCCTGCGCAGAGTGGCGCCGCGATGACCAGGAACTCCGCGCCCGCCATCGGCATGAACAAGGCGATCAGGGCCAGGCCGACGAAGCCGAGGGCCGGACCGGCAAAGATCGTCTGCTTCGCCCGTTCTCCGTGCCAATGGGCACTCGTCATCGATCCCGCCGTCCAGCCGATCGACATCAGCGCTGCGATATAGCCGGCCACCAGCGGTGACAACCCATGCAGTTCCTGCAGCAGATACGGCACATAGATTTCCGGCTGCAGGCCCACCATCAGCAGCGTGATCGTAGCATAAAGGGCGGCCAGCGGGGAGGTGAGGGTGAAGCTGCCGGAGGGCAAGAGATTGCCCGCCGCGCGACGCTCGACCAACAGCAGGCTTAGGAACAGGAGGACCGCCGCGCCAACGCAGGCAATCTGCTCGAAGGCGACGGTGCGCGTGCTTGCAACCGATAGCGCGAGCACGATGCCGACGAGAAACAGGAGTTGCACCAGGGGAAGCGGCGTACGCCCTTCTTCGTCCGCCGCCTTGCGCGGAAGCGTGGAGAAGGCGAGTGCTGCAAGCAGCGCCGTCAGCGGCAGCAGCGACCAGAAGGCGACGCGCCAGGTGGAAAATTCGGCAAACATGCCGCCGATCGCAGGCCCGATCAAAGTCGCCGTTCCCCAGGTTGCCGAGATCAGGCCGATGGCGCGGGTCCAGAGCTCGGGACGGAAGACCTGCCGGATCACGCCATAGGCCAGCGCATAGAGCAGGCCGCCGCCAAAACCCTGGATCGCACGGCCGGCAAGCAGGATGGTCATGGAGGGGGCCGTGGCGCAAAACAGCGTACCCAGGCCGAAGACAAGTGCGCCGATCGCATAGGCGCGGCCGGCGCCGACGGCACCAAGCAGCCGTGCCGACAGTGCGGCGCCGAGGATCGAGGCCGCGACGAAGACCGTCGTGCTCCAGGCATAATATTCGAGCCCGCCGATCTCGCGCACGATCGAGGGCATGATCGTCGTCACCACATAGACGTTGAGCGCGTGCAGCGCGACGCCGCCGCTGAGCACGAGCGAATGCACGGCGTTATCGCCTGTCAGCAGCGCGCGCCAGCCGGTTTCCTGTTGGGGGGCGGGTGTTTTTTCAAGCATGTCAGTACCTCACGCGGGACACCACGGCGAACGCGCACCGGTTGATCCGGTTTCGGGTAATCGCGCTCGCTTCGGCGGTGCCGCTATGTCAGTGGAGCGCAGCCTCGCCAAAATGCGTGAGCTTGTCCGGGTTGCGCATGATGAAGATGTCGTTGACGTTTCCGTCGCCGTCATAGCCGAAGGCGACCGTCGCGGCGATCTCGTTTTTCGCCTCGTCCCTGAGCACGATGCCGCGGCCGCCATTGATGTCGCCGATCTCCCAGGCGTAGTGCGCCCAGTACTCGGTGAGCCGGTCGATGATGAAGGCGAGCACCGTCTCCTTGCCAGCAAGGACGCCGAGCACGGTCGCAACCTTGCCACCGCCGTCGGCCGTCAGCTTCACGTCGGCGGAAAGCAACGCCGAGAGACCGGCGACACTGCCGCCGTGGATCGCCTGGTGAAAGGCCGAGAGCAATGCGTCCTGGCGTTCCCGCGGCGTCTGGTGCCGGGCCTTCTCCAGGCCGATATTTGTCTTGGCGCGCGACACCAGTTTGCGGGCGGCGGTCTCCTGCATGTCCAGGGTTTCGGCGACCTCGTCATAGGGCTGGCCGAAGATCTCGTGCAACAGGTAGGCCGCGCGCTCCTTCGGGGTCAGTCGCTCGAGCATCAGCAGGAACGCGGTTGTGAGCGAAGAAGTGAGCGCCAGCTTTTCTTCGGCATTGTCTTCGGCTGCCGTGTGGATCGGTTCTGGCAGCCAGGCGCCGACATAGTCGACGCGCTTGCGGTGTGCGGCCTTCAGGAGATCCAGGCAGCGCCGGGTGCAGGCAGTGGTCAGCCAGGCCGCCGGCGTGTCGATCGATGCCCGATCGACCTCCTGCCATTTCAGGAAGGTGTCCTGCACCGCATCTTCCGCATCGGCGCGCGAGCCGAGAATGCGGTAGGCGAGGCCGAGAAGGCGCGGACGCGCCTCCTCGAAGATCTGCATGTGCTGCCTGTCGTTCATGTCAGTGCCTCGAAATCTGGATGCGATTCCAAAGGTTGATCATCGCCACCGTCGAGGTGATGACGCTGATTTCCTTCTCGCTGAAGTGCTGGCGCAGCTCGGCGCGGAGCGGCGAAAAATCGGTGCGGGGCTCAAGTTCGGTCAGCGCCTCGGTCCAGGCAAGTGCTGCCTTCTCGCGCGGCGAGAAATCATTGACCTGGTCCCAGACGATGATGCGGTCGAGCCGCTCGTTGCTCTCGCCCTCGGCGCGGGATTCCTTGGTGTGCATCTTCACGCAGAAGCCGCAGCGGTTGATCTGCGAGGCGCGCAATTGCACGAGATTGTGGATCGTCCGGTCGAGCCCGTGCAGGTCCATGGCCTTGTGCACATCGGCGAGCGCGCCGAGTACATCCGGGATTTCCTGTTCGTAGCGGACGGCTTTGGTATCGGTCATGGTCTCAACTCCATCGTTGTCGTGTTGCCTATGACCAATTGACGATCGACGCCGCACAGCTGTGACGCGGCTCCATGAATTTTCTCGCAGGACGCGAAGAAAAATGCATGAGCTGAATATTTTGAAGAAGTTTCAATAATTTGAGAGTCGCGATTTCTCGCGGTCATCCGGCTTTCGGTGGGTAGCTGTGCTCGCCGCCGCGAAAATCCGTGACCGTGTAGCAGCCGCCGCCATCGGCCGCGATCGCCGCGGCGCTGATCACTGCCTTTCCGTGTCCGCCGGGGATGTCGAGGATATAGGTCGGCTGGCAGAGACCGGAAACACGACCGCGTAACGTGGCGACGAGCGCCTGGCCTTCCTCGATCGACAGGCGGAAGTGGCTGGTGCCGGGGGCGAGGTCCGGGTGGTGCAGATAGTAGGGCTTGATCCGCGTCTCGACGAAGGCGCGCATCAGGTCGGCGAGCACGTCCGGATCGTCGTTGACGCCCTTCAAGAGCACCGACTGGCTGACCATGACGATGCCGGCATCGATCAGCCGCGCCGAAGCAGCGCGCGCCTCGTCCGTCAGTTCGCGCGGGTGGTTGGCGTGAAGCGCGACATAGGTCGCCTTGCCACTGGCCCTCAGCGCCTCGATCAGGTCGGCGTCGATGCGCGCCGGCTCGACGACGGGGACGCGCGTGTGGAAACGAACGATTTTCACATGCGGGATCGGCTTCAGCCGTTCCATCAGTTCGCCGAGCCGCCGTGGCGACAGGATCAGCGGATCGCCGCCGGTGAGGATCACCTCCCAGATTTCCTCATGCGCAGCGATATAGGCGATCGCGGCGTCGAGCTCGGCCGGTGTCAGCGTGCCGAGGCCCTGCGGCCCCACCATCTCGCGGCGAAAGCAGAAGCGGCAATAGACCGGGCAGACATGCACGGCCTTCAACAGGACGCGGTCCGGATAGCGGTGGACGATGCCGGTGACCGGGCTATGCGGCTTGTCGCCGATCGGGTCCTCGCGTTCCTCAGGCAGCAGCGTCAGCTCGGCGGCATCGGGCACG
Organism: Ensifer sp. 2TAB8; assembly: GCF_052115125.1. Taxonomy (NCBI): domain Bacteria; kingdom Pseudomonadati; phylum Pseudomonadota; class Alphaproteobacteria; order Hyphomicrobiales; family Rhizobiaceae; genus Ensifer; species Ensifer sp. 2TAB8. The sequence goes on along the minus strand of NZ_JBFRGB010000001.1, from coordinate 959,643 downwards.
AACTGCCGGGCGATCGGATCATGGGGATCGCGGGGGTCGATCAGGCCGGCGATCACGGGGCTGATCGCAACGGCATAGCGCTCGGCGACGGTGGCCACCGCCGCCTCCTCGGCTCTGTCGATAAGGCCGGCATCAACCAGCTCGCGCGCGGTTTTGATCGGGCGATGGACGTTCATGATCGCGTCTCCGGCACCGGCGCCCAGAGCACCTGGTCGATGCGCGACGCACCGGTTGCCAGCATCGCCAGCCGGTCGAAGCCGAGAGCGATACCGCTTGCCTCGGGCATGATGGCGAGCGCTGCCAGGAAATCTTCGTCGAGCGGATAGGTCTCCCCGTAGACACGCGCCTTCTCGGCCATTTCCATCTCGAAGCGCCGGCGCTGTTCCGCCGCGTCAGTCAGTTCGCCAAAGGCATTGGCGAGCTCCACACCGCAGGCATAGAGCTCGAAGCGTTCGGCGACGCGCCGATCGCGCGCCGCTGGCCGCGCCAGCGCTGCCTCGGCGGTCGGATATTCGTCGAGGATCGTCGCGCGGCCGAAGCCGAGATGCGGCTCGACCTTTTCCACGAGCACGCGGCTGAAGAGATCCGCCCAGGTGTCGTCATGGGCGACCCGAAGGCCGGCCGCGGTCATCTCCGCGGCGAGTTTCTCGCGGTCGGTTTCGCCGTCGGCGGCGATCGAGGCCAGCAGGTCGATGCCGGCAAAGCGCGCGAAAGCTTCTGCGACGCTCAGCCGCTCGGGCGTGGCGAAGGGATCGCAGATGTGGCCCTGGAAGGCGAATTGTCTGGTCCCGGTGGTCTCTGCGGCGAGCGCCAGGATCTCGGCGCAGTCGCGCATCAGCGCCTCGTAACCCTCGCCTGCGCGATACCATTCGAGCATGGTGAACTCAGGATGATGCAGCGGGCCGCGCTCGCGGTTGCGGTAGACATGGGCAAAGCAGGCGATGCGCTGTTCACCGGCCGCCAGCAGCTTCTTGCAGGCAAATTCCGGCGAAGTGTGCAGGTAGAGCGGGTGGCCGGAGCCGTCATGATCGAGCGCCTCTGTTGCGAAGGCGTGCAGATGCGCCTCGTTGCCGGGCGAGACCTGCAGCGTCGCGGTATCGACCTCGATGAAATCGCGCGTCTCGAAGAACCGGCGCAATGCCGATTGGATCCGGTTGCGGCCGAGAAGAAACGGGCGCCGGTCGGCATGGACATCGGGTGTCCACCAGGGTGAGGCATGCGACATGATCGGTTCAGTCCAGGCTTTCTTCGCGCAGATGCCGGCTCAGGCTGGCTATTTGCACGAAATTAGGGTAGTGGCGGCGCGAAATCCTTATTTTCGCGTCCTTCAGGGCCAGTGTTTCCGGCCCGCGGTGTCGCGCATACCTCTGTTACAAGGAAGACTAATGGTCAAGGTCATCGCTTCATCTGTCCGTAAGGGCAACGTTCTCGACGTCGACGGCAAGCTCTATGTCGTGCTTACCGCCCAGAACTTCCACCCGGGCAAGGGCACGCCGGTCACCCAGGTCGACATGCGCCGCATCTCCGACGGCGTGAAGGTCTCCGAGCGCTACCGCACGACCGAACAGGTCGAGCGCGCCTTCGTCGAAGACCGCGAACACACCTTCCTTTATGAAGATGCCGAAGGCTTCCACTTCATGAACCCGGAAAGCTATGACCAGCTGGTCATGAGCACGGACGATATCGGCGATCTCAAGGCCTACCTGCAGGAAGGCATGGCCTGCATTCTCTCGGTCCACGAAGGCCTGGCAATCGCCATCGACTTGCCGCGCCACGTGATCCTCGAAATCACCGAGACCGAGCCGGTCGTCAAGGGCCAGACGGCCTCGTCGTCCTACAAGCCGGCTGTCCTGTCGAACGGCGTTCGCACGCTCGTTCCGCCGCATATCCAGGCCGGCACCCGCGTCGTCATCGCGACGGAAGACGGCTCCTACGTCGAGCGCGCCAAGGACTGAGGCATAAGCCAGGTCAATTTGGAACGGGGACGGTAGCGACAGTTGCCGTCCCCGTTTTCGTATCGGCAGCTTCGATCAGCAACCACAAATTTAGGGAGCGCATTTCGAAAAACGGGTGCTAGGATGCCGCCGTCACACTGCTTCGTGTCACGAGAGGGCCTGCATGTTCCCACTGTCGCATATGATGAAGTCGTTCATTCGCAAGGGTCGCCTGACGGTGATCGACGCTGACGGCAAGCGCCACGTCTTTTCCGGGACGCCTGGGCCCGAGGTGACGATGCGCCTCACCGACAAGAAGCTCTACCGCAGCCTCGTCTTCAATGCGGAGCTCGCCGCCGGCGAAGCCTATATGGACGGCACCATGCGCTTCGAAGAGGGCTCGACCCTCAGGGATTTCCTGACGCTGTTTTCGATCAACCGGCTGTCGCTCGGCTCTTACCCGATCCAGAAGCTCCTGCGCGCGGTGAAGATGCGCTTCCGCAAGCGTCAGCAGGCAAATCCCAAGGGCAAGGCGCAGCAGAACGTCGCGCATCACTACGATCTCGGCAACGAATTCTACAAGTTGTTCCTCGACGAGAACATGCTTTACTCCTGCGCCTACTTTCGCGAGCCCAATGAAACGCTGGAGACGGCGCAGCGCAACAAGCTGAGGCTGCTTGCCTCCAAACTTTGCCTGGAGCCCGGCATGAAGGTGCTGGACATCGGCTGCGGCTGGGGCGATCTTGCGATGTACCTCGCGCAGCTCGCCGATGTTCAGGTGCTCGGCGTGACGCTTTCCAAGGAGCAGCAGGCGCTTGCTACCGAACGGGCGCGCAAGGCGGGCCTGTCGGACCGGGTGCGCTTCGAGCTCAAGGACTATCGCGATGTGCAGGGGCCGTTCGACCGCATCGTCTCGGTCGGCATGTTCGAGCATGTCGGCGTCCACCACTATGACGAGTTCTTCAAGAAGCTCAACGCGCTGATGCCGGATGATGGCCTGGCGGTGCTGCATTCGATCGGACACATGAGCCCGCCCGGCATGGCCAGTTCGTGGCTTCGCAAGTACATCTTCCCCGGCGCCTATTCGCCGGCGCTTTCGGAGGTCTTCGAGGTCGTCGAGCGCAACAGCCTCTGGGTTAGCGATCTCGAATTCCTGCGGGTGCACTACGCTACGACGCTTGCGCACTGGGGTGCGCGCTTCGAGGCGAACCGCGACAAGGTGATCGCCCTTTACGACGAGCGCTTTGCCCGCATGTGGGAGTTCTACCTGATCAGCGCCGAGATGATGTTCCGCACCGGCAGCCAGCTTGTCTTCCACATGCAGCTCTCGCGCTCGCGCGATGCCGCTCCGATCGTGCGCGACTACATCACCGATCGTCAGCGCGACTTCATGGCCCGCGAACAGGCGCTCGCGCTCAATCTTTAGAAAGGAGCAATCCCAGGAAAACCGCTACACGCTTTTCCTGGGATTGCTCTCATCGGCGGCATACCAGCGCAGCCGCTTGTAGTCGAAGCCGAACTCCAGCGTCGGCTTGACGATCGCGAAGAACGGCGAGAGGTCGAAATCGCGCGGCGTGTAGAGCGAGTGGTGCCGGATGTGCAGGATCTCCTCGCGGGAATAGGTCGAGGTGGCCGCGGCCCGCCCGGGCGCGCGCGTGACTTCGGGAAGGATCGGATAGCGGATCTGCTCGAAGGCGGCCGCAATCAGCGTCGAGCAGATCGCCCGCGTCGGATCGCCCGAGCCGAAGGCTAGCAGGCGGCGGCGCCAGCGCACCGGCACCGGCGGTGTCGGCATGAAGTAGCGCAGCATGTCGAGAATGTTCTTCAGGTCATACTTCATCCCCAGCCGCGAGATCATGAAGCCGACGAGCGCCGTGCGATCATCCGGCGTCAACGCGATCGGCCGGCAAATCCGCGTGTTGAAGGATGCATATTTCTTCAGCGGCACCGCGACGCAGCCCTCGCCGATATTGACCTCGATGAGCTGCGGCCGTTCGATCACCGGCAATGTCGCCTGATCGAGCGTCAGCGGCATCTGGTCGCCGGCAAAGAAGGCGGCGTGCGACCAGGTCGATTGCGTCAGATACTTGATCGCGGCCGAAACCTTCTGGTTGCCTTCGATCAAGAGAACGTCGCCCGGGCGGAGCGTGCGCGCCAGGGTTTCCTGATCGGAAGGAGTATAAGGCTCGTAGCCGGATGTCTGCGCTTGCAGCCGCGCGGCAACCCTTGCGCCGAGACGATCCAGAAACGTGTCCTTGCTTTCGGAAAGCGGATAGATGGTCCTCATCGAGGCGATCGCTCCGGGAATGAAGGGGATTCGCAGGAGCCTTCATCGTGGCTCAGCCGCGACGCCCTGTCGAGAGATTGTCGCATGATTGCATGGCTTTGGCCTTGACGACGCATTCTTCGATTTCTATTTTAGAATTATTCTAAAGAAGGTTTCATTCCGATGTTTTCGCGCCTTTTCTCCCGATCCAAACGGCCCTTTCTTTCCCTAAGCGAACAGGAAATCCTGGCGCTCGCCATCTCCTCGGAAGAGGACGACGGGCGTATCTATCTCGCCTACGCCGACGCGCTGCGGCAGCAGTATCCGCACTCGGCAAAAGTGTTCGAGGAAATGGCGGAGGAGGAAAGCCACCACCGGCAGTGGTTGATCGATCTGCATGTCCAGCGCTTCGGCAGCCGCATTCCGCTTATCCGGCGCGAACACGTGCGTGACTTCCCTGAGCGCAAGCCGGACTGGCTGATTGCCGAAATGCCGATCGAAAAGGCGCGTGAGGAAGCCGAAGCGATGGAGGAGGCAGCACACCGTTTCTACGTCGAGGCCGCGGCGCGAACCCAGGATGCGGCCACCCGCAAGCTGCTCGGCGATCTCGCGATCGCCGAAAAAACCCACGAATCGCTCGCCCGCCGGCTGGGTGAGAAACACACGCCAGAGGATGTGCGCGCCGAGGAGGACCAGACTGCGCGTCGGCAGTTCATCCTGACTTACGTTCAGCCCGGCCTCGCCGGCCTGATGGACGGTTCGGTTTCGACGCTGGCGCCGATCTTCGCCGCCGCTTTTGCCACCCAGGACACCTGGCAGACCTTCCTCGTCGGCCTCTCGGCCTCCGTCGGCGCCGGCATCTCCATGGGCTTCACCGAAGCCGCCCACGATGACGGAAAGCTCTCCGGTCGCGGCTCGCCGATCAAGCGGGGCCTGGCCTCCGGCATCATGACTGCACTCGGCGGTCTCGGCCACGCATTGCCCTATCTGATCCCGCATTTCTGGACGGCGACCGCCACCGCGGCCGTAATCGTCTTCTTCGAACTCTGGGCGATCGCCTTCATCCAGAACCGCTACATGGAAACGCCGTTCCTCAGGGCCGCATTCCAGGTCGTGCTCGGTGGCGGTCTGGTGCTGGCGGCCGGCATCCTGATCGGCAACGCGTGACGGGCGAGCGGCAGATACGAAAAAGGGCCGGTGTGACCGGCCCTTTTGAAACTCTTTGCTTTGCCCTGGATCAGTTGCCGACCGAACCGACGACGACTTCCGCGCCATTCTGGATGGTGACCCAGCGGCCGCTGTGGTTCGAGGCCTGGCGCTTCAGATAGCGGTAAGGCGTGTTGGTCCAGAGCTTTACGCCGTTTTCGAGATTGTCGAGAATGAAGTCGCCCTGCGACGTGCGCACGGTCAGCACCGCGTGGCCTTCGCCATCGGGCTTGCGAACGACGGTGATCAAGAGATCGCTGGCCGAGAAACCCTTGTTCATCAGGCGCTTGCGCTTTTCGAGTACGAAATCCTCGCAGTCACCGGCCTTGTCCGGATAGGACCAGACTTCGTCTCTGCCATGCAGTTCCAGATCGGTGACCGGTATGATCTCGCGATTGACCGCGGCATTCACCTGCCGGATCGTCGCCCAGCCGCGTTCAGTCACGCGCACAGCAACCGTTCCCTTGGAGCGCACATTGCATTCGCTCTTGTACTTCTGGCAGAACTCATAGTGACCGATCGGCTGAGAAGTGGCGGAGCCGGTCTGCATCCATGGAGAAGATCCTGCCTGTGCAGGAATTGCCGTGTTTGCTGAAATGAAAAGTGCGCAAAGCGCTGCGATACTTCCCTTAACCCCAGTCCAAGACGCCATACAAGTCCCCTGCGGCGCGGTATGCCGGACGCTCTCTGTCCGGACGTATTCGCGCAATCCTGAGTTGAAGGCAGCTTCTTTAGGTTCGTCCCCGCTGCTGCTCTAATCGTTAATAAAGAGTTAATAGCGTCGGCGCTGCAGAGTCAATCGTCGGAATCGGGACATCGGGTTTTATGGTTAAAAGCGCGGCGGAGCGCACGCAAACCGTTGCACCGCAGGCGGTCCACGGTGCAGGGCGTGTTTCGGTTCGCGTTGTGGTGGAAGGGGCGGGGCTTGTCCCCGCCCGGCATCAGGCGAGCATCGTGCCGATGGCCTGTTTCATTTTAGCAATATCTTCTTCACGCGAAAGGCGATGATCGCCATCGCGGATGAGCGTCATGACGACATCGTCCGACGGCAGGTGCTCCATCAGTCGCAACGCGTGGGTATAGGGAACGTCGGGGTCGCGCATGCCCTGCAGGATGTGTACCGGGCAGCCGGTGGTGATCGTGCCGTCGAGCACCCGGTTGAGGCGCCCGTCTTCGATCAGCGCGCGGGTGAAGATGTTCGGCTCCGGGCTATACTCGGAAGGTTCCTCGAAATAGCCGCGTTCGGCAAGCGAGAACCTCTCCGCTTCCGTCAGGTTGGGTTCGATCAGTTCCGCCGTGAAGTCCGGCGCCGGAGCGATCAGGACGAGGCCGGCGACACGCGATCCGTCGCCACGCCGCCTGAGTTCCTGGACAACCCGCAGCGCGATCCAGCAGCCCATCGACGAGCCGACCAGCACGACGCGCCCCGGCGCCGCCTGATCAATGACGGCAAGGCTCTCTTCGAGCCAACGCGAGATCGTGCCGTCGGTGAAGGCGCCGCCGGAGGCGCCGTGGCCGGAGTAATCGAAGCGCACACAGGCCGCACCTCGCTCCATGGCGTAACGCTCGACCTCGACCGCCTTGGTGCCGGTCATGTCCGAACGGTAGCCGCCGAGCCAGACGAGCGTCGGCTGTTCCGAAGGCTTTTCCGGGTGGCGCACGCGCATCGCGATCCTGCGCTCAGCCGCAGGCGCACCGACGTCGATGAAGCTGATTTCCGTCTCGGATGGCGTATCCTGCATGCAATTTCTCTCCAAAGGCCGGTTTCGCTGGCGATTTTCTTTCTAAAACAGATTCGCCTTGGTATCGACAGGTGGTGATTTTCCTTGCAAGCCGTGCTATTGACTCTCCCGTCGCAATTCACACATTGCCGTCGGTGACAGATTCAGGCGCTTCATATGTGATCGCGCCGATGATCGAATTAAACTATATTCCGTAAACAGCTCGAGGAGAGTACGACCATTCGCAGACCGTTCAAAACGGACGCCCCCGTCAAGGAGGGACCGCGCTCAAACAAGGAAATCCGGGTTCCCCGGGTTCAGCTTATCGATGCCGAAGGCCAGAATATCGGTGCCGTCCCGATCGACCAGGCGCTCCGCATGGCGGAAGAGGCCGGTCTTGATCTGGTAGAGATCGCACCGAACTCCGAACCGCCGGTATGCAAGATCCTCGATCTCGGCAAGCTGAAATACGCCAACCAGAAGAAGGCGGCCGAAGCGCGCAAGAAGCAGAAGATCGTCGAAATCAAAGAAATCAAGATGCGCCCGAACATCGACACGCATGACTATGACGTGAAGATGAAGGCGATGAACCGGTTCTTCGAGGACGGCGACAAGGTCAAGGTCACGCTGAAGTTCCGCGGCCGCGAAATGGCCCACCAGGAACTGGGCATGAAGCTCCTGCTTCAGGTCAAGGACGACACCCAGGCGATCGCCAAGGTGGAGGCCGAGCCGAAGCTCGAAGGCCGTCAGATGATGATGGTTCTGGCGCCGCGCTAAGCCGCGCTACCGTCGATCAAGAGACCTGATGAAAGCCGCCTGCTGGGCGGCTTTTTTCGTTGCGGGCTCGTGCCGGCACGTTCCTGACAGAATGCTGACAACCTGCCTCAGCGATCTGTCAGGGGGCGGATGCCATTGTCTGTGCATCGGCAACCGGAGAAGGATCGGAAATCATGACTTCCGCGCTGCGAAAAGCCCTGCTTGTTACCACTTTCGGCCTCTGCGGCCTCGTATCCGCGCCGATCGGCCTGTCTGTCATCGCCAATGGTCCTGCGCATCCGTTCTCGGCCGCGGCCCTCGCGGATGACGATGACGGCGACGATCATGGCGGTGGCGACCGCGATGGTCGCGGTCACGATGGCCGAGATGATCGCGACAACGACGACCGAGGTGGTCGGGACAACGACGACCGCGACGACAACGATCAGGGCGGTCACCACGGCGACCGCCATCGCGATGACGACGATGACGATCGCGATGACGACGACTTCCGGGATGCCCGCGCCCGTCCCGAGATCGAGCTCCGCGTTTCCGAGGAAAGCCTTCGCGGTCTGCGCGACGGGTCGCTGATCGCCGTCGACGATCTCGGGCGTGTGCTGGAGGTCGAAGTGGAATTCGAACATGGTGTGCGTGTCGTGAAGGTCGAGCCGCACCGCGGCGACTTCCGCCGCAACCCGGGACCGATTACCACCGTCTCCATCAGGCCGGCGCCCTAATCTGTCCAGAAATGCCCGACGCATTACCCCCGCACGATGCGTCGGAGCGAAGGTCGACCGCCATCAGCCCGCCCGGCGGCTCGATCCGGCTAGCGCATGCCCCCGTGCCAAAGCGGCGCTGGGGGTATGCGCGTTGCTGGCGTTGTGGTCGCGCCTGGCGTAGGCTTGCGCCTTGACGGCAGGGCCCGCGCGCGCTGAGGAAATGAACGCTGAAACCAAACCGAAGAGGCAACCGCGACCGGATGACGCCATGGCGATGACACGACGAGACCTGATAGCGCTCTTCTGCTGCTCGCTCCTGCTTTCGTTGACGCCGCAGCCCGGTCGCTTTGCGGCTCTGGCAAAGGATGGCGAATCCGGCGGTGGCGGCGGTTCACACGGTGGCGGCGGCGACAACAGTGGCAGCGGCCACGGTGGCGGTGATGACGACCACGACGACGATCGCGGCAACGACGGCGATGATGACGACGACGATGACGATGACGACGCAAGCGGCGCTGGCAGTGGTCGCCGCAGCGACCAGGAGCGTGCGCGCGACGCCGTCGAAAGAGGCGATATCCTGCCGTTGAAGGATGTTCTCCGACTGGTCGACGAGGACAAATACGGCACGGTCATCGCGGTTGATCTCAGGCACTCCGGGAGCAGCGAGGTCTACCGGCTGCGCACGCGTGACCGGCAAGGGACGATCCGAAACCTGCGCATCAACGCGCGCACCGGAAAATTCATGAACATCTTCGGTTTCTGAGGGGCGGAATGCGCATTCTTCTGGCGGAGGACGATCCCAATATCGCAGCCCACGTGACAAGCAGGCTCGAGGCGGAAGGCTATGGCGTCGATACGCTTGCGCTGGGGCCGGACATCTGGGAGCGAGGGGAAAGCGGCAACTATGCTGCAATCATCCTCGACCTCGGTCTGCCGGGCATGGACGGGCTGTCGATCCTCAAGCGCTGGCGACAGGCGGGGCTGGAGACGCCCGTCCTCGTGCTGACGGCGCGTGGCTCCTGGATGGAGCGCGTCGACGGGTTCGATGCCGGCGCTGATGATTATCTGCCGAAGCCTTTTCGGGCCGAGGAGCTGCTGGCGCGACTGAGGGCCCTGTTGCGGCGTGCCGGCCCGCGCGTCACATCGGTGCGGGCCGCCGGACGTTTCACCCTCGACGAGGCGACGCGACGCGTGACCTTCGATGGAGCGCCGCTCGAACTCAGTCCTCTCGAGTACCGCATGGTCGCGCTCTTTTTCGACCGCAAGGGCCAGGTGGTTACGCCGCTGGAACTGGCGAGCCATGTTCAGGGCCGCGATGACGATACGGCGAAGAACGCCGTCGAGGCGATGATCGCCCGTCTGCGCAAGAAGACCGAAAGCGGCGCAATCGAAACCCGGCGCGGCTTCGGCTACGTTTTGCCGGACGGACCGGCATGATCCGTTCGCTGCGGCTTAGGCTCGCCATCGGCGCATCGATCGCCATAGGCCTGGTGCTGCTGGTGGTTTGGCTCTCCTTGAGCAGGCTCTTTACCGACTACGTTGTCGAGCGCTACCGCGCGGAAATGGCGACGCTGGTCGATACCATCGCCGCCCAGGTGGCGGTGCGCGACGGCGAACTCGTTCTGCCGCGAGAGCCGGCCGATCCAAGGCTGAGCCTGCCGGCTGGCGGACGCTACTGGCAGATCACTCGCGATGGCGGCACCCCCATTCGCTCGCGCTCTCTATGGGATACTGTGATCGACGACGATCGGCCATCGGCGCCGCACCATCTGGGCTTCCTGGAGATGGAAGGTCCGGACGGGGCGCCCATGCTGATCTATCAGCAAGCCCTGGCGCTCGGCGAGGGACCGACCGCGCAACGGTTTTCCGTTGCGGCCGGCTTTGCCCGCACTGAACTCGACAATGCGCTGGCCGCCTTTCACAGCCAGATCCGGCTGATGCTGCTTGCAACCGCCTTCGTGCTCGTTGGCGCCGCCTTCCTGCAGGGCGCGCTCGGGCTTTCGCCGCTGGTGCGCTTGCGCGATCGGGCGGCCCGCGTTCGTTCGGGCGCCGAGAAGGACTTCGGCTCGGCCGGCCCCAGCGAAGTCCAGCCGCTGGTCGCCGAGATCAATCTGCTGCTTTCCGAGCGCGAGACAGCCCTGGCGCAGGCGCGCGCCCGTGCCAGCGATCTGGCCCACGGGCTGAAGACGCCGCTGACCGTGCTTGCCCAGCTTGCCGAGAGCCTGCCGGAGGACCAGCGGCAGACCGCGCTCGAGCAGGTCGATCTCGTGCGCCAGCGCGCCGATCGCCAGTTGCAGGCGGCCCGCATGGGCGTCGAGCGCATGGCGACCACGTCGATCGCGACGCTTGGGGGTAAGCTGGTCAACGTCCTGCGTCCGATCACGGCGGAGCGCGGCATTGCCTGGGAAGTCGATGTCGATCCGTCGATCTCGCTCGACGTCGACCCGGCGGACCTCGCCGAATGCCTCGGCAACTTGCTCGACAACGCCGCCAAATGGGCGCGGAGCCGCATCCGCCTATCGGCCGAGGCGACAGGCGGGTGTGTGCGCATTGCCGTTGGCGATGACGGTCCGGGCGTTGCCGAGGGCGACAGGGAACAGGTGATGCGCCGCGGCACCCATGGCGAGAACACAAAGGGCAATCACGCCGCGAACACTGGCCTTGGACTTGCGATCAGCGCCGATATCGCTGATGCCTATGGTGCGGTGCTGTCGCTGGGGCAGTCGCCGCTGGGCGGCCTCGAGGCCGCATTGCTTTTCGACGCCGGCGGCGGCCGCCGGAGGCCACGCGATCCCGCCTAGGGCGCGTGCTTCCGGATGTGCTGGGAGATGCGCCGGGCAAAGATGGGGATGCGCTGTGTCATAGCTCGCAGCGTCATCTTCGATTCCCCAGTTGCGCTTTTCGGGATGTACGGTTATAAGCCCCCGTCCGAACGGTCCGGCAGGGCATGCCGTGGCCGTTCTTAACGCTGGAAATGGACCTCGTCTGTCTGTTTCGCATTCTTAAGAACAATGGAGTAGCAAAATGCCCAAGATGAAGACGAAATCGTCTGCCAAGAAGCGGTTCAAGATCACCGCAACCGGCAAGGTTCGTGCAGCGGCTGCTGGTAAGCGCCACGGCATGATCAAGCGTACCAATAAGTTCATCCGCGACGCGCGTGGAACCATGGTTCTCGCCGAGCCCGATGGCAAGAAGGTCATCAAGAACTACCTGCCGAACGGTCTCTAAGACTTTCAGGCATATTGGACACGTTAAGGAGATCATGACATGGCACGTGTAAAACGCGGCGTTACCGCTCACGCCAAGCACAAGAAGACGCTGAAGGCAGCCAAGGGCTTCTACGGCCGTCGCAAGAACACCATCCGCGCCGCCAAGGCAGCGGTTGATCGTTCGAAGCAGTTCGCTTACCGCGACCGCAAGGTCAACAAGCGCAACTTCCGCGCTCTCTGGATCCAGCGCATCAACGCTGCCGTCCGCGAATTCGGCCTGACCTACGGCCGCTTCATCGACGGTCTGAACAAGGCTGGCATCGAAGTCGACCGCAAGGTTCTGTCCGACATGGCTATCCATGAGCCGGCAGCATTCGGCGCTCTCGTCGAAGCTTCCAAGAAGGCGCTCGCCTATCTCAAGGATGCCGGCACGGCAAACGAGTTTGAAAGCGCTGTCCGTTAAGCCAGCGTTTTCCCAAAATCGTTCTTGAAATTTGTTGGGAAACCCGCGCTGGCAGGGCTGGCGCGGGTTTTTCTTATTCTGCGGGACGAAAGTGCACCACGATCGAAAGGGACCGTCAGCGGTTCCGGAGCTTGATGACGACGACATGAAGGCTTTGCTGGCTGCGCTTGCCGCCGGCAGGGAACGTGTCGAGTGTTGCGAGCTCAAGGATCGGACGGTCTGGATCAAGCGTTACCGTCGCCCGGGTCCACGCCTCATCCTGCGTGCTCAGGCGCTCGTCGCGCGGCTCAGCGGATTGCCGGTCCTGCGGCCTTCGCCACTTCTCGGCATCGAGGGCATGATCGAGCGCGAGGTCCGCCAGATCGCTCTCTTCTCCGAGGCCGGCTTCAGGGCGCCCGAGGTCCTGTATCGCGGCCCGACGGTCCTGGTCCTCTCGCACCTGGGACTGCCGGTCAGCAAGCAAATGGGGCCGTTGCGCGCCAGCGACGCGGAAGCGCATGACCAGTTGCTTGTCCGCTGCGCCGCGGAGCTCGGGCGGCTGCATGCCGCCGGGCTTTGCCACGGCCGGCCGCATCCGCGCGATTTTGTCATCGATGGCGACACGTTCGGCTTCCTCGATTTCGAGGAGGTGCCGGCCACCGTGATGCCGCTTGCAACCGCTCAGGCGCGCGACTTGTGGCTGCTGTTCCTGCAGGTGGCGAGCAGGGCGCTGCGACCGGAGACGCCGGACCGCGCCTTTGCAGCCTGGAGGGTCGTCGCTCCCAGGAAGGCCGCCCGCGCGCTGGGTGAGTTTATTCCGATGGTCCGGCGCTTCTTGCCGCTTGCGCGCTTTCTGCTGCGCATGCGCGAGGGACAGGACCTTGTCCGTTTCATTGCCGCGACTGCCTATCTGGCCAACGTGACGCAATCATATTCCTGAAGACTAGAACCGATATAGAACCGAACCCATTCCCGCATCGAGGCAGGACAGAATGAGCGAACTGGAAACACTGGAACGGACACTGCTGGCGGACATCGACGCCGCCGGTGACGAAGGATCGATCGAGACGGTGCGTGTCAACGCGCTCGGCAAGAAGGGCTCGATCTCCGAGCTCTTGAAGACGCTCGGCACCATGACGCCGGAAGAGCGCCAGACCCGCGGCGCCCAGATCAACGCGCTGAAGAACACGGTTGCCGAGGCGATCGCCGCCCGCAAGTCGGCGCTCAAAGATCAGGCGATCGCCGAGCGCCTGGCGCGCGAGACCGTCGACATCAGCCTGCCGGTCCGCTCGTCGCCCGCCGAGCGTGGCCGCATTCACCCGATCAGCCAGATCGTCGACGAGATCACCGCGATCTTCGGCGACATGGGCTTCTCGATCGCGGAAGGTCCCGATATCGAGACCGACTACTACAACTTCACGGCGCTGAATTTCCCCGAGGGCCATCCGGCCCGCGAGATGCACGACACCTTCTTCTTCAACCCGGATGAGAAGGGCGATCGCAAGGTACTGCGTACGCACACCTCGCCGGTGCAGATCCGCACCATGGAAGCGCAGCAGCCGCCGATCCGCATCATCATCCCCGGCAAGACCTACCGGCAGGACTCCGATGCGACCCATTCGCCGATGTTCCATCAGGTCGAAGGCCTGGTCATCGACAAGGCTGCGAATGTCGCCAACATGCGTTGGGTGCTGGAAGAATTCTGCAAGGCCTTCTTCGAGGTCGACCAGGTGACGATGCGTTTCCGCCCGTCCTTCTTCCCCTTCACCGAGCCGTCCTTCGAGGTCGACATCCAGTGCGACCGTTCCGGCCCGATCGTGAAGTTCGGCGAGGGCACCGACTGGATGGAGATCCTCGGTTGCGGCATGGTGCACCCGAATGTGCTGCGCTCCGGCGGGCTCGATCCGGACGAGTACCAGGGCTTCGCCTGGGGCATGGGCCTCGACCGCATCGCCATGCTGAAATACGGCATGCCGGACCTGCGCGACTTCTTCAACGCCGACGTTCGCTGGATGACCCATTACGGCTTCCGCCCGCTGGACATGCCGACGCTGTTCGGCGGTCTCTCGGCCTGATCGCGCGCAGATATTTAGGACACAGGTGAAATCATGAAATTCACGCTTTCCTGGCTCAAGGACCACCTTGAAACCGACGCTACGCTTGAGGAAATCTGCGCGCGCCTGACGATGATCGGGCTCGAAGTGGAAGATGTCGACGACAAGGCCGCCTTCAAGCCCTTCGTCATCGCCAAGGTCGTCTCGGCCGAGCAGCATCCGAACGCCGACAAGCTGCGCGTGCTGATGGTCGACACCGGCTCGGGCGCTCCGATCCAGGTCGTCTGCGGCGCACCGAATGCGCGCGCCGGTCTCGTCGGCGCCTTTGCGGCGCCCGGCACCTACGTGCCCGGCATCGACGTGACGCTCGCCGTCGGCACCATCCGTGGCGTCGAAAGCCGCGGCATGATGTGCTCGGAAAAGGAACTGCAGATCTCCGACGACCACAACGGCATCATTGACCTCCCCGCCGATGCGCCCGTCGGCACGAGCTACGCCACTTACGCCGGCCTCGACGATCCGATGATCGAGATCAACCTCACGCCGAACCGGCCGGACTGCACCAGCGTCTACGGCATTGCCCGTGACCTCGCCGCTTCCGGCCTCGGCACGCTGAAGACGCGAAAGGCACCGTCCTTCGCCGTGGAAGGCAACACGCCGGTGAAGCTGACGCTCGACCTCGGTGAAGACAGGCATCTTTGCCCGGGCTTCTCCCTGCGGCTCGTGCGCGGTGTCAAGAACGGTCCGTCGCCGACGTGGATGCAGCAGCGTCTGCTGGCGATTGGTCTCCGCCCGATCAACGCGCTCGTCGACATCACCAACTACATGACCTTCGACCAGGGTCGCCCGATGCACGTCTTCGACGCCGCCAAGGTCAAGGGCAACCTGACCGTCCGCCGCGCCAAGGACGGCGAAACCGTGCTGGCGCTCGACCAGCGCGAATACAAGCTCGGCCCCAACAACGTCGTCATTTCGGACGAAAAGGCGATCGAGTCGATCGGCGGCGTCATGGGCGGCGAGCATTCCGGCTGCGACGAGAACACCACCGACGTGCTGATCGAGTCGGCGCTCTGGGACCCGATGAACATCGCCAAGACCGGCCGCACGCTCGGCATCATCACCGATGCGCGCTACCGCTTCGAGCGTGGCGTCGACCCGGAATACATGGTGCCCGGTCTCGAACGCACCACCGAACTGGTGCTCGAACTCTGCGGCGGCCAGGCGGCCAAGGCAGAAGTGGTCGGCTATGCGGGTCATGAGCCGAAGGTTGTCGACTTTCCGGTTTCCGAAGTGAAGCGCCTGACGGGTCTCGAAGTTTCCTCCGAGGAAAGCGTCTCGATCCTGAAAAAGCTCGGCTTCGGCGTCGAAGGTTCGGGTGAACGCTTCAAGGTCTCGGTTCCGTCCTGGCGCCCGGATGTCGACGGCAAGGCCGATCTCGTCGAAGAGGTCATGCGCATCCACGGTGTCGACAACATCGTCGCCGCGCCGCTGCCGAGCCATGGCACCGTCAACGGCAAGATCCTGACGACGCTGCAGATCCGTACGCGCCTTGCCAAGCGCGCGCTCGCGAGCCGCGGCATGCTGGAAGCGGTCACCTGGTCGTTCATCTCCGAGGGGCAGGCAAAGCTCTTCGGCGGTGGTGCGCCGGCGCTGAAGCTCGCCAACCCGATCGCCTCCGACATGTCGGACATGCGTCCGTCGCTGCTGCCGGGGCTGCTGACCGCCGCCCAGCGCAATGCCGACAAGGGTTTCGGCGACGTCGCGATCTTCGAGGTCTCGGGCACCTATGAAGGCGATACGCCGGACGCGCAGCGCCGCGTCGCCGGCGGCATTCGTCGTGGCACCGCATCGCTGAATGGCGCCGGCCGTCTGTGGTCGAACGCGGCCAAGGGCGGCGGCAAGCCGGTCGACGTCTTCGACGCCAAGGCCGACGCGATTGCCGTACTCGAAGCCTGCGGCGTACCTATGGGCAACGTCCAGTTCGAGCCGGGCGGTCCCGCCTGGTACCATCCGGGCCGCTCCGGCACCATCAAGCTCGGCCCGAAGATCGTTCTCGGCACCTTCGGCGAATTCCATCCGAAGACGCTCGAAGCGCTCGACGTCTCGGGCGCGCTCTCAGGCTTCGAGATCTATATCGATGCCATGCCCGAGCCCAAGAAGAAGGCGACCCGCACCAAGCCGGCGCTCGACCTCTCGCCGTTCCAGGCGGTGAAGCGCGACTTCGCCTTTGTCGTCGACAAGGCGGTGGAAGCGGGCGTCATCCTGCGCGCGGCCTCCGGCGCCGACCGCAAGCTGGTGACCGGCGTCAGCGTCTTCGACGTCTTCGAAGGTGCGTCGCTCGGCGAGGGCAAGAAGTCGATCGCCATCGAAGTCACCATCCAGCCGGTCGAGCGCACGCTGACCGACGAGGACTTCGAGGCGCTGACCGCCAAGATCGTCGCCAATGTGACGAAAACGACGGGCGGCGTGCTGCGCGCCTGATCCGAGCCAACACGGCAGATACGAAAAGGGCCGCTGCATTGCAGCGGCCCTTTTCGCTTGAGCTAATCGGTATGCTGCATCAGTTCGATGCGGTTGCCGAAGGGATCGTCGACATAACATCTGCGGTAGCCGGCAAGCGGCTCGTCTTCGACCGTTGCCACGCCAGCCGCTTCGAGCCGCAGCCTCAGGCGATCGAGATCGTCGACGAGGAAAGCGGGGTGGGCCTTGCGCGCCGGCCTGAAGTCCGGGTCGATGCCGAGATGCAGGCGGATGCTGCCTTGCTCGAACCAGCAGCCACCTCGGGTAAGAAGGTTGGCCGGCTTGCTGACCTCAGAGAAACCGAAGAGACCGCCGTAGAAGCCGCGTGCCGCCGGTTCGGCACCCGCCGGCATGGCAAGCTGGATATGGTCGATGCCGATGAGCCTGCCCGTCGGCTCCGATTTCGGCAGGATCGCCGTCATGACGCGTGCTGGTGGAAGACCTTGTTGACGATCACCCAGCGCCCGTCGATCTTCACCAGCGCCAGATGGTCGGAGTAGCGTTCGCCGGCGAAACTGTCGACCACCCGCACGGTTGCGGTATCACCGGTGATATCGATCTTCTGCACGTCCATCTCCGGCTGCGTGCCAGGGGGGGCTGCACCCGCCTCGACGATCGTCTTGATGAAGCCGTCGCGCGTCGTCCATTCGAGCGCGCCCTTGTAGTTGCCGATAATCGCCGCATCGGGGTGAAACGCCTTGCGCAGTGCGCCCTCGTTGGCAAAGGCCATGCCGTCGACATAGAGGTGCACCACCGCGCTGATCGCCTGCTCGTCGGACATTCCCGCTCCTCCTGAAATGTTCACCGCTGGTTGAGAAGTAGTGCGCCCGGCGCGAATTTCGATGGGGAGCTCCCCGCTTCGGCTGAAACGGGGAGAGTTGGGTCAACGGTTGGTGAGCGCCAGCGAGGCGTCCGCGTAGCGACTGCCGGCGACATGTTCCGGAGAAAGCGCGTCAGCGAGGCGACTGGATTCCTCGGCACTGAGGGTGATCGCCGCGGCCGCCGCATTCTGCTCCAGATGGTTGAGCTTGCTGGCGCCCGGGATCGGCACGATGAAATCACCCTGATTGATGACCCAGGCAAGCGCAAGCTGGGCGGCGGTCACGCCCTTCTCCGCAGCCAGCACTTGCAGCGTCTCGACGAGCCGGGCATTGGCATCGAAATTTTCCGCCTGGAAGCGCGGCAGAGTGCGACGGAAGTCGTCGGCTGCGAGATCCTCGGCCTTGCGGATTGCACCCGTGAGCATGCCGCGTCCGAGCGGGCTGTAGGGCACAAAGCCGATGCCGAGCTCGCGGCAGGTGGCAAGCACATCGGCTTCCGGATCACGCGTCCACAGCGAATACTCGCTCTGGACGGCGGCGATCGGATGGACCTTGTGAGCGCGGCGGATGGTGGCGGCGCTCGCTTCGGAGAGGCCGATCGCCCGCACCTTGCCCTCGCGCACCAGTTCCGCCATGGCGCCGACAGTGTCCTCGATCGGCACGTCAGGATCGACGCGGTGCTGGTAGTAGAGATCGATGACATCGGTGCCGAGCCGCTTGAGCGAGGCTTCTGCCACGGCCTTTGCATGTTCCGGCCGCCCGTCGACGCCCCTGATCGCCTGGGCCGCCGGCACGCCGGGCTCGATGCGGAAACCGAATTTGGTGGCGATCGTCACCTTGTCTCGCACGGCACCGAGCGCCTTGCCGACGAGTTTCTCGTTCTCGAACGGGCCATAGACTTCGGCCGTGTCGAAGAAGGTGATGCCGAGATCGACGGCGCGGTGAAGCGTGCGGATCGACTCCGCCTCATCCGTAGCGCCATAGGCGAAGCTCATGCCCATGCATCCAAGGCCGATGGTGGAGACGGTAAGGTCATTCCCGAGTTTGCGGGTCTTCATGTCGTTTCCTTGTCTGGCTGCCACGCGTCGGAACTAGCGTGCTGGGAGCGCACGTCTATCGTCCGAGGCATGAATTGATGGTTGGATACCGCCGATGCGCCCAAGTGGCGGGCGGCGGTTCCTCGTTGCCATCGCAGACGATCTCCTCGCTTCGTCCAGGCGTTGGCAACGATTGAAGAATAGGGCCATCTGCTGCGGCTGAAAATCACTGTCAATTCTCACGGGTTGTTCTATTATTTCGATCAATGAACAGAACGCAGCTCTCCCAACTCGCGGTATTGGCCGCCGTCGCCGCCCATGGCAGCTTTCGCGGGGCTGCCCGGGAGCTCGACGTGGCGCCATCCGCCGTCAGCCATGCCGTCGGCAGCCTCGAAGCGAGCCTCGGCATTCGGCTTCTGGCGCGTACCACGCGCAGCGTCGCGCCGACCGAGGAGGGGCGCCGGTTGCTCGAACGGCTGGCACCGGCGCTCGACGAGATCGCCCATGCATTGGAGGCTGCCGCCGACGCCCGCGAGCGTCCGGCCGGGAACCTACGCATCACGGCGCCGCGTTTTGCTGCCGACCTCATCCTCGCACCACGGCTTGGGGCTTTCCTGGATCGTTATCCCGAGATCGTGCTCGAAATTGCCAATGAGGACGGCTTCACCGATATCGTCGAAGAGGGCTACGATGCCGGCATCCGGCTCGGCGAAAGCCTGGAGGCGGACATGATTGCCGTGAGGGTCGGGCCGGAACTCGAAAGTGCCGTCGTCGCTTCGCCAGATTACTTTAAGCGATATGGCCGACCGCAGCATCCGCGGGATCTGGCCGCGCATCGCTGCATTCGGCGGCGCTTCTCCAACGGCACGCTCTATCGCTGGGAGTTCGAGAAGGATGGCGAGGAGCTGACGGTGTCGGTCGAGGGACCACTGATTCTTGGCGAAGACCGGCCGATCATCAAGGCGGCAATGGGTGGCGCCGGCCTTGCCTATCTGTTCCTGTCCCGTGTCGAGACCGGGATTGCCGAAGGGAAGCTGGAGCGCGTCATGGAGGACTGGTGCGCGCCCTATGCCGGTCCCTATCTCTACTATCCGAGCCGCCGGCAGATGCGGCCGGCGCTGCGCGCCTTCATCGATTTCTTCCGGCACAGCGGATAGCAGACGGCTCGAAATCGGGTGGCGCGGCAGGCCCGGATCTGGAATGCCATTTGTTTCGTGTTTCGATGAGAGGAAAGCCCATGAAGAAGCCCGGTTCGATGAAGGGTCTCGAAGATCTCGGCCGGGTAAGGCTCTCCCGAAACTTCTTCTTCCGCGATTTCCTGCATTCGGAAATCGCCGATTTCTACCGCATTCCGAACATCCCCGATGATCCCGATCTGGCGATCGAGGCCGGCCGCCGTCTCTGCGAGGAATTGCTGGAACCGCTGGAAGCGACCTTTGGCCGTCTCGTCATTCGTTCAGGCTACCGCAACCGCGCCGTCAACGGCTTCGGCAATGCCAATGGGCTCAACTGCTCGACCAATGCCGCCTCGGCCGCCGATCACATCTGGGACATGCGCGATGCGGACGGATGCATCGGAGCCACTGCCTGCATCGTCATTCCCTGGGTATGGGATCGCCGCGGCGAGATCGGCGGCTGGCAGTCGATCGCCTGGTGGATCCACGACCACTTGCCCTATGCCTCGCTCTGCTTCTTCCCGAAGCTCTGGGCTTTCAACATCCAGTGGCACGAGCGGCCGGCACGACGGATTTCAAGCTTCATCCAGCCGCGCGGGCTGCTGACCAAGGCCGGCATGGCGAACCATGCCGGCAAACATTCCGAGACCTATGCCGGATTTCCGGATTTGAGGACCTCGCCGAAATTGACCTTGTAGCGCACGTGCTCGTCGGTCCCGGAGTAACGGTCATAGAGCCGCCGTGCCGTGGCATTGTCGGCTTCCGTGTACCAGTAGAGCCGGTCCCAGTCCTTGTCCCGGCAGAGCGCGATGAGATCGTCGATCATCGCCCGTGCCACGCCCTGGCCGCGTGCAGCGGGATCGACATAGAGATCCTCGATGTAGCAGATCGGCCTCCGGAAGAAGGTGGCGAGCTGTTCCTGGCAGATCGCGAAGCCGACCAACTGGGTGTCGAGGATCGCCAGCCGCGCGAAAAGCGGTGCTGCCGGATCGATCAGCCTCTTCCAGGTGAGATCGATGATGTCTTCGGCCAGCTCGGAGCCGGAAAAGGCGACATAGCCCGCCCAGAGCCGGCGCCAGTCCGCCTCGTCGCCGCTTGCCGCGGGGCGTATCGTCAACGCCATCGTGTTGGTTCAGCTCCCGTCATTCGCCGACATCGTTGAGCTTTCGGATCGCTTCGTCCGACAACCTAAGCTCGGCAGAACGAATGAGGCTCTCCAATTGCGCGAGGCTTGTGGCGCTGGCGATCGGTGCGGTGACACCCTTGCGGGTCCGCACCCAGGCGAGCGCGATTTCCGCCTGGGTCGCCCCGGTTTCTGCCGCGATGTCGTCGAGCACGCCGAGGATTCGCATGCCGCGCCCGTCGAGATATTTCTCGACACCGCTGCCGCGCGCCGAGCCTTCAAGGTCCTTGTGGGTCCGGTACTTTCCCGAGAGAAAGCCCCGCGCCAGACCGAAATAGCTGATGACGCCGATCTCTTCGGAAATGCAGAGATCGCGCAGCGGCCCTTCGAATGCGTCACGGTCGTAGAGATTGTATTCCGGCTGCAGCACCTGATAGCGTGGCAAGCCCTGGTTGGCGGAAACGTCAAGCGCCTCGCGCAGTTGCAGCGAGTTCAGGTTGGAGGCGCCGATGGCCCGAACCTTGCCCTCGGTCAGCAACTGATCGTAGGCCGCGAGCGTCTCTTCGTAGGGCGTTTCCGGGTCCGGCCAGTGCGAGAGATAGAGGTCGATGTGGTCGGTCTGCAGCCGCTTCAGCGAATCTTCGACCGCCTGCAGGATCCAGCGACGCGAGAGCCCCTTGCGATTGGGCCCGAGCTCCGAGCCGACCTTGGTGACGATCACGGCCTTGTCGCGTGACCGGCCGGACTGTTTCAGCCATTTGCCGATGATCGTTTCGGATTCGCCGCCCTGATTGCCCGGCGCCCAGGAGGAGTAGACATCGGCAGTGTCGATGGCGTTGAACCCAGCATCGAAAAAGGCATCGAGCAGGGCGAAGGAGGTCTTTTCGTCGGCGGTCCAGCCAAAGACATTGCCGCCGAATACGAGTGGCGCGATTTCCAGGTCGGTGCGGCCAAGTCTCAGTTTTTCCATGGTTTTGCTCCATTGGACTGGATGAAGGCATGGTGCGATCGGGAGGATTGCGAAGAGAAAGATAGGGCAGAAAAGCTGACATTGTCACCCGCCCCCGGGCTTTTTTCTCAGGAAGGGGAATCCTCGGTCGGGCGTATGCAGCCGCTTGATAGGTACGTACCTCGGCGCTAGTCTTTGCGACCAAATCAGGGAGCCTCGCCATGCTACGTTTCGGAATTCTGTCCACGGCCAAGATCGGCCGCGACCTCGTCGTGCCTGCCATTCAGGACGCGGAAAATTGCGTCGTCTCGGCTGTTGCCAGCCGCGATTTTGCCAAGGCCCGAGCCAAGGCCGATCGCTTCTCGGCGCCGCATGCTTTCGGCTCCTACGAGGAGATGCTGGCCTCCGACACCATCGACGCGGTCTATATTCCGCTGCCGACGGCTCAGCACGTCGAGTGGTCGATCAAGGCGGCCAATGCCGGCAAGCACGTACTATGCGAAAAGCCGATCGCGCTGCGTGCCTCGGAGATCGATGCGCTGATCGCCGCGCGTGAGCGCAACGGTGTGCAGATCGCCGAAGCCTTCATGGTCACCTACAGCCCCGTCTGGCGCAAGGTGCGCTCGCTACTGGCCGAAGGCGCGATCGGCCGGCTGCGCCACGTCCAGGGTGCCTTCACCTATTTCAACCGCGACCCCAACAACATGCGCAACATTCCCGCGCTTGGCGGTGGCGGCCTGCCGGATATCGGCGTCTATCCCACGATCACCACCCGCTTCGTCACCGGCAAGGAGCCGGTGCGGGTGCAGGCAAGCACCGACCGTGATCCGGAGTTCGGCACGGATATCTATTCGAGTGTGCGCGCCGATTTCGGCGACTTCGAGCTCAGCTTCTACATCTCCACCCAGCTCGCCGCGCGCCAGGTCATGGTCTTCCACGGCGACAAGGGTTTCATCGAGGTGAAGTCGCCCTTCAACGCCGACCGCTACGGTCGCGAGGAGGTGGAACTGACGAACCAGAACCACGCCCAGTCCCAACTATTCCGCTTCCAGGATGCGCGCC
Source organism: Ensifer sp. 2TAB8 (assembly GCF_052115125.1). Classification (NCBI taxonomy): domain Bacteria; kingdom Pseudomonadati; phylum Pseudomonadota; class Alphaproteobacteria; order Hyphomicrobiales; family Rhizobiaceae; genus Ensifer; species Ensifer sp. 2TAB8. Next base: position 936,649 of record NZ_JBFRGB010000001.1, on the reverse strand, counting down.
AGTACAAGCTCCAGGCGGAAGCCTTCTCGCGCGCTGCCAAGGGCGAGGACGAGGAAGTGGTGACGCTCGAGAATTCCCGCCTCAATCAGAAATTCATCGATGCGATCTACCGCGCCAGCGCCAGGGACGGCTGGGAGACGATCTGAGCCATAGGACGAAGCCCGCCGGCTTGGCTGGCGGGCCTCTATTCTGATCTCTTGGAACTGATGGTCAGGCGATGGCGGCGTTGCGTTCCCGCGCCAGTCCCCGCAGCTTGAAGAACAGGAAGTCGGCGACACCGATCATGCCGACGACGACGAGAGCGATACCGGCTGTGGAAAGAAAAGCATAGGCGTTCAGCAGCAGCGCCAGGCTTGCCACCTGCCAAAGCACGTCACCGGCAATGCTGATCCGCGCCGATGCCGTCACCGGGCCGCCGTTGCGCGCTGCCGAAAGATGGAAGAGGCCCCAGATCAACAGTCCCGCACCCAGCGCCTTCAACATGACAGGCGTAACCAACGGCGTGGCAGACGCGCTGGAGAGCGCAGCCAGCGGCACCGCCGCGAGGATCAGAGCGGCGCCGGCAACAAGCGAGAAGGCGCCGTCGGCGAGGAAGGTTTTGTTGAGAAGGCTGCGGTTCGAGAGGTTCATCTTCGGCTCCATCCGTTTGTCGATGGCCAGATGTTTGCGCCGATGACGTCATCAAGCCAATTACCTCTGAGGTAATGGATTTTACCCCGCACGCGCGCCACTCTGCCGGTCCACTGGAGAATCACGACACATGCTGTTCGGAGAACATCTGAAGGAATGGCGCGGGCATCGCCGCATGAGCCAGCTTGACCTCGCGGTTGCCGCGGGCATATCGGCGCGGCACCTGTCGTTCCTGGAAACCGGCCGCTCGAAGCCGTCGGAGGGCATGATCCTGCGACTGGCCTCGGTGCTCGATATTCCAGCCCGCGACCAGGGCACGCTGTTTTCGGCAGCCGGCTTTCGGCCGCGCATGGCGACGCGGCCTGCTGCGGGGCTCGATGCCATGCCGCCCGCTGTCGCCAACGCCATCCGGCTGATCCTGGCGCGCCACGATCCCTATCCCGGCCTGGTGCTCGACCACGAATACACGTTGCTCGTCGTCAATCCGGCGCTGGCGAGCCTTGCTGTGGCAGCCAACATTCCGTTTCAGCCGGGAGAAAACTTCCTCGACACCTTCCTCGGCAACGACAACGTTCGCAAGCTGGTCGTCAACTGGGAGGCAGCGGCGGCCGATCTCGTGCAGCGCGTGCGCACCGAGGCCTGGTTGCAGGGGCCGCGTAGCCGTCTCGGCAAACGCCTGGAAAAGGCAGCGTCGAATTCGGCGATCGAGCGTGCGATTGATAATCATCCGGACACGGACCGATTGCCCGTGCTGCCAATCGAGCTCGATGTCGGCGGCCTGCGGCTGAGCTTCATCACCACGCTGCAGACCTTCGGCTCGACCCAGGATGCCCTTGTGGAAGGCGTGCTGATCGAATCCTTCTTCCCCGCGGACGAGGAGACCAAGGCGTTTTTCGAGCGAAAGGGATGAGCGCTACCGGCCGTCCCGCTGCAGGTCGATGGCGATGGCGCCGCAAAGCATCAGCGCGAGGCCCATATTGTAGGCGCCGATCGCCGCCGCAGCTTCAATCCAGTTGCCGCTTGCGCCGGCCAAAACCAGCAAGACCGAACCGACCAGCAGGCAGACGCGCGGAGAACGCAGACTGCATGTGATGATGCCGAGGAGGAAGGAAGCGGTGACGATCATGGTCCCGGGCACCCTTACGAATTGATGATGATCATGCCGCTGATGATCAGCGCGGCGCCAAGGGCGTAGCGCAGCGTCACGGCCTCGCCGAGAAAGACGGCGGCAAGCAGCGGCACGATGCAGAAGGTCAGCGCCATGAACGAATAGGCGATCGTCAGCGGCACGGACTTGATCGTGAAGATCCAGATGATCGTGCCGATGCCGTAGACCGCCAAAGCGATGAGCAGTGTCGGGCTGAAGGCCAGCGCCAGCAGCCCTTGGGCGTTGGCGTTTCCGGTCTTGGCGCTCGTGAGCTTGAAGAGAATCTGACCGGCCGAAATCAGCACAGGCGTGAAGAACAGACCGAACCAGACGGTGGGCGCCAGATTGAGGTTCATCGCCACGCCTCACACCGCCCCAGCTTTGTCTTCGCAGTAGAAGATGTCGCGGCCGATATCGACGCAGTCGTGCTTGGCTGGAACCGGATGCACTGCGCGCAGGAAGGAGTGGGTGTAGGGGAAGAAGTTGAAGTGTGGGTTGAACGTGTAGCGATACTCGCGCTCGCGCGGCACCACGATGATCAGGCGCCGGCGGGCAATCCGGCGGAGCTCGGAGATCGCCTTGCGATAGTCGAGGATATGTTCGATCACATGCGTGCAGACGACCGTATCGAATTCGCCATCCGCAAACGGCAGGTCCTCGATCATCGCGGCGTGATACTCGATGCCTTCGATCCGGGCTGCATCGTCGATGGCGAAGTCGACGCCCGTGAGGCGCTGAAGGCGAGGGTTGGCCTCCCGGATGCGCTTCAAGAGGACGCCCGTTCCGCAGCCGACGTCGCAAACGCTGTCGCCCGCGATGCTGGCCGCGATCTTGCGCACACAGGCTTCGGAGTTATCGGTTCCCTCGTGAACCCTCGGATGATGGCGGTAGAGGTCTTCGTATTCGCGGGCCGAAAGGAACGGCGCCCGAGCGCGAAACTCGGCAAGGTGGGCGATGTGCTTGCCCCAGGCGAGGCTGGCCATGCCCTTGAAGAAGCGCGAATCCCTGAGGACCGGCGGGATGACGTCTTCGATGATGAAGCGTATGCGGTTGGTCGTTTCCCGGTTCATCCGTGGCGTTCCCGAACAATGCGTGGCGTCGGCTGCAAGCCGGTTTCCTGGTCGTCAACCCGGGTCGAAGCGATGCCGCTGTTCAGGCTGGCAAGGGGCGTTGCCCGTGAAGGGGTCGCAATATAGTGCAGCCGAAGCTGTTCGGTCCGGCCCCGCGAGACTGAATCGAGGATCACGCCCGCCGTGAACATGATGATCGACATCATCAGCATGGCCAGCGCGAAGACCCAGGTCGGCATGCGCGGCACGAGCCCGGTGGCGAAATATTCGAACAGCACCGGCATCATGAAGCCGATGCTCGTCGCAAAGAATGCCATGCCGATCAGTCCGAAGAACGTGAAGGGCCGCGTTTCTTTCATGAGCATCGCGAAGGTCCAGAGGATCTTGGCGCCGTCCTTGTATGTCGACAGTTTGGAATGGGAACCTTCCGGGCGCCGGCCATAGTCCAGTTCAAGCTCCGCGACCGGCAGCTTGAGACGCGAGGCATGAACGGACATCTCCGTCTCGATTTCGAAACCGTTGGAAATGGCCGGGAAGCTCTTGGCGAACCGTCGCGAGAGCACGCGGTAACCGGAGAAGATGTCGTTGAAATCCGTGCCGAATATTTCCCGGTACAGAAGGTTGAAGATCCTGTTGCCGAAGGCGTGACCCTGTCTGCCGGCATCGTCGTGAACGCCGCGTCGCGTCCCGACGACCATGTCGGCGCGCTCGGTGATCAGGGTGCGGATCAGGTCTTCCGCATCCGTCGGGCAATAGGTGCTGTCGCCGTCGGCCATGACATAGATGTCGGCATCGATATCGGCGAGCATGCGGCGCACCACGTGCCCCTTCCCCTGCCGGCGTTCGCGCACGACGGTCGCACCGGCGAGCATGGCCTTCAGCGCCGTGCCGTCGGTCGAATTGTTGTCGTAGACATAGACATGTGCCGTCGGCAGCGCCGCCTGGAAGCCCTGAACCACTTGTCCGATGGTCGATGCTTCGTTGTAACAGGGCAGCAGTACGGCGATGTTGAAACGGTCGAACATCCGGGTGGCTCGGCTCGTGTTGGGTTGGCGCCATCATAGGCATCAGGGTGTTAACAAGACGCCAAGGGCACGTTCGTGCGTGCGGCGCCTGGAGTCGACCGCTGCAGGCTTTACGCTTTCTTGAGCGCGTATCGTTAGGCTGCCATGGGATGGAGAAGGACAAGGAATCCATGGTGAACGGGACGGCGACGCTTTCTGAGGCGACTTCAACGGACGCGCCGAGGCCGTTCTGGTCGAGCCTGCGTTGGATGGTGTTCGTCTACGGCGTGCCCACAGTCCTCTTCCTCGTCACCCGGTTCCTGACGGCGCCCGACTATGTTGGCCGCGACAACGACGACGTCATGCGCCTGGTTCAGGTGCGCGATCTCCTTACTGGCCAGAGCTGGTTCGACCTGACGCAAGTCCGCCTCGGCCTGGAAGGCGGCACGCTGATGCACTGGTCGCGCCTCATCGACCTGCCGATCGCCGCACTCATTTCCGTCTTCAGGCCATTTGTCGGCCCTGTGCAGGCTGAAACCCTGGCCTTGGGGTTCTGGCCGATTTCCCTTGCTGTGCCTTTGCTGGCGGCGATGGGGCTGGCCGGTCGTCGAGCCGGTGGTGTGGATGCCATGCACTTCTGCCTGGGACTGAGCGTGATCTTCATCATCACGACCAATCGATTCCTCGGCGGAGCGATCGACCATCACAATGTGCAATTGGTCCTGGTTGCTGCCATGGCGGCAATGCTCGTCGATCATACGTACCGCGCGGCGAGCTACACCATTGCAGGATTGGCGGCAGCGCTGGCGATTGCCATTGGTGCAGAAACGACGCCGTTTGTGGCCATGGTCTGCGCGGTCGTTGCCTGCCAGTGGGTTTGGGCCGGTCGAAAGGCTTTGCGGGCCACCGTCGCCTTCGGCCTTTCGCTGGCTGCAGGCATCAGCCTGTTCTTCTTCGCGACGGTGCCGCCGCGTCTCTACCTGGCCGCGACCTGCGACAATCTCTCGATCGCCTTCTATTTGCTGGCGCTGACCGGGAGTGGTCTGTTGGCGCTTGCCGCCGCCACGCTCAGCGACCGGTCAGCCGTCGCAAGGATGATCGCTCTTGGCGCGTGCGGCCTGGCCGTCATTGCCGTGGCACTGGTTGTGGCGCCGCAATGCCTGGGCAATCCCCTGTCGGGGCTCGACCCGCTGCTTCTCGAACTGTGGCTCGACAATGTCACCGAGGCGCGTTCCTTCCTGGCGGTCGCAAGGACGGAGCCCACGAGCCTCGGCGCCTACTACTTCACCGGTGCCTTTGCCGCGCTTGTCTGCGCCTGGCGCATCTGGCGTCGGGACAGGGTCGATCTCAACCTCATTCTCTTCGCGCTAGTGTTTTCGAGCCTGATGATTGCGCTCATTCAGGTGCGCGGAATGGCCTTCTCCAATCTTTTGGCTATCGTGCCGCTTGCCTCGCTGCTTTCGGATCTTCGTGCCCGCTCGAAAGGTGGCACGGCGGGTACGGGCGCCTCCCTGCGCTATGTCGGCACGCTTCTCATTTCGGTCCCGGTTGTCTGGGCTATTGCCGGGGAGCTTTTCGACAAGGGGATCGGGGGCGTCATGGCGGGCGAGCCCCAAGCCTCGAATGGTGAGGCGTGCCTGACACCGGCATCGCTGGCCGATCTGGAGGGCCTTACGCCTTCATTCATCGTCGGACCGTCCGATATCGGTGCCGCCGTCCTTCGCCATACGCAGCACCGCGTTCTGAGTGCGCCCTATCACCGCAATGCTGCGGGGATGCTTACGGAGTTGAAGATCGGCCTGGCCCGGACTGAGGATGCGGCGAACATGCTGCGTCAGCTCGGGCATCCGATCCTGGCCTTCTGCGCCGCGGACGTTCAGGCACGAATGATCGCCGCGCGAGCGCCGCAAGGGCTCTATGCCGAACTTGCGGCCGATCATGTGCCGGCGTTCCTGTCGCCCTTGCCGATTTCGGCAGGTTCGCCCATCCGGCTCTATGCTCTGAAACCTTAGGCGGTGCCTGCCCGGCGGGTGGAAAGCGCAACGGATATGCTGGCCTTCGGCGAAGGGTGCGGTAAAAGAAGCCATGGCTTCTTTCTTCGACAGCGATTCTCCGAGCAACCTTGCCGAATATTCGGTGTCCGAGCTTTCGGGCTCGATCAAGCGAACCGTCGAGCAGGCCTTCGACCAGGTGCGCGTGCGCGGCGAGATCTCCGGCTATCGCGGCCCGCACTCGTCGGGCCATGCCTACTTCGCGCTCAAGGACGACCGGGCCCGCATTGACGCGGTGATCTGGAAGGGCACCTTCTCGCGCCTACGCTTCCGCCCGGAAGAGGGCATGGAGATAATCGCGACCGGCAAGGTCACGACCTTCCCGGGTTCGTCGAAATACCAGATCGTCATCGAATCGATGGAGCCGGCCGGTGCGGGCGCGCTGATGGCGCTTCTCGAAGAGCGCAAGCGCAAGCTCGGGGCCGAGGGTCTCTTCGATGCCGCCCGCAAGCGGCCGCTGCCCTATATGCCCAGGGTGATCGGCGTGGTGACCTCGCCGACCGGTGCCGTCATCCGCGATATCCTGCACCGCATTGCCGACCGCTTTCCGGTGCACGTCGTCGTCTGGCCGGTGCGGGTGCAGGGCGATGGTTCGGGCGACGAGGTAGCAGCGGCAATTCGCGGCTTCAACGATATTGAACCCGGCGGCCCGATCGCCCGTCCGGATGTGTTGATCGTTGCGCGTGGCGGCGGCAGCCTCGAAGACCTCTGGGGCTTCAACGACGAGGCCGTCGTTCGTGCCGCGGCCGCCTCTCAGATTCCGCTGATTTCCGCCGTCGGGCACGAGACCGACTGGACGCTGATCGACTATGCCGCCGACCAGCGCGCACCGACGCCGACCGGGGCGGCCGAAATGGCCGTGCCGGTCCGGGCCGATCTCGAGGCGGCGGTCTCCGGCCTGTCGGCACGCTTGAAATCTGCGGTCGGGCGGCAGATGGACAATCGCCGCCAGGCGGTGCGCGCACTGGCGCGGGCGCTTCCGTCACTCGATCAACTGCTGGCGCTGCCGCGCCGTCGCTTCGATGAGGCAGCGCTGGGCCTCGGCCGTGGCTTGCAAATGAACACGGCGAACAAGCGCCGGCAGTTCGAGCGTGTCTCGGCCGAGCTGCGCGCCGATCTTCTGAAGGGCAAGCTTTCCGAGCGGCGTCAGCGCCTTGTCGATGCCATGAACAAGGCCGAACGCATCGTCGAGCGGCAGGTCCATCGCGGCGAGGCGCGGGTCCAGGCGGCGGATGCGGCGCTGCGGGCGCTGCCCTCACGCTTGGTCGGCCAGATCCACCGCGCTTCCGATCGTGTCACGGGGCTTGCCGCCCGGTCGGATGCGGCGATCCGTGCAGACGTGCGCCGCCTGCGCAGCGTCATTGTCGCCCAGGATCGCATCCTGCAGTCGCTCTCCTATCGCAACGTCCTGCAGCGCGGCTTCGCTCTTGTTCGGGACGCCGATGGCGGTCCCGTGCGCCAGGCGGCATCCGTCTCGGCCGGCATGGCACTCAGTCTGGAATTTGCCGATGGCCGCGTTTCGGCAATTGCGGGCGAAGGCGAGGGCGAGCCGGCTTCTCCGTCGCCGGTGCCACGCAAGAAGCAGCCGAAGCCCGCGGAGCCGGCGGGAGATCCGCCGAAACAGGGCAGTCTGTTCTAGCGCGTCATCTCGTTGTCATGGCCACGACCTAACGCCATGGTTCCCTAAAGATTGACGGAGCCCGGCATGACTGAGCGAGCCAAGATTATCTTCATCCACGGCGCCTCCAGCAGTGGGAAATCGACACTGGCGCGCGCGGTCCAGGCGCAGATTGGCGAGCCGTTCTGGCATGTTTCGATCGACCATATTCGCGATTCGGGAACGGTGCCGATGGAGCGGTTCCGCCGCGGCGACTTTCGCTGGAAAGAACACCGGGCCCGCTTCTTCGACGGGTTTCACCGCTCGCTGGTCGCCTATGCATCAGCCGGCAACAATCTCCTGCTGGAGCACATTCTCGAGGAGCCCGGCTGGGCCGTCGAACTGGCGGCGATGTTCGAACCCTTCGACGTCTTTTTCGTCGGCCTTCATTGCGAACTCGACGAACTCGTCCGAAGGGAAACGCTTCGCGGCGATCGGCCGATCGGCAGTGCCGCGGAGGACTTTCATCGGATCCATGAAGGACAGCGCTACGATCTCCAGCTTCGCTCGGATCAGCCCGTGGAAGACAACGCCGCGCAACTCATATCCGCCTGGGCTTCGCGCCGGTTGCCATCCGTTTTCGCGGAACTGGCCCGCAACGCGCGTCCGGTTTATCCTCGATAGCCGAGCAAGGACTCCATCAATCTGCAGCGGCGCGAATGGCTTCGTTTTTCAAGCCCATTGCAACGTCGACATTCGCCGCCAGGTGGGCTTCCAGCAACAGATTGATTTTTTATAGCATTTGAACGAGAGATCATTTTCGATCCTGCCTGACACACGAGGAACATCGGATGCGCATTCTGCTTGTGCTTGCTCACCCGCTCGAAGACAGTTTTGCCGTCAACGTCGCGCGTGAAGCGCGCACGGCCCTGGAGGCGAACGGCCATTCGGTCGATTTGCTCGATCTTTATCGCGAGGATTTCGATCCGCGTCTCACCGTGGCCGAGCGCGGCAGCTACTTCACCGACGCCTATGACCGCTCGGCAGCGGCCGACTGGATAGCGCGCCTGCAGGCGGCCGACGGGTTGGTGCTCGTGTTCCCACAATGGTGGTTCAATTTTCCGGCGATCCTCAAGGGCTTCTTCGATCGCGTCTTTGCGCCTGGTGTCGCCTTCGACAACGATCCGGCCGGCGGCCGCATCATTCCGCGGCTTCATAACATCAAGGTCTTCTGGGCGCTGACCACGACAGGCTCGCCCTGGTGGGTGGTGCATCTCTATATGGGCAACCCGGTCAAGCGGCTGCTGAAGCGCGGTATCGCCGCCTTCTGCGCCAAGGGGCTGAATTTCCGGATGCTTGCGCTGCACGACATGGATCGCGCAACCGACGCCAAGCGCAAGGCCCATCTCGTCCGTGTGCGTCGGCTCATCGCGGGCATCTAGCCGCGGCTACTCGAATGTCGCCAGATATTTTCTAAGCAAGCCGTCGAGCGTCGCCCGCTCCTCGGGCGATAGCTCGGAAACGACGCGATGCTGGTTTGCCACGTGCGCCGTCGCTGCCTCGTCGACACGGCGCAGCCCTTCCTCCGTGAGCGCGATGATGACGCTGCGCCGGTCCTCGGGGTTGGCAATCCGCTCGACGAGCCCGGCCTTCTCCAACTGGTCGATGCGGTTGGTCATGGTTCCCGAGCTGACCATGGTCGTATCCAGCAGATCTCCGGGCGAAAGCCGATAGGGCGGCCCGGAGCGGCGCAGCGTCGCGAGCACGTCGAAGCTCGAAGCGGAGAGGCCGCGCTCGGCAAAGGTTTTTTCGACTTCCCGGCCGATATGGGTCGAAAGCCGCGAGAGGCGGCCAAGCAGCCCCATGGCCGTCACATCGAGATCCGGCCGTTCCCGGTGCCACTGGGCCAATATCCTGTCGACGCGATCCATCAGAGAGTCTCCACTGTTTCGCCAGTCATAGAGTATCTTGACGTAGAGATAAACTGTGCTAGCTTCATTTTATCTTGATGTAGAGATTCTTGAGATAAAGATATGACCACGAACCGCACCGCCGATCTCGCCTTGACCGCACTCGCCCCGGCCATCTGGGGCAGTACCTACCTCGTCACCACGCAGTTCCTGCCGTCAGGCTACCCGCTGACCGTTGCGATGTTGCGGGCGCTTCCGGCCGGGCTCCTGCTCTTGCTCATCGTACGGCGCCTGCCTGAAGGTATCTGGTGGCCGCGCACGTTCGTGCTCGGCGCACTCAACTTCTCCTTCTTCTGGGCCGTGCTGTTCGTTTCGGCTTACCGGTTGCCGGGCGGCGTTGCGGCCACGGTGGGGGCCGTCCAGCCGCTGATCGTCATCCTTCTGTCGCGCGTTTTTCTGGGCTCGCCGATCCGCCTAGTCAGTGTCGTCGCCGGCCTCGCAGGTATCGTCGGCGTCGCCCTGCTGGTGCTCACACCCGGCGCCGCGCTCGATCCGCTCGGCGTGCTGGCCGGTCTCGCCGGCGCCGTTTCCATGGCCTTCGGCACGGTGCTGAGCCGCCATTGGGCGCCGCCGGTGCCGCCGCTCACCTTCACCGCCTGGCAACTGGCCGCCGGTGGTCTGATGCTCGTGCCGGTGGCGTTGTTCTTCGAGCCGTCGCTGCCGCCGCTGACCTCGGCAAACGTCCTCGGGCTTGCCTATCTCGGCCTGATCGGTGCCGCCTTCACCTATCTGCTCTGGTTCCGCGGTCTTTCGCGCCTCGAACCGTCGTCCGTTTCGCCACTCGGCTTCTTAAGCCCAGTCGTCGCCATCCTGCTCGGATGGGGTGTGCTCGGTGAGCAGCTGACCCCGGTTCAGGCGCTTGGCATCTTGGTGGTCTTCATCAGCGTCTGGCTCAGCCAGCGTGCGCAGCTGTTGCCGAAGGTGCGACCGGCCCGCGCTTGAAGGCGGGCTTGCAACCATAGGGCAAGCGCTTCACATTGCCGGGAACTTCAACCCGCAAGAAGCGCATGCCTGATGATCGAACACCTGACGCCGGCGCACTATTCCGATCTCCTTCGCTTCGCCAGGCGCCAGTCCCGCCGCACGGCCGAGGCGGAGGATCTGCTGCATGAAGCGCTGATCGTGGCGCTCAAGGCAGGACGTTTTCCAAGCGGCGGTGATCGAGCCTGGTTCTGCGGCGTCATCCGCAAGCTCGCTGCCATGCAGGCGCGTAGCGCCGCCCGACGCCTTCGCCGCGAGCAGCAATCGGACGTGCCGGAAACGGAAGAGGGGCGCTCTGACGATCCGCTGGCTTTCGCCGCCACGCTCTCACCCGGCGTCAGGATCGTGTTGCTGCTCGCGATTGCCGGCCACAATCGCCTCGAAATCCGTCATCTCCTCGGCATTTCCGACGAGGCGCTGCGCCAGCGCATCCTGATGCTGCGCCGTAGCTGGCGTGCCGCCGGTCATGGCGAGACCAATCTGGAACTGACGGGGCTGCGCTATCCGCTGGAAAGCGGCCGTATCCGCCAGGCGCTGCTGCCGGTGACGCGCGACGGCCGGGCTGCCTTCGCCAGCCACGATCCGGATGGCCATCTCTTCGCGATCAATTTTTCTTTGCGCGCGCCTCACAAAGCGGCAACCGGCGGCAACAAGCCGGCGTGACAAACAGAAAGGGAGCAACCAATGCTGTCGAAACCACGTATCGGGGCCATCTGCTACTTCATCTCGGATCTCGGCCGAACGGAAGCCTTCTATCGTGATGTCCTTGGCCTCACGGTCCAGCGCATGGAGGACGACGACGCCGGCACCTGGCTGATGGCCAAGATAGAAAACGAGGTCGAGTTGATCTTCTTCGTCGTCGAAAGCAAACCGGGCAACACGCCGATCGTCGTGTTCGATCTCGCTGAAGGCGGCATCGACGATGTGGTCGCCGGCCTCGCGGAAAAGGGAACCACCATCGTCACACCGGTGAGCCACGCGCCGGGCGGCTGGTCGGCGGAATTCGCCGATCCCGATGGCCATGTGCTGTCGCTCTACCAATCGGCGGAGATGCCGCGTCTGAAGCGGGCTGCCAACGGCTGAGGGCGCCCAAAGAAATGGCCGCCGCATGTGTTGCGGCGGCCACAAATCCTTCAGGTCGGACGAGACTGACAAGAAGCCGTGATCAGGCCCACTCGCCCTTTCGCATGACCGGCACGCGGCTGCCGTCGGCGCGCACGCCGTCGATGTCGACCTGGCCCGAACCGATCATCCAGTCGATGTGGATCAGGCTGGAATTGCCGCCCTGGGCGCGGATCTGTTCCGGTGTCAGCTTGGTGTCGTCGACGAAGCAGCCGGAATAGCACTGGCCGAGCGCGATGTGGCACGAGGCGTTTTCGTCGAACAGCGTGTTGTAGAACAGGACGCCGCTCGCCGAGATCGGCGAGGAATGCGGCACCAGCGCCACTTCGCCGAGCCGGCGCGCGCCTTCGTCGGTATCGAGCACCTTGTTCAGCACTTCCTCGCCGCGCGATGCCTTCGCCTCAACGATCCGGCCGCCTTCGAAGCGTACCTGGATGTTGTCGATCAGCGTGCCCTGGTGCGACAGCGGCTTGGTCGAGGAGACGTGGCCCTCTACGCGCAGCGCATGCGGCGTCGTGAAGACCTCTTCGGTCGGGATGTTCGGGTTGCAGGTCACGCCGTTCTTGGCTTCCGATGCACCGCCGCACCACAGATGCCCATCGGCAAGCCCGACAGTCAGGTCGGTGCCGGGGCCGGTGAAATGCAGTGCCGCGAAGCGCTCGCCGTTCAGCCAGGCCGAGCGCCGGGCGAGGTTGGCGTTGTGCTCCTTCCAGGCGGTCACAGGATCGGCGACGTCGACGCGCGAGGCGGCGAAGATGGCGTTGGCGAGCTTCTCGACGGCCACGTGTTCCGGATCACCAGGGAAGACCAGCTTCGCCCAGGACGGATTCGGGTAGGAAACGATGTTCCAGTTGATGTCGAAGTTCGAGATCTTTTCGAGCGCGGGTTTGTAGGCGATCGAGTTCGCCTTGTTGGCACGCGCGACCTTGGCCGGGTCCTGCGCCGACAGCATCATCGGGTTGTCGCCGGAGATCGCAAGCCGTGCAGCGCCACCGGCAAAGGCCTCGGCCATGCCCTTGAACAGCCAATCGCTCGCCCGGTCGAAGCTTTCGTCGGGAGCGTAGGCGTAGCGCGCGAGCGTCGTGTCCTCGTCGGAATAGAGCGTCGTCACCAGTCCCGCACCCGCCTTGTATGCGTGCTTGGTGATGAGGCGGACGAGCGGCATGGCCGCCACCGGCGCGGTCATCACCAGGTCCTGGCCGCGCTGAAGCTGCAGGCCGACCTGGATCGCGACTTCCGCGAGCTTGTCGAGTTTTACCGGATCAATCGGATTGGGCGTATTGGCGGGATAGGTCATGATCTGCCTGTCTTTTGAATCGGAAGAAGAAGACTTAGAGCGCTTTGCGGCGAAAATGAAGGCTGGTGGTCATCGTGGGTGTCGCGGCTCAATCCGTCAGGAGAACGGCCCGCATTCGCTCGATGTTGCTCCGGTGCACCGCCTCGTAAGGTGCGAAATAGCGGATCGCGCCGGAGGCGATCTCTTCGGCGGCGAATTCCTCGAGCGTGCCGATTGCCGCTCCGGCCGAAATGGCGCACGTCAGTCTTTCGATGTAGCCGCGATTGGCATCGATCAGGTCCGGCCTGTAGCCGCCGGCGGCGATGCGTTCGCGGTCGCCATGGGCCGGCAGAATCCGAGCAATCGGCCATTGCCGCAGACGCCTGAGTTCCGCGACGTGCGTCGCCGTCTGGTCGGCCTCGCTGATGAAGGTTGTCGTATCCTCGAGCGTATCGCCGGCCAGCAGCAGCCTTTCCTCAGGCAGCCAGATGACATTGCCGTCGGCGCTGTGGATGGCGAAGTGATGCAACTCGACGCGACGTTCGCCGACGGTCAGCGCAAGCGTCTCCGCAAACAGCCGGTTCGGCATGACGAGGGGATGGATCGGCGGCGTCGCCGTCTCGATCCGTTCGCGATTTTCTTCAAGCTTCTCTGCCGTCAGCCTGAGCGCGATGATCTCGCAGTCGGCGAAGACGGCGTTTCCCGCCACATGGTCCTTGTGCCAATGGCTGAGCACGACGCGGATCGACGTGACACCGAGGCTCTCGAGGTGATTGCGGATCGCCCGGGCATGGGCGAGCGAGATATGGGTATCATAGACCAGTGCTTGCTCGCCGCCGACGATCGCATAGGAGGCGACGCCCAGTTCATAAGCGCCGTCGTCGAGCCAGTTCGGTCCTTCCGAAAAGAGCCGCACCCCGGCGATGCGCCCGTCGCAATAGGCGTAGAGGCCGGGGTGGGGCTCCAGGATCGTCAAGGTCGAGGTCATGTCCGTCATATGCAGTTCCTCCCGCATGGCTTGGTGATGTCATAGGCCAGTGCGAAACGAAACTGAAGGACGGGATGTTGCCCTCGACACTGTCCGTCTACGCCTGACGGGCGCGCAGCAGATAGGCGTCGTGCTCCCGCAGAAAAGTCATCAGCCGCTCGCCGTAATCCGTCGTCACGGCCGCCTTGACGCTCGGCCGGTCCGCCAATGCAGCACGCCAGGCGCGGATACGATCGAGCCCGTCGAATATGCCGTGGTCGGCAAGCGTATCGAAGAGGTCGAAGTAGCGGAAGATCGGCGCGAAGACCGCATCGACGAGCGAAAATCGTGTGCCGGCGAAATAGGGGCCGTCGCCGAGCGCCGCCTCCATCGTCGCGAATTTTCCGGCCAGTGTCTTGCGCTTCTGTTCGTAGGCTTCGCGGTCGCTGGCGGTCTCGAAGCCCCAGAGATCCGAGAGGATCGACGAGCCGAACTCCATCCATCCGCGATGCCGGGCGCGCTCCAGCGCATCTCCAGGGTGAAGCTTCGGCCCAGCTTGGCTTTCCTCGACATATTCGGCGATGACGGAGCTTTCGAACAGCACCGTTTCACCGCCTTGCTGCGGCACCTGCAGCAGCGGCACCTTGCCGAGCGGCGAGATCTTCAGGAACCAGTCGGGCTTGGCCTTGAGGTCAATGTAGGTCCGCTCGAAGCGAACGCCTTTTTCGTCGAGCGCGATCGAGGCGCGCTGCACATAGGGGCAGAGATGGTGGCTGACGAGGGTAAGCATGGCAGTCTCCCGGTTGAGGCAAGTAGATGCATTTGCATGTATGTGGGCTTGCTTCGACTTTCAAGGTGGATGTAATTGCATCTATGAGCGAAGAGACGAAAAATGACGGAAAGCGTCCCGGACCGGAAACGACCGAGGCCTGGATCGGGCTGGTGCGGGCGCGCGAACGCGTGCTTGCTCGAATCGAGGCCGATTTCAAGGCGGCCAGCTTGCCGCCGCTCGGCTGGTACGACGTGTTGTGGGAGTTGGTTCAGGCAGAGCATGGACGGCTGCGTCCCTTCGAGATCGAGGCGCGCACGCTGCTCGCCCAGTACAATCTCTCCCGGCTGATCGATCGTCTGATGAAGGAGGACCTTGTCCGCCGTGAAACCTTCGACGCCGATGGTCGCGGCCAATGGGTGGTGATTACCGAGGCCGGCCGGGCGATGCGCGCGCGCATGTGGCAGACCTATGGCCCCTCGATCGAGGCCCATGTCGGCGCCAGACTGACCGAAACGGAGGCGCGGCAACTGGCGGCGCTGCTGGCGAAGCTAAGGTAGCGGCTTTTAGTTTTGGACAGTGTCATAGCAGGCGTTGAATTGCGACGCCCACGCGAATTGCCTCTCTCCTCAAGTTAGCCCGAGGATGAAGGTGGTTGTTGCCGAGACGAACGGGCGCCACGCATGTCCTTCGCCCCGCTTGCGGGGAGAAGGTGGCCGGCAGGCCGGATGGGCGCGCGCCGATGGGCGACCGTCAATCTAGGACGCCGTCGTCGCCTAGCTGCTGAGGCCGAAGGATTTTTCCAGGGCTTCCCAAGTCTCGTCCATGGCAAAGGTACCGGACAGATAGGGAATGGCCACATGGCCGTAGAGCGGCGAAAGCTGCCACTCGGCCGTCTCCTCGTCGACGCCGGCGATCTGCTGCAGGTAGATCGTCGAGACCAGCCCGGTGCGGTCGGCGCCGGCCTTGCAATGGATCAACAGCGGCTTCGGTGCGTCCTTGAGGATCGCGATCAGCGCGTCGGTTTCCTTGCGGTCGATTTCCGCCGAGGCGGACATGGGGAAGTTGATGAGCCGGATACCGTTGCGCTCGGCCGCGGCAACCTCGTCGCGATACCAGCTTTCGTCCAGCCTCTCGCCGCGCAGGTTGATAATGGTGCGGATGCCATAGGCCTTAGAATAGGTGGCGATCGCCTCCGGCGTCGGCTGTGCCGAGCGATAGACCTCACCGGCGACGAGCGTGTGGAAGTTGCCGGTCCATTGCAAGCCAACGAGATAGAGAACCATGGCCGCGACGAGCGCAGCCGTGCCGACGGCGAGGCGTTTCAGAAGACGCTTCGCGCGCAGAAACCTTGCAGATGCCATGAAACAACTCCGAAGCGGCCCCAAGCTCCAAGCCGTGAGCGGGCTGCGGGCGGAAAACAGCGAACGCTTTCCTGAACCCGCTTTGGCTGCTCCTATATGCCATCCGTGATATTTTGATGGCAAGATCAGGCGATCAGCGGCGCTGCGATTGCTTTCAGTGCAGCCTGCGCATCGCGCGGTGCTAGCCGCACCTGCAGCCCCCGCTGGCCGCCATTGATATAGACCTGCGCCTCGGCAAGCGCTGCTTCCTCGATCGCCGTCGGCACCAGCTTTTTCTGGCCGAACGGGCTGATGCCGCCGACATGGTAGCCGGTCAGCCGCTCGGCATCCGCCGGCTTCATCATTGCGGCCGATTTGCCGCCGAAGGCGGCGGCCAGTTTCTTCATGCTCACTTCGCGATCGGAGGGCACGACGCAGCAGACTGGCTTGCCGTCGACATCCGCCATCAGTGTCTTCAGCACCCGGCTCGGATCCTCCCCGAGCGCTTCCGCCGCCTGCAGGCCGACGCGTTCGGCATTGGGGTCGTAATCATAGGTATGCACGCTGAAAGCGACGCCGGCCTTCGAAAGCGTCTGCGTGGCGCGCGTGGTCTTCGACATCGTCGTCGCTCCAAATGGGGATCAGGCTTTGGCGAGCAGTGCCTCGTAGAGATCCGGCTTGAAACCGATCAGCAGGTTGCCGTCTGCTTCGAGCACCGGACGCTTGATCATCGAGGGCTGCGCCAGCATCAGCGCAATGGCTTTTTTCTGGTCAAGGTCCTGCCTGTCCGCTTCGTCGAGCTTGCGGAAGGTCGTTCCGGCGCGGTTCAACACCGTTTCCCACCCGGCTTCCTTGCACCAGCGCTCGAGATGCGGGCGGTCGATACCTTCGGCCTTGTAGTCATGAAAGCGATAGGCAATGCCGCGGCCGTCGAGCCAGGTGCGCGCCTTCTTCATCGTGTCGCAATTCTTGATGCCGTAGATCGTAATCGTCATTTCCATGCTCCAGCGTCATCGTCGTGCGGTCCGGGGAAACCGTCCGGAATCACACGATTTGAAAGGGTGGCAGGAGTGATAGCCGCCCAATGCGCGGGAGGGAAGACCGAGACCTGGCGTCAGGTCACACCGGCGTAGCGGCCGGGCTTGTGGTTGATCGCCAGGGTCATGTTGACGACGGCCGCACCGATGACCGAAAGCACGAGGTTCGATGGCGGCAGCACGAAGAAGGCGGCAGCCAGAATGGTGAGATCGACCGCAAGCTGGAAATATCCGGCACGGATGCCGAACCTCTCCTGGAGATAGATCGCCACGATGTTGATGCCGCCAAGGCCGGTGCGGTGGCGGAAGAGGATCAACAGGCCCATGCCCATCAGCCCGCCACCGACAACCGCCGCATAGATCGGGTCGAGCCGGGCTATCTCCACCCAGCCGGCCGTCAGCCGAGAAAATAGGGAGACGAGGCTGACGGCGATGAAGGTGCGCAGCGCAAACATCCAGCCGAGCCGTTTGACCGCCAGAATGTAGAAGGGCAGGTTGACGAGCGAAAAGACCAGCCAGAACTCGGCGCCGGTCGCATATTGCAAAAGCAGCGCCAGGCCCGACGTGCTGCCCGTGAGCAGCATCGCCTTGCTGTAGATGATGATGCCGAGCGACATGATCAGCGTGCCCGTCAGGATCGCCAGCGCATCCTCGTAGAGGCGATGGCGTTCGGTCGGGATTTCTGTCGCGTCGATGCTGCGCTCGGCCATCATGGTCCTCAGAGGTTCTTGAAGTTGGCGATGACGCCGTCGACTTCCGCCGTCTTCAGGCCGGCAATGTTGATGCGGCCGGAACCGGGCATATAGATGCCGTGCTCGTTCCTGAGCCGCATGACGTCGGCCTCGGCGAGCGGCAGCAGCGAGAACATGCCTTCCTGGCTGGCCACGGCGCCGAGCGCCTGCCAGCGCTCACGCAAGCCTTCGGCGAGCGCCCGGCGGATGTTGGTGATGCGCAGCCGCATGGTTTCAAGTTCTTCTTGCCAGTCACGCTTGAGCTCGGCGTCTGAAAGAATCATCCGCACGATCGCTGCGCCATGATCCGGCGGCATCGAGTAGCTGGTGCGTGCGAGACCTGCGAGGTTGGACCGGACCGTATCGGCAGAGGACGACGAAGTCGTCACCGCGAAGATCGCGCCGGCGCGCTCGCGGTAGAGGCCGAAGGACTTGGAGCAGGAAACGGCGACCAGCGCTTCGGGCACGACGCCGATCAGGTGGCGGAGACCGGCGACATCCTCGTCGAGGCCGCGGCCGAAACCCTGGTAGGCGAGGTCGATCAATGGCAGCAGGCCGCGCTCGGCTATGACGGCGGCAAGCTCCATCCACTGCGCTTGTGTGATGACGCCGCCGGTCGGGTTGTGGCAGCTGGCATGCAACAGCACGGCATCGCCGGCGGCAGCGCCCTGCAGCGCCGTCATCATGTTGTCGAAGAGGACGTTCTGCGACGGCACGTCGAAGAACGGGTAGCCGGCCGGTTCAAGGCCAGCGGTCTTGAAGATGCTGGCATGGTTCGGCCAGCTCGGCAGACCGATCCAGATGCGCTTGCCGCCCATCTGGTGAATGAGGTCGGCCGCGAGCCTGAGCGCGCCGGAACCGCCCGGCGTCTGCACGCCGGCGATATGGCTGCGATCGATGGTATCGCCACCGACCAGCGTCCAGAGATGATCGATGAAGACGAGATCACCCTCGGGGCCGACGTAGGACTTGCTGTCCTGCGTTTCGAGCAGGCGCTTTTCCGCTGCCTTGACGGCGCGGAAGATCGGGGTGTGGCCGGTTTCGTCGCGGTAGACGCCGACGCCGAGATCGACCTTTCCGGGGCGTTCGTCCTTGCGGTAGAGCCCGATCAGGGCGAGCAACGGATCGTCGGGTTGGCGGGTCAGAGCGTCGAACATGCCGGAAATTCCCCCTTGAGTGGCAGCGATGCGTTATCGGTCGAGAAAGCCTGCCGGCCGCCGCTTCTCCGGCTGCCCTGCGGTCTCCTTCATAAGTCAGCGCATGCGCAAAATCGATGCGATTTTTGCCACGGAGACAATATCGACAGCGTGCTATTTGCGCAAAACTCTGCAATTGATTTGCTGATTTGCGCGCTAGGGGCCGACGATGGTTGAAAAGGTGGCGATGGAACTGGATCAGGTCGACCGACGGATCATCCGTCTGCTGGTCGAGGATGCGTCGCTCAGCAACAACGAGCTGGCAGCGCGCGTCGGTCTCTCGCCGGCGCCGCTGTCGCGCCGCCTCGCCAGGCTCTATGCGACGGGCGTCATCCGCCAGACCGTAGTGGTCAATCCGAAGGCTGC
Organism: Ensifer sp. 2TAB8; assembly: GCF_052115125.1. Lineage (NCBI taxonomy): Bacteria > Pseudomonadati > Pseudomonadota > Alphaproteobacteria > Hyphomicrobiales > Rhizobiaceae > Ensifer > Ensifer sp. 2TAB8. The sequence goes on along the minus strand of NZ_JBFRGB010000001.1, from coordinate 917,392 downwards.
CGGCATCGGCTTCCAGGCCTTTGTCGAAGTGACGCTGGAGCGCACCGCAAGCAAGGTCGGTCACCGCTTCATCGAGCTGGTTTCGCGCATGCCTGAGGTGGTGGAGTGCCATACGGTCGCTGGCGACTTCGACTTTCTCCTGAAGATCGCGGTGCGCGACGTCGCAGACTACAAACGGCTGCTCTGGAGTGAGTTCGAGCAGATTGCCGAGATCAAGACGCTGCGCTCGACCATCCTTCTCGACAGCCCGAAAATGACGGCCGCCACCTTGGGTGACGGTCGCTGAATAGGGCGAGCCGAGACACCTTCACGCCGTCCCGGGATTGCTCTCAGGCCTCGAGTGGTCCTGGCTTGCGCGCAGCGCTGGAAGCCGTGGCGCAGGCGATCTTCATCAGGTCCGAACGTCGCCGCGCAAGCCGCGTCGAGACGCGGGTGACGATCAGCCCATCCTGCGGCGCGCGAACCTCCAGCGCACCGTCGGGCCGGCCTGGACGGGTGAGAATGGTCGCGAGCAGGTCGCCGGCCTTCACTGTCTCGCCGATATCGCGATGGAACAGGATTGCGCCCGCCTCCGGTGCGCGGATCATCTCGATATTGTCGAGCGGCGCGACGATGCCGGCGAAGGGTGCGATCGTTTCGTCGTCACCGGCAACAACGCCGCGGGCGACGAGGAAGCGGAAGACACCGTCGGCGTCCTTGCGCGCAAGCTCCGGATAGACGTCGCGTGTGCCGCGAAGCTCGACGGTGACCGAAAGACGTCCCGGAAGGCGTGCCTTCTTCTGCCCGCTCTCGTATTTCCAGGCATAGGCGACGGCCTCCTCGAAAGCGGAGCTTTCGCCATCCGAGAGGAATACCGCCTCCATGTCGAGCGCCGAAGCGAGGTCCCCCGCCTCCGGCCAGAAGGCGTCGTCGATATAGGCGTATTGCAGCGCCTCGTCGTCGCAGTGAAGGTCGAGCATCAGGTCGGCGCCGAGCGCCATATGCAGCAGCTGCCGCTTCAGGCGATCTGTCGCCGAGTAGCGGTCGAGATCGTCGATCAGCCGGTCACGGTCGCCAAGAGCGATTAGCGGGAAATCGCGGTTGAAGTTGGTGCGCGATCCCAGGTCGAAGCGCCCCTGCAACTCGCCGAAATGCGACTGCGCCGTGCCGATCGGGTTTGCCTGCGGCACGACGGTGATGTCGCCAAGTATGGCGCCGTCTTTCTCCGCCTGCTCCAGCTTTTGCAGGAGGAAATGCGCCAGCGCGGTGCCGGGCAGTTCGTTGGCGTGCAGCGCCGCCTGGATATAGGTCCTGGGTGCCGCAGCGCTCCTGCCCTTGAAGCGGTAGACCGGCAGGCGCCATTCGATACCGGGCGTATCGCCGGCGATGATGATTTCGGAAATGTCCATGGGGCTCCTCCCGTATCGTTTATTGCTGGCGCTTATCGGCATTCCCACCACACTCCGCAAGTCGCTAAGAACAGGGGTGCGGTCTTGGCTTGCGCTGAAGCTGCTTTGACTTTGACACGAGGGGGAGGGCTGTTGTCCCCTGAGACCGTTCCAGAGGGAGGAGCTTGAACCATGATCCTGATCGGCCAGTATGACTCGCCTTTCGTGCGTCGCGTCGGCATTGCGCTGGTGCTCTATGATATCCCGTTCGAACATCGCCCCTGGTCGTCCTTCGGCAATGCGGACGCGCTTCGCGCCTACAATCCGCTGACGCGCGTGCCGACGCTGGTGCTCGACGACGGGACGGCGCTGACGGATAGCCATATCATTCTCGACTACCTCGATAGCCTCGTCTCGCACGATCGGGTCATGTTCCCGCGAACCGAGCCGGCGCGACATCGGGCGCTGAGGATCGCTACGCTTGCCACGGGCCTCGGCGACAAGGCCGTCAGTCTCTTCTATGAAAAGCGCCTGCACGGTGAAGTCTCGGCTGTCTGGGTCGATCGATGCCGCCGCCAGATCGAGGAAACGCTTGCCGTACTGGAAGGAAGCCGCGCGGAAAGCCAGAGCGAGTACTGGTTCTCGGAGCGCATCGGCCATGTGGATATCGCCGTTGCCGCCGTGTTGCGCTTCCTCAACGAGGTGCATCCCGAACTCGTCGCGATTTCCAGCTACCCCCGGCTGCACGCGCATGCCGGGAAGCTGGAGGCGCTGCCCGTTTTCCAGGCGATCAGCCAGCCGTTCATTCCACCGGCCTGATGCAATTGTCGAGGGTAGTCGGCCCGGCCATGGCGAACCAGGCAGCCGGCGAAAGTCTTCCATCATCCGGTCACAAACGGGGAGGATTCTTTCGGTGAGGCCGGCGTTCAAGAGCCTCTTGGGCGTTTGATGCCTCTTGAAAAAGGGGAATTCCCATGAAGATTACCCGTATTGCAGCAATTGCCGCCCTCGCGTTTTCCCCCATCCTTCTGACATCCCCCGCGCACGCGTTGAGCATGACCGAATGCAGCGCGAAATATAAGGCCGCGCAAGCCGCCGGCTCGCTCAACGGGATGAAATGGAATGACTTCCGCAAAGCACAGTGCGGAACCGATACCGCTGCCAAACCCGCAGCCATGACGAGTGAAGAACCAACGGCCGCCAACACCGACAACGCGCCCGAGCCGGCGGCGACGACCGCAAAGGCGCCGAAGGGCGTGGTTTTCCCGAAGGCAGTCGATCCGAAATATTCAAGTGAATCCGCTGGAAAGGCGCGCATGCACACCTGCCTCGACCAGTACAAGGCCGACAAGGCAAACAATTCCTTGGGCGACCTTACCTGGATCAAGAAGGGCGGCGGTTACTACAGCATGTGCAACACGCAGCTGAAACACTCCTGAGGTCAGACATTCGCGAAGCGACATCAGCGAGACCGGTGTCGCTGCCTGATATCGTGGCTGCCTTTGGTTGCCGTAGTCGGTGCGCGACCAAAGGCCAGCCATGACGTGCCATTCTCCTCGGCGGGCGGCGCTGCATCGCGCGTAAGACGCAGCACGCCAGTTCGAGATCGGAACCTAGACCGGCGGCGCAAGGCGTTGCCGCCTCAGGCCGGCGGCATCTTCTCGAATTTCACCAAGGCCGGATCGAGGTGGTCCCAGGCATGGCCGCGGATCGCATAGGTCACCGCCTGCGGCTTGTAGCGGCCGGGATCGTCCAGGCTTGCTGCGCGAACGCTGAAGAACTCCGGCATTGCCGAAAAGGTCATGTAGACGGGCGAGCCGCAGGTGGGGCAGAAACCGCGCGTCTTCACATGACCGCTGTCGGCGACCATGTCCCAGTGCGTCGCCTCGCCTTCGAGTTTCACGCCGTCGCGGCGGAAGGTCATATGCGATCCATGCCCGGTTCCGCTTTCGTGCTGGCAATCAAGACATTGGCAGTCGTTGGAGAAGACCGGTTCTCCGGAGATTTCGTAGCGGATCGCACCGCAGGCGCATCCGCCGATATAGGCCTTGCTCATACATTTCCTCCTGTTGCGGGCACGGCAAAGCCTGGCGCGCGGCCGCAAGTGCGACGCCAACCATTGTCTTTGCCTGTTTCGGGTTTGTGAGGTGCCGGATCGCCGTGACGATCCGGTTTCGGCTTTCAGTGCTGTTCGTCGGAGACGGCGCCGAGGCGCGACAGGACCTTCGGCCAGCCGTTGCTCATGTTCGCGTAGGCGCTGTCGTTCTTCGGCGTGACGAAGCCGGAATGCACCAGGCGCAGCCGGGTGCCGGTGTCGACCTTTGTCAGTGTCCAGGTGACGACGGTATCGAGGCGGGACCCGTAGCCGGCATTGCCTTCATGCCCGCCCTGCCAGGAGTAGACGAAGCGCTCATGCGGACGTACCTCCAGGACCTGGCAACGAATGGTCCCGTCCCAGGCGCCGGCGGGCGTCGTCTGGAAAGTGAAATGCGTGCCTTCCACCGCTTGAAACCCTGCCGGCGGCATGATCCAGCGGCCCATCAATTCGCCGTTGGTCAGCGTTTTCCAGATCGTCTCGGGCGTATGCGGAAAGACCTCGTCGACGACGATATCCTGCGTCTCGAGTTTCAGAGCTGCTGCGTCGGTCATGGATCGATCTCCTTGAGAAGAGTGCGCAGATTGGCAAAGCGGTCGCGCCAGAAGGTGCCGTAGTGGCTCATCCAGTCGACCAGCGGCGCCAGGCCCTCGGGCTCGGCGCGGTAATAGACGTTGCGGCCCTCCGGACGCTCGGCGACGAGACCCGCCTGCTTCAGCGACTTGAGGTGCTGCGAGATCGCCCCCTGCGTCACACCGCTGCCGCGCGTCAGTTCGACGACGGTGATTTCCTCGGCATTGGCGATGCGCTCGAACACGGCGCGACGTGTCGGATCGGCAAGGGCACGCATGACGGCGGTGATAGGGGCGGTTTCGATCATCATGGCTAAATCATTAGTACATACTGATTGATTAGTCAACACTATTGATTAAGGCGGCACTTCCGAAATGAAAAGGCACGCCCGAGGCGTGCCTTCATGCCGGATTGCTTGCCGCCGGCGCACTTCAATGCGGGCTCGCCGTCGGGCGCACGATGATCTCGCTGACGTCGACATCAACCGGTTGGCCGATGGCATAGGCAATCGAGGAGGCGATGGCGTCCGGGCTGATGCAGATGGCCCGCCATTCCTTCATCGCCGCGCGCGCGGTGGTATCGCTGATCGTATCGGCGAGCTCGGACGTCGTCGTCCCGGGCGAGATGACGGTGACGCGGATGCGATCAGTCTCCTGCCTCAGGCCATCGGAGATGGCCCGGACGGCGAACTTGGTCGCGCAGTAGACGGCGGCCGTCGGCGACACCGAATGCCCACCGATCGAGGAAACGTTGACGATCTGCCCGGACCCTTGCGCACTCATGATCGGCAGGGCCGCCGCAATGCCGTAGAGAACGCCCTTGATGTTCACGTCGACCATGCGGTCCCACTCGTCGACCTTGAGTGCCGCCAACGGCGACAGCGGCATTACGCCGGCATTGTTGACGATGACGTCGAGGCGGCTGAATTCGGCTTCGGCAAAGCGGGCAAAGGCAGCGACGTCATCGCGGTCGGTAACGTCGAGCATGCGAAAGCGGATCTCGCCGCCGGCGGCGGCGATTTCATCGGCGATGCGCTCCAGCCGATCGGACCGGCGGGCGCCGATTACGACCCTGGCTCCGGCGGCCGCCAATGTCTTCGCGGTGGCTTCGCCGATGCCGCTGCTTGCGCCGGTGATGGCCACGACTTTTCCTTGAACATTCTCCATGGTTATTGTCCTTTCGAGGGGTCCGTTTGTGGTTGGGGTGTGGTTCGTTCCACTTACCGGCAGAGGGGCGTCGATTGCTCGGGGGAGGGCTATCAGCGGCGGCGAAGGATCATGCCGCCATGGTGCAACGTGTCACGGTCGACGAAGTCGCCATCCGCCGTGAAGCCGGTATCGTCCCGGTACTCGATGTGCGTCCCGGTGATTTCGTAGCGCCCGCGATAGGCGCTCTCCCGTGTGCCTCGGGCCTCGTCGTAGCGCCCGCTCGCCAGCAGTTCGTGACGCACGTAACCGTCGTCGGTCACCCACATGCCCACATATGGGTGTTCTGCCGTTTCGCTTTCACTGTGCTCCACTTGGGCATTCTTGCCCGGTGTCTTGCCGCCTGCCTCCGCCGGGGTTGCGTTGCCTGCAGTGACGGCCAGTGCAAGCCATGCGGCTCGCGGAAATAGGGAGGTCGCCATGTCTGTCTCCATCTCGTTCGGTCCGGCGTAGACGCTTTGCCTTTGCTCCGGTGAAGCAGAAGATAGAAAAGGCGATCTGATCGATCGAGTTGCCAATCGGGGATGACGTGGTTAGAAATTCTAACCAATGACCGATACACTCGAAGGAATGTCCACATTCATCGCCATCGCCGAGGCGCGCAGTTTTCGCCTTGCCGGCGAGCGGCTTGGCGTCACCCGCTCTGCCGTCAGCCAGGGCTTGCAGCGGCTGGAGGATCGCCTGGGTGTGGCGCTGGTTCAGCGCACCACCCGAAGCGTCCGCCTGACCGAGGCCGGCGAGCAACTTTATGCCAGCGCTCGCCCGGCTCTGACGGACCTCGCGACGGCGCTGCAGGCGGTGACGGAACTGCGCGCGCGGCCGCGCGGCCGGCTTCGCGTCAGTGTCTCCTCGATTGCAGAGAGCTTCCTGTCGGGCGCCGCCTTGGCTGCGTTCATGGAAGCTTACCCCGATATCAACCTTGACCTCACCGTGACCGATGAGGAATACGACATCGTGCGCGAAGGCTTCGACGCCGGCGTTCGGCTCGGCGAGGTCATCGAACAGGACATGATCGCCATTCCGGTATCGCGGGAGCAGCGGCAGGTGGCCGTGGCGTCGTCGCGTTACCTCTCTCGCTGCGGCGCGCCGCAGCACCCGCGCGATCTCGTCGCACACACCTGCATCGGCTGGCGTGCGCGGCCGGATATCGCCCCCTACCGGTGGGAGTTCACGGAGGACGGCCGTGACTTCGATGTCGCCGTCGAGCCGCGGGTGACGACCAACGACATGAACACGATGGTTCGGCTTGCCTGCGCTGGCGCCGGCATCACCTTCGGCATGCGCGAGACCTTCGAGCCCTATATGGAACGGGGCGAACTGACGCCGCTGCTGGAGGCGTTCTGCCCGCCATTCCCCGGCTTCTATCTCTATTATCCCCGCCGACAGCAGCAGCCTCAGAAACTGCGCGTGCTTATCGAGCATCTGCGAGAGTGGAGCCGGCAGCACCCAGCCGGTGTCCGCTAACATCTGCCGAGCCGCTTCGGAGACAAACACAAAGGGCGGAGCTTCGCGCTCCGCCCCTTTGTATCGCTGTCGGTCGGCGTAGCCTATTCGCCCGCTTGAGCCGCCTGCTCGATGAGCGCCGCAACGGCGTCCGGCTTCGAAACGTAGACGGCGTGGCTGCCTGCAGTTTCGACAACAGTCGAGCCGGCGCGTTTGGCCATCTGGCGCTGGGCAGCCGGCGGGATCATGTGGTCGTCGGTGGCGACGAGGTAGAAGCTCGGCTTTTCCTTCCAGGCCGGCGCGGTCACAGTGCCGGCGGCCGCTTCGACGCCCCAGGGAACCTGGGAGTCGGCCATGAAGGCCGCAGTCCCGGGATCGACATCGGCCGCGAAGGCTGCGGCGAACTTCGCCTTGTCGAGCGAAAGGAATCCATCCACCGGCGGCAGGATCGGCGGAACGGGTGCACCGGCCGGCGGGTTGGCGATGAGTGTGGAAACCGACTCGCCCTTGTCCGGCGCGAAGGCGGCGATGTAGACGACGGATTTTACCTTCTCGTCGGTGCCGGCTTCCGAAACGACCACGCCACCATAGGAGTGGCCGACGAGCACGACAGGGCCGTCCTGCGCGGCGATCGCGCGCTTGGTAACGGCGACATCGCCAGCAAGCGTCAGGGTCGGGTTCTGCACGATGGTGACGTTATAGCCGTCCTTCTTGAGGATTTTGTAGACGCCCTGCCAACCCGAGCCGTCGGCGAAGGCGCCGTGAACGAGCACGACATTCTTGGCGGCGGGGGCGGCCTGGGCCGGGGTGAGTGCGCTTGCGGAGAGGGCGAAAGCGGCGGCGGTGATCAGGGACTTGAGCATTTCGGGTCTCCTTGTTTGATTTATTTCGCGGCAATTATTATCGCGATAATCATCGTATACGCCGACTCAATTTTCTTGTAAAGAGATTTATTATCGCGATATTGATTTTCGCAGCAGGAAACCCTCACTGTGCCGCAAGGAGGCTGAGATGCCGGAAGAACCGACCACGCTGCCGCTGGACAGCCAGCTCTGCTTTTCGATCTATTCTGCGTCGATCGCCATTAACCGCGTCTACAAGCCGATGCTCGACGCGCTCGGCGTGACCTATACTCAGTATCTCGTCTTGAGCACGCTCTGGGAAAGGGATGGTCTGACGATCTCGGCGATTGCCGATCGACTGGGCCTTGAATCGAGCACCATCACGCCGGCCGTCAAACGGCTGGAGGCCGCCGGTTTCCTCGGCCGGCATCGCAGCGTCACCGACGAGCGACAGGTGGAGGTTCACCTTTCGGCAAAGGGACGCGGCCTGCATGTGAAGACCGGTTGCCTGACCGATGCCCTGCTGGAGAATTCGGGCTTCACCGTGCCAGAGATGATCGACCTCAACGAACGGGTCCGGAAACTGCGCGATGGAATGCGCGACGCGGTGAAATAGCGGCGACACGCCTGCGTGGATTTTGAAGGGTGGAAGCGCGGTGCCGGCCTGCGGCGAGCCTAGCGCAGCCGGCCGATCGGAATGATCTCGGGTTCGGAGGCTCCGAAAGGCCTGCCGTCCCAGCCGCCAAGCCAGGTTTCGACCACAAGTCCGGCTTCGTCGATCATCGCGACCAAGTCTTCATGGGACGGGAAGGCGATTTTCGACCGGGCCGTGTAGGCGCGTCCGTCCGCTGCGACCCGATAAAATGTTCCATACTCCACGACGCCCGTGGCCGGGTCGTGCTGCACATCGTTCCAGGCGAGGACCTGGCCGAGGACCGGATGAACGATATCCCGTTCGGAACCGGCCGGCGTCCATTCCCGCCATTCCTCGACCTGCGGATTGCGGCTGTCGAAGATGAAACGGCCATCGAGCGAGAGATGCGCCGCGATGGTCTTGAGTGCGGCGAGTTGATCCTCTCTGGTGAGGAAAACCTGGAAGGCATGGCCGCTGAGCAGCACCATGTCGAAGGTCTCGCCAAGGCGGATGGTCCGGCCGTCGCCCTCGACCCAGCGCACCCGGTCACCACCGGGCCTTTGTCTTGCGACATCCAGCATTGCGGCCGCCGGATCGACGCCGACGACGCGCTTGCTGTTATCCGCCAGCGCGGCTGTCAGCATGCCGGTGCCGCACCCGAGATCGAGGAACGAGGTGCGGCCCGCGGCCATGGTCTTCAGATATTCGGAATCGGCGGTCCAGCCGTTCTCGATGTCGTAGAACTCTACAAGCCCTGGATCGTTATAGAGCTGGTCTGACGGCATCGAGGCGACTGCTTATTCCCACTCGATCGTGCCCGGCGGCTTCGAGGTTACGTCGTAGACGACGCGGTTGATGCCGCGGACCTCGTTGATGATGCGCGTTGCGGCGCGGCCGAGGAATTCCATGTCGTAGTGGTAGAAATCTGCCGTCATGCCGTCGACCGACGTGACGGCGCGCAGCGCACAGACGAACTCGTAGGTGCGGCCATCGCCCATGACGCCGACGGTCTGCACCGGCAGAAGCACGGCGAAAGCCTGCCAGATGGCGTCGTAGAGGCCGGCCTTGCGGATCTCGTCGAGATAGATCGCATCCGCTTCGCGCAGGATTTCGAGCTTTTCGCGGGTGATGCCGCCCGGGCAACGGATGGCGAGGCCCGGACCCGGGAAGGGGTGGCGGCCGATGAAGCTGTCGGGCAGGCCGAGCTCGCGGCCGAGCACGCGCACTTCGTCCTTGAAGAGTTCGCGCAGCGGCTCGACGAGCTGCATGTTCATGCGTTCGGGCAGGCCGCCGACATTGTGGTGCGACTTGATCGTCACCGACGGGCCGCCGGTGAACGAGACGCTTTCGATGACGTCGGGATAGAGCGTGCCCTGAGCGAGGAAGTCCGCGCCGCCGAGCTTCTTTGCCTCTTCCTCGAACACTTCGATGAACAGGCGGCCGATGATCTTGCGCTTGGTTTCCGGGTCGCTCTGGCCTTCCAGTTCGCCGATGAAGCGGTCGGATGCGTCGACGTGCAGGAGGTGCAGGTTGTAGTGCTCCTCGAACATCGCAACGACGTTCTTCGCCTCGTCCTTGCGCATCAGGCCGTGGTCGACGAGGATGCAGGTGAGCTGGTCGCCGACGGCCTCATGGATGAGGAGTGCGGCGACCGAGCTGTCGACGCCGCCCGAGAGCGCGCAGATGACCTTCTTGTCGCCGACTTGGCGGCGGATCGCTTCGACCGCCTTGGCGCGGTAGGCCGACATCGACCAGTCGCCCTTGATGCCGGCGATCTTGTGCACGAAGTTCGAAATCAGCTTGGCGCCATCGGGCGTGTGCACCACTTCCGGATGGAACTGCACGGCGTAGTACTTGCGCTTCTCGTCGGCGATGAAGGCGAAGGGAGCATTGGCCGAGGTTGCGACGACCTCGAAACCTTCGGGGATCGCGGTGACGCGGTCTCCGTGCGACATCCACACCTGGTGGCGCGAGCCGACCGACCAGAGTCCTTCAAACAGCGGGCAGTCCTTCTCAACTTCCAGGAAGGCGCGGCCGAACTCGCGGTGATGGCCGCTTTCGACCTTGCCGCCGAGCTGGGCGCACATGGTCTGTTGGCCATAGCAGATGCCGAAGACGGGCAGGCCGGAATCGAAGATCGCCGAGGGTGCGCGCGGCGAGCCGATGTCGAGCGTGGAGGCCGGGCTGCCGGACAGGATCACGGCTTTCGGCTTCAGTCGCTGAAAACCTTCTTCCGCCGACTGGAACGGCACGATTTCGCAATAGACACCGGATTCGCGGACGCGTCGGGCGATGAGCTGCGTCACCTGGCTGCCGAAGTCGACGATGAGAACGGTGTCGGGATGGGCTGTCTGGGTCATTGGAAGCCTTCAAACAAGCTTGATCATGGCGAGCCTTTAATGAAAGGCCGCCATCAGCGCAACGATTCAATTGCACCCGGACAATTCCGGGGTTTCAGAGCGGGATGGGCATCTAGAGCCGGATCACGCCGCTCGAAACCGCATTCTCCATCCGGTCGATCACATCAGCAAGTTTCTCGTCGATGATGTGGAGATATTCCGTCCAGTCGTTGACGTGCTTAAGCTCCGCCTTGCCGTCGGAAATGCCGCGAAGCGCAATCAAGGGAACGCGGAAGGATTGGCAGGCGCGTAAGACCGCGAAGGTCTCCATCTCGACCATGTCGGCGTCGATTGCGTGATAGGCTGCGCCCGAGACGATGTTGGCGCCGGTCGAAAGCCGCGCCTCCGGCACACCAGGGATGCGCAACGACAGCGGAACCACGGCAGGCAGGTCGAGAAAGGGCGTTCTCCCCTTCTCGAAGCCGAGCGGCGAGGCATCCATGTCGCGGTAGCCGACGGAGATAGCCTGGTAGACTTCCGTCTGTTCGAGCTTGGCTGCACCCGCCGAACCGAGGGAAACGACGAGATCGGGCAGTGCCCGCTCGGCCGTGAGTTCGGCAAGCGTGCGCGTCAACACGACGGCCGCCTCGACCGGACCGACACCGGTCATCAGCGGCTTGATCCGTTCTTTAAGGTGCGGGCCGTATTCGGCATCCACGGCCATGACGTAGAGGACCCTGCGTCCGGCGACGTCCTTGACGGCAAAACTCATCCTTCGATACCCTCGCGTCCGCGCACCACCATCATCGTCCCCGTCATCGACGCGATCAGCTTTGCCGGCCCATCGGAGCGGATCGCATAGCCGCGGCCGTCGGAAACGATGATCGTCGAGCCGGGCTTGGTGACTTCGCCGCGGAACAGGAATCGCTCGCCGCGCCCCGGCGAAAGCAGGTTGACCTTGAACTCGATCGTCAGGATCGAGGCATCCGGGTCGATCACCGAATACGCCGCATAGGTGCCGGCCGAATCCAGTGCCGCCGAGATCACGCCCGCATGCAGGAAACCGTGCTGCTGCGTCAGCTTCTCGTCGAAGGGCAGCTCGATCTCGACCGTGCCCTGTTCGACGAGCGTCAGCTCCGCGCCGATCGTGCGCATCGCCGCCTGCCGCGCAAAACTGTTGCGGATGCGGTTTCGGAAATCGGGGGGATCGCGGTCGTCCATCAGTCCATAGGGCCTTTATTGTCGATGGCATCATTATGCCTGCCGGACAGTGGCATGGTCGTGAAGGTCCGACAAGTTCAATTCATGAGCAAAATCGCGCTGTTGAGTACCGTCGCAAACGCAACCCAGGCGAGATATGGAAGGAATAGCAGGGCCGAAATGCGGTCCTGTCGCCAGCTTGCGATGGCGAAGCCGGCAACTGCGATCAGGAGCGCGATGATGACGATCAGGGCCGAGGAGATGTCCTGCATCCCGAAGAACAACGGGGACCAGAGGAAGTTGAGGATCATCTGCGCCAGCCAAAGGCGCATGGCGGCGGTTCGGCGATGGTCGAGAAACATCCGGGCGCCGACAATGCCGATTATCACGTAAAGGATCGACCACACCGGCGCGAAGACCCAGTTCGGCGGATTGAAGGCTGGTTTTGCCAGCGACTGGTACCATTCTCCGGGGATGTTGTTGTAGCCGATGAGAAGACCGAGGCCGAGAACGGCGGCGACGAAGACGATGTACACGATGGTTCTGTTCATGGCTTCGACAGATAGAACAGAGTTTCAGCCTTTCCATGGGGCAGCCGTTTTGAAGCCACGATGTGCCACCTATATCATGGGCCATGAAGAGCTTCAGACGCATCGATATCCGACCGGCCGGGCCGGATGACATCATGATGATCGCCTCCGTCATCGTCGAAAGTTGGCGATCGACGTTTCGCGGACTGATTTCCGACGCTTTTCTCGATGGCATGAGCGTCGAGGAACAGGCGCTGCGCCATGCAAGGCGCATGCGCGTCGCCGATGTCTTTCATATGGTCGCAGTCGACATGAGCACGAACAGGGTGATCGGCTTTGCCAATTATGGAAAGGCCCGCTCGATGCCTCAGCGGTTCGATCGTGAGCTCTATGCGCTCTACATCCTCAAGGAATTCCAGGGTGCTGGCATCGGCTCGGCGCTGGTGCGCAGCGTTGCCGGCCACTGCCGGGAGCTGGGCGGCAAGTCTCTGTTTGCCTGGGTGCTTTCCAGCAATCCGAACCGGGCATTTTATGAGCACCTCGGTGCGGTCGCCGTCGGCCAGGGTCAGGTTAGCCTCGGCGGCGAAAACCACGAGCAGACCGCCTATCGCTGGGACGACCTGGTTAAGCTCTCCGGCGCGGGTCGCTTTTCCGCTTGAGGGAGTTGAGACGCGAGATGTCTACGAATTTTTGCCGGAGTTGCTTCAGCTGCGGCCGAGCCGGACGATGTGCTGGTCCCAAGCAACGCGGCTCTGGCTATCCTTGAAGTGGCCGTCATAGGAGGAGACGGCGAAGCCGTGATCGGCGCTGGCAACCCCCGCCGCATCGGCGACGCGTTCTTCCTTCAGTACCGCGCCGCTCCGGGCATCGAGCGTCACCGCCACGCCGCCCTTCGGCGAAGTCAGCCCGATCAGCCCCTCGTTCCGGTTGACGGCGATCGCGCCGACATAGTTCGCCAGCGCTTCCGTCGTGCGGTCGGGCAGCGACAGGAATTTCAGGTCCTCGCCTTTGGAGAAGGATCCGACGAGCGGCGGCAGGTCGTTGCGCGCGCCTTCGTACTGGCAGGCGAACCAGATCTCACCCTTCGGGCCGATATCGACATGCCGGGTCGAAAGGCGGCTGAGATACTCAGGCAGGCGGTGCTTCTGCACGAGCGCGCCGGTTCGCGTATCGACCAGCGTCAGGCTCGGCTCCATATGGTCGAGATTGAGCTTGGTACGGCCGAAATCCGGATGGGTCTCGATGCCGCCATTGGCAATCGCCAGCAGTTTCCCATCGGCGCTCAGCGTCATGTCGTGCGGGCCGATGCCATAGGTCGGGAATTCGCCGATGCGGGCGAAGTTGTCGGTGCCGTCATAGATGCCGACCATGCCGCGATTGGCGGCAAAGTCGTTTTCCGTGGCGTAGAGCAGCTTGCCGTCTGCCGAGAAGCAGCCGTGCCCGTAAAAATGCCGGCCGTCGGTTGCGGCGATCACCACCGGCTCGGCCGCGCCGTCGGTCGAAAGGATCATCGCATAGGTGCCGGGCCTGCGGGCGAAGGCGACGGCGCGGCGGCTGACCGGCGAATAGGCCATGCCATGCGCGCGTGCCGGCAGCGCGGTGCGGTCGATGATGTCGCCGGCCTCCGTGAGCGTCGCAACGCCATAGCTCCCATCCGGCGCCATGAAGGCCGAGGCAAAAACGGCATCGGCTCTGCCAAGGGCGAAGGCTCGGTCGGGCAAAAGGCTTGCCACCCAGGCCGCGCCCGCCATTTTCAGGAAACTGCGCCGGTCCATCAGGCCCGTGGCCGCCATCATGCTGTCGTCTCCACCAAGGCATTTTCAGGCAGGCGGCGACGCCTGGCGCCGCCGCTTGTATTAGCGAACGACGTGGTCAGAGCCAGCCCCGCCGCTTGAAGTAGAAATAGGGCACGATTGCCGAGATCACCATCAGCATCAGTGCCGCAGGGTAGCCGAACTCCCACTGCAGCTCCGGCATCACGCCGAAGTTCATGCCGTAGATCGAGGCGACCAGTGTCGGCGGCAGGAAGACGACGGCGGCGACAGAGAAGATCTTGATGATCTGGTTCTGTTCGAGGTTGATGAGACCGAGCGTCGCGTCGAGCAGGAAGTTGATCTTGTTCGACAGGAACAGTGCATGGTCGCCAAGCGAGGTCGCGTCCCGCTGGATCAGCTTGATCCGCTGCCGGCTTTCTTTTCCTGACTTGCGCGGCCCCATGCCGTCAAGCGCCACATGATAGGCGACGAGCCGACCGATGCTGACGAGGCTTTCCCGGATGACCGTCAGGAGGTCGCCCTTCTGGCCGATCTGCTCGATCAGCGACTGCAGGTCGCGCGTCTTCTTGGTGGCGCTGGCATTGGTCTTGCGAAACACGTCCCGCGAAATACCGTCGACTTCGCTGCCGGCCCGTTCCAGCGCGTCCGCCGTGCGGTCGATGATCGCTTCCAGGAGGCCGAGCATCACCAGTTCGCCGCTCTCGCAGATCTGGCCGTTCGCCTTCTGGATGCGGTTGGAGAAGGTCTGGAACGGCTTCGGGTCCGCATGGCGCACCGTGACCAGCGTCGTGCCCTTGAGGATGAAGGTCACCGGCACCTTGACCGGATAGTCGCTGTCGAGCTTGGCAGCCGCCGTCATCGTCATGAACTCGGCGCCGGCCTCCTGGTAGAGGCGGTCGGAAAGCTCGATCTCCTGCATCTCGTCGCGGGTCGGGATCTCGATGCCGAGCTGGCCTTCGACGAGCCGCGTTTCCTCGACCGATGGATTGAAAAGGTCGTACCAGATTGCCGGCGTCGGCAAGGCAATGCCATCGATCATATCGACGAGCACGAGGTGGCTGTTCTGGCTTTTGTAGATGCGCAGCATTTTGGGCTCCATAGGGCGAGTCATCCGACCGCCTGAAGCCCTGATCAATCAGGACCGGACGGCCGTGAGCGTGAAGGCTCGACTTCGACTGTCGGGGTTCATTGGGAGTTGGTCCTTGTGGTGAAACGTGCCCGCGAGAGCGGACACGGAAAGCGCTTTGCGCCTAAAAGCCTTGATTGTCAACACTCTGCCAGCGCGGCCGTTTTGTCAGTCGCCGTCGGCGAAGGAGAACCCTGCGCCAAGCCCGATCGCGCCGCCGAAATCGTTGTTCAGGCGGTTGAGCAGGTCATTGGTGTTGAGCGACAGGAAGGCGAGCTTGGCGCGCTTGTCGTCATCGGCCAGTGCCGCATCCATCGGACCGTCGATGTTGCCGGCCGCGCCGATCACCGACTTGAAGACGAAGTCGGCCGAGCCCGCCACGGAGCGGCTGTCTTCCGGCAGCAGGCTTTGCATGTCGGCGGCATCGAACAGCGTCTTCAGGCCCCGCACGTTGGCGGCGATCGAGGCCATGGTGTTGCCGGAGCGCCAGTAGATCGCGAGCTTCGGATGGCCCTTGTCGTTCTTGCCCTCGTAAAACGGCTTCAGTCGCTGGTCCTTCACCGTCTCGACGCCATGGACGAGAATACCGAGCAGTTCGGTGGCAGCCTCGCGGTTGTCACGGAATTCGGGATTGTCAGGGCCTGGATGTTTCCAGGCCGCCTGAATGCCGTCGGGCTTCTGCCAAGCGGCCAGGAACTCGTTGGCGATGATGTCGAGGTTCCTGGTGATCGCAAGGCCATAGCGGCAGCGGAAGTCACCTTCCTTGTTCAGAAGCGTCTCGGCGCCGGTGCCGTAGAGCACGTATTCGAGCGCGCCGAGGCCTTGCGCTGCGACGCTCTTGCCCTTGAGCTTGACTTCGTCCGCTGCGCTTTCGTCCTTCTTCAAAACGATCGCCTGCACCTGCTTCAAGCCCGTGCTCTTGCGATCGGGGTAGAAGAGGAAACGCTCGAAGCGGTTCTGTTCGAGGGCCGGGCCAAGCCGCACGACCTCGATCGCCGACCAAGCGCCAACCAGGTCGGAGAACGCCCGCTGCGCGTTCTGGAGAGCCGGCTGCGACGGCATCTCGCAGAGCTTGGCCGTCGCCTGCGTCGCGGCCGCGGTCTTTTCCGTGAGCTTGCGATAGCCCGGGATGATGAAGTCGTCGACGGCCTTGGTCATGACGGTGGGCACGGCGGCCTCGTTGACGACGCGCGGCGAGAGTGCGCTTCCTTCCTGGGCCATTGCGGGCCATGCGGCCGTCAGTGTCAGGGCGAATGCAAAAGTGAGCGTATGTTTGGGGGACATCAGAGAGACTCCAGGAAGGCAAGGAGATCGCGGCGATCGCTTGCGGCAAGGGCGGCGAAAGCGTCTCGGGCCTTCTGCCCTTCGCCGCCATGCCAAAGGATCGCTTCAGTGAAACTGCGTGCGCGTCCGTCGTGCAGCAGGAAAGTGTGCCCACTGACGGTCTTCGTCAAGCCGATGCCCCAAAGCGGCGGCGTGCGCCACTCACTTCCGCTTGCAACGCCCACCGGCTGCCCGTCCGCGAGCCCTTCGCCCATGTCGTGCAGCAGGAAATCGGAATAGGGCCAGATCAGCTGGAACGACTGCGCCTTGTTGGCCGCGTCGCGGCGGGTGACGAATTTCGGCGTATGGCAGCTGGTGCATCCGAGATCGTAGAAGACCTTCTTGCCGCTGAGCGTTTCGGCAAAGCTCGCCTTGCGTCGCGCCGGCACGGCAAGGTTCTCGGAATAGAATGTAACAAGGCCAAGCACCGGATCGGGCGCCTCGGTCGGCCCGAGGCGCGCCTGCACCCCGGTTGCCATCGTCAGGCACTTTGTCTGGGCCGGCGTGCAATCGCCATGCGGCCGGTCGGCGTCCGGGGAAGAGATGCCGATATCGGTGGCGAAGGCATCCGCGCTCTGCTGCCGTACGGTGGCGTTCTGCGCCTTCCAGCCGAAGCGACCGAGCATCAGCGTGCCGGTCCTGGCATCCCGCGTCAGCGCCGGTCGGCCGCTGATCCCGTCGCCATTGGCGTCGTCAGGATCGGCGAGCGCCAGAATATCCGCCTCGTGGATCGCCTCGATCAGGCCGAGCCCGATCATCGGCTGCGCTACGCGCGGCGAGAGCGTTGTCGCCGGATCGAGCGGTCCATAGGCGAGGTCCGCCACCGTGTAGCTCGGCCGGCGCAGCGAAACCGTCTCGCCGTCGGGGAAGGTGAAGGGTTCCTCGGTGTAGCTGACCTTCAGATGCCCTTCAGCCGCAAGGCCGGGCACGGCGCTATCCTGAAGCTGGGCGCCATAGACCGGGTCCGGGAAATTCACGACCCGATGTGTCTCGACCAGTCGGCGTTCCTCGTCGTCGCGCGGCGGGCGCGCCAGGCGGAAGAACATCGACGTCGTATCGTTGGAGCCTTCGGGCGGGCGACCGCGCCCATCCTTCAGGTGACAGCTCTGGCACGCCCGCGCGTTGTAGAGCGGACCAAGGCCGTCGGAGGCCTGGGTGGAAGACGGAGAGGAAACCCAGAGCTTGCGAAACAGCGCATTGCCGAGCTTGAAGCCTTCTTCTTCCTGGAAAGTGAGATTGGCCGAGAACTGCGAGAAGCTGTCGGCGTTCACAGGCGCGATCGAGGTCGCAGCCCCACCGGACATGGCCTCGAAGCTTTCCGCCTTGGAGAAATCATCGGTCGGCCGCGTCACCGCTCCAACGCGGTTACGATCGGCAGTGTTGAGGTCGGTGCGTTCCGTTGGAAGGTCGTCGCCGGCAGCGGCGGGCAGCGCCGTGGAGAGCGCCTGAGCAAGAAGCAGAGCGAAAAGGCGAGAAGCGCCAGGATTCATCGGTGGAGGACCGGGCCGCACCGGTCTCGATGCGGCCCGCCTTTTCAGCTTATTTGAAGACGGCGTTAGGATTGTCCAGGCTGTCTGAACCTTCAAGCTCGATCGTGCCGAGATCGAGCGACGCAATGACGCGCTGCACGGTCTTCGCCTGGGCGATCAGGCCGTCGATCGCGGCCTGAATGGTGGCGTTGCCCTCGGCATTGCCTTCGCCGATCATCTGGTCGTAGGCCTCGGTCGTTTCCGCGCGCTTGGCCATCGCCTGCATCTTCTCGACCGTGGTGGCGAGGTTGCCCGCCATCTCCTTGTCGAGCGCGGCATCCTTGGCCGCGACGAGTTCGGAGAGCGACGGGCCGGTCATCTTCGTGCCGTCGACGCGTGTGTATTCGCCGGTATAGGCCGACTGGATGCCGATCGCGTCATGCAGATGCGAGTTGTGCGTGTTGTCGGAGAAGCAATCATGTTCTTCCTCCGGATCGTGCAGCAGCAGGCCGAGTTTCATGCGCTCGCCGGCAAGTTCGCCATAGGAGAGCGAGCCCATGCCGGTGAGGATGGCGACGAGGCCGGCCTTCGGATCGGCCTCGACCGCCTTGGTCGCGGCGCCGTCCGGCGTCCAGTTTGCGAGCATTTCCTTGAGGTCGGCGACGAGGAGCTCGGTAGCGGCCTTCAGGTAGGCGCCGCGGCGATCGCAGTTGCCACCGGTGCAGGCCTTGGTGTCGTAGTCCGTGTACGGGCGGTTGCCGGCGCCAGCCTTGGTGCCGTTCAGGTCCTGGCCCCAGAGCAGGAACTCGATCGCGTGGTAGCCGGTCGCGACGTTCGCCTCGATGCCGCCGGCTTCCTGCAGCGTACCCGCCAGGAATTCCGGCGTGATGTTGGTGGCATCGACGTCCTTGCCGTCGATCTTGATCGTCTTGTTGGCGATGACGTTGGCGGTGAAGAGCGCGTTCTCGTCGCTTTCGCTGCCGTAGCTCGGGTCGACATAGTCGATCAGGCCTTCGTCCAGCGGCCAGGCATTGACCTTGCCTTCCCACTCGTCGACGATCGGGTTGCCAAACCGGTAAACTTCGGTTTCCTGGTAGGGGTTGCGGGCCTTCTTCCAGGCGTCGCGCGCAGCCGTCAGCGTTTCCTCGCTCGGCGTCGCGATCAGCGCGTCGATCGCCTTGTCGAGGGCTTCTGCGGTCGTCAGCGCATCTTCGAACTTGGCGTGGGCGACGGCGGTGTAGTGCTTCACGACGGCGGCGGCGTCGGTTGCGGCGTGGGCCGGCTGCAGGGCCAGAGCCGACGTTGCCGTCATGAACGCCAGCGTGGCGCCGCGGATGAAATTCTTGGTCATGACCCTCTCCTGTTGCTTCCTTCGGCGCAGCCGAGCGAGCCCGCAAACGCGGTGTCGTTCAGGCGTCGGGCCATGAGAAAAGGCCCCAGCCGGGCCCGCTTCTCATGAACCAAAACTAAACTTGTGTCAAAGTGTATAGTTTAGAACGTTTTCAATCTGATGCGGGGCCTTCGGCGACCTGCAAAGGGCCTCAGCCCTTGCGTTGCATCAGGCAGAAGAAGAAGCCGTCCGTGCCGGTCGAGGCGGGCGTCAGCGTCACGGTCTTCATGTCGGCCGACCAGGGCTGCGGCTTGTCGGTACCGAACAGCGTCGCCCAGATATCGGCCGCCGACAGGATCTCGAATTCCGGATTGTCTTCGCAGAAGCCGTAGACCTGGGCTTCGTTCTCCTCGGGCAGCACCGAGCAGGTGACATAGATCAGGTGGCCCCCGGGACGCACGAACTGTGCGGCACTCGCCAGCGCCTCTTCCTGCTGGGAGATACGCTCTTCGAGGTTCTTCTGGTTGAGCCGCCATTTGGTGTCCGGTCGCCGGCGCCAGGTGCCGGTTCCGGTGCAGGGGGCATCGACCAGCACGCGGTCGAAACGGCCGGCAAGCGGCGCGAGGCTGTCTGCGGACTCGTGCACCTGGACATTGCGGGTGCCCGCACGCTTCAGCCGCTCGATGATCGGCGCGAGGCGCTTGCGGTCGGTGTCGTAGGCGTGCACCTGACCCTTGTTGTTCATCRCCGCCGACATGGCGAGCGTCTTGCCGCCGCCGCCGGCGCAATAGTCCAGCACCTGTTCGCCTTCCTGCGGGTAGGCGAGATCGGCGACGATCTGCGAGCCCTCGTCCTGCACTTCGAACCAGCCCTTCTGGAAGGAAAGCTCGGCCGTCACGTTCGGCAGGCGCGAAGCGCCTTCGCCGGCGGGAATGCGGATGCCGTTGCGGGCGATCGTCGCGGCCTCGGCGCCGCTACGCTCCAGCGCCTTCAACACCTTGGCGCGTGTGGCTTTCAGCGTGTTGGCCCGCAGGTCGAGCGTCGGCCGGCCGGCGAGCGCTTTCGCTTCGTCGAGCCAGTCGTCGGAGAAGTTCTCTTCGAAGGAGGCCTGGGTCCACTCGGGGATATCGCCCTGCACATAGGCGGGCGCGTCTTCGAGCCTCCGCGTCGTGAAGGCCTGCATCCGCTCGGCGGAGGGGGCCTCCGGCGCGAACTTGTCGCCGTCGAGTTCGGCTGCGAGCTTGTCCGGGGTGAAGCCCCATTGCCGGTACATCACGGCATGGCCGAGGGCCGACGCGCTGTCGCTGTCCATCAGGTAGGCGTGGGAGAGTTTCATGCGAAGGGCGTCGTAGACGATGTTGCCGATCGCGGAACGGTCGCCGGATCCGGCGAAACGGTGGGAGAGGCCCCAATCCTTGAGCGCGTCGGCGACCGGGCGCTTCCGCTTTTCGATATCCTCAAGAACCTCAATGGCTCCAGCGAGCCTGCCGCCCAAACGCATCTTCGATCAACTCCTTTTTCGCCGTGGTAGCGGCGATGGCATCGAAGAGCAAGACGGCGGCGCAGATTAACCGTCGAGAACGGTCTTTCTCAAGTAAACCCACCCGACTACTGGCCGGATGTCAGTATTCAGGATCAGGAGTTGATGACGCGGTAACAGACGCTGGCGGTGCCGGAGCGGACCATGCCGATCTGTGAGGCTGCAGCCTTGGAAAGATCCATGACGCGTCCGCGAATGAACGGTCCACGGTCATTGATCCGAACGACTACGGTCTTGCCGTTGCGCTTGTTGGTGACCTGAACCTTGGTTCCGAACTTCAGGCTACGATGGGCGGCTGTCAGGTGCGCGGCATTCATTCGCTCGCCTGAGGCGGTCTTGGAACTCAGCGCATACCAGGATGCGCCGCCGCAGCCGGCGCCGGCTGCATGGCTATCGGAAACGGAAACGAGACCGATAGCGGTCGTGAACAGCGCTGCAGCGGCAGCAGTCTTGAACTTCGCTGGCGTCAAACTGGCGATCCCCTCGGTCAAAACACTTGGTTAAAAACTTCTGAGAAACGCTAATTGGGGCGAAAAATGGCAAAAACGTGCTTCAACCATTTACACTCTATTAGGATTTATTAAAAAAGGACGAAAATTCAAAAACGAAGATCGTTTGAAATAGTTTAAACAGAGCCGGGAAGTTCTTTGGAATCAGTGGTTGAACGCTAACAGCCTTCCGCACGCAGGCGCAACTCAGTGGTAAACGAAAAATTTCATTAAAAATTTCGAATTGGACGAAATTTCCGGAATCTAGATGGTCGAAAAATCGATACTAGCGCACAGGTTGTATTTAATTCGTCAAGTATCGAAGGAATATCCAGAGAATGTCACAATTCTGGCGGCGTTTCCGTCATCAATACTGATGAGCAGACTATCGGCATTCTATAAGCATTTCGGATTATGTTATTGAATAAGCACCGAGTTGCGTTTCAAGCATTGCGCCAGGTGCCGGATTTCCAGAGCTGCGCAAGCGAAACGCGATAATCGGGGTACGTGAACTCGAAACCGGTGGCGCGCATGCGGGCGTTCGAAACGCGTTTGTTCTCGCCATAGAAGGAGCGGGCCATCGTCGACAGTTCGGCCTGCTCGAAGGGCGTCTCCGGGGGAGGTTCGACACCCATCAGCCGCGCGGCTTCGGCCACCACGTCCTGTGGCGGCGCCGGCTCGTTGTCGGTGATGTTGAAGACGCCGCTCGTACCGTTGTTTGCGAGGAACAGAGACGCCGCCCCGATATCCTCGACACGGATGCGGTTGAACACCTGACCCGGCTTGATCAGGCGTCGGGCCGTGCCATTTGCGAGATTGCAGAAAGCGTTGCGCCCTGGACCGTAGATGCCGGCGAGCCTTAGTACGGCGACCGGGATGTTCTGCTTTGCGCCGAAGGCGATCCAGGCGTCCTCCGCTTCCACCCGTTCGACTGAGCGGGCAGAGACCGGTTTGCGCAGCATGTCCTCGGTGACCCATTCTCCGCCATGGTCACCATAGACACCCACCGTCGAGAGATAACCGATCCATTCGAGGTTTGGCGCGAGCCGTGCGAGATCCGGGGTGGAAGCGCGGAACATCGGGTCGCCATCGCGGCCGGGCGCGATCGACTGGATCAGGTGGGTCGCCTGGCCAAGTGCGGCAGCGAGTTCGTCGGAGATCGTTTCACCGTCGAAGAGGATCGGGCGGACGCCGGCCTTTTCGAGGTTTGCCGCCTTTTCCTCGGTGCGGGTGGTGCCGACGACGCTTGTCGCCGTCGGAGCCATGGCCCGTGCGATTGCCATGCCGGAGTAGCCGGCGCCAAGGATCAGGACTTGCATCGGCTCACTCCCGCCATCTGCCATTCGTTGAGGACGTCTTCGTCCGTCTCTGGCTCGCATTGTTCGGCAATTTCCGCAAGCGCTGTGGGCGCGACCAATCGTGACAGCGCCCAGACCGCCATTGCCCGCACCACCGGTGAGGCGTCATCGATGCGCGCCTTGACAGCAGCGACAAGTGCCTGGTCGCCGGAGTTGCCGGCGGCGATCAGCACGTTGCGTACGAAGCGGTCGCGGCCGATCCGCTTGACCGGCGAGCCCGAGAACAGGCTGCGGAAGGCGGAGTCGTCGAGATCGAGCAGGCCGTCGAGCGCCGGCGCCTTCAGATCGTTGCGCGCCTTCAGCCTCATTTCGGAAGCCGCCTGCGCGAACTTGTTCCAGGGACAGGCGGCGAGACAGTCGTCGCAACCATAGATGCGGTTGCCCATCAACGGGCGAAGGTCCGGGTCGATCGGCCCCTTGTGCTCGATCGTCAGGTAGGAAATGCAGCGCCGCGCGTCGATCTGATAGGGCGCTGGAAACGCGTTGGTGGGGCAGGCGTCAAGACAGGCGCGGCAGGAGCCGCAATGGTCCCGCTCCGGCGCGTCGATGACGAGTTCGGCTGTGGTGAACAGGCTGCCGAGAAACAGCCAGGAGCCATATTCGCGGCTGACGAGGTTGGTGTGCTTGCCCTGCCAGCCGAGGCCGGCCTTCTCCGAGAGCGGCTTTTCCATCACCGGGGCCGTGTCGACGAAGACCTTGACGTCCTCGCCGGCGCGCGCGGCGAAACGGGTCGCCACTTCCTTGAGCTTGCCCTTGATGATGTCGTGATAATCGCGGTTCTGGGCATAGACCGAGATCGCGCCGCGGTCGGTCCTTTCGAGAATCCCGCGCGGATCCTCTTCTGGCCCGTAGTTCATCGCAAACATCACCACCGAGCGCACGTCGCTCCAGAGCGTGCGCGGGTCGGAACGGCGTTCGGCCGTTTCGGCGAGCCACTCCATCGTGCCGTGGAAACCGTCGTCGAGAAAATCTTGGAGCCGAGCCGGCGCCTCGGGAATGGCGTCCGGCCGCGTGATGCGACAGAGATCGAAGCCCTTGTCTGCCGCTTCGGCCTTCAGGAATTCGGTCAGCTTTAGCCGCCGTCGTTCCCCATTGTCAGCCTTGGCAGCGATGCCGGGCACAGCTTCAGCCTCAGAAGTCGAGGTCCGCATAGTGCGGAACCGGGGTCACGCCGCGTACACGCTCGGAGAGCAGCGGGCGGAAGGAGGGGCGGGACTTCAGCCGCTGGTACCACTCCTTGGCGGTCGGGGCATCCGACCAGTCGATCTCGCCGAGGTAATCGAGCACGGACACTGTCGCCGCCGCTGCAAGGTCCGCATAGGAGATGCGGTCACCGGCAAGCCAGGTGCGCGAACCGGCGAGCCAGGAGAGATACTTCATATGCTGGCGGATATTGGCGCGCGACGTGCGCAGGATCTTGCTGTCCGGTGCGCCGCCGCCCTGGTCCGGCGTCATCTGCAGCTTGAAGATGCGTTCGCGCACCAGCGGCCGGGTGACGTCCGCTTCCATCTTCTGCAGGAACCACTCGACCAGGCGGCGGATTTCCGCGCGCTGGAACGGATCCTCGGCCAGAAGCCGGCGATCCCGCTTCATGATTCCGTTCGTCTCGTCGAGATATTCCGAGATGATCGTGGCGCCACAGAGCGCCCTCATACTGTCGTCAACATAGACCGGTAGCGTCCCGGCCGGGTTCAGGGCCAGGAAGTCGCGCCGGTTCTCCCACGGCTGCTCCTCGGACAATTCCGTCTGATAGCCATATTCCGAGAGGATAAGGCGAACGAAGCGTGAAGCGGAGGACATGGGGTGATGATACAGTGTCGGCATCGATGATCTGGCTTCTCAGCGTCTTTTTTCTGGGGGCGTCAGCGTGGCGGCGCAAGCGTCTGGCCACGGCTCCTGTGATAAAGCTATAGAAATTTGTGGTGGCAAACACAAGCGAATCAGCCTTTTCCTCCCACTCCAAAACTTGTCAGGAAAATCTCATACATGGCGGATCAATCGATCATCAGCGCGCTCGTCCTCGGGCTCATCGAGGGCTTGACGGAGTTTATCCCTGTCTCGTCGACGGCGCATGTCCTCCTCGCCGGCCACTTCCTCGGTTTCAAGTCGCCGGGCAACACCTTCGCCGTCCTCATCCAGCTCGGCGCCATTCTGGCGATCCTGCTCGTCTATTTCCAGAAGCTTCTGTCGATTGCGCTGGCGCTGCCGACGAGCATCAAGGCGCGTCGCTTCGTCCTGTCCGTGCTGATCGCCTTTCTGCCGGCAGCCGTCATCGGTGCGATCGCCCATGATTTCATCAAGACGGTGCTGTTCGAAACGCCTGTCCTGATCTGCGTCGTGCTGATCGTCGGCGGCTTCATCCTCTATGCGATCGACCATCTGCCGCTGAAGCCGCGCTACACAGACGTGATGGACTATCCGCCGTCGCTGGCGCTGAAGATCGGCCTGTTCCAGTGCCTGGCGATGATTCCCGGCACCTCGCGTTCCGGCGCCACGATCGCCGGGGCCTTGCTTATGGGAACCGACAAGCGCTCGGCTGCGGAGTTCTCCTTCTTCCTGGCGATGCCGACCATGCTCGGCGCCTTCACACTGGACCTCTACAAGAACCGCGACGCGCTCTCCTTCGACGACTTCACCCTGATCGCCGTCGGCTTCATTGCGGCGTTTGTCGCCGGCGTCTTCGTCGTGCGTTCGCTGCTCGACTTCGTCTCGCGGCGTGGGTTCACGCCCTTCGCGATCTGGCGCATTATCGTCGGCACCGCGGGCCTGATCGGCCTCTGGCTGCTCGGCTGATCCGGCATCATCAACAACCCAAAAAAAAGGCGCGTCTCGGACGCGCCTTTTTCTTTGCCCTCGTTCTTCTCCGGGCCTGGGCCGACCCTAAAAACAAAGCCGCGTGCGTTTCAAGGTGAAACGCACGCGGCCACTGGCCCCCGCCAATAACTTTAAATGCCCCAAACGCAATTCCAGGAATTGCGTGATCCAGAGGGCGCCGGCCTCAGTTGCCGGAAAGATCGATCGATGCCGTCGTGCACGGATCGACGCCATAGGCCGGCGCACAATCCTTGCCGCTGCTGGCGACCGTGTTCGGCGCCATGAATGAGCCAGCCAGAATGATCAGTGCCGCACACGCAAAAAAGATTGCGATCGACTTGCCCATGGACGCTATGCCTTTCGAGATTGATGCTGCCGCCGCCGTCATGCCTTGCGATCGGGGCGCGAGGCGGTGTTTAGTCGCTGGATATGACATGATCAATATCAGGACATGTTGAATTTGCGGTAAATGCCATTCGCTTTGTTAACTGCGGCAGAACTGCAACGCTGTTGCCTGGATACCACAGAAAAACGGCCGCCGGTGGTACCGGCGGCCGTTTTAAAAGAGTTGGCTTCGAAGCCGATCAGGCGGCGCGGCCGCTGCGGGTATACTGGCCCTGCGGGCGATAGCGCACGAGATAGGTCGGCAGGATCGGCTCCAGCATCGTCGGATCGATGCCGATGCCGGCGAGCGTGCGTCCTTCCGAAACCGCCTTTGCCGAGACAACATTGTCGGATTTCAGCAACACCACCTGGTCGGCGGTGAGCGGCGGCGTGACGAAGGGCACCATCGAGGCGATGCTGCCGATGAAGGACGCGACGCCGAAGGGAAGCGAGACGAGCGGACGCTTGCGGTCGATCGTGTTGAGCATGATCTCGAGACAGTCGCGGAAGCTCAAGACATCGGGGCCGCCGAGTTCGTAGATCTTGCCCTTGGCAATCTTGCCGTCGACGGCGCGCGCGACCGCCTCGGCGACATCGGTCACATAGACGGGCTGGAACTTGGTGTGGCCGCCACCGATCAGCGGCAGGACCGGCGAGAAGCGCGCCATGTCGGCGAACTTGTTGAAGAACCCGTCCTCGGGACCGAAGACGATCGAGGGGCGCAGGATGATCGCGTCCGGCTTCGTTTCCAGGATTGCCGTCTCGGCGCGACCCTTGCTGCGGGCGTAGTTCGACGGCGAGGAAGCGTCCGCGCCGATTGCCGAGATGTGTGTCAGCGTTGCGCCGACGCTACGCGCTGCTTCCGCAACGGCACGTGCGCCGAAATCCTGGACGGCGTCGAAGGTGTTGCGGCCGCTTTCAAAGAGCACGCCGACGCAGTTGATGACGTGGTCGGAGCCTTCGACGGCGCGGTCCACCGACTTGCGGTAGCGCAGGTTCGCCTGCACGAAGGAGATCTGGCCGACATTGCCGAGTGGTTGCAGGTGACCGGCAAGGTCAGGCCGGCGAACGGCGACGCGAATGCGGTAGCCGCGCCTGGCGAGCGCGCGCACGACATGACGGCCGACGAACCCGGATCCGCCGAAAATCGTCACCAGCGGCGGAAGGTTGGACAAGGTCATGGGAAACGCACTCCTGATCGCAGAGGAAAGAATTGATTGCTACATAGCCCAACAGCCGCGAGAGGTGAAGGCCAATCCACGCGGCTTGTCGGGTCTGTCGGAAGATGATGATGGTGGGTGGTCAGACGCCTTCGACGACGACCATCTCTGCGTCGGCGACTTCCTGGCGGATCGCGGCGGCAATCTGGTATTCGGGTGAGTTGTAACAGTCGACCGCGGCCTGCAGCGACGGAAACTCGATGACGACGTTGCGGGCGCGCACGCCGCCTTCCAGGCGCTGGTGTTCACCGCCGCGCGCGAGAAAATTCGCGCCGTATTTCTCGAAGGCCGGCTTTGCAGCCGCCACATAATCCTTGTACCGCTCGGTATCGCGGACATCGACCCGCGCGATCCAGTATCCCTTGGCCATTTTTGAGCTCCTCGTTTTGCGGCGCTGTAGGCTGACGGGAGTGTTACTTCCGGCAAATTTGGGTCGAGGTCAAGCGGATCGGCGCGGTCGCTGCGTGCGGGGAGCGTTCCTCGCGTCAGCGCGCGAGTGCGCCGTCCATTTCCGCGAGGATTGCGCGCGCGGCGGCGAGCGGCTCGACGACTGCGACGATTGGGCGCGCGACGACGAGATGACTGGATCCGGCCTTCAGGGCTTCGGCCGGCGTCATCACCCGCTTCTGGTCGCCCTTGTCGGCGCCGGCAGGGCGGATCCCCGGCGTCACCAGCGCCATGTTCGGGCCGATGATCTTGCGAACCGCAGCCGATTCTTCTGCCGAACAGACGATGCCCCCCATGCCGGCCGCGCGTGCCTGTTCGGCCCGGCGCAGCACCAACGTGTGCGGATCGTATTCGTAGCCGGCGTCGATCACGTCCTGCTCGTCCATGGAGGTCAGCACCGTGACGCCGAGCAGGCAGAGATCGGAGCCTTTCGCAGCCTCGACGGCCGCCTTCATGGCCTTCGGATAGGCGTGCAGGGTCAGCATCGACATGCCCATCTTCACGATGTTCTCGACGCCCTTGGCAACCGTGTTGTCGATGTCGAGCAGCTTCATGTCGAGGAAGACCTTTTTCCCGCTCTTGGCAAGGTCGCGCGCGAACTCGAGCCCGCCGGCAAAGACCAGCTGATAGCCGATCTTGTAGAAGGAGACGTCGTTTCCGAGCGTCGAGACGATCTTCTCGGCATCGGTGATCGTCGGAAGGTCGAGGCCTACGATCAGTCTGTCGCGCGCGGTTTCGGTCATCGTCTACATCCCCTGCCAGTGTTCCATCGGGGTCCAGTCGCACGCGACGGCCCGATCCGCAAGGCGGAAAGCGAAGACGTTGCCGCCGCCGCCACCCTTCTGGTCGGCGGTGCGCGAGATCGGTGCGCCGAGCAGCCGGCATTTCAGGAGGGTGCCGACGCCGCCATGGCCGACGAAGGCGATCGGAATCTTCGGATCGTGGTCGTCGAGGACGCGAAGGACTGCGTCCGAAATCCGCGTCTGGGCGTCGATCGCGCGCTCCCAGCCCTTGAAGCTCTCGGTCGGATTGGCGAAGAACCAGTCGGCCGCCTTCTCGAATTCCGGCGGCGGCAGGAAGCCCGTGGCAGAGCGATCGTTCTCGCCCATGTCGTGGTGGATCTCGACGGTGGCGCCGGCCGCATCGGCCAGCAGCTGCGCCGTCTCGACTGCCTTGGTTTCGTCGCTCGAGACGATCCTCCCGAGAAAGCGCGCCCACGGCAATGAGGCGGCGAGGGCCGCGCGTTCGCGGCCAACAGCGGATAGTCCCCATTTGGGGACGGGCACGTCCGGATCGATCTGGACCTGCGGATGGGTGACGTAGACGCCGAACATCCCGTCAGTGCGCCCGGCGATAGACCCAGAGCTGTGCCGGCGGGATGTTGCGCACGACGAAGTCCAGATGCTGGATGCTGTAACGATCCGGCATGGCGACGACGGGCGAAAGCGGCCCGTAGGAAATCTGCACCACCGGCCGGCCGACCGGGATGCGCGACAGCAGGTCATCGATCAGTTCGACGCGCCGATGCATCGGGAAGTTCAGGAGCGGAACCGCCGAGACGACGCTGTCGAAGGTCTGGCCCTTCAGTTCGCCAAGGGTGTGTTCCAGATCAAAGGCGTCGCCATTGACGAAGTTCACACCGGCGAAATTGGCCCTGAGCTGGTTATAGAAGTCGGTGGAGTATTCGACCGACACAAGGCTCTCGGCAGGCAGGCCGCGTTCCAGGATCGCCTTGGTGATGACGCCCGTGCCAGGGCCGAGTTCAAGCACCGGCAGGCCCGAAGCTGGATTGATCACACTCGCCATTCGGCGCGCGGTGACGGAAGAGGTCGGCAGGATTGCGCCGACAGCCTTGGCATTGCTCATCCATCCCTTGAAAAAGCGAATTTCCTCATCGAACTTCCGTCCGAGCCGTTCCTTCACCTTCACGCGCAAATTCATTGAACCCCTCAAAACCGTCGTCCTCTCCTCATACGGCCGCCCGCTTATGTCCCCGCTCGATGATTCGAGCCGGCTTGGACGGCGGCAATCATAATGTGTCCCCATCTGCGGCAAAAACAAGTCTATCTGCGCCTGAAAGCGTCCGCTTATCAACAGCCGCCGGATGGATCGACCAACAAAAAACCCGCCACGCGTGGGCGTGACGGGTTGGCATTTCGCCTCGCGTCAGACCCGGTTACACGCGCATCGGCATGAGCACGTAGAGCGCATCTTCAGCGGCAAGGTCGCGAACGAGCGTCGGCGAACCTGGATCGGCCAGCATGAAGATCGCATCGGTGCCGGTCAGCTGCGAGGTGATGTCGAGCAGATACTTGGCGTTGAAGCCGATCTCGATCGGATCGTGATCGTAGCCGACGGGCAGTTCTTCGGTAGCACTGCCGGAATCCGGATTGTTGACCGTCAGCGTCATCTGGCCTTCGTTCAGCGCCAGCTTGACGGCGCGACCACGCTCCGACGAGATCGTCGATACACGGTCGACGGCCTGGGCGAAGGACTGGCAATCGACGCGCAGTTCCTTGTCGTTGTTGGCAGGGATCACGCGCTGGTAATCCGGGAACGTGCCGTCGATCAGCTTCGAGGTCATGACGATCGAGCCGATGGTGAGGCGGATCTTGGCATCGGACACTTCGACCGTGACGACGAGATCCGGATTGTCGAGGAGCTTCTGCAGTTCGCTGACAGTCTTGCGCGGGATGATGATGCCCGGCATGCCTTCGGAACCGGACGGTGCTTCCACGTCGGCGCGCGCCAGACGGTGGCCGTCGGTGGCGACGGCGCGCAGCTTCAGTTCGCCCTTGCTCTCGACGGTGTGGACGAAGATGCCGTTGAGATAGTAGCGGGTTTCCTCCGTCGAGATCGCGAACTGGGTGCGATCGATCAACATCTTGAGGTCAGTCGCCTTGAGGCGGAACGAGTGCGAGAAGCTGCCTGCAGTGAGATCCGGGAAGTCGGATTGCGGCAGGCACTGCAGCGAAAATTTCGAGCGGCCGGAGGCAACGGTCATCGCCGTGCCCTCGGCATTGGTTGCGAGCAGCACTTCCGAGCCGTCCGGCAGCTTGCGCACGATGTCATAGAGCAGGTGTGCCGGCACCGTGGTCGCGCCCGCCTGTTCCACCTGCGCCGGGGTCGCCTCGGTAATTTCGAGGTCGAGGTCGGTCGCCTTCATTTCCAGGCTCGCGCCGTCGGAACGCAGGAGCACGTTCGAGAGGATCGGGATCGTGTTTCGCCGCTCCACCACGCGGTGCACGTGGTTCAGCGATTTCAGGAGGTTGGACCGCTCGAGAGTAATGCGCATGGGATGCCGCTTTCAACCATTGCCCGGCGGACGAGGCGCCCGCCTGAGCGTCAACTGCGAGTGTCCCGGCCGACGGACCGGAAAGATGTGGACCGGCAAAATGGCAGAAACAGCGCCCGGAAAGCAAGGGGTTTGAAGGCTTCTGTCCCCAGATGCGGCACGTAGCCCCGCTGCCTTGCCCTTGCTCTGTCATACGGGCTCACTCATAAAGACCGAACGAGAGCGGGATGAGGAAAAGTGCGTACGGTTTTCCGCCCGCGTCCCGCTTCAAGCAGCGGCATTTACGATTTCAGGTCGGACCGACCTGAAATCGTAAATCTAGGCATCGGCAAGCACGATCAGGACGTTACAGTTGGAAAAGCAGAAGACACCGGAACCGTCAGGCGGGCAGAGAGAGCGCAGCTATCGGCTGCACAATGTGAGCGTTCCGGCCCGCCCGCTCGATGCGGCGCTCTATCTGGTGGCAACCCCGATCGGCAATCTCGGCGATATCACTCTGCGTGCGCTGGAGACGTTGGCCGGTGCCGATGTGCTTGCCTGCGAGGACACGCGGGTCACCCGCGTGCTGCTCGACCGCTACGGCATCGTGAACCGGCCCTATGCCTACCACGAGCACAATGCGGACGAGGCCGGCCCCCGGCTGCTTGCAGCGCTTGCCGAAGGGCGATCGGTAGCACTTGTCTCCGACGCCGGCACACCGCTCGTCTCCGACCCCGGCTACCGGCTGGGCCAGCTTGCGATCGAAGCCGGGCACCGCGTCGTGCCAATCCCGGGCGCCTCGGCGCCGCTCGCAGCGCTCGTCGGTTCCGGCCTGCCGAACGACGCTTTCCTCTTTGCCGGTTTCCTGCCGACTAAGGACAAGGCGAAACGCGATCGTCTCAGGGAGTTTGCGACCGTTCCCGCGACCATCATGTTCTTTGAATCGCCGCATCGGATCGCCGCGACGGTAGCGGCCGCCTCAGAGGTGCTGGGCGAAGGCAGAAGAGCCGCCGTCTGCCGTGAGCTTACCAAGACCTTCGAGGAGTTCCGCCGCGGCACGCTCGGCGAGCTTGCCGCCCATTATGAAGAGGCAGGGGCCGTGAAGGGCGAGATCGTGCTCGTCATCGGCCCGCCGGATGCAGCACCAGAACCGGAAGCGGCCGATGTCGACGCGCTGCTACAAAGCCTCATCGCCGCCATGCCGGCCGGAAAGGCGGCAACCGAAGCCGCTCGCCAGACCGGCTTGCCGCGCAAGGAACTCTATGACCGGCTGCTGCAACTGAAGGAGCGCCATGACGACTGATGCGGGCGATCGGCGGAAGCTGAAGGCGCTCAGGCGGGGATACCTCGCCGAGTATCGCGCGGCGCTCTGCCTGTTGCTGAAGGGTTATCGCATCGTCGCCATGCGCCACCGCACCAAGCTCGGCGAGATCGACATCATCGCCCGGCGCGGCGATCTCATCGCCTGCGTCGAGGTCAAGGCCCGCCGCTCTGCTGATGAAGGCGTCTTCGCGGTGACGGCCACCGCGCAAAAGCGCATACGTGCCGCGAGCGATCTCTGGCTCGCCAAACAACCGGATTTCAACAGGCTTTCAGTACGTTACGATATCGTCACGGTGACGCCGTGGGCTTGGCCGCGGCATCTGCCGGACGCCTTTTGAGGCGGCGCGGCCGAGGAGGAAATGGTTGATGCGTTCCGTCCGCGCCTCGACTTGGAACATATTCTCGAATTTGTAATCGTTCCGACACAAAAGCGTAACCAGCCTGTCATTGAAGGTCACTAGTCCACTGCCATCCGTAATCCGGTGGAGAGGACAGTCATGTTCAAGAAGTTTTCGCTCGCAGCCCTTACTATTGCTTTTTCCGCAACGTCGTCGTTTGCCGCAACCAACATCACCTGGTGGCACGGCATGGCCGGCCGCAACGGCGAAGTCATCAATGAAGTTTCCAAGAAGTTCAACGAAGCCCAGAGCGCCTGTGCGCTGACCCCGGTTTCGAAGGGCACCTATGAAGAGGCGCTCGCATCCGGCATCGCCGCTTTCCGCTCGGGCGAACAGCCGAACATCCTGCAGGTGTTTGACGCCGGCGCCGCCACCATCATCAACGCCAAGGGCGCGGTCATCCCGGCCGAGGACCTGATCATCAAGGCCGGCCACAACTTCGACCGCAACGCTTTCATCGATGGCGTGCGCTACTTCTACGCCGACAGCGAAGGCAAGTTCGTCGGCATGCCGTTCAACTCGTCGGCGCCGATCATGTACATCAACGACGAGGCGCTCAAGAAGGCCGGCGTCGAAGCGCCGAAGACCTGGGAAGAGTTCGAGGCCGTTGCCCCGAAGCTGAAGGAAGCCGGCTACATCCCGCTCGTCCAGTCGCAGCTCACCTGGCAGTTCACCGAGAACTTCTTCTCGCGCAACAACATCCAGTTCGCCACCAACAACAACGGTTATGACGCCGTCGTCGACACGCAGCTGAAGGTCACCGACCCGAACCTCGTCATGATGTTCGACAAGCTGAAGGCCTGGAAGGATGAGGGCTACTTCGCCTTCTACGGCGCCGGCTGGAACGACAACCAGAAGGTCTTCGAAGAAGGCAAGGCCGCCTTCTGGATCGGTTCGTCGGGCTCCTTCGGCGGCCTGCAGAAGACGGCGCAGATGCCGTTCTCCGCGACCTTCCTGCCCTATTGGGGTTCGATCAAGGGCGCCGGCACCAACTCCTTCATCGGTGGTGCTGCTCTGTTTGCCATGTCCGGCAAGTCGGATGAAGAAAACAAGTGCGTCGCCGACTTCTTCCAGTTCCTGACCTCGCCCGAGATCCAGTACTTCTACCACAAGGCCACCGGCTACGTTGCCATCACCAAGGCAGCCTACGAGCTCGCCCAGAAGGATGGCTACTACAAGGAGAAGCCGGTCGCTGAAGTCGGCATCAAGCAGCTCATGCTGCCGGCCGGCGACTGGTCGAAGGGCTACCGCCTCGGCTTCTATCCGCAGATCCGAGAAATCATGGAACGCGAATACGGCCGCATCTTCTCGGGCGAAACGACCGTCAAGGACGCTTTCGACACGATCGAGAAGGAAGGCAACGAGCTGCTCGCTCGTTTCGCCAAGACCGCCGGCTGATCTCCCATGTCGACCGCGACAGATCTCCTCCCCGCAGCGCGGGGAGGAACCGGAACCCGGACCGGGAGGCGTCACTTCGGCGCCTTCCGGTCTTTCGGTGGCCAGTCGAGTGGCGAAGGGGAAAGTGCTGCCAAGCGCGTGCAGTTCTCATCGCCGTTCCTGCCCTACCTCTTCCTCGCGCCGCAGCTCGCGATCATCTTCATTTTCTTCTACTGGCCGTCGGTCCAGGCGATCCAGTCGTCCTTCTATCTCGAGGACCCCTTCGGCTTTGGCTCGACCTTCGTCGGCATGACCAACTATACCGACGTGCTGAAGTCGGGCGAATATCTCGGAATTGCCCGCTTTACCGCCGTCTTCACAGCGCTGGTGACATTCTTCGCGCTGTCGATCGGCCTGCTGCTCGCCGTCAAGGCCGACGGCGTCATCCGCGGCAACGCGGCCTACAAGACGCTGCTCATCTGGGTCTATGCCATCGCGCCGCCGGTCGCCGGCCTCATCGGCATGATGTTCTTCGATCAGCATATCGGCCCGATTGTCGAGCTCGCCCGCTGGTTCGGCTGGGACATCAAGGTTGGCCTGAAGTACTTCGACACCGCGTTTTCCATGGTGGTCGTTTCGGTCTGGAAACAGATCCCCTACAACTTCATCTTCTTCCTCTCAGGGCTCCAGGGCATTCCGGTCTCGGTGCGCGAGGCAGCGGCGATCGATTGCCGCTCCGGCTTCCGTCGCTTCTGGACGGTGATCCTGCCGCTGCTCGCGCCGACCGCCTTCTTCCTTTTGATCATCAACGTCACCTATGCGCTGTTCGACACCTTCGGCGTCATCGATGTGATGGTGAAGGACAAGGCCGCCAACAATCCGATCACCCTTGTCTACAAGGTCTACATGGACGGTTTCCGCGGCAACGATCTCGGCGGCTCTTCGGCCCAATCGGTGATCCTGATGCTGATCGTTTTCGTTCTCACCATCTTCCAGTTCCGCTTCATCGAGCGGCGCGTGCACTACAACTGAGGTCGGGCCGATGTATCGCACCAAGATTTTCGACCACATCATCCTGCTCTTCGGCGTCTTCATCATGGTGGCGCCGGTTGTCGTCGCCTTCATGACCTCGACGCACGAGGCGGCCGATATCCACCGCAACGGCCTGAGCCTCACCTGGGGCGGCCATTTCGTCGAGACCTATCAGACCGTGCTGACGCGTCAGGGCGGCTTCACCGGCAAGATCACCGGCTTCAACATGATGCTGAACTCGATGATCCTCGGGCTTGGCTTCGCCGTCGGCAAGATCGTGCTCTCCATGCTCGCGGCCTATGCGCTGGTCTACTTCCGCTTTCCGCTGGCGACGTTCTTCTTCTGGGTGATCTTCACGACGCTGCTCCTGCCGCTCGAAGTGCGCATCCTTCCCTCCTACGAAGTGATGAACACGCTGAGGCTGACGAACACCTATACCGGCTTGATCGTGCCGCTGCTGGCGTCTGCGACCGGCACCTTCTATTTCCGGCAGTTCTTCAAGTCGGTGCCGGACGAGTTGCTGGAGGCGGCGCGCATCGATGGCGCCGGGCCGTTCAAGTTCTTCATCGACGTGTTGGTGCCGCTCTCGCGCACCATGATGGCAGCGATCTTCATCATCATGTTCGTCTACGGCTGGAACCAGTATCTCTGGCCCACGTTGATGACCACCGACGAAGGCTTCTTCACCCTGGTGCGCGGCATCAAGCAGATCCTTCTCGTCTGGGTCGGCTCGAACATTCCTGACTATAACGAGGCCTTTGCGCTGGCGATCCTCGCCATGCTGCCGCCTGTGATGATCGTGGTGATCTTCCAGCGCTGGTTCATCAAGGGCCTGACCGAAAGCGACAAGTAAGCGGAGCGGCGGCGGGACAAAAGGTCCCGCCCGCTTCTGAAACGACACCAAATTTACGGAGGCAGCCATGGCGGCCATTACCATCGCCGAGGTCTCGAAGATCTATCACGGCAATGTCGAGGCGGTGAAATCCGTCTCGATCGACATCGAGGACGGCGAATTCATCGTGCTGGTCGGCCCGTCCGGCTGCGGCAAGTCCACGCTCCTGCGCATGGTCGCTGGCCTTGAAACGATCTCCAAGGGCACGGTCACGATCGGCTCGCGCGTGATCAACGACGTCGATCCGGCCGAGCGCGATATCGCCATGGTCTTCCAGAACTACGCGCTCTATCCGCACATGACTGTTTACGACAACCTCGCCTACGGCCTGAAGAACCGGAAGACCCCGAAGGCCGAGATCGACGCCCGTGTCGCCGAAGCCGCACGCATGCTGGAGATTGAGCCCTATCTTTCCCGTAAACCCCGCGCGCTCTCCGGCGGCCAGCGCCAGCGTGTCGCCATGGGCCGCGCCATCGTACGCAAGCCGGCGGCCTTCCTGTTCGACGAGCCGCTCTCCAATCTCGATGCCAAGCTGCGTGTCTCGATGCGCGGCGAAATCAAGCGCCTGCAGAAGCGCCTCGGCACGACCTCGCTCTACGTCACCCACGACCAGCTCGAGGCGATGACGCTCGCCGACCGGCTGGTGGTTCTGAATGGCGGCCGCATCGAGCAGATCGGCCGGCCGCTCGACGTCTACCACCGTCCGGCCTCGACCTTCGTTGCGAGCTTCATCGGTTCGCCGGCGATGAACCTCGTCAAGGGACACATCGAAGGCGGCAGCCTGCAGATCGGCCTCCACCGGATAGACCTCGCCGGCCGCGCGCCGGTGGAGGGCGCTGTGACCGTTGGCCTGCGCGCTGAGGATCTCCGGCTTGCCGGTGTCGGCGAAGACGCGATGCTGCTCCAGGTCGACTATGTCGAGGAACTGGGCGCCCAGCGGCTCGTGCATGGCACCGTCGAGGGCCAGGCCCTCACCATCGCGCTGTCGCCGGAAACGCCGCTGTCGGGCGATCTCGCTGTAACCATCGCCGTCGACCGCCTGCATTTCTTCTCGCCGGAGACTGGCAAGCGGCTGGAGCGCGGCACGTCGTTTGCGGGCGAAGCCTCGGCGCAGACCCTTCGTCTGGAGACCGCATCGTGATCTTTGAAATCGTAGAGCAGCTAGCCGTTCCCTCGCTCGAACTGCGCGAGGGATTTGCGTCGATCGTGCGCACCATTGCGGCCCATGACGCCGCCATGGGCGCACGCCCGGAGATGAACAGCATCGAGGTCGGCGGCACGCCTTCGTCGGATACGCCGCTCGCCTTTCCGTTCACCGTTGCTGCCTGGAACCTGGAACGCTGCCTGTTCCCGGCGGAAAGTGCCGCGCATCTGGCCGCAACGAATGCTCCGGTCGTCCTGCTTTCGGAAATGGACAACGGCATGGCCCGTACCGGCCAGCGTCATCCGACCGCCGAAGTCGCCGATACGCTCGGCATGCAATACGCCTATGGCATCGAGTTCATCGAGCTTGGCCTCGGCTCCGACACCGAGCGCGAATTCTGCGAGGACGATTTCAACGCCAAAGGGTTTCACGGCAATGCGCTGATGGCATCGATGCCGCTCGGCCGTCCGTTCCTGTTACGCCTGTGGGGCGAACGCCTCTGGTTCACCGATGGCGAGCAGCCGCGCCTTGGCGAGCGCTTTGCGATCGGCGCCGTCATCGAGACCGAGGCGGGGTCCTTCGTCGCCGTCGCCACTCATCTCGAAAGCGCAACGACCGCCGTCTATCGCGAGCGCCAGGTCAAGGAATTGATCGATGCCCTCGACGAGACTTTCCCGGGCCTGCCGGTGCTGATCGGCGGCGATCTCAACACCGGCAACCACGCCGGCGGCGACTTCGAGGCCGAAGGCCTCTTTGCCGTCAGTGCCGCACGCGGCTTTACCCGCCACGGCGGCTCGCTCGACATCATGACCACGCGTCCGAGCCTCATCACCCGCTGGCCGGAGCGGGCGATGAAGCTCGACTGGTTCCTGTCGCGCGGTTTGAAGATCGGCGAGACCCGCGTCGTCCCCTCGCTCGATGAAACCGGTCGTCCGCTTTCGGACCACGATCTCATCACCTGCGCCATTGAGGGCTTTGAATAGGCTCGCCTCTCCTTGCCTAAGGCGCGCCCGCATTCTACATGTCGAGGGCTTTGCCAGTGCGGCAGAGGGCAGCGGTTTTCCGTCCTCTTCCGTTCCGGCGGTTTGAAATCGATCACGGCTATCCGTGATCCATGAGGGATGGGTAGATGGCGAAAATCGTCAATGTCGGGGTCCAGATGGACCATGTCTCGGGCATCAACATCGCGGGGGATTCCACCTTCGCCATGAGCCTCGAGGCACAGTCGCGCGGCTATCGTCTCTTCCACTATACGCCTGAGAAACTGTCGCTGCGCGACGGCAAGGTCTATGCGAGCGCGCAGCAGATGACGCTGCGCGACGTCAAGGGCGATCACTTCACGCTTGGCGAAGCCGAGCGCGTCGATCTTTCGACGATGGACGTCATCCTGCTCCGCCAGGATCCGCCCTTCGACATGGCCTACATCACCTCGACGCATCTTCTCGAGCGCCTGCATCCGAAGACGCTGGTCGTCAATGATCCGGCCTGGGTGCGCAATTCGCCGGAGAAGATCTTCGTCACCGAATTTGCCGACCTGATGCCGAAGACGCTGATCACCCGCGACCCCGCCGAAATCGCCAGCTTCCGCCAGGAGATGGGCGACATCATCCTGAAGCCGCTCTACGGCAATGGCGGCGCCGGCGTTTTCCATTCGACGCGCGACGATCGCAACCTCTCTTCTCTTCTGGAAATGTTCGGCCAGATGTTCCGCGAGCCCTTCATCGCCCAGGAATACCTGCCGGCGGTGCGCAAGGGCGACAAGCGCATCCTGCTCGTCGACGGCGAGCCGGTCGGCGCCATCAACCGCGTTCCGGCCGAGCATGACGCCCGCTCCAACATGCATGCCGGCGGCCGCCCGGAGCCGACCGAACTGACGGCGCGCGAAAAGGAAATCTGCGAACGCATCGCTCCGGCG
This sequence comes from Ensifer sp. 2TAB8, assembly GCF_052115125.1. Lineage (NCBI taxonomy): Bacteria > Pseudomonadati > Pseudomonadota > Alphaproteobacteria > Hyphomicrobiales > Rhizobiaceae > Ensifer > Ensifer sp. 2TAB8. Next base: position 878,535 of record NZ_JBFRGB010000001.1, on the reverse strand, counting down.
CTGAAGGCCCGCGGCTTCCTCTTCGTCGGCATCGACGTCATCGGCGACTACATGACCGAGATCAACGTGACCTCGCCGACCGGCATTCGCGAAGTCAAGAAGTTCGGCGGCGCCGATGTCGCCAGCCTTCTCTGGGATGCGATCGAGCGCAAGCGCGCCTGATCGGCGCTAGCGGATAGACTACTCCGGTCGACGAAGCGTGCTGCGGGCCTTCGCCCGCGGCCGTTTGCCGGAACTGCACCTTTGTCGGTGCGTCCGCCTCCTTTCGAATGTTCTGTAATTGTTCTTGTTTTTGTGCGTTATCCGTGCAAGGCTTCTGTCTGCAACTCTGGGCGGTTGCGGCGCCCGATAGCCGGGCTGCCTGGGCGAGGGGGCAAGCATGGTCGCGCGCGTCAGCACGGTGGCATTTCAGGGTATCGAGGGACTGCCTGTTGACGTGCAGGTGATGGTCGCGCCGGGCAAGGTCGGCATGCAGATCGTCGGCCTGCCGGACAAGGCCGTCGCCGAAAGCCGCGAGCGGGTACAGGCCGCGTTGCATGCCTCCGGTCTCGCCCTGCCGGCTAAGCGGGTCACCGTCAATCTCGCGCCCGCCGACCTGCCGAAGGAAGGCAGCCATTTCGACCTCGCCATCGCACTCGGGCTGATGGCAGCCCTCGGCGCCATCCCCGGCGATGCACTGGCGCCATACGTTGTGATCGGCGAACTCAATCTCGATGGCACCATTGCCGCAGTTGCCGGTGCGCTTCCTGCGGCAATCGGCGCCAATGCGCTCGGCAAAGGGCTGATCTGCCCGGCCGAAAGCGGACCCGAGGCGGCCTGGGCCGGGGCCGAGATCGATATCCTGGCGCCGCGCAGCCTGATCGCCATCGCCAACCATTTCCGCGGCACGCAGGTGCTTTCGCGGCCGGAGGCCGCAATCCGCTCGGGCGCATCTAACCTGCCCGACCTCGCCGATATCAAGGGCCAGGAGAGCGCCAAGCGCGCGCTTGAGGTGGCCGCTGCCGGCAACCACAATCTCTTGATGGTTGGCCCGCCCGGATCAGGCAAGTCGATGCTCGCCGCCCGCCTGCCGTCGATCCTGCCGCCGCTCAATCCGGCCGAGCTTCTCGAAGTCTCGATGATCCATTCGATCGCCGGGCAACTGCCGGGCGGCAAGCTGTCGGACCGGCGGCCGTTCCGCACGCCGCACCACTCCGCGACCATGGCGGCCATGGTCGGTGGTGGCTTGCGCGCCAAGCCCGGCGAGGCCTCGCTCGCCCATAACGGCGTGCTGTTCCTCGACGAGTTTCCGGAATTCTCGCCGCAGGTGCTCGACGCGCTGCGCCAGCCGCTCGAGACTGCCGAATGCATCATCGCCCGCGCCAATCACCGGGTGAGCTATCCCGCCGCGATCCAGCTCGTTGCCGCCATGAATCCCTGCCGCTGCGGGATGGCCGGCGAGCCCGGCCGCAGCTGCGCCCGCGGGCCGCGCTGCATGTCCGACTATCAGGCGCGTATCTCCGGTCCGCTGATGGACCGCATCGATATCCGCATCGACGTGCCGGCCGTCAGCGCCGCCGATCTGCTGAAGCCGGCGGCGGCCGAAATCAGTGAGGTCGTTGCGCGTCGTGTCGCTCGCGCCCGTGCCATGCAGATCGACCGCTTTGCCGTCCTCGGCCGCGCGGACCTGACCAGCAATGCCCGCGCGTCGACCTCGCTGATCGAGAAGATCGCAGCACCCGACGCGGCGGGGCTGCAGCTTCTGCGGGATGCGGCCGAAAAGATGAAATTCTCCGCCCGAGGTTACCATCGCGTGCTGAAGGTCGCCCGCACCCTCGCCGATCTCGACGGTGCCGCAACGGTCGGCCGTATTCATCTTGCCGAAGCGATTTCCTATCGGATCGCCGGCGAGCGGCTGCAGGCGGCGGCATAGCGATCGCCCCAGTGCGGCAATCGATCCATGTTTTCTTGTTTTGAGGTTCCGACACTATGTTCTCCCCCAGGCATAGCCGCTGCTCGAAACGCTTGGACGCGCTGATCAGTCTTGTGATGGACGGGTCTTTCCCGGGTCAGCGCCGCGCTTGTCGATCTCGCGCGATGCGGATGAGGTGTATCTCACCGCCGCCGCAAACTCCGGTACAATCATCCTTGAATTAGCCGACAGGGAGTGAACCGGATGACGGATGCATCAGACGGCAGAAGAACCGATCGCGCCGAACGTCTGATCAAGGCGCCGCCATCAGTCATCTATGCCGCGCTCATCGATCCCGTTGCCGTTGCGGTCTGGTTGCCGCCCGAAGGCATGAAGGGGCAGGTGCGTACTTTTGAGCCCCATGTCGGCGGCCTCTTCCGCATGGAACTGATCTACGAGGCGCCGGACGACAGGACGCAGGGCAAGAGCTCGGAGGACACCGACATTGTTTCTGGCCGCTTCGTCGCGTTGGAGCAGGATCGGTGCGTGGTGCAGGAGTCCGAGTTTCAATCCGACGATCCGGCCCTTGCCGGGACGATGCGGATCACCTGGGCGCTGGAGCCGCTGGCAGATGGCACCCACGTCAGCGTCACCTGCGAGAACGTGCCGGAGGGGATTTCCAAGGAGGATCACGACGCCGGCCTTCGCTCGACGCTCGCCAATCTCGCTGGCTTCACCGAGCAGGCTGGCTGAAGCGGGGCTGCCGGCCGCAAGGCAGAACGAAAAAAGGGCGCCCTCGGCGCCCTTACGGAACGTTGGAGAGCAGTGGACTAACCACCCAGACCCTCGAACAGCACCGTCGAGAGATAGCGCTCGGCAAAGGATGGGATGATGACGACGATGGTCTTGCCGGCATTTTCCTCGCGCTGGCCGACCTCGATCGCGGCGGTCAGTGCTGCGCCTGCAGAAATACCGACCGGCACGCCTTCAAGTCTTGCGACGAGGCGGGCGGCCTCGATCGCTTCAGTGCTGTTGACCGTGACGATCTCGTCATAGACCGTGGTGTCGAGGATCGCAGGGGCGAAGCCCGCGCCGATGCCCTGGATCTTGTGCGGCCCGGGATTGCCGCCGGAAAGCACGGGAGATTCCTCCGGCTCGACGGCGATGACCTTGATCGACGGCTTGCGCGCCTTCAGCACCTGGCCGGCGCCGGTAATCGTGCCGCCTGTGCCGATGCCGGACACGAAGATGTCGACAGCACCGTCGGTGTCGTTCCAGATTTCCTCTGCCGTCGTCCTGCGGTGAATTTCCGGATTGGCCGGGTTTTCGAACTGTTGCGGAATAATCGCGTCCGGCAACGTCTCGACCAGTTCCTGCGCCTTGGCGATCGCGCCCTTCATGCCCTTCGCGCCTTCAGTCAGCACCAGTTCGGCGCCGAACAGAGCCAGCATCTTGCGCCGCTCGACTGACATGGTCTCCGGCATGGTGAGGATCAGCTTGTAGCCCTTGGCGGCGGCGACGAAGGCGAGCGCGATGCCGGTATTGCCCGAGGTCGGCTCGATCAGCGTCGTGCGGCCGGGTGTAATCTTGCCTTGCGCTTCCAGGCTCTCGATCATCGCCACGCCGATGCGGTCCTTGACCGAGGCGATCGGGTTGAAGAATTCGAGCTTGGCGAGCAGGTTCGCCTTGACACCCTTTTCCTTGGCAAGCTTGTCCAGTCGCACGATGGGCGTGTCGCCGATCGTTTCCGTGATCGAGGAATAGACGCGGCCGCGGCCGGGCTTGCGTGTGTCGGACATCGGTTTCTCCCTTGGGCGTGAACTCTTGGCCTAAAGCATGTCGCACAAAAGTGTGCAGCGGTTCTGTGATAACGACATGCGAAAAACCATAAACTTGAAGCGCGGCGAGCGGATCTGAAGATCGCGACGCGCTTTAAGAATAGGAACAATGGCCGCGCAATTCCAGAACGGCAAACACGGAGCGACGATCCGCCGAAGGAAAAACCACCGGCGAAGTCGTTGTTCGGGAAAAGTTTTTTCAGCTCGCGCGGACGGCGATGTAGGCGGCCGTTCCGGCGAGCACGCTGGCGGCAACGCGGTTCAGCGCCTTCAGTGCCTTGGGTTGCTTGAGCAGAAGGCGTGCGCGTGCGGCGAGCAACATGTAGGGAACGAGCACTGTCAGGAGCACAAGGAAGGTTGCGGTCAGCAGCAGGCCGTAGTCGCGCGGGCCGATCGCCGCGATGTCGATCAGCGTCGGCACCAGCGCCACATAAAACAGCATCGTCTTCGGGTTTCCGAGCGTGACGAGCAGGCCGGAGAGGAAGGACATCGCCGCATTCGTCGAGGGCTTCGCCTTGATATCCTCGGGCAGCAGCCCCGCGGTCCAGAGCTTCCAGGCGATATAGCCGAGATAGAGGACGCCGGCGAGTTTTACCACCAGGAAGAGGGTGGTGAAGGTCTGGGCGATCAGCGCCAGCCCGAGCACGACCGCCGTCAGGTAGATCATGTCGCCGAGGATGACGCCGAGACCCATGAAGAAGGTTTCGCGAAAGCCGGAGCCGAGAGCGCGCGCAACGAGCGCCGTCACGCCGGGGCCTGGGATGGCTGCAGCGATGAAGAGCGCGCCGCTATAGGCGATAAGGGCCGCGAGCGTCATGGGACTTCCTTCCGATGGTGATGCCGGTTTCTAGCGCAAACGGCGCGAAAAGGGAAATCAAGGAGTGACGACCAATGGCACGCGGCGACAAAATTGATCCGGTGACAAGTCTCGCATTGTCCGCTGGCGCCGGATCGGTAGAGCTTGCAGAAAACGAGCGAAAGGCGCCTCTCCATGCCCGAGTTGAAAGACATGATCGGCTTTGCCCTGCTTGCTCTCGGCATGGTGCTGACGCCGGGGCCAAACATGATCTACCTGATCTCGCGATCGATCAGTCAGGGGCCGGGTGCCGGCTTGATCTCGCTCGGTGGCGTGGCGCTCGGTTTCGTCGTCTACATGGTCTCGGCCGCGCTCGGTATCACCGCACTCCTGTTGGCGGTGCCCTTCGCCTATGACGCCCTTCGGATCGCCGGYGTCGGCTATCTGCTCTATCTCGCCTGGCAGGCTGTGCGGCCCGGTGGGCGTTCGCCTTTTCAGATCAAGCATTTGCCGAAGGATGGGCCGAAGAAGCTGTTCGCCATGGGGTTTCTGACGAGCCTGCTCAATCCCAAGGTGGCGGTGCTCTACCTCTCGCTGCTGCCCCAATTCATCCGGCCTGAGCTTGGCAACGTGCTTGGCCAGTCGCTGGTCTTCGGCTCGATCCAGATCATGACCAGCGTCACCGTCAACGCGATGATTGCGCTTGCGGCCAGCGGCATCGCCGCCTTCCTCGCCGGTCGGCCACTGTTCATGGTGGTGCAGCGCTGGGCGATGGGGACGGCGCTGTTCGGCTTTGCGCTGAGCATGGCGTCGGAGGCACGGCGCTAACGCGCGCTTGCCGATGCCTCTCTCAAGCCCGGAGCTGGCTTACTCGAAAACCGGCCGCATGAAGCTGCGCTCGTAGCTGACGATGCAGCGCGTCTTTTCGGCATAGGCGAAGGCTTCCTGGCATTCCGGATCCGCAGCCATCTCCTTGCGGTAGGTCTCGTAGGCGGCAAGGCTCGGAAAGCTGAACAGCGCGAGCGCGATGTTGTTCGCCCCTTCATGCGGCAGGAAGTAGCCGTGATGCGTGCCGCCGAGGCGGTTGACCAGCGGTATCCAGAGCTTGGCATAGTGCTCGAACTCGGCCGCTTTATATGGGTCGATGACGTATTTCAGGTAGCAGGTGATCATGCAGTTCTCCCTTCGCGCTTACGCTTGATAAAAGAGGGCAGGCGAAGTTGCCAGCCGAGATTCATGCCCGCGGCGGCAATCAGGATCGCAATCGAGCCGAGGATCTGGATCGGCTGCAACTGGTGGCCGAAGGCAATGCGGTCGACGACGATCGCAGCGATCGGATAGATGAAGGAAAGCGCTCCGGTCATATGCGTCGGCAGTCGCTGGATCGCGCCGTAGAGCAGCACATACATCAGCCCGGTGTGGATGACGCCGACGGTGACGAGGATCGACCATTGCGCCCCTCCGGACGGGGCAGGGGCCGCAAGCGCCATCGGCGCCAGCATCAGGGTGCCGGTGATCACCTGGATCAGTGCGATCAGATGCGGCGGCGTGCCCTTGAGCAGCTTCGTCGCAATCGCCGCGATCGCATAGAAGAAGGCGGCGCCGATCGAAAGGGCGACGCCGATCAGATAGCTCTCCGGCGCGAAACCTTGGCCGGGCTTGGCCGCGATGATCGCGAGCATGCCGGCAAAGGAGACCGAGAGCCAGAAGATCTTGGTGGTGGTGATCCTCTCGCCGAGAAACAGCGCGCCGAGCCCCAGGAGCATGAAGGGCTGGGTATTGTAGACCATGGTCGCGATCGAGATCGAGGCATGGGAATAGGCGGCAAAGAGCAGCAGCCAGTTGACGACGATCGCGATGCCTCCAAGGACGGAAAGCAGCAGCATCCGCCGGCTGAAGTGGCGACGGTCGAGCAGCCCAAGCGCCCAGGCGATGGCAAAGAGCGTCACCGCCCCGAAGACGCAGCGCCAGAACACGACGCTCGTTACCGGCTGTCCGGACAGCAGCACGAACCAGCCGATGGTCCCGGAGATCAGCATTGCTGCCGTCATCTCGATGCTGCCGCGTTTGAGTTCGGTGTTCATGATGCTGCTCCATGTTGATGATCGGAGAATAGCTGGAGCCTGCCGCCTTTCCCATGGATGTAAGAAGGCAATTGTGCTAGATTGCCTAATTATCGAAGTTCTGTTTGCTGTTGTGACTTATGGTGCCGTGATGTTGGACGAGATTGACCGACGAATCCTCGACATTCTTGCCGCCAATGCACGGGTGTCGCTGAAGGAGCTGGCGCAGGAGTCCGGGCTATCCTCGCCGAGTGCCGCGGATCGCCTGCGCAAGCTGGAAGAGCGCGGCATTCTCGATGGCTTTACCATTGCGCTTAATCCGGTGAAGGTCGGCTATCCCCTGCAGGCGGTCATCCGCGTGCGGCCGATGCCGGGCATGCTGCACATTGTCGAGCGGCTGATCCAGGACACGCCCGAGATCGTCGAATGCGACAAGGTCACCGGCGACGATTGCTTCATCGCCAAGCTCTTCGTGCGCGACATGGCGCAGCTCGACACGATCCTCGACCGCATTGCCGAGAAGGCGCAGACCAACACCTCGATCGTCAAGTCGTCGCCGGTCAAGCGCCGCCTGCCGCCGCTGGTTTAATGGGAAGTCCGGCTTAAACGCCGGTCGAGCCGAAGCCGCCGGCGCCGCGTGCCGTCTCGCTGGCCCCGTCTGCCTCGCGGACCGCAACCTGGGTCACGGGCGCGATCACCATCTGGGCAATGCGCATGCCGCGCTCGATGAGGAAATCCTCGTCGCCGAGATTGACGAGCAGCACCTTCACTTCGCCGCGATAGTCGCTGTCGATGGTGCCTGGCGTGTTGAGGCAGGTGATGCCGTGTTTGAAGGCAAGGCCCGAGCGCGGGCGGATCTGCGCTTCGTAGCCAGCGGGGACTTCGAAAATGAAACCTGACGGCACCAGGGCGCGCTTGCCCGGGGTGAGCATGAGCGGCCGGTCTGCGGGAACGGCGGCCCGCAAATCCATGCCGGCGGCGCCTGCGGTCTCGTAGGCCGGAAGCTCCAGGCCTTCGCCGTGCGGCAGGCGAACGAGGTTGAGGGTCGGGCGGGATACGGAAGGGTGCGTGCTCATGCCCGCATAAGCCGGGCCGCGGGCGCCGCGGTCAATTGCATAATCAGGGCCGAGCCTGTAAAGGACGCGGCAACTCACAGGATTTTACGACATGGCTGAAACTCTCGCCGAGGCGGTCTCCCGCCGCCGCACATTTGCGATCATTGCGCACCCGGACGCCGGTAAGACCACGCTCACGGAAAAGTTGCTGCTGTTCGGCGGTGCTATCCAGCTCGCCGGTGAGGTCAAGGCCAAGAAGGATCGCATTCAGACCCGCTCGGACTGGATGAAGATCGAGCGTGAGCGCGGCATCTCGGTCGTCACCTCGGTGATGACCTTCGAATATGGCGGCAACGTCTTCAACATTCTCGATACGCCCGGTCACGAAGACTTCGCCGACGATACCTACCGCACCCTGACGGCGGTGGATGCGGCCGTCATGGTCATCGACGCCGCCAAGGGTATCGAGCCGCGCACGCTGAAGCTCTTCGAAGTCTGCCGCATGCGCGACATTCCGATCATTACCTTCGTCAACAAGATGGACCGCGAAAGCCGCGATCCCTTCGAGATTCTGGACGAGGTCGAGGAAAAGCTGGCGCTCGACTGCGCGCCTGTGACCTGGCCGATCGGCCGCTCGAAGACCTTCTGCGGCTCCTATCACCTGGCCGACAACACGGTGCGCGGCTCTGACACGCAGGAAATCCCGACCAAGGTCAACGGTCCGGAAATGGCCTCCCATCGCCTGCCGGAAAACGAGCGCGGTGCCTTTACCGAAGAACTGATGCTGGCGATCGAGGCTTGCAAGCCCTTCGACAAGAAGGCCTTCCTCGAAGGCCATTTGACACCGGTGTTCTTTGGCTCGGCACTGCGCAACTTCGGTGTGCGCGACCTCATCAACGCGCTCGGCGACATCGCGCCGCCGCCGCGCGACCAGGTCGCGGATATTCGCACGGTGCACGCCACCGATGACAAGATGACGGCCTTTGTCTTCAAGATCCAGGCCAACATGGACCCGAACCATCGCGACCGTATCGCCTTTGCCCGCGTCTGCTCCGGCAAGCTCGAGCGCGGCATGAAGGCGCGGCTGTCGCGCACCGGCAAGCAGCTGGGCCTCAGCGCCCCGCAATTCTTCTTCGCCTCGCAGCGCCAGCTCGCCGACACCGCTTACGCCGGCGACGTCGTCGGCATCCCGAACCACGGTACGCTCCGCATCGGCGACACGCTGACCGAGGGTGAGCCGCTGGTGTTCCAGGGTGTGCCGAACTTCTCGCCTGAAATCCTGCGCCGCGTGCGCTTGGAAGACGCGATGAAGGCGAAGAAGCTGAAGGAAGCGCTGCAGCAGATGGCCGAAGAGGGCGTCGTGCAGCTGTTCTCGCCGGAAGACGGCTCGCCGGCAATCGTCGGCGTCGTCGGCGCTCTGCAGCTCGACGTGTTGAAGGAGCGCCTGCAGGCAGAATACGGCCTGCCGGTATCCTTCGAAATGTCGCGCTTCTCGGTCTGCCGCTGGATTTCCTCCGACCAGCCTGCCGAACTCGACAAGTTCGTCACGGCCCGTCGTGGCGACATCGCCCGCGATCTCGATGGCGACCCGGTGTTTCTCGCACAGGACAGCTTCTCGCTGCGTTACGAGGCGGAGCGCTATCCGGCGATCAAGATGGTTGCGATCAAGGAATATCACGTCGCCAAGGCGGCCTGATCGATTTCGCTCCGGCCGGTGCCCAAGGGCGCCGGCCAGCACCTCGGCGCCGATGCGTCATATCTGAATGCCCCCTAAATCGAAAAGTCGAAACGCGGCGACGAGCGATCGAGCATGGCCGTGCTCGGGCGAGCGCCCCAGGCTGCGGCGATCGCCTCCGAAAGCGTGACGATCAACCGCATGACATCTTCTTGTGCCGTCCCGTGCAGGGCTTCGGCAACGATCAGTGCATGCGTCGTTTGAGGTCGGATCGCCGAGTGGCCGCTCTGCCGATTGGTCCAGCGCCGGGCATGCGCCTGCCCTTCGTCATCTGCAAAGATCACTTCGCCGGGCTCCGGGTTTTCCGTCTCTCCTGAGAAGGTCAGATAGGTCTCGCTGCCGGCCRCCCGGCGGACGTGCAGAAAACCGCTGACGTGGGAGAGGTCGAAGACGGCGATCGGGATCGCGAAGGCGAGCGAGGTGGCGTTGCAGAGGTCAATCAACGGATGGATCGCCGGCAAGCTGCCTTCCTTCCGGAAGCGTCGGAGCAAGGCTTCAGAAGCCGAGCGATATTGCGTCGGCTTCAGCCCCATCCTGGCAAAGGTCCGGCGCCAGGCCTGGATTGCCGGCAGGTCGCTTTCCGAGGCCGTTTCCAGGCGGTCATTCGCGATCGCCTGGAAACGGTGAATATGGTCCTCGACCGAAACGTCGCCGCTTATGCCGCTGATGAAAAGCGTACCGGCGCTCAGCTCCGGGAAGTCGCGCCAGATATCGTCTGCGTGTTGGAAGTGCATGAGGAGCCCTCGAAATGGATGCATTTATTCTCGTTCAAGCCTCTCCGGCGGAAAAGCTGCGTGCGGTCCTTCGGCTGGCAATGATCTGGGGCACGGTCAGGCCGAGAACGGCGCCGAGCACGCAGCCGATCCCAAGCAGTTGATGGCTGCCAACCGGCTCTCCGAGCAACAGAAAGGCGAAGATCACCGCCGAGACCGGTGCCAGCGCCGTGAAAACGGAGGCCTCGGTGCCGCTCACTTTCGCCGATCCCGCATACCAGAGCACGAAGCCGGCAACGGTCGGGATGAGGGCATAATAGAGGACCGCAAGGATCGCGTTCTTGTCGATCGCGGCAGTTGCATGCGCCTCGAAGAGGGCGGGGATGAGAGCGACGACGAAGCCGAGGCCGGTCATCAGTGTCGAGAGCGCCAGGGGCGAGATCTCTGCCTTCACGCGCTTGTTGAGAAGGATGAACAAGCCCTCGCAGATGACGGCGCCGAAGATGAGCGCGATACCGAGCGGAGAATGGCCGCCGTCCTCGCCGGGCTTGAAGACGATGGTGAGCACGCCGACAGCGGCGAGCGCGATCGCCGCCAGCATCCGACGGTCGGGGCGTTCGCCGAGAATGAGGATGGCGATGGCGGCGGAAACCACCGGCAGGGTGCCGATCACTACGCCGGCATCGGTTGCCGGCGTCAGGCTCAGGCCGGCGATCAGCAGGGTGGTGTAGCCGACGCTACCGGCGCCTGCCTGCGCAAGAAGGATCAGCCAGTCGCGGCCTTTAAGTTTCGGCCATGACGTCCTGGTGAGCCACATCAACAGCAGGAAGAGCGGAAAGGCGATGGCGAAGCGCAGGGCTGTCGCGGTGAAGGGTGCAAGCCCGGCGGCAATGATCTTGCTGGCGATCACGGTGCTGCCGACGAGGATCATCGCCAGCGAAAGATAGAGATAGCCCTGGAATTTTTTCGACATGTCCGTTCTCCGTTGCAGCGCCGCGCCTGTCGCTGTGCAGCCGGTGCAGCCATGCGCCCGGGGAGGGGGCGGGTCTTGAACGGAATTGCGGGTGCTACTTCGATTCTGACAGCTTAGAGCGGGATGCGGGCGGAGAACCGCGCATACTTTTCCTCATCCCGCCTTGCCTCGGCATAAAGGCCCGGGGAGAGGCCATATTTGCTGACGAAGACGCGCGTCATGTGGCTCTGGTCGGCGAAGCCGGCGGCAAACGCAGCCTCCGCCAGCGGCGTGCCCTCGCCGATCAGGCGGCGAGCAAGATCGATGCGGCGCTGGACGATATAGGCATGCGGTGTCAGGCCGACCGCGCTGGCGAAGTTGCGCACCAGTTGAAACCGGCTCAGCCTTGCCTCGGTCGCGAGGTCGGCAAGGGTGATCGCAGCTGTCGGATCATCGTCGATCATCGTCTTTGCGGCGGTGACCGTTGCCGGTCTTTCCTGGTACTCCGGTCTGCCGGTGGCAAGAACGCTCGCAAGCAGCAGCAGAAGCCGCTCCTCGCGCCGGATCGCCTCGTTCTCTGTTGTCGGGTCTGTGATCGTTGCGAACAGCGCCCGGAACTGATTTGCCGCGTCCGCATCCTTGAAAGCCGGTGAGGCAAACTCGGCGGCATCCGAACGGCCCTGGCTGATATCCTTGGCGGCGGCAGCGATGACGGACGGATCGAAATAGAGCATGCGCCAGGAGCGACCGGCATCCCCGATCGGTGCGCCGTCATGCACCTCGCCGGGATTGACGGTGATCATGTCGCCGGCGCCGGCTTCCACCACGCCGCGGCCGCTGAGCGATTTCTGGGCGCCCTGGTAGATCAGGCCGATGCCGAACTGGTCGTGAGTGTGGCGGGCGAAGGAATGGCGCGATTCCGCCTCGACCGCGTCAATACCCGCGGTCGCGCTGCGCAGTATCCTGAACTGACCCTTTGCCATCCGCGCGCCGATCCTGTTGCTCGTCGTTCTTTTACATCGTCCGAGCGTCTCCCGCTATCGTCTCCGCCTCGCCCAATCAAACGGCGCTTCGCATAAATTTTGAGCATAGTATTGAAATGTCAAAACATTGTGCAAATCCTGTTGCGAAAAATGCTGCGCCGCATCATGATCGACGCATGACGCACCGGGACCTCACCATTCTCGTCATTGACGAGAACGCCATCCGCGCCTCGATTATCGAGGAGGGATTGCATGAGGCCGGCCACCGCAAGGTCACGGTCATTCATGAAGTCCAGGGCATGGCCCGCACCATCGAGACGCTTCGGCCCGATGTCATCGTCATCGATATCGAAAACCCCAACCGCGACATGATGGAGCATCTGTTTCAGCTCACCCGCACAGTTGGGCGGCCGATCGCCATGTTCGTCGACCGCTCCGATACGGCCTCGATCGAGGCGGCGGTCGAGGCGGGCGTCTCGGCCTATGTGGTCGACGGGCTGAAGAAGGAGCGCGTCAAGCCGATCCTCGACATGGCCGTCAGCCGCTTCAACGCCTTCAGCCGCCTGCAGCGCGAGCTCGCCGATGCGAAATCGGCGCTGGAAGAGCGCAAGGTGATCGAGCGCGCCAAGGGCATCCTGATGAAGATGCGCGGCCTCTCCGAGGATGAGGCTTTCGCGCTGCTGCGTCAGACGGCGATGAACGAAAAGAAGAAGATGTCGGATATCGCGCAAAGCGTGGTGACGGCCGCAGGGCTGCTGATGTGACGGTTGCGTCATGGTCGAGCCGTCGGAAGGAGACACCGGAGTGAACATCATGACGACCATCGATAATTCGCGACCCGGCGCGGCGATGGGCGAGGGCGTGCCCGCGCCGGTGAAGCTCGGCGGCGAAGGCACACGAACCATCCGCGCCGGCTTCATTCCGCTGGTCGACGCTTCCGTGCTGATCGTGGCGGCGGAGCTCGGCTTTGCCCGCAGGGAAGGGCTGACGCTCGATCTGGTCAAGGACGTTTCCTGGGCCAATGTGCGCGACCGGCTCGCCTTTCGTCAGTTCGATATCGCCCACATGCTTTCGCCGATGCCGGTGGCCGCCATGCTCGGCCTAGGTTCCAATCCCTCGCCGACGATCGCCCCTTTCTCGCTCGGGCGTGGCGGCAATGCGATCACGCTGTCCAACCGGCTCTTTGCGCGCATGCAGGAGGAGAGCGGTCTTGGCGAGGTTGGGGATGCGCTTGCCCATGCGCGCGCGCTCGCAGTGGTGCTTGCGCGCATGCGCCGGGACGGCGAGGCGGCACCAAGGCTCGGTGTCACCTATCCCTTCTCCTCGCACAATTACGAGGTCCGCTACTGGCTCGCGGCCGGCGGCATCGATCCCGACCGCGACGTCAAGCTCGTGGTGGTGCCGCCACCGCTGACCTCGGATGCGTTGGCTGCCGGCGCCATCGACGGTTTCTGCGTCGGCGCCCCCTGGAACATGGTGGCCTCCGAGCGTGGTCTTGGGCGCATTGTCGCTGCCAAGCAGGATATCTGGCCATCGGCGCCGGAAAAGGTGGTCGGCATGCGACCAGAATGGGCTGAGGGCAACGCCGAGACCGTATCGCGGCTGCTTGTGGCGCTCGACCAGGCGGCGCGCTGGTGCGATGTGCCTGACAATCGCGGCACGCTTGCCGAATTGCTTGCCACCCCCCGCTACATTGGCGCCCCGGTCGAAATCATCCGCAGGGTTCTCGCCGGCGAGTTCGCCATTGATGCGGCCGGCAACAGGCGCGTGATCGACGACTATTTCGTTTTCCATCGCGATCACGCCAACTATCCCCGTTCCGGTCAGGCACTCTGGATCTACAGCCAGATGGTGCGTTGGGGGCAGGTACGGCTGTCACCAGGCATGCAGGCGCTTGCGGCTGCCGCCTATCGCCCCGACATCTATCGCCAGGCACTCGGCACGGCGGCCGCTCCCGCCGATGCCGATATTCGTATCGAGGGTGACAGACCGGGCGAGCGCTTCATGGATGGCCACGTTTTCGATCCCGTTGATATCGAGGCCTATATCCGCTCTTTCCCCGTTCGCGCCTCGATGGCGCACGCTTCGGTCGAGCTGGAGAGCTGAGCATGGCGCACCATGTTTGTGCAGAGTCTCGACGCGGAATATGTGCACCGCACAATAATTCAGCAGGCTCTACAATAGGCGCATTTATGGGCGCCGCACTCGCATCCGAAAATTACGGTTTTAATTCAAGGCGCTAACTGTCGCGCCGACGAACTGGCACGGCCTTTGCTTTTCTTGAAATGCTTCGGTCAACGGCGATCGAAGCGAAATCAAACGCCAGATCGCGTTTGCCGAAGACACCGACGTCGCAAGGTTTTGTTCCCGAGGATTCCTCCCGATCCCGGACGCAATCACCGAGCGGCGTTTTTTTATGTCCGTTATCCGGCCAGCAGAGGAACCTGCGCATGACCAAGTTTTCGACCGGCGGTCTGACCCGCCGCAGCCTGCTGAAGACCACCGCGACCGCTGCACTGTTCGGCGCGGTCAAGACGGCCTTCCCATCCGGTGCCTTTGCGCAAGGCTCCGGGCCGGAAACCACCAAGGCGGTACTCGGCTTCATCGCGCTTACCGACTCGGCGCCGCTGATCATCGCCAAGGAGAAGGGGCTCTTCGACAAATACGGCATGACCGACGTCGAGGTGGTCAAGCAGGCCTCCTGGGGCACGACGCGTGACAACCTGGTGCTGGGCTCCGCCGGTTCCGGCATCGATGGCGCCCATATCCTGACGCCGATGCCCTATCTGATCTCGACCGGAAAGGTCACCCAGAACAACCAGCCGCTGCCGATGGCAATCCTCGCCCGCCTCAATCTCGATGCGCAGGCGATCTCGGTCGGCCAGGCATACGCCGATCTCAAGGTCGGGATCGACGCCTCGGCCCTCAAGGAAGCCTTCGCCAAAAAGAAGGCAGAAGGTGCTGCCGCCAAGATGGCGATGACCTTCCCCGGTGGAACCCATGATCTCTGGATCCGCTACTGGCTGGCCGCCGGCGGCATCGACCCGGATACGGACGTCGAAACCATCGTGGTGCCGCCGCCGCAGATGGTCGCCAACATGAAGGTCGGCACCATGGACTGTTTCTGCGTCGGCGAGCCCTGGAACGAACAGCTCGTCAACCAGAAGATCGGTTATACCGCCGTCAACACCGCCGAGATCTGGAACGAACATCCGGAAAAATCCTTCGCCATGCGGGCCGACTGGGTGGAGAAGAACCCGCGCGCCGCCAAGGCGCTCACCATGGCCATCCAGGAAGCGGCGCAATGGTGCGACGACATGGCCAACAAGGACGAGCTGGCGAAAATCGTCGGCAAGCGCAGCTGGTTCAACGTACCGCCGAAGGACATCGTCGATCGGCTCAAGGGTGAATACGACTACGGCAACGGCAAGGTCGTCGAACAGAGCCCGCACTTCATGAAGTTCTGGCGCGATCACGCGTCCTATCCCTTCCAGAGCCACGATAGCTGGTTCCTGACCGAGAACATCCGCTGGGGCAAGTTCGCCCCCGATACCGACGTCAACGCGCTCGTCGCCAAGGTCAACCGCGAAGACATCTGGCGCGAGGCCGCCAAGGATCTGGGGGTGACCGACGTGCCGGCATCCACTTCGCGCGGCGTCGAAAAGTTCTTCGACGGGAAGGTCTTCGATCCCGCCGATCCGCAGGCGTACCTGAAGAGCCTATCCATCTCGCGCGTCGCCTGACCATTGCGACGGTCGCGGCCAGTGCTTCGCGACCGTCCGTTTTCGAATTCCAAGGAGAACGGCCATGACCGTCACCAACCTCAAACTCAAGGACCAGTCGGCGCCGCGGCCTGCCGCGCGCGTGATCGCCTTGACCCACTCGGCAAAGCCTGGAAGCAGCCGTCCGTGGCTCGCACGGATCACCGCCGGTGCTGCCAACATTGCGCCGCTTATCGTCACCCTGTCGTTGATCCTCATCGCCTGGCAAATCCTCTGTTCGGCGCCCGATTCCAGCCTGCCGTCACCGACGCGCGTGATGGAAGAAAGCTGGGAGCTGATCGCCCATCCCTTCTATGTGGGCCAGGGTGTCGACCAGGGGCTCTTCTGGCACATCGCGGCAAGCCTGCAGCGCGTCGCGGTAGGATATGCACTCGCCGCCGTCGTCGGCATCGCGCTCGGCGCGCTGGTCGGCCAGAGCCAGCTTGCCATGCGCGGACTCGATCCGATCTTCCAGGTGCTGCGCACCGTGCCGCCGCTCGCCTGGCTGCCGCTGTCGCTTGCCGCCTTTCAGGACGGCAATCCCTCGGCGATCTTCGTGATCTTCATCACCGCTATCTGGCCGATCATCATCAACACCGCCGTCGGTATCCGCAACATCCCGCAGGACTACCAGAACGTCGCCAAGGTGCTGCGTCTCAACGCGTTCGAGTACTTCGCCAAGATCATGCTGCCGGCCGCAGCCCCCTACATCTTCACCGGCCTTCGTATCGGCATCGGTCTCTCCTGGCTCGCGATCGTTGCGGCCGAAATGCTGATCGGCGGCGTCGGCATCGGCTTCTTCATCTGGGACGCCTGGAACTCCTCGCTGATCAGCGACATCATCGTCGCGCTGATCTATGTCGGCATCGTCGGCTTCCTGCTCGATCGCCTCATTGCCCTCGTCGGCCGCGTCGTCACCCGCGGCACCGCAACCGCCTGAGAGAGGGGAAAGCCATGACCAAGAGCTATCTTTCGCTGGAACTGATCGACAAGAGCTTCGAGCGCGGCGGCACCCGCACCGAGGTGCTGAAACAGGTGTCGCTGTCGGTGGACAAGGGCGAGTTCATCTCGATCATCGGTCATTCCGGCTGCGGCAAGTCGACCTTGCTCAACATCGTTGCCGGCCTGACCCAGGCGACGACCGGCGTCGTACTGCTCGACGGCCGGGTTGCCGACGAGCCGGGGCCGGACCGTGCCGTCGTCTTCCAGAACCATTCGTTGCTGCCTTGGCTGACGGTCTACGAGAACGTCCGCCTCGGCGTCGACAAGGTCTTCCGCGCGACGAAAGCCAAGGCCGAGCGCCACGACTGGACGATGCGCAATCTCGAGCTGGTGCAGATGGCGCATGCGGCCGAGAAGCGCCCGTCGGAAATCTCCGGCGGCATGAAGCAGCGTGTCGGCATTGCCCGCGCGCTTGCCATGGAGCCGAAGGTGCTGCTGCTCGACGAGCCTTTCGGCGCGCTCGATGCGCTGACCCGCGCGCATCTTCAGGACCAGGTGATGCAGATCCATGCCGAACTCGGCAACACCGTGCTGATGATCACCCACGATGTTGACGAGGCGGTGCTGCTTTCCGATCGCATCGTCATGATGACCAACGGACCGTCGGCCCGCATCGGCGAAATCCTCGACGTGCCGCTCGCCCGTCCGCGCCGGCGCATCGAGCTTGCCGGCGACCGAACCTACCTCAAATGCCGCGAAGCCGTGCTCAAGTTTCTCTATGAGCGCCACCGCTTCGTCGAAGCTGCGGAGTGATCACCATGGCCGAACACACCCCCGAAAAGCTCGTGATCGTCGGCAACGGCATGGCGCCGGGCCGCATGCTGGAAGAACTGTTCGAGAAGGCGCCCGGCCGCTACGCGGTGACGATCTTCAACGCCGAGCCGCGCGTCAACTATGACCGCATCATGCTGTCGCCGGTGCTTTCGGGCGAGAAGGACTACGAACAGATCATCATCCATGGCGACGGCTGGTACATCAAGCATGGCATCACGCTGTACAAGGGTCACAAGATCGTTGCCATCGATCGAAACGCCAAGACCGTCACCTCCGACCATGGCGTGACGGAGAGCTATGACAAGCTGGTGATCGCAACCGGTTCGGTGCCCTTCATCATTCCAGTCCCGGGCAAGGATCTGCGCGGTGTCATCACCTATCGCGATCTCGACGATGTGCAGGCGATGCTTCTTGCGGCCCAGTCGCGCGAAAAGGCTGTCGTCATCGGTGGCGGTCTCCTCGGTCTTGAGGCCGCGGCCGGCCTCAGCGCCCGCGGCATGGACGTCACCGTCCTGCACGTCATGCCGACCCTGATGGAACGGCAGCTCGATCCGGCCGCCGGCTATCTCCTGCAAAGGGCTGTCGAGGAGCGCGGCATCAAGGTCATCACCAAGGCGAACACCAAGCGGATTGTCGGCGATGAGAAAGTCGAGGGCATCGAGCTCGACGACGGCCGTATCATCCCGGCGACCCTGGTCGTGATGGCGGTCGGCATCCGGCCGAATGTCGGCCTTGCCAAGGAGGCGGGGCTTGCCACCAATCGCGGCATCGTCGTCGACGCCGGCATGCTGACCTCCGACGGGGACATCATGGCGGTCGGTGAGTGCGCCGAGGTCGGCGGCATGGTCTATGGCCTTGTGGCACCGCTCTACGAGATGGCGCGGGTTGCGGCACGACACCTGGCTGGCGATCGCAGCGGCGCCTTCGTTCATTCCGATACGCCGACAAAGCTGAAGGTGACCGGCATCAACCTCTATTCGGTCGGTGACTTCGCCGACGGCGACGAACGCGAGGAAATCGTCCTTCGCGACGCCACCGCCGGCGTCTACAAGCGGCTGGTGCTCAAGGACAACCGCATCATCGGCACGGTGCTCTACGGAGAGACTGCTGATGGTGCATGGTTCAACGACCTGATGAAGCGTGGCACCGACATCACCGAAATGCGGGAAACACTGATCTTCGGCCAGGCCTATCAGGGGGGATCGCCCCTGGACCCTATGGCGGCCGTTGCAGCCTTGCCGGATGATGCGGAGATCTGCGGCTGCAACGGCGTCTGCAAGGGCAAGATCGTCGAGACGATTACCGGCAAGAGCCTGACCTCACTCGACGACGTGCGGGCTCATACCAAGGCGTCCGCCTCCTGCGGCTCCTGCACCGGTCTCGTCGAGCAACTGATGTCGCTGACGCTCGGCGAAAGCTACAATCCGGCGGCGGTCCAGCCGATGTGCACCTGCACCGAGTTCGGCCATGATGATGTCCGTCGGCTGATCAAGGCGAAGAGCCTGAAGACCATTCCGGCCGTGATGCAGGAGTTGGAGTGGAAGACCTCCTGCGGCTGCGCCAAGTGCCGGCCGGCGCTCAACTACTACCTCGTCTGCGACTGGCCGGACGAATATGCCGACGACTACCAGTCGCGCTTCATCAACGAGCGCGTCCACGCCAACATCCAGAAGGATGGCACCTACTCGGTGGTGCCGCGCATGTGGGGCGGCGTCACCAATTCCGGCGAACTGCGGGCGATCGCCGATGTCGTCGACAAGTTCGAGATCCCGCTGGTCAAGGTGACCGGCGGCCAGCGCATCGACCTGCTCGGCATCGAGAAGGAAGACCTGCCGGCCGTCTGGGCCGATCTCGGCAAGGCCGGCTTCGTTTCCGGCCAGGCCTATGCCAAGGGGCTGCGCACGGTGAAGACCTGCGTCGGCTCCGACTGGTGCCGCTTCGGCACCCAGGATTCGACCGGTCTCGGCATCCGCATCGAGAAGTTCATGTGGGGCTCGTGGACGCCCGCCAAGCTGAAGATGGCCGTCTCCGGCTGTCCGCGCAATTGCGCGGAGGCGACCTGCAAGGACATCGGCGTCATCTGCGTCGATAGCGGTTTCGAGATTCATTTCGCCGGTGCGGCCGGTCTCGACATCAAGGGCACGGAAGTTCTCGGGTTGGTGAAGACCGAGGATGAGGCGCTGGAGCACATCGTGGCGCTGACGCAGATGTACCGCGAGCAGGCCCGTTACCTCGAGCGTATCTACAAATGGGCAAAGCGCGTCGGCCTCGACGAGATCCGCCGCCAGATCATGGGCGATGCCGAGAAGCGCAAGGCCTATTTCGACCGCTTCGTCTTCAGCCAGAAATTCGCCCAGGTCGATCCCTGGTCGGAGCGCGTCTCCGGCAAGGACAAACACGAGTTCCGGCCGATGGCGACGGTCGGTTTTTCTGAAGCAGCGGAGTGAGGTGATGGACATGAACTGGCATCCGATCGGCAACATTTCCGACATTCCGCTGAGGGGCGCGCGCTGCGTGAAGACGCCTGAGGGCAAGATCGCGGTGTTCCGCACCGCCGAAAACGAGGTCTTCGCCATCGAGGATCATTGCCCGCACAAGGGCGGGCCGCTGTCGCAGGGCATCGTCCACGGCGCGGCGGTGACCTGCCCTCTGCACAATTGGGTGATTTCGCTCGAGACCGGCAAGGCGCTCGGGGCGGACGAGGGCGCGGTACGCACGATCCCGGTGCGCATCGACGGCGGCGCGCTCTTTATCGCGCTCGAAAGCCTGCTGATTGCGGCGGAATAGCCATGGAGCGGGAGGTCAAGACCACCTGTCCCTATTGCGGCGTCGGCTGCGGTGTGATCGCAACGGTTGCTGAAGATGGCGCCGTTGCCGTCCGCGGTGACACGGATCATCCCGCCAATCTCGGCCGGCTCTGCTCCAAGGGCTCGGCGCTGGCCGAGACCCTCGACCTCGACGGCCGGCTGCTGAATCCGGAAATCGGCGGCGAGCAGGCCGGCTGGGACGAGGCGCTCGATCTCGTCGCGGAGCGCTTTGCTCAGACGATTGCCGAACACGGGCCGGATGCGGTCGCCTTCTATGTCTCGGGCCAGTTGTTGACCGAAGACTATTACGTCGCCAACAAGCTGATGAAAGGCTTCATCGGGTCGGCCAACATCGACACCAATTCGCGGCTCTGCATGTCCTCGTCGGTTGCCGGCCACCGCCGCGCCTTCGGCTCGGACACGGTGCCGGGCTGCTACGAGGATCTGGAGCTCGCCGACCTCGTGGTGCTCGCCGGCTCCAATCTCGCCTGGTGTCACCCGGTGCTCTACCAGCGCCTTGCGGCCGCCAAGACGGCGCGACCGGACATGCGCGTGGTGGTGATCGATCCGCGCCGCACGATGACCGCCGATATCGCCGACCTGCATCTGGCGATCCGCCCCGATGGCGACGTGGCGCTGTTCAATGCACTCTTCGCGTATCTGGCGGCAAGTGCGGCCCTCGACTATGCCTATGTCGCCGCCAACACCAGCGGCTTTGCCGAAGCCCTTGCCACGGCCGCGATCGATGAAGCAGCACTGGTCCGGGCGACCGGCCTCGAACCGTCGGAAATCGCCGCCTTCTTCCGCCTGTTCGAAACGACGGAAAAAGTCGTCACCTGCTATAGCCAAGGCGTCAACCAGTCCTCTGTCGGCACCGACAAGGTCAACGCCATCATCAACTGTCATCTCGCCACCGGCCGCATCGGCCGGCCGGGCATGGGGCCGTTTTCGCTCACCGGCCAGCCCAATGCCATGGGTGGTCGCGAGGTCGGCGGCCTCGCCAACATGCTCGCCGCCCATATGGACATCGAGAAGGCCGGGCACCGCGATCAGGTGCGTCGCTTCTGGGGCGCGCCGTCAATCGCCGCAAAGCCGGGGCTGAAGGCCGTCGATATGTTCAGTGCCGTTGCCGATGGCCGCATCAAGGCGATCTGGATCATGGCGACCAATCCGGTCGTATCCATGCCGGATGCCGATGCCGTCGAGGCGGCGCTCGAGGCCTGTCCCTTCGTCGTCGTCTCCGATGTGCTCCGAGAAACCGACACCACCCGCCACGCCCATGTGCTGCTGCCCTCGCTCGGTTGGGGCGAAAAAGACGGCACGGTCACCAATTCCGAGCGCCGCATCTCGCGCCAACGCGGCTTTCTCACTGTCCCCGGCGAGGCGCGCGCCGACTGGTGGCAGCTTGCCGAAGTCGCCCGGCGCATGGGTTTCGAAGGTGCCTTCGCTTTTGCCACGCCCTCGGAAATCTTCGCCGAACATGCCGGTCTTTCGGCCTTCGAAAATGCCGGGCGGCGCGATTTCGATATCGGTGCGCATGCGAAGATCGACGCTCCCAACTATGATGCACTCGCTCCGTTCCAGTGGCCGCAGCCGCAGGGAGGGCCGAAGCGCGAGACACGCTTCTTTGCCGATGGTGGCTTTTTCCATGCGGATGGGCGCGCTCGTTTCGTGGCGGTGAAAAGCGCTGTGCCGGACCGTGTCAGCGAGGCCTTTCCCTTCACCTTGAACACCGGCCGCGTGCGCGACCACTGGCACACGATGACCCGTACCGGGAAAAGTGCGCGGCTCTCGGCTCATCTCGCCGAGCCTTTCGCCGAGATCCACCCGCGCGACGCGATGGGCCTCGGCATTGCCGCGGCCGACCTCGTCACGCTCGAAAGCCCGCATGGCTCGGCGATCGTCCGCACGCTGATCACCGAGCGCCAGGCGCGCGGCAATCTCTTCGTGCCGATGCACTGGAACGATCAGTTCGCGGCAAAGGCGCGCATCGACGCGCTGGTCCCACCAGTCACCGATCCGGTTTCGGGCCAGCCGGCTTCGAAAAATGCTGCCGTTGCGGTGCGCCGCTTTTGCGCCTCTGTCTACGGCTTCGCCGTCAGCGCGGCAAAACCCGCTGGCCTCGATCTCGGATACTGGGCCGTCGCCAAGGCAAGCGGCGGTTGGCGTCTGGAGCTTGCGACCGAAGTGGCGCCGGAGGATTGGGCCACCTGGTGCCGGAAGACCTTTCAGCTTGATCAGGATATCGAGCCGATCGGCTATGTGGACGGCCCCACCGGTCAGCGCCGCCTTGCCTTCTTCGACGGCGATCGCCTGCTGCTGGCACTCTTCCTGGCGCCGGAACCGGTCGCCGTTGCCCGCAACTGGGCCGTCGAGCAGCTGAGCGCCTCGCACGCGGATCTGCGCATGCGCTTCGCGCTCGTCGCCGGCCGACCCGGCGCCGACAGGCCCGACCCGGGGGCGACCGTTTGCTCCTGCTTCAATGTCGGCGTCAACCAGATCGTTGCTGCTGTGCGCGGCGGCTGCCGCTCGGTTGAAGCGGTCGGGCAGGGCGTGAGTGCCGGAACCAATTGCGGCTCCTGCCGCGCCGAAATCAGGGGGATCATCGATGGATGCCTTGCTGCCGCTGCGGAATGAAAAGCAATCGCGCGCCGAGCCGGCGCGTATGGCGGCACTCGCCAAGCTGCCGGTTTTCTGGTCGCTCGAAGGCAAGCGCGTCGTCGTCGCCGGCGGCGGCGATGCTGCGACGTGGAAAGCGGAGCTGCTGGCCGCCTGTGGCGCCGAGGTCCATGTCTACGCGCCCGTGGAAGAACTTGGCGACGTTTGCGCGGCGCTGCTCGAGAAGGGTGCCGCTCACCCGTCGGGTCGTTTCATTCACCACAACGAAGCCTGGAGGCCGGATACGCTTTCCGGTGCAGCACTCGCGGTTGCCGATTGCGACAGCGATGAGGAAGCGCAGGTCTTCTTCACGGCAGCCCAGCAGGCCGGTGTACCGGTCAACGTCATCGACAAGCCTGCCTTCTGCCAGTTCCAGTTCGGCTCGATCGTTAATCGCTCGCCGGTCGTCGTGTCGATCTCGACAGATGGCGCAGCGCCCATTCTCGCCCAGGCGATCCGTCGGCGTATCGAGACGTTGTTGCCGCCGGTGTTGAAGGACTGGGCGGCGCTGGCGCAGGCGTTGCGAGACAAGGTGAATACGCGGCTCAAGCCGGGCGCCCCGCGCCGCGCCTTCTGGGAACGTTTCGTCGATCTCGCTTTTCAGGCGACACCGGAGGAGGGTGTCGATACGCGGCTGGTGGCGGAAATGGAGCGCCTGTCGGCGAACCATGCCGCCACCGGCCGTGTGACGCTGGTCGGCGCCGGTCCCGGCGACAGCGAGTATCTGACGATGAAAGCCGTGCGGGCCCTGCAGGCGGCCGATGTCATCCTGTTCGACGATCTCGTTTCCAGCGAGGTTCTGGAACTCGCCCGCCGCGAAGCCAAGCGTATGCTGGTCGGCAAGCGCGGCGGGCGCGAGAGCTGCCGGCAGGAGGACATCAACGACATGATGGTGGCGCTGGCGCGCGCCGGCAAACGCGTCGTTCGGCTGAAGGCCGGCGATCCCATGATCTTCGGCCGTGCCGGCGAAGAAATCGCCCGTCTGGAGGACGAGGGCATTCCGGTTGATGTCGTGCCCGGCATCACGGCCGCGAGCGCGATGGCGGCGCGCCTTGGTGTGTCGCTGACCCATCGCGATCATGCGCAGGCGGTACGCTTCGTCACCGGCCATTCCCGCCATGGCGGCCTTCCCGCTGATATGGACTGGCGCGCCTTGGCTGACCCGAAGACCACGACGGTCTTCTACATGGGCGGTCGCACCGCACCGGCCATCGCCGCACGCCTTCGGGAGGAAGGGCTAGGCGGCGAGACTCCGGTCGTCATCTCGGCCAATGTCAGCCGCGACAATGAGCGGCGCTGGCAAGGTACCTTGCGCGACCTTGCAGCCGGCATCGCCGTGATCGGCTACGACGATCCGGTTCTGATCGGCATCGGTGCAGCTTTTGGCGTCAGGCGGGCGCCGATGGTTACTGTCCAGCCTGCGCCTTTTGCCGCAGGTTCGCTTGCAGGTTGAAACTTTCCCTCGTTCGGCGTTGCAAACACCGGCCGCATGCTTACCTTGCCGCGCGGTAGAGTGATGTCGATGACGGGAGATTCGCCAGATGCTGGACCTGCGTGTTCACTTCCTTGAAGCGTATGGATCGCTTGCCCCCTGGCGCGAAGAGGTTCTTCGCCAGGTGCGTGATACCGCCCATCGGGTCGGCGCGCGCGTTCCGGCCGCGGACAGTGCCGCTCCCATCGACATCGTCGTTGAAAACAGGCCGGGCGAGACCATTCCGGAAATGGGCGTGGCCGGCAGTTGCCATCGCAGGGGCCTGGTTTGCCTCACGCTCGACCCTGACAACGAGAATTTCCCTGCCAGTCTCGCCGCCGAAGAAGTGCGGAGAATGCTGACGCATGAACTCCATCATTCCTTCCGCCACGCGACCTGCGGCTATGGCTCCAAGCTCGGCGAAGCCTTGGTCACCGAAGGCCTTGCTGATGCCTTCGAGGCCGAGATAAACGGCGGCGACGGCCATGCCTGGAACCACGCGATTGCGGCAGGCGATTGGGCGGGCTTGCTGGAACGCGCCGAGCGGGAACTCTGGGAAGACGGCTATGATCATGCCGGCTGGTTCTTCGGCTGCGATCGCGCCCTGCCACGTTGGGCCGGCTATACGATCGGCTATCACCTCGTGAAAACCTATCTCGCGGCCAACCCCGATGCGTGCTCGTCGCAGATGACGGCGACGCCTGCATCCGTCGTCATAGGCGAAGCCTGGGCGCCGCTGAAGGAAGGTCTTCGCGCCGCCGCCTGAGTGGCGCGAACGGGATGAAGGAGCCTGCTTGCGGTCGTCCGCCCGCATTCCGTCCGAAGACATCGTGCTCTAGGCGTAGGGCGCTTCATCCCGATCGCGTCCGGGCAGCTTCCTGACGTCGCCGATCCAGGGCAGGGCCGAGGAACACCAGATCTGCGACCGTGGCCGGAGCTGCCGGCGCTGATTGATCGTACCCACCCGGATGCCGACTTCGAGCGCGTCCTCGTCCGTGCCGGTCGTGTAGATCGGCGAGCCGCAATTCGGGCAGAAGAACTGCAGCCGCTGCCGGCCGTTGTCGCCGATCTTCACATAGAGCTTTGGTTCGCCGCCGGTCAGTCGAAAGTTCTCGCGTGCCGTGCCGGCGGTCACGCGATAGGCGGATCCCGTCAGTTGCTGGCAATCGGTGCAATGGCAGATCGCGACGTCGGCCGGATCGATCTCGGCTTCATAGGTCACAAGGCCGCAGTGGCATTGCCCGTTGATGTGCATGGAGGCCTCCCTGAAAGCAGGGAAGCTAGAGCGGAGCCGCAAAAAGTGTATGCCGCTTTCCGCGTTTGCGCTTGGATGGCGCCATCGACGACGGCCGTCACTGGCTGCATCTGAAAGCTGGTGCAGTTGACGCGTAAGTGGAAACTTACACGCCGGTGAACAGCCACTCGTGTTCGCGGGCGTTGTGGAACTTCCAGATGCGCTTCGGCCCGGCCATGACGTTGAGATAGTAGACGTCGTAGCCATGCACGGCGGCGACCGGATGATAGCCCCTCGGCACCAGCGTCACATCGCCGTCCTCGACCGCCATGGTCTCGTCGAGCGAGCGATCGTCGGTATAGACGCGCTGCATGGCAAAACCCTGCGGCGGGTTCAGGCGGTGGTAATAGGTCTCTTCCAGATAGCTTTCGGCCGGCAGGTCGTCCTGATCATGCTTGTGCGGCGGGTAGGAGGAAGTGTGGCCGCCGGGCGTGATCACCTCGACCACGAGCAGCGACTGCGCCGAGCCGTCATCTTCCGGCATGATGTTGGTGACGTAGCGGGTGTTGGTGCCCTTGCCGCGGGTCATTTGCGGATGGGTGCCTGGCGCAATGACCTTCGCCTTGAAGCCGTCGCCGCCCGGCGCCGAGCAGATGGCGAGGTCGAGGTTCGAGGTGGCCGTTGCCTGCCAGCGGCTGCCTTTCGGTATGTAGACGGCATAGGGCTGGCCCTCGAAGGGGGTCATGCGCTCGCCGAGTTCGCCGAAGCTTTCGCCGTTGACGGCGACTTTCGCCTTACCGGAAACCAGTACCAGGCAGATTTCCTTGTCGCCGGTCTCGCCTTCGGTCGTCTCGCCGGCCTTCAGCCGCTCGACCGCGAAGCCGACATAGGTCCAGCCGGCGCTCTCCGGCGTCACGTTTTGCATGAGGCCCGATTTGGCCTTCGGTTTGACGAGCAGCTTGGACATGTCGATCTCCCTAACTCTTTATCATGGGGTGCCGGTCGTGCGGTCTGCCCCTCACCCTAGACCTCTCCACGCTTGCGGGGAGAGGGGACACCGTTTGCACTTCACCGCTGCCGTTGAGAGGATCGAGCGGTTGCAGCATATCCCTTCTCGCCGCGCGCGGCGAGAAGGTGGCGGCAGCCGGATGAGGGGCGCTGCGTTTCCCTCACCGCGCCGATGAGGGCACTCACTCCAAGTCCGGCGTCCGAAAGTCTGGGCCTACTTGTCGAGCCCGGCTTCCTTGGCGAAGGCCTTCAGCGACTTCAGGCCGAGCGACTGGTATTCGAACGGGTTGCGCACGGCCGAATCCTGTTCGGCCTCGATCACCAGCCAGCCGGAATAGTTGTGCTCGGCCGCGATCTTCAGCACCGGAACGAAGTCGACGCCGCCCTCGCTGTCGCCGGGAACCGTGAAGACACCGCGGCGCACGCCTTCGAGGAAGGAGAGGCCTTCGCCCTCGACGACCTTGCGCACGGCAGGCCGCACGTTCTTGCAATGGATATGGCGGACGCGGTGCATGTATTTCTTCGCGACCTCGGCCGGGTCGGAACCGCCGAACCAGGCGTGGCCGGTGTCGAGCAGCAGCTTGGTCGCCGGGCCGGTGTTCTGCATCAGGAGATCGATCTCCTCGCCGGTCTGGACGATCGTGCCCATGTGGTGATGGTAGACGAGGTCGATACCCTGGTCGGCGCAATATTGCGCGATCGCTTCGAGGTTAGCGCCGAACGTCTTCCACTGGTCGGCCGGCAGTACCGGCTTGTCGTTGGCGACCGACTTCGTATCGTCGCCATGGATGGCGTTCGAAGTTTCGCAGACGATCGCCACCTTGCAGCCATTGTGCTTCAGGAGGTCGAGATGCGGCTGGATCGCCTTCTTCTCGGTTTCGACGTCATGGGTAAGCAAGTTGGTCGAGTGCCAGCCGGAGACGAAGACGAGATCGTAGGACCCGAGCTTCTGTTTCAGCGCCTCCGGGTCGGATGGCATCTTGTGGCCCTTCTCGATGCCGTCGAAGCCGATCTTCTGGCAATCGGAGAGGCAGTCCTCGAGCGTCAGATGCGCGCCGATCGAATGATCGTCGTCGTTGCTCCAGGCGATCGGGTTGGTTCCGTAACGGATCATGTCTTTCACTTTCTGATGCCATCCGCGGAAGACGGATGTTTTGTGAGCATAAACGGGAAAAGCGCCCGCGCGGAAAGCGCGGGCGCCGAAAGAGCAATCTTAGCCGAAGCGCTGGGCGGCGAGCGCCTTCTCATAGCCCTCGCGCGCCGCGTTAACCTGGGCGCGGCCGGAGACCTCGGGCACCGCAACGTCCCACCAGTGGCCGCCGGCCTCGGTGGTGATCAGCGGATCGGTGTCGATGACGATGACGGTCGTGCGCGTCTCGCTCGCGGTCTCCTTGAGCGCCGCTTCGAGTTCGGAGATCGAGCCGACCTTGCGGGCGACGGCGCCCATGGCGCCGGCATGCGCGGCGAAGTCGATCTGTGGCAGCTCCACGTGGTGCGTGTCCTTCAGCAGATTGTTGAAGTTGGCGCCGCCGGTGCCCATCTGCAGCCGGTTGATGCAGCCGTAGCCGGCATTGTCGAGCAGCACGATGGTGAACTTGGCGCCGAGCATGATCGAAGAGGCGATCTCCGAGTTCAGCATCATGTAGCTGCCGTCGCCGACCATGACGATCACGTCGTTCTCGGGCTTGGCGAGCTTGACGCCGAGGCCGCCAGCGACTTCGTAGCCCATGGTTGAGAAGCCGTATTCCATGTGGTAGCCGCCTGGCTCTTCAGCCTGCCAGAGCTTGTGCAATTCACCCGGCAGACCGCCGGCGGCGCAGACGAGCGTCGTGTTCTTGGCTCCGCGGGCGCGCTGTACGGCGCCGATCACCTGGGCGTCGGAGGGAAGGGCCGCATTGGTCGTGGCCGTTGCCTTATCCGCAACCGCCAGCCATTCGGCCTTTCCGGACTTCGCCTTGGCGGTCCAACTCGGATCGGCCTTGTGGCTGCCGAGCCCGCCGGAAATGCGGCTGAGGCCGGCGCGCGCGTCGGCGATCAGCGGCAGGCCGTTGTGCTTGCCGGCGTCGAAGGGCTGGACGTTGAGGCCGATGATCTTCAGGGCGTCGTTCTTGAAGAGCGCCCATGATCCCGTCGTGAAGTCCTGTAGGCGCGAGCCGACGGCGAGGACCACGTCGGCCTCCTCGGCAAGCGCGTTGGATGCCGAGGTGCCGGTAACACCGACCGAGCCCATGTTGAGCGTATGCGAATGCGGCAGGGCCGACTTGCCGGCTTGCGTCTCGACGACCGGGATGCCGTGGCGTTCGGCAAAGTCGCCGAGTTCCTTGCTCGCTTCCGAGTAAAGCACGCCGCCGCCGGCGATGATGATCGGCTTCTTCGCTTCCTTCAGCGCCGCGATCGCCGTGGCCAGTTCGTCGAGATCCGGCTCGATGCGACGCGGCACCCAGACCTTCTCGTCGAAGAAGTTTTCCGGGTAGTCATAGGCTTCGGCCTGCACGTCCTGGCAGAGCGACAGCGTCACCGGGCCGCAATCGGCAGGATCTGTCAGCACCTGCATGGCACGGCGGAGCGCCGGGATGATCTGTTCCGGCCGGGTGATGCGGTCGAAGTAGCGAGAGACCGGGCGGAAGCAGTCGTTCGCCGAAATAGTGCCGTCGCCGAAGCTTTCCACCTGCTGCAGCACCGGATCGGGGCGGCGGTTGGCAAAGACGTCGCCCGGAAGGAACAGAACCGGCAGGCGGTTGACATGGGCGAGCGCCGCGGACGTCACCATGTTGAGTGCGCCGGGGCCGATCGAGGTGGTGCAGGCCATGAAGCGGCGGCGGAAGCTCGCCTTGGCAAAGGCGATCGCCGCATTCGCCATGCCCTGCTCGTTCTGGGCGCGGTAGGTCGGCAGCGTCTCCTTGATCGCATGCAGCGCTTCGCCGACGCCGGCAACGTTGCCATGGCCGAAGATGGCGAAGACGCCGCCGAAGATCGGCACCCTCTTGCCATCGATGACGGTCATCTGGCGGGTCAGGAACCGCGCCACGGCCTGTGCCATGGTCAGGCGCACGGTCTTCTGGCTCATAATCTGTTTCCTCCTCGTGGGCGGAATCGTCCCGTTCCACCCTGCTTGCTGCATTGTCCGACGTTTGGCGTCGATCCTATGCCGCCTTTGTTTCACCCAGTTGCAGCCAGAGATCGACCAGCGCCTTGAATCTCCCGGCCATGTCGGCGATCGCCTGGTCGTCGCTCATCGTGCCGCCGAGCCAGGCCCGGCCGGCATCGGCGAAGATCGTGCGGCCAACTGCAAAGCCCCGGACCGTCTTCGAGGTGCGGGCGGCTGCAAAGCCGTCCTTGAGCTGCTCATAGGGCGCTTCGAGGCCCAAGAGCACCACGCCGCGGCAGAGCGGATCGCGCGCCTCGATGACGGCATCGATCGCTGCCCAGGCGCCGCGGCTCGCCTGCGGCTCGAGCTTCCACCAGTCCGGCTTGAGACCGGCATCGTAGAGTTCGGTCAGCGCCCGCGGAATGGTCTGGTCGTCGAGCTTGCCATGCTTGCCGGCAATGATCTCGATCAGGATCTCACGGCCAACCTTGCGCGCCGCCTCGAAGGCCGAGCGGAGCTTTGCCACCTGCTGGGCTTTCAGCTCTGCCGGATCGTCCGGGTGATAGAAGGAGAGGACCTTGATGCAGTGATCGACCGGCCAGTCGATCAGGCGGCTGCCGAGATCCTGGCTGAATTCGAACTGCAGCGGCCGCGAGCCCGGAAGTTCGATCGGCTTGCCGATCCAGAAATCGCGGTGGGCGCCGGCGGCGTAAAGCGCGTCACGACCGTATTTGTCGTCGATCAGCATGCCGAAGCCGGAGCGGCCGGCCGCGACCTGTGCGGCGGCCTTCACCGCCAGCATCTTGAAGGCGGGAATGCGGTCAAGCAGAGCCTGGTCGCCAGCGGCCATGTCTTCGAGCTGGCTGCGATGGTCGATCGCCAGCGCCATCAGAAGCGGGATGTCGCGGCGGCGCGTGGTTGCCCAGTGAACGTGGTTGATCGCCTCGTCCTTGCGCAGCGCCCGTTCCTTGCTGCCATTTTCCAGGAAGAACTGCAGTTCAGTCCAGGTCGGGATTTCAGGCGCGCAGAGCAGGCGCGAGACGGCGAAGGCGCCGCAAGCATTGGCCCAAGTGGCGGACGTTGCGTGCGGCTCGTTCTTCAGCCAGCCGCGCAGGAAACCGGACATGAAGGCGTCGCCGGCGCCAAGCACGTTATAGACCTCGATCGGGAAGCCCTTGCCGACGATACCGTCTTCGAGATTGTCGGAGATCGGGCCGTCATAGACGATGCAGCCCATCGGTCCGCGCTTCAAGACGATCGTCGCCTTGGAGAGCGAGCGGATCGTCTTCAGTGCCTGGAGCAGGTCGCTTTCGCCCGAGGCGATCAGCACTTCCTCTTCCGTGCCGACGATCAGGTCGCAATCGGCAAGAACCGTTTTCAGGTGCGCCGAAACCCGGTCAGACGCAATGTATCGGCTTTCGCCAGCGTCATGGCCGGCAAGGCCCCAGAGGTTCGGGCGGTAGTCGATGTCGAAGACGACCTTCGCGCCGTTTTCCTTGGCTATACGGATCGCCTTGCGCTGGGCGGCATCGGTGTTCGGCTTGGAGAAATGCGTGCCCGAGACAAGCACGGCGCGGGCGGAGCGGATGAACTCTTCCGAAACGTCGTCTTCGCAGAGCGCGTTGTCGGCGCAGTTGTCGCGATAGAAGAGCAGCGGGAAGGTCTTGTCGTTTTCGACCGCGAGGATCGCGAGCGCTGTCAGCCGCTCCGGATCGGTGACGATGCCGCGTGTCTCGACGCCTTCACGGGTGAGCTGCTCGCGGATGAAGCGGCCCATCTGTTCGTCGCCGACGCGGGTGAGCAGCGCCGACTTGAGGCCGAGGCGCGCCGTGCCGACCGAAATATTGCAGGGGCATCCGCCGACCGACTTTGCAAAACTCGATACATCCTCGAGCCGCGTGCCGATCTGCTGGCCATAGAGATCGACCGAGGCTCGGCCGATGGTGATCAGGTCGAGCGGCTTGGCTCCCTGTGCCGAAACGTTCTGGCTCACTGCTTCCTCCCCGCGGACACCTTGGCGGGCCCGACCATTTTCGTACTGTGGGTGATGGCCGTATGAAACATAAATTCCGACGTTTAGTCAATATGGAATTTTCATTCTATATGTTCCGTTTCGCCTAATTGCCCTCGGCTAAGCGCTGGCGCTTCTCGGCGATGGCGACCGTCAGCGCCATCGCGAAGGCCATGCTGGCGGAGAGCGAACGGAAGCCGGCATGGTCGGCCTCGACCAGTTCGAACCAGACTTTCGAGGATTCTGCCAAGGGCGAGAAGGCCGAATCCGTCAGCGACACGACCGGCACCTTGCGTTCGGCAAGAAGCCGCGCCTGGGCCGCACTTTCGGAAGCATAGGGCGAGAAGCTGACGGCGAAGGCGGCATCGTGCTTCGTCGCCATGGCCAGCATGTCCTCGTCGATGCCGGCGGCCGTGCCGACCAGCTGGTACTTCACCTTGAGCTTGCCGAAGGCATAGGCCATGTAGCTGGAGATCGGGTAGGAGCGGCGCTTGGCGATCAGGTAGATCGTGTCTGCCTTGGCGAGGATATCGACCGCGCGCTCGAAAGCTTCGGGATCGACCGAGGAGGCGATGTTGTCGAGCGAGCGGTGGGCGGCGGCGACGAAGCCGTTGAAGATCGAGCCGCTTTCGAGCTTGCTGTGATCGTTGGCGCTTAGCGCCTTCAGCCGGTCCTCGTAGCCGGGCGTGCGCTCACGCAGCCGGGCGCGAAAGATCTGCTGCAGGCTGGAAAAGCCCTCGAAGCCGAAATGCTGGGCGAAACGCACCAGCGTCGACGGCTGCACCTCGGCGGAGGTCGCGATGCTAGCTGCGGTGCCGAAGGCTATTTCGTCAGGATTGTCGAGCGAATAGGCGGCGACCTGGCGCAACCGTTTCGGCAGCTGCGCCTTGCGCTCCAGAATGGCGGCCTTCAGCGCCTCGAAATCCTGCGGCACCTCTGTCGTCGTTTCCGGCATGGCCATGTCTCGCTCGTCTCCCTCGATGTCAGTCTGGTTTTCGACCTCACCCTAATCGATTAGTCAGGAACGGGATAGAACAGGTGTTCTATTTTTCTCGGAGCATTTCCAGGAAAAGTGCAAAGCGGTTTTCCGTCCGGAATGCGCACCAAAATTGAGAGCATTTCCAGCAAAAGTGCGCAGCGGTTTTGCGTCCGGAAATGCGCAGCAAGATGGGCGGCATTTCCAGCAAAGTGCGCAGCGGTTTTGCGTCCGGAAATGCGCAGCGCGGAACCGCTTAGATATGCACCCATTCGTTTGTCTTGGCCGATTGATAGGTCGCCGAGAGCACCTTCTGCACCTCATAGCCTTCGCGGAAATCGGTCGACGGCGACTTGCCCGCGGCGATCGCGTCGAGGAACTCCTTGACCTCGATCGCCTTCAGGTCGTTGAAGCCGATCTGGTGGCCGGGCGCGACGCAGAAGGCGCCATAGGGCGGGTGCTCTGGCCCCGCCCAGATGGTGCGGAAGCCGCGCGTGCGGATATCGTCGCCGGTCTTGTAGAGGCGGATCTCGTTCAGCCGCTCCTGGGTAAAGACGATGCTGCCCTTCGAGCCGTAGATCTCGAAATCGTGCTGCATCTTGCGGCCGGTCGCGATCCAGCTTGCCTCGAAGCTGCCGGTGGCGCCGTTTTCGAACCGCACGAAGGCGCGGGTAATGTCATCGACCTCGACGGCGCGGGTTTCGCTGGAGCCGGCGGCGAGCGGGCGTTCCGGGATCTGGATGATGGTCTCGGCGAGCACCTGTTTGATCGGGCCGACGAGGTGGCGCATGGAGGCGATGATATGGCTGCCGATATCGGCAAGCGCGCCGCCGCCGCTGGCCGGGTTCAGGCGCCAGCCCCACGGAACTTGCGCATCGGCCATGAAGTCTTCCGCATGGATGCCGCGCATCGAACGGATCTCGCCGATCTCGCCGCTTTCGATGATGTCCTTGGCAAGGAAGATCAGTGGATTCTTCAGATAGTTGAAGCCGACCTGGGTGACAATGCCGGCTTTTTCCGCCGCCTCCACCATCTCGCGGCATTCGGCAACGGTCGGCGCCAGTGGCTTTTCGCAGTAGACGTGCTTACCATGGGCGATCGCCGCCAGCGCCATCTCCTTGTGCAAAAGGTTCGGCGTCGTGATGTCGATGATGTCGATATCCGGATCGGTCAGCAGTTCCCGCCAGTCGGCCGTCGCCTTGCGGAAGCCGAGCTGACCACGGGCGCGCTCCGCACTTTCGACGGTCACGTCGGCGACTGAAACGAGATCGAGCTCGAAGGGCAGGTCGAAGACCCGCGCGGCAATGGTGAAGCCGAGCGCATGGGCCTTGCCCATGAAGCCCGTGCCGATCAGGCCGATGCCGAGTTTGCGCTTGCTGCCCATGCTGAATTCCTCCCTGGCGGCGCTGCCGTGTAGTTCGAAATGAAATGAATTGTGCAAGTTTTGTCAATATGGAATGTTTGTTCGAAATACGGCGACGATACCGACGTTGTGCCGTTTGAAACAGCCAAAACGGTGCGTTCCGGTTAGCTTCACTTGACGAAGGGGGAATGTGTTAACGCATTTTTACCATGTTCCGTTGGAACATCGCACTTCGTCATGGTTAACGAATCGCTCCGGAAAGATACGGAGCGGAGCTGGAGTGAAATCAGCATGTGCCGTTGGGCAGCCTATCGCGGGGAGCCGCTCTATCTCGAGGAACTGGTGACCTCTCCGGCGCACTCGCTGATCGAACAGTCCCATTGCGCGACACGGGCGAAGACCGCCACCAACGGCGACGGCTTTGGCATTGCCTGGTATGGCGATCACCCGGAGCCCGGACGCTACCGCGATATCCTGCCGGCCTGGTCCGACTGCAACTTGAAGAGTATCGCTCGGCAGATTCGCTCGCCGCTCTTCCTCGCCCATGTGCGCGCCGCGACCGGCGGCGGTACCAGGCGCGACAACTGTCACCCCTTCGTCTTCGGCCGCTGGTCCTTCATGCACAACGGCCAGATCGGCGACTTCGAGCATCTGCGTCGGCCGATGGAGAGCATGCTCGACAACGACCTCTATTCGGCGCGTACCGGCACGACCGATTCCGAACTCCTGTTCCTGCTCGCCATGCAGTTCGGCCTCGATCGCGATCCGCTCGGCGCCATCGCCGAGGCGCTGGCCTTCATCGAGCAGCTTGCCGAGCATCTGGAACGCCAGGTGCTGGTGCGCTTCACCGCCGCCTTCTCCGACGGCCAGGATCTCTACGCCGTGCGCTACGCTTCCGACTGGAAGGCGCCGACGCTCTATGCCGCACCGATGGGCCCGAGCGGCGGCTATTGCCTCGTTTCCGAGCCGCTCAACGACGACGACAGCGCCTGGGTGGAAATCCCCGACGGCACGGCGGTCATCGTCGGCGAGAACGGAGTCGATGTGCGGCTGTTCTCGACGAAGGGCGCGCCGGTGAGGACGCGTCAACTGGCCTGAGGCCCCGTATCCGCAAGCTAAGCGGCTGGCGTCAGCGCCTCATCCGGGTGCCGCCACATTCTCCCCGCGAGCGGGGAGAATGTCCGTGTGGCGCTCGCTCGCCCACAATGCGACCCTGGAGAGAGCGACTAACTGAAATCACGCCCTCCGTCAGTCGGGCAACGGAACCCCTGCGCGTGTTCGCCATAGTTCTGCCAACGTAAGCGACAGAGACGGTAGTAACGTTTGCCACGTCCCCTCGCGCCGCCTGCGGGGAGAGGGGTAGTCCTCGGGTTTAACCCTAGGAGAGGGGCGATGGTGGATCAGCCCCGTTCTTTCCGCGCAAGTTCGTCCGCAATCATGGCCGCCAGTTTCTGTGCCACCGCGTCCTTGTCCATCTCCGGCCAGTCGTCGTTGCCGGCGGCCGAGATCAGTTTCACCTTGTTGCGGTCGCCGCCCATGATGCCGGTCGCCGGTGACACGTCGTTGGCGAGGATAAAGTCGGCGCCCTTGCGTTCGAGCTTGGCGCGACCGTTGTCGGCGACGTTTTCGGTTTCGGCGGCAAAGCCGATGACGAGTTTCGGCCGCTTGGCGTGGTGGCCGACCGACTTCAGGATATCGGGGTTTTCCGCAAGCTGCAGCGGAGGCGGGGCCTCGCCCGGCTTCTTCTTGATCTTGTTGCCGGCAGCTGTTGCCACCCGCCAGTCGGCAACGGCTGCGACCATGACCGCAACATCGGCGGGCAGGGCGGCAAGCACCGCGTCGCGCATCTCTTCGGCCCGTTCCACATGCACGACCTTCACGCCCGCCGGATCCGGGATAGTCACCGGGCCGGAGACCAGCGTGACGTTGGCGCCAAGTCGCGCCAGCGCGCCAGCGATCGCGTGGCCCTGCTTGCCGGAGGAGCGGTTGGCAATATAGCGCACCGGGTCGATCGGCTCATGCGTCGGCCCTGAGGTGACGACGATGCTGCGCCCGGAAAGCGGTTTTGGCGTTCCGCCAAGAAGTTCCTCGACGGCCGCGACGATCGCTAGCGGCTCGCTCATGCGGCCCTCGCCGGCCTCGCCGCTTTCCGCCATCTCGCCGGCTTCTGGGCCGATGAAGCGGATGCCGTCCTTGGCAAGCGTCGCCCGGTTGCGGCGCGTTGCCGGATGCGCCCACATCTTCGGGTTCATCGCTGGTGCGACCAGCACGGGCCGGTCGGTTGCAAGCAGAATGGTCGAAGCCAGATCGTCCGCATGGCCGTTCGCCATCTTCGCCATCAGGTCGGCGGTTGCCGGCGCCACGACGATCAGGTCGCATTCGCGCGCGAGGCGAATATGGCCGACATCCTGTTCGTCTTCGCGGGAGAAGAGGTCGAGATAGACATGCGAGGCCGAAAGCGCACCGACAGCAAGAGGCGTCACGAATTGCTGCGCGCCCGCGGTCATCACAGGCCTTACGCTCGCCCCGCGCTCGCGCAGGCGTCGAATGAGATCGAGGCTTTTATACGCCGCGATGCCGCCGGAGATGATCAGGAGAATGCGCTTGCCCGACAGTGTCATTTGCTACCGGCCTTTCGGCCGTCCTCTTGCCCGGCATGGGCCGCCGAGCCTACGCGATACCAGAATATTCCCATCGGCTGGCCTCGCCAGCGTCTTCCAGGTCGAACCTACTTGAGCGACCTGCCGGGCGCAACGTGTCCCGCCGGGTGGGCTGGTCGTGCATCGACAGTTGCTCCGCTCCGTGGTGTGCGATGGAACAAAAGCCGCGTCGTCCGCTTCAACCTGTTCCGGGCCTGTTGCCGAAGCCTGATAATGCGGTTAATCCGCTCTCAATCCGCGGGGGCTAAGCTTCTCACCATGCGAATAAATGCGATCACCAACTGGGCCTATGGCGTGACCGTCCTCCTGACGGCGCTTTCGGGCGCTGCCTTCATCCTGTCGACGGACAGCGCGATCAAGGAGCGCCAGGCGGTTGAGCAGCATCTGGTGCTCGATACGCTTGGCGAAGAGCTGGCACTCGGCGCGGAAACGCGAACCGACGAAGCCCGGCTCTACGTGATACGCGGCGACGCGCGCCATCTCGAAGCCTTCCATCGCGCCGAGGATGAAGAGCGCAAGCGCGAAGAGGCGGTCAAGACCGCGACGAATTTCGGGGCCTCTCCGAGCGAGATTGCGGTCTTGCAGGATATCGTGCGCGAGGCCGAGGCACTCGACAAGGTCGAGATCGCCGCCATCGAGGCCTATCAGAAGGGCGATCGCGCGGTCGCGCAGGAAAGGCTATTCGGACCGGAGCACGAGCGCCTGCAGACTGCACTTCTGGACACGGTTGCGCGGTTTCGCGACCTGACCACCGTGCGCACCGGCGCGGCCCTCACCGAAGCGCAGGAACGCAGCGATTGGTTCGCCGCCGCCGCCAAGACGATGCTCGGCATAACCGCCGCGTTGTTCCTGAGCGTGCTCTATTTCATCCTCAAGCGTCGCGTCGCCATGCCGCTGACGCGCATGAGCGGCATCGTCACACGCCTCGCCGAGCAGGATTACGCCGTCGAAGTCCCGCTCGACCGCCGCACCGACGAGATCGGCGAGATGAACAAGGCAATCCATATCTTCCGCGAGAACGGTCTAGAACGGGACCGTCTCGATGCCGAGCGGCGGTTGGACCAGCAGACCAAGGACCTGATCCTGCAGATGATGCACCGGCTGCAGGCCTGCCAGGGTCAGGACGAACTGGCCGAGGTCGTGGCCCGTTTCGCACCGCAGGTCTTTCCCAATCTTGCCGGCCATCTCTACGTCCTGAACGACAGCCGGACGCTCTTGACCCGCGTTGGCTCCTGGCTCGATCCGCAGCACTCGGCGCCGACATTTCCGTCCAGCGCCTGCTGGGGCCTTCGCCGCGGCCGGCCGCATGTGAGCAACCGTGGCCACAGCGACATTGCCTGCCAGCACCTCGATGACGATGGTGTGATCGGCCTCTGCGTGCCGCTGACGGCCCAGGGTGATACGATCGGGCTTCTCTATTTCGAGGAACGTTCGCAAGAGGAGTTCGCGGTTGATGCCTCGCGTCTTTATCTCGAACTGATCGCCGAGAATATCGGCCTTGCCGTCGCCAATCTTCAGCTGCGCGAGAAGCTCACCAATCTGGCTGTGCGGGATGCGCTGACCGGGCTGCTCAACCGTCGTTGCCTCGACGAGGCGCTCAATCGCCAGCCGCGCGGGCAGGACGGCAAGCTACTTACCTGCCTGATGATCGACATCGACCACTTCAAGCGCTTCAACGACGAGTTCGGCCACGATGCCGGCGACGTCGTCATGCAATATGTCGCGCAGCTCATCGTCGATACGTTGACCGAGGCTGGCAACGCTTATCGCTTTGGCGGCGAGGAATTCACCGTGCTGTTGCCGGAAGCCGGTGAAGCCTCGGGTTATGAACTTGCAGAGCGGCTGAGGACCCGGATCGGCACCACGCCGCTATCGCATCGCGGCCGAATTCTTGGCACGGTGTCGGTCTCGATCGGCATCGCCTCGGCCCCGGACGACGGGCCGGTCGCCACGCTGCTGACCCGCGCCGACGCGGCCCTTCTCCACGCCAAGAGCCATGGCCGAAATCGCAGTGTCTGCGCCTCCGGGTTGAGTTTCAGCGACGGCCTGGAACGACGCAGTCTCGCCTGAAGGCATCATCCTCGCCGCGCTGCATTGCATGTTCCGCCTTGAAACCGGCGCATTCGGTGCTATCTATGGCCGCGATAGAAATTTGAACAGGATACACGCATCGATGGATTTCACCCTGACCGCCAAGCCGAACCGTCTTGCCATCAGGGAAAACCATATCCATGCCTGCTTCGATTTCACTCTCCCAAATTTCGTGGTCCACGCCTGAGGGCCGAAGCCTTTTCTCCAATCTCGACCTGACCTTTGGTCCTGTTCGTACCGGCCTTGTCGGCCGCAACGGCGTCGGAAAATCCACGCTGCTGCGCCTCGTCGAAGGATCGCTTGCGCCGCAATCCGGTAAGGTCACCGTCGCGGGCAGCCTCGGCATGCTCAGCCAGACCGTCCAGGTCGCGGCCGGTGAGACCGTCGCCGATCTTTTCGGCGTCTCCGACGCGCTTGCGGTTCTGCAGAAAGCGGACGAGGGGCACGCCTCCGTGGACGAACTGGCTTCCGCCGATTGGACGCTGGAGGCTCGCATGGAGGAGGCGCTGGCGCGCGTCGGTCTGGACGCGGTAGCGCAAACGCGCCTTGCCGCCCTGTCCGGCGGGCAGATGACCCGCGTGAAGCTTGCCGCGCTCCTCTTCAAGGAGCCGGATTTCATTGTGCTCGACGAACCCACCAACAATCTCGATCGCGAGGGCCGGGCCGCCGTAGCCGCGCTGATGGCGGGCTGGCGCGGCGGCGCCATCGTCGTCAGCCATGACCGCGAACTCCTGGAGACGATGGATGCGATCGTCGAACTGACGACGCTCGGCGCCACCACCTATGGCGGCAACTGGAGCCACTACCGTGAGCGCAAGGCGATCGAGCTCGCCTCGGCCCGCCATGATCTCGCCGATGCCGAGCGGCGCCTCGCCGAGGTTGACCGCAAGGCCCAGGAAACGGCCGAACGCAAGGCACGCAAGGATGCCGCCGGTCGTCGCAAACGTGCCAAGGGGGACCAGCCGTTGCTTTTGCTCGATGCGAAGAAGGAGCGTAGCGAAAAGACCGGTGGTGACAACGCCCGCCTTGCCGAACGCCGTCGTGATCAGGCGGTCGGCGATCTCGCCGAGGCACGCGAACGGATCGAGATCCTGCAGCCGCTGACCGTCCGCCTGCCTTCGACCGGCCTGCCGGCCGGCCGCAACGTGCTGCAGATCGAAGATGCCAGCGTCGGCTATGAACCGGGCAGGTCCGTGGTCGACGGGCTGTCGCTTTCGATCGTCGGTCCGGAACGCGTCGCGCTCACCGGCCGTAACGGTTCCGGCAAGACGACGTTGCTCTCGTTGCTGACCGGTGACCTGCAGCCATGGTCCGGCAGCGTGCGCATCCTGGTCGAGCACGCCATGCTTGATCAGCAGGTGAGCCTGCTCGATCCCAACCTTTCAATCCGCGACAATTTCCGGGGTCTCAATCCCGAAGCAACCGAGAACGCCTGCCGTTCGGCACTGGCCCGCTTCATGTTCCGTGCGGATGCCGCCTTGCAGATCGTTTCGAGCCTCAGCGGCGGCCAGATGCTGCGCGCCGGGCTTGCCTGCGTGCTCGGCGGCAGCAACCCGCCGCAACTCTTGATCCTCGATGAGCCGACCAACAATCTGGACATCGATTCGATCGAGGCGGTCGAGGCGGGTCTCAGCGCCTATGACGGTGCGCTGCTGGTCGTCAGCCACGACCGCGCCTTCCTTGAAACGATCGGCATCAGCAGGCGGATCGAGCTTTCCTGAAAGGGGGCTCACTCCGCCCAGCGCGCTTCTCCGGTAAAGGCAATGGTCAACCAACGGTCGTGACCGGGATCGCCGATCTCCTCGCCGATCTCGGTGCGGATCCGGTCGAGTTCGGCGAGCGTGCCGACCTTGGTTTCGGGCGTTCCGATCAGATAGACCTCGATCGTCTTGGAGCGTCCGACCTTGGCGACATAGGTGCGGTAGTCGGCAAAGCCGTGGCGCGTGACGGCGTTGGCCGCTGCCTGCCGCACGCGTTCATCGAGTTCGGCGGGCGCGACGAGGAAGATCTCCTTCAGCGCCTGGAAGACGGTGCGGATCGGCAGCGGGATGAGGCAGAGCGTCAGCACGATCAGGATCGCCGGGTCGACATAGGGCGTGACGTGTTCGTAAGCCGTGCCCTTCAGGGCGGCGGCGATCACGAAGGCAACGAGCAGCGCGGAGGTGATCGCGCCGGACATCGCCCAGGCGCGCACGTCGAGCGCCAGGAACTCAGAGCCGATCGGCCGGTTCGCCCGGCGTACATAGAAGAACATGAAGACGCAGATCACCACGACGACGGCCGCATAGGCGATCGCCCAGTCGAAGGCGAGGTGGTTGCCGCCCGACAGGAGCGAGCCGACGGCGTTCACCATCGCGTAGAAGGAAAGCAGGGTCAGGAGCCCGGCATTGAAGAGCAGCACCATCGGCTCGATGTGCCAGAAGCCCATCTGGAAGCGCTTGCTCGGCTTCGGGATCAGCTGCGTCACGCCGAGCGCAAGCAGGGTCATGGAGGCGTCGACGGCCGAAAAGACGCCGTCGAACACGATCGAGACCGAGCCCGAAAGCAGACCGAAGATAACACCTGTCACCCCGACGACGACGGTGGCCGCGATCGACTGCTTGAGCACTGTCTGTTCGGTCTTGGCAGTCATGATGTTGTTTTTACTCCTGTTTCGGCGCGGTTCTTAGGGGCTGGCGGTGTCGAAATGGTGGCAACGGCTGCAACATAGCGGCTTGCTTGCGCGCAAGACAGCCGTCGCGTGCGGTCGCTAATAAAGCGAGGCGTTGTATTTCCGGTCCTCTATGCTCAGAATTGCAGATGTTATCGGCGACCGGCGGAGGGGAACATGATCGTCGAGATTTTGCTCGGTGCCCTTTTCGTTTTCGGTACGGTCACCCTGACGCTTGCAGCCTATTTCCTGATGCGGCTGATCATGGGGGGAGAGGCGGAAGGGCACGAAAAGGAACTGGCCAGTTCCGTCATCTTCCGCATCTCCGCGCTGCACGGCCTGATCCTCGCGCTCGTCTTTGCGCAGGAAATGGTCGAGTACCAACAACTCAAATACACAATGGCCATCGAAGCCGGCGCCATCGCCGACATCTACTTCGATGCCGGGCGCTACGGGGAGGACTTCAAGGCGCCGATCCAGCAGGCGATCTCCGCCTATGCAGCAGAGGTAATCGATGGCGAATGGCAGTCGCTGGGCGACAAGGGACGTCTCTCACCAAAGGCCTGGGCGCATTGGGATCGCGCCTGCCAGCATGTGCTGAACCTGGTGCCGGCGGACAAGCGTCAGGAAAGCCTGCGCAGCCAGATGCTGGAGCGTCTGCACGACGTTTCGCAAAGCCGGACCAAACGGGAAAGCAATGTCGCGGATTCGATCGACAGCATCTTCTGGTTCGCGGCACTTGCCGGCGTCATCTTCATCGCGCTCGCCTATTATTCGTTCCCGCCGATGCGGCGCAATCTGCTGCTGCTCTGTCTCTTCGGTGCCTATACCGGCATCATCCTCTTCCTGATCTATGCCTTCTCCAATCCCTATCAGCCGCCAGCGGCGCTGGCGCCGGGGCCGCTCGAACGGGTGCAGCAGCAGATTGGCGCGTCGCAGCCGGCAAGCGGCGGATAACGGCGCTAGGCAAACTGTCCCGTCCGCAGGAGATCGCCGCCGATGGCGGCACCGTCGGACGCATCGGCGCGTGCGGTCTGCGGGCGCGGCGGCGGCATGGAGTGACCGATTGCAAACAGAAGTGCGCTTGCGGCCGACAGTAGCGCAAACAGCAGGAACATGCCGGCGCCGCCGACAGTGCCGAGTGCCAGGCCGCCGATGAGTGGACCAAGGAAGTTCCCGACCGTCGACAACGAATGAGCACCGAAATAGGTGCCGCGATTGCCGTCATCGGAAATGCCGTCGACCAGCACATACTCGGAGGGCACGACGAGCACCTCGCCGATGGTAAAGAGGATCATCGAGGCGACGAGCATTTCCATTCCGGACGAGGCTGCAAAGCCGATTTCCCCAACCAGGAACAACAGGCAGCCGAGCGACAGTGCCGGCAGCGCACCGATCCGTTCGATGAGGAAGCGGGAGGGCGTGCTCGCGATCAGCACCGTTGCGGCATTGGTCGAGACCAGAAGCGCAAAGAGGGTGACGCCATCCTCGAACCCGGTGTTCAGATATTGCGACAGGGTTACCGACCACTGGCCATGGACAGCGAGCAGCAGGGTGCCGCCGATGACGAAGAAGACCAACCGTCGGTCGCGCAGGGCGGTGACCAGCCCGCGCCAGCCACCGGTGGTGCGGGATGCCTGCTGGCTTTCAATCGCCTGCCTGTTGCCGGCTTCCGGCACGGCGAAGAAGAGCACGAGGGCGAAGGCGGCATGCATTGCGCCGGCAGTGACGAACAGGGTCGCATAGGCAGCGCTGACCCAGACGCCGATCAGCGGGCCGATGGCCCAGCCGGCATTGATGGCGAGATAGCGCCAGGAGAAAACCCTGAGGCGCAGATGCGCCGGCGCGGCATCGCTCATCAGGGCCCGTGAAACCGGTTCATAGACAGCGGCTGCGACGGC
The DNA here is from genome assembly GCF_052115125.1 of Ensifer sp. 2TAB8. NCBI lineage: Bacteria > Pseudomonadati > Pseudomonadota > Alphaproteobacteria > Hyphomicrobiales > Rhizobiaceae > Ensifer > Ensifer sp. 2TAB8. Next base: position 835,054 of record NZ_JBFRGB010000001.1, on the reverse strand, counting down.
AGAAACAATATGCGCCAGCGCGAAGGCCGCGATCGATTGCGCCAGCCCGAGCCCTGCAAGCGCCAGCCCGGCCATGAAAAGCGCTGCGGTCAGCACGCCTTTTCTGCCGATCCGGTCGGAGAGCGTGCCGGCAAAGGGGCTGACGATGGCGCCGAGCAGGGGACCAACGCCGATCAAGGCGCCGATGCTTGCGGGAGTGAGGCCGAAATCACGCTGCAGGCGGATCGCAAGGAAGGTCAGGCTCATGCCCTTGGCGATCGTCACCACGCCGGAGCCCGCGATGAGAAGCAGCGCGACACGGCGACCCGCTCGTTCGGAATAGGCGTTCATCTCGGGCACCTGCAGGCTGGGGTCGCTCCGTGCAAACGGCGAGCGACGAGGATGGAGTAGGAGGCTCTCCTTGCGATTACATCCGCCGCGTGTGCTCGGCAAGTGGCACGAGCTTCCAGCGGCGATCAGCCTCTGTGGTCGAGGGTGTTGCTTTTCCCCGCGAGCCGGATCCCGAACGAAAATCGGAGGCGACCACCTGACGTGGCCGCCTCCGGGGCAATGCCGGCTGGGCTTGGTGCCGGCTGAGCCAGCAGCCTATTCCTTCCCCTGGCGTTCGTGCCAGGTCTCGTAGAGCGGAGTCGCGCCGCTATCGGCGACTGGTACATGGCGGAAGCGCATGGCCTGTTCGGTAAGCGGTTTTGCCAGTTCCGCATAGATTGCAGCCGTCGACAGGCCAAAAGGTTCCGCGTCGGCATTCGAGTTCGCATAGGCGATCTCGGTGATCCCGGCCATGCGCATGGCGGCAAGGCACATCGGGCAGGGCTGGCCGCTGGCGTAGACGGCGGCACCTTCGAGCCGCGGCGAGCGAAGGTTCCGGGCGGCGGCGCGCAGCGCATTCAGTTCCGCATGCGAGGTCGGGTCGCCGCTTGACAGCATCTCGTTGACGCCTCGGCCGACGATCTCGCCATCCTTGACGACGATGGCGCCGAAGGGGCGGCCGCCTTTTTCGATGTTGCGACGGGCGAGCGTTACCGCTTCGGCGAGATAGGTCTGTTCCTGGTTCATTGGGGGGCTCCAGTAAGAGCAATTCCGGGAAAGCGCGGAACGGTCCGGACTTGCGTTCGTACGAACTAGCGCGCGCCGGCGTCGGCCAGCAGTTTCTCGATCTGGCCGTAGCCGCGCTGGCGCGCATGGCGCAGCGGGCTGACGCCTTCACCATCGGCAAGGTTGACGTCGGCGCCCCCTTTGATCAGCAGCCGCACGATCTCGGTGTGCTTTTCGCCGCCGCTGCCGAGGATGATCGCCTCCAGCAGTGCCGTCCAGCCGAGCCGATTGACGTGGTCGACGTCGACGCCCGCCTCGATCAGTGTCTTGACGGTCTCGACGTGGCCGCGCTCGGAGGCCGGGATGAGCGCCGTTCCGCCATAGCGGTTCGTGCTCTTGAGGTCGGCGCCATTCGCAAGCGTCAGCTTCAGGATCTCGAGATGGCCGCGCGCACCGGCATAGAGATAGGGGCTGTCCTGGATCTTGTCCTTGGCGTTGACGTCCGCGCCGGCCTGGATCAGGGCGCGCGCCGCATCGACGCGGTTTTCATGGGTGGCGACGAGAAGGGCGGTGGCGCCGCTGGCATCGCGGGTCTCGGGGCTTGCGCCCTGCTGCAGCAGCGATTTGACCTTGTCGGCATCGCCGGCTTCGGCAGCAGAAATCAGTTGGGTTTCGAGCATGGAGGCTCCCACGGCTGCGGGTGAAAGGCTGAAGGCGGCGATCGATGCGCCGACCAGCGAGCCGAAAAGTCTTGGTCGCATTTGGTCTTTCCGATCATGCCGATCGGTCGAGCAGGCCGACCGATCGCGGTGGTTCCGGTTGAGGGCGAGACGTGAAAACCCGGAAGTGGGCGCACTTTCGTCCCGCTCTCGCTCATCGCGATCTCGTGCTTACTTGAGCCGGTTCGTGACCTTTTCAAGGGCGCAAGACACGCGTTGTGCCGAACGTGTCCCGCGCCCGGCATGGCACCCCTCGATGGCGACCATAGGTGGCAGTCCATCTATTTGGAAATTAAATGTACGAATGATAAAAAGTGGAAATATGAATGATCTTCGGTCCGAGTGGGAGCTGCTCAGAACGTCGGCAATCGTGACCGATTGCGGAGGCGTTGCGGCGGTGGCTGGCCGTCTTGCATACCACCTCATCAACCGGGATGTGCGGGCATGGGGACCGGGTGTGACCTGACGAACGATCACACCATCCGTGGCCAGACGCGCCTGAATTGCCCTAGAGCATAGACCGGCTGAGACCGCCATCGACGGGCAACGCGACGCCGGTGATGTAGCTGGCCTGGCGGCTTGCGAGGAAGGCCGCCGCCGCGCCGAATTCCGCCGGGGTACCGTAGCGTCCAAGCGGGATCTCCTGCTGGCTGCGGGCGGCGACCGTCGCGATATCGACCCCCTCGCTTTCGGCATCCATCCGGTCGAAGCTGAGGGTACGGTCAGTGGCAAGTCGCCCAGGAAGAAGCAGGTTGACGGTCACGCCCTCGGCTGCGACCTCGCCAGCCAGTGTCTTCAGCCAGCCGGCGACAGCGCTACGCAGCGCATTCGATGCGGTGAGCCCGACGATCGGCTCGCGGATGCTGGTGGAGGCGACGGCGATGATGCGTCCGAACTGGCGTTCCCGCATGCCGGGCAGGAGACGTCCGGCGATGCGCATGCCGGCCAGCACCATGGTTTCGAATTGCGCGCGCCAGAAATCGGGTTCGATCGCCGAGGCAGGCGAGGGCGGCGGTCCGCCGCCATTCAGCACCAGAATGTCGATCGCGCCGAAGTCGGCTTCGAGCCGGTCGAGCAACCCGTCGAGCGTATCGGGCTTGGAAAGGTCGAGAGCGTAGCCCCGCGCCGACGGGCCGATGTCGCTTGCCACCTTGGCGGCCGATGCCGCATCGCGGCCGGTCAGTGCAACGATGACGCCTTCGCTTGCCAGCGCCTCGGCAATGCCGCGGCCCAGTCCCTTGCTGCCGCCGAGCACCAGCGCGCGCTTTCCAGCAATGCCAAGATCCATGACCGCTTCTCCTCGATGTGGAATGCAAAATGACCAGGAATTGGAGCTACTACAGTTTTGACCGAAGCGGAATCGAATTGAGTGCCGGTGAACGGCAGGCGCAGGCCGAACGGAAAAGCCCGGTCGGAAACCGACCGGGCTCTTGCCCCTCACCCTGCTTGCGACGGATCAGCGGCAGATGCGGACTTTCTTGAAGTAGAGGTTGCCGTAGTGGTCGTAGCGCTTGACCTTCTTGATGAAGCAATAGGGCTCTTCTTCATAATAATAAGGGCCGCCGTAATAGTCGCCGACGTAGCCGACATGCCCACCCCAACCATGGCCGTAGTAGCCGTTGCTGAAGCCGATCGTCAGGCCGCCCGCCTGCGACGGGGCGGCAAAGGAGACGGCGGCGGTAACGGCAACTGCGGCTGCGATGATGAACTTGCGCATGATGTTCTCTCCTCCGGGTTGGTTGGGATGAGCCTTCGTCATCCATGGGGAGACCATCGCATCGGTCGGATATATTCGCAGTTCCGGATGGAACAGGGTGTAGCCGGTGGTTGCGTTGGACAGCCATCGGCCGACACTGGCCGATGACGATTACCGGATCTACGGCGCCAACCTAAGGGCGCGGACCTGCTGGAGCGCGGATACGTGCCATGGCGAAAACGTCCGCGAGCACGCCGTTGCGGAGCGCATAGGCCCTGTGCGTGCCCTCCATCTCGAAGCCCGTCTTGCGGTAGAGCGCGATCGCCGCCTCGTTGTCGGTGAACACCGTGAGTTCGATACGGCTGATGCCCAGCCAGTTGTCGGCGGCATCAATCAGAGCCGTAAGTAACGCCTTACCGATCCCTTCGCCGCGATGACTGTCGTCGACGCTGATGCCGAGCGCTGCCGAATGAAGCCGGCGCCCCTTGCTGCGATGCAGCCCGGCCATACCGATGATGCGACCGGCGCGCTCGGCGACGATGACGATGCTGTCGTCCGAGAGGCTCTCCAACCACTTGCGCGTCTGTTCCGGGGTGGCGAAGGGCTGGCGCAGCGTACCCGAGCGGATGCCCGGCTGGCTCATCAGCGCCGAGATCGCTTCGAAATCGGCGACGCGGGCCGCGCGGATGCTGATGTCTGAAGGATCGTGTGCCTCGGTCATTGTTTCCTCTCTTTGGTTCCGAGGAAACAGGACCCAACCCTGCTCGCCTCGGCAGGGTTGGTGGGGGACTTTTCGCTTAAATCAGCGCAATAGGTCTCCCGCACACCCCTGGGGTATGCGTGACCATTGCGAGCATCGAACGATTGTCCATGCGCCGAGAATAGCAAGCGGAAGTGGAAAGACAAGCCCGCAGAACGCTCAGCGCTCCCCGATCAGGTCACCTGCCAGGCGATGTAGACGAGCGTGGCGGCGATCAGCCAGAGCGCGACGCGGCCGGAGCGGGTGTGTTTTGCTTCCGCCTTGCCGATTGCATGCGCGGTCTCCGCGTCGAAGCGCAGGCCGTTTTCGCTCATTGCCATGATCTCGCTGGAGAACTTTTCCGTGCGGGCGGCAATTTCAGGCGCGGCCTCGGCGAGCCGAAGGGCCGCATGCAGGCCGTCGCGCAGATCCGTGACGATGCGCTTCGGTCCAAGATTGTCGCGGATCCATTTGCCGACGACAGGCTCCGAGGCCTTCCACATGTTAAAGCGCGGATTGAGCGTGCGGGCGACCCCCTCGACGACCACCATGGTCTTCTGCAGCATGACCAGCTCGGGGCGCGTCTGCATGTCGAAGAGTTCGGTGACCTCGAAAAGCAAAGTCAGCAGCTTCGCCATGGAAATGGTTTCGGCCGGCTGGCCGTGGATCGGCTCGCCGATCGCGCGGATCGCCTGGGCGAAGCTCGCGGCATCGTGGTGCGACGGCACGTAGCCCGCCTCGAAATGCACGTCGGCCACGCGCTGGTAGTCGCGGGTGATGAAGCCGAACAGGATCTCGGCCAGGAACCGACGTTCCTTCTTGCCCAGCCTTCCGACAATGCCCATGTCGACGGCGACGATATGGCCGCTATCGTCGACGAAGAGATTGCCCTGGTGCATGTCGGCATGGAAGAAGCCGTCGCGCAGCGTGTGGCGCAGGAAGGACTGGATCAGCACTTCGGCAAGGAGGTTGAGGTCGTGCCCTGCAGCCTTCAAGCCGTCGATATCCGACATCTTGACGCCATCGATCCATTCCATGGTGACGACGTCGCGGCCGGTCCTCTCCCAGTCGACCTTCGGCACGCGGAAGCCGGAATCGTCCTTGGTATTCTCGCCAAGTTCGGAAAGGGCTGCCGCCTCCAGACGAAGATCCATCTCGATCTTGGTCGTCTGCTCCAGCGTCTTGGTGACTTCGACCGGCTTCAGCCGGCGCGTATAGGGCAGGAAACGCTCCTGCATGTGGCTGACGAGGTACATCGCCTCGATGTCGGAGGCGAAGCGCTGCCGCACGCCGGGGCGGATGACCTTGACGGCGACCTTTTCAGGCCCGCTGTCGCGCATCACGATCGCCGGATGCACCTGCGCGATCGAGGCGGCGGCCATCGGTTCGGAAAATTCGGCATAGAGATTATCGACTGTCCGGCCGAGTGATCCTTCGATCGCCGCCTTCGCGTCGCTCTGCGGAAAGGTCGCCATACGGTCCTGCAGCAGCGACAGGTCGGCCGCAAACTCTGCGCCGACGACATCGGGGCGCGTTGCCAGGAACTGGCCGATCTTGACATAGGAGGGCCCGAGGCGGGCGACGGCGCGCGACAGCCGGTCGCTGCGCTCTTCTCCCGGCACTCTGCGGCGCGCCAAAAGTCCGGCCGCCTTCTGGGCGAAGCGGGCAAACGGCGGCAGGTGCTCCGTCGGGACGGCGGAGACGACGCCTTCGCGCACGAGAACCCAGCCGATCCGCGCGAGGCGGACATATGCTCCAGGCGTGCTCATCGGGATCAGATTTTCCAGCCGGAATGCAGCGCTGCGATGCCGCCGGTGTAGTTGGTGAAGGAGACGCGGGAGAAGCCGGCCTCCTTGATCATGGCTGCGAAATCGCGCTGGTTCGGGAACTTGCGGATCGATTCCACCAGATACTGGTAGGGCGCTTCGTCGCCGGTGATCAGCTTGCCGAACTTCGGGATCGCGTTGAACGACCAGGCATCATAGAAGCGATCGAGCAGCGGCATCTCCACTTCGGAGAATTCCAGCACCAGCAGACGTCCGCCGCGCTTGAGCACCCGATATGCTTCCTTCAGCGCCACGTCGATGCGCGGCACGTTGCGGATACCGAAGGCGATCGTATAGGCGTCGAAAGTGTTGGCCTCGAACGGCAGTTCCTCGGCATTGGCCTCGACGAATTCGAGATTGGCGGAGAGCTTCTTCTTTTCGGCGCGCTCGGCGCCGACGGCAAGCATCGAGCCGTTGATGTCGAGCACCGTCGAGTGCGCCTTGCGGTCGGAGGCCTCGATGATGCGGAAGGCGATGTCGCCGGTGCCGCCGGCAACGTCGAGGGTCCTGTAACCTTCGCGGCGCGGCGGGTTGAGCGCGGCGATCATCGCGTCCTTCCAGGCGCGATGCAGGCCGGCCGACATCACGTCGTTCATGATGTCGTAGCGCTTCGCCACCTTGTGGAACACGTCGTTGACGAGCGGCTGCTTTTCGCCGGCGTCGACATTGCGGAAACCGAAAGATGTTTCCATGCCGCCGTCGGCCGATACGCGCTGATCCGTCATACGAAGAACTCCATCTGAACCAATTTTTCCGGCACCATAGCGAAAAGGCCCCGTCCGCGCTATCTCGTGGGCGGGGTCGCGCCTGCGGCATAGCGCATCCCCTATAGGATAAGAAGGCCGCCAAGGAAATGCTGTCTGCCGCATCCAGCGAGCGAGAGCGAAGGAGTGCAGGAATGCCGGAGTTGCCTGAGGTCGAAACCGTCAAGCGCGGCCTGGCGCCGACCATGGAGGGCGCGCGGATCGTGACTGCGGAATTACGTCGGCCGGATTTGCGTTTCCCGTTCCCGGAGAATTTTTCCTCGACCGTTGCCGGCCAGCGCATCGTCTCGCTGTCGCGCCGCGCCAAGTATCTGATGATCGATCTCGAAGCCGGTGATGTGATCATCGCCCATCTCGGCATGTCCGGTTCCTTCCGCATCGAGGCAGGGCCGGCGGCAGCGACACCGGGCGAATTCCACCATCCGCGCGGCAAGGACGAGAAGCACGATCATGTCATCTTTCATCTCGACGCTGCCAATGGCCCTGTGCGGGTAATCTACAACGATCCGCGCCGCTTCGGCTTCATGGACCTTGCCCGCCGCGACACGGTGGCGAACCACGCCTATTTCCGCGCGCTCGGCGAGGAACCGACCGGAAACGTGCTCGATGCCGCCTATCTCGCCGCACGCTTTTCCGGCAAGGCGCAGCCGCTGAAGGCGGCGTTGCTGGACCAGAAGAACATCGCCGGTCTCGGCAATATCTATGTCTGTGAAGCGCTCTGGCGCTCGCACCTGTCGCCGGTGAAACCGGCCGGCGCGCTTGTCGACAAACGCGGCAAGCCGAAGGACGGGCTTGTGCGCCTGACGGATGCGATCCGCGAGGTGATCGCCGATGCCATTGCCGCCGGCGGCTCGTCGCTGAAGGACCACATCCAGGCCGACGGCTCGCTCGGCTACTTCCAGCACTCCTTCTCCGTCTATGACCGCGAAGGAGAGGCTTGCCGCACGCCGGGCTGCAACGGTACGGTCGCCCGCATCGTGCAGGCGGGCCGCTCTACCTTCTATTGTCCGCACTGCCAGAAATAATCGCCGGACCGTAAACGGTCTCGCGTCTGAGATGAACCGGAGGAAACAGGAATGACTTACGAAACGCTGCTGGTCGAAACGCGTGGCCGCGTCGGCCTCGTGACGCTCAATCGTCCGCAGGCCCTGAATGCGCTGAACTCGACCGTCATGCGCGAGCTTGCCGCAGCGCTGAAGGCCTTTGATGCCGACAAGGAAATCGGCGCTGTGGTCGTCACCGGCTCGGAGAAGGCCTTTGCCGCCGGCGCCGATATCAAGGAGATGCAGACGCTCGGTTTCGTCGACAGCTATCTCGGCGACTTCATCGGCGGCTGGGACCAGGTCGCTGCGGCCCGCAAGCCCGTGATCGCCGCGGTCTCCGGCTATGCGCTCGGCGGTGGCTGCGAGCTGGCGATGATGTGTGACTTTATCATTGCATCCGAGACCGCAAAGTTTGGCCAGCCGGAAATCACCCTTGGCGTCATTCCCGGCATGGGTGGCTCGCAGCGCCTGACGCGCGCCGTCGGCAAGGCCAAGGCGATGGACCTTGTGCTGACCGGCCGCATGATGGATGCCGCAGAGGCTGAGCGCGCAGGACTCGTATCGCGTGTGGTGGCGCCGGAGAAACTGATGGAGGACGCGCTGGCCGCTGCCGAGAAGATTGCGTCCTTCTCGCTGCCCGCCGTCATGATGGCGAAGGAGGCGGTGAACCGCTCTCTCGAGCTGACCCTTGCCGAAGGCCTTCGCTTCGAGCGGCGGCTCTTCCATTCGCTGTTTGCAACCGAAGACCAGAAAGAGGGCATGGCCGCCTTCGTAGCCAAGCGCAAGCCGGAGTTCAAACATCGCTAGCCCAGAGAACAGCGCGCAGATTCTGGAAATTGCGCGTTGACGGGGCGGTCGTTTCCCGCTATACGCCGCCCTCAGTTTGGAACGCCATCTGGGCTTTCCGGAAATGCTCCCGAATTGCTTTGATGACAGGTCGCAGTGACCCGGCACGGCGAGGGCGGAGTTCATATCAGTTTTCGAAGAGAGGCACCAATGGCCAATACAACTTCGGCGAAAAAGGCGACCCGCAAGATCGCACGCCGCACCGCAGTGAACAAGGCCCGTCGTTCGCGCGTTCGTAACTTCATCCGCAAGGTCGAAGAAGCGATCGCTACCGGCGATCAGGCAGTCGCAGCCGCAGCGCTCAAGGCAGCTCAGCCCGAGCTGATGCGCGCCGCCACCAAGGGCGTCCTGCACGCCAACACTGCATCGCGCAAGGTTTCGCGTCTCGCGCAGCGCGTGAAGTCGCTTTCGGCCTAATCCGGCTAAGAAAATTCTATTGATGAAGAGCCCGGCCCTTGCGCCGGGCTTTTCGGATTCATACTTCTGTCATCGCGATGGTTAATCCAGCGGTATTAGCTTGTGTCAGAGCGATGACAAAATTTTTGAAATAAATTCAATGACTTATGAGAGGTCCTTATCAAAAGGATGTCTCCGGATGGGGGTCTCCTGAGCCCATAATGAGTCAAGCGAATTTTTATTTTTTTTCTTTTTCGCCAGCTAAGCAAAGAGCGAAAAATCAAAACCCTTGATTCAACAGGGATTCTTCTCGGACTCGGAATGCGGCAAGCAAAAGGCAGACTGAGAGTCAACGGTCAGTGCTTAAGGTTGCTTAAAAATCGCGATTGATCTTGCCCATCGATCCTGCCTAAATGCCCTCCACAGGGGACACGGACCACATCTGTAAAGGAGGCAGAAGACGCCATTTCAAAGAAATGGTTTCAATGCTTCTGTCCTTTGTATCAGGGCGGCTCCGCGTCGTTCAATCAGACAAGTCGAAGGTGAAAAACCGGATGGTTCATTCCACTCCGGATGAGAAACTTTCGTCTTATGGTTGTGGCGAGGTGCTCCTGCATGTTTCCTTCAGTCGTCTTCGATTTAAGGACAGGACATGCGGTACTTCTGAAGTGACACGGTGACCTTTGCGCGTCCAGTCAAGGCGCACGGTGCCGTGGGTCTGGATGACGGGTGCAAGCGGCGCCTGACGGCAGACGAAAGTCCAACGCGCGGCTCATCGCTTCGTACGAGGGTGCGGAGAGCTGTTGACGAGGAGGAGGATCCGAGGCGGTGCGGGAGCGCACCTAAGGATTGTTGACAAGAGGCGCGAGGGGACATCCTCCGGCCACATGTGGCGGGTGGGTGCGCGTAGCGCGCAGCGAGGCGGGAGATGAGGAGCCCGGCGTCGACTGCGACTGTGACGTTCGACGAATGCGGCATGGCCTTCGAGGCGCCGCGAGCGACGGACATAAGAGATGACGCCGGCAGCGATGACGGCATCTGAACATGAATTGGAAGGCGGCAAAATGCAGATGAATTTGGTGACGGCGGGCGCACTTCAGAAAGAAGGAGACGCATTCCAAGCCGGAAGCAATCTATCTCAGGCGGCGGGGGAAAAATTCGACATGAGGCACGACGCACTGTTCGAGCGGGTAAGTGCGCGTCTCAAGGCTCAAGTCGGTCCGGACGTCTTTGCAAGCTGGTTTGGGCGTCTGAAGCTCCATTCCGTATCCAAGAGTGTCGTGCGCCTCTCGGTGCCGACCACGTTCCTGAAGTCCTGGATCAACAATCGTTATCTCGATCTCATCACCTCGATCTTCCAGCAGGAAGACGGCGAGATTCTGAAGGTCGAGATTCTGGTGCGCACGGCCACCCGTGGCGCTCGTCCGACGACCCAGGAAGATGTATTGCCGCAGGCAACCGAAGCGGCTCCGGCAACGCCGGCACGCCGTCCGACGTCCGCCCAGCCGGTCGCAACGGTCGCAGCTGCGGCGGTTGCTAGCGTTCAGAAGCCGACACAGGCGCCGCTTTTCGGCTCGCCGCTCGATCAGCGCTATAACTTCGAGAGTTTCGTCGAAGGTTCTTCGAACCGTGTGGCGCTTGCCGCTGCCCGGACGATCGCGGAAGCCGGCGCCGGAGCCGTGCGGTTCAACCCGCTCTTCATCCATTCGAGCGTCGGCCTCGGCAAGACGCACCTTCTGCAGGCCATCGCCATCCAGGCGCTGCAGAGCGCGCGTGCTCCGCGTGTCGTCTATCTGACGGCCGAATACTTCATGTGGCGTTTCGCCACCGCGATCCGTGACAATGATGCGCTGTCGCTCAAGGAGTCGCTGCGCAACATCGACCTCCTGATCATCGACGACATGCAGTTCCTGCAGGGTAAGTCGATCCAGCACGAGTTCTGCCATCTCTTGAACATGCTGCTCGATTCCGCCAAGCAGGTCGTCGTCGCCGCCGACCGCGCTCCGTGGGAACTGGAATCGCTCGACAGCCGCGTTCGTTCGCGTCTGCAGGGCGGGGTTGCCATCGAGATGGACGGCCCGGACTACGACATGCGCCTCGAAATGCTGAAGCGCCGTCTGGACACGGCCCGTCAGGACGATGGATCGCTCGACATTCCCGGCGATATCCTGAGCCATGTCGCCCGCAATGTGACTGCCAGCGGTCGCGAACTGGAAGGCGCTTTCAACCAGCTCCTGTTCCGCCGTTCCTTCGAGCCGCAGCTGTCGATCGAGCGTGTCGACGAATTGCTTGGCCATCTCGTCAATGCCGGCGAGCCGCGTCGTGTCCGCATTGAGGACATCCAGCGCGTCGTTGCCAAGCATTACAATGTCTCGCGGCAGGAGCTCGTCTCCAACCGCCGCACCCGCGTAATCGTCAAGCCACGGCAGATCGCCATGTATCTGTCGAAGACGCTGACGCCGCGCTCCTTCCCGGAGATCGGCCGTCGCTTCGGTGGACGTGACCACACCACGGTACTGCATGCCGTGCGCAAGATCGAAGAGCTGATCTCGGGCGATACCAAGCTCAGCCACGAGATCGAGCTTCTGAAGCGTCTGATCAACGAATAGTCATGGCTGACTGTTTTTAGAAAAAGGCCCGGTTTTCCGGGCCTTTTTCTTTGGATCACGTCTGTGCTTCGTCGATTCCCGCGCGGAAACCGTTCCGTGCTTTCGTGAAAGCTCAGGTCTACCGTATCGCTTTCAACGTCGGTTGTTGTGCCGCCTTGACCGCCTGATCCTCGATGGCCTGCGATGCCCGGGCTTCGGCAATGATCCAGGTGCGAAAGGCAGCGACTGGCGGTCGATCGAGGGCGGCCGGCGGGTAGACGAGGTGATAGGCAAGGCCGGTCATCACGCCCTCGGGGAAGGGGGCAATCAGCATGCCGTCCGCAAGTTCCCGCGCCACCAGCGACAGGCGGACAAGGGCGACGCCGTCGCCGGCCTTGGCCGCTTCGATGGCGCCGTTGCTGTTGACGAAGACCGGCCCGCGCCCGGGATCCACCCCTTCCGCTCCCGCCGCATCCAGCCATAGCCGCCAGTCCTGGCGATGCACGTCGTGCAGCAGCGCATGGCGGGCAAGATCGCTGGGTGTGTCGAGCGGCTGCCTGGCCCGGAGCGCCGGATGGATAACAGGGACCGGGTCGTCGTCGATCAGGCGCTCGCTGACAAGGCCGTCATAACGGCCCAGTCCATGCCGGATGGCGACGTCGACGCCGTCGCTCCCGAAATCCGTCAGCCGGTTCGTGGTGCTGATGCGTACGTCGATGCCGGGCACCTGCTGCTCGAAGGCGCCGATCCGGGGCACCAGCCATTGAGCGGCGAAGGTCGGCGTGCAGCTCACCGTCAGCATCGGCGCACGCTTGCGCGCTGTCAGCTCCTCGGTTGCCTCCCGCATCATGCGGAAGGCGCGCCGGAGCGTCGAAAAATAGATGCTCCCGTCTTCGGTCAAAACCAATTGCCGGGGGCGACGTTCGAAGAGCGTTACGCCCAGTGTCTGCTCGAGTTCTCGTACCTGCAGGCTGACTGCGCCCGGTGTGACGTTAAGTTCTTGCGCGGCCTTTGTGACGCTCGAATGCCGCGCTGTCGCCTCAAAGGCTCGAAGCGATGCGAGGGAAGGAAGAGTTGTTGTCATGGTTTAGCCAAACTCAATCATGTAGCGAAAAATGATCGTTTGTCCGAAGCGTAATATGCTGAGAATAATGGCACAAATTCAGGACGGTCAACACCGTTTGGGTTTAGTCAGACAAACAAACGAGGGTTTTCGCGATGGTGCAGCCGGTTCAGGCCAAGGTCATGGGAGCGCGGGAATGGGGCATGCTGATCATGCTCTCTCTCCTCTGGGGCGGTTCCTTCTTCTTCATCGGTATCGCCGTCAAGGCGCTGCCACCGTTTACGATCGTGGCGCTGAGGGTCAGTCTCGCGGCGCTCACATTGCTCGCTTTTGTGCGCTTTGCGGGGCTGTCGCTGCCGCGGGATCCGCGTGTCTGGCTGGCGTTCTTCGGCATGGGTCTGCTGAACAATCTCATCCCCTTCTCGCTGATCGTCTGGGGTCAAACACATATCGCTAGCGGCCTTGCGTCGATCCTCAATGCCACCACGCCGCTATTCGGCGTGATCGTCGCGCATCTGCTGACGGATGACGAGAAGCTGACCGTCAACCGTTTCGCCGGGGTGGTCGTCGGTTTCCTTGGCGTTGCCATGATGATCGGTCCGGCTGCCCTCGGCGGGCTCGGCTCGAACCTTGTTGCCCAGCTTGCCGTTCTCGGTGCGGCGCTCTCCTATTCGCTCGCCGGCGTCTTTGCCCGCCGCTTCAAGCGCATGGGTGTGGCGCCGATCGTAACGGCAACCGGCCAGGTCTCGGCCGCGAGCATGATGCTGGTGCCGCTGTCGCTACTCGTCGATCATCCCTGGACGCTCACCATGCCTGGCCTCGACGTCTGGGCGGCGATCGTCGGTATCGCTCTGGTCTCTACAGCGCTCGCCTATGTTCTGTTCTTCCGCATTCTCGAAACGGCAGGTGTCACCAATCTGATGCTCGTCACCTTCCTGATCCCCGTCAGTGCCATCCTGCTTGGCGCGATGTTCCTGGGCGAGACACTGGAGCCGAAGCATTTCTTCGGCATGGCGTTGATTGCCATGGGGCTTGCAGCGATCGACGGGCGGCTCCTGCGCCTCTTGCGCCGGCCGACGGTCGACCCCAACTTGGAATGCCGCGAGAACGTCTGAACGTCCATCCACACGCAAGGCGGGCTGGTAGGCGAAAGCACTACCGGCCCTGTTTTTTTCGGCAGGGTTGTCGGCTATCTGTCGATGCCATCGTCTTTGATTCAGGAGCAGGAGAGTTCCATGCTTTATGCCGTGTTTTGCTACAACCAGGAAGATGTCACGAGTACCTGGAGCAAGGAACAGGATGACAAGGTCATGCATGACCTCGCGGCTGTGCAGAGCAAATATGCCGAAGCCGGCAAGCTCGGGCCGGTGGCGCGGTTGCTGCCGACGTCCGCTGCCACGACGCTTAGGCACAGCCACAGTGAGACGATCGTGCTCGATGGCCCCTTTGCAGAGACCAAAGAGCAATTGCTCGGCTTCTATGTCGTCGACTGTGCGTCTCTCGAGGAAGCGCTTGCGTTTGCGCGCGATCTGAGTTCCGCCAACCCGGCTGCCGGCTCCTACGAAATACGACCTCTCGCCATCTACAAACCCAGTGAGCTTGCTTCATGACAGACACAGCCTGGATAGACCTCGCACTCGTTTCAGCCCGGCCGCAGGCAATGGGCGCATTGCTGCGCTATTTCCGCAATCTCGATACGGCCGAAGAAGCGTTTCAGGAGGCGTGCATCCGGGCTTTGAAGACCTGGCCGAAGAGCGGGCCGCCGCGCGATCCGGCGGCGTGGCTGATCTTCGTCGGCCGCAACAGCGGGATCGACAAGGTCCGGCGGCAGTCGCGCGAGACGGCGCTGCCGCCCGAGGAAATGCTCTCCGATCTTGAGGATCAGGAAAACGAACTCGCTGATAGGTTGGATGGCTCCCAGTATCGCGATGACATTCTTCGCCTGCTGTTCGTCTGCAGCAATCCCGCGCTGCCTGCCACGCAACAGATCGCCCTGGCGCTGCGCATCGTCTCAGGCCTTTCCGTCAAGCAGATCGCCCGCGCCTTTCTCGTCAGTGAAGCTGCAATGGAGCAGCGCATTACCCGCGCCAAGTCCCGCGTTGCCGCCGCCGGCCTTGCCTTTGAGACGCCCGATGCGGCCGACCGCTCCGATCGGCTCGCCGCCGTTGCAACGATGATCTACCTCGTCTTCAACGAGGGGTACTCGGCGATGAACGGGCCGGAAAGCGTCTCGGCCGATCTCTGCGGCGAGGCAATTCGCCTCGGACGCCTGTTGCTGCAGCTTTTCCCGGCAGAGCCGGAGATCATGGGGCTGACGGCCTTGATGATGATTCAGCATTCCCGTGCGCATGCGCGCTTTGATGCCGATGGAGCCGTCATCCTTCTCGAAGACCAGGATCGAACCCTATGGAACCGGCCGCTGATCGATGAGGCGTTGGCCTTGATCGACAAGGCGATGCGCCGTCGTCAGCCCGGCGCATACCAGATCCAGGCGGCAATCGCCGCACTGCATGCGCGGGCAGAGCGCCCCGAAGACACCGACTGGGCACAGATCGATCTGCTCTATCAGGCGCTCGAACGATTGCAGCCGTCGCCGGTGATCACACTCAACCGGGCGGTGGCGGTGTCGAAGCGTGACGGCCCGGAAGCGGCGCTCGCCATGATCGCGCCGCTGTCTGACAAGCTGTCGGGATACTTCTATTTCCACGGTCTCAGCGGCCACCTGTTGAAGCAGCTCGGCAGGGTCCGCGAGGCGCGCGTCGCCTTCGACCATGCGATCGCGCTTGCGACCAATGCCGCCGAATGCGCTTATATTCGCATGCAGCTCGACAAGCTCGACGAGGAACCGGATGCCAAGACGCTCGGTTCGAAAAAATAGTTGAAAAATCTTGGGCAGCTGTCGGCGGCGGCCTCGTGGCTTCGTCCTTGGACTGACAACGAGATCCAAGGAGAGATCACAATGAATACCAGCCTCGCTTTGCCCGTGCCGACAACAAAGTCCGTGATCCTCGGCCGCGCCTTGAGCGGCCTCGTCATTCTGTTCCTGGTCTTCGATGGTGCCATCAAACTGGTGCCGCTGCAGGTCGTCACCGAAACCATGGCAGCACTCGGCTACTCGGCAGACCAGGGCCTGGCGCGCCTGCTCGGCGTGCTGACGCTGCTCTGCACCCTGCTTTATGCCATCCCGAGAACCTCCATTCTGGGCGCCATCCTGCTTACCGGCTACCTCGGCGGCGCCATGGCCACGCATCTTCGGGCGGAGAGCCCGCTCTTCACCCATCTGTTGTTCGGCTTCTATCTGGGCGTCATCGCCTGGGGCGGCCTGTGGCTCAGAGATCCGCGGCTGCGCAGCCTCCTCCCGTTCAAGAACTGACAACCGTCCCCAACCGCTCGAAAGACGACCATGACCAAGACTGTCGAAGACTACATTGCCGGCCTATCCGGTGTTCCAGCAGACGTGGCGAAGTGCTTGCATGCAGCGCTCGATGCCGCAGGCGGGCTCACCGATATCGTCAAGTGGGGCCATCCCGTCTACCAGGCCGGCGGGGCGGTTTGCCTGCTCAAGGGGGCCAAGGATCACGTGACCTTCGGCTTCTGGCGCGGGGCCGAGATGCTCGATCTCGATGCCCGCCTGGAGAAGGGCGGCGGCAAGGGTGACATGGCCTTTATCCGTCTGCGTAAGGTCGACGATGTCGATGACGCTCAGGTAGCCCGCCTGGTCGCAAAGGGCATCGAGCTCAACCGGCTGAAAGGCGATCCGCTGAAATAGCCGTTCGCGAAACAAACTTGCAGCGCGACCGGTAAAACAGAGCGCCTTTATCGGTCGCGATGAAATACCTCTTCACGGGAACAGGAATTCACGCCAGATCCCGCGAGGCAATCATGATCCTCTACTATCAGACCCATTCTCCCTTCGCCCGCAAGGCGCTCGTCTTTGCGCGCGAGATTGGTGTTGCCGACCAGCTCGAGGTCATCCACCACGAGACCAGCCCGACGCGGCGCAACGACGAGGTCTATGCCGAAAACCCGCTCGGCAAGGTTCCGGTCCTTTTGCGAGAAGGCCTGGAGCCGATCTTTGATTCCGACGTCATCTGCGCCTATCTCGACACGCTGCATGAGGGGCGCAAGCTGATCCCCGAAAGCGGCGAACCGCGCTGGCGGGCGCTCCGACTGCAGTCTGTGGCGCAGGTCCTCGCCCAAACCGGCATCGGTCTGCGTTGGGAATGGGAGCGCCGGCCCGAGCACCTGCGTTTTCCGGCGTTGGCCGAGGGCTATGCCGAAAAGATCGAGGAGACCTACGATTGGCTGGAGCGGACGCTGGAGCCCGAGGGGGCCGTCGATGTCGGCCAGATCGCGCTGGCGACGGCGCTTTCGTGGATGGCGTTTCGCGACCTGCCCTCGTTCCGCAACCGCCCGAAGTTGACGCGCTGGTTCGACGCGTTCGAGGGGCGGCCATCCATGCTGGCAACACCGCTTTCCGGTGAAACGTTCGATTGAACCTGTAGCCGGCGAAGATGCCGGAATTTCCAGGAAACGCGGGCCGTTGCCCGCCGGGAAACTCGACCTAGCCGCCTCAGGGGCAGGCTAGGTCGGCGACCACGGCGTCGAGGATCAGCATGCCGGCCGGCGTGCAGCGCAGGCGTGAATTGCCGAGCCGCTCGATGAAGCCGTTGTCGATCAGGAATTGTTCGCGCTCCGGGTCGGGGTCGCGGCCGGAAAGGGTCTGCCAGCGGGCGAGATCGACGCCTTCCTTCAGGCGTAGGCCCATCAGCAACAATTCGTCCGACTGTGCTTCGAGATCGAGCGCTTCACGTTCGATCATGCCGTGACCGTAGGTCTCGACAAGGCGCAACCATTCCTCCGGCTTTCGCTCAGTCGCCGTTGCGATCTTGCCGTTGCCAACGCTCAGGCGGCCGTGGGCGCCGGGGCCGATACCCGCATAGTCGCCATAGCGCCAGTACGTCAGGTTGTGGCGGCTCTCGGCGCCCGGACGAGCGTGGTTGGAGACTTCATAGGCCGGCATACCGATGGCGGCAGTGATGTCCTGCGTCGCCTCGTAAAGAATCGCCGATTGTTCACCGTCGGGAACGATGAGCTTGCCAGCCTTGTGCAGGCCGTAGAAGGGCGTGCCTTCTTCGATCGTCAGCTGGTAGAGCGACAGGTGGTCGACCGCGTAGGAAACGGCCTCTTTCAATTCGCGCTCCCACTCCTCGACCGTCTGATTGGGACGGGCGTAGATCAGGTCGAAGGACATGCGCGGGAAGATCTCGCGCGCAAGCCGGATCGCCTTCAGCGCATCCTCGACATTGTGCAGCCGCCCGAGGAACTTGAGGTCGCGGTCGTTCAGCGCCTGGACGCCAAGCGAGACACGGTTGACGCCGGCGGCCCGATAGCCGTGAAAGCGCGTCGCCTCGACGCTCGAAGGGTTGGCCTCCATGGTGATTTCGATGCCGTCGGGCACGTGCCAATGGCGGGCGATACCCTGCAGGATCGCGTCGACCGTCGAAGGCTCCATCAAGGACGGCGTACCGCCGCCCATGAAGATGCTGGTGACGGTGCGCGGACCGGAGAGCTCCCGCGCTTCCTCCATCTCCCTCAGGAAGGCGGAAACGAAACGCGGTTGATCCACCGGCTGGTGGCGCACGTGGCTGTTGAAGTCGCAATAGGGGCATTTGGCCGCGCAGAACGGCCAATGCACATAGACCCCGAAGCCGGGATCCATGCCGTCACCGATCGCCGAAAGCGTGGCCGTCTGCATCGTTGCGTCTCTCATGCGGCTCAATCAGGCTCCGAGGCAGGTCTCGGCGAAGATCTTGAAGGCGCGGGCGCGGTGCGACAGGGCCTCCGCATCCCCCGGCTTCCAGCCGTGCTTCTCATCCGCGCTCATTTCGCCGAAGGTGGTCTCATAACCCTTGGGCTGGAACACCGGATCGTAGCCGAAGCCCTGGCTGCCGCGGGGCGGCCAGACGACGAAGCCTTCGACCTCGCCGCGGAAGAGTTCCACATGGCCGTCCGGCCAGGCAAGGCACAGGACCGAGACGAAGCGGGCGGTGCGCTGCGTGGGCGCCGTGGCGCCTTTTTCCTGCAACGCTTTCTCGACCTTCTCCATCGCCATCGCGAAATCGCGGCTGCCGTCCTCGCGCTCGGCCCAGTTGGCGGTATAGACGCCGGGCGCGCCGTCGAGCGCGTCGATCGCGAGACCCGAATCGTCGGAAAGCGCCGGCAGGCCGGAGGCCTTGGCCGAGGCGAGCGCCTTGATCGTCGCGTTCTCCTCGAAGGTGGTGCCGGTTTCATCCGGCTCGATGAAGTTTAGATCCGCGGCCGATTTCGCCTCGAAGCCGAGCGGGCCGATGAGGTCGCGGATTTCGCGGATCTTGCCGGCATTGTGGCTGGCGACGATCAGCGTCTTGTTGTCCAGTTTGCGCATTGTGTCTCGTTTCGTATTCATTCGACGGACCAGAGGCCCGGCTCCGCACATTCGAGGCTGTTGCCGGCCGGATCGCGGAAGTAGAACGACCGCGCTCCGTTGGGCCAGCGAAGATCGCTTTCTATTGCAATGCCGGCCCCTTCCAGCTTCGCCTTCCAGGCATCGAGCGCCTCGGCCGCCACCCGGAAGCACATGTGCCCCCGGCCGGTCGTACCGTGCGGAGGCACCGGCAGGGCGGCGTCCGGCGCTGGCGGCTTCACCGTTTCGGCCGGGTTGAAGATCAGAAGCACGCCCTGGCCGCAACGGAAGAACACGTGCCGGTTTCCGGCGCGGGTGATCCTGTCGAGACCGAGAACGCCACCATAGAAGGCCTCGGCGGCGTCGAGATCGGCCGCATAGAGCGCCGTCTCGAGAATGCCTTCCAGTGCCGGGGCCATGTCAGTTCCTTTTCGTCAGCCGGCGATCGCCTGCTTCTGCAGCGCGACCAGTTCGGCAATGCCGTTCTTTGCCAGACCCATCAGGCTTGCGAATTCCTCTTCCGAGAAAGGCTTGCCTTCGGCCGTGCCCTGGATCTCGACGATACCGCCGGAGCCGGTCATGACGAAGTTGGCATCGGTCTCGGCAGCGGAATCTTCAAGGTAGTCGAGGTCGATCACCGACTGGTTGGCGAAGATGCCGCAGGAGATCGCCGCCACATGGTCCTTCAGGACCTTCTCGACCTTGACCATGTTGCGCGCTTCCATCCACTTCAGGCAGTCGTGCAGTGCGATCCAGGCGCCGGTGATCGAGGCCGTGCGCGTGCCGCCATCCGCCTGGATGACATCGCAGTCGATCGAGATCTGACGTTCGCCGAGCGCAGGCAGGTCTACGACGGCGCGCAACGACCGGCCGATCAGCCGCTGGATTTCCTGGGTGCGGCCGCTCTGCTTGCCGCTTGCCGCCTCGCGCCTCATGCGCTCGCCGGTGGCGCGCGGCAGCATGCCGTATTCCGCCGTCACCCAGCCCTTGCCGCCGTTGCGCAGCCAGGCCGGAACCTTTTCCTCAAGGCTGGCGGTGCACAGCACGTGCGTGTCGCCGAACCGCACCAGACAGGAGCCTTCTGCGTGCTTGGAAAAATTGCGCTCGAAGGAAACCTTGCGCATTTGGTCGGTTTTTCTGCCGGATGGCCGCATCGTCAACTCCTATCGTATCTGGTGAGCCTTCTACTGCATAATTCCCTAAATCGAAATCGATCTAGGGATAAAATTATGCAGCGGTTTGAAGCGCTACAGCGACCTTGAGCGCGTCTAGCGACACGCGGCGCTGTAGAGCATGGCGCAAGTAAAGGGAACCGGTGGATAGCCGGGGGTGAGGCTGCTTTTTCCCTTTTGCCATTGGGCGGCAGGATCACTATATTCCGGGCACGGCAGGATGTGCCTGCAAGTGTGGAGTGACATGGTACTGCGCAGTCCCGGAGCAAAGGAAATCGCCGCGGCGCTGGACGAGCGCTCGGGCGAGATTTTCCGTCGCATCGTGGAAACGTATCTGACGAGCGGCGAGCCGCTCGGCTCGCGTAATCTTTCGCGTTTGCTGCCGATGTCGCTTTCCCCCGCTTCCGTTCGCAACGTGATGAGCGATCTCGAAGATCTCGGTCTCATCTATTCGCCGCATGTCAGCGCCGGCCGTCTGCCCACCCAGACGGGGCTGCGCTTCTTCGTCGATGCCTTCATGCAGGTCGGCAATCTCTCGACCGAGGACCGGGCGTCGATCGATCGCCAGGTCCGGCGCGGCGACCACGCCCAGCCGGTGGACGCATTGATGGCTGAGGCGAGCCAGATGTTGTCGGGCATGTCGCGCGGGGCGGGCCTCGTCATCACCGCCAAGGCTGATCCCGTGCTGAAGCATGTCGAGTTCATTCGCCTTGCGCCGACAAAAGCGCTTGCCGTTCTCGTCGGCGAGCACGATCAAGTGGAAAACCGCATCATCGAGCTGCCGGCCGGGGTGACCAGTTCGCAGCTCACCGAAGCGGCAAACTTCCTGAACGCCCATCTCGCCGGTCAGACAATCGCAGAAGTGCGCACGCAGCTCGAAAAGGTAAAGCAGACGGTACGCGGCGAACTCGATGCGCTGTCTCAGGATCTGGTCGAGCGCGGTCTCGCCATCTGGTCGGGCAATGAGGGCGACGAGAAGCCGGCGCGGTTGATCGTGCGCGGCCGAGCCAATCTGCTCGAGGGACTGGAAGGGGCCGAGGACATCGATCGGCTCCGCATGCTTTTCGACGATCTCGAAAAGAAGGACAGCATGATCGAGCTGCTCGATCTTGCAGAGAGCGGCCCGGGTGTGCGGATCTTCATCGGCTCCGAAAACAAGCTCTTCTCGCTCTCGGGCTCCTCGCTGATCGTCGCGCCCTATCGCGATGGCGAAGATCGCATCGTCGGCGCAGTCGGCGTCATCGGTCCGACGCGGCTCAACTATTCCCGCATCGTGCCGATGGTCGACTATACCGCGCAACTGATGTCGCGGCTTTCCCGTTAAAGGCGCGCTTTTGGTCGCGCGCACGATTGAACCCTTGATTTTTCGGCCCCAAACCTCGATATCGGCTTCAAATCCAGTCACTGGGCATTTTTGCTGAGACGCAGGCTCGCGCTTGCGACGCGGAAATGCGAAGGACGATAGAGACGACACTGCGGAGAACGTCATGACCGACGATACGAACAAGCACGGACCCGAGGCCACCGACGAGGTATACGACGCTGCGCCGGACGTTGCCGACGCTGCTCAAGCTGCGCCGGTTGCCGAGCCTGATCCGTTGGAACTCGCCAAGGCCGAGAACACCGAGCTGCGTGACAAGTACCTTCGGCTTGCCGCCGAGATGGACAATCTGCGCCGCCGGACCGAGCGCGACGTGAAGGATGCGAAGTCCTACTCCGTCGCCGGCTTTGCCCGCGACATGCTCGCTGTTTCGGACAACCTTCGCCGGGCGCTCGACGCCATTCCGGCAGAGGCCAGGGAAACCGCCGAAGCTGGTCTCACCGCGCTGATCGAAGGCGTGGAAATGACCGAGCGTTCGATGCTTTCGGCGCTTGAGCGTCATGGCGTCAAGAAGCTGGAGCCGGAAGGCCAGAAGTTCGACCCGAACTTCCATCAGGCCATGTTCGAGATTCCGAATGCGGACGTGCCGAACAACACCGTGCTGCAGGTCGTTCAGGCCGGCTACACCATCGGTGACCGCGTTCTGCGTCCGGCCATGGTCGGTGTGTCCAAGGGCGGACCGAAGGTCGTGGCCGCAGAGAACGGCGACGCACCGTCCGCCTGATCCAACGGATCAGAGTTTCAAGAAAACGCCGCGCGAATTTCGCGCGGCGTTTTTGTTTGGGCAGAAGGATGGGCGCAGCTTCAGGCGCAGTCCCTATCCGAAGAGCTGGTGCAGGTGATCGTTAAGGAAACGGCCTTCCGGATCGACCTTGGCCCGCAGCGCCCGGAAATCGCCTGCGCGGGGATAGAGCGCGGTCACATCCTCGGCGCCGAGGAAGTGCAGCTTGCCCCAGTGCGGCCGTGACCCGTACTGCCTGAGGATCGTGTCGACGTCCTTCAGATAATCCCAATAGTCGGTTCCCGGCTCGCCCGAGACCGAGAGCGTGATCGAGTCCTGTTCGAAGAAGGGGCTGATCCAGCCGGTGTCGCCGGCGGTGAAGCGGTACTCGATCGGATAGATGCAGGTCGGGTGCTTCTCCAGCATCAGCTTGCGCACCGCCTTTACCGCTTCCTTGCCGTGGGCGACGGGCACCGCATATTCCAGCTCGTGGAAATTCGGCACGTATTCGATCGGGTAGATCTCCGAGGAATAGGCGATCTTCTCGAAACGGCGCTCGGTCGGCGCTTCCTCGGTGATGTCGATCACCTTCATCTCGCAGACGTCGGAGGTGCTCTCCGTCGTCGAGACCGACGCCGTGTCCGGCAGGCAATAACAATGCCGGCTTTCCGGTACGGGGCACCAGAAGAAGCCGAAATGGCGGTGCTTGGCGGCCAGTTCGTCGTGCTGCTCGATCATTTCGTCGAAGGTGCAGCGCCAGAGCTTTTCATGCAGGTTGTAGCTGTCCATCGCCTGCAGCGTGATCTCCGAGATCACGCCGAGCATGCCGACCGACACCCGCGCCGCCTCCAGCAGATCGGGCGTCGTCTCGTCGACGACGAGGATGCTGCCATCCGGCTGCACCAGGCGCATGCCGACGATCTGCGAGGCCATGTTGCCGAGCTTGGCGCCGGTCCCGTGGGTGCCGGTGGTGAGCGCGCCGGCCAGCGCCTGGCTGTCGATATCACCCTGATTGATCAGCGAAAGGCCATTGGATTTGAGCACCTTGCCGAGCTGGTTGATGGTCGTGCCCGCCTTCACCGCGACGCGCTTGCGTGCGTAGTCGATGCCGACGACGCCCTGCATGCTGGAGAGCGTCAGCTGCAGCCCGCTGGTCAGCGCCACCGGGGTAAAGGAATGGCCGGAGCCGGCGCAGCGTACGTTCAGCCCTTGCGAGGTCGCCTCACGCACCATTTCGGCCAGCGCCGCCTCATTTTCCGGAGCGCCGCGATGGCGCACGATGCATGATTGGTTTCCGACCCAGTTGCGCCAGTGTCCACCTGCCTGAAGCATTTTCCCCTCCCTCAAACCGCGGTGAAGCAATTGTCGACGAACAGATGCGTGCCGTTGATGAAGCTCGCCTCGTCGCTTGCCAGGAACAGCGCCGCATTCGCCACTTCCTTGGGGTCGCACATGCGGCCCTGCTGGGCGGCGATGGCCGCCTCCGAAACGTCGACACCATATTTGCTAAGGCCGACAAGCTCGCGCTTGCCGTGGTCGGTGGCAATGAAACCCGGGCAGACGGCGTTGCAGCGGATGCCGCGATCGCGGAACTCGACGGCGATGGCGCGGGCGAACATGTGGCAGGCGCCCTTGGTCGTGTCGTAGAGCACTTCCATCGGCGTTGCCGCGATGGCCGAAATCGACGAGGTGCAGACGATGCTGCCGCCGCCGGCGGAAAGCATGCCCGGCAGCACTGCCTTGGTCATCAGGAACATGCTGCGCACGTTCACCGCCATCAGCCGGTCCCATTCGTCTTCCTCGACTTCGAGGAAGGGACCGACGGCGAGGATGCCGGCGTGGTTGAAGAGCACGGTGATTGGGCCGAACGCCGTCTCGACCGCCTTGACGGCTGATGTCACCTCTGCGGATACCGAGACGTCGGCGGGCGCGAAGATCGCTTCGCCGCCATTGGCGCGGATCGATGCCGCGACCTCTTCACCCTTGCTGCGCGGCAGGTCGACGATAGCGACCTTTGCGCCTTCGCGCGCGAAGAGTTCTGATGCGGCCAGGCCGCACCCGCCTGCGCCACCGCTGATCAGCGCCACCTTGCCTGAAAGCCTGCCTGCCATTGCGTCCTCCTCATCGGTGTTCGTCGCAACGCTCGCCAAGGCGATCCGTTTCGCGGCGACCTGTTGCTCTCTCCCGGGGGAATTATTGTTGACGAAGCAGGGGCTGTCGATATCCCATGGGGGATACGAGGAGTGGGGGGATGAAACCGGAATGCTGGCAAGGGAATCCGCCGATATCTCGGCGATGATCGGTCTGATCGGTACTGAGGATTTCGGCCAGGCGCTCGACCGGATGCTGCGATCGGTCACCAGTTTCGATCTCTCCGTCGCCTTCGCCTATCCCTATGGTTCACGGCCGATCGTGCTGCACGACGGCTACACGGCGAAGGTATCGGCGAGCGCGCTCTCCGCCTATCTCGGCGGCGCCTATCTGCTCGATCCCTTCTATGTCGCCTGTTGCGCCGGACAGCCCGCCGGCCTCTGGCGCATGCGCGAGCTGGCACCGGACCGGTTCTTCCAGTCCGACTTCTCGTCGTCCGCCGAGGTTCATCCTTGCGTCTCGATGGAAACGGGCGTCCTGGTGGAGGAGGTCGGCTTCGTCATACCGCTCGACGGAGGCCTGCAGGCGACCTACTCGCTGATGCGAGGTCGCGGCGGCGAGCCCTTCAGCGCGACCGAACTCGAGCGGCTGCGTGTCTATGAGCCGATCGTGCGTGAGGCGGTCCGCTCGAACTGGCGCCAGCAGGGGCAGAGCTTTGCACCGCCGCCCTCCGAAGAGGGCGACGATGCGATGGAAGCAGCGTTCGACAGCCTTTGTTCGGACCGGCTGACCAAGCAGCAGCGCAACATCGTACGCCTGATCCTCAGGGGACACAGCAACCTTTCGATCGGCAAGTTGATGAACATTGCCGAGGGAACGGTCCGGATCCATCGCAAGAACATCTACCGCCGGCTCGGCATTTCAAGCCAGGGTGCGCTGTTCCGGATTTTCATAGATCATTTGAACGGTCGTCAGCTCTACTGACGCAGGCACTGCGCGTCCGGCGGACGCGCGCCGTTGCTGCTTTCAGGCGGCGTGGGAGGTCGCGTCGTCGTCGAGCAGCGTGTAGATCGCGCTGGCGGAATCGCTCGAACGGATCTTGGCGACCATGTCCTGGTCGCGCAGCACGCGGGCGATACGCGACAGGGCCTTGAGGTGATCGGCGCCGGCACCCTCCGGGGCGAGCAGCAGGAAGACGAGATCGACCGGCTGGTCGTCGAGCGCTTCGAAATCGACAGGCGTATCCAGTCGCGCGAAGATGCCGATGATCGAGGGAAGATTGTTGAGCTTGCCGTGCGGGATGGCGATGCCATTGCCGACGCCGGTGGAGCCAAGACGCTCCCGCTGCAGGATCACGTCGAAGATTTCACGCTCGGGAAGCCCGGTGATCTTTGATGCTTTTGCCGCCAATTCCTGAAGGAGTTGCTTTTTCGAGTTGGCCCTCATGGCCGGGATGATCGCATTTTGATGCAGTAGACCTGCCAATGCCATTCTTTTGTCCTCGTTCGCCGGTTAGAGCCCGACAACATCATCACAAATGCGTCGCAATGGCTCTAACCATCTTTGTCATGGCGGGTTCCATGCACAGAAAAGTCACATTTTTCCGGCCTGCCCGCTGATTATGGGCAAGAGGAGCACTGGCGCGCCAGCGCTCCTCTATCCGCTCATGCTTTGATATTGGCAGCGTCGATCCAGCCAATATTTCCATCGTTGCGTCTGTAGACGATATTCAGATCGTCCTTGCCGGGGCTACGGAACATCAGGACAGGTTCGTCGGTCATGTCGAGTGCCATCACGGCACTGGCGACAGACATCGTCCTCAATTGTTTCGTGCTTTCGGCGACGATCGTCGGTGCATAATCCTCGGGGACTTCGTCGTCCTCGAAGGGCACCGAATCCATCACTGTGTAGGCGACCTCGGCAGCGCTCTGCCCGTTGCCGTTATGGTGATCCTTCAGCTTGCGCTTGTAGCGACGCAGACGCTTTTCGATGCGATCCGACGCCGCGTCAAACGCAGCTTGAGGGTCGTTCGCTTGACCGTTCGCCTGCATAACCACGCCCGTATCGAGATGAAGCTTGCAGTCGGCGCTGAAGCGCGACCCGGATTTTTCCACAGTGACCTGGCTTGAATATCCTCCGTCGAAATATTTGGTTACGGCCTGCTCGATCTGCTCGCCGATGCGGGCTCGGAACGAATCGCCGATTTCCATCTGTTTACCGGATACACGCACACTCATGGAGTTTCCTCTCTCGTTCGTGATTTGCGCAGCCAGTCTATTCCAAGCGGTCCCGTCATCCAAGCCTTTCAGACTTGCGGGCGCGCCTTGTCGCAGCCACCGGTCGTACCGGTTCGCTTCCGGGGCGAGCATCTCCCCGGCAATTGCGGCGGGCTCATATCGCCTGTGTCGGAGAGAGTCAATTGGAGGTCGCAAAAAAGTTAATGCAGCTTAACTTATGGTGCTCAGAAACCGGCGGCCTTCGCCAGCGCCCGCTTCTCCCGTCGCCGCTGCACGGAAGAGGGAATGTTCATCGCTTCCCGGTATTTGGCCACGGTACGGCGGGCAATGTCGATGCCGGCCTTCTTGAGGTTGTCGACGATATCGTCGTCGGAAAGCACAGCTTCGGCGCTCTCCTCCTGGATCAGCGCGCGGATGCGGTGGCGCACGGCTTCCGCCGAATGGCTGTCGCCACCTTCGGCCGAGCCGATCGAGACTGTGAAGAAATACTTGAGCTCGAACAGCCCCCGCGGCGTCAACATGTACTTGTTCGAGGTAACACGGCTGACGGTCGATTCATGCATCTTGATCGCATCGGCAACGGTCTTGAGGTTCAGCGGCCTGAGGTGGCCGATGCCGTTGGCGAGGAAGGCGTCCTGCTGGCGAACGATCTCCGTCGCAACCTTCATGATCGTCCGGGCGCGCTGGTCGAGGCTGCGTGTCAGCCAGTTAGCGTTCTGCAGGCACTCGTTGAGGAAGGCCTGGTCGGCGCTGTTTTTCTGCGTGCCGCGCGAGACCGTCGCGTAATAATCCTGGTTGACCAGCACCCGGGGCTGGGCGTCCGGATTGAGCTCGATCATCCACGAGCCGTCGGGCGCGGCACGCACGACGATGTCGGGCACGATTGCCTCGCTGACGCTGGTCTCGAAGCTGGTACCGGGCTTCGGATCGAGCTTGCGGATTTCCGCCAGCATGTCGATCAGGTCTTCCTCGTCGACGCCGCAGATCTTCTTGAGCGTCGCAAAATCGCGCCGTGCCAGCAGTTCGAGATTGGCAAGCAGGGCCTCCATCGCCGGGTCGAGGCGGTCTCGGGCACGCAACTGGATTGCAAGACATTCGCCAAGCGAACGTGCGAACACGCCGGGCGGATCGAACTGCTGCAGCGTCAGCAGGACCCGCACGACCGCCGCATGGTCAGCGCCCAGCCGTTCGGCGACTTCGCCGAGATCGGCCTGGAGATAGCCGGCATCGTCGAGCTGATCGATGAGGTGCTGCGCGATCAGCCGATCGGAAGGGTCGGATAGTGCAAATGGCAATTGCTCCGTGAGTGTCTCGCGCAGGCTCTTGCGGCCGGCAACGAAGTCGTCGAGGTCGTAGTCCTCGCCTTCGGCGCCCCCCGGCATCGACTTCCACTGGCCGAGCAGTTCCGGCGCATCGGCGCGCTGCGGCGCCGTGTCGTCCTGGAAGACATTGGCGAAATCGGCGTCGAGCTGTTCGCCGAGCCGCTCGCCGCTCGGCGATGTCGCGCTGTCGTAGAGATCGGCTTGTGCGCCGAAGTCGTCGCCCGCAGACTCGTCTCCGGCCGTGCCTTCGCTTCGCTCGGGCGTGCCTGGCAGATCGTCATTCGCCTGAAATTCGAGCAGCGGGTTCTTTTCGACTTCCTGGGCGATGAATTGGTTGAGCTCAAGATGAGTCATCTGCAGCAGCTGGATCGACTGCATGAGCTGTGGCGTCATCACCAGGGACTGGGACTGGCGCAGATGAAGGCTGGCGGACAGTGCCATGCTGACGCGAAACTCCCGAGAAATCTCTTGGGCCGCGGTGCGTCTCCGTTTGCCGGGGCGGGCCCTTATCAATTGGCCCAAAAATTGCTTATCGAGAAGGTTTGGTCAAGCGTGGTCGCGGGCGGAATCGCCCGCGAAGCGGCCTCAGAGGCTGAAATTGTCGCCGAGATAGAGCCGGCGCACGTCAGGATTGGTGACGATGTCGTTGGCGCGACCATGGGTCAGCACTTCACCGGCATGGATGATATAGGCGCGATCGATGAGGCCGAGCGTCTCGCGGACGTTGTGGTCGGTGATCAAAACGCCGATGCCGCGCGAGGTCAGGTGACGGACAAGTGCCTGGATATCGGCGACCGAGATGGGATCGACGCCCGCAAAGGGTTCGTCGAGCAGCATGAAGGTCGGATCGGTCGCAAGCGCGCGGGCGATTTCGAGACGCCGCCGCTCGCCACCCGAAAGCGCGATTGCCGGGGACTTGCGCAGGTGCGTGATGTTGAACTCGCCGAGCAGGTCGTTGAGCTTGCTCTCGCGTCGCTCCAGGTTCTTGTCATGGACCTCGAGCACGGCGCGGATGTTTTCCTCCACCGTCAGTCCGCGAAAGATCGACGCTTCCTGTGGCAGGTAGCCGACGCCAAGACGGGCACGCCGGTACATCGGCATGGTCGTGACATCGTTGCCGTTGATTTCGATCGAGCCTTCGTCGACCGGCACGAGGCCGGTGATCATGTAGAAACAGGTGGTCTTGCCGGCGCCGTTCGGTCCGAGGAGGCCCACGGCCTCGCCGCGCCGCACCACGAGTGAAACGCCGTTGACGACGCGGCGCTCACGATAGGCCTTCGTCAGACCGCGCGCGATCAGCGTGCCGTCATAACGCGCCTTGTCGACCGCGTGTCCGGAAACGGCCGCGACGGTCGCCGACGGCTTGCGGACCCGTTTGCGTTTGTGAAGGAAGGGAAAGTGCACGAGCGGTCTACGTCAGTTTGGCTTGCGGGACTTCGGGTCGAGCTGGATCTGCACGCGGCCGCCACAGGCTTCGAGCTGGGCCTCACCGGTCTCCATCTGGACGTTGAGCTGGCAGCCGACGAAGACGTTCTTGCCTTCCGACAGCACCACCTTGTCGCCCTTCAGCACGAAGATCTGCTTCGTCATGTCGAAGGAGCCGGTGTCCGCCGTTGCCTGTTGCGTGCCCGAGCTCAGGAAAACCTTCTCGCTGACCTCGATGCGGTCGATGTCGGCGTCGCCGCTCGAAACCGAGCCACCGCCGGACTTGTAGAAGACCACCATGTTGCCGGCCTGGAGCGTCGTCGTGCCCTGCACGACCTTGACGTTGCCGGTAAAGATCGCCTTGCTCTCCGGATCCTTGATTTCGAGCTTGTCGCTCTCGATCTGGATCGGCTTGTCGTTGGAGAGTTCAAGGCCCTTCATCTTGCTTGATGTGGCCTGCGCAAAAGCGCCGGAGGCAATGATCAAAGCGCCGGCGCCAGCAATCGCCAGGCTGGCGGAAATTTTGAAAAAAGAGGCGGTTGTGACCGACATGGAGTGCACCGGGTCCTATTTCGCGTTCTTGCGGATGGCGGTGGGCTCGACGTTCACCCTCACCATGCCCTCAAATATTACAATACGTCCCTTATCTGTCATTCGCAGCGTCTGCGCAATGATCGAACCGCCCTTCATGCTGATCGCAACGGGCCGCTTCGTTTCCATCTCGCCGGCATTGATGTCCAGATAGGCCGACTGGAAGTCGGCGTTGAGGCCATTATTGACGGAAATGGTGAACGGGGCGTTCATGTCGAGCGTATTGGCGCCACGGTCGTAGATGCCGTTGGTGGCGTCCACGGTTGCGACCATCGAATCCTTCATCGGCATTTCCGCGTGGATCGTCTGCAGCGTGATGATGTCCGGGTTGGCGATATCTTGGAGCGCCCGCTGGGCCTTCATCGAGTAGCTGATGCCCTGCTTGTTTCGGCCGGAGATGGCTGGATTCTGCATGACGATCTTGCCGTCCTCGATCGTCGCCGATTCGAGTTGCAGATTCACGGGCATGAAGGCCCTGACAAACGACACGGCTGCAAAGATCACGGCAATGATGCCGGCGGCGACAGGCAGAATGACCTTCAGCCGCCGGACGCGCACGGAATGCCTCGCGGCGAGCGCATAAGCGTCGGCGGAGCTCTCACCCGTATCGGCAAAAATGCCCGGGGCTGGCGCGTGGTTCAACATGAAAGGGCCTGTCGTTTTACTGCTTTTATCGCCGACCCTGTCGAAGGGTCATATACATACACTGGTGTAAGTCGTCGCAAATATGGATATTTTTTGCTGCTGCACAATGCTGCTGCAAAAAAACTCGGGTGAAACACGAAAACGCCAGCCGCGGCTTTCAACCGTGGCCAAGCGCGTTTATGGAATATGCCTCTGCGCGCGCAGATAGCACGTTCCCGCGGAAACTGACAGAAGCTGCGCCAACATTTCGGGAGAAACCCACATGGACGAACTCGCCATCGCCGACCGCCGCAGCCTTCGCCGGAAACTGAGCTTCTGGCGCTGGGTGGTGGCGGGGCTGCTTCTCGTTGCAGCGCTCGCGATCTTTGCCTGGTCGGGCGCTGCAGACGATGTCGGTCGCAGCCGTCAGCAGGTGGCGCGCGTCACCATCAGCGGTCTGATCCAGGATGACCGCGAGCTGCTGGAGCGGCTCCAGAGGATAGCCGATAACGACAGCGTCAAGGCGCTGGTCGTGACCATTTCCTCCCCGGGCGGCACCACCTATGGCGGCGAAGTGCTCTACAAGGCGATCCGCAAGGTTGCTGCCAAGAAGCCCGTCGTCTCCGACGTGCGCACGCTCGCCGCCTCGGCGGGCTATATGATTGCGCTCGCCGGCGACACGATCATCGCGGGCGAAAGCTCGATCACCGGCTCCATCGGCGTCATCTTCCAGTACCCGCAGATCAAGGACCTGATGGACAAGCTCGGCGTGTCGCTGGAATCGATCAAGTCGCGGCCGCTGAAGGCGGAGCCGTCGCCCTTCCATCCGGCAAGCGACGAGGCGAAGGCGATGATCCAGGCGATGATCGACGACAGCTATGCCTGGTTTGTCGACCTGGTCGCCGAGCGCCGCAAGCTGCCGCGTCCCGAGGCGCTGCTGCTCGCCGACGGCCGCATTTTCACCGGCCGACAGGCGCTCAAAGCCAAGCTCGTCGACACGCTCGGCGGCGAGGACGAAATTCGTGCCTTCCTCACGGAGAAAAAGGTATCGAAGGACCTGCCGATCGTCGACTGGGAAGCGCCGCGAAAGACCCTGCCTTTTGGCCTCGGCGCGCTCGCCGCCAACTGGATCAAGATGTTGGGATATGACGCTTTTCCGGCAATGAGCGGTCTCGAAAAAATCGCGGGCGACAAGTTGTTTCTTGACGGTCTTGTTTCGGTTTGGCAGGTTGATGGCCAATGAGGAAGGCGACATATACCCAGCCTGAGCCGCCAGGAGATGCCGGCGTTCTTGCAAGCGTCGGCGACACACTGTCGGCAATCACAATGCAGACCGAAAAAGCAAAACAAACAAGAATTTGAGGGGGCGACAGTGATCAAGTCAGAACTGGTGCAGATTGTTGCAGCTCGCAATCCGCATCTCTATCACCGCGATGTCGAAAACATCGTCAATGCGGTACTCGATGAGATCACAGATGCGCTCGCGGCAGGTAACCGGGTCGAACTGCGCGGCTTCGGTGCCTTTTCCGTCAAGAATCGGCCGTCGCGCTCCGGGCGCAACCCACGCACCGGCGATTCCGTTTTCGTCGAAGAAAAATGGGTACCGTTCTTCAAGACCGGCAAGGAATTGCGCGAGCGCCTTAATCCCGGCATGAATGGCGACGACGAAGACTGATCATCTTTCTCGGTCTCAGCGGTCCGGCGCAATCGATGCCCGTTGTCCCCCGTGGCCACCGGAAACCATGCGGCCGCCCGCAAGATGGAGTGATTGAATGTTCAAGAAACTGATCAACATCGTTGTGCTCATTCCGGTTGGCGTGATCCTGATCGTTCTCAGTGTCGCCAACCGCCAGAGCGTGACGCTGGCGCTGAACCCCTTCCGTCCGGAAGACAGCGTGCTTTCCGTCAGCGCGCCCTTCTTCGTCTTCCTGTTCCTGGCCGTCATCGTCGGCGTGATCCTCGGCGCGGCAGCAACCTGGTTCAGTCAGGGAAAGCATCGTCGCCGCGCGCGCACCGAGGCCAACGAGGCCGTGAAATGGCACCGCGAAGCCGAGAAACATCGTAGCCAAGCTGAAAAGCTTGCCACCCAGGCGACGTTGGCCGCCCCACAGAACTGACCGCTTGTTTTGCTGCTGCGGAGCTGCGAGCCCTTCAGCTCGCCGCTTCCGCCTGCTCGCCACCAACGGCCGCGCCGAAGTCGGCAAAGAACTGTTGCGCCAGCTTCTTCGCGGTCGAATCGATGAGGCGCGAGCCGAGCTGGGCGAGTTTGCCGCCGATCTCCGCCTTGACGTCGTAGCGCAACACCGTTTCCGCCCCATCCTCCATCAAGGTGACGTCGGCGCCACCCTTGGCGAAACCTGCGATCCCGCCCTTTCCTTCGCCCGAGATCGTGTAGCCCTCCGGCGGATTGAGGTTGGAGAGCACGACATTTCCGCTGAAGGTGGCCGAGACCGGACCGATCTTGATCTTCACCACGGCCGCAAGCTCGGTTGGCGACGTCATTTCCAGTGACTGGCAGCCCGGGATGCATCGTTTGAGGACCTCCGGATCGTTGAGCCCGCGCCACACCGCGTCGCGCCCTGCCGAAATCCGCTCTTCGCCGGTCATATCCATGCGTTTTCCTCCCCGTGCAGCGCCGCGCGTCGCTATCGGCGCGCAAAGGTCGCTGCAACACATTAGGTCTGCTGCCGCGTTTTGTCCCTAAGCCGGTTCCGGCCCAGTGAAATTTGCGGCGGGTTCTCCCGCGCCGATCTTCGCAAAACGGAAACGGCTTTGCCAAGAGCATCAGCGATGCTATTTGCAGCTTCAATAGATGCCGCGGCTTGAGGCTGCGGCGACAAACCTCATGGCGTCCGCCCGCTCGCGCTCGATACTGCGAAGGGCAGGCGGCACATGCTCTAACAAAGCCCAGGGATCTCAGCGTGAAGGAAAAGGACCGGCGGTCGAAGAATGCCTCCGTGACCACGGCCAAGGGCCGCGGCGCCGAGGCGCGTGGCGGCGGTCGCCACGGAGAGAAGCGTCCGGCGCCGCCAAAGGGCGGCGGCTTCAAGGAACGGCCGGCGCGCGCACAGGCAGCGCAGGTTGCCGAAACGCGCGACCGGCCCGTCAAGCAGGCCGCGACCCAGGAAACACCGGCGCGGATGATTGCCCGGCGGACCGGCGAAAAGCCGGCCGAGCGCATACCGCTCATCCTCGAAACGTCGGACGCTGCCGGTTACCATCTCATCGACAGCGGCGCCGGCGAGAAGCTCGAGCAGTATGGCCCCTATCGCATCGTGCGACCCGAGGCACAGGCGCTGTGGCCGCGCAGCCTGCCCGACAGCGTCTGGGAAAAGGCCGACGCGATCTTTACCGGCGACACCGACGAGGACGGCATGGGCCGCTGGCGCTTTCCCGGCGCTGTGCTCGGCGAAACCTGGCCGATGCAGCTTCTCGGCACCGATTTCCACGGTCGCTTCACCTCGTTTCGCCATGTCGGCGTCTTCCCCGAGCAGCTCGCACACTGGAGTTGGGTCAAGGACCAGGTGGAAAGAGCAGGGCGACCGCTCAAAGTCCTGAACCTGTTTGGCTACACCGGCGTCGCCTCGCTGATTGCCGCCAAGGCTGGCGCAGAAGTCACCCACGTCGATGCCTCGAAGAAGGCGATTGGCTGGGCGCGCGAGAACCAGCAGTTGGCGCGCGCCGAAAACTTGCCGATCCGCTGGATCTGCGACGATGCGATGAAGTTCATCCAGCGCGAAGAGCGCCGCGGCAGCCGCTACGACATCATCCTGACCGACCCGCCGAAGTTTGGCCGTGGGCCGAATGGCGAAGTCTGGCAGCTTTTCGACCATCTCGCAGCGATGCTCGACATCTGCCGCGAGATCCTGTCGCCGGAGGCGCGCGGCCTGGTGCTGACCGCCTATTCGATCCGGGCGAGCTTCTATTCGATCCATGAACTGATGCGCGAGACGATGCGCGGCCGCGGCGGCCGGGTGGAATCGGGCGAGCTCATCATCCGCGAGGGCGGGCTTGACGGCCGGGAGCCGGGCAGGGCGCTTTCGACCTCACTCTTCAGCCGCTGGGTACCGCAATGACGAACGACAGAAGCGAGCACGGCACCGGTCGTGTCGGTCAGGTGAAGGAGGTCACGAGCCTCACCAACCCGATCATCAAGGACATCCGCGCGCTGGCACAGAAGAAGCACCGCGACGAGACGCGCTCCTTCATGGCCGAGGGCCTGAAGCTGGTGATCGACGCGCTCGATCTCGGCTGGAAGATCAAGACGCTGATCTATGCCAAAGCGGCCAAGGGCAAGCCGCATGTGGAGCAGGTGGCGGCAAAGACCTTCGCCAAGGGCGGGCTGGTGCTGGAAGTCAGCGAGAAGGTGCTGTCGACGATCACCCGGCGCGACAATCCGCAGATGGTGGTCGGCATCTTCGAACAGCGCTACCAGGCGCTGAAGGATCTGAAGCCGCAACTGGGCGAAACCTATGTAGCGTTGGACCGGGTACGCGACCCGGGCAACCTCGGCACCATCATCCGCACGGCCGATGCTGCCGGCGCCTCCGGCATCATTCTCGTCGGCGAGACCACCGATCCGTTTTCGCTCGAAACCGTGCGCGCCACCATGGGTTCGGTCTTTGCGATGCCGGTGGCACGCGCCAGCGCCGAGGATTTCATCCGCTGGCAGAAATCCGCCGGCGTGAAGGTGGTTGCCACCCATCTTGCCGGTGCCGTCGATTACCGCACCATCGACTACAAGTCGAAGCCGGTGGTGATCCTGATGGGCAACGAACAGGCCGGTCTGCCGGAAGAACTTGCCCGTGAGGCAGGCGCGCTCGCGCGCATCCCGCAGGCCGGACGCGCCGATTCGCTCAACCTTGCGATCGCCACCGGCATCATGCTGTTCGAGGCACGCCGTCACCTGCTGACGCTGGACGCCCGCGCATGAGCGAGAGACAGGTCCTGTTTTCCCGACCGCTACCGATCGCGGTCTTCATCCTTCTCGCGCTTATCGCCGACCAGATGATCAAGTATCTGGTCGAGCTCTACCTGCCCTTCAATCAGGCGGTCCACGTCGTGCCGATGCTGGCGCTCTACCGCACCTACAACTACGGCGTCGCCTTCTCGATGCTGTCGGGCATGGAAGGCTGGTTCATCGTCGGCATGCGGCTCACCGTCGTCGCCTTCGTTCTCTGGCTCTGGAAGCGCACGCCTAAGGACCGCTTCTTCGCCCATCTCGGCTATGCGCTGATCATCGCGGGCGCGCTCGGCAATCTCGTCGACCGGCTGATCTTCGGCTACGTGATCGACTACATTCTTTTCTATACGGAAACATGGTCCTTCGCCGTCTTCAATCTGGCCGATACCTTCATCACCATCGGTGCCGGCGCCATCATCCTTGACGAACTGCTGCACGCGAAAAAGGCAGATCGGTAAGATTTTACCGGTCCATTGAAGCCATTCGGAACGCTTGTCGTGTTAGCCGGATCGCATGAGCGAACCGTCACGATTGCTGGAGCGGATCGAATCCGGCTTCCGGACAGGAAACCGGACCGGTGACGCGCAGCCGGTGTCTCCGCCCGCCGTGGAGGCACCGCCTCCAGCCCGCGAGCAGGAAGCCCCCGTCAATGGCAAGCGCCGTGCGATCAACCAGGCGTCGCTGGCGCTGCTCGGCCTGGTCGCCTCCGGTCTCATTCTCGTCATCGGCATGAACGCCGGCTTCTACCTGTTTTCCGCCGCGATCGCGGCGGCAGGCTCCGTCGGCGTGCTTCTGCTCGTTGTCGAAGCCATGCGGTCGTTCGATGGCAGGCAGGCCCGCGACGAAGCGGACCGGGATCGCGATTGGCATCGCTCTGAGACGTCCGCGCTGCTCTCGACCATTCACGATGCGCTGGGCGACCTTGCGATCATGCGTGGCATGGACGGAAAGATCGTTCATGCCAATGCGGTCTTCCATCAGGTCTGCGGCCACCATGATGTCCGCGGTCTCAATTGCGCGGCGCTCGGCCTGAGTTTCGAGCCGAAGGCCGCACCCAATCACTATCTGGTCCGGATGGCCGCATCGGACGGTGTGCGCCTTTACGATTGGCATGACGTGATCGCCCGCGATCCGGCCAGCGGCAAGCTCATGCGCCACAGCATCGCCCGCGACGTCACCGAGGAGGCGAAGGCCGCACGCGAGCGCGAAGCGGCACGCCGGCGGGCGGAGGAGGCAAGTCAGGCGAAGTCGAGGCTTCTCGCCACCGTCAGCCATGAAATCCGCACACCGCTTTCCGGCATTCTCGGCATGAGCCACCTGCTCGGCCAGACCCGGCTGTCCAGCGAGCAGAAAAACTACCTCGCCGGCATGCAGCAGTCCGGCCATGCGCTGGTCCAGCTCGTCGAGGATCTGATCGATTTCTCGTCGCTTTCGGCCGGTCGCTTCCAGTTTCGCCCGACCCGGCAGGATCCGCGCGGCGTCATCGAGAGCGTGGTGGAGATGCTCTCCAACCGGGCGCATGAAAAAGGCATCGAGATCGGCGCCACGGTCGCCGTCGATGTGCCCGCCGAAATGGCCTTCGATGCGGCGCGCCTGCGCCAGGTGCTTTTCAACGTCATCGGCAATGCGGTGAAATTCACCGAGGTCGGCGGCGTCTTTGTCAGCGCCGATACGGTCGACGAATGCGTGCGGATCCGGATCGACGACACTGGTCCGGGCATGTCGCCCGAGGATCTGAAGCGCATCTTCGAGGAGTTCGAGCAGGCTGGAAACGACGAACAGCGGGCCAAGGGCACAGGTCTTGGCCTCGCCATCTCCCGTCGGATCATGCAGGCCTGTGGCGGCAGCCTCACGGCGGCCAGCGCGCCGGGACGCGGCAGCCGTTTCGAAATTCGCCTGCCCTTCGCCGAGATCGAAGCGGTTGCAGCGGAGCGCCGGTTCTGCCTTGCCGGATCGCATGTCCTGGTCATGGCGCCGGACGGTCCTGCCTCGGCGGCGCTTGCCGCGACCATCGCCACCCTCGGCGGACGGTGCCATCGCGCCACCACGCTTGCCGCGGCCCAGCATGTCCTTGCGGACGTGCTCGCCGGCGGCGCAGCCCTGACCGACGTGATCGTGGACCACCGTCATGCCCAGCAATACAAGCAGCTGCTTTCGTTGCAGCCGGCAATCGCGCGGCTGGAGGTGCGCCGCACCTACCTGATCAATCCCGAAGAGCGCAACAGCCATCCCGTCAACCAGATGGACGGCTACGAGGCTTGGCTGATCCGGCCGCTGCGCGAAAAGTCCCTGGTCGAGGTGCTGCTTGGCCGCCTGAAAGGCATCGAGAAGCGCGACGCGATCAACGACAACCGGCCCGTTCTGCGCGAGGAGCCGGCGACCACGCCCGTTCGAAGCAAGGCTGATGGGATCCTTCTCGCCGAAGACGATCCGGTCAACGCGCTGATCGTGCGCACCGTGCTCCAGCGCTCGGGATATTCGGTCCGCGTTGTTGGCGATTTCGGCGCTGTCGCCGAAGCCCTGAACGCGCCCGGCGAGCGTGCGCTGCCGGAGCTGCTGGTGACCGATCTCAACATGCCGGGTGGCGACGGCCTTTCGCTGCTGCAGCGCCTGCGCGCCGATGAGACCACGCGATCCGCGCCGCGGCTGCCTGTTATCGTCCTGACCTCTGATGTCCGTGCCGATATGCGCGAGAAGCTGACGGATGCCGGCGCGGACGCCGTGTTGTCGAAGCCCGCGGACCCGCAGCTTCTCACGTCGGAGATCGCCCGCCTGCTGCGTAAACGGTAACTTCTACAGCGGTTACGGTAACCATCGGAGCGTTGGGGTTGTATGCCGCTTTCATGTCACTATGTTGTTGCAGAAACGTGGTCTAAGCCCGGCAGACAGAATTGATTCGGGATGACGCGGATGGCCATCGAGCTACTGGATTCGGCGAACGTGGTTGACACTTCTCAAGCTTGCATCGGCAAGAAGACCGCCGTCCCGACGACTGACGTTCTAGGCAGGATCGCCAATCTCGAGACGCGGCTGGCACGCACGGCATCGGAGATAGATGCCGCCCAGGCCGTACGTTACAAGGTTTTCGTCGAGGAGATGAAGGCGCAGGTCGGCGCCGAAGCCGATCGTCGCAAGCGCGACGTCGACAGCTGGGACGCGATCTGCGATCACCTCCTTGTCCTCGACACCTCGATCGAGGGCGATGCCGAGGATCAGATCGTCGGCACCTATCGCCTGCTGCGCCAGGACGTGGCCGAACGTGCGGGCGGTTTCTACTCGGCTTCCGAATTTGCCATCGACCAGCTCCTCGCGCGCCATCCGACCAAACGCTTCATGGAGCTCGGCCGCTCCTGCGTGCTGCCGGACTACCGCACCAAGCGGACGGTGGAGCTGCTTTGGCAGGGAAACTGGGCCTACGCCCTGAAATACGGCATGGACGCCATGTTCGGTTGCGGCTCGTTCCCCGGTGTCGTTCCGGCGGAGCACGCACTGGCGCTTTCCTTCCTGCACCACAACATCCGCGCCCGAGACGAATGGGCCGTGAGCGCACGTCCGGAGCTGCATCGGACCATGGATCTGATGCCGGCCGAAGCGATCAATGCGAAAAAGGCACTCACCGCCCTGCCGCCGCTGATCAAGGGTTACATGCGCCTGGGCGCCATGGTTGGCGACGGCGCCGTGGTCGATCATGCGTTCCACACGACCGATGTTTTGATCGTGCTGCCGATCAGCAATATCTCCGGCCGCTACCTCAATTACTACGGCGCAGACGCCGGCCGGTTCGCTACCTCCGTCTCCTGACGGGCGCCTGACAGGATTAACCAAATATTAATGACGAGTTTGACTTTCGTGCCTGAAAGAGAGACTTGTATTGTCAAGTTCTTCTCTGATTTCATGACGAGAGAATAAGAAAATAACGGAGGAATGGCCGATCAATTCCGGAGGTCGGCCGGCATGAAATTCCAAATCCTCCGTCTTTTATCACCTGAAACGTAGTTCGGTTGCCAATTTTTGAGCTCGCTTCTTCTCTCCAGGGGACGCGAGCTCTTCTTTTTATAAGTTGTGCCGATTTGTTACTAATCCGGTCGACCTGGCGACTTACAGCGCCAGGTCTGTACCAAAACGGCACATCCGGCAGTGTCACATGCCGGCATTGTAGGCGGCAATCGCCGCCATGTTGACGATGTCGGAATCCTTGGCCGACATCGAAACGATCTGGATCGACTTGTCGAAGCCGACGAGCAGGGGGCCGATGACGGTCGAGCCGCCGAGTTCCTGCAGCATCTTGGTCGAGATCGATGCCGAGTGGAACGCCGGCATGACGAGCACGTTCGCCGTGCCCGAAAGGCGGCAGAACGGATACTGCTCCATGACACGGGCATTCAGCGCCACGTCGGCGGCCATTTCCCCGTCATATTCGAAGTCGACCCGGCGCTTGTCGAGGATGTTGACCGCTTCGCGCACCCGCTCGGAGCGTTCGCCCTGCGGATGGCCGAAGGTGGAATAGGCAAGCATAGCCACGCGCGGCACATAGCCGAGCCGCTTGGCGAGGCCGGCTGCTTCCTCGGCGATATCGGCAAGCTCCTCCGAAGACGGCATGTCGTGCACGGCGGTGTCGGCGACCAGCACGGTGCGGCCGCGGCAGAGCGCGATCGACACACCGATGACGCGGTGGCCGGGCTTCGGATCGATGCAGCGGCGCACGTCCTCGAGCGCGGTCGAGTAGTTGCGGGTGAGACCCGTGACCATGCCGTCGGCGTCGCCGAGTGCGACCATGCAGGCGGCGAAATGGTTACGGTCGTTGTTGATCAGGCGCTGGGCGTCGCGGAACAGGAAGCCCTTCCGCTGCAGGCGGGCATAGAGATAGTCCGTATAGGCGCCGACGCGCTTGGAAAGACGTGCGTTGACGATCTGGATGCCGGGGCGATCGAGGTCAATCCCCTCGCGCTCCGCCGTCTCGCGCATACGCTCTTCCCGGCCGAGCAGGATGGCGGTGCCGAGCTGCTGGTTGGCATAGGCGATCGCCGAGCGCATGACCTGCACCTCCTCGCCTTCGGCGAAGACGATGCGCTTGGGCTGGCGCCGCACGCGCTCGTAGATGCGCTGCAGCGTCGAGGCGATCGGGTCGCGCCGGGCGGAAAGCTGGCGGCCATAGGCCTCGAGATCGGTGATCGGCTTGCGCGCGACGCCGCTTTCGATCGCAGCCTTGGCGACCGCCATCGGGATCGCCGAGATCAGGCGTGGATCGAAGGGGACCGGGATGATGTATTGCGGGCCAAAGCGCGGGCGGTTGCCCTGATAGGCCGCGGCAACATCGTCAGGCACATCTTCCTTGGCAAGGCTTGCCAGCGCCACTGCGGCGGCAATCTTCATCTCGTCGTTGATCGTCGTGGCGCGCACGTCCAGTGCCCCGCGGAAGATATAGGGGAAGCCGAGCACGTTGTTGACCTGGTTCGGATAGTCCGAGCGGCCGGTGGCGACGATCGCGTCGTCGCGGATGCGGGCGACTTCCTCGGGCGTGATTTCCGGATCCGGGTTGGCCATGGCGAAGATGATCGGCCGTGGTGCCATCGAGCGTACCATGTCTTCCGACAGCGCACCCTTGGCGGAGAGGCCGAAGACCACGTCGGCGCCGTCGAGCGCTTCGGCGAGCGTGCGGCGATCAGTCTTGACGGCATGCGCCGACTTCCACTGGTTCATGCCCTCGGTGCGGCCTTCGAAGATGACGCCCTTGGTATCGCACAGGATGATGTTTTCCGAGGCAAAGCCCATGGACTTGATGAGCTCGATACACGCGATGGCCGCAGCGCCGGCGCCATTGCAGACGAGCTTCGTCGTCTTGAAATCGCGGCCGGTTAGCGCCAGCGCATTGATGAGGCCGGCCGCGGCGATGATCGCGGTGCCGTGCTGGTCGTCGTGGAACACCGGGATGTCCATGACCTCGCGCAGTTTCTGCTCGATGATGAAACAGTCCGGCGCCTTGATGTCTTCGAGGTTGATGCCGCCGAAGGACGGGCCTAGGAAGCGCACGCAGTTGATGAACTCGTCGACGTTTTCGGTATCGACCTCAAGGTCGATGGAATCCACATCGGCAAAGCGCTTGAACAGCACGGCCTTGCCTTCCATGACCGGCTTGGAGGCAAGCGCTCCGAGGTTGCCGAGGCCGAGAATGGCGGTGCCGTTCGAGATTACGGCCACCATGTTGCCGCGTGTGGTATAGTCGTAGGCGGTGTTCGGATCCTCGGCGATCGCCTTGACCGGGACGGCAACGCCCGG
This sequence comes from Ensifer sp. 2TAB8, assembly GCF_052115125.1. Taxonomy (NCBI): domain Bacteria; kingdom Pseudomonadati; phylum Pseudomonadota; class Alphaproteobacteria; order Hyphomicrobiales; family Rhizobiaceae; genus Ensifer; species Ensifer sp. 2TAB8. The sequence continues at coordinate 793,091 of NZ_JBFRGB010000001.1, read as the reverse complement.
CGAATAGGCAAGCGACAGGTCGCGCTGGGTGGCCATCGCCTTGGTGGGGGAAATCTCCAGCTTTCCGGGACGACCCTGCGAGTGAAAATCGAGCGCTTCCTGCGCGGTGACGCTCGTCATTGTGCGATCGGTCTTGTCGGTGGCCGGCATGTTTCCTCAATCCTCCTGTGGGCGAGCCTTGCGGCGCGCCTCTTTATGGTTGTCGTCTATAATTGCTTGGGGATAGTGTGCCATCTCTTTTTTCGGAACAATCATGAATTTCGTGACAGACCAATCGAACCGCGCCAGCGAGGTGTTGTCCGCAGCCGAACTGGCGACGGAGGAGAGCCGTTCCACCGCAACGCCGATGATGGAACAGTTCATCGAGATCAAGGCTAACAACCCGGATTCTCTGCTCTTTTACCGCATGGGTGACTTCTACGAGCTGTTCTTCCAGGACGCGGTAGAGGCATCGCGGGCGCTCGGCATCACGCTGACCAAGCGCGGCCAGCACATGGGACAGGAAATCCCGATGTGCGGGGTGCCGGTGCATGCCGCCGACGATTACCTGCAGAAGCTGATCGGGCTCGGCTTCCGCGTTGCCGTGTGCGAGCAGGTCGAGGATCCGGCCGAGGCCAAGAAGCGCGGCAGCAAATCGGTCGTCCGCCGGGATGTCGTTCGGCTTGTTACTCCGGGAACGATCACGGAAGAGAAGCTTCTGTCTCCGTCGGAGACCAACTATCTGATGGCGCTGGCGCGGATCAAAAGCGGATCGGAGCCGGCTTACGCACTTGCCTGGATCGATATCTCCACCGGCATCTTCCGGTTGGCGGAAACCGCCGCAAGCCGTCTGCTCGCCGATATCCTGCGTATCGAGCCGCGCGAACTAATCCTCGCCGATACGGTGTTTCACGATCCGGAACTGAGGCCCGTCTTCGATGTGCTCGGCCGCGTCGCGGTGCCGCAGCCGGCGGTTCTGTTCGACAGCGCCACGGCCGAGGGCCGCATCGCCCGCTACTTCGGCGTCAAGACGCTCGACGGTTTCGGCACGTTCTCTCGCGCCGAGCTAGCCGCCGCTTCCGCGGCAATCTCTTACGTCGAGAAGACCCAGCTTGCCGAACGTCCGGCGCTCGGCACGCCGGAGCGCGAAAGCGCCGCCTCGACGCTGTTTATCGACCCGGCAACCCGCGGCAATCTCGAACTGGTGAAGACGCTTTCTGGTGCGCGCGAAGGCACGCTGTTGAAAGCGCTCGACCGCACCGTGACGAGCGGCGGCGCCCGGCTTCTTGCCGAACGGCTGATGTCGCCGCTGACCGACCCGGACCGTATCAATGAGCGTCTCGATTCGATCGAGATTCTTGCGGACCAGCCGTCCTTCGCCGGCGACCTGCGTGATGCGCTCAGGCGTGCGCCGGACATGCCGCGCGCCTTGTCGCGATTGGCGCTTGGCCGCGGCGGTCCGCGTGACCTCGGCGCCATTCAGGCAGGCCTGCATGCGTCCGCCTCGATTTCGCGTTTGATGGCCGCGGGCACGTTGTCTGATGAGCTGAAGGAAGCACGCGCCGCGATCGATGCACTGCCCGCCGGCCTGCTCGGTCTGCTCGACGCAACGCTTGGCGAAGAGCTGCCGCTTCTGAAGCGTGACGGCGGTTTCGTCTGCGAAGGCGCCAATGCCGAACTCGACGAAGTCCGGGGGCTGCGCGACCAGTCGCGCCGGGTGATCGCCGGGCTGCAGCTGCAATATTCCGAAGAGACCGGCATTAAGTCGCTGAAGATCAAGCACAACAACGTGCTCGGCTACTTCATCGAGGTGACGGCCGGCAATGCGGGCTCGATGACCGATACGGATGCCGGACGTGCCCGCTTCATCCATCGCCAGACGATGGCGAATGCCATGCGCTTCACCACGACGGAACTGGCCGAGCTTGAAAGCAAGATCGCCAATGCCGCCGACCGGGCGCTTTCGATCGAGCTCGAGGCCTTCGATCAGATGACATCAGAGGTCGTCGCTGCCGCCGAGACGCTCAAGGCTGCTGCCTTGGCGCTTGCGACCGTCGATGTGTCGGTCGGTCTCGCTGTGCTTGCCGAGGAGCAGGCCTATGCCCGTCCCACTGTCGACCGCTCGCGCATGTTCGCAATCGACGGCGGCCGTCACCCTGTGGTCGAGCAGGCGCTGAAGCGCCAGGCAGCCAATGCCTTCGTCGCCAACGGCTGTGATCTCTCGCCACCGGAGGGCGAGGAGGGTGGCGCGATCTGGCTGCTCACCGGTCCCAACATGGGCGGTAAATCGACCTTTCTGCGCCAGAACGCGCTGATCGCGATCATGGCGCAGATGGGCACCTTCGTCCCTGCCGCGAGCGCCCATATCGGGATCGTCGACCGCCTGTTCTCCCGCGTCGGCGCCTCCGACGATCTGGCGCGCGGCCGCTCGACCTTCATGGTCGAGATGGTCGAGACGGCGGCGATCCTCAACCAGGCCACTGACCGTTCGCTGGTGATCCTCGACGAGATCGGCCGTGGCACCGCCACCTTCGACGGTCTGTCGATCGCCTGGGCGGCTGTCGAACACCTGCACGAGGCGAACCGCTGCCGCGGCCTCTTCGCCACCCACTTCCATGAGCTGACCGTGCTTTCGGAAAAACTCGCACGGCTTTCCAACGCGACCATGCGCGTCAAGGAGTGGCACGGCGACGTGATCTTCCTGCACGAGGTCGGGCCTGGCGCTGCCGACCGCTCCTACGGCATTCAGGTCGCCCGCCTTGCCGGCCTGCCGGCTTCCGTCGTGGCGCGCGCCAAGGACGTGCTCGCCAAGCTCGAGGATGCCGACCGCAAGAACCCCGCGAGCCAGCTGATCGACGACCTGCCGCTCTTCCAGGTGGCGATCCGCCGCGAAGAGGTGAAGGCCGCCGGTCCGTCCAAGGTCGAGGACGCGTTGAAGGCGCTCAACCCCGACGACATGACGCCGCGCGAAGCGCTCGATGCGCTCTATGCGCTGAAGAAGGAACTGAGCGCCGCCAAGCCGGGATGAGGAAAGCCGTGTGCGGCTCTTTCCGCCCGCATCCCGCCAGCCGTTAAAACAGGCTGAGGCGGCGCGCGCCTTTTTCCTGTGCAGCTGTCGGTAAAAAGGCTATACAGCGCCGCGCGCCTTTGCCGGCGCGGCGATCGAAATTCTGTGTGGTCTTTATTCGGCCTCGGTCGCAAGGATCATGCAGGAGCGCTTGATCGCGAGCGACCACGCAACCAGTCGGACAGGACGCCCCTCGGCACTTCATGGGCAGACACGAAATATCTTTCCCCGAGATCCTCGACGTCGCAGCGCTGCGGGCGAAGTGCGACTTCATCGCTTCGGCCCATGCCGAACAGCGCGATCCGATGCGCCAGGCACTGCTGGCCGCCTTCAAGCAGGCGAATGTCGCCGGCCGCGCCAAGGCGCGCGAGCTGTTCAACGCCGACGGCGCCGGCATTCTCTGCGCCGAGCGCATTTCCTGGCTGCAGGATCAGCTGATCACCGTGCTGCACGATTTCGTGCTGAACGAGATCTTCGATGCCGCCAATGCGCCGCCGGCCTCCCGCATTGCGGTCGCCGCGGTCGGCGGTTATGGTCGCGGCACGCTGGCGCCGGGCTCGGACATCGACCTTCTGTTCCTGCTGCCGGTCAAGAAGGCCGTCTGGGCGGAGCCGGCGATCGAGTTCATGCTCTATATCCTCTGGGATCTGGGCTTCAAGGTCGGCCACGCCACCCGCACTATCGACGAGTGCATTCGTCTTTCGCGCGCCGACATGACGATCCGTACGGCCATTCTCGAAACGCGCTACATCTGCGGCTCCGAGACGCTGAGCGCCGAGCTCGAAACCCGTTTCGACCATGAGATCGTGCGCAACACCGGCCCCGATTTCATCGCCGCCAAGCTGGCCGAACGCGACGAGCGCCACCGCAAGGCGGGCGATACGCGTTATCTCGTCGAGCCGAACGTCAAGGAAGGCAAGGGCGGTCTTCGCGACCTGCACACGCTGTTCTGGATCGCCAAGTATTTCTACCGGCTCAAGGATACGGCCGACCTCGTCAAGCTCGGCGTTCTGTCACGGCAGGAATACAAGCTCTTCCAGAAGGCCGAGGACTTCCTCTGGGCGGTGCGCTGCCACATGCATTTCCTGACCGGCAAGGCGGAAGAGCGGCTTTCCTTCGACATCCAGCGTGAGATCGCCGAAGCGCTCGGCTATCACGATCACCCCGGCCTCTCCGCCGTCGAACGCTTCATGAAGCACTACTTCCTGGTGGCGAAGGACGTCGGCGACCTGACGCGCATCTTCTGTGCTGCGCTCGAAGATCAGCAGGCGAAGGATGCGCCCGGCATTTCCGGCATCATCGGCCGCTTCACCCACCGCAGCCGCAAGATCGCCGGGACGCTCGATTTCGTCGACGACGGCGGCCGCATTGCGCTCGCCAGCCCGGATATCTTCAAGCGCGATCCGGTCAACCTTCTGCGCTTCTTCCATATCGCCGACATCAACGGGCTCGAGTTCCATCCGGCAGCTTTGCGCCAGGTTACCCGCTCGCTGAGCTTGATCACGCCGCACCTGCGCGAGAACGACGAGGCGAACCGCCTGTTCCTGTCGATCCTCACCTCGCGCCGCAAGCCGGAACTGATCCTCAGGCGCATGAACGAGGCGGGCGTGCTTGGCCGCTTCATCCCGGATTTCGGCAAGATCGTCTCGATGATGCAGTTCAACATGTATCATCACTACACGGTCGACGAGCACCTGTTGCGCACCGTCGATGTTCTCTCGCGCATTGAGGGCGGCATCGAGGAAGAAGCCCATCCGCTGGTCGCCAAGCTGATGCCGGGGATCGAGGATCGCGAGGCGCTCTATGTGGCCGTGCTCCTGCACGACATCGCCAAGGGCCGGCCGGAGGATCACTCGACCGCGGGCGCCAAGGTGGCCCGCCGGCTCTGCCCGCGCTTCGGGCTTTCGCCGAAGCAGACCGAACTCGTCGCCTGGCTGATCGAGGAACATCTGACGATGTCGATGGTTGCCCAGACGCGCGACCTCAACGACCGCAAGACCATCGTCGACTTTGCCGAACGGGTGCAGTCGCTCGACCGCCTGAAGATGCTCCTGGTGTTGACGGTCTGCGATATCCGCGCCGTCGGCCCGGGCGTGTGGAACGGCTGGAAAGGTCAGCTGCTGCGTACGCTCTACTACGAAACCGAACTGCTGTTGTCGGGCGGCTTCTCGGAACTGTCGCGCAAGGAGCGCGCGGCGCACGCCGCTACCATGCTTGGCGACGCACTGACGGACTGGTCCGAAAAAGAGCGCGAGGCCTATGTGCGTCTGCACTATCAGCCCTATCTGCTGACGGTTGCGCTCGAAGATCAGGTGCGCCATGCGCGCTTCATCCGTGAGGCCGATGCGGCCGACCAGGCGCTGGCGACCATGGTGCGCACGCACCAGTTCCATGCGATCACCGAAATCACCGTACTTTCGCCCGACCATCCGCGCCTGCTGACCGTGATTGCCGGCGCCTGCGCGGCCGCCGGCGCCAACATCGTCGATGCGCAGATCTTCACGACCTCGGATGGCCGCGCGCTGGATACGATCCTGGTCAACCGCGAGTTCGCGGTGGATGGGGACGAGATGCGGCGCGCCGCCAGCATCGGCAAGCTGATCGAGGATGTGCTTGCCGGCCGCAAGCGCCTGCCGGAAGTCATCGCCAGCCGAACGAAGGTGAAGAAGCGCACCCGCGCCTTCACAGTGACGCCGGAAGTGACGATCAGCAACACGCTGTCGAACAAGTTCACGGTGATCGAGGTCGAGGGTCTCGACCGTCCGGGCCTCCTGTCCGAGATCACCGCGGTGTTGTCCGATCTCTCGCTCGATATTGCCTCGGCCCACATCACCACCTTCGGCGAGAAGGTGATCGATACCTTCTATGTCACCGATCTCGTCGGCCAGAAGGTAACGAGCGAAAACCGACAGATGAACATTGCCGCCCGCCTCAAGGCCGTCATGGCCGGCGAGGGTGACGAAGCCCGCGACCGCATGCCCTCCGGCATCATCGCGCCGCCACCGGGCGTCTCCTCCGCTCAAAGAACGACAAAAGCCGAAACATGAGTCTGGTCAAGAAATTTGCAACCGTCGGCGGCGCGACCCTTGGAAGCCGCCTGTTCGGCTTCATCCGCGAAACCTTCATGGCGGCAGCGCTCGGCACCGGGCCGGTCGCCGACGCCTTCAACACGGCCTTCCGCCTGCCGAACACCTTCCGCCGGCTGTTTGCCGAAGGGGCTTTCAACTCCGCCTTCGTGCCGCTCTTTGCCAAGGAGATCGAGGCGAACGGCATGGAGGGCGCGCGACGCTTTTCCGAGGAAGTCTTCGGTGTCCTCTTCACCGTTCTGCTCTTTCTGACGATCGCAATGGAACTGACGATGCCCTTCATCGTCAGCAAACTGATCGCTCCCGGCTTCGCCGATGATCCGGAAAAGCTCGGCAATACCATCATGTTTGCCGGCATCATGTTCCCCTATCTCGCCTGCATGTCGCTGGCGGCGATGATGGGCGGCATGCTGAACTCGCTGCATCGCTTCTTCGCAGCAGCGATTGCGCCCGTCTTTCTCAATGTCATCCTGATCGGGGTGCTGGCCTATGCCTGGTATGCGGGTCAGGATCCGGTGGCCGTCGGCTACGCGCTTTCCTGGGGCGTCATGGCGGCCGGTCTGGTGCAGCTGGCGATCGTCTGGATCGCCGTGCGCGACGCCGGCATCAAGATCGGCCTTCGCCGGCCGAAGATGACCGCCAGCGTCAAGCGCCTGCTGGTGCTGGCCCTGCCGGCGGCAATTACCGGCGGCATCACCCAGATCAACCTCCTGATCAACACCAACATCGCCTCGAGCAGCGAAGGCGCGGTCTCGTCGCTGGTCTATGCGGATCGCATCTACCAGTTGCCGCTGGGTGTGGTCGGCATCGCCGTGGCGACCGTACTGCTGCCGGAACTCGCTCGTGCCCTTCGCTCCGGCAATCTCAACGAGGCGTCGAACCTGCAGAACCGCTCCGTCGAGTTCACGCTGTTCCTGACGTTGCCGGCGGCGGCCGCGCTGCTGGTCATGTCCGAGCCGATCGTCCGGCTGCTCTTCGAGCGCGGCAAGTTTGCGCCGGAATCGACCATCATCRTCGGCCATATCCTGGCGATCTACGGTCTCGGCCTGCCGGCGTTCGTGCTGATCAAAGCCTTCATTCCCGGCTTCTTCGCGCGAGAGGATACGCGCACGCCGATGATCTTCGCTGCCATCTCCGTCGTCGTGAACGTGTCGCTGGCGCTCACCCTGTTTCCGCGGCTCGGTGCCAGCGGCATAGCCACCGCCGAGATCGTCGCCGGCTGGGTCAATGCGGTCCTGCTGTTTGCAACGCTCGTCTGGCGCGGTCATTGGGGCAGGGATATCCCGTTGTTGACCCGCATTCCGCGCCTCGTCATCGCGGCCGCCGGCATGGCCGCCGCGCTCTATTTCGCGATCGACTGGTTCGCCTTCGAACTCTCCTCGGCCGCGCCGCTCGTGACGCGGGCAGCAACCCTCTTCGGTCTGGTCTCGGCAGCGATGGTGGTCTACTTCGCGCTCGCCTTCGGCCTTGGCGGTGCCAGCCTCGGCATGATCCGCCGCAGCGTCAAGCGCAAGACGGCAGCACCGGCAGAGGCCGTCGCTGCATCGGAGGCAAGCGAATGATGCGCCAGACGATCGCACGCGTCGCCTTGGTCGTTCCGGACTACGATGCCGGCATTGGATTCTATTGCGACAAGCTCGGCTTCGACCTCGTTGAAGATACCAGGCTCGACGACAGCAAGCGTTGGGTCGTCGTTCGTCCGAAGGGCGCGGTCGAGACTTCGCTGCTGCTCGCCAAGGCCGACGGCGAACGTCAGCAGGCGGCGATCGGCAACCAGACCGGTGGTCGCGTCGGCTTCTTCCTCTTCACCGACGATTTTGCCCGCGACCACGCAGCGATGCTGGCCGCCGGCGTCGTCTTTCTGGAGGCGCCGCGGCACGAACCCTACGGCGTCGTTGCCGTCTTCAGCGACCCGTTCGGCAACCAGTGGGATCTGCTGCAACCGGCGGCGTGATGGGGCTTCTCCGAGCCCCTTGATTGCCTCTCATCCTGCGTGCATAAGCCATGCCGTTAGCAACATGGGCGACAAAGGCCCTGGGGCCCTCCACCAGCCTATTGAGGACGACATGAACGAATTCAAGCCGCTCGTATTCTCCGGCGTTCAGCCGACGGGCAATCTCCATCTCGGTAATTATCTCGGCGCGATCCGCAAGTTCGTGGCGCTGCAGGAAAACAACGATTGCATCTACTGCGTCGTCGACCTGCATTCGATCACGGCGCAGCTCGTGCATGAGGACCTGAAGGGGCAGATCCGCTCGATCGCCGCCGCCTTCATCGCTTCGGGCATCGATCCGAAGAAGCATATCGTTTTCAATCAGTCCGCGGTGCCGCAGCACGCCGAACTCGCCTGGATCTTCAACTGCGTCGCCCGCATCGGCTGGATGAACCGCATGACGCAGTTCAAGGACAAGGCCGGCAAGGACCGCGAGAACGCCTCGCTTGGTCTGCTTGCCTATCCGAGCCTGATGGCGGCTGACATTCTCGTCTATCGTGCGACCCACGTTCCTGTCGGCGACGACCAGAAGCAGCACCTGGAACTGACGCGCGATATCGCCCAGAAGTTCAACATCGACTTCATGGAGCATATCCGCAGCGCCGGCTATGGTGTCGACATGGTCGTCGGCGAAGAGCCGATCCATGCCTACTTCCCGCCGGTCGAACCGCTGATCGGCGGCGCGACGCCGCGCGTCATGTCGCTGCGTGACGGCACCAAGAAGATGTCGAAATCCGACCCGTCCGACCTTTCGCGCGTCAACCTGATGGACGACGCCGAAACGATCTCGAAGAAGATTCGCAAGGCCAAGACCGATCCGGACGCGCTTCCGAGCGAAGTGGATGGCTTGAAGGGGCGCCCGGAAGCGGAAAACCTCGTCGGCATCTACGCGGCGCTGTCGGACAAGACCAAGGAGCAGGTGTTGGCCGAATTCGGCGGGCAGCAGTTCTCGGTGTTCAAGCCGGCGCTCGTCGACCTCGCGGTCGAGGTCCTGTCGCCGATCACCACCGAAATGCGCCGCCTGATGGGCGACACCGCGCACATCGACGCGATCCTCAGGGATGGCGGCGAGCGCGCGCGTGCACGGGCCGAAAAGACGATGCGCGAAGTTCGCGAGATCATCGGCTTTCTGCAGTAAACCGGAGAAATAGGGTCTCCGCGCCCCAGTTCACGACGAGCGGGGCGCGGGCGCAAAGCCGCCCTCGCTTTCGTGGTCACGCTCCAAAAAGGCGAAAATGAGAGCTTGCGGCGGCTCGCCCGGGATGTAATGTTCACCCTATGGTCTCGACCCGACTCTCTCGACTTGAAGGTCACCGCCGCAAATTCATGGCGGTGATTGACGATACCCCGGAATGCGGGCGCGCCGTGCACTATGCGGGCATGCGCGCCAAGAATTCGAATGGCGGTCTCGTCCTGCTCTATGTGATCGCCGATGGCGACTTCCAGCAATGGCTGGGGGTCGAGGAAATCATGCGTGCGGAAGCGCGCGAGGAAGCCGAGGCGACTCTCGCCAAGGTGGCCCAGGCCGTCCGCGAGCGGATCGGCATCGAACCCGAGATCGTAATCCGCGAGGGGACTGCTACCGAGCAGATCCATGCGGCGATCGAGGAGGATCGCGACATTGCCATTCTGGTGCTGGCCGCCGGATCGGCAAAAGAGGGCCCGGGCCCCCTGGTGTCGTCGATCGCCGGCAAGGCCGCAGCCTTCCCGATCCCCGTCACGGTCATCCCCGATGCCTTGACGGACGAGGAGATCGACGCGCTCAGCTGATCGGTATCGGTTTTCACGGGCATGCGGGATGCGGCGGAAAACCGCGTACACTTTTGCTGATCCCGCTTCATGCGCTCTTGCGACCATGGAGCCATCCTCCTATATTCTTTTGAACTATTCTAAAGAGCTGGGCGAATGTCGCTCCCGGCGAAACGGAGACAGACATGTTCATTCAGACCGAAGCCACGCCGAACCCGGCCACGCTGAAGTTTTTGCCGGGCAAGGTTGTTATGGAAAACGGCACTGCCGAGTTCCGTGACGAGGAAGAAGCGCGCGCCGGCTCGCCGCTGGCGGCACGGCTGTTTTCGATCCCGGGCGTCACCGGCGTCTATTTCGGCTATGATTTCATCACCGTCAGCAAGGAAGGCCAGGAATGGCAGCACCTGAAGCCGGCGATTCTTGGTTCGATCATGGAACATTTCATGTCGGGCCAGCAGATCATGGCCGGCAGTGGTCGCGCCGAGCAGTCGGACCAGGAAGACGAGTTTTTCGACGAGGGCGACGAGACGATCGTTGCCACGATCAAGGAGCTCCTGGAAACCCGCGTGCGCCCGGCCGTTGCTCAGGACGGTGGCGACATCACCTTCCGCGGCTTCAAGGACGGGACAGTTTTCCTCAACATGAAGGGTGCCTGCTCCGGTTGCCCGTCGTCCACCGCGACGCTGAAGCATGGCGTGCAGAACCTGTTGCGCCATTTCGTTCCCGAGGTGGAAGCCGTCGAGGCCGTCTGACATCGGACGCCGTCCGGCGTCTGAGCTAGGTGAGATGCGGGAGAGGATGCGCGGATTTCCGTCCGCATCCCGACCCAGCCGAGTAGTATCGATTTTGCCGCAAAGCCCCGCCGGCTTTGCGGCTTGTGGCGTCTGAAAGATCCAGCGTTGAAATGATTGTACTTGCGATCGACACGTCCGGCTCGGGCTGCTCCGCTGCCGTCTACGACAGCGAAACCGCCGTTGTGCTCGGGCGCTCCGGCGCCGATCTCGGCAAAGGTCATGCTGAGCGGCTGATGGAATTCGTCGACGAGGCGCTGGCCGTGGCCAGCCGATCGCTTGCCGACATCGACCGCATCGCGGTCACCGTCGGCCCTGGCTCGTTCACCGGCATTCGCGTCGGCGTGGCCACTGCCCGTGGTCTGGCGCTGGCGCTCGGCAAATCCGCCGTCGGCGTCTCGACGCTCGCGGTCCTGGCTGAAGGCATCCGCGCAGCAGCGCCGGGCAGGGAAGTTCTCGTCGCCATCGATGCCAAGCGGGACGAAGTCTATGTCCAGGCTTTCGACGCGACCGGTGCCGCCGCAAGTGAGCCAGAAGCGCTCTCCGTCGAAGGTGCGCGCGAGCGTTTCTCGGGTTTCGATGGCGTCATCGGCGGTTCCGGCGCCCATCTCGTTGGCCCGGATGCAGATGCCAAGGCCCCCGAATTCATCGATATTGCCTTCGTCGCCACGCTCGGCGCCGCTGCCGATCCAGCCTCGGCCAAGCCGCGACCGCTATATCTCAGAGGCCCCGACGCCAAGCCGCAGGCGGGCTTTGCGATTGCCCGAGCGTAGACCGAGATGAGCTTTACCGACTACTTCACCCGCCGCACCGAATTCGACATCTTCCCGCTGGAGGAAGCCGATCTGCTGGCTGCGGCAGCGCTGCATCGCCAACGGTTCGCTTCCCCCTGGAGCGATGGAGAAATTCACGCGCTGCTCGTGCAGGAGACGGTGTTCGGCTTTGTCGCCCGGCAGACCAATGGCAGCTTTCGCCCGGCCTTCGGCGGTTTCGTCCTGTCGCGCGCCGTCGCCGGCGAGGCCGAAATCCTGACGATCGGTGTCGAGCCGCGCTATGCACGCTCCGGCCTTGGCTGGCGGCTGATGCAGGCGGCGATGCGCGAGGCGCTGGTCAAGGGCTCCGAGGCGTTGTTCCTCGAAGTGGACGAGACCAATCAGGCGGCGATCGGGCTTTACCGTAAGCTCGGCTTCAACAAGGTCGGCGAACGCCGTGCCTATTACCAGGACAAGGCCGGCCAGCGGACCGCCGCGCTTGTCATGCGCCTCGATCTTCGCTAGTCCCAAGCGCATAAGAGCGCGATGAGGACAAGTGTATGCGGTATTCCGCCCGCATCCTGCTCTAACTTTTTTGGTGTCGATCACGTCATGATTTCGGGTGGATTCGACCCAGGACCATCGTGATCCAAGGTCGCGCAGGAACTCTTTTCCCGGATGATCAATTGGCTACGGATAGCGATCTTCGCAGCGCTTCTGGCGCTGGTTTCGCTCGTCCTGATGCCGATCCAGATCGTCTGCCTCTGGCTAAACCTGAAACTGCGTCGCCGTTTGCCGCGATACTGGCACCGGCTCGCCTGCTACCTGCTCGGCATCAAGGTGCGGGTCCATGGCGAGGCGGAGCGCCGCCGGCCGTTGCTCATCTGCGCCAACCATGCCTCCTGGAAAGACATTCTGGTGCTGTCTTCGGTCGCCGATGTCGTCTTCGTCGCCAAGTCCGAGGTGAAGGGCTGGCCGGTCTTTGGCGTCCTTGCCCGGCTGCAGGCGTCGATCTTCGTCGAGCGCGAGCAGAAGCGCTCGACCGGCAAGCAGGTGAACGAAATCGGCGAGCGCATGGCGGCGGGCGAGATCGTCGTACTCTTTCCGGAGGGAACGACGTCCGACGGCAACCGTCTGCTGGAGATCAAGACGTCGCTCTTCGGTGCTGCGGCTTCCGCCGTGCCGCATTCGCCGACCGGGCTCGTGCACGTGCAGCCAGTCGCCATCTCCTATACGGGCATCCACGGCATGCCGATGGGCCGCTTCAACCGGCCGATCGCCGCCTGGCCGGGCGATACCGAACTGGTCCCGCATCTGCTCGGGATCCTGCGCGAGGGTGCGATCGAGGTCGACGTCGATTTCGGTGAGGCCATCGACTACGACCGGCACACCAATCGCAAGGAAGTAAGCCGGAAGGTCGAGCAGCGCATCCGCAGCATGTTGTCGGATCGTTTGCGCGGAAGGGCCTGAAACCCTTTCGGCAACGGCGGCCATGCCGAAAATACTTCAACTTCAGACCGCTTTGCACTAAAGAACCCGGCATGACCCAGGAAACAGCCCTTCTGTCGACAACGCCCGTGACGGGCGAAGAGCGCGCACCGGCCCGCAAGGTCTTCGTCAAGACCTACGGCTGCCAGATGAACGTCTACGATTCCGACCGCATGTCGGATGCCTTGTCGCGTGATGGCTATGTCTCGACTGATGTGCTCGAGGATGCTGACTTCGTGCTCCTCAATACCTGTCACATTCGCGAGAAGGCGGCGGAGAAGGTCTATTCCGAGCTCGGCCGCCTGCGCGACCTGAAGAAGGCGAAGGCCAAGGAAGGCCGCGAGATGGTGATCGGCGTCGCCGGCTGCGTGGCGCAGGCCGAAGGCGACGAGATCCTCCGGCGCGCGCCGGCCGTCGATCTGGTGATCGGCCCGACCACCTATCATCGCCTGCCGGAAGCGCTGAAGCGGGCCCGCAACGGTGAGCGCGTCGTCCAGACGGACTATGCCGTCGAGGACAAGTTCGAGCACCTGCCGGCGCCCGACAAGGCAAAGACCCGCGCCCGCGGCGTCACCGCTTTCCTCACGGTGCAGGAAGGCTGCGACAAGTTCTGCACCTTCTGCGTCGTGCCCTATACGCGCGGATCCGAAGTTTCCCGCCCGGTGGCACAGATCGTCTCGGAAGCGGAAAAGCTGGTCGATGGCGGCGTCCGCGAAATCACTTTGCTCGGCCAGAACGTCAACGCCTGGCACGGCGTCGGCCCCGATGGCCGCGAATGGGGCCTCGGCGACCTGCTCACGCGTCTCGGCGAAATCGAGGGGCTCGCCCGGCTGCGCTACACCACCAGCCACCCGCGCGACATGGACGACAGCCTGATCGAGGCGCATCGCTCGATGGAAAAGCTGATGCCTTACCTGCACCTGCCGGTGCAGTCCGGCTCCGACCGCATCCTGAAGGCGATGAACCGGAGGCACACGGCGGCCGAATATCTGGCGCTGATCGAGCGCATCCGTGGGGTCCAGCCGGACCTCGCGCTATCGGGCGATTTCATCGTCGGCTTCCCCGGCGAGACCGACGAGGACTTTGAAGACACCATGCGGCTCGTCGAAGCCGTGGGTTATGCACAGGCATTTTCGTTCAAATATTCGACGCGTCCCGGCACGCCCGGCGCCGAGCTTGGCGACCAGGTTCCCGAGGAGGTGAAAGCCAAGCGCTTGGAAAAATTGCAGGCTTTGCTGTTTTCGCAGCAGCGCGCCTTCGCCGAATCCTGCGTCGGTCGCGAAATCGACCTGCTTTTGGAGAAGCAAGGGCGCATGCCGGGCCAGCTCGTCGGGCGTTCTCCGTGGCTGCAGCCCGTGAATGTTGATGCAAAAGCATCGCAAATCGGTGACATTATAAAGGTGCGAATCATCAAGGCCGGGCCGAACAGCCTGTTTGCAGAGATGATCGGGTAAGGACCGACAACAAGGAGCCTGAACCGCTTGAACGGACACGAATTGATCTCTTCATCATCGCGCCAGTCGAAAACCTCTGCGACAGACGCCAATCACTTCGTGCTGACATTCGAGAACAATCGGTTCGCCAGCGAACTCTTCGGCCAGTTCGACCAGAACTTGAAGCTACTTGAAGAGCGCCTGCGCATCGACGCCCGGCCGCGGGGCAATTCCGTCGCCATATCCGGTGACATCGTTGCCACCAATCAGGCGCGCCGCGCTCTCGATTATCTCTACGGACGATTGCAGAGCGGCGCATCGATCGATACCTCTGACGTCGAGGGCGCGATCCGTATGGCGGTTGCCGCCGACGATCAGCTACAATTGCCGACCATGGAGCGTAAAGCCAAATTGACGATGGCGCAGATTTCGACGCGCAAGAAGACCATCGCGGCGCGCACACCGACGCAGGATGCCTATATCCGTGCGCTGGAGCGTTCCGAGCTCGTCTTCGGCGTGGGCCCCGCCGGTACCGGCAAGACCTATCTTGCCGTCGCCCATGCCGCACAGCTTCTGGAGCGCGGCGCCGTCGATCGTATCGTGCTCTCGCGTCCTGCCGTGGAAGCGGGCGAGCGCCTGGGCTTCCTGCCCGGCGACATGAAGGAGAAGGTCGATCCCTATCTCCGCCCGCTCTACGATGCGCTCTATGACATGATGCCGGGCGACAAGGTCGAACGCGCCATCACCGCCGGCGTCATTGAAATCGCGCCGCTCGCCTTCATGCGAGGCCGCACGCTCGCCAATGCCGCCGTCATCCTCGACGAGGCGCAGAACACCACATCGATGCAGATGAAGATGTTTCTGACCCGCCTCGGCGAAAACGGTCGCATGATCGTCACCGGCGATCCGAGCCAGGTCGACCTGCCGCGCGGCGTCAAGTCGGGTCTGGTCGAGGCTCTACAGATCCTCAGAGGTGTCGAGGGCGTTTCCGTGGTTCGCTTCAAGGACGTCGACGTCGTTCGCCATCCGATGGTGGCGCGCATCGTCAGGGCCTACGAGGCCCAGACGGCCGTGCACGATGAAAGCGAGCAGGGCGACCGCTGATCGGCGGTCGTCGCGATCATGACCGCATTGGATATCCAGATCAGCGTCGAAGAGGGCGATTGGCCCGACGAAGAGACGCTTCTCGCATTTTCTTCACCAGTGCTGGAAGCCGCAGCCGCCTTCCTCGCGGCGGAAGAGGGCCAGCCGTTCCCGAAGATGCAGCCCGAACTGTCGCTGGTCTTCGCGGACGACGCTTCCATTCGGACGATCAACGCCGAATGGCGCAATCAGGACAAGCCGACCAATGTGCTGTCCTTTCCCGCCTTCCCGGTGACGCCGGGCGCGATGCCGGGGCCGATGCTGGGCGACATCATCGTCGCCCGCGAAACGCTCGAGCGCGAAGCCGTGGAACTCGAGAAGTCTTTCGATGCGCACCTGACGCATCTTCTCGTGCATGGATTCCTGCATCTTTTCGGTTATGATCATATGGCAGATGACGAAGCCGAAAGAATGGAAAGCCTGGAGACTCGCATTTTGGCGCGTCTTGGCTTATCTGACCCCTACGGGGATCGTACCCCGGATTAACAGTTTGGACCGATGAGCGATTACAAAACACAGCCTGTCGCGCTGGCGACCGAGGAGGCAGAGGCCTCCGGAGAGGCGGAGGCGGGCAGTAGTAGCACCGCCGCTCGACACGAGGGCACGAAATCCACTTCAACTTTCTGGAGCCGGGCCGCGCGCCTGCTGCGCGGCGCAAGCCCGTCGAGCTTGCGCGAAGATCTCGCCGACGCACTCCAGACGGATGCCGACAGCAACACGGCCTTCTCGCCCGGCGAACGGGCGATGCTCAACAACATTCTGCGTTTCCGCGAGATCAGGGTCGAGGACGTCATGGTCCCGCGTGCCGACATCGAAGCGGTCGACCAGAGCATCACCATCGGCGAACTGATGGTGATCTTCGAGGAGTCGGGCCGCTCGCGCATGCCGGTCTATAACGAAGGCCTCGATGATCCCCGAGGCATGGTGCACATCCGCGACCTGCTTTCCTACGTCACCAAGCAGGCCCGCAACCGTCGCCGCAACGGCAAGGCGCCCGCTGCCGCGACGGCTACCGGCGAAAAGACCGAGAAAACGCCCCGCTCGCCGAAGGCGAGCTTCGACCTCTCGCGCGTCGATCTCGGCAAGTCGCTGGAAGAAGCGGGCATCGTCCGCCAGCTGCTGTTCGTGCCGCCGTCGATGCTGGCGTCCGACCTGATGCAGCGCATGCAGGCCGCCCGCATCCAGATGGCGCTCGTCATCGATGAATATGGCGGAACCGATGGTCTCGTCTCGCTCGAGGACATCGTCGAGATGGTCGTCGGCGATATCGAAGACGAACACGACGACGACGAAGTGATGTTCGCCCGCACGTCGGACGACGTTTTCGTCGCCGACGCCCGCGTCGAACTGGAAGAAATCGCCGCAGCGATCGGTCCCGACTTCGATGTGCGCGAGCAGCTCGAGGACGTCGACACACTCGGCGGCCTGATCTTCGCTTCGCTTGGCCGCATTCCGGTGCGCGGTGAAGTCGTGCAGGCCATTCCGGGGTTCGAGTTCCAGATCCTCGACGCTGACCCGCGCCGCGTGAAACGCGTTCGCATCATGCGCAAGCGTCCGCCAGCTCGCCGTCGCGTGTCGCGACCGGAGGGCGAAATCGCTCCGGAGACAGTTCCCGTCAATCGTACCAATGGGGCTGCCCCCTCCGCGGCAGCCGACGAGCAATAATCGCTCCGCCCCGCGCGTTTCTTCGTGCGCGCGGGGGCGTATCTCCTGCCATCCGCTCCACGTCTCCCGGTTTGAAAGAGGACCGGGACGGATTGCAGCGGATCGCTGACCTGACGGAAGGACATGCCTTCCGCAGCCAATTCCCCTCCTGAAGGGGACAAACAGCCCGTTTTTTGGAAGACTGGCGCCGATTGATTCGGTGGTTGTTTCGCTCCGGCGCCGTGGCTAGCGGCCGGGATCGACTGGAGGCTGCATGGTAAGACTGGCTGGCAGGGTGATGCTTCTGTCCGGGTTCCCGAGGGTATTGCTCGCGTTCTTCGCTGGGCTAATCACCGTTCTGGCCCAGCCGCCCTTCGGCATTTTCGCCTTCGCCTTCGTCTCCTTCCCCATCCTCGTCTGGCTGCTCGACGGCGCGAGCGGAAATCCGGATGGCGGCATCGTCAGGCGGCTCTGGCCGGCGGCAGTGATCGGCTGGTGGTTCGGTTTCGGCTACTTCCTCGGCGGTCTCTGGTGGCTCGGCAATGCACTGCTGGTGGAGGCCGACGAATTCGCCTGGGCCTTGCCGCTCGCCGTCGTCGGTCTTCCGGCTTTTCTCGCGCTCTTCTATGCGCTTGCGACGCTGGCCGCGCGGATATTCTGGTCCGATGGGGTGGGGCGGATCGCGGCGCTTGCGCTGGCCTTCGGCCTTTGCGAACTGCTCCGCAGCTTCCTCTTCACCGGCTTTCCCTGGAATGCCATCGGTTACGCGGCGATGCCGATGCCGTTGATGATGCAGTCCGCAAGCGTGGTCAACCTTGCGACCATCAACATGCTGGCGGTCTTCGTTTTCGCGGCACCCGCCCTCCTTGCCACGGGCAGGGGGAGCCGGATCGGCCTGTCGGCGGCCCTCGTCCTCCTCACGGCGCATGTCGGTTTCGGCTTCTATCGGCTTGCGCAGCCGTCCCCGGCTTCGCCCGAGCCGCCGGTGACCGTCCGTCTCGTCCAGCCGGTGATCGACCAGGCAAAGAAGCTCGACGATCGCGAACGGGCGGCCGTCTTTGAGGAACATCTCTCGCTCACCACCGCTGCCCCCGAAAAAGGCGGCAAGCGACCGGACATCGTCGTCTGGCCCGAAACGTCGATCCCCTTCATCCTCACCGACAATCCCGACGCCCTGGCACGGATCGCCGAGGTGCTCGATGACGATCAGATCCTGATCGCCGGCGCCGTGCGCGCGGAGGATGCGGGCGCCGGTCTGCCACCGCGCTACTACAACTCGATCTATGTCATCGACGGACGCGGCCAGATCATCGGTGCTGCCGACAAGGTGCATCTGGTCCCGTTTGGCGAGTATCTACCGTTTGAGGAGTTGCTGTCCTCCTGGGGCCTGAGTTCCGTTGCTGCCTCGATGCCAGGCGGCTTTTCGGCGGCGAAGAGCCGTTCGCTATTGACCCTGCCGAGTGGCAGGACGCTCTATCCGCTGGTCTGCTACGAGGCGATCTTCCCCGACGAAATTGGCGGCGCCGCGCGTGGTGCGGACGCGCTTCTCAACATCACCAACGACGCGTGGTTCGGAGACACGCCCGGTCCGCGCCAGCATTTCCATCAGGCCCAACTACGCGCCGTCGAGACCGGAACACCCCTTATTCGCGCTGCCAACAGCGGTATATCAGCAATTGTTGATGCACGTGGGGTTTTAATGGTAGGATTGTCCTACAATTATAGGGGAGTGGTCGACACACTTCTGCCGGGAAAGATGCCTAGGCCTTTGGACGACGCTATGCGAAGCCGAATCTTCTGGCTGAGTGCACTGTTCCTTCTTCTGGTTGCAGTGTTTTCGCGTGTTGGTTTTAATATTAGGAAGAATTGACCTAAAACCCCTAAAATTGCATAGTGGTCCGCACCATCGTCCTTGTTGTGGCGGCATTGTCGTATCACCGTGGCGGTCGCCCCGGTGAGCGGCGCTCCCGTGTGAGGCGGTGGATCAAACGAAACAGCGTGTTTGGGAACGCAGATATGATCGAAAACAAAAAGAAGCCGAACCCGATCGACATCCATGTCGGTAGTCGGATTCGTCTTCGCCGCACGATGCTTGGCATGAGCCAGGAGAAGCTCGGCGAAAGTCTGGGGATCACCTTTCAGCAGATTCAGAAGTACGAGAAGGGCACGAACCGCGTCGGCGCGAGCCGCTTGCAGAACATTTCGGGCATTCTGAACGTTCCGGTTTCCTTCTTCTTCGAAGATGCGCCGGGTGACACCTCCGGCCAGCCGGGCATGGCGGAAGCCTCCAGTTCCAACTACGTTGTGGATTTCCTTTCGTCTTCCGAGGGGCTGCAACTCAACCGTGCCTTCGTCAAGATCACGGATCCGAAGGTTCGTCGCCGCCTCGTCGATCTCGTCAAGGCGCTCGCTGCGGAAGCGGAAAGCGAATAGTTCCAACGTTCCCGTCGGGACTTGAAAACAAAGCGGCCTCTTGTGCCGCTTTTTTCATGCGCGCTTTTCCGCCGGCGCACCAAAGTGATTGGCTTCGGTGGTGATATAAAGATATATTTATGTCGTTGTGCGCTTGTTTTTCGGGCGCAAAACCACTAACACCATGCCAGCGCTTTTCTTCATTGAGGGGACTTCCCGCATGCGTGCAAACTACCTGTTCACGAGTGAATCCGTAGCCGAAGGTCATCCGGACAAGGTGTGTGACCGTATCTCCGACGAGATCGTGGATCTGGTCTACCGTGAGGCCGCCAAGACCGGTGTCGACCCATGGGGCGTTCGCATCGCTTGCGAAACCTTGGCGACCACCAACCGCGTCGTCATTGCCGGCGAAGTGCGCCTGCCGCCGAGCCTTCTGAAGAAGGACAAGGACGGCAACGACGTCATCAACCCCTCGAAGTTCAAGTCCGCCGCCCGCAAGGCGATCCGCGAGATCGGCTACGAGCAGGACGGCTTCCACTGGAAGACGGCGAAGATCGACGTGCTGCTGCACTTCCAGTCGGCCCATATCGCTCAGGGCGTCGACAGCGCCGCCGACAAGCAGGGCGAAGAAGGTGCTGGCGACCAGGGCATCATGTTCGGCTACGCTTGCCGCGAAACCGCCGAACTCATGCCGGCCCCGATCTACTACTCGCACCGCATTCTCAATCTGCTCGCCGCCGCCCGCAAGAAGGGCGAGGGCGAAGTCGCCAAGCTCGGCCCGGACGCCAAGAGCCAGGTCACCGTACGATACGTCGACGGCAAGCCGGCGGAAGTCACCTCGATCGTCCTGTCGACCCAGCACCTCGACGACACCTGGGATTCCACCAAGGTTCGCTCGGTTGTCGAGCCCTATATTCGCGAAGCGCTTGACGATCTGAAGATCGCTGACGATTGCACCTGGTACATCAACCCGACCGGCAAGTTCGTCATCGGCGGTCCGGACGGCGACGCCGGCCTGACCGGCCGCAAGATCATCGTCGACACCTATGGCGGTGCAGCACCGCACGGTGGCGGCGCCTTCTCGGGCAAGGACACGACCAAGGTCGACCGTTCGGCTGCCTATGCCGCGCGCTACCTGGCAAAGAACGTCGTTGCTGCCGGTCTTTCGGACCGTTGCACGATCCAGCTCTCCTACGCCATCGGCGTTGCCCAGCCGCTGTCGATCTATGTCGACCTGCATGGCACCGGCAAGGTTTCGGAAGACCAGGTCGAACAGGCCATCCGCAAGACGATGGATCTGTCGCCGTCGGGTATCCGTCGTCACCTGGATCTCAACAAGCCGATCTATGCCAAGACGTCTGCTTACGGTCACTTTGGCCGCAAGGCTGGCCGCGACGGTTCCTTCTCCTGGGAGAAGCTCGACCTGGTCAAGCCGCTGAAGGCGGCGATCGACCAGGGCAGTGCCGTCAACGGCCGGGCCGCTGCCTAAGCGAGCGATCAGCGTGGCCGACAAAGCCGCGCATTGAAGATAGCGCAGTGGCCTGCTATCAGGCGCTTGCGAAATTCAGGGCGGGTGCTCCGGCAAGGAGCGCCCGCTTCGTTCATTTTGATTTTGGGTTGGCTTGATCCGGGATCAGCGTGACCAAGGGACAAACGACATGACCGAACCGCGCCGTGCCAGAGCAACCGAGGCCTTCTTCGGCCGCCGCAAGGGCAAGCCGTTGCGCGAGCGGCAGGCAGCGCATCTGGAAACCGTGCTGCCGACGCTGAAGCTTGATCTGTCGAGCGCTGCTCCGGCGGAGCTGAAGACACTGTTTCCTCAGGATGTCGGGCGAATCCGGCTGGAAATCGGCTTCGGCGGCGGCGAACATCTGATCCACCGCGCCGCCGAAACGCCCTCGACCGGCTTCATCGGTGTCGAACCCTTCGTCAATTCCATGGCCAAGCTCGTCGGTCACATCGAGGATCGCGGCGTCAGCAACATCCGCCTTTACGACGACGATGCCACCCAGGTTCTCGACTGGCTGCCGGCCGCATCGGTCGACCAGATCGACCTGCTTTATCCGGATCCGTGGCCGAAGCGCAAACACTGGAAGCGTCGTTTCGTCTCCAAGGTCAATCTCGACCGTTTTGCGCGCGTGCTGAAGCCGGGCGGCGCGTTCTGCTTCGCCTCGGACATCGACACCTATGTCAATTGGACGCTGTTGCATTGCCGCGATCATGCGGCCTTCGAATGGACGGCGCAGAAGGCAGCTGACTGGCTGACGCCCTACGAGGGATGGCCGAGCACACGCTACGAGGCCAAGGCGCGCAGGGAAGGCCGGAGCTCCGCCTATCTCACTTTCCGGCGCGTCTAAAGCAATTCCAGGAAAAGTGCGAAGCGGTTTTCCGTCCGGGATTGCGTTGCTCTAAATTCAATTCCAGGAAAAGTGCGAAGCGGTTTTCCGTCCGGAATTGCGTCGCTTTAAATCCAATTCCAGGAAAAGTGCGAAGCGGTTTTCCGTCCGGAATTGCGTTGCCTCGAATTCAACTCCAGGAAAAGCGCGACGCGGCTTCCCGTCGGGAATTGCGGACCAGAAGACCAATCCCAGGAACGGGCGCGAAGCGATTTTCCGCCCGGAATTTCAGGCTCGAGAGAGCGGCTGCGTCATCCCGAGAGGTCAGCCCCCACCGTCAATGGAGGGCGTAAGATCAGTGCAGTGTGACAGTGCGCAGATCGTCCTCGGCGGCCTTGAAGAAGGTGCTGGAACGGTTGTCGGTCAGGAGGATCGGCGTGCCGTCGGCGCCGAAGAGCGCCCAGAGATCAATACCCGGTCCCATCTCGGGTGCTTCCGGGAAGCAGCGCGACACTTCGTCCGAACGCATTTTCCGGATGTAACCGATTTCGCCTTCGCCCAGATGCGCGAGGTCGTTCTTCGACAGTGACGAGCTGATGGCTTTCAGTCCCATGGTGATACTCCGTGGTCGCCGGCCAGGGGAGAATCCCGCCGGTTATCCTACTCTGGGACTGAAATGTTAATTTTCTTTACCATACGCACCGGCTCAGGACGAACGAGGTCAACCGAGAGCAGGCCGTTGCGCAGCTCGGCGCCAAGAACCTTCATGCCATCGGCCAGAACGAAGGTGCGTTGGAACTGGCGCGCGGCGATGCCGCGGTGCAGGTAATCACGATCGCCATTGTCGATCTGGCGGCCGCGAATGACGAGCTGGTTCTCTTCGGTGGTGACCTCGAGGTCCTCTTCGGAGAAGCCGGCCACCGCAAGCGTGATGCGCAGCCTTTCAGGCTCGTCGATCGATGCATCGCCGCGAACGCGTTCAATATTGTAAGGCGGATATCCGTCGTTGCCCTTGGCGATACGCTCAAGGGTCTTTTCCATCGTGTCGAAACCCAGCAGCAGCGGGCTCGTAAAGGGCGTAATTCGGCTCATTCCTCAAGTCCTTGCGAGATCAAGCGACCGTTGTTCGGACCTGCCCAGCAGCATCCTTGCGGCAATATGGTAGCTGTGCGCAATGAGTGCAAGCCGCTTGCCTCAGACGTGCACGCAAATCATAGTCCGCTCTCGCAGAATCCAACAGCGAAGCGAGGAGGGCGCATGCGGCCTCGTACCCGCTCCGGTGCATTGTAATCGATCGCGCTTTGGGTCGGGTAGACCCAGCCAAACGTGATCCAGGGAGGACGAGAGAGTGCCCGTGCCGAGAAAGATAATCATAGACACCGATCCCGGGCAGGACGATGCCGCCGCAATCATGCTCGCGTTCGGGAGCCCGGAAGAGATCGACTTGCTCGGCATCACCACGGTTGCCGGCAACGTGCCGTTGGCCCTGACGGCCCGCAACGCCCGTATTCTTTGCGAGCTCTGCGATCGGCCGAAAGTTCGGGTCTTTTCCGGCGCCGACAAGCCGATCGCCCGCCCGCTGGTGACCGCCGAGCACGTCCACGGCAAGACCGGCCTCGATGGCCCGACGCTCGACGAGCCGACGATGAAGCTCGAAGAACAGCACGCGGTCGACTTCATCGTCGAAACGCTCCGCAACGAGGCCGAGGGCACCGTGACGCTCTGCACCCTCGGTCCGCTCACCAACATTGCGCTCGCGCTTCAGAAGGCGCCCGAGATCGCGCCGCGGGTGAAGGAACTGGTGATGATGGGCGGCGGCTTCTTTGAAGGCGGCAACATCACGCCGGCGGCAGAGTTCAACATCTATGTCGATCCGGAAGCCGCCGATATCGTCTTCCGCTCGGGCATTCCGATCGTGATGATGCCGCTCGACGTCACCCATCGCGTACTGACCTACAAGGCGCGGGTGCAGAAGATCCGCGACATCGGCAGCCGCCCGGCGATCGCCATGGCGGAGATGCTCGAATTCTTCGAGCGCTTCGATATCGAGAAATACGGCACCGATGGCGGCCCGCTGCACGACCCGACGGTCATCGCCTATCTGCTGCGCCCCGAGCTTTTCACCGGCCGCGATTGCAACGTCGAGATCGAAACCAAGTCGCCGCTGACGGCGGGCATGACGGTTGTCGACTGGTGGCAGGTCACTGGCCGGCCGCGCAACGCCAAGGTCATGCGCTTCGTCGACGACCAGGGCTTCTTCGATCTTTTGACCGAGCGGTTGGCGCGCATCTGATCCCGCGCCAGATCGCCACGCATCAAACAAAAACGGCGCCCCGAGGGCGCCGTTTCTTTTTCTCGATCTGTTGATCAGAACTCTTCCCAATTGTCCTGGGCAAGCGCGTTGGCGCCTGAGGTCTGGGTGAGTACCCGCTGCGTCGAGGCGGAGTAGCTGCTGCGTGCCGGGGTTGCCGCCGGAGCCGGTCGCGCCTCGCGGACAGGAGCCGGTGCCGGACGTTCGGCCGCACGCATGCGTTCGGCTGTGCCACGCAGCATCTCGGACGAGGAGGGCTGCGACGAACCGGAGGCTTGGGCGACGCGGAAGCGGGCAACCAGCGCGTTCAGCGTCCGGGCCTCTTCGTTGAGCGCCATGCCGGCGGCCGTCGTCTCTTCGACCATGGCGGCGTTCTGCTGGGTCACCTGGTCCATCTGGTTGACGGCCGAGTTGATCTCCTTCAGGCCGACGGCCTGCTCGGAGGCCGAGCTCGAGATCTGGCGGATGAGGCCGTTGATCTGAACGACCTGCTCAGCGATCTTCTCGAGTGCGCCGCCGGCCTTGCCGACGAGATCGACGCCTTCGCGCACCTGTCCGGCCGAGGTGTTGATCAGAGTCTTGATCTCCTTGGCGGCATTGGCGGAGCGCTGGGCGAGCTCGCGCACTTCCTGGGCGACGACGGCAAACCCCTTGCCGGCATCGCCGGCACGGGCGGCTTCGACGCCGGCGTTGAGCGCCAAAAGGTTGGTCTGGAAGGCGATCTCGTCGATGACGCCGATGATGCGGCTGACTTCGTGCGACGACTGCTCGATACCCTTCATCGCGGCAATGGCCTTCTGCACCACTTCGCCCGACTGTCCGGCATCGCTGCTGGCGACGTCCACCGACTTGGCGGCGACCTTGGCGTTTTCGGCGCTGGCGTTGACCTGCGACGTCAATTCGTCGAGGGCCGCCGCGGTTTCTTCCAGGCTTGCCGCCTGCTGTTCGGTGCGGTGCGACAGGTCGTTGGCGGCGCTGCTGATTTCGCTGGTGCCGTTGCCGATGTTGACGACCGAATGGTTGACGGTGCGGATCGTCTCTTCGAGGCTTTCCATCGTCGCGTTGAAGTCGCGCTTCAGCTGAGCGTATTCGCCGGGGAAATCGTCGGTGATGCGGAAAGCGAGATCGCCGGACGAGAGGTGCGACAGGCCCTTGCCGAGGCGGGCGACGATGTCGCGCTGAAGGGCGCCGGTTTCGGCACGCTCGGTTTCCGAGCGATTGCGCTCGCGTTCGGCCTGTTCGCGCTCGTGGCGGGCTTCGCCTTCCAGGCGCTTGGTGTCGGCAAGCTGATGGCGGAAGCCTTCGAGCGCCTTGGCGACTTCGCCGGTTTCGTCGGAGCGATCCTGGCCGGCAATCGACTTGGTGTAGTCGCCGTGGCTGAGGTTGGCGACGTCCTTGACCAGCGCCGCGAGAGGCTTCTGCACGAAACCACGCACGGCGAGATAGAGACCGAGCAGCACGGCGCCGAGTACGACGAGGCCGCCGACGATCATCATGTAGGTCTGGTCCTTGACCGGAGCATTGATCGCGGTGCGCGGCACGTCGACGAGCACGACCCAGTTGGTGTTCACGCCCGAGAGGGTGAACGGATAGACGAGACGGTCGAAGGGCTCGTTGCCGTCATAGGAAAGGTTGGAGATGATGCCCGGCTTGCCGGAGGCAAGCGCATTCTTGACGACATCGTTGCCTTCGCCGTCATATTCCTTGAGCAGGAGTTCCGGGATCGGCGCCACCAGCCACTTGCCGCTCTGCGACAGGAGGTAGACGCGACCGGTGTCGAAGGGCTTCAGCTTTGCCAGGCCATCGCCGAGCGAGGCCAGCGAAATGTCGACGCCGGTAACACCCAGAAGCTTGCCGCCGGACATG
Source organism: Ensifer sp. 2TAB8 (assembly GCF_052115125.1). Lineage (NCBI taxonomy): Bacteria > Pseudomonadati > Pseudomonadota > Alphaproteobacteria > Hyphomicrobiales > Rhizobiaceae > Ensifer > Ensifer sp. 2TAB8. The sequence continues at coordinate 767,041 of NZ_JBFRGB010000001.1, read as the reverse complement.
ACCGGATAGGCGATCGAGCTCATTGCGGTCGGAACGTCGGTGTCCTGCGCGGTGTAGGGCTGGGTGATCGCGCCCTTGCCGCTTGTTGCAGCGAGTTTGTACCACTCGGCCGCGTAGTCGGCGCCGAACGTGGAGTACTGGATTTCATTGGTGCGGCTCTTCGACCAATAGGGCGTGAAGATGCCCTTGTCGTTACCGCCCAGTTCCTTGTTGTTGACGACGTCCTCCTGGCGGCCGTCGAAGGCCTTGGGCTCCTCCGCGAACCAGCTGCCGAAGGCAAACGGGTTCTGCTCGAGGTTCGCCCTCAGGATATTGATCACCCCGGTGCGCTCCAGCGACTTTTCGGCATGCGCGCGGCCAAGAATGCCGGCCATCGAGCGCGCTGCACTTGCAAGCTCGCCGATGTCGCCGGCGATGTCCGAGGCGATTGCCCGGGCTTCACCGCTTGCCTGTTCGAGGACCAGCGTTTCGACGCGATCCTGGGTCTGGGAGATGAGAACGAAATTCGAAGCGAGCAGGACTAGTGCGATCGTGCCGCCTGTCACCGCGATCAGTTTGGTCGCCAGCGATTTGGCTTGGAACTTGAACATGAAATCCTCACGTGCTGGGAGGTCCGCAGGCTTTCACCTGCGGTGGACGCATTTCGCAATGGGGGTGGACTCCATCATGGAGCGTCAGATGCCGACCGGCATGTCGGAGGCAACCGGGTCATTTTCGACCGGCTCTCTCAGGGTCCTGAATAGACTGGAGATTCTTAAGATAGGGCCAACGCGGACGCTGTTTTACCGATCGCTTTGATAAAATTGCGCGCAAAGTTTTATCTCCGCGACATCGCCTGTCCGGATTGCGCAAACGCTGATTTCAAGGGCTGGAGACGGCCGAGCGCCAGAGCGTGGCAGGAAGAAAGTGCGGGCGCGTTTCGCCCGCACTCGGCTTGGTTTTCGCCGAGCATTCGCATTGTGGGTCCGGTCGATCCGGCCCAGACGCGTTACGAACTAAAGGCGTGATGCCACTTCCGTGGCAAGCGGGATCGAAGGTTGCGCGCCGCGCTTGAGGCAGGCGAGCGAACCGGCAACTGCGGCACGGCGCAACGCATCGGGGAAGGCAATGCCGGCATCCAAGCTGGCCGCGAGATAGCCACAGAAGGTGTCGCCGGCGCCGACCGTATCCACCGGTTCGATCTTCAGGCCCTTGGCACGCTGGATTTCGCCCTCGTGCACCGCGACGACGCCATCGGCGCCAAGCGTGACGATGACAGTCTGTCCGGTCTCCGCATGGAGAGCCTTCATCGCGTCTTCGCGCTCCGCACTGCTGATGCCGCTCTTGCCGGCCAGCAGCTCGAATTCGGTCTCGTTGGCAATGACGATATCGGCCATGCGACCGAGACGTGCCGCATCCGGCGTCAGCGGCGCGATGTTGATGACCGAACGCACGCCCTTCTGTTTGGCTGCGTTCAAGGCCCTCTCGACGGATGCCGCCGGAATTTCGAGTTGCAGCATCAACGTGTCGCCAGGCTTCATGCCGTCGACGGCCTTCACCGCATCGGCCTCGTCGACGGTCGCATTGGCGCTCGCGACCACGACGATGACGTTTTCGCCGTCACCACCGACGAGGATATGCGCGGTGCCGGTCGGCTCATCTACCGTCTTGGTCAGCGACATGTCCGTGCCGGCACCCTTCAAGAGTTCCAGGGCACCTTCGGCGAAGCTGTCGGCCCCGATCGCACCCGCCATCTGCACTGTCGCTCCGGCACGTCGTGCGGCCAGGGCCTGGTTTGCGCCCTTGCCGCCGGCGGCGGTCGAAAAGCCCGTTCCGGCGACGGTCTCGCCCGGCTTCGGAAGGCGTGCGGTCGTGGCGATCAGGTCCATGTTGATGGACCCAAAAACAGTGATCATGTGAAAATTTCCCGTCGGATTGCAGAGTGGGCCGGAGAGTGCCCGAGAGCCTCAGTCCTCGTCAACCACCCGCAGGCGCAATTGCCCCACCCGGTTGTCGACGGCAGCGCGCGGGTCGGTCGTTTCCTGCGTGCCGCCTTCGGCCTCGAGTTCGAGCGCCTCGATCTTTGCGCCGCGCCGGGTAAGCTTGCTCGATGAGATCAGAATGTCCTCGACGTCTTTCTGGCTCATGGCGAAATGGCCCTGGAGCTTGCGCACGCGCTCGTCGAGACGGCCGAGATCCTCCATCAATCTGGCGACTTCGCCCTGGATCAGATGCGCCTGCTCACGCATGCGCGCATCCTTGAGGATCGCCTGAATCACCTGGATCGACAGCAGGAGCAGGGAAGGGGAAACGATGACGATCCGCTGGCGGTGTGCCTTCTGTACGATCGCTTCGAAATGCTCGTGGATTTCGGCGAAGATCGATTCGGACGGCACGAAGAGGAACGCGGTGTCCTGCGTCTCTCCGGAGATCAGATATTTGCTGGCGATATCGCGCACATGCGTTTCCATGTCGCGGCGGAAAAGCTGGGCGATCTGCTGGCGGCGTTCGGCATCCGGTGCGTCACGCATCGCGTTCCAGGCTTCCAGCGGAAACTTGGCGTCGATGACGAGCGGCGGCTGGCCGTTCGGCATGCGGATCGTGCAGTCGGGTCGTGCACCGTTCGACAGCGTCGTCTGGAAGGCGAAGGCGCCCATAGGCAGCCCGTCGGCGATGATCGCTTCCATGCGCGACTGCCCGAAGGCGCCGCGCGTCTGCTTGTTGGAAAGGATTGCCTGCAGCCCGGCCATGTCCTTGGCCAGCGACTGGATGTTGTTCTGGGCGTTGTCGATGACCGCCAGCCGTTCCTGCAGCCGCCTGAGGTTTTCGTGCGTCGCCTTGGTCTGTTCGGTGATCGAGGCGCCGATGCGATGGGTCATGCCGTCGATGCGCTGGCTGAGCGTCTGGTTGAGTTCTGCCTGCCGCGCGCCGAAGACCTCGGCCATGGCGGCGACCCGCCCTTGCATCTCCGTCTGGGCGGCGAGCAGCATTGCCATCTGCTCCTGCCGCTCCTCGTCGTCGTTGTCCCGTCGCCGCGAAAGCGCCATCAAAATTGCAACGACGACCACCAGGCCGACGGCAATCGCGAGATGGCCAAGGGTGATCGGCAAGGTGCCGATGAAAAACAGCGGCTGGGCGAAGGGAAGAGGCGCAGGTTCCATGCGCCAAACCTAACAGATTCTTTGGTTATGTGTAGATCAAAACAAGAACATTCGCGCCGTGCAGTTAACGCCGGCCCGTCCAGGAAAGGCTGCCGAAGGTGGCAAGCCAATTTCCTTGCACGCCGATGGAAAGATCGGCTATGGGAGCAGCATGACGATCAAGCCGCTTATCATCCTTCCCGATCCTGTGCTTCGCCAGGTTTCCACGCCGATCGAAACCGTCGACGCGGACGTCCGCCGTCTGGCCGACGACATGCTCGAAACCATGTACGATGCCCCCGGCATCGGCCTTGCCGCGATCCAGATCGGTGTCGCCAGGCGCATGCTGGTGCTCGACGTTTCGAAAGAGGGCGATGAGAAGACGCCGCTCGTCTTCATCAATCCCGAGATCGTCGCTTCGTCCGAAACCTATTCGGTCTACGAGGAAGGCTGCCTGTCGATCCCGGATTACTACGCCGAGGTCGAGCGCCCCGCGTCGATCACCGTCAAGCATCTCGACCGTGACGGCAAGCAGCAGACGATCGAAGCCGACGGCCTGCTCGCCACCTGCCTGCAGCACGAGATCGATCACCTGAACGGCGTGTTGTTCATCGATCACATCTCCAAGCTCAAGCGCGACATGGTGATCCGCAAGTTCACCAAGGCCGCCAAGACGCGCGGCGCCAAGGCGATCTGAGCTTCGATCGCACAAGCGGTCGCGAACAGATCGCGCGAACGGCTGAATTTGACTCCAGGAAAAGCGTGAAACGGTTTTCCTCCCGGGGTTGCCCTGTTTCAGAGAATGAGATCATTTCGCCGTTTCCCCGCATGAAGTGATCTGAGAGGACGGAGTTACCGCCTTGTCGCTTCGCATCATCTTCATGGGTACGCCGGAATTTTCCGTGCCGACGCTGGCAGCGCTCGCAGAAGCCGGTCACCAGATCGTTGCCGCTTATACGCAGCCGCCACGGCCCGGTGGTCGCCGCGGGCTCGATCTGCAGAAGTCGCCGGTGCACCAGGCAGCTGAACTGCTCGGCATTCCCGTGCTGACGCCGCTAAACTTCAAGGACGAGGCGGATCGCCAGACCTTCCGTGATTTCGACGCCGACGTCGCCGTCGTCGTCGCCTATGGCCTGCTTCTGCCCGAGGCCATCCTCACGGGCACCAAGCTCGGCTGCTACAATGGCCACGCCTCGCTGCTGCCACGCTGGCGCGGTGCCGCACCCATCCAGCGCGCGATCATGGCCGGCGATCATGAGACCGGCATGATGGTGATGAAGATGGAAAAGGGGCTCGATACGGGCCCGGTCGCTCTCACCAAGACGGTCCAGATCGGCGAGACGATGACCGGTGGCGAGCTGCACGACCGCCTGATGCAGGTTGGCGCCAGCCTGATGCGGGAAGCGATGGCGAAGCTCGAGGCCGACGATCTGCCGCTGACGGTCCAGGCCGAGGATGGTGTCGTCTACGCCCAGAAGATCAGCAAGGCGGAAACCCGCATCGACTTCGCCCGTCCTTCACGCGAGGTGCATGATCATATCCGCGGCCTGTCGCCGTTCCCGGGCGCCTGGTTTGAGCTCGAAATCGCCGGCAAGCCGGAGCGCATCAAGGTGCTGAACTCCGAGCCCGCTTCCGGCACGGGTGAGGCCGGAACGGTGCTCGACGACAGCCTGACGATCGCCTGCGGCGAAGGCGCGGTTCGGCTGACCCGCCTGCAGCGCGCCGGCGGCAAGGCGCTCGGAGCGGCCGACTTCCTGCGCGGAACACCGGTTGCGCCCGGCACGAGGATCGGCTGATGCCGCGGTTCAAGCTGACCGTCGAATATGACGGCTCGGACTATGTCGGCTGGCAGCGGCAGGACAATGGCGAGTCCGTGCAAGGGGCGATCGAAAAGGCGATCCTGTCTCTGACCGGCGAGGCCGTTTCGATCCGTGGCGCCGGCCGCACCGATTCCGGCGTGCACGCCAGCGGCCAGGTCATGCATGCCGATCTGACCCGTCCGTGGAAGCCCTATACGCTTCGCAATGCGCTGAACGCGCATCTGGGGCTTGCGGGCGAGCGCGTGGCGATCCTTGAGGCCGAGGAAGTGTCCGAGGAATTCGATGCGCGCTTCTCGGCGCTGCGCCGGCATTATCTCTACCGCATCATCTCACGGCCCGCGCCGCTGGCACTTGAAGCCCGGCGCGCCTGGTGGGTGCCGAAGCCGCTCGACCATGAGGCGATGCATGCGGGCGCCCAGCGCCTCGTCGGCCATCACGATTTCACCACCTTCCGCTCCGCCCATTGCCAGGCGACGAGCCCGGTGCGGACCCTCGACCGGCTGGACGTCGCGCTCGTCGGCGGCGTCATCGAAATCCGCGCGACGGCGCAGAGCTTCCTGCACAACCAGATCCGGTCCTTTGCGGGATCGCTGAAGCTGGTGGGCGAGGGCAAATGGTCGCCGGACGATTTGCAGGCAGCGCTTGAGGCGCGCAACCGCAAGGCCTGCGGCCCCGTGGCCCCGCCCGATGGGCTCTATTTCCTGCAAGTGGATTACTGATCGCAAGCCGATCCCGAAGCTCTGAAGCGCGATCTCACAGCATACCGTTGTAGCAAAACCGCAGCATACTTTTGCGCGGCGCACTCTAGCTCGGGATCAGGCCGAAGAAGCGCTGCAGCAGGTCGCCGATCATCATCGAGGGCAGCAGGAAGAGGGCCGTCAGCGCCGAGGCCAGCAGCGTCTCGTTGCCCGTCAGCATGCGCAAGAGCCGGAAGAGCACGGCGATGCTGACCACGAGCAGCGTCAGCCAGATCAGGCTCGTCAGGCCTTGGCTTCCGGGAATGGTGAGCCTGATCGCCGCCGGCACCGCCATCGCGTAGGAAAGCGGCACGGAGAGCCAGTTGGTGGTGACGATGATCGGCACCACTGCTCCTGCAAAACCGAGCGGACGGGACAGAATGGCGATCAGCACCAGCGGCAGCAGCCAGCTGACGAGATCGACGACAAGCAGCTTGAAGATGAAGCCTATGCCGATCGCCGTCCCATCGGGCATCGCCGACAGATAGTAGAACCGCCAGGACGCCCAGGTAACGGCGATCGCCGGCAGGCACCAGAGCATCGACGTGAACGAGCGCCAGAGGCCGCTCTCGCTGAAATCGAGCCAGCGGAAACCCTCTTCGTTGCCCTGAGCCAAGAGCCAGAGGCCCCTGATATAGGCAAGCACCTCGTCAAGCAGCGGCATGGCCGAACCAGCGCAGGACGAAGGTCTCGTAAATATTGGTCAGGGTTTCGAGGTCGGCGACGGCGACACGTTCGTCGACCATGTGCATGGTCTGGCCGACCAGGCCAAACTCCACCACCGGGCAATAGTCCTTGATGAAGCGCGCGTCCGAGGTGCCACCGGTCGTCGACAGCTTCGGCTGCCGGCCGGTGACGGCCTCGATGGCGCCCGAGAGCGAATCGATCAGCGCATTGTTGCGCGTCAGGAACACGTGGCTTGGGCGCTCGCTCCAGACGATTTCGTAGCGGACGGGCGCGCGGTCCGGGCGCAGGCTGCCGGCCGCTGCAGCGCGGTCGAGCCGTGCGATGATCTCGGCCATCAGGCTTTCGGCCGTCCACGAGTCGTTGAAGCGGATGTTGAACGCGGCGGTGGCTTTCGCCGGAATGACGTTGACCGCACCATTGCCGACGTCGATCGTCGTCACTTCCAGGTTCGATGCCTGGAAGCTCTCGGTGCCGTTGTCGAACGGCGGATCCATCAGCGCCTGTGTCAATTGCAGGATGCCGCGCACGGGACTGTCGGCGAGATGCGGATAGGCCGCATGCCCTTGCACGCCATGGACCGTGATGCGGCCCGACAGCGAGCCGCGACGGCCGATCTTGATCATGTCGCCGAGCTGGTCTGGATTGGTCGGCTCGCCGACGAGGCAGGCGTCCCAGCGCTCGCCCTTGTCGGCCGCCCATTGCAAGAGTTTGGTGGTGCCGTTGATCGCCGGCCCCTCTTCGTCGCCGGTGATGAGGAAGGAGATCGAGCCCTTCGGCGCGCCATGCTTCTCGATGTGGCGGGCGACCGCCGCGACGAAGCAGGCGATGCCGCCCTTCATGTCGACGGCGCCACGGCCGTACATTTCCCCGCCGGCGATCTCGGCCGAAAACGGCCCATGGCTCCAGGCGGCTTCGTCGCCGACCGGAACAACATCGGTATGACCGGCGAACATCAGATGCGGGCCTTCGGTGCCGAGCCGTGCATAGAGGTTCTCGATGTCGGGCGTGCCGGCGTCCTTTGCCACCACGCGGTCGACCGCAAAGCCGAGCGGCTTCAGCATGGCCTCGAGGGCGGAAAGCGCTCCGCCTTCGGCCGGGGTGACCGAGGGACAACGAATGAGGGTGGCGAGATTGGCGATTGGATCGGTGGGGGTCATCTAACGCTATGCCGTCTGCTTGGCCGCTGGAGCCAATGGAATGGAGGCTGCTGGTTTATCCGATCGTCAGTGAACTGTCACGTGGGATGGGCACCGCTACGCGGCAGGGCGATTTGTCCAGCGGGATGCAATGCGGCGCCGCGCCTGGGCGGAGGCGCAACGCCGCAGCTTCAACGGGCCGGAGTGATCCGGCCCGCCTGAAGATCGCGAAAGGGTAGGAGAGGCTTACTCTCCCGGTGCGAGATGCGGCGCCTCGATATGGGCCCCGGCGTGCTTCAAGGGCCGCTCGCCGGTGAGCTTGCGGATGAGCACGTAGAAGACCGGGGTCATGAAGATGCCGAACGCCGTGACGCCGATCATGCCGGCAAAGACCGCGACACCCATGGCCGAGCGCATTTCCGCACCCGCGCCGGTGGACATCACCAAGGGCACCACGCCCATGATGAAGGCCATCGAGGTCATCAGGATCGGGCGCAGACGCAGCCGGCTCGCCTCGATCGCGGCTTTCACCGGCGTGCTGCCTGAGAGTTCCAGTTCGCGGGCGAACTCGACGATCAGGATGGCGTTCTTCGCCGATAGGCCGACCAGCACGATCAGACCGATCTGGGTGAAGACGTTGTTGTCGCCTCCCGTCAGCCAGACGCCCACCAGCGCCGCCATGATGCCCATCGGCACGATCAGAATGATCGAGATCGGTAGCGTCAGGCTCTCATACTGTGCGGCAAGCACGAGATAGACGAGCAGCAGCGCCAGCGGGAAGACGAGCAGGCCCGAATTGCCGGCCAGGATCTGCTGGTAGGTGAGATCCGTCCATTCGAAGCCGATGCCGGGCGGCAGCGTTTCGGCGGCGATCTTCTCGATGGCAGCCTGAGCCTGGCCGGACGAGAAGCCCGGTGCCGGGCCGCCATTGATGTCGGCCGACAGGAAGCCATTGTAGCGGATCGCCCGTTCGGCGCCGACCGTCTGCTCGACCTTGAGAAGCGCCGACAGCGGGATCATCTCGCCGGACTGCGAACGCACCTTCAGCTTGCCGATGTCGTCGGCATGGCTGCGGTAGTTGGCGTCCGCCTGGATGCGCACGCTGTAGGTGCGGCCGAAGGCGTTGAAGTCGTTGACGTAGAGCGAGCCCAAATAGATCTGCAGGGTCTCGAAGACGTCGGTGACGGCCACGCCGAGCTGGCGCGCCTTGACGCGGTCGAGGTCGGCATAGAGCTGCGGCACGTTGATCTGGTAGCTCGAATAGAGACCGGCCAGTTCAGGTGTCTGGTAGGCCTTGGCGAGGAATGCCTTGGTTGCCTCGTCGAGCGCCTGGTAGCCGAGGCCGTTCTTGTCCTCGAGCTGCAGCTTGAAGCCGCCGGTCGTGCCGAGGCCCTGGACGGGCGGCGGCGGGAACATGGCGATGAAGGCATCCTGGATCGCGCCGAATTCCTGGTTGAGCTGCATGGCGATCGCGCCGCCGGACAGTTCGGGCGTCTTGCGTTCCTCGAAGGGCTTCAGGGCGACGAAGACAATGCCGGAGTTCGACGAGTTGGTGAAGCCGTTGATCGACAGGCCCGGGAAGGCGATGGCGTTCTCGACGCCCGGATGCTTGAGCGCGATCTCGCTCATGCGCTTGATCACGTCTTCCGAGCGATCGAGCGTGGCTGCATCCGGAAGCTGGGCGAAGCCGATCAGGTACTGCTTGTCCTGCGCCGGCACGAAGCCGCCAGGGATGGCGCGGAACAGCGTGAAGGTCACGCCGAGCAGCACCACATAGACGACCATGATCAGCGACTTGCGGGTCAGGATCCGTCCGACGCCGCGGCCGTAGGCTTCCGAGCTTGCTCCGAAGAAGCGGTTGAAGCCGCGGAAGAACCAGCCGAAGAGCTTGTCCATCGCCCGCGTCAGCCAGTCCTTCGGCGCGTGGTGGTCCTTCAAGAGAAGGGCGGCCAGAGCCGGAGACAGCGTCAGCGAGTTCAGCGCCGAGATTACCGTGGAGATCGCGATCGTCAGCGCAAACTGACGATAGAACTGGCCGGTGAGACCGGTGATGAAGGCAAGCGGGACGAAAACGGCGACGAGCACCAGCGCGATTGCGATGATCGGGCCTGACACTTCCTGCATGGCGCGGTAGGTTGCCTGGACAGGCGACAGGCCCTGTTCGATGTTGCGCTCGACGTTCTCGACTACCACGATCGCGTCGTCGACGACGATGCCGATCGCCAGCACCAGGCCGAAGAGGCTGAGCGCGTTGATCGAGAAGCCGAAGACGTACATCACCGCGAAGGTACCGACGATCGAGACCGGAACGGCGACGAGCGGGATGATCGAGGCGCGCCAGGTCTGCAGGAAGACGATGACGACGATGACGACGAGGGCGATCGCTTCGAGCAGCGTATGGATGACCGATTCGATCGAGGCGCGCACGAACTGGGTCGTGTCATAGACGATTTCGTAGTCGACGCCCTCGGGCATGGTGAGCTTCAGCTCGGCCATGGCCTTGTGCACGTTCTCCGAGATCTGGATCGCGTTCGAACCCGGCGCCTGGAAGATACCCATGCCGACGGCCGGCTTGTTGTCGAGCAGCGAGCGCAGCGAATAGTCGGCAGCGCCCATCTCGACGCGGGCGACGTCGCCAAGGCGGGTGACTTCGCCTTCTGCGCCGGACTTGACGACGATGTTGGCGAAATCCTCAGGCGTTTGCAGGCGGCCCTGCGCGTTCACGGAAAGCTGCAGGTCGAGGCCCGGAACGGAAGGCGAGGCGCCGATGACGCCGGCGGCTGCCTGGACGTTCTGCCCGCGCACGGCGTTGGCGATGTCGCTCGCCGCAAGGCCGCGCTCGGCTGCCTTTTGCGGGTCGATCCAGACGCGCATAGAATAGTCGCCGCCGCCGAATATCTGCACCTGGCCCACGCCCTCGACGCGCGCCAGCCGATCCTTGACGTTCAGCACACCGTAGTTGCGCAGATAGTTGATGTCGTACTGCCCGTTCGGCGAGATCAGGTGCACGACCAGTGTCAGGTCGGGCGAGCTTTTGACGGTGGTTACGCCGAGGCGGCGCACTTCCTCGGGCAGCCGCGGCTCGGCCTGCGAGACGCGGTTCTGTACCAGCTGCTGGGCCTGGTCGGGATCGGTACCGAGTTCGAAGGTGACGGTCAGCGTCATCAGGCCGTCGGCGGTCGCCTGGCTCTGCATGTAGAGCATGCCTTCGACGCCGTTGATCTGTTCTTCGAGCGGCGTTGCCACCGTCTCGGCAATGACGGCCGGGTTGGCGCCCGGATATTGCGCCCGCACCACGATCTGCGGCGGAACGACTTCGGGATATTCGGAGATCGGCAGACCGGTCATGCCGATCAGGCCGGCCACGAAGATCAGGACCGAAAGGACGCCCGCGAAGACCGGGCGGTCGACGAAGAAGCGTGAGAAATTCATGGTATCCCCCTTGGGACGTTTTAGGCAGACCTCGGGCGTTCGCGGCGAAATCTCCGCCGCGCGGCATAGTCTGCTGAGTGATGCCTTGGCTGGCTGCTCGTCGCGCTCAGCGAGGAGCAGCCAGGACCATTACTTGGCGATCGAAGCGGTCGTTTCCTCGACCTGCTGTGGCGCGACGACGACGCCGGGGCGAACCCGCTGCAGGCCGTTGACGACGATGTTCTCGCCGGACTTCAGGCCGCTTTCGACGATGCGCAGACCGTCGGAATTCGGTCCGAGCTTGACCTGGCGGTACTCGACCTTGTTGTCGGTACCGACGACGAAGACGAACTTCTTGTCCTGGTCGGAACCGATGGCGCGGTCGCTGACCACAAGCTTCTCCTCGGGGTCCGGCTCGCCGATGCGGATGCGGACGAACTGTCCGGGGATCAGCTTGCCTTCGGCGTTTTCAAGCGCCGCACGCACCCGGATCGTACCGGTCGCCGCATCCACCTCGTTGTTGATGAGCTGGATATGGCCTGTGATCGGCGTGCCGTCGTCGGCAGCGGTGCCGACCTGCACCGGGAGGCGCTCGATCGCGCTGCCGCCGGCAGAGGCCGCGAGCTTCGCAAGCGCGGTGGTTACCACCTCTTCGCTGGCGTTGAAGCTTGCATAGATCGGGTCGACCGAGACGAGCGTCGTCAGCACCGGCGAGGCGGAACCGGCGGCGACGAGATTGCCGGCGGTGATGTCGAGCCGGCCGACGCGGCCGGAGATCGGGGCACGCACTTCCGTGTATTGCAGGTCGAGCTCGGCGGTGCGCAGGGCTGCCTTGGCCGAGCGCACCTCTGCCTGGGCTTCGTCATAGGCGCTGGCGCGCTGGTCGACGCCGCTCTGCGGAATGGCGCTGGTGGTCACAAGCTTGCGGCCACGCTCGAGTTCGATCTTGGCGAGTGCGACGCGTGCTTCCGCTGCCTCGACCTGTGCCTTCGCCCGCTCGACGGCGGCCGCATAAGGCTCGGGATCGATCGTCACCAGGAGGTCGCCCTGCTTGACGAGTGCACCTTCGCGGAAGTGCGCCTTGAGGATGGCGCCGCCGACGCGCGGGCGAACTTCCACGCGCTCGATCGCTTCGAGACGGCCGGAGAATTCTTCCCAGGTGGTGATGCGCTTGGACTGTGCTCGCGCCACCGAGACCGGCACGGCCGGAGGTGGCGCCGCGGCGGTCTCGGTTGCGGCGTCGGCTTCGAAATGCTGCGGCAGGCCGAGCATGACGGCACCACCGCCGGCGACAGACAAAAGGATACTCAGGCCGGCGCCCCAGAGGGCCCGACGGGTCACTGTCGATGTCATCTTTTCTCTCCTTGCCGGTTGGGAGCCGGCGCTTTGCTTTCGATGTCAGATCGAGGGAATGGGCTGGGTGATCGCCGCCCCCGTCTAGCGCACCGTCATTTCCGCCGGCTTCGCCCCCGTCTTCTGGAAGAAGCGGGAGAAGATGCCGGTAATCTCTTGCCGTTGTGCCGGCCAGCCTTCGCCGGAAGCCGCACTTTGCGGCAACCATCCGGCTCGTCCGGGCAGGACATGGGATTCAACCGTCACACCCGCCTGCCGCAGGCGCTCGGCATAGGCTTCGGCCTCGTCGCGCATCGGGCACTCTTCGCTGGTCACGATCAGCGAAGGCACAAGGCCGGCGAGCCGTGTGCAGTGGGCCGGCGCGGCGTACGGGTGGGTGAATCCGCCGCTTTGACCAAGGTAACGCTGCCACCCATCGGCGATCGATTGCGCCGAGGATTGCGGACAGTATTGCCGGAACGATTCCGTGGCCAGGCATGGATCGAGCATTGGCGACAGCAGGATCTGGCCCTTGAGATCGGTCAGATACTGGTCACGCGCCATCAGCGCGGCACCGGCGGCGACATTGCCGCCTGCCTCTTCGCCAGCCACGAACAGCGACGATTTCTTGTGCGCGAATTGCGGGCAGCGCGAGCGCATCGACGACAACATGGCATAGGCGACGTCCAGCGCCGCGGGAAACGGATTGAGGCAGGCCGCGGAATATTCCGGAGAGATCACTACCGCTCCGGCTGCCGCGAGTGCCTCGGCGACACGCTCACCGGCGGCGATCGTTCCGCCGACGAAGGAGCCGCCATGCAGGTGCAGCACGACCGGCGGCGGATTGAGCAAAGCTTCGCCGCGGTAGACGCGTGCCGTGCAGCAGCCTTGGCCGGTCTGCATCGTCTCCACTTTGAACAGTTCGCCCATCTCTCTTGCCTTCGGCCCGAGCTCAACCCACATGTGGCGACAACAAGCCACGATAGGAGAATAACATTATCTTCTGTCTGGAATAGTCTTTTCAATCTGACTACACTATTCGTATTCTCGAACAATCACGGCTCTTGAAAATGGACCAGCTCACGGCCATGCGCGCGTTCCTCCGGGTCGTCGAGACCGGAAATTTCACCCGCGCCTCCGCTTCGCTGAATATGCCCAAGGCAACGCTTACCAATCTCATCCAGGGGTTGGAGGCACATCTGCGCACGAAGCTCCTCAACCGCACCACCCGCCGGGTGCTGGTGACGCCGGACGGCGCACTCTACTACGAACGCGCCGCACGCCTGCTGACCGATCTCGACGAACTCGACGGCAGTCTTTCGAGCGCCCAGACCCTGCCGAAGGGTCGGATCAGGGTGGAAATGGCAAGCGCGATTGCCAACCTGATCGTCATCCCCGCGCTGCCGGAATTTCACAAGCGCTATCCCGACATCCAGATCGATCTCGGTGTTTCGGACAGGACGGTCGACTATGTGGCGGAGAACGTCGATTGCGCCATCCGCATCGGCGCACTCACGGACCAGTCGCTAATCGCGCGGCGCATCACCGAGATGAGCTTCGTCGCCTGCGCCGCCCCTGACTATCTCCAACGCCACGCGGTGCCGCAGCACCCGTCGGATCTTTCGAAGAACTGCTATGTCGTCGGCTATTTCCGGCCACAGACCGGCCAGCAGATGCCGTTCTATTTCAAGCGCGGCAACGAAGAAATCGAGGTAAACGGGCGCTACACCGTGGCGGCCAACGAAGCGACCACCTATCTCGCGGCGGCAAGGGCCGGCCTCGGCGTCATTCAGGCGCCGCGCTTCATGGTGCGCGACGACCTCGTGTCCGGCGCCATGCGGCCTGTTCTGGAGGACTGGGAGGTCGAGTCCATGCCGATCTATCTGGTCTATCCACCGAACCGGCATTTGAGTAGCCGCCTGCGCGTCTTTGCCGATTGGGTGGTCAAAGTCGTCGCCCAGTCGCAGCTCGATGCGGCCTGAGCTTCATTTGCCGCGGTCGGCGTCGTAACGTTCGCGTGCCGCATCCAGCGCACCGAAATGCGTCTCCGCCCAGCGGTCAAGCACCAGCAGGGTTTCGCTGAGAGAACGGCCGACCGGGCTCAGGCTGTATTCCACGTGCGGCGGCACGGTCTTCTTGTCCTCGCGGATCACGAGGCCATTGCGCTCCAGTTCCTTCAAGGTCTGCGTCAGCATCTTTTGCGAGATGTCGCCGAGCCGGCGCATCAGCGCGGCGTTGCGCATCGGTCCGCTTTCAAGCGCCGAGATGATCAGCATTGGCCACTTGCCGGCGACGAGTTCCAGCGCGTGGCGTGACGAACAGGTCGGATCGAAGACGTCGGGAATGGATGTCGCGGGCGCTGACGTGTCGGGATTTTCCATAGTTACCAAAAGGTGCGTAATTGTCTTCTGGTGCCTATGCTATCAGCTTGTGGGCCATGTGAGAATTCCAGTGGAGACGAAACATGGCATGGATCATTCTGATAGTGGCGAGCCTCATCGAGATCGTCATGGGGCTGGCGCTGAAATATGCGGAGGGCTGGACGAAACTGGTGCCGAGCGTGATCGGCATCGCCGCAGCACTCGGCAGCGTTTACCTCCTGACGATCGCGATGCGGGACCTGCCGGCCGGCACCGCCTACGCCGCCTGGACCGGTATCGGCTCGGTCGGCATCACCGTGCTCGGCATCGTGCTCTTCGGCGATCCGGTGTCATGGATGCGCATCACCTGCATTGCGATGATCATCGTCGCCGTCGCCGGCCTTCGCTTCCTGGAAGCCTGAGCCGGCAAGTCACGATCCTCGAAACGAAACAGCGCCGCGATCGGATCGCGGCGCTGTTTCGTTGGCCATCATGTCTGCGCCGGCGTTAGCTTTGGCGGTTCTTGGCGTTGCCCTTGGGCTTGGTCTTGGCTTTGAAGCCGCCGTCCTTGCCGCCTTGCGGCTTGTCCTTCTTCTTGCTCCAGGGCTTGTCTGCGCCCTTGGCTGGCGGCCGGTCCTCGGTGTAGGCCGGTCCTTCGGAGTATCCGGCTTTCTTCTCGAACTTGCGCTTCGGCTTGAAGTCGCCGCGGTCGTCATTACGAGGAGCGTCGTCGGAATAGGGGCGCTTCTTGGCAAAGCCCGGCTTATCCTTGGAGAAGCTCGGCTTGTCCTTGGAATAGGCAGGCTTTTCCTGGCGCTGCTGCGAAAGGTCAGGCGCACCGGCGAGCGGCTTCACGCGGATGCCCTTTTCCAGCATCTTGTCCTTGCCGATCGCCGACAGGAAGCGTTCGGCGCCTTCGGCCGTCATCTCGACGAAGGTCTCTTCCTGCTGCATGCGGATCGCACCGATGTCGCGCTTGGTCAGCTTGCCGTGGCGGCAGAGCATCGGGATCAGCCAGCGCGGTTCGGCGCTCTGCTTGCGGCCGACCGAGAGCGAGAACCAGCTGCCGTCGCTGAAATCGGCCCGGTCGGCGCCGAAGTCCTCGCGCGGTGCACGATCATCGCGCGGTGCGCGTTCGTCTCGGCGCGGCTTGGCGCCGACAGCGACTTCGATCAGGTCTTCCGGAGCGGACCGTCCCGAACGGAACTGGCGCACGAAGGCGGCGGCCATCTGTTCGGCGCCGTGGCGCTCGAGAAGCGCTGCCACGATCGCCTGCTCGTCCTCGCGGATCGGCTCGGCAAAGCTCGTATCGGCAAGCAGACGCTCGTCGTCACGCTGGCTGACTTCGTCAGCCGACGGCGGGCGTGCCCAGGTCGCGGTGATCCGGCCGCCGTCGAGCAGGCGCTCGGCCTTGCGGCGCTGGTTGACCGGAACGATCAGTGCGCTGACGCCCTTCTGGCCGGCCCGTCCTGTGCGGCCGCTGCGGTGAAGCAGCGTCTCGGAATTGGTCGGCAGATCCGCGTGAATGACCAGTTCCAGGCCCGGCAGGTCGATGCCGCGGGCAGCGACGTCGGTGGCTATGCAGACGCGGGCGCGGCCGTCGCGCATGGCCTGCAGCGCATGGGTGCGCTCGTTCTGGCTGAGCTCGCCCGAAAGCGCCACCACCGAGAAGCCGCGATTGTTGAAGCGGGCGGTCAGATGGTTGACGGCGGCACGCGTCGAACAGAAGACGATGGCGTTCTTCGCTTCGTAGTAGCGAAGCACGTTGATGATCGCGTTCTCGCGATCGTTCGGCGCAACGGTCAGCGCGCGATACTCGATGTCGACATGCTGCTTCTGTTCGGAAGCGGTGCTGATGCGCACGGCATCGCGCTGGTAGTTTTTCGCAAGCGTCGCGATCGACTTCGGCACGGTGGCCGAGAACATCAGGGTACGGCGGTCTTCCGGGGATTCTTCCAGAATGAACTCGAGATCCTCGCGGAAGCCGAGGTCGAGCATCTCGTCGGCCTCGTCAAGCACGATGGCCCGCAGCGACGAAATGTCGAGCGAGTTGCGGCGGATGTGGTCGCAGAGACGGCCGGGCGTGCCGACGACGATGTGGGCGCCGCGCTCCAGCGTGCGCTTCTCGGTGCGCATGTCCATGCCGCCGACACACGAAGCGATGGTCGCGCCGGTCTCGCCGTAGAGCCATTCGAGTTCGCGCTTGACCTGCAGCGCCAGTTCACGCGTCGGCGCGATGGCGAGCGCCAGCGGTGCGCCGGCCGGTCCGAAGCGGCGCTCGCCGCCAAGCAGCGTCGGTGCCAGCGCCAGGCCGAAGGCCACCGTCTTGCCGGAGCCGGTCTGTGCGGAAACCAGCGCGTCGCGCTCGGCGAGTTCCGGGTCGCGCATCGCCTGTTGAACCGGCGTCAATTCGTTGTAACCGCGTTTTGCCAACGCCTCGGCGATCGCAGGCGCGATCCCTTCGAATTCAGTCATATCTTGTCTTTCGGATTTCGGTCGTCATGCCCAGGACGATCGGATCGTCATCGGCGCGAATTGCCGTGGCCAACACGTCGCGGGCCTGTCATGGCGCGCTACATACGCGCTCGCACGGTTCTTGTACAGGGGCGAAGGGTCAGGGGCCGGGCTCGTCGCTGCGCGCGCCGAATTCGTTGGGTCCCGGCTCCCCCGGCCAAAGGCAAAGGGCGAGGAAGACGACCGGGCTGAGAACGGGGATGAACAGACAGAGCGAGAGCGGGCCGGGATAGCCGATGTCGTGCAGGCGCTTGATTGCCAGCATGGCGATCGAGGGCAGGGAGACGATCGCCGAGATGGCGAACGCCAGTGTCCAGAGGGCGAGCGCCGTCTCGTATTCCTCGTTGGCAACCATCCTGGCGACGATGAAACCGCCGATCAGAAACCAGAACAGCCAGGAGAGAAAGAAGGGCAGACGGCCGATGCGGCCGGAGGGGCTGAAGAACAGCCAGGTCATACTCGGCTGCGGCCCCTCCGGTGTCATCGCATCAGTCTCGGAGCAGTTCGTTGATACCGGTCTTCGAGCGGGTCTTTTCGTCGACGCGCTTGACGATGACGGCGCAGTAGAGGTTCGGTGCGGGCTGGCCGTTGCCCATGGTCGAGCCCGAAGGCATCGAGCCTGCGACGACGACGGAATAGGGCGGAACTTCGCCATAGGTCACTTCGCCGGTGGCGCGGTCGACGATCTTGGTTGACTTGCCGATGAACACGCCCATGCCGAGGACCGAGCCCTCACGCACGATGCAGCCTTCGACAACTTCCGAGCGGGCGCCGATGAAGCAATTGTCCTCGATGATCGTCGGGCCGGCCTGCATCGGCTCCAGAACGCCGCCGATGCCGACGCCGCCCGAGAGATGCACGTTCTTGCCGATCTGGGCGCAGGAGCCGACGGTTGCCCAGGTGTCGACCATCGTGCCTTCACCGACATAGGCGCCGAGGTTGACGAAGGAGGGCATCAGGATCGCGTTGGGGGCGATATAGGCCGAACGGCGCACGACGCAGTTCGGAACGGCGCGGAAGCCGGCTTTTTCGAATTCGTTGACGCTCCAGCCATCGAACTTCGACGGCACCTTGTCCCACCAGACGGACTGGCCGGGGCCCCCCTTGACGATTTCCATCGGGTTGAGCCGGAAGGACAGGAGTACCGCCTTCTTCAGCCACTGATTGACCGTCCACACACCATCCGCGCCGCGTTCGGCGACGCGGACCTTGCCGCTATCGAGCAGGTTCAGAGATGTTTCCACGGCGTCGCGCACCGCGCCACGCGTTCCGGTGTTGATGGAATCGCGGTCTTCAAAGGCGGTCTCGATCGTCTGCGACAGGGAGGCGAGGTCGTGGTTGTTCATCGGAATTCCTTAAAGTTCGGCGGTTATCCTGCGAAAGCTCTACTGCATAATTCCTTAAATCGGAATCGATTTAAGGACAAAAACATGCAGCAGTTCAGAGTGCTACAGCGACCTCGCGGCCTTGAAGGGAACGCGGCGCTGTAGAGCGTGATCCTGAAAAGTTGAAGGGCTTTTCGGGTTCATGCGCCCCGCCGGGGCTTGGCAAGTCTCGGCGAGTCCGGCACTACAGCGCCGCGCACCGGTGCAGGATGCGCAAGGGCCGCTGCGACGCGTTGATGCGTTTGCGACCTTCATGACCGAGGAAACAGGATAGGACGCGTCCGGACGAGATGCAGATTGTCCGGAACGCGACGGGAAAGACGACACTATGGCACGTATGAAGAAACGCGCGCTGCGCCGCAAGGATGGGGTCTGGGATCCGCTGGCCGACAGCACGCAGAGCCGCCAGCGCGCGCAGACGGTTCCGGTTACGCCGCAATCGGCCTCGCCCTCCTATCGCCTCGCCTATATCGACGACGATTTCCTGTGCCGCGAGGAGCTGCGCCCGATCCGCCTGCAGCTTGAGCTGCTGAAGACCGAAATGATGCTCGAAGAACGCGGCATCAACTCGACCGTGGTCATGTTCGGCGGCGCCCGCATTCCGGAGCCCGGCGGCGATGCCTGGGCGGCAAAGAATGAGACGCAGCGCAAGAACCTGGAGGCGGCCTCGGTCTATTACGAGGAAGCGCGCAAGTTCGCACGAATCTGCTCGGAACACTCGGCCAAGCTGGGTCACAAGGAATATGTCGTCGTCACCGGCGGTGGACCGGGTGTGATGGAGGCGGGCAACCGCGGTGCCGACGACGTCGGCGCCCCGTCGATCGGTCTCAATATCGTGCTGCCGCATGAGCAGGCGCCGAACCGTTTCGTGACGCCGGAACTGTCGTTCAACTTCCACTACTTCGCCATCCGCAAGATGCACTTCCTCTTGCGCGCCAAGGCCGTCACCGTTTTCCCCGGTGGCTTCGGTACGCTTGATGAACTCTTCGAAACGATGACGCTGATGCAGACCGGCCGCCTGGCGCTGGTACCGCTCATTCTGTTCGGCGAGAAATTCTGGCGCTCGATCGTCAACTTCGACGCACTTGCCGAGTTCGGCACGATCGCGCCCAACGACGTTGACCTGGTACAGTTCGTCGATACGGCGGATGAGGCCTGGGAGATCATTTCCCGCTTCTACGAAACTGTCGACCCAAAGTCGGTGCCGATGGCGAACGGACGACGTTAGCGTTCGCGGCCCGATCAGGCCCTCTTCGTCAGATGAAAAGACAATGCCGCGCGCCTAGCTGGCGCGCGGCATTGTCTTTTTGGGAGGATTGGTTTCTGGGAATTCACGCCTCCCCCTGGCGATCGCGTCCGATGCGAGGGGGAGGCGCCACGCAGACGACACGCTCCACCGGGCGGGAGAGCGCGTCGTCATCCGGGTTTAGATCTTCTTGGTGAAATCGGCGGCATCGATGACGCCGTCGCCGTTCTTGTCACGCCGCTTGAACATCGTCTCCGCGGCGCTCGAAACTTCGTTCGCGCTCAAGGACCCGTTACCGTCGGTGTCGACACGCTTGAAGGCTTTCGGCCGGAGACCCGGCAGCATGCCGGGGTGAACTTCCTTCAGCTTGGCAAGTGCTGCCTCGCGGTCGGTGCCGCTCTTGTCCTTGGCTTCGCGCCAGGCTTTGCGCGCCTCGCGGAAGGCTTCGCGTTTCGCCTTCATCTCGTCGGCGCTGATCTGGCCGTCACCATTGGTGTCGAAGGTCTTGAAATTGGCGGCGACACGCGCCTGGAACTCGTCCAGGCTGACCTTCTGGTCCTTGTTGGTGTCGAGCCGCTGGATCATGCGTTCGCCGCGCTGCTCGGGCGTCAGCTTCTCGCGCGCTGCAAAGGACGGGGCGGCCATTCCGGTGACGGCTACGGCCAGTGCGGTCACACCGAGGATCAGGGTCTTTTTCGGCATCATGCTTCCTTTCGATCGGGTTGTCCCTGATCGAAAGGATAGACGGAGCCGCGCGCCGCACCAGTTAAACTTTTGTAATTTAAGTCATTGGCCGAAAAGGGGTTTTTCAGCGGCCAAATTGTGTCGGGGCGGGTCGGAAATGTGCTTGCGGTCGTCCGCCCGCCGGTATCCCGCTCGAACTTGTGAGAAGCGATTTTGGGTCGATCCGACCCAAATGATCGTGACCTAGAGGCCGGTGACCAGACGGCGCAGGAAGCTGGTGAGATCTTCCGTCACGTAGTCGATCTGCTCGTCGGTGTCGTTCGACTTCTCCCAGGATTCGGCAAAGGTGTATTCGAGATTGCGCGGCACGAGCAGCACTGTCTTCATGCCCAGCGCCTTCGGCACCAGGAGATTGCGGGGCAGGTCCTCGAACATCACGGCGTTGCGGGTGTCGACCCGGTGCAGGCTCATGAACTTGTCATAGGTTTCGCCGGCCGGCTTCGGTACGAAATCGGCAGCGACGATGTCGAAGATGTCGTTGAAGTGGTCGAGGATGCCGAGCGCCCGCGCAGTCATCTCCGCATGGGCGACGCTGCCATTGGTGAAGATGAACTTGCGGCCGGGCAGCGACTTGATGGCTTCGCCGAGCGCCGGATCCGGCGGCACGATGCTGTAGTCGATCGCATGCGCCTGCTCGAGGAATTCATTCGGATCGATGCCATGGTGGACCATCAGTCCCTTCAGCGTCGTTCCGTGGTCGCGGTAGTAGTCCTTCTGCAGCTTCTTTGCGTCCGCCGGGTCCAGCGACAGCAGTTTCGCCACATAGGCCGTCATGTTGCGGTCGATCTGCGCGAACAGGTTGACGTGATGCGGATAGAGCGTGTTGTCGAGGTCGAACACCCAGTCGGTGACGTGGGCGAAGTCGGAATGGGTCGGCAGGCGGTCGAGCTTTTTCATGCCGCCTTATGACATGGGGAACGGTGGCGGCAAACGAGAAAATGCAAATCGCTGCTCGAGCCGCAATGCTGGTGCAAAGAATTCCACTTTGAATTGCTAAACCGGCGTGGCATCTTCGGCCCGCGGTTTTGGCATCAAGGATGCAGGCGCCAATGTCGGACGAACGTTTCTATCTGCTGTTCCTGTTTGGATTCTATGCGTTCACCGTCGTCACCTACTTTGCCCTCGGCTACGGCCTGACCTGGTTCAACCAACGCAATCCAGAGCGAAAGATCCAGAAGGGGCGCAGTTCCGACAAGCGCCGCAACGCTGAAATCCGCCAGAGCCTCGCATCGATGTTCAGCGCCTGCCTGCCGCTGACGATAGGCCTCTACGCCCAGCACAAGGCCTGGGCACCGGCCCCCTGGGCCCTCAGCTGGTGGGCCGCGGTGCCGCTCTTCGTGCTCTGCATGTTCCTCTACGACACCTGGTTCTATTTCATGCACCGGTTGCTGCACACCAGGTGGCTCTATCCGTTGCACGCCCTGCACCACAAAAGCGTCGCGCCGACGATCTGGAGCACCTATTCGGAGGATGTCTTCGACAACTTCCTGCTGCAGAGCTATTCGGCGGTCATCGTCTTCCTTGTTCCGTTCCCGCCCGCGATCCTCATCGGGCACCGGCTGTTCGAGCATTTCAACGGCATGTTCGGGCATTGCGGCTTCGAGTATTTCGCCGCGTCGACGGCGCGTTATCCGTCGCCCCTGCTGTGCACGACTTTCCACGACCAGCATCATTCCGCGTTCCGTTACAACTACGGCAACTATTTCTCCTTCTGGGACCGCGTGCTCGGCACGATCTCACCGCACTATGATCAGCGGGTGAAGACCTTCGAAGAAGAAGGGCCGTCGCTCACTCTCAAGCCGGTCAATACTCCGGTGGAGGCTGCAGAGAAGGCGGACTGAAACGCCAAGATCCGGAGTTCTTGGCAATAGCCGGACCTGTGTGCTAGATGGCTTGATCTTCCTTGAAACAGTGAAGCGATCCAACTCCCTGAAATTATGTAATTTCAGGTGACTGACCGTTTCACACTCTTCCTGAATTGCTCTCGCTCGCAGCCATGGAAACCTGGGTCCTCATCACCGTCGCCGCGGCATTCCTTCAGAATGTCCGCTCCGCCATGCAGAAACACCTGAAAGGCGTCATGGGCACGACGGGCGCGACCTTCGTGCGCTTCGGCTTCGGCCTGCCTTTCGCCTTCCTTTATCTGTTCCTGCTCTGGCAGGTGGCGGGCCGTCCGCTACCGGTGCCAAACGGCACCTTCTTCCTCTGGGCCGTCATCGGCGGGCTGGCGCAGATCGCCGCGACCTTCCTGCTCGTCCATCTCTTCTCCTTCCGCAACTTCGCCGTGGGCACGGCGTATTCGCGTACCGAGCCGGCTCAGGCGGCCCTTTTCGGGCTGATCTTCCTCGGGGAGAAGGCAAGCGAGGGCACGTTGGTGGCAATCGCCATCTCGGTCGTCGGCGTCATGCTGATCTCGGTGGCGCGCACCACCCTGAGCCCGCGCACGCTGGTGACCTCCGTATTCTCGCGCACGGCTGGTATCGGTCTGTTATCCGGCACCTTCTTCGGTCTTTCGGCCGTCTCCTACCGTTCGGCCTCGCTGGCGCTGGCGCCGAGCCTACCGGCGCCGGACTACGTGATGCAGGCGAGCTATACGCTCGGTTTCGTCATCCTTCTGCAGACTATCGTTATGCTCATCTGGATCGTGCTTCGCGAGCGTGACGAGCTGCCGCGTATCGCGGCTGCCTGGAAACCGGCCTTCATCGTCGGCTTCGTCGGGGCCTCTGCTTCCTTCGGCTGGTTCATGGCGATGACGCTGCAGCAGGCGGCCGTGGTCAAGGTCGTGGCCCAGGTGGAAATGCTCTTCACCTTCGCCTCGTCCTTCTTCATCTTCCGCGAATGGATCAACCGGTTGGAGCTCTTCGGCTGCCTGTTGATCGTTCTTGGCGTGGTGATGCTCGTCCTGATCTGAAAATAGACGCCCGAAAACCGGCGCCCTTGCGAATGCGGGCATGGTAGAACCGCCAGCATGTTGTTCGATCTTCCTTCCGACGAAACGCTCTACGACGCCTTGATTGCGCGAAGCACAGAGTACGAGGGCGCCGCCTTCGTCTGCGTCAAGACGACAGGCGTCTTCTGCCGCCTGTCCTGCCCAGCCCGTAAGCCGAAGCGGGAGAACACGATCTTCGTCGGCTCGATCGGCACCTGCCTGGAGACGGGATTCCGCCCGTGCCAGCGCTGCCGGCCGTTGGCTTCCATCCGCACCAAGGACCCGCTCGTCGAGGATCTCCTGCGGGCGCTGGAGGCAGCACCGGAACGCCGCTGGAGCGAAGGCGATCTCGTGCGCCGCGGGCTTGATCCTTCGACGGTCCGGCGCGCTTTCAAGCGCAGCCTGGGCATCACCTTCCTCGACCTTGCGCGCCATCGTCGCCTGGGGCTCGCTGCCCGCCAACTTGCCGATGGCGGCCGGGTGATCGATGCCCAGCTCGAAGCGGGATACCAATCGCCGAGCGGCTTTCGGGCCGCCTTCCAGCGCCTGCTCGGTGACGCGCCGGCGGCGGCTCAGGGAAGGGCCCTGCTTTTCTCCGATTGGATCGAAACGCCGCTCGGGCCGATGGTCGCGGTTGCCGACGCGACACATCTCTATTTGCTGGAGTTCCATGAACGCAAGGCGCTGCCGGCGGAACTGGAGGCGCTGAAGCGCGCGACGCGCTCGGCCATCATCCCCGGCAGGACGGCGCCGATCGACCAGATCGAAAGCGAGCTAACGGCCTATTTCGCAGGCGGGACGGGCGGGTTCCAGACGCCGCTCGCGCCCGGCGGCACGCCTTTTGAGCGCAACGTCTGGGCGAAGCTTGTGAAAATTCCCGTCGGCGGAACACGTTCCTATGGTGACATTGCCCGCGAGGTCGCTACGATCCAGTCCGCACGTGCCGTGGCCAAGGCCAACGGCTCCAACCGGATTGCCATTGTCATTCCCTGCCACCGTTGCCTGGGCTCGGACGGTTCCCTGACGGGTTACGGTGGTGGGCTCTGGCGGAAACAGTGGCTACTCCGGCACGAGGCGAAAGCGAAACCTGTCAGCCTGTTCGTGGAGGAAATGCAATGAACCAGAAGGAAAAGGCGCTCGCCTTTGCTGCTCTGCATCGGAAGGGCGATCCGGTGGTGCTCTACAACATCTGGGACGCCGGCAGCGCCAAGGCGGTGGCTGAAGCCGGTGCCAAGGCGCTTGCCACCGGAAGCTGGTCGGTTGCCGCTGCCCATGGGTTCGGCGATGGCGAGAAGGTACCAATGGCTTGGCTCGCCGATGTCTCGCGGCTGATCGTTGCCTCGACGGAGCTGCCCGTTTCCGTCGATTTCGAAGGCGCCTACTCCGAAGACCCGGCAACGGGCGCTGCCAACGTCTCCCGCATCCTCGACGTCGGCGCCATCGGCATCAACTTCGAGGACCAGGTGGTCGGCAAGGGCGGGGTGCATGCCGTCGAAAAACAGGCGGCGCGCATCCGTGCGATACGCGAAATGGCCGACCGTCGCGGCATCCCGCTGTTCATCAACGCCCGTACCGACCTGTTCCTACAGGAAGGTGATGAGACGCGGCACGCTGGCCTTGTCGACGAGGCGATCGGACGCGGCAGGGCCTTTGCCGAAGCCGGTGCCAACGGTTTCTTCGTGCCGTGGCTGGTTGATGAGGGTCTGATCGCCAAGGTCTGCGCCGCCTCGAACCTGCCGGTCAACATCATGATGCGCCCGGCCGCACCCGACCTGAAGTCACTCGCCCGCGCCGGCGTCGCGCGCATCAGTTATGGTCCTGGCCCCTACCGGGCGATGATGGAAAAGCTGAAAGCCGCGGCGACGGAGATCTATTCGCCTCGCTAGAGCCCAGGGCTGGGCGTGCCGTGCGGAGCATGGCGCGCCATCTTACCGCGAAATCGTACGGTTTCGGCCACAGCCTGGAAGCGAAATTTCCGCAATCTTCAGTTTTATCGTGTCTCTGGTTGGGGCCCTCCGGACATAGAGACACCCTATGAAGATTGTCCTTCTCAATCCACCGCATACGGCGATCGGGAGTCGCATTCCCGACGACCATCTTCCACCGCTTGGCCTCCTCGCGGTTGGTGGGCCGCTGATCGACGATGGCCACGAGGTGCGGCTGATCGATTGCGAATTCGGGCCGTTGAGCTTTGCCCAAATTCTCGAACGGGTGCTCGCAGATCGGCCGGAACTCGTTCTGATCGGTCATTCCGGCTCGACATCCGCGCATCCGACTGCCAGCCGCATCGCCAGAGAGATCAAGGCAGCCATGCCGTCGGTTCGGATTGTTTATGGCGGGGTCTTCCCGACGTACCATTGGCGTGACGTTCTGAGTGAAGCGGATGTCTTCGATTACGTCGTGCGGGGCGAGGGCGAAGAGACCGTACGGCGGCTCGTTCGTGCCTTGTCCTCCTCAGGATCGTTCAGCGAGGTTCCCGGCATTGCCTATCGTGAAGACGATGGCATGCCTGTTGCCAACCGGCCTGCAGAGGCGATCGCGGACCTCGACGCTTACCGCATCGGTTGGGAATTGATCGATCACCAGGACTACAGCTATTGGGGCGGAAAGCGAGCCGTTGTCTTGCAGTTCTCGCGCGGGTGCCCCCATCTTTGCAATTACTGTGGCCAGCGTGGCTTCTGGACACGCTGGCGTCACCGCGACCCGGTTGCCTTCGCGAAGGAAATCGCGCGCCTTCATCGCGAACAGGGCGTTGAACTGATCAATCTTGCCGACGAAAACCCGACCTCGTCACCCAAGGCTTGGCTTGCATTTCTGAACGCGATGATCGCCGAAAACGTACCGGTGCAGATCGTGGGCTCGACACGCGCCGACGATATCGTGCGCGACGCCGATATCTTGCATCTCTACCGCAAAGCCGGAGTCGTCAGTTGGTTACTCGGAATCGAGAACACCGATGGCGCGACCCTGAAGCTGATCAAGAAAGGCGGAACCGTCACCAGCGATCGGCAGGCGATCGCCCTTCTGCGCAAGCACGATATCCTGTCGATGGCGACATGGGTCGTCGGCCTCGAGGAGGAGCGCCTGAGGGATCTGTGGCGAGGCCTCCGACAGCTGCTTTCCTATGATCCGGACCAGATCCAGGCCCTGTATGTGACGCCGCACCGGTGGACGCCGTTTTTCGGCCTGGCGAAGGACCGGACGGTTATTGAACCCGACATTCGGAAGTGGGATTACAAGCATCAGGTGCTGAAAATGAAGCACCTGCATCCGGCGGTGCTATTCTGCTGCGTCAAGCTGATCGAGGTTGCGATCCAGGCGCGGCCGAAAGTGTTGGCGCGTATCTTCCTTCATCGTGACCGTCAGCAGCGCCACTCCATGCGCTGGTATACCCGCATGGGGCGGAGGGTCTGGCTCCATGAACTCTACGAGTTCATGTTCCGACGCCGCCATCTCTATGCCGGGCCTTCACTTCAGGCATTCTGGGGAGCGCCACAGGAGGCGGAAGAAGAAAGCATGCTGCCGCCGCACAGACCGCGCCCGAAGAAAATGGCCACCGCCTAGAGGAGTTCCGGGAACGGAAGCTTCCGCGCCCCGGAATTGCTAGGCATGAACTGCATGGTGCTGGATCACTCCATCGCTCGCTGAAGCGATGGAGTGATCGCGTCATCAGGGCACGATCAGCGTGCCGGCGCCGCGTTCGGTGAAGATTTCGAGCAGCACCGAGTGCGCCGTCTTGCCGTTGAGGATGACGACGCCCTGCACGCCGGCCTTGATCGCGTCGATGCAGGTCTCGACCTTCGGGATCATGCCGCCGGAAATGGTGCCGTCGGCGATCAGCGCGTGGGCCTGGGAAACCGAAAGTTCCTTGATCAGGTTGCCCTGCTTGTCGAGAACGCCCGGAACGTCGGTCAGAAACAGGAGGCGCGTGGCGTTGAGCGCACCGGCGATGGCACCGGCGAAGGTGTCGGCGTTGATGTTGTAGGTGTGGCCGTCACGACCGGGCGCCACCGGCGCGATGACCGGGATCATCTCCGAGCGGGCGAGCAGGTCGATCAGCGTGCGGTCGACTTCGACCACTTCGCCGACGAAGCCGAGATCGAGCACGCGCTCGATGTTGCTATCCGGATCCTTGATGGTCTTGCGCGCCTTTTCGGCGAAGACCATGTTGCCGTCCTTGCCGCAAAGGCCGATCGCCCATTCGCCCGTCTGGTTGATGAGCGCCACGATCTCCTTGTTGATCGAGCCCGCGAGAACCATCTCGACGATCTCGACCGTCTTTTCGTCGGTGACGCGCAGGCCGCCTTCGAACTTCGATTCGATACCCATCTTCGTCAGCATCGCGCCGATCTGCGGGCCGCCGCCGTGCACGACGATCGGGTTGACGCCGGACTGTTTCAGAAGCGCGATGTCGCTGGCAAAGGCGCGCCCAAGCTCGCTGTTGCCCATGGCGTGGCCGCCATATTTGACGACGATCGTCTTGTTCTCGTAGCGCTGCATGTAAGGCAGGGCCTGGGTGAGCAGGCGTGCCTGGATTTCACTTTCATTGGCGGACATGGCGGACCCTCGAAAAATACCGGCTGCTGTTTAGCGCAAGTTCCGGACCGATGGAATGATCGGCGAGCAAGATAAAGCCGGAATGACAGGGCTGGTGCTCGGCGCATCGTGCCCTACCTTGCCGACAGGTGTAAACCAGCAGGGAACGTGATTGACGAAGCCCGCGATTTGTCTGATCCTGCTGCGGATCCGGAAAAATTGGCGGTTTTCAAGCGCAAGGGGCAGGTGGATCGATGCCTGCATGGAGGAGCTTGAAGGACCGCAACACTGTGTGGCGAAGGTCTTTTTCA
Organism: Ensifer sp. 2TAB8; assembly: GCF_052115125.1. Lineage (NCBI taxonomy): Bacteria > Pseudomonadati > Pseudomonadota > Alphaproteobacteria > Hyphomicrobiales > Rhizobiaceae > Ensifer > Ensifer sp. 2TAB8. Next base: position 738,774 of record NZ_JBFRGB010000001.1, on the reverse strand, counting down.
CCGGGAACCGGAGGAGTCTTCGTCGCCGCTGAACACGATGCGGTCTTGGTTGAGGCGTAGCCTCATGAAGGTACGAGAGCGTAGGGAGCGATGACAGCACCAACCCCAGAGGGCCGGGATTTCCGCCGCGACGAAGTGATCGCCGGGGAATATGTTCTTGGCGTTCTGTCCGCCGATGATCGCCGCAAGGTCGAGGCTCGCCTTGTCTCCGATCGCAACTTTGCCGCCATGGTCGACCGTTGGCAGAGCAACCTGTCTTCCTTCAATGAAGCCTACGAGGTGCTTGCACCGCCGCCCCGAATGCTTTCCGCCAGCGAGCGGCGGTTTCTTGAACAGTCGCGACCCGCACCAATGGGGCCGCCGCGCGGAGGACTTTGGCGTTCGCTGCCGCTGTGGCGCGGTCTCGCGCTGGCTTCGCTCGCAACGCTGACGGTGATCGGCGCATCCATGGCCGGCCTATTCGACGCGCCGACGACTAAGGCGTCGCTGGTGGCCGAATTATCAGGCAAGGCCAACGGCGCGATCGATCTCGTCGCCCGTTTCGATCGGGTTACGGGTCATCTGAAAGTGACGCCGATCGCTACCGTCCAGCCCGAGCAGAAGTCCCTTGAACTCTGGCTGGTCAACGGCAGCAATCCTGCGATCTCACTTGGCGTGCTGCCGCAGACGGGTGAGGGCGAAATCGCCGTGCCCTCCCTGTACCAGCAACGAATGTCCGCCGGTTCGGTCTTCGCTGTCAGCGTCGAGGCCTCTGGAGGATCGCCGACCGGGCAGCCGACCGGGCCGTTTATTGCACTCGGCAAGGCGCGAAAGTTCTGATCTCGATCACAGGGGCCGAAGGAGGTTCCATGATCAGCAGGCGTGTGTTCTTGATGGCAGGTACCGCGTTCGCCGCAGCCGCGGCAATCCGCGGCCTTGCTCCTTTTGCCCGGGCGAGCGCGACACAGACCTTCGAGATCGTCAAGACAGATGCGGAGTGGCGGGCGATCCTGACGGAGGACCAGTATCGGATCCTGCGGCACGAGGACACGGAGCGCCCCTTCACCAGCGCCCTCAATCACGAAAAGCGCAAGGGTGTCTTTCGATGCGCCGGCTGTGCGCTTCCGCTCTATTCGTCCGAGGCGAAGTATGACAGCGGCACAGGCTGGCCGAGCTTCTGGCAGTCGCTGCCCGGTGCCGTGGCGACGCGAGATGATACGTCCCTGCTCATGACCCGCACGGAGTGCCATTGCCGCCGCTGCGGCGGACACCTGGGCCATATCTTCGACGACGGCCCGCCACCGACCGGCAAGCGCCATTGCATCAATGGCCTGGCGCTTGCCTTCGTACTGGCGGCCAAATCAAGCTAGCCACTGCCGGCTGGAGCGCCTTGCATCCGGTGTTGCCCGGGGCTTAGAACGACCCGGCCGGCGGCGAGGCTGCCGCGGCACCGGAGAGTGCCGCTTGCAGCTTCTGCTCCTGCTCTGGCGAAAGCGACGTCTTCAGGACACGGCCACGCAGGTCCGGGAATTCGGCGAGCACCTTCTCGGGCTGTACCTTGCGCACGAGGATGAACAGCGCCGAGGAATTGTTCGGGATGGTGTTGCCGAGCGATTTTATGAACTCGTCGTCGATGCCGTAGTCGGCCAGCGAGCCGGAGAGAGCGCCGGCACCGGCGCCGAGGGCGCCGCCGATCGCAAAGCCTGCCAGCGGGTTGAGGAAGAGAAGGCCGACGAGCCCGCCCCAGATCGAACCGGAGAGCAGCCCGGACGTCGCGCCGACGGCGGTCAGGTTCAGGCTCTGCTTCAGATGAACCTTGCCTTCCGTGTCGCGCACGACGACGACCGCGTCCTCAAGGTCGATCAGGTATTCCTTCTTCAGCCCGGCAAGCCGGACCAGAACCTTATCGGCTTCCTCGGGGGAATCGAACCCGACAACGATCAAATCGGACATGTCTCTCTCCTATCTCTGGCCACGCCACCGAACTGGACGCAACGCAGAGATAGAGCGGATTGCATGTCGGGGTAGTGACAGAGATCAAAGACTTTGAGGTGATCGGTCTTGTCGGGAGCGCGCAACTCGGGCCGCGCTTCGAACGAAAGCCGGAATTACCCTAGCGCGTGATCGCCGTGTTGATCGCGGCGCGCAAGTGCTCGATGCCGTCGCCCTTTTCCGAAGATGTCGAGAGAACCTCCGGGAAGGCCGCCGGGTGCTTCTTGATCTTCTCGAGCGTCTCGGCGATCAGCCTCGGCACGCCGGCTGCCTTGATCTTGTCGGTCTTGGTCAGGACGATCTGGTAGGAGACAGCCGCCTTGTCGAGCAGTGCGAGCACGTCTTCATCGTTCTTCTTGATGCCGTGGCGGGAGTCGATCAGCACATAGACGCGCTTCAGCGTCGAGCGGCCGCGCAGATAATCGAACACCAGCTTGGTCCAGGCGTCGACCTGTTCCTTCGGCGCCTGGGCATAGCCGTAACCGGGCATGTCAACGAGCGCCATAGGTGGCAGGTCGTCGGCCTCGCCGGAATAGCCGTCCGGCACGAAATAGTTGAGTTCCTGCGTGCGGCCCGGCGTGTTCGACGTTCTCGCCAGTCCCTTGTGTCCGACCAGAGCGTTGATCAGCGACGACTTGCCGACATTCGAGCGGCCGGCAAAGGCGATCTCCAGCGGGCCCTCGGGCGGAAGGAACTTCATTGCAGGCACGCCGCGAATGAAAATCCACGGCCGGCCGAACAGCGGCTTGTCGTCTTTGGTTCTGGTTTCGGCCATCGGCGGTCGGTCCTTCATCGAGAAAGCTCATGGCTTCCCGGTTTTGGCCGTGGATGTCAAGGCGTCGGCGTGCGGACCGGTCGTGTCGGGATGGTTTGCACCCGCCGGAACTCGTTGAGCAGGTAGGCAAGCAGCGCCAGAAAGATGAAGGCGCCGCCGATGATCGTCCGGCCGCTCGGCACTTCACCGTGGATGATCGCGACCCAGAGCGGACCGAGCACGGTTTCCGCCGTGCCGAGCAGGGCGGCGAGCGCCGAGGGTACAAGCCGGGCTCCGGTGACGAAGAGCGCCATGCCAAGCCCAAGGTTGAAGGCGCCAAAGACGAAGAGCAGGGCGAGCTCGCCTGAGGTCACCGCAAGTCCGGACGATTGGCTTGCCGCAATGGCGCTGGCGGCGAAGCAGCCGAAACACGTAGCCGGCGTCATCCGCACATGCGGATAGCGGCGGGTGATGACGGTCGCCAGCGCGAAGACGATGGGGATGAGCAGCGCCAGCGCATCACCGGCCGGCGAAACACTGCCCGTGAGGCTCTCCGACACCATGATCGCGACGCCGACGATGACGGCCGTGATCGCGCCCCAGGTAAAGCGCGAGACCCGTTCGCGAAACAGGACCCAGCTCATCAGAGCAGCAAACAGCGGCACGCCGGCGCCAAGCAGCACGACATTGGCGATGGTCGTATAGGAAATGGCGATGATGAAGGAGGTCGAGGCGATGGTGAAGCAGAGCCCGACGGCAATGCCAGGCCAGCCCATGTCCTTGAACAGGGCCAGCGTGCCGCGTGGTCCGTCGCGCACCAGCATGAAGGCCAGAAGAAACAGGCCGGCAAACAGGCAGCGCCAGAAGACGATCGTCCAGCTGTCGGGGATCTCCAGGAAGCGAGCGATGGCCCCGCCGAAACTCCAGAAGAAGGCAGAGCCGAAGACGAGCAGGGCGCCAAGCTTCTCGTTGGCAGCGAACGGAGCGGAGGTGGCCGACGGGTCGGTCATGGCAAATTGTCCTGGAGCGGAGGCGCAGTGTTTTCAATATCGCCTGATGCCCGTGCTGCGCGCCCGCGTCAACGTCATTGCGTGTCGCGCGATGGCACCGAAACGAAAAAGCCCCGGACCATGGTCCGGGGCTTTGGGATTGTCGTACCGTCCGGCGTCACTCCGCCGGTTTGGGTTTCTTCGAAAACAGGCTCTTCAGGTTGTCGAAGAGTTCGATCTTCACGCCCTGGCGCTTCATGATGATCGACTGCTGCAGCACGGAAAGCGTGTTGTTCCAGGCCCAGTAGATCACGAGGCCGGCCGGGAACGATGCCAGCATGAAGGTGAAGACGACGGGCATCCAGGTGAACAGCATCGCCTGGGTCGGGTCCGGCGGCGTCGGGTTCATGCGCATCTGCACGAACATGGTGACACCCATGATCAGCGGCCAGACGCCGAGATGCAGGAAAGTCGGGCCATCGAACGGCAGCAGGCCGAAGAGGTTGACGATCGTGGTCGGATCCGGCGCCGAAAGGTCGTGGATCCAGCCGAAGAACGGCGCATGGCGCATCTCGATGGTGATGTAGATCACCTTGTAGAGCGCGAAGAACACCGGGATCTGGATGAGGATCGGCCAGCAGCCCGCCAGCGGGTTGATCTTCTCTTCCTTGTAGAGCTGCATCATTGCCTGTTGCAGACCCATGCGGTCGTCGCCGAACTTCTTCTTCAGTTCCTCCATCTTCGGCTGAACCTTCTTCATGTTCGCCATCGATGCGTACTGCTTGTTGGCGAGCGGGAAGAAGAGGCCCTTGACCACGATCGTGGTGATCAGGATCGCGATGCCGAAGTTGCCGAACAGACGGAAGAAGAAATCCATCATTTTGAACATCGGCTTGGTGATGAAGTAGAACCAGCCCCAGTCGATCAGCTTGTCGAAGTTGGGGATCGAATAGGCCACTTCATAATTGTCGACGACGGGAACTTCCTTGGCGCCGGCGAAGACGAGGTTCTTGACCTCGGACGTCTGGCCGGGGGCCACGGTCACGGCGTCGCTCTTGTAGTCGCTCTGGTAGCGGGGGCGTCCGTCGGTGAAGTGCGTGAAGCGCGTGTCGTACGGCGTTGCCTGCGGCGGAACGATTGCCGCTGCCCAGTACTTGTCGGTGATGCCGAGCCAGCCGCCGGTCGCCTTGCCGGGTTCGACGGACTTCTCGTCCTCGATCTTGCCGTACTTCAGTTCCTGCAGGCCGTGTTCGCCGAGCACGCCGATGAAGCCTTCATGCAGCACGTAGACGCTCGGCGTCGTCGGCTTGTTGAAGCGGGTCACACGACCATAGGACGAAAGCGCGAGCGGCTCGGCCGTGTCGTTCTTGATGCTGTCGACCACCTGGAACATGTAGTGGTCGTCGACCGAGACCGTGCGGGTAAAGGTGACGCCCTTCTCGTTGGTGAAGGTCAGCGTCACCGGGGTCGCAGCGGTCAGCTTGTCGCCACCCGAAAGCGTCCAGACGGTCTGCGGGCCCGGCACGCTGCCGGTCGCATCGCTGCCGACATAACCGAGTTCGGCGAAGTAGCCGTCGGTCGTCTCGGCAGGGCTGAAGAGCGTGATGACCGGGCTCTGCGGATTGACCGTTTCGCGGTATTCCTTGAGCTTCAGGTCGTCGAAGCGTGCGCCGGTCAGGTTGATGGAGCCGGACAGGGCCGGCGTGTCGATCGCAACGCGGGCCGACTTCGCAATCGCCTGGTCGCGGTTTTCACCAGCGCCCGGGATAGCGCCGCCGCCCGGCAGGGTCTGGCCCGGCGTCGCCGGAGTCGGAGTTGCCGACTGCGACTGCGCCTGTTGCGCCTGCAGGGCTTCCGCGGCGATGCGTTCCTTTTCCATCTTCGGATTGACGTAAAGGAACTGCCAGGCAATGAGGATCAGCACGGACAGGCCAATCGCCACGAAATAGTTGCGGTTTTTTTCCATCATGGTTTCCTGGAACCGGCCGGCGGCCGCTTCTGTTTCGGCTTGTTTTCGATGCGCTCGCCAAGCCCCCGGGTCAAGGCGTCGAAGGGGGCATTCAGGAGATCGCGTCGCGCGACAATCACATAGTCGTGTCCGGGTTTCATTGCAAACCCGGCGGAAAGCCGCACCGCCTCTTTCAGGCGTCGGCGCATCCGGTTTCGCTCGACGGCATTGCCGTGTTTCTTGGTAACGGTGAAGCCGACGCGGGCTTCGCCTTCCGGATCGTTGCGGTCGAGCACTTCGAGGAGAAACAGCGGGCCTCTACGGCTTTCTCCTGCCCGAACGGCCAAAAACTGCGGACGGCTTTTCAGCCGCCCGACAGTCGTTTTGTCTTTATCTGACGTCATGTGCCCGGACACTGGTTTCGGGCAACTTCGGCTTAAGCCGAAAGACGCTTGCGGCCACGAGCCCGGCGGGCTGCGAGGACCTTCTGGCCACCCTTGGTAGCCATACGCGAACGGAAGCCGTGACGACGCTTGCGAACAAGCTTGGACGGTTGGTAGGTACGCTTCATTTATTTAATACCGCGGTGTGCGGCCCTTCTTGGGTTTGCGTGTAGCAAGGAGCGTTTACGTTACCGGACACGGCTCCGCCTTGCGGGCAGGAGGGCTTGACCGGACGTGCGCGGCTTATAAGAGGAAATTTCCCGCAAAGTCAATTGCGGCCGGCGATTCAGTGATGCCAGGCCCACAAAAGTGACCAACCCTCCCCGAAAGAGGCCCGGACAGACGCGCAAAAAGGCGGGCATCTAGCCGAGATTGGTAAAGAGAACTCTAATCGGCGCTCCCCAGAATGCCGGCTGGCGGCGACGAGCTTTATTAACCACGCCTATTTTAGGGTCGCCCCGGTGCAATGGGGTGGCGGCATGTCCGATAATCGGACAGGTCTCGCGGCCTTGTGGAGGTCGGGATGAAAATACGCGGTAAGATCAATCTAATCGTCGGCATCATGAGTGTGCTGGCGGTTGCGGTGACCGGCATGTCGCTGGTCGCCGTCAGCAAATACAACGAGAAATTCCACCAGTACGAGAATGTCGCGGCGCGCGCCTTCAACGCGGAACGCCTCAACCGTCTGGTGACCGCGGTCGTCATGGAATCGCGTGGTGTCTACGCCGCCCCGACCATCGAGAAAGCCAAGCCGTTCGCCGAGGGCATTCGCAAGAACCTCGACAAGATCGACACGCTGCTTGCCGAGTGGCGGCCGCTGATCCCCGCCGAATCGAAGGCGTCTTTCGATACGCTCGTCGCTCGCGCCGCGGAGTTCAAGACCTTCCGCGTCGAGACGGCGCGGCTTGGCGAAGAAGTTTCGCCGCAGGCCGCCAACGAGCAGGGCAATACCGACGCCAATCGCGCCAACCGCAAGGCTTTCCAGGAGCAAATCGACGGCGTCGTCGACATCAACCTGAAGACGCTTGAAGTCGTTACGGCTGACACTGCCACCTTCGAGCGTAGCGTGATCATCACCATTCTCGCCATCGCCGGCCTTGGCCTCATCGCCGGCATTGGAGCGGCATTCTACATCGCTACCAACCATTTGAGCCGTCCGATCCTTGAATTGACCGGCAAGATGAAGCAGCTGGCCGGCGGCGATCTCACCGCGGACGTGCCTTTTGTCGGCCGCAAGGACGAGATCGGCGAAATGGCCGAGGCCGTTCAGGTGTTCAAGCAGAACGGCCTTGCCGTTCGCGACCTCAACGCCCAGGAAGCGGTGCTGCGTGAAAAGAGCGCCGACCTCCAGTCGAGCATCGGTGTCGTCGTGGCGGCTGCGGCCGCCGGCGATTTCACCAAGCGTATCGGCAAGGACTATGAGAACGAAGACCTCAACCGGTTCGCCGCCAGCGTCAACGAACTGGTCGGCAGCGTCGATGCCGGTATCGCCGAGACCCGTCGGGTTGTCGCGAGCCTGGCCGGTGGTGACCTCACCCAGAGCATGAGCGGTCATTTCCAGGGCGCCTTCGCCGAGTTGCAGAAGAACGTCAACGAGACGCTGTCGACCCTGCAGAAGACGCTGCGCGAAGTCCGCGTGACGACCGACACGATCAACGGCAACTCGTCCGAGCTGCGGGCCGCTGCCGACGATCTGTCGAAGCGCACCGAGCAGCAGGCGGCCGCCCTTGAGGAGACATCTGCCGCACTCGACCAGATCACAGTCGCGGTCAAGAGCTCGACCGAGCGGGCGCAGGAAGCGACCGTCATGGTCAACGAGGCCAAACACAGTGCGGCGCAATCTGCGGCCGTCGTGCGCAATGCCGTCGATGCCATGGGCCGCATTGAGCAGGCCTCGAGCGAGATCGGCCAGATCACCAACGTGATCGACGAAATCGCCTTCCAGACCAACCTGCTGGCGCTGAATGCCGGCGTCGAGGCGGCACGTGCCGGTGATGCGGGCAAGGGTTTTGCCGTCGTCGCCCAGGAAGTGCGCGAGCTGGCGCAGCGTGCGGCAAGTGCTGCCAAGGACATCAAGTCGCTGATCTCGAAGTCGGGCAGCGAAGTGGCGACCGGCGTCCGGCTGGTGCAGGAAACCGGTTCGGCCCTCGGTGAGATCGAGGACCGCGTCTTGAAGATCAACGATCATATCCACTCGATCGCCACGGCGGCGCGCGAGCAGTCGACGGGTCTTAGCGAAGTGAGCACCGCGGTCAACCAGATGGACCAGGTGACCCAGCAGAACGCGGCGATGGTTGAAGAGGCGAATGCCGCCACCCACAAGCTCTCCGCAGAAGCCAACAACCTTGCCAACCTGATTGCCTACTTCAAGGTGGACAATATCGCGGCAAGACCGGTGGTCGTGGCGCGTGAAACCACCCGCCCGGTCGAATCGCCGGCCCGTCGGATGATGGGCAACGTCGCCCGCGCCTTTGGCGGCGGCGGTTCCGCTGCGGCGGTCGCGAAGGACGACTGGCAGGAGTTCTGATCGGCGGCTCGTTCCGCGACGGCATGTTTCCTTGGGTTGTTGCCGACCAAGAGTAAAAGCATGCAGCACTTGAAAGCATGTTTCCCTGAGCCCGCGGCGTCGTCATGGTGCCGCGGGTGTTGTTTTTGGCGGCCTCGAATRTCGGCTGCGGCTGTCGTCACCGCCGGCGCGCGCCGATCCCCGCAGGATTGCCAAATTGTTCCCTGGGTGACTTACACCGATCCGGATTCTGTGCAGGTAGATCCCGAGCGAGGCGGCATTGCGTCGAGGATTTTGCCTTGGTGATGCGAGGGGAGAGAGTTGATCGGGATGTGGTTCTCAGCGATTGCCAATGGCGCGACCCCGAAAGACGTCCGCGCCTATGTCGCACCCGGGCGGCTCCCTCCGAGATTGGAAAACAATTCGGCATCTCCTATTATGCGCCCTTCACACGAAGCCCGTTGGCTCGGGCGCTTGTGTAGGGACTCGGGCGTTTTGATCGACGGGCAGGGAAGTTTGTAAGGCATGGCGGAAGAGACGCGTCCGGCAACGGCAAGCGAGCCACTGAAGACGAGCGCGGGGTTCTTCCGGGGCCTTTCCGGCAAGCTGCTCCTGTTGACCATCGTCTTCGTCATGCTCGCGGAAGTGCTGATCTTTGCGCCGTCCGTGGCGACCATGCGCATTCGCTGGCTTGAGGATCGGCTGAACACGGCCGCTGCCGCTGCCGTCGTCGTCGACGGCCTGCAGAATGTCGAGTTGCCGCGCAGCGTCCAGAAGGACACGCTGATGGCGACCGGCACCAAGGCGATCGTTATCCGCCGCAAGGACGCGTCGCGCATGATCGCGCTCACCGACATGCCGCTCGAGATCAAGGGCGAGTACGACGTCGCCAATGCCACCGCCATTGGCGCCATCCGCGATGCCTTCGATACCCTGCTCTTTGGCGGCGATCGCGTGATCCGCGTCTATGGACCGCTCGGGGAAAGCGATGCGACGATCGAGCTCCTGATGAAGGATGCGAGCCTGCGCAAGGCGATGCTCGTCTATTCGCGCAACGTATTTGCCCTGTCGCTTGTCATTTCGCTGATTACCGCGGCGCTGATCTTTCTCGCCATCAACCGCATGCTGATCACGCCCATTCGGCGCATGACGGCAAGCATGCAGGAGTTTTCCGACGACCCGGCCGATCCGGCTCGGGTGCTGGTGCCGCCGGAGGGGCGCGACGAACTTGCCGTCGCCGGCCAGCATCTCGCCAGCATGCAGCGCGAACTGCAGAAGACGCTGAAGCAGCAGAAGAGCCTTGCCGAACTTGGCCTTGCGGTGTCGAAGATCAACCACGACATGCGCAACATCCTGTCGTCGGCACAGCTGATCTCCGACCGTCTGGCCGACGTGGACGACCCGGTAGTCAAGCGCTTCGCTCCGACCCTGCTGCGTACCATCGACCGGGCGGTCGGGTATACGCGCGAGGTCCTCTCCTATGGCCGTACCACCGAGGCCGAGCCGCACCGCCGCTTCGTGGCATTGAAGCCGCTCGTTTCCGATGTCGCCGAACTGCTGGCGATCGACCCCCAGGCGGGCATCGATTTCCAGATCCAGATGCAGGACGACATCGAGGTCGATGCGGACAGCGAGCAACTGTTCCGGGTTGTGCACAATATCTGCCGCAATGCCGTCCAGGCCCTGACCAATCACGAGCCGGAGGACGGCCGCCCCCGGCTGCTCACGGTGTCGGCCATGCGCATCGGCAGCGTCGTCACCATCTCCGTCGACGATACCGGCCCCGGCATGCCGCCCAAGGCGCGGGAAAACCTGTTCGCCGCCTTCCGCGGTTCGGCCCGTTCCGGGGGCACGGGCCTTGGCCTTGCGATCGCCCGCGAACTGGTGCTTGCCCATGGCGGCACGATCGCCCTTGTCGAAAAGCCGACCCCCGGCACGCTTTTCCGCATCGAACTCCCTGACCGGCCCGTGCCTCTCGACGCGTTCCGCTCGAAGTTTCGCCAGTAGCGGACGGGAAATCCGACCTGTGAAGCGGGCAGCCGCTAGGGCCGCCGCAGCCGCCAAATTTTTTCTGAAGACGCTTCCACTGCGCAACGCCCTGCTTTTCAGGGCGTTGCTGCACCGCCGTCGTCGCGACTGTCCACAGTCAGCCGTGCCATCGTCGTAAAAATGAAATTTTTTCCAGAACGGCGCTTGCAATCCCCGAAAGGACCCTTTAGAGAACCGCTCACGCAAGCGGTTTGACCGCTGCAGGCGAAAGCACCCGTAGCTCAGCTGGATAGAGCACCAGACTACGAATCTGGGGGTCAGGAGTTCGAATCTCTTCGGGTGCGCCATTCTTCTTCAAGCCTCAAGTCGAGGCTGATTATTTCCTAGAAGAACTGAAATAAAAGCCGCGAATTGCGGCTGCTTCTTCGATTAAGTTCAATGAACGATAGCCGCCAATGCTGACTCCTGTTTGGGTCGTATCGGTTGTCTTCTTTGCGCGTCGCAAAGCGCCCTTGGCGGCGAATATTGGCTGACCTTCCTGCTAAGCCCGCAATTTACATTCCCGCCTGACAACAACGGGTGGAAACCGAACGAGGTCTGCGACCTCGAAGTCCACCGATACAGCAAGACGTTTCTGTTGCGCCCATTCCATCGCCTGCTGACGCCGAGGTGGTGGAATTTTTGTCGCTAGGCTACAGTGCGGCACCCATTGCCCTACGCGGTAATGTTCATGACAAGCGCCGGGATCCAAGTGCCGATGCAAGCTTGCATGCAAGTTGAAGAGCGCATCGACGTGGCTTGGCCGTGCCCAGAGAACTAGGTATTCGTTTTCGAAGTAGCTCACGCTTTCGAAAGAAATGGACAGCGGTGACTGACCCGCGAAAACCTCTTTGAATATCTCGCTCGCGTTCTCTGGCTCCTTGTCAAGAACGGCGGGCGTGAGGTGTGGAGGGTACCGCAATCCCGACATCGAGGCGGCTTCTTCGAACCCGCTTGCCTCATCCCACAGGGCCATGATCGGGACTGCGGTCGCGTTGATACATTTGATGCTGATCGCAAAAGGCATTGCATCACCAAATTCGTTCTAGGCGTGGACCTTGGACTGAAGTCCCGTTGCTGTCATCTCGAAAGCTCTAGCTGTTCCCCCCGGGGTGGGCCGTACGTCCGGCCGCAGGCTGCTGCTATATCGCCTTGCGGCTTGTGGTGGCTAGGAATCCACAGTCGTTCGGCTGCACGGGTGCGAAGCCGAATCGCCACGGCGCGGCCCGCGATCTCGCCTCACTCGGATGACGGCTCGAGTTTCTTGATATGACGTAGCGCTAGGGCCGAAAGGACCGCAAGCATGGTCACGGCGATAGTGCTGAGGATGGCTGCGGTGTTGAAGCCCGTCACGAAGGCGGCCCGGGCATCCTCGATGAGGATTGCCGGCACCTCCGCTCGCACTGCCAGGGCGCCCCACAGGCTGTCGCTGACGGCCTCATGGGCTGCCGGGCCGATGTTGTCCGGGGCGCTGCGCGCAATCGAATGGCGATAGATGGCAGTCGAGATGCTGCCGAGGATGGCGATGCCGAGTGAAATGCCGAGATCCTGCACGGTTTCGGTCATCGCCGAGGCGGAGCCCGCCTTCTCCGGCGGTGCGGAGCCGACGACGAGGTCGGTGCCGAGCGCGGCAATGGTGCCGTTGCCGAAATAGGCAAGTGTGAGCCCGGCAACGGCCAAGGCGACACCAAACGACGTGTCACCGCCGATGGTTGCCATCAGCAGGTAGCCGACCGCGGAGAGGGCGAGCGAGGCGGCGACCACATGACCCGGCCGGAAATGGCGAGCGACCAGCGGTGCCGCAACCCCGCCCGCGATCATGCCCAAGGCTGCGAGCCCCATCCACAGCCCCGCGCCGAATGGCGCGTATCCCGCCACAAGCTGGAGATATTGTGCAACGAGCAGCATGGCGCCGCCGACGGCGACAAGTCCGATCAGGAGGATGATCAGGGCCACGCAAAGGGCTCTGCTGGAAAACAGCGTGATATCGAGCAGCGGATCGCTCAACCGCCGTTGCCGGTGGATGAAGAGGATCGCGACGGCGAGCCCGACCGCAATTGCGGTCAGCGCGTCGGCCGCGAAGCCGTATTTGGCGATCTGTTTGATGCCGTAGATCACCGGCAGCATGGCGGCGAGCGACAGGGCGACGCTCGCGAGGTCGAGCTTCTCGCTATTGGCAGCGCGATACTCCGGGAGCAGGAACGGGCCGAGGATCAGCAAGAGCAGGACGATCGGAACGGCAATGAGAAACGCCGCACCCCACCAAAAAAGCTCCAGCAGAACGCCGCCGACAACCGGCCCCAACGCGTAGCCCACGCCGAACATGGTGGCCCAAATGCCGAAACCAAGCGCGCGCTGCCGGGGATCCCTGAAGATGTTGCTGATGAGCGCGAGCGTCGAGGGCATGAGTGTTGCCGCCGACACGCCGAGCGCTGCGCGGGCAGCGATCAGCATGACGGGGCTGCTCGAAAAGGCAGCAAAGATCGAGGTGACAGCAAAGGCCGATGCGCCGACCATCAACAGCCTGCGCCGACCGATGCGGTCGCCGAGCGTACCCATGGTGATGAGGAAGCCGGCGATCATGAAGCCATAGGCATCCATGATCCAGAGCGCCTCTGTACTGGAGGGGCGCAAATCTGCCGCCAGCGCCGGAAGCGCGAGGTGCAGAAGCGTCAGGTCAAGCCCGAGCAGCGCAGTGGGCAGGGAAAGAAGTGCCAGCCCCATCCATTCACGTAGGCTCGCCCTGTTCACGTCAGGCCGTGTGCCGCTCGTGGCAGTCTGGCGTTCGTGTAGATCGATATTGCTGTCGGACATCATCACCTCCTTGTGGGAGGGAGACAATTGATGCACGATCTAGACTGTTACAATATTGCTTATTATCCTGTTACTGAGGGCACTATCTTGTCTGGTCGAACCCTTGCACGCACGCGAAGCGATCTCTCCGACTTCCTGGTCCGGCACAGGGCAAAGCTCACGCCGAGCGACGTCGGGCTTCCGATAACAGGCGGCCGCCGCACACCGGGATTGCGGCGCGAGGAGGTGGCGCAGCTCGCCGGTGTCGGGCTCACCTGGTACGTCTGGTTTGAGCAGGGCCGCGACATTCAGGTCTCGGAGAGCTTCCTCCTCAAGGTCTCGAAAGCGCTGAGGCTAGATGACGCGGAGTGCAGCCGCCTTTTCCTGCTTGCCCATGGCCGTCCGCCGCGACCCGAGGCCTACCAATGGCCTTCCGTCGGGCCGCGGATCCAGCAGCTGCTGGACGATCTGGTCGCGCGCCCCGCCTATGTACTCAACCTGCGCTGGGATGTGATCGCGTGGAACCGAGCGGCCGACGGCCTGTTCGGCTTTTCAGGCCGCGACAAAGACGATCGCAACGTCATGCGGCTGGTTTTCGCCGATCCCGACATGCGCCATCGGCTGCCCGCATGGCAGGAGGATGCGCCGAGATTGCTTGCCCAGTTCCGTGCCGACCTGGCCACCGCCCCGGATGATCCCGCCATGCTTACCCTGATCGACGAACTGAAGACGCTTTCCCATGAGTTTCGCAAGTGGATGGAACAGCCCGGCATGGATCGCTACGGCCGCGGCCTCGGCTCCGTCCTGGACGCACAAGGTGCGCGCCAGGACTTCGCGCATGAGACGCTGCTCGTCGACGAGCACCGTCATTTGCGGATGATCGTCTACTTCGAACGCTAGAAGGCTTGATCGGATGACGCGCCGATCTTTGCGGCGGGGCAGAGCCTCCGCGCCGGCAGGCCGAAAGGCAATTGTTCAATGCCCCGAAGTGGTTAGGTGACAAGGAATATATATTAGTATAGCATAATTTACAGAGGTCGTGGAGGCGTCGAACCCGTCTCGGAGCCGTTGGAGGAGGGAGTTCCGGATCACAAAAAGGCGGGAGCGCCTTCACGAACTTTTGACGCCTGTATCTGAAAATTGGCCCAATGAATTCCTATATTCAGGGTGATATCGCGGCCATTGAAGGAAAGGAGGTGCCGGATGTATCGCTACATGATGAAAGAACTGCTGGTGATCGTTGCTGGCCTTTCGATTTGTGCCTTCACGATCTTGTTCTTCCTGGTCAATTCGACGCCCAATCTCTGACGGTCGCCAGACGGCGTTCCGCCAGCGCCAATGCGCTCGACATCACTGCCGATGCGCCAGTATGTCCAGAGTGCGCCGATCTCTCTCTCCCTCGAAGTAATTCCCTAGCGCCTGCTCGAACAGGCGCCCCGCTTCGTCGACCTCGGCAAACAAGGTCATCGACGACCGGAACTTCATGTCGTCGGGGCTTGCGAAGATGTCGTGCGCCGACTTCCCTGAAACCGAATTGACGAGCTCTGTGCATTGCCGAAGCCGTGGCCCCAGAAGCGGATGGGCGAGATAGGCCCGCGCTTCGTCAAGGCCGGAGATTGCGTAGCGTTGTGCCATCGGCGAGTGGCCGAGGCCGGCAATCTGCGGGAAGACGAACCACATCCAGTGCGTCCGTTTGCTGCCGCGGCCGAGCTCGTCCAGAACCGCGACATAGACGCGGTCCTGGGCTTCGACGAAACGTTGCAGCTCGAAGGGATCCGTCATGGCTGCGCCTCCCTTGGTCCAGCGCCCGCGGGCGCTGGCGTCAGTTACCAGCGGTGATGAACATGAACCTTCACCAGCCGCTCGTAAACCTTGGCGATTGCGGCCTTGGTTTCGCGTTCGATAGCGCCAAGGGCGCTGGCGGCCGCGTTCGATTGGGCCTGCGCCTCATTGCGAGCGCCGGGGATCACCACCGAAACCGCGTGCTGCTCGAGGATCCAGCGCAGTGCGAACTGCGCCATCGGCACGCCCGTGGGCACCAGCGGACGAAGCTGCTCGACGGCTTCCAGCGCCGCGTCGAAGGGTACGCCGGCAAAGGTCTCGCCGACATCGAAGGCTTCGCCGTGCCGGTTGAAGTTGCGGTGATCGTCGGCAGCAAACGCGGTTTCCCGGTTGATCTTGCCGGAGAGCAGGCCGGAGGCGAGCGGTACCCGCACGATGACGCCGACATTCTTCTTTTGCGCTTCCGCGAAGAACAGTTCGTGCGGGCGCTGGCGGAAGATGTTGTAGATGATCTGCACGGTCGCAACGCCAGGATATTCGATCGCCTTCAGCGCTTCCTCGACCTTTTCGACCGAGACGCCGTAGTGGCGGATCTTGCCCTTGGCGACGAGCCGGTCGAGCGCGCCGAACAGCTCCGGCCGGTAATAGACCTCGGTCGGCGGGCAATGCAGCTGCACCAGGTCGAGCGCCTCGACACCGAGATTGGCAAGGCTGCGGTCGATGAACGCTTCGATGTTTTGGCCCGTATAGCCTTCGGTCACATGCGGGCTGAGCCGGCGGCCCGCCTTGGTCGCGACGAAAGGCTTGTCGCCACCGCGCTCCTTCAGCACCGCCGCGATGATCTTCTCGGAGCGGCCGTCGCCGTAAACGTCGGCGGTGTCGACGAAAGTCACGCCGGCATCGAGTGCGGCATTGAGCGCACGCTTGCCGTCCGCCTCGCTGACATCGCCCCAGGAGCCGCCGATCTGCCAGGCGCCGAAGCCGATCTCGGAAATGGTTGCGCCGGTCTTGCCAAGAACTCTCGTCTTCATGGTGCTGTCTCCTGTTGTGCGTCATCGAGCATACGCTGGGTGGAGCGGTTCTAGTATGACGAGCTTGGTCGAGTAAATTAGAGCAGGGCAGGGCGCAGTAAACCGCGCACACTTTTCGCTGGCGCTCCTTTGTGCTGGGCGCGTTCGGTGTGGGTGAAGACCTGCGGGGTTTGGTTGACGGAGGAGTTAGTCGTCCAGCGAAACCACGGCCTTGCCGCGGCTGAGATCGACGACCATGGCGAGGATCGCCTCGGCCTCGTCTTTGCGCAGGTCCACGGTCAGAACCGGGCCTTTGTCCGTGAAGCTCTCGCCGACAATGGTCACGTCCCGGGCAAGAAGCCGCGCCTTGATCAGCGCCATGTCGGAAAAGTCGAGGGCGACGGTGGCGCGCACGGTTTCGATCATCTCGATCTTTTCCGCCGCCCGCAGGCATAGCGCTGCCGTACCGCCATAGGCGCGCACAAGGCCGCCGCTGCCGAGCAGGATACCGCCGAACCAGCGAGTGACCACGACCGCGACGCGGTCGAGTTCCTGGCCGTCTATGGCAGCGAGGATCGGCTTGCCGGCGGTACCGCTCGGTTCGCCATCGTCGCTGAAGCGATAGGCCTGGCCTATGCGCCATGCCCAGCAATTGTGGTTGGCGGTGGCATCGGAATGGGAGGCGAGGAAATCCTTTGCCGCTTGTTCATCGGCAATGGGCGCGGCGAAGGCCAGAAAGCGGCTCTTCTTGACGTCCTGGCTTGCCGTTTCGATGCGCTTGAGGGTGAACATGGCTGCTTCCGTTTTTCAGACGCTGATAACGGATTGTCGGGGGCGGCGCCACAATGGTTTGGATCGGTGCGGGTGCCGGTTTTGGTGCGGCGCTGTAAAAGGCCGCGTGCTTCCACCGTCATTCCTGTGCCTGTCACAGGAATGACGGTGGCGGCGCGTCTGCGCCGTGAGAAGACTGTTTCTTGTTGAGATATTCTTTTGCGCCGCCGACGCGGCGCGGCTGGTCCCGGTGACGGGGCACAGAGATGAGGTGGCGTGGGTGAGTGCCTCGCCCCCACCAAGAGTGGGGGAGAGGAGAACATCCAGTGCGCTCTCCTGAACCGGGAGGGCGGCGCTCGTCGAGCTGCGGCTCTAGCCGATCGCCATCAGGCTGGCATTGCCGCCGGCAGCGGCCGTGTTGATCGAGGTCGAGACCTCCTCGAGCAGCCAGTTCAGGCAATAGGCGTCGGGGTTCTTGCCGATCTCTTCGGTCGAAGCTGCCTGGACGAGGACGAGCGGACCCGGCAGGCCGGCGATCGCCTTGCTGACCTCGCGCACGCGGGCGCCATCACCTTCGACGAGCGCGCCTGCGAACGGACCGTCTGCCGCCCAGTCCTTCGACCAGGAAAGCCGCGCGGAGACGCTGGCCGGCATATCCTTCAGCGACGTCTGCAGGCCGGAAGCGGCGTCGACGACGACGGTGTTGCCGGTGGCGAGGGCAGTACCCAGCTGGCGGTAGAGGCCGGCTTCCGTCGCCGGAACCAGGAGCACGCGGCCACGCGGATGCAGCGCATAGAGGTTGCGTTCACCGACAGGGCCGGGAAGTTCCGAGTGCAGGCCGAGGGCCGAATTGCTGCCGGCGGTGCGGGCGGCTTCGGCCTCAGTCTTGGCGCCCTTGCCGTCGAGCCACTTGGCGAAGTCGAGCAGCGCCGGATCGGTGTGAACCGAGCTGTGCTGCGGCGGCACCGGGGCGGTGGCGACGAGGCGACCGAGATAGAGCGGACCGCCGGCCTTCGGGCCGGTGCCGGAGAGGCCACGTCCACCGAAGGGTTGGACGCCGACGACAGCGCCGATGACGTTGCGGTTGACATAGAGATTACCTGCCTTCACCCGCGAGGTGACGTGGGCGATCGTCTCGTCAAGACGCGTGTGGAGGCCGAAGGTGAGGCCGTAGCCGGTGGCATTGATGTCGTCGATCAACCGGTCGAGATCGTCGCGGCGGTAGCGGATGACGTGCAGCACCGGACCGAAGACTTCGCGCTTCAAGTCGGAGAGCTTGTCGAGCTCGATGATCGTCGGCGGCACGAAGGTGCCCTGTTCGGTGCCGGAGGCAAGGCCGATCTGCTCGACCTTGCGGCCAAGGCCACGCATGGCGTCGATGTGCTTCTCGATGATGCCCTTGGCCTCAGCGGTGATGACCGGGCCGACATCGACCGAGAGCCGGTCGGTGCGGCCGATCCTGAGCTCATGCAGCGCACCCTTCAGCATCGAAAGCGTGCGGTCGGCAACGTCTTCCTGCAGGCAGAGCACACGCAGCGCCGAGCAGCGCTGGCCGGCGCTGTCGAAGGCCGAGGCGATGACGTCGCCGACGACCTGTTCGGCAAGCGCCGAGCTGTCGACGATCATGGCGTTCTGGCCGCCGGTCTCGGCGATCAGCGGGATTGGCCGGCCGGCGGGCGAAAGCCGGTCGGCAAGCTGGGCCTGGATCAGGCGGGCGACTTCGGTCGAGCCGGTGAACATCACGCCGGCGATCTCAGGTGCCGCCACCAACGCTGCGCCGATGCGGCCGTCACCGGGAAGCAACTGCAGCGCGTCGGCGGGAACGCCGGCCTCGTGCAGGATGCGCACACCTTCGGCGGCGATCAACGGAGTTTCTTCCGCGGGCTTTGCCAGCACCGGGTTGCCGGCAACCAACGCCGCGGCAATCTGCCCGGTGAAGATCGCCAGCGGGAAGTTCCACGGGCTGATGCAGACGATGGGCCCAAGCGCCTTGTGGGCCGGGCCGAGCGTGCGGCGCGTCTGTTCGGCGTAGTAGCGCAGGAAGTCGATCGCTTCGCGCACTTCGGCAATGGCGTTCGGCAGCGACTTGCCGGCTTCGCGGGCGATGAGGCCGAGCAGCGTTGGCATGCGCGCCTGCATCAGGTCGGCCGCACGCGCCAGGCAGGCGGCGCGCTCGGCCGGCGAGACGGCGGCCCAGCTTGCGGCGGCCTTGGCGGCAAGGTTCGCTGCCTGGCGGGCGTCGGCTTCCGAAGCCTCAGTGACCGAGCCGACCACGTCACGATGATCGCCGGGGTTGACGACGGCGCGGGTTTCGCCGGAGGCGGGGCCCGTTGCCAGCTGCGGAACGGCCTTCCAGTCGACCGTAGCGCTCGCCTGCAGCGCTGCTGTCAGCGAGGTCAGGCCCGCTTCGTTCGAAAGGTCGAGACCGGCCGAATTGCGTCGCGTGTCACCGAACAGGTTGTCGGGCAGCGCGATCTGGTCGTGTGGCGCACCGACAACGGGCATGGCGCGCACGATCTCGACCGGATCTGCAATCAGTTCGTCGACCGATACCTTCGGGTCGGCGATGCGGTTGACGAAGGAGGAATTCGCGCCGTTTTCGAGCAGGCGGCGAACCAGATAGGCAAGCAGGGTTTCGTGCGTACCGACAGGCGCATAGATGCGGCAGGGACGGTCGAGGTTGCCCTTGCCGACCACTTCGTCATAGAGCGGCTCGCCCATGCCGTGCAGGCACTGGAACTCGTACTTTCCGACCTTGAAGTCCTTGCCGGCCATTTCGTAGATGGTTGCCAGCGACTGCGCGTTGTGGGTCGCAAACTGCGGGAAGATCACGTCGGTCGCGGCCAGCAGCTTCTTGGCGCAGGCGATGTAGGAAACGTCGGTGTAGATCTTGCGGGTATAGACCGGGAAGTCTTCGAGACCGTCGAGCTGGGCGCGCTTGATCTCGGCATCCCAATAGGCGCCCTTGACGAGGCGCACCATGACGCGGCGTTCGGCGCGACGGGCAAGGTCGATGATGAAGTCGAGCACGTAGGGGCAGCGCTTGCCATAGGCCTGGACAACGAAGCCCATGCCGGCCCAACCGGCCAGATCCTTGTCGAGGCAGAGTTCTTCGAGCAGGTCGAGCGAAAGTTCGAGACGGTCGGCTTCCTCGGCGTCGATGTTGAGGCCGATGTCGTACTTCTTGGCGATGACGGCGAGCGCCTTCACCTTCGGCAGCAGCTCTTCCATGACGCGCGAGGCCTGCGAACGGGCGTAGCGCGGGTGCAGGGCCGAAAGCTTGATCGAGATGCCGGGGCCTTCATAGATGCCGCGGCCGGCCGATGCCTTGCCGATCGCATGGATCGCCTGCTCGTAGTCGCGGTAGTAGCGCTCCGCGTCGGCGGCTGTGGTCGCCGCTTCGCCGAGCATGTCGTAGGAATAGCGGAAGCCCTTCTGCTCGAGCGCGCGCGACCGGCGCAGCGCCTCGTCGATGGTTTCGCCGGTGACGAACTGTTCGCCCATCATGCGCATCGCCATGTCGACGCCGCGGCGGATGACCGGTTCGCCGCAACGGGCGATCAGGCGGGTGAGCGCGGCGGAAAGGCTGCGGTCGTTGACGGTGGAAGTCAGCTTGCCGGTAACGACGAGGCCCCAGGTGGCGGCGTTGACGAACAGCGAGCGGCCGCCGCCGATATGCGACTTCCAGTCGCCGTCGGCGATCTTGTCGCGGATCAGCGCGTCACGGGTCGCGGTGTCCGGAATGCGCAGCAGCGCTTCGGCAAGGCACATCAGCGCCACGCCTTCCTGGCTCGAAAGCGAATATTCCTGTACGAGGCCTTCGACGCCGGAGCCCTTGTGCTTGGCGCGCAGCGCCTCGATCAGCTTGCGGGCGGTCTTGGCGGCCGCCTCCCGGGTCTTGGCGTCCAGCGTCGCGGCTTCGACGAGTGCCGGCAGCGCCTCCGTTTCCGGCCTGCGGTAGGCGGCGGTGATGGCCTGGCGAAGCGTGCTCTGCGGGCGCACCGGCGGAGCGAACTCGGCGAAAGGAGCCTGCGGCGCGCCGGTCTCTGCAGTGGTCTTGTGAAGCGGTGTCTGGCTCATCGAGCGCTATCCTCCGGGAAGCGGTTTCTAAGGGCGCAGCGCGCCCCTGATCATGGGCGGAAAATACGCTTCCTTCGGCCGTACATCCATCCGGCATTTTTTGTCTTTGGCGGAATGTTTCACTGTTCTGCGGATGTAATGCTGCAGAGGATGCGGAATGTTAGCGAATCCTCCGGATGATCCGATGTCAGGCAGCCTTGCCGAAATGCTTCTCGCGGGCCATCAGGCACTCATCGTCGCCGGGCATGCAGGTGCGGCAGACGATCGGCCGGATCGCATAGATCTTGCAGCCGACATGTTCGCCGAGCTTGCCACCGAGTGCTGAGCAGCGATCGTTCTCGCAGCGCATGCCGCCGAGATCGGCCGACACGTACTCAGCCGGGATCAGGTCGAGCTCCTCGTCCGTCTCCAGCGAAAAGCGCGGCCAGTCGGCCGAATACGCGCAGCAGGCGCCGCAGCTCTGGCAGTCGAAGGTTTCGTCGAGGGATACGGGTTCGGTCATATCCGCAAACTAGCATGAAGGTCGGCGGTCCGAAATGGCCCTTACGCGATGGCGGCGTCCCGGCGGGCAATCTCGTAGTCTTCCGTATGCACCAGCACGCCATCATCCGTCACGACGGCAATGCCGTAGGCGGCCGGTTCGTCGACGGACAAAGAGGTGTCGGGCGTGTCGAAGGGCATCGGCTGCTGGTGCACCGGGCTCTTGAAGATCGAGAAAGGAATGCCACGGCTGGAGCCGTTGATCGTGCGGTGCACATGTCCGGCGAAGATGTGACGGACGTTGCCGTGCCGTTTGACGAGATCGTAGAACTCCGTCTCGTTGGCGAGCCGGATCATGTCCATTCCGGTAAAGCCCGTCCGATGCGGCGGGTGGTGCATGAAGATGAGCGCCGGCTTGTCGCCGGCCTCAGTAAGCTGCCGGTCGAGCCAGGCAAGGCGCCTGGCGCAGAGAAGACCCGTATGGCTGGTCGGGTAGTCATATGGAGGAGCAAAGAGCGTATCGAGCAGGATGGCGCGGCAATCCGGGAAATCGATCGCCTGCTGCACGAAACCGTGATCGTCAGCCGTTGCGTCTGTAAAGACGTCAAGGAACACCTCGCGCCGGTCGTGGTTGCCGATGGTGATGGCGACCGGCGGCGTGAGCTGATCGACGAGCCGCTTCAGTCGCTCGTAGGAAATGCGATCGCCGTAGTGGGTAAGGTCGCCGGTGAAAATCACCCGTTCGGCGTCCGCATGGTAGCGGTTGACGTGCTCGATGCCGTTGGCGAGGCGCTGGTAGGGATCAAGCCCGATGATCGTCGTGCCTTGGGGCACCATGTGTAGGTCGGTGAAGATGATCAGCTTTGTCATGGAGATCCAGAAGGTTGCGTCGCGAGTGGCCCCAAGCTGTCCAGCGGCGTGTGGCGCGTCAAGCGGCAACTTTGGGGCGACTCTGGCGGCGTCCGGCGGTTTTCCTTGCGGCGGATCGAGGAAAGCGGTAATGCAAGCGCGTCTGATATATCAGCCATGATCGCCACCAGGGCGATGGCAAGCGAGTTGGAGAAACGGCATGCGGTGGAAGCGCACGATCCAGTTGCTGGACGTTCATTGCGAGGGTGAGATCGGCAAGGTCGCGATCGGCGGCGTGCCGAAGATCCCCGGCAACTCGATCGCCGAGCAGCTCAACCACATCAACACGGTCGATGACAGCCTGCGCCGGTTCCTGTGCCTGGAGCCCCGGTCCGGTTCGATCGGTTCGGTCAACCTCTTGGTGCCGCCGAAGCGGCCGGAAGCCGATGCCGGCTTCATCATCCTGCAGGCCGATCAGGCGCACGCCATGTCCGGCTCGAACTCGATCTGCGTCACGACCGCGCTTTTGGAATCCGGCATCATCGAGATGAAGGAACCCGAGACCGTCGTCATGCTCGACACCGCCTCCGGCCTCGTCAAGGCGACCGCGACCTGCCGCGACGGCCGGTGCGAAAAGGTGAAGCTGACGATGGTGCCGTCCTTCGTGCATGAGCTCGACGTCGAAGTCGACACGCCGAAGTGGGGCAAGATCAAGCTAGACCTCTGCTATGGCGGCATCTTCTACGCCCTGGTCGATGTCGGCCAGATCGGTACCACGATCGACAAGGCGAACGCCCGCGAGATCGTCGAAGCCGGGATGATCCTGAAGGACATCGTCAACCGCACCATCCCCGTCGTTCATCCGGAAATCCCGGAGATCAAAGGCGTCGCCTACGTCATGTTCCGTGATGTCGAGGCCGACGGCACGATCCGCACCTGCACTACCATGTGGCCGGGCCGTGTCGACCGCTCGCCCTGCGGCACCGGCAGCTCGGCCAATCTCGCGACGCTGCATGCGCGCGGCAAGGTCAAGGTCGGCGATGTCCTGAAGTCCCGCTCGATCATCGGCTCCGAGTTCGAAGTCGGCCTCGAAGGTGTGACGACGGTTGCCGGCCGTGAGGCGATCATCCCGACCATTGCCGGCCGCGGCTGGACCTTCGGCCTGCACCAGGTCGCACTCGATCCCTTTGATCCGCTCGCCGACGGCTTTGCACTGACCGATACCTGGGGGCCGCAGGCGGGCGAGATCCGCTAAAGCAATTCCAGGAAAAGTGCGAAGCGGTTTTCCGTCCGCAATTGCGCCATCCGAAACGAAAACGYGGCCGAAGATCCTGATGATCTCCGGCCCGCGTGGCCCTTGGGAGGCGTGTGGAGTTACTTGATGATCCGGCTGGTCTTGCCGAGCATGGCGGTCTGGAAGGTTTCGTCGGCGGTGAGTTCCGCGAGCTTCTGTCCGGCAAAGGCGTCGCCCTCCTTGGCGGCCTTGCGGAACATGGCATGGGCAGCGGGAAGATCCTTGGCAGTACCTTCACCGTTTTCCAGCATCAGGCCGAGGTTGACCATGGCGTCGACATTGCCGCGGTCTGCGGCCAACCGGTAGAATTTGGCAGCCCTTCGGTTGTCTTCCGCCACCAGCTTGCCTTCGTCCAGAATGACCGCGAGGTTGAAGGCGGCGACGTCGTCGCCGGCGAGCGATGCCCGCTCGAACCATTCGATTGCCAGCTTGCCGTTGATCGGCGTGCCCATGCCGTCGCGATAGGAAACGCCGAGATTGTAAGCGGCGAGAATGTTGCCGGCGGCCGCGGCCTTCTGGTTCAGCGAGAATTCGGTCGCCGTGTCGCCCTGTTCGCCCATGAGAACGGCGTAGTTGGTCATTGCCAATGCGTGACCGTGTTCGGCGGCTTCACCGAGAATGCGCAGCGACTGGGTCTTCTGCCCGGCCTTGTCGAGCACGCGGGCCAGCTGGAATTCGGCGCGAGCGCCGCTCTTCTGATTATAGGCCTCGCGGCAGGCCGACAGCGCGACGCCAATCCGGATGTCTTCGGTGGAAACGGCCGGGAAAGCCTGGTTGCGCTGCAGGTCGAAGATGCTGCCCGCCTCGCGGTCGCAGACTTCGGCAGCGGAGAGATCGGCAGCACGCGCCGGGGGGAGGGCGATGGCGGCCACCGCGAGCAGGCTGACGATCGCCAGCAGGAGGGCGTTGATGATGCGGGTGCCGGATGTGCTGCGCTTTTCCATGATGCTTTCCCCTTCTCTTGGACCTGAACTTATCCATGCCCGTCGAGGAAAGCTGTTCCGGCGGGAACAGCCCGGTGGCGAAAGCTCTGGCGAAGTGCTGAGGGATCGCCGAGGGCAGGCTTTTGAGCCGCTTGCATCCGGGAGCGCCGGGGCTATCCTCGAATGGCGGCACCGCTCAAACGGGAGAGAGGCAATGGAAGATCTGGCAGCGCCACTGCGCCACATGCTGGTGAGCCGCCGCGTTGTCGTCGGCGGACTGTTGCTGGCGGCTGTCGGCGGCCATCTCGCTCCGTCCTGGGCAAGTTCGGCCCTTGGCGAGGCAACCGAGGTGCGTGGCGACGTAAGGCGAAAGCGGGCGAAAAAGGACGAACTGCTTGCCGTCGGTAGCGAGCTCTTCGAAA
This sequence comes from Ensifer sp. 2TAB8, assembly GCF_052115125.1. NCBI lineage: Bacteria > Pseudomonadati > Pseudomonadota > Alphaproteobacteria > Hyphomicrobiales > Rhizobiaceae > Ensifer > Ensifer sp. 2TAB8. Next base: position 713,731 of record NZ_JBFRGB010000001.1, on the reverse strand, counting down.
ACGATCGCGTGCACACCAATGTCGACAGCTATGCGACCTTGAACCTTGGCACGGACACCCGGGTGCTCCTCGGTGCCGAAACCGAGCTCCTCGTCGATAGCTTCATCGCTGACCAGGGCGGAACGCTCGAGCTTGGAACAGGACGCATGGTCTTCGATCGGCCCGAGGGGTTGCCGAAAGTCGATGTGGCCGTGCGCACCGCCTTCGGTATGATCGGTGTGCGCGGCACCAAATTCTTCTGCGGACCGAGCCGTGCCGCCTTTGCGGTCTTCGTCGAACATGGAAGCGTTACGGTCGCGCGCGGCGGCGTGACGAAGATCGTCGCTGCGGGGCAGGGGGTGGAATTCCATCACCGGGGTGATGCCCCGAGCGAGCCGGTCAACTGGGGCGAGGCGCGGATCAAGGAAGCCTATGCCAGCGTTGGCCTGACGCGTTGAATTGACGGAGCCCGAAAGCCGGCATGCCTTTCAGTGAGCGCGGGCGGTGGCCGTCGCCTCAGTCCGCAACCGTGAACAACTCCATCGTTGAGAAGCCGCGGATTTCGTGGCTGCCGAGCGGGCGAAGCGGCTGCTTGCTTTCCGCCGCGGCTGCAGGCCCGACGCAGATCGCCGTGCCGAGAAACTTGTTCGCCTCCTGCAGACGGGCCGCCAGGTTGATCGCGTCTCCATGGGCGGTGTAGTCGAGCTTGCCGCCGGCGCCGACTTCACCGACGACCGCCGGTCCGGTCTCGACGCCGATCCTCGTCCTGCCGAAGGTATTGGCCGCAAACTGCGGACGCCGCCGCATCTCTTCCGTCAACGCGTGGATCGCCTTCGCGCAATCGATGGCCCGGTCGACATGCTGCGGCAGATCCTCGGGAGCATTGAAAAACGCATGCACAGCATCGCCCACCACCTTGTCGACCATGCCGCCATGCGCCGCCACCAGGGCGTTGACCTCGGCGAAGTAGACATCGAGCAGGGCAATGAGATCCCGCGGCTTCAGCCTTTGCGACAGAGCGGAAAAGCTCTCGATATCGGTGAAAAGCGCTGTTACCTGCCGTTCCTCGCCGGCCACGCGCGCAAGCCCGGGATTGTCGATGTAGCGGGCGACGACCGATTGCGGCAGGTATTGCGAGAACTTCTGCCGTGCCGCCGCTTCGGCCCGTCGCACCCGGGCGAATTGCAGGACGCTGGTGACCGCGAGAACCGTAACAAGAGCGGCGGAAATGCTAACCGCATCGATAAGCCAGCCGCTGACGTCATAGATGACCGCCGCCGCCGCGACGACGGCGGCGACGGCGATAAGGCCAAGGGCTGCCGATATCAGCGGCCGAAGGCGTGCCGCCGCAAAGGCGATGCCAAGACCGGCGACGAGGGCCATGGTGGCTTCGGCCAGCGGAAGCCGGCTGTCGCGCTGCGGTATGAAGCCGGTCAGGATCGCGTTGGCGACATCGGCGTGAATCTGCACCGAGGGTTCGAGCGGCATCGAGGCGCTGGGCCGCAGGCCCCCAAGGCTCGGCAGGCTGCTGCCGATCAGCACGAGTTTGCCTGCAAACCGGTCTGCCGTCGCCTTGCCGGAGAGCACGTCAGCGGCCGAAACCGTGCGGGCTGCGAGCCGGTCCGCAGCGCTCGCGACGAAGCGCAGGCTGCCGGTTTCGTCGAGCGCAATTACTTGTCCGTCGATGCGCACCCACGCGGGCGCGCCGCCGAGAATGGGCGTACCAGCCCCGCGCATCCACCGCGCCGCCTCGATCGCCAGCGACGGATAGGCGTCGTTGCCGAGGATGGCATAGGCTTGCACCCGCCGGATCCGCGCGTCCTCGTCGCCAACGAGAAACGAAGCGACAGCCGCCTTTGCCTGCTCCATGAAAGCGGCGCAGGACGTTTCAGCGCCGTCGAGGAACCAGAGTTCGGGCGGAGAGAAGGGGCGGCTCAGGGCCAGTGGCGGTACCGGACGTGGCCGCTCCTGCACCGTATCGGCAACCAGAAAGCCGAGGATGACGGGGACGCTTCCGAGTGCCGAGGCGAGGGCAGCATTGCCGTCGTTGGTCGCATTGCAATCGGCGCTGAAGACGAAGTCGACGGCCACAGCCCTGGCACCGGCCGTCGCAAGCCGGGACAGGAGCTCGGCGGTTGCCGTCCTGTCCCATTCGCCGGACGGGCGCGATTGGTGGGCATGGCGGTCGATGTCGACGACAATGATATCAGGCGACTGCGGCGCGGGGATCCATTGTGTCAGATTGTCGAAGAACAACTCGCGCTGCGTTTCGAAGACCGGCTCGGCGAAGAGATAGAGAGCGACGGCGACAAGCAGGCTCGTCAGGAACCCGCCGGCAAGCGGAGTAAAACGCAATTGCCGGCGCGGCTCAGTGACCATGCGGTCTAGTGCTCCTCCGGGTCGGCAATACTGTGCAGGCGACCGACCTTGCAGGCGATGATGCCGTCGTTCCGCTTGATGGCGCCGCTCTCTTCCAGCCATTGGATGGCGCGGTTGACCTTCGGCCGGCTGGCACCGAGTACACCGGCGATATCCGTCTGGCTCATGGTCAGCCTGAGATTGGCGCTCTCCGGCAACTCGTTGCCGTGGATCTGGCGGAGTGTCGCGAGGAAGAAGCGCGCGACACGGGCGTTGAGGTCGTAGAGTGCAATGGTCTCCAGTCGCTCGGTTGTGTCTCGTAGCTGGGCGCAGAGGAAGCGGATGACGGCCTCGGCTGCCTCCGGTCGATTGGTGACGATATCGAGAAAGGCTTTCTTGCCGATCACATAGCCCTCGGAGGCGGTCATCGCCGTGGCATCGGCGGAGCGCGTCTGGCCGTCCAGCACCGCCATTTCGCCGAAGATCGCGCCGGCCTCGTGCTGGCGCAGCATCAGCTCGCGGCCCTGCGGGGTGATCAGCGATAGCTTGATGCGCCCGGAGATGACGACAATCATGTAATTGCCTTCGTCGCCGCGCTGGAAGATTACCGTGCCGGCCGGCCACTTCCTGTAGGTCGCGATATCGGCAAGTTCGGCAATGGCATTCTTGTCGAATTCTTCAAAGATCGGAAACGAGCGCCAGAATGTCGGGCTCCTGTTGATTTCGTTCATGACATGCCCCCGGGCGGCGTCCCCTGCCGCGCCGAAATTCTTCGCCTAGCCGCTGCGTCCTTGCAATAGAAAAGAACGATTTGCTGACGATGTAGTTCCGTGTCCGCCGTCAGACGAGCGAGAGAATGCCAGCCGCAAAGGTTGACGATGTCTCCGGGTCGTTTCATTTTTGTGAACGATCTGTCGCCCGCGCGACGGCTAGCTGATTTTGAGAATGCTGGTACTTCTGTTGCCAACACCCCATTTCTCACAGGAGCCTCGCATGCCTCAGAATGTTGTCGTCCTCGTCGGACGCGTCCTGCTCTCTATCATGTTCATCATGTCCGGTTTCAGCAAGCTGATGGATCCGTCGGGCACTGCCCAGATGATCACCGGCGCCGGCTGGCCGGCACCGACCGCACTCGCCTACCTCGCTGGCCTCTTCGAGCTGGTGGCCGGCCTTGCCGTTCTCGTCGGCTTCCAGACCAAGATTGCCGCCTATCTGCTGGGTCTGTTCAGCCTGGTCACGGCGTTCGCCTTCCACAGCGGCGCAATCAGCATCCCGAACTTCCCGCCGGAAGCCAACGGCCTGTTGACCGTCTTCAACGGCCTGATGATGATGAAGAACGTTGCTATCGCCGGCGGTTTCTTCGTGCTGGCCGCCTTCGGCCCCGGTGCCTTGTCGGTCGACAAGCGCGGCGCCTGAGACTTGGTCTCACCGCAATCACAAAAGCCCGCCGTCCATCGGCGGGCTTTTTGCGTTTCAGGGATAGATCACGCCCTTGCGCAGGATGACGTTGCCGTAGAGCCTGGGTTCACTCGTCTGGACCACGGTGTGGGCAGCCCTCACCCGCGGGTAGAAGTCCGCGCCGAGCAAGGGAATGACCGGGCGGTCCGGCTCATGCCGGCTGCAGCATGCGATGATCTCGCTGTGCACCGGGTCGAGCGCGTCCCTGTCCTGCTTGACCGTGGCACGGAAGATCGCTTCGGGCACGAAATCATCGATCGGGAAAACGCTGAGGATGGCGTCGAGCACCGGGATCAACGGGTGTCCGTCGAGACGGACGAGACGGCGCGCGTGCTCCTGCCCCGGGTAGTTGCCATCGACCAGCGCGATCTCGTCGCCATGGCCCATCGCCCGGAGCGTTGCCAGCAGCTCGGGACTGAGGATCGGGTTAATTCCTTTCAGCATCAGCCGAGCTCCTTGAAGAGGACATTGGTGTCGAGCAGGTAGCGGGAGAAGAGCGGCAGGCTGGCGCCGCCGATGGCGCGCGCATGGCTGCCGACGATGCCTTCCACCAGCTCCGGAATGGTCACGCCCTGAAGGTCGAGCTCATAGAGCGCCTTGCGCGTGGCGGCGAGCAGCCGGGCGCGGACCCAGGGCGGGAAGCCGCCGTCGATGACGACGGCGGAGAAGTCGACGATGGAAACGGCCGACACGACCGCCTGGGCGAGTGCTGCGCCACAGTCGTCGATCCAGACGTCCAGCGGCTCGCCGAAATCGATCCAGTCATCGGCCGAGTACCAGAGTGGCCGCGGATCGATGCCGCGTGCGCGCAAGAGGTTCTCGAGCACGAAAACCGAGGCGATCTTCAGGAGCTGGATAGTATTGCCGTCCTTGCCTGAGACCGGCAGCGGGCCAACGGCGCCGGCGGTGCCGGTGCGTCCGGAAAAGAGTGCTGAGTTCAGGACGACGCCGCCGCCGATGAACGAGCCGATGTAGAAATAGACGAAGTCCGGATAGCTGGCGCCGACGCCGAACGCGAGTTCCGCGCCGCAGGCGCTGGTGCCGTCATTCTGCAGAAAGACCGGATAGGTGGTGCGGGCCGAGACTGCCGCCTGCAGATCGACGTCGCGCCACTTGTTCATTTCCTCGCGTGGGGCGCCCACTTCCTCCGCCCAGTTCCAGAGCTCGAAGGGCGTGGCGATGCCGATGCCGGCGATCCGCTTCCTCTGGTCCGGTGAGAGCTGCTGTTCGAGCTTGGCCATGCCGGAAATGATGAAATCGACGAGATCACCGGGCAGCGGATAGGCGTGCACATGGTGCAGATGCAGCCGGATGCTGCCGACGAAATCCATCAGCACGAGATCGGCGCTGCGCCGGCCGATCTTGACGCCGAAGGAAAAGACCGCGTCCGGATTGAGCCGCATCGGCGTCGAAGGCTGTCCGACCTTGCCGCGAACCGGATCGCCCTTGACCAGAAGGCCATCGCTTTCCAGCGCCCGCATGATGACCGAAACGGTCTGCGCCGAAAGGCCCGAGCGGCGAGCGATATCGGCCTTCGAAAGGCCGCCGTGACGCCTGACCAGCGACATGACCAGGCGCTCATTGTAGGCGCGCACACGCGTCTGGTTGGCGCCGCCGCTCGGGTCGATGACTTCAGGTTGCGTCGGTCCCCGATCAGGACCGTCTGTCAATGACATGCCACCGTCTCCTCCCGTTGGCACTGGATCATAAATGAGAGCGGGATGCGGGCGGAAAACCGCATGCGATTTTCCCTGATCCCGTTCTGGTGCCCGCTTGGCGCAGGTCTCTTGTTTCCACTTGTCGCGGCTCTGTCAATTTGATGGGCGCACCAATCCTCCGGCGGAGCGTCGTCATCGCAAGAATGACACATCGAAATAATAATTCAATTTGATTTATTTATTGACACCCCGGAAATTTAGTGTTTGTTTTTATCTCGGAAGCGTCGCTCGCAGCGGAGGAGAATGCTGCGGTGGCGTGGCCTGGGCCGGTACGCCGGCACGATTTTCAATCCTTGGGAGGATTTCATGAAGAAGACTGTTCTTTCCGCCGCTTTCGGCGCGCTGTCGCTTGGCGTCGTCTTCGCCGCGCCGGCGCAGGCCGCCGATGTCAGCGCCTGCCTGATCACCAAGACTGATACCAACCCGTTCTTCGTCAAGATGAAGGAAGGCGCGACCGCCAAGGCCAAGGAACTCGGCGTGACGCTGAAGGCCTATGCCGGCAAGATCGACGGCGACCATGACAGCCAGGTGGCTGCGATCGAATCCTGCATCGCCGATGGCGCGAAGGGCATCCTGATCGCGGCTTCCGATACCAAGGCGATCGTCGACCAGGTGAAGAAAGCGCAGGATGCCGGCCTGCTGGTGATTGCCCTCGATACGCCGCTTGATCCGGCAACCGCAGCCGACGCGACCTTTGCAACCGACAACCTGCTCGCCGGCAAGCTGATCGGCCAATGGGCTGCGGCCACCATGGGCGAAGGCGCCAAGACCGCCAAGATCGGCTTCCTCGATCTGACGCCGTCGCAGCCGACGGTCGACGTCCTGCGCGACCAGGGCTTCATGATCGGCTTCGGCATCGACCCGAAGGACCCGAACAAGATCGGCGACGAGGATGATCCGCGCATCGTCGGCCACGACGTGACCAACGGCAACGAAGAAGGTGGCCGCAAGGCGATGGAGAACCTTCTGCAGAAGGATCCGGATATCAACGTCATCCACACCATCAATGAGCCGGCTGCCGTCGGCGCTTATCAGGCGCTGAAAGCCGTCGGCAAGGAAAAGGACGTGTTGATCGTCTCCGTCGACGGCGGTTGCCCGGGCGTCAAATCGGTCGCCGAAGGCGTCATCGGCGCCACCTCGCAGCAGTACCCGCTGATGATGGCCGCACTCGGCATCGAGGCGATCAAGAAGTTCGCCGATACCGGCGAAAAGCCGAAGCCGACCGAAGGCAAGGACTTCTTCGACACCGGTGTTTCGCTCGTGACCGACAAGCCGGCTGCCGGCGTCGAATCGATCGACACCAAGGTCGGCACGGATAAGTGCTGGGGCTGATCGCCTCTACGTTTCGAACGCATGAACGAGCTACGGAAGGGCGGCCCCGGCCGCCCTTCGCGTAAGCGCCGATGTCTTTGACAAGGCGATGAAAACCGCGCAGCTTCTTGTAAGAGTGCTGATGCCCGCCACACGGTGGGCGGGCTGTGCACCGAGCAGCATCGCAACCCCTTGGGAGTGGGGTTCACGGGAGGAAGGTCCATGGGCGAGCCCAACGCAGCCGCACAGCCATCCCAGGAATTCGAAAAAGTCCTGGTCAACAGTTCGACGCAGGTCGCGTCGTTCGATACGCATGACAAGACAGCGGTCCAGAAGATCCAGCATTTCCTGCATTCGACCCCGGCAGCCGTGCCGTTCATCGTCCTGGTCGCCGCGATCCTGATCTTCGGCATGGCCATCGGGGGCAAGTTCTTCTCGTCCTATACGTTGACCCTCATCCTGCAGCAGATCGCGATCGTCGGTATTCTCGGCGCAGCGCAGACACTGGTGATCCTGACGGCCGGCATTGACCTTTCGATCGGCGTGATCATGGTGCTCTCGGCGGTCATCATGGGCAATTGCGCCGTGACCTACGGGCTTCCCGCGCCAATCGCGATTTTCCTCGGCTTTGTCGTCGGCGGCGCTTGCGGCTTCCTCAACGGTTTCCTCGTCTCCAGGGTCAAGCTTCCGCCGTTTATCGTCACGCTCGGCACCTGGTACGTGATCATGTCGACGAACTTCATCTACTCCGCCAACGCTACGATCCGCGAGGCCGATGTGACGGCGGTCACCCAGATGCTCCACGTCTTCGGCGTCAGCTTCAAGGTGGGCTCTGCGGTGTTCACGCTTGGCGTAGTGATGATGGTCGTGCTGGTCTTCGGCCTCTGGTACGCGCTCAACCACACCGCCTGGGGACGGCACCTCTATGCTGTCGGCGACGATCCGGAAGCCGCCAAGCTCTCCGGTATCCGCACCAGCCGCGTGCTCCTCAGCGCCTACACGCTCGCCGGTCTGATCGCCGCTCTTGCCGCCTGGGTCTCGATCGGCCGCAATGGCTCGATCTCGCCCTCCGCAGCCGTCACCGACTACAATCTGCAGGCCATCACTGCGGCGGTGATCGGCGGCATCTCGCTGTTCGGTGGACGCGGATCGATACTTGGCACGCTGATCGGTGCGATGATCGTCGGCGTGGTCTCCATGGGCCTCAACATGCTGGGTGCCGACCCGCAATGGAAAGTCTTCCTCACCGGCGTTTTGATCATCACCGCCGTCGCAATCGACCAATGGATCAGAAAGGTAGCAGGCTGATGGCCCAGGAACCCATTCTCACCGCACGCGGCCTGGTCAAGCGATATGGTCGGGTCACCGCTCTCGACCATGCGGATTTCGATCTCTATCCCGGCGAAATCCTCGCCGTGATCGGCGACAACGGTGCCGGCAAGTCCTCGATGATCAAGGCGATCTCCGGCGCCATCTCCCCTGATGAAGGCGAGATAAGGCTGGAAGGCAAGCAGGTGAATTTCCGCTCGCCGATGGATGCGCGAACGGCCGGCATCGAGACGGTCTATCAGAACCTGGCACTGTCGCCGGCGCTGTCGATCGCCGACAACATGTTCCTCGGTCGCGAAATCCGCAAACCCGGCCTCATGGGCAAGCTCTTCCGCACGCTTGACCGGGCCGAGATGGAGAAGAAGGCGCGGGCCAAACTGTCCGAGCTCGGCCTGATGACCATCCAGAACATCAACCAGGCGGTGGAAACGCTCTCGGGCGGCCAGCGCCAGGGCGTGGCGGTGGCCCGTGCCGCAGCCTTCGGCTCCAAGGTGGTGATCATGGACGAGCCGACAGCCGCGCTCGGCGTCAAGGAAAGCCGGCGCGTGCTGGAGTTGATCCTTGACGTGCGTTCGCGCGGTCTGCCGATCGTGCTCATTTCGCACAACATGCCGCACGTGTTCGAGGTGGCCGACCGGATCCATGTTCACCGTCTCGGCAAGCGCCTCTGCGTCATCAATCCGAAGGAGCACACGATGTCGGATGCGGTGGCCTTCATGACCGGCGCCAAGGAGCCGCCGCGCGAGGCGCTGGCGGCATGAACGTCGAGCCGATCGCCAACGAAATCCTGAAGCGGGCGTCCGGCGCCGCCCGCTTCGTCGTCGCCATTGCCGGTCCGCCCGGTGCCGGCAAGTCGACGCTCTCGGATGCACTCGCCGAGACGCTGGTGGCCGGCGGAGAAAAGGCGGCGGTGCTGCCGATGGACGGTTACCACATGGACAATGCCGTTCTGGAGGAAAAGGGCCTGCTGCCGCGCAAGGGAGCGCCGGAAACTTTCGACGTCAGGGCGTTCCTGTCGACCGTTGCGGCAGTGCGTGCCAATGACGGCGAGGTGCTGGTGCCGGTCTTCGATCGTACGCGCGAGATCGCGATCGCCTCTGCCCGGATCGTCTCACCCGAGACCCGCATCATTCTGGTGGAGGGTAACTATCTGCTGCTCGACGAGTCGCCGTGGAACAAGCTGGAGGGCGCCTTCGACTTTACCATCTTCATCAATCCAGGCGTCGAGGAGCTGGAGCGGCGACTTTTGAAGCGCTGGTACGATCATGGTTATGACGAGGAGGCGTCGAAGCGAAAAGCCTTCGGCAACGACATTCCGAATGCCCACCGCGTCGTTGACCGTCAGCGGCCGGCCGATCTGGTGCTAGCGGATTTCTGAGCGATGGTTGGATTGTCGATTGTATTTCCTGGCGCATTGGTGATATCGAGACGCGGTTCCACCACATGAGAAACCGCCCGCGACCCGCACCTGCCGGCTGCAAAGCCGCGCGCGCGGGTCGGGCGCGACGAGCCTGGAGCGGCGGATTTCCGTCTGCGCCTGCTCTGACCTAGGAGAACGCTGACCATGCAAGACCTCGTAATCCGCCGGCCGGATGATTGGCACCTTCACCTGCGCGACGGCGATATGCTGAAGGGCGTTATCGCCGATACCAGCCGCCATTTCGCCCGCGCGATCATCATGCCCAACCTGGTTCCGCCTGTCGTCACGACGGCAGATGCGAGCGCCTATCGAGAGCGTATCCTCTCGGCGATCCCAACCGGGGACCGGTTCGAGCCGCTGATGACGCTTTATCTGACCGCAGGTACCAGCCCCGACGACGTCGAGGCCGGCCACAGGAGCGGCCTCGTCAAGGCCGTCAAGCTCTACCCCGCGGGCGCGACGACCAACTCGCACAGCGGCGTGCGCAACATCGATGAGGCGATGCCGGTGCTGGAGCGCATGGCGAAGATCGGCCTGCCTCTCTGCGTGCATGGCGAGGTCACGAGCTCGGATGTCGATATCTTCGACCGCGAGGCCGTGTTCATCGAGACCGTGCTCGATCCGCTCCGCAAGCGGCTGCCGGAGCTGAAGGTGACGATGGAGCATGTCACCACCAAGGACGGTATCGACTACATCAAGGCGTCGAAGGCGAACCTTGCGGGTTCGATCACCACCCATCACTTGATCATCAACCGCAACGCCATTCTCGTCGGCGGCATCAAGCCGCATTACTACTGCCTGCCGGTTGCCAAGCGCGAGAACCATCGCCTGGCGCTGCGCGCTGCCGCGGTTTCCGGCGACAAGCGCTTCTTCCTCGGCACGGACTCGGCACCCCATGTCGACCCGCTGAAGGAGTGTGCTTGCGGCTGCGCCGGCATCTACACTTCGATCAACACCATGAGCTGCCTGGCGCATGTGTTCGAAGAGGAAGGCGCGCTCGACAAGCTCGAAGCCTTCGCCTCGCTGAACGGTCCCTCCTGGTACGGCCTGCCTGTCAACGAGGAAACGATCACGCTACGCAAGCAGGCTGACGCCGTCATTTATCCCAAGAAGATCGAGACCGGCGCTGGTCCGGTCACCGTGTTCGATCCGATGTTCCCACTGCACTGGGCCGTCGTCTGATCGCCACTGCATAATTCCTTGGATCGGATGGATCCAAGGACAAAATTATGCAGCAGTCAAAGATGTTGCAGCGACCTTTGCGCGTCTGAACAGACGCGCGGCGCTGCAGAGAATTGAAGGAGAGTTTGATGTTTTCCAACGCGTTCACCGACAAGGCCGTCATGGCCGAGCTGGTCGCCAAGATGCTCTGGGAGATCAAGGCCGTGCATTTCAGCGCCGACAAGCCCTACAAGCTGTCGTCCGGCATGGCGAGCCCGGTTTATATCGACTGCCGCAAGCTGATTTCCTATCCGCGCATCCGTTCGGCGGTGATGGATTTTGCTGCAGCGTCGATCCTGCGCGAAGCCGGTTTTGAGAAGTTCGACGTGGTGGCCGGTGGCGAAACTGCGGGCATTCCCTTTGCTGCGATGCTCGCCGAGCGCCTCGGCCTGCCGATGATCTATGTCCGCAAGGCGCCCAAGGGCCACGGCCGCAACGCCCAGATCGAAGGCCATATGCCGGAAGGCGCCCGCGTCCTCGTCATCGAGGACCTGACGACGGCCGGCGGCTCGATGTTCAAGTTCATCGACGCCATCCGTGCGGCTGGCGGCATCGTCGACCATGGCATTGCGCTCTTCTACTACGACATCTTCCCGGAAGCGGTCGGCGAGATGAAGGGCAAGGGCGTCGACCTGCACTGGATCGCCACCTGGCGCAACGTGCTAGCGGTTGCCCGCGAGCAGAAGCTGTTCGACGAGAAGACGCTGGGCGAAGTCGAGGCCTTCCTCAACGCGCCGCTCGCCTGGTCGGGCCGCAACGGTGGCGTGAGCGCTCTGGCATAATGTTCGACGAGGCCCCGGTTCCGCCGGGGCCTCGTCAAGTCTTGAGCTATTCGTTTTAAATCGATTGAAATACTATCGGGGAGGAAAATCCGATGATCGTATGTTGCGGAGAAGCGCTGATCGACATGCTGCCGCGGGACACGACCGCGGGCGAGAATGCTTTCGCGCCCTATGCCGGCGGGGCGATCTTCAACACGGCGATCGCGCTGGGGCGGCTCGGCATTCCGACCGGCTTTTTTACCGGCCTCTCCGACGACATGTTCGGCGATATCCTGCGCGAGACGCTGAAGGCGGCGAACGTGGATTTCGGCCCCTGCGCGACCCTCTCGCTGCCTACGACGCTCGCCTTCGTCAAACTCGTCAACGGCCATGCGAGCTACGCCTTTTTCGACGAAAACACCGCCGGACGCATGATCGCCCGCGAGCACCTGCCGGCGCTCGGCGATTTCTGCGAGGCGCTGCACTTCGGCGCGATCAGCCTGATCCCGGAGCCCTGCGGCTCGACCTATGAAGCATTGATGACGCGCGAGCACGAAAAGCGGGTGATCTCCTTCGATCCGAACATCCGTCCCGGCTTCATCAAGGATAGGGAAGCCCATCTCGCGCGCATGAACCGTATGGCGGCGATGTCGGATATCATCAAGTTCTCCGACGAGGATCTCGCTTGGTTCGGCATGGAGGGCAGCCACGACGATCTTGCTGCCGAATGGCTGAAGCGTGGACCGAAGCTGGTGCTGATCACCAAGGGTGCCGATGGCGCCGTCGGCTATACGGCGCGTCACAAGGTCGAAGTCGCCGGCGAAAAGGTCACGGTGGTCGATACGGTCGGCGCCGGCGACACGTTCGATGCCGGCGTGCTGGCGTCGCTGAAGCTCGCCGGTCTCCTGACCAAGGCCGATGTCGCCGATCTCACCGAAACCGCCGTCCGCAACGCGCTGGCGCTCGGCGCCAAGGCGGCGGCCGTCACCGTCTCGCGCGCTGGCGCAAACCCGCCGTGGAAGCACGAAATCGGCCTCTGAGCTTTTCTTATTCTTCCGGTTCCGGGCGGTATTCCAGGATATCGCCCGGCTGGCATTCCAATGCGGCGCAGATCTTCTCCAGCGTATCGAAGCGCACGCCTTTCACTTTTCCCGATTTCAACAGCGAGATGTTCTGCTCGGTGATCCCCACCTGCTCGGCGAGATCGCGTGAGCGGACTTTCCGTTTCGCCAGCATCACATCGAGATTGACGACAATCGGCATGCGTTAGACGAAGCTCCTGTTCTCCGCTTCGACCCCCGACGCGATGACCATAACGTGGCCGAGGCCGACGACGAGCCCGGACATCAGCATCACGATGATGGTGCCTCCGTTGATGTCGAACATGACTGAGTGTCCCGTCGTGCCGGGATTGTCGTAGGTGACCGCCAGGATACCGATTGCGTTGCTGATCGTTATGCACAGCGAACCGGCGATCGCCGTCAGTCCCACCCGCCGAAGCAGAACGCCGTTGCGGCCGGAGAGGATCTCGCCGCGCTGAAAGCCATCGAAAAGCTGCCAGGCAAAGACGAGGCCGGCGATGACGAGTGCATTGTTGATCGCAGTCAGGAAAATGACCGTGGCGATTGCGCGGTAGGAAAGGGTGATGATTTCCACGCGCGGAAAGACGATGTCGCGTATTTCCTGCTCGAAGCCCTGCCGGTCGAAGAAAATCTGCCAGTGCCCGTAGACGACGGCAGAGCAAAACAACGCGCCGCTCAAAATCACCATGACCTTCATGAACCGGCTGAGCTTGCGCAGCCTCTCGGCGGTATTCGTCATCAAAATTCCTTTATCGTTTGACTTGTATTTTTATCGTAAAACAATAAGTAATTGTCGTCAATCGTGATTTTGGTGTCGCGCCATGCCTTTTCGTTTTCTCAAAAACCCTTTCCTTTTCCTGCTGTTGAACCTGCTTGCCGCCTGTGCGGCACTGAACGTCGGCTCGATCGACAAGTTGTCGAGGCTCGACCCCTCGAAGACCAATCCGGCCGATCTTCGTGTCGCGCTCGTCGTACCAAAGGAGCTCGTCCTGAGGCGAGGCGATGCCACGCTGGGGCTCTCCTGGCGGGACGGGAATGCTCCTCCGGAGAGCCAGAACTATGCGCTCGACGTTCAGGCGGGAGGGGTGTCGAGTTCCGTACTCGCAGACCGCATATCTTCGGGCGAGACGCTCTACGTTTTGGCGCTCGCTGAGACCGATGCCGCACGTTTGCGGGTGTTGCAGGCGAAGATCGCATTGGCACAAGGGAACGCGCCCGGCAACCGTGGCAGCCTGTCGGTCAATTTCTCGGGCGGCTGCTGGCGTGGTGACTTCCCGGCGGGCCGCAAGGTCGCGGTCAATGCCTGGATGCAGTTGGCGCCGGACACGGACTATTTTCCGGTGTTGTCGAATCTCGATCTGATGCAGGTGCTGAAACCGGCGGGCGCCATGGCGCTACCGGCCTGCGCAAAATGATGGGGCCCGAGGTGCGACGCGCGCCTCGGGCCTTGTTGCTTAGAGCTGTGCGGTTCCGGGGTGAACCACGCGGACCTGGTTAATGCGCGGCCTTCAGCAAGGCTGCTACCAGACCTGCGGTCGAAGAATCGTGACCGGCTGCACTCTCCTTGCCTTCGACAACAGGAAGCAGGCCGGTTGCCAGCTCCTTGCCGAGCTCGACGCCCCACTGGTCGAAGGAGTTGATGTTGAACAGCGCACCTTCGACGAAGACGCGGTGCTCATAAAGGGCAATGAGCCGACCGAGCGCGAAGGGATCGAGCTGGTCGTAGACGATCGTCAGCGACGGGCGGTTGCCGGTGAAGACGCGGTGCGGAGCAATCTTGTCGGCCTTGGCATCGGCCATGCCCTTGGCGGTCAGCTGTGCCTTGGCCTCGGCAAGCGTACGACCCTTCATCAGCGCCTCGGACTGTGCCAGGCAATTGGCAATCAGCAGTTCGTGCTGGTGGCGCAGGTTCTTCTCGTGGCCGTTGGCGGCGATCATGAACTCGGCCGGGATGATGTCCGTGCCCTGGTGGATGAGCTGGTAGAAGGCGTGTTGGCCATTGGTGCCGGGCTCGCCCCAGACAACCGGACCGGTCGAGTACTCGACGGGCGTGCTGTCGAGCGTGACCGCCTTGCCGTTCGATTCCATGTCGAGCTGCTGCAGGTAGGCCGGGAAGCGCGACAGGCGCTGGTCATAGGGCAGGATCGCGCGCGACGGGTAGCCGAGCACGTTGCGATGGTAGAAGCCGAGCAGGCCGAGCAGAACCGGAATGTTCTCACGGATCGGCGCGGTGCGGAAATGTTCGTCGATGGCATGACCGCCATCGAGGAAGCGGCCGAAATTCTCCTTGCCGATGGCGATCATCAGCGGCAGGCCGATCGCCGACCAGATCGAGTAGCGCCCGCCGACCCAGTCCCAGAAACCGAAGACGCGAGCGTGGTCGATGCCGAAGGCGGCTACCTTGTCGAGTGCGGTCGAGACGGCAGCGAAGTGATGGCCGACGGCAGCTTCGCCGAGCTTGTCGGCGATGAAGGCGCGAGCTGTCGCGGCATTGGTCATCGTCTCGATGGTGGTGAAAGTCTTCGAGGCGATGATGAAGAGCGAGGTTTCCGGATCGACGAGCTTCAGCGTGTCGGCGATATGGGCGCCGTCGATGTTGGAAACGAAGTGTAGGCGCGGACCATCATGGAAAGGTGCTAGCGCCAGCGTCGCCATGACGGGGCCGAGGTCGGAGCCGCCGATGCCGATGTTGATGACGTCGGTGATCTTCTTGCCGGTCGCACCCTTGAGCGCTCCCGAGCGGACGCCGTCGGCGAAAGCGCCCATGGCGGCAAGCACGCCGTTGACGTCGGGCATCACGTCCTTGCCGTCGACGAGGATGGGGCGGTTGCCGCGGTTGCGCAGCGCCGTGTGCAGCACGGCGCGCTCCTCGGTGATGTTGATGATGTCGCCGCGGAACATCGCGTCCCGCTTCTCCTCGACCTTGGCCGCCTTGGCGAGCGCTTCCAGGCCGTCGAGCACCTTGTCGTTGACGGCGCATTTCGAATAGTCGAACAGCATATCACCGAGCGTGGTGCTGAAGCGCTGGAAGCGATCGGCGTCGCTGGCGAAGGCCGCGCGGATATCGGTTGCGTTGGTCTCAGAGGCGGTTGCTTTGAGTTGGTCGACAAGCGCTTTCATCGCGGGGCTCCTTGGTCGGACAGTGTGTCGGACAATCGCCTGCGTAGCTATTCGCTTTAAGTGGACCAAATCAAGACTGGAAAACCGCCGAAGTGGCGGTTTTCAGGATTTTTTAAATCGTTTGAATTTTGGAGTAGTTTACCCGCGCAGGTCCTTGCGCAGGATCTTGCCGACATTGGTCTTTGGCAATTCGGTACGGAATTCGACGAAACGCGGGCGCTTGTAGTTGGTGAGATTGGCGGCGCAGTGACGCTTGACGTCGTCCTCCGTCAGTGCGGGATCCTTCTTGACCACGAAAAGCTTGACCGCCTCGCCGGAGTGCTCGTCCGGGATGCCGATCGCGGCGCATTCGAGGATGCCGGGATGGGTCATCGCCACTTCCTCGATCTCGTTCGGGAAAACGTTGAAGCCCGAGACGAGGATCATGTCCTTCTTGCGGTCGACGATCTTGACGAGTCCGGCCGCGTTCATGAAGCCGACATCGCCCGAGCGGAAGAAGCCATCCGGCGAGATCGCCTTGGCGGTTTCATCAGGCCGCTGCCAGTAGCCGGCCATCACCTGCGGGCCGCGGATGCATATCTCGCCGACTTCACCGATCGGCAAGGTGTTGCCCTGGTCGTCGCGGATTTCGACATCGGTGGACGGGATCGGCATGCCGATCGTGCCGGTGAACTCGGTTGCGTCGAGGATGTTGGCCGTTGCCACTGGCGAGGTCTCCGACAGGCCGTAGCCTTCGGCGATCGAGCATCCGGTCATCTGTTTCCAGCGTTCGGCGACCGGGCGCTGGATCGCCATGCCGCCGCCGAAGGTCAGCATCAACGACGAGAAGTCCAGCTTCTGGAACTCCGCATTGTTCATCAGTGCGTTGAACAGCGTGTTGAGGCCGGGGAAGATGTTGGTCTTGTGCTTGCCCAGTTCCTTGACGAAGCCCGGAATGTCGCGCGGATTGGGGATCAGGATGTTGTTGCCGCCAGTGGCAAGCCCCATCAGTGAATTCACCGTGAGCGCGAAGATATGATAGAGCGGCAGCGCGCACATGAAGACGAGGTTGTCGGGGCGTGCGCGCGAGCGAAATGCCGTCTCGAACCAGATCTCCATCTGCGCCATGTTCGACAGCAGGTTCGAATGGGTGAGGGTCGCACCCTTCGAGACCCCGGTCGTGCCGCCGGTATATTGCAGGAAGGCGACATCGCTTGCGGCGACGTTCGGCTTCTTCATTGTGTTGCGGCCGCCCTTGGCAAGCGCGCTCTTGAAGGGGAGGTGGCCGGGGATCGACCAGGCGGGAACCAGCTTCTTGATCCGGCGCACCACCAGATTGACGATCGCACCCTTCAGACCAAGCATGTCGCCCATCGTGGCGACGACGACGTGTTTAACCGAGGTCTTGTCGAGGACCTGCTGCACCGTATGCGCAAAGTTCTCAAGAACGAAGATCGCCTTGGCGCCGGAATCGACCAACTGGTGCTGCAATTCGCGCGGCGTATAGAGCGGGTTGACGTTCACCACGGTGAAGCCGGCTCTGAGAATGCCGTAAACGATGACCGGGTTCTGCAGGACGTTGGGCATCATCACCGCGACGCGATCGCCCTTGGCAAGGCCAAGGGACTGCAGCCAAGCGCCGATCTTGGCGGACTCGGCATTGAGGTCGGCAAAGCTCAGCGTCTTGCCCATGCAGGTGAAGGCCGGACGGTTCGAATAACGGGCAACGGCGTGGTCGAAGAACTCGCCGATCGATTTATAGGGTAGGGGGCCGATTTCGGCGGCTATTCCGGGTGGATAGGATTTCAGCCAGATCTTGCCTGGGCTGGTACCCGTTTGTTGTGCGCTGACTTCCGCCATGACCTCTCTCCCTCTGGTCGCCACAGGCTGGCCTGCTCGCGGCCTGAGAAAATCCCTCCCGACCTTCTCATGCCGATGAAGATGATGCTTTTGATACACCTCTTCAAGCTGAGATTCGGGATTATCTAACTTTGACGTAAACGTCAACCAAGCTTACGGTTAACAGGCGCTGACTGCGCTCCCGAAAAAGTATGACGAGAGCTGCAAAAGCTTTGCCTGCCAAGGGAAAACACTGTATTGCATTGCAGCATATCCTTGTTGGTTCGATCCGACATCCGCCGACATATTCCCCAGATTCTTCTCCGGTCTTCTCCCTTGGGTCGGACGATGCAGGCTATTGCTCATGTGTGACGAAGCTTATTCCTCCGCCGTCGAACCGCGCCGGGCGCGCGTCTCCGCCGCCGAAGTGGCGCTCGCCGTCGGCGGCTTCGGGATCGGCACCGGCGAATTCGCCATTATGGGTCTGTTGCCGCAGGTCGCCGATGATGTTGCTGTGTCGGTGCCGCGGGCCGGGGCCGTGATCAGCGCCTATGCGCTCGGCGTGGTCGTCGGTGCGCCGTTGATTGCGGTGCTGGCCGCCCGCTTCTCCCGCTTCCGCGTGCTGCTCGCACTGATGCTGATCTTCGCCGTCGGCAATTTCGCCAGTGCGATCGCGCCGGACTTCTACACGCTGATCGCCGCGCGCTTCTTCGCCGGCCTGCCGCATGGTGCCTATTTCGGCGTTGCCGCCCTGGTCGCGGCGGGTCTCGCGCCGCTGCACCAACGGGCCCGCGCCGTTGGCCGGGTGATGATGGGGCTGACGATCGCCACCCTTTTCGGCACGCCGCTCGTCGCCTGGTTCGGCCAGGCGCTCGGCTGGCGGTCCGCCTTTGCGATCGTCGGCGCTATCAGCCTTTTGACCGTGGCGCTGAGCTTCGTCCACGTGCCGCGCGACAAGGGCAACCCGAAGGCGACGCCGCTCCGCGAACTGGGAGCGCTCGGCAAGCTGCAGGTCTGGCTGATGCTCGGCATCTGCGCCATCGGCTGCGGCGGCATGTTCGCGGTCTTCAGCTACATCACCCCGGCGCTCACCGAAGTCGCGGGTGTCTCGCTTGCCAATGTGCCGATCATGCTGTCGGTCTTCGGCGCCGGCATGATCCTCGGCAACATCGTGGGCGCGCGACTTGCCGACTGGGCGCTGTTGCCGGCGATCGGCATCGCCATCGTCTTCAACATCTTTGCCTATGTGCTCTTCTATTTCACCATGGGCAATCCGTGGATCGCGATCGTCAACGTGCTCTTCATCGGCGGCGGTTTCGCGGTCGTGCCGGGTGTGCAGACGCGGCTGATGGATGTCGCCGGCGAGGCACAGACACTGGCGGCGGCACTCAGCCATTCCGCCTTCAACCTTGCCAATGCGCTGGGCGCCTGGCTTGGCGGCGCCTCGATCGCCGCAGGCTATGGCTGGACCTCCACCGGTCTTGTCGGTGCCGTTCTCGGTGTTGCCGGCTTCGGCATCTTCCTCGCATCCGTCTTCGTCGATCGTGCTCAGCCCCCCGCTCGCCTGGCCGCAAAGCCTGCGGCGGAATGACCGGCTTTGCCGAAAGAAGGCCTGGAGAACTTGCACCCTCCTAAATTTTTCTGTCATGTCCCGCCGCTAGCGTCGCTTATGGCCCTGAAACTACCGTAAAGCAGGGGCAAAGGGGCGGCGCGCGGCACTAGGCAGGCTGGCAAGGCCGCGGGTTTGTTGTAAGCTCGTCGGAAGACGGAGGATCATTGGTGCAATTGGGTAATCGCGAACGAGAGAACTTTGCGGTGGAGCCACGGCTCCTCGGGCACACAGCCATTTCGCGCCATGCCCTTGTCGGCCCGATGACCGCTGCCCGCTGGATGCTGGTCTTCGTTCTCCTTGCAGGCGTCTATTTCTTCCATGGCTTCGTGGTGCCGGTGCTGGCCGCCGTCGTCATCGGTTTTGCCAGCTGGCCGATCTACCGCCGGCTGCTTGCCGCCGTGAACGGCAATCGCACGCTCGCCGCGACCATCGCCATCGTTTGCGTCATTTCCTTCATCGTCGTGCCGATCTCGATCGCCGCGGTCTATGCGGTCGATGAAGTACGCGACTGGGTCGTCTGGGCGGTCGAGACCAATGCCAACGGCGCACTGGTCCCTGCCTGGCTGTCCGGTATCCCGGTCGCCGGCGCCTGGCTCGGCGAGCAATGGGTGAAGCATATCGGTCACCCGGGTGCGCTTGGCGAACTCGTCCAGCTCGTCAGCGGTTCCAACATCGGCAATATCTATCGTGGCGTTCTGGTTGTCGGTGCCTCGACGTTCCACGCCTTCCTGACGCTGCTGTTCATGCTGATCACGCTGTTTTTCGTCTATCGCGACGGCCATTCCTTCTCCGGCCAGCTCGATAAGCTTGGCGAGCGCATCTTCCCGATGCGCTGGGAGCGCCTGTCGCGCGTCGTGCCGCTGACGATCAGTTCGACGGTCACGGGCATGGGCATCATCGCCATCGGCGAGGGCATCGTGCTCGGCGTGGCCTACTGGCTTGCCGGCGTGCCGTCGCCGGTTACGCTCGGCATCATCACCGGCCTCATGGCCCTCATTCCCGGCGGCGCGCCGCTCTGCTTCACGCTGGTCTCGGTCTATCTCGTCGCCAGCGGCTCTCCGGTTCACGGCATTGCTCTGTTTGCCTGGGGCACGACCGAACTCTTCATCGTCGACAAGACGCTGCGGCCGCGCCTCGTCGGTGGACCGATCAAGCTCCCGTTCCTGCCAACCTTCTTCGGCCTCGTCGGCGGTGTGAAGACCATGGGCTTCCTCGGCCTCTTCGTCGGTCCGGTGCTGATGGCGCTGCTGGTGGCCATCTGGCGCGAGTGGATGCGCGAAGTCACCGCTCACACGGAAACGAACGTCAACCACATCATCAAGGGCTAGGCGCATTCGCGCCAAGCCAGCGGCCGCAAAAGCTCGGCCGCGCGGAAGCGTTCAACGTCTTGCCGATACGCGGACATTGATCCGATCCTGTGTTCACGAAGGCCGCTTCTCGCCTTCCCGAACTGGAGACAACGGGCGTCTTTACCTTTTCCTTATGCGCCCTTCCAACCATCGCAATCGATAATTGACCCGCCACGGGCGCAAGATCCGGACCTCAACAGTCCGGAGTATTTGCATGTCCGATGTTCTTTTCCTTGCCGCCGGCATTGGTGGCTTTGTCGTGTTCGCGCTTTATGCGCGCGCGCTGAGCCGTCTCTAGGAGGGTCACGATGTTCGAAGCCCTGATCGGTCTCGCCGTCGCCGTCGCGCTCGCTGCCTATCTCGTCGTCACCCTCGTTCGCCCGGAACGGTTCTGATCCCGGCCGAAGGGTTCGCACCCGTGCCGTTCGCATCAGCCGGGCGTGTTCGCGCCGTCCGGTCGCCCTTAGCGGAGTAATCTCATGTCTATCATCGGGTGGCTGCAGATCAGCCTCCTTTTCGCCGCCGTCCTGATTGTCATCAAGCCGCTGGGGCTTTACATGGCGCGGGTCTTCTCCGGTGACCGCAACGTCTTCTCACCCATTCTCGGTCCCGTCGAGCGCGGCCTTTATCTCGCTGCCGGCGTCGATCCGAACAAGGAACAGGGCTGGCTCGCCTATACGATCTCGATGCTGGCCTTCAGCCTCGCAGGCTTCGTCTCGCTCTATGCGATCCTGAGGCTGCAGGCCTTTCTGCCGATGAACCCGCAGGGCTTCGCGGGCATGCCCTCCGACCTTGCCTTCAACACGGCGGTCAGCTTCGTCACCAACACCAACTGGCAGAACTACGGCGGCGAAACGACCCTCAGCCACTTCAGCCAGATGGCCGGATTGACGGTGCATAACTTCGTCTCGGCTGCGACCGGTATCGCCATGGCGCTCGCGGTCACCCGTGCCTTCGCCCGTTCGAATGCCGCAACCGTCGGCAATTTCTGGGTCGATCTCACCCGTTCGACGCTCTATGTGCTCTTGCCGATCGCGGTCGTCATGGCGCTCGCCATGGTCTGGAGCGGTCTACCGCAGACCTTCCACGCCGACCTCACGGCAACGACGCTCGAGGGCGCCAAGCAAACGATCTCGATCGGTCCGGTCGCAAGCCAGGAGGCGATCAAGCAGCTCGGCACCAATGGTGGCGGCTTCTTCAACGTCAACGCCGCCCATCCCTTCGAGAACCCGACGGCGTTTTCCAACTACCTCAACATCTTCGCGATGCTGTCGATCTCGGCAGCGCTCGTCTACACCTTCGGCCAGATGGTCGGTAACCGTCGTCAGGGCTGGGCCTTCATCGCCGTCACCGCAATCCTTCTGATTTCCGGTGTTGCCGTTGTCTATTGGGCCGAATCCCAGGGCAACCCGATCCTGACCGCGCTCGGTCTCGATGCCGCGCAGGGCAATATGGAAGGCAAGGAAGTCCGTTTCGGCCAGGCGATGACGGCGCTCTACGCGGCTGTCACGACCGGTCTGTCGGATGGCGGCGTCAACGGCATGCACGGTTCGCTGACGGGGCTCGGCGGCCTCGTGCCCATGTTCCTGATGCAGCTCGGCGAGGTTCTGCCCGGCGGCGTCGGTTCCGGCCTCTACGGCATGGTCGTCTTCGCGATCCTCGCCGTCTTCGTCGCCGGCCTGATGGTCGGCCGCACGCCCGAACTGCTCGGCAAGAAGATCGAAGCGCGCGAGATGAAATACGCGATGTTCGCGGTGCTCATCCTGCCGGTGACGATCCTCGGTTTTGCCGCCGTCTCCGCCATGCTGCCCTTCGCGGTCGCGAGCATCGGCACCGCCGGGCCGCACGGCCTGTCGGAAATCCTCTACGCCTTCACCTCCGCCGCCGGCAACAACGGCTCGGCCTTCGGTGGGCTGACCGGCAATACGCCCTGGTACAACACGACACTCGGCCTCGCGATGCTGCTCGGCCGCTTCGCCTATGCCGTTCCGGTCATGGCGATCGCCGGCGCCATTGCCGTCAAGACCCGCGTGCCGGCGTCCAAGGGTACCTTCCCGACCGACACGCCGCTCTTCGTCGGCCTGCTCGTTGGCATCATCCTAATTCTCGGCGGGCTGCAGTTCTTCCCGGCGCTCGCTCTCGGTCCCATCGTCGAGCATTTTTTGATGCTTGCCGGCCAGACCTTCTAAAGGAATTCGACACATGTCTTCCAAACCAGTTGCTCCCAGTCTTCTGGACCCGGCCATCCTCCTGCCGGCGGTCAAGGCGGCGTTCGTCAAGCTCGATCCCCGCCAGCTCGTGCGCAACCCGGTGATCTTCGTCACCGAGGTGGTTGCGGCCGTGGTTACCGGCTTCTTTGTCCGCGATCTTGCAACCGGCAGCGGCAGCCCGCTCTTCTCCGGGCAGATCGCGGCCTGGCTGTGGTTCACCGTGCTGTTTGCCACCTTCGCAGAAGCCGTCGCCGAAGGGCGCGGCAAGGCACAGGCCGACAGCCTGCGTCGCACCAAGTCCGAACTGACGGCCCGCAAGCTGGTATCGGCAGAAGGCCGCGAAACCCAGGAAATCCCGGCGACATTGCTGAAGGTCGGCGATCTCGTGCTGGTCGAAGCCGGGGACCTGATCCCCGGCGACGGCGAAGTGGTCGAGGGCGTCGCCTCCGTCAACGAAAGCGCCATCACCGGCGAATCCGCGCCCGTCATCCGCGAGTCCGGCGGCGACCGTTCGGCCGTCACCGGCGGCACGCAGGTTCTGTCCGACTGGATCAAGGTGCGCATCGCCGTTGCCCCCGGCAACACCTTCGTCGATCGCATGATCGCGCTGATTGAAGGCGCCCAGCGTCAGAAGACCCCGAACGAGATCGCACTGTCGATCCTGCTCTCGGGCCTGACGCTGATCTTCCTCGTCGCCGTCGTCACGCTCTGGGGCCTTGCCGGTTATTCCGGTACCGTTCTCTCGGTCACTGTGCTTGCCGCCTTGTTGGTAACGCTGATCCCGACCACCATCGGTGGTCTGCTTTCGGCAATCGGCATTGCCGGCATGGACCGCTTGGTCCGTTTCAACGTCATCGCCACCTCCGGCCGCGCTGTGGAGGCTGCCGGCGACGTCGATACGCTGCTGCTCGACAAGACGGGCACGATCACCTTCGGCAATCGCATGGCCGCCGACTTCATGCCGGTCCCCGGCGTGACAGAGGCCGAACTTGCGGATGCGGCGCTGCTTGCCAGCCTTGCCGACGAAACGCCGGAGGGGCGCTCGATTGCTGCACTTGCGACCGGCGAGTTCGGCCGTCAGACCCCGGATGTGTCGCTTCCCGCCTCGGAAAAAGGTGAAGTCGTGGCGCTCGCCGTCGGTGGTGGCGCAAGCCCGGCCGGCACGACCCGGATCGACGCCGTCATCCCCTTTGCCGCGGAAACCAGGCTCTCGGGCGTCGACTTCGGCGGGCGCCGGCTGCGCAAGGGTGCTGTCGATTCCATCCTGAAGTTCACCGGCATCCGCGACGAGAACGTGCCGAACGAGTTCCGCCGCGCCGTCGACCAGGTGGCGCGCACCGGCGGCACGCCGCTTGCCGTTGCCGATGGTCCGCGCCTGCTCGGCGTCATCCATCTCAAGGACGTGGTGAAGCCCGGCATCAAGGAGCGCTTCGCGGCCCTGCGTGCCATGGGCATCCGCACCGTCATGGTCACCGGCGATAACCCGGTGACCGCCGCGGCCATTGCCTCTGAAGCGGGGGTCGACGACTTCCTCGCCGAAGCGACGCCGGAGGACAAGCTTGCCTATATCCGCCGGGAGCAACAGGGCGGCCGTCTGATCGCCATGTGCGGCGACGGCACCAACGACGCTCCGGCGCTCGCCCAGGCCGATGTCGGCGTCGCCATGCAGACCGGGACGCAGGCCGCCCGCGAGGCCGCCAACATGGTGGACCTCGATTCCAGCCCGACGAAGCTCATCGAGATTGTCGAGATCGGCAAGCAGCTGCTGATGACCCGCGGCTCGCTGACGACGTTTTCGATCGCCAACGACGTGGCGAAGTACTTCGCCATCATCCCGGCGCTGTTCATCACCACCTATCCGGCGCTGGCCGCGCTCAACGTAATGGGCCTCGGCTCGCCGCAGTCGGCGATCCTCTCGGCCGTCATCTTCAACGCGCTGATCATCGTCGCGCTGATCCCGCTGGCGCTGAAGGGCGTCAGGTATCGGCCGGTCGGCGCGGCCGCCCTGCTGCGTCGCAACCTCATTGTCTACGGCCTCGGCGGTCTTCTCCTGCCCTTCGCAGGCATCAAGCTCGTCGACCTCGCCGTCAACGCATTCAATCTGGTGTAACCATGCTGAACCAACTTCGCCCCGCCATCGTGATGATCGTGCTTCTGACCGCCATCACCGGGCTTGCCTATCCCTTCGCCATCACCGGCGCCGCGCAGGTGTTGATGCCCGCTCAGGCAAATGGCAGCCTCGTCAGGAAGGACGGCACCCTGATCGGCTCCGCGCTGATCGGCCAGAACTTCACGTCCGACAAATACTTCTGGCCGCGCCCATCCGCGACCGGCCCGGAGGCCTATAATGCCGGTGCGTCGAGCGGCTCCAATCTCGGGACCACCTCGGTCAAGCTGAAGGACCGCGTCGCCGCCGACGTCGAGCGGCTGAAGTCCGCAGGCCTCGCCGGCGAAATCCCCGCGGATGCGGTGACGACATCCGGCTCCGGCCTCGACCCGCATATCACGCCGGCTTACGCCGATGCGCAGGTCGCTCGCGTCGCCAAGGCGCGCGGCCTCGCCGAGGCGGATATCGCCGCCATGGTCGACAAGGCAACGGAAGGCCGCCTCTTCGGGATCGTAGGCGAGCCGCGCGTCAATGTGCTAGAACTGAACCTGGCTCTTGATGCGCCTCAAACCTGAGACAATGAATGCCCGACAGTGAACGCGACGCCAAAAGTCGCCCCGACCCAGACGCCCTGCTGGCGCTCGCTGCACAGGACCGTCGGGGAAAACTGACCGTTTTCCTCGGCGCCGCCCCCGGTGTCGGCAAGACCTATGCGATGTTGATGCGGGCACGCCGACTGAAGGAAGACGGCGTCGATATCGTCATCGGGCTGGTCGAAACCCACGGACGCGGCGAAACCGCCGCGCTGGTCGAGGGTCTGGAAATCCTGCCGCGCCGCGATGTGAACCATCGCGGCCGTGTGCTTTCCGAATTCGATCTCGATGCGGCCCTTGCCCGGCGACCCAAGATCATCGTCGTCGACGAGCTTGCCCACAGCAATTCGGCTGAAAGCCGGCACCCGAAGCGTTACCAGGATATCGAGGAACTGATCGCCGCGGGCATCGATGTCTGGACCGCGCTGAACATCCAGCACCTCGAAAGCCTCTCCGATATCGTCGCGCAGATCGCCGGTGTGCCGGTGCGCGAACGGGTGCCGGACACGGTGTTGAAGCGCGCTGACGACGTGCTGCTTGTCGATCTGCCGCCGGCTGAGCTGATCGAGCGGTTGAAGGAGGGCAAGGTCTATCTGCCCGACAGCGCCAAGCGCGCGGTCGACCGCTTCTTCCGCCTCGGCAACCTGACGGCCCTGCGCGAACTCGCGCTTCGGCGCACCGCCGACCGCGTTGACGACCAGATGGTCGACTATCTCAAGCAGAATGCGATCGAAGGGATCTGGGCGAGTGGCGAGCGTCTGCTGGTCTGCATCGGTTCCGATCCACTCTCCGAAAAGGTGGTGCGCACCGCAAGCCGGCTGGCCGAGGGCTTGAATGCTCCCTGGATCGTCGTGTTCATCGAGCGCGCCGACCGAGAGAGTGGTGATGGCGAGGACGTCCGCCGCCTCGACGAGACCTTTCGCCTCGCCGAACAGCTGGGCGCTGAGACGCGCCGCATCATCGGCAACGATTTCGTCGAGGAAATCCTGAAGCTTGCGCGTCGCGAACACGCAACGCAGATCGTCATCGGCGCCCGCCGTCAGTCCCTCCCGATGCGGTTGTTTCGCCAGCCGCTTCCCGATGCTCTGGCGGAGCGGGTGTCCGGTGTCGGCATCCACCTCGTCACCGATCGCGAAACGGTGCCGGCCAAGCGGCGATCCACCGTCAAAAGGTCCCTGCCGCCGGGGCTCGGACGCGCCATCGGCATCGCCGCCGGGTCGGTGGGGGCGGCAACTGCGATTGGTCTGCTGCTCGGCCGTTTCGTCGTTCTGCCCAACATCTCGCTGCTCTATCTGCTCGCCGTGCTGGCTTCTGCGACCTATGCAGGCCACGTCGCGGCGATCGCGGCGGCGCTGTTTTCGGTGCTCGCCTACAATTTCTTCTTCATTCGGCCGACCGGCACTTTCACAATTGCCGAGCCGCACGAGGTCTTCGCGCTCGTCATCTTCCTTGCTGCCGCCGCCCTTGCCGGCAGCCTGGCATCGCGGGTTCGCGAACAGGCAAAGACGGCTCGCCGGCGCGCTGCTGCAACCCAGGCGCTCTATGATTTCTCCCGCAAGCTTTCCGGTACGGCCAAGGCCGATGACGTGCTCTGGGCGGCCGTGACGCAGATGCAGTCGACGTTGAAGCGCAGCTCGGCGCTGCTGTTGCCCGAGGAGGGCGATCTGCAGCTGAAGGCTGCCTGGCCACCGGATACGGAGCTCGACGTCACCGATATCATGGCGGCGCGCTGGGCAATGGACAAGCAGGAGCCGGCCGGCAACGGAACCGGCACGCTACCGAACAGCCCCTTCCACTTCCGCCCGCTGACGAGCCCGCACGGCGTTGTCGGCGTCTGTGGTTTCATCCAGGCCGACAAGCCGCTAGAGATCAACGAGGAGCGCGCGCTGGCCGCGATCCTCGACCAGACGGCGATTGCCGTCGACCGGGCGCGCTTGTCGCGCGAAAGCCTGGATCAGGCGGCAAAACTCGAGGGCGAGCGCTTTCGCGCGGCCCTCCTGTCGTCGATATCCCATGACCTTCGGACGCCGCTTGCCACCATCACAGGGGCCGTCACCAGCTTGCGCCAACTTGGCGACCGCATGCCGCCGGAAAGCCGCGACGATCTGTTGAAGTCGATCGAGGAAGAAGGTGGGCGACTGACCCGTTTCGTCGCCAACCTGCTCGACATGACCCGCATCGAGGCGGGTACTGTCAACGCCAAGCGCGATTGGGTCGATGTCGCCGACGCGGTTCGAGCTGCCGTCGATCGTGCCCGCAAGTATTTCCCTGACCGCGAGATCGAAACCAGCATCGCGCCCGATCTGCCCCTGATGCGCGGCGACAGCGTGCTTCTCGGGCAGGTGCTCTTCAACCTGCTCGACAATGCCAACAAGTATGGCGGCGACGAGCCGATCAGCATCTATGCCCGCTCGGACGGCAAAGAGATCGTGCTGTCGGTGACCGATCTCGGCAAGGGCATCGCGCCTAAGGATCTCGAACAGGTCTTCGAAAAGTTTTTCCGCCGCGGCAAGGCGGATGGCCGCACGCCAGGTACGGGCCTCGGGCTTTCGATCGCCAAGGGTTTCGTCGAGGCAATGGGCGGCCAGATCAAGGCGGAAAGCCCGGCGCTTCGCCGCCGCGGCACGCGCATTTCCATGCGCTTTCCCGCCGCCAAGCCTGAAATATCCGAAAAGGACCGTGCATGAGCGTGGAGCGTATCCTCGTTGTCGACGACGAACCCCAAATCCAGCGTTTTCTGAAACCGGCCCTCAGCGCCGCCGGCTACGATGTTCGGGAGGCCATGACCGGCGCCGAGGCGCTGAAAGCAGCTGCGACGACGGCTCCGGATGTCGTCATCCTCGATCTCGGCCTGCCCGATATGGACGGCAAGGAAGTCATCGCCAATCTGCGCGGCTGGTCGCAGGTGCCGATCATCATCCTTTCGGCCCGCGACCGCGAAAGCGAGAAGATCGCGGCGCTTGACCTCGGCGCCGATGATTACATCGAAAAACCCTTCGGCATCGGCGAGCTGACCGCCCGCATTCGAGCTGCCCTTCGCCATCGCGTGCAGATGGAAGGCGGCCAGACCCAGCTTTCCGCCGATGGCGTGTCGATCGACACGATCAAGCGGGTGGTGACCAAGGACGGCGAACCGGTGCGGCTGACGCCGAAGGAATATGACCTCCTGGTCATGCTCGCCCATCACGCCGGCCGCGTCGTTACCCACAAGACGCTGCTGACCTCAGTCTGGGGCGTCGCGCATGGCGAAGACCTGCATTATCTGCGCGTCTTCATCGGCCAGCTGCGCGGCAAGATCGAGCGTGACCCCGCCGACCCGAAGATCATCCGCACTGAGCCGGGCGTCGGCTATCGTTTCGTCGGTGACGAGGGTTGACGGCAGGCTGCCGCCAAAAACGGCGGCCGCTTACTTGATCTTCACCGGCGTCGGCACGTCGGTCGCCAGCGTTTCGCCGACGACTTTCTTCTTCTTGGGGGTCGGCATCGGGTTTTCGAGCATCGATACCGGCGCCGATACGGTGACTGCAGCAACATTGCCGACGTTTCTTGCCGTGCCGGCAACGACTGCCGCAATGCCGGTTCCAACCGAGATGTCGGAGTCCGTGAGTGTCTGGCCCGTAGCCAACCGTGTGCCAATGAGCTGGACGATTTGCGGGCTTTCCGCGAATTTTCCGTGGTGGAGGCCATCCTCCGATTTGACCTTGGTCAGGTCGATTGCGGTGATGCCGGCCCGTTCCAGCTGGCTGCGGTAGGGCTCGGCAGAAGGATCGATCGCTCCGAGGCGGGAAACGTCGCCGGAAATGAAGCTGGAAAGCGCCAGCGCGCGGTCGTCCTGCGAAACGAAGATCGTGAATTTGGGCCGCTTGTGGCCCATCTCGACGAACTGCTTGGCGAAGACGTCGAGGTCGATGTCGGGCGACGCGAGGATGACGTTCTCGATCTTGGCGGGCACGTTGCCATCACGGATGCCCATTTGCCGAAGCGTCTCCATGGTCAGCCAGGTCCCCATCGAGTGGGCAAGGATGGTAATGCTCTTGACCTTCGGCGCGTCGGAGAGCTTCTTCAGGATATCTTCCAGCGCCGTGCGCGAATAGTTCGTGCTTTCCTTGTCGTAGTTGTAGTCGAACACATTGGCGCGCGAAGGCCAGGTGAAGAGAACGGGCGTCGCCTTGACGTCCGAGTCGTGGACGATCTGCGCGAGCCGGTAGACCGAATCCTCGTAGCGGTTGTTGAATCCGTGCACGAAGACGAAGGCATTGCCCTCGACGTCGTGCTGTAGGAACCAGGACTTGGCCTCATCGAGTGTCTGGAGCTGACGCACACGGGTGACGGCGAATTCCTTGGTGGGATCCGGGGGCAGCTTGCGCGGCCACTGCACGGTGCCAGATTTGCGCGCCGTGTCCGGCGGGATCGAGACTGCGACGTCGGTCAGGAAGGTATTGGCGTCACGTTCGCCGGAAAACAGCGTTGCCGGGTCACCTGAGGGTTCGCGCGTCGTGGCGACCAGCATGTCGACTGTGGATGCGCCCGGGACCGGAGCTGTGAGTGCAACGGGCGCCATCACGCCTTTCGCATGGCCACCGCAGCCGGACACCAGCGCCAAGGCCGCCAGCACGAACACTATTCGTCCCCTGTCTGCGCATTTGTGCCGCAACGAACTTTGAAACCCCACCCGCTCGAACATCGGCATCCCCACATACGCCTGAACTCGACTGCATCTGATCGCGCTTTCGCGAAACGAAGATGACAACACTCGGCGTTAATATGCAAGCGCGCGCTTATTGAAGTTTCGCTACAGAGTTGTTGATGAACGCAGATTCCCTCGTGGCGAGCCTGCCGCAACACGGGGGTCGTCTTTATCGAAGGCTCCGCCTGCCTATTCGGACGCGGCAGCCAGCGTTTCCAGGATCGCATGTGCCGCCTTGATCCGCTCGGGATTCGGGAAGCTGCGGTTGGCAAGCAACACGACGCCGATCTTCTTTTGCGGCACGAAGGCGACGTATCCGCCAAAGCCGTTGGTGGATCCGGTCTTGTTGTAAAGCGTCGCGCCCGCCGGACGCTTCGGGGGGATCAAGGCCGTAACCGGGTTGGCCTCGAGTGCCATGGCACGGGAGTTGCCGTCGAGCACCCGCTCCAGCGAAACCGGATAGGGATATTGTTCCCAACCGAGCCCCTGGACCATTTTCTTGGTGTCGAAGTAGCCGACATGCGTTCCTTCTATGGCGCGGCGAACGGTGTCGTCGAACTGTTCGGGCCTGATGTTGGCCTCGACGAAGCGGATCATGTCTGCCGCTGACGATTTGACGCCGTACGCTTCCGCGTCGAACATGCCTGGGCTTACCCGGATCGGCTTGTCAGCCTTGCCGTAGCCCCAGGCGTAGTCGTTCATCGCGCGCGCCGGCACGATGACATAGCTGTGCTTGAGGTTGAGCTTCGGGAACAGCACGGTCTCGAGCGCCGTGGCGAAACTGCTGCCCATCGCCAGGCCCGCGACATGGCCGAAGAGGCCGATGCTCGGATTGGAGTAACGGCGCCTCTTCCCCGGTTCGGCGGCGGTCTTCCAATCACGGAAGTAAGCCACCATGTCGGCGTCGCTCTTGACCGCGTCGGGGAACTGCAGCGGCAGGCCGCCGGCAGTATAGGTGGCGAGATTGAGGAGGGTCGCCTTGTCGATCGCGCTGCCGCCAAGGCCTGGCACGTACTTGCCCGGATGGTCCTCGAGGGACAGCTTGCCGAGCACCTGCGCATAGGATGCGAGCGTGCCGGCAAAGGTCTTGCTGATCGAACCCAGTTCGAACAGCGTGTTTTCGGTGACGGGTGCTTTCGTTTCCTTGGACGCGACGCCGTAATTGGCGAAGTAATTCCGGCCATTGACGGT
The DNA here is from genome assembly GCF_052115125.1 of Ensifer sp. 2TAB8. NCBI lineage: Bacteria > Pseudomonadati > Pseudomonadota > Alphaproteobacteria > Hyphomicrobiales > Rhizobiaceae > Ensifer > Ensifer sp. 2TAB8. Next base: position 682,407 of record NZ_JBFRGB010000001.1, on the reverse strand, counting down.
GACCGCGATCGCGACGCCCGGCACCTTGTATTCGCGCATGATCGGCTCGATGGCCTTGTCCACGGCGGCAGTAATCCGGGCCTGCTCGTCGTTCTCGGCGAAGGCGGTCGTGGCAAGCGAAAAGAGGATTGTAGTAGCAAGGCCTAATTTTGTTATCGTCATTCTATCCACTCGATCTTTTCTTTCTTGTGCGGCGAGTGAGCCGCTGGCTGGGCCCGGAAATGGGTCGTCAGGCCCAAACAGCGACGGATAGCCGCATCGGTTCCCGTTGAGCGTGCCTTTCGTCCGACAGGTCGCTCGGCGAGCTTCAGGTAAATGCAAGGAGCTGTGCCCGGGGGCGAGCCAGACCTAGGCTGCCGCTTGCCTTGTCGCAAACGATGATAATTCGCGGGAGACCCAAAAAAATCTAGGGACAGGGATTTCCGTCCTTTGGCGCACGTGGTCGACGAGGGTGAGGGTTATTTCAGTTGGAAAAGCTAATACTACGTGGAACATTGTCATCGCCGGTCGCTAAGGGTAGTATTCGCCCCGCAAGTTTGGGGTCTTTGTCTCCGGACTCTGTGTTTTATTCGTGAGCTGCTTCTGATTGAACAGAAGAGCCTCCCTTATCCTGGGAGCATACTCGGAAGCTTATTTACATCTGACGCCACTCAATGGCGCCTCCGCCCGATCTCTATTCTAAACAGACGGCCATATTGGAGGATAAAATGAGCAAGCAGACCGTAACTATCATTCTTGCCGGCGCCCTAGCCTTGTCCGGGTGCCAATCCGCCTACGTGTCGAAGAGCGGCCCGACGGGCAACGAATTCGGCTGCATCGCCGGAACGGTGGGTGGCGCAATCGTCGGCGGCCTGATCGGCTCGACGATCGGCTCAGGCACCGGTCAGCTCTGGGCTGTTGGCGGTGGCGCCACGCTCGGCGCTGCAGCCGGCAATGCGCTGACGTGCCGTTACTATTGATCACGGAAGGTTGAGGGATGAGAAAACTCGTTCTTTTGAGTGTCCTTGTGTTCTGCCCGGCTGGTCTCGCTGTCGCGCAGCAGGCTGCAACGGTGAGCCAGGGGCAGATGGATGCGCTCGACCGCAATAAGGACGGTGCGGTCGATCGGTCCGAGTACGAGGCCTTCATGACGACGGCCTTTGCGAGCCTGGACAAGAACAAGGACGGTAACCTTACCCCCGACGAGACGAAACAGGCGCTCACTGCTCAGCAGTTTGCCGCCACCGATGCCAATAGCGACGGCAAGATCACCCGGGCCGAATTTCTGGACCGGGTGATGGCGGACTTCAAAACGGCGGATCGCAGCGGCGACGGCAATCTGAAGTGATTCTCCCGGGCGGAGGCGGGTCTGCGGCGACGTCCGCGGACCCGTGTCTGGTGACAGAACCTTGGCGCGTTAGGTGACCGGTCGACTACTGGTAACCTAACGTTAGCATGCGTGCTGAGTTGCCGAAGGGAGACTGCGGAGGTTGGCCCAACGGGATCGGCTCGATCACGACACCCAGACCGGGCCACGCCTTTGTGGTGCGCCGGCTTGATGGCTTTCGTCACGGCATGCCTGCCAATTTAACTCCTCCCCAGTCTCAACTTCGCGTCCCCATATCGACGAGGTCCCCTGTCGGCCGTGGTGAATTGGCGTCACGCGCGTCTTGACCTCAACTTATCTTGGGGTCGTAAAACGGTGTCCGATACAGCCAAATCGCTTCGATGGGGATCGGATTTCATGCGCATAGATAAACTGACACTCCCTGCATCGGATATCTTGAAGAGCGCCGCGTTCTTTCGTGGCGTGCTGGACCTGCCGGTAACCGGGAATTCCATCCAGGCGGGGTGGAGCGAAATCCGTCTGATCTCTGCGGCGGAAGAGGCGCCGTGCGGCGTGCACCTGGCTTTCAATGTGCCCTATGATCGGTTTGATGCCGCAGTGGAATGGCTGAAGGAGCGTACGCCTGTCCAGCGGGAACCGGACGGCAGGGAGTGCTTCGTTCTTGACGGACATTGGCAGGCAAAGTCTGTCTACTTCGACGGTCCCGATCGCTCGGTGCTGGAGTTGATCGGCCGTCGCAGGCTGGCCGACCCCGCAGGGGATCGACCGTTCAGCGGGGCTGATTTATCCTGCCTGAGCGAGGTCGGGCTGCCGACCGAAGATGTCGGGAGCCTCGTTGCCGAGTCCCTCAGGGCGTTCGGGATGGCAACGCTCGGACCGGCCTCGTCCGGTTTTGCCGCGATCGGTAATGATGAGGGGCTGCTGATCGCCGTCGAACCAAGCCGGTCATGGTTTCCGCAAAGGCGTCAACTGCCGAGTGCGCAAGGCCTGGAAATTACGTTGGCTGGCGTGGACGCGCCTGGAGCCGTGTCGGACCCGAAATATGGGTGGACGATCCGCGCGGCATAGTGCTGTTCCGGGAAGAATCGGCGGGCGGCTGACGTTGCAGTGTCGTCCAGCAGGCAGGGATACAGTAGGCTGGAACGATGCCAAGCCGACAATTTCAATACTGATTTCCGGGAGAAGAATGGTGCCGCTTACGTGACTCGAACACGTGACCCCATCATTACGAATGATGTGATGGACCCTTTCACGGTGTGACATGAACCAACAGTGGGGAACTGTAGAAGTCCAGTATTTTCAGGGCTTGCGTGGCGATATGTGGGTAGTGTTAATAACACCATCTGACAGCAGCAGACGCCCGTCTGCGTTACCCAGGCGTTACCCCGGAAATCGAAATGTCTAAGACCGTACTCACTCAGAAAAAACTTGAGTCGATTGGCAAAGCAGCGGCTGCCGAAGGCTACGTGGTGAGGACAGAGATACCGGATGCAGGACTTCCGGGCCTATATCTCGTGGTGCAGCCGAGTGGGTCCATGAGCTGGGCCGTCCGTTATCGGCATAGTGGCCGACCACGTAAGATGACCATAGGTCCGTTTGTGCTGGGTGAGGATGCGACGTTCCCTCTCTCTGTTGCCAGGGAGAAAGCACGCGAAGCATTGCGCGTTGTGGCTGACGGCCGTGATCCTGCCGCCGAGAGGGCTGAACGCGAGGCACAACGGCCAGCGGAGATGGACCTAGTTCCCGCCGTCCTCGACGACTTCGTCAAGCGACATGTCAAAAAAGAAAACAGGGAAAGCACCCAGAAAAACACCATCGCTTTCATTGACAATGAAATCCGGTCGGTCTGGAAAACCCGCGACATCAAGACCATTACGAAACGCGATGTCGTCGATCTGCTCGACAAGATTGCCGATCGGGGGGCACCGGAATCCGCGGCTCGCGTTCGTGCCATCCTGAGCAAGTTTTTCAATTGGTGTGTTGATCGTGACATCGTGGAAGCTTCTCCCGTCCCAAGAGGATCTACGGCCAAGCAGGGCCCAAGCCGTGAGCGAGTCTTGCGGGACGATGAGATTAGGCTGCTCTGGCTCGCCTGCGACAAGGCCGGGTGGCCTTTTGGCACCCTTGTGAAGCTTTTGCTCTTAAGCGCTCAACGCCGCAATGAAGTGGCGCATGCCGAACGCGTCGAATTTGTTCTCGCGGGGAATGATCAGCAATGGGTAATACCCGAGGAACGCACGAAAAATGGGAAGGAACATGTGGTTCCTCTCTCTGCGCTGATGTTGCAGATTATTGATGGGCTGCCGAAAGTGGGGAAACAATTCTTACTATCGACGACCGGAGAAACCCCAGTGAGCGGCTTCTCCAGGGCAAAAAAGATCATTGATGCAGAGATGATGGTGCTCGCCAAAAAGCAAGCGGAAGAGCGTGGCGTAGTTCCGGAAGCGGTTAAGTTGGAGCCATGGACGTTCCATGACCTTCGCCGAACCGCAGCGAGCGGAATGGCGCGGCTTGGCTTTCCTGTCCACGTGGTCGAGGCGGTGGTAAACCACAAGAGCGGCAGCATTAAAGGCGTGGCAAAGATCTACAACCGCTATGAATACTTGGATGAGAAGCGACAGGCCCTTGTTGCGTGGGCTGATCACGTTCAGCAGATTGTGTCTGACAAAACGCCTACCGCTCAATGCTAGAACGGGATGTCGTCGTCCATGTCTCTGCTTAGTTTTTCCGACTTTTTCGGTATAGGCCAGTCGGGGGCCTCAAGTCGCGCTGTGCGAAGAGCGGCCTGCATAGCCTCTCCGGCAGCGAAATAGTCCTCATGCTTCCGGTCGTCGTGGAGTTGAACAAACTGGTCAATTCGTGGCCAGAGAACATCCACGTAGTAGTTCAGAAGCTTTTCCTTCTTGTCACTGGCATAGAAGAAAGGCCAATGTTCCCTTGCAAAGGCGAGCCGGCGCTCTTCCTCGTAGGTTGGATACATTTCCGGTATCTTCGCCATTGTGAGCGCTCTAACACCTTCGCTCACGTCCCAAATATCCTGCCAGACAATATCCCCGTCGTATTCTCCTCGGGGAATCGGCGTGTTTGAGGCCGCTGCCACAATAGCTCGCTCAACCACGGTCGTGATTGTCTGCCCCTTTAGCCGAGACATGTAGTCCAAGACGAAACGCGTCTTCGGATCCAATCGGATCGTGAGCGTTTCGCTTTTGCTGGTCTTCGTGTCTTTGGCCATAGCTCCCTTCCTTTAACGCCCCCATGCATATCCGGCTTGTGAATAGCGGGCAATAGTATTGTCGTCTGTTGTGCGCTTGAGTAGAGTCGTGTAATTATTCGCTAGTGCAAATCACAATGGAGATTGCGAATGAAAACGGAACATGCGGCGCGCTCGTTCGGCGCCGCGCGCACGGAATACCTCACAGGCCCGCAGGTGGCCGAGCGTTACAAAATCTGTGGAATGACGCTTTATCGTTGGCTTCGCGACCCGAAGCTAAACTTTCCCAAGCCAATGGTGATCAATCGTCGCAAGTTCTTCAATGAAAACGACTTGGCTGCGTGGGAGCGCGAACGCGCAAAGGTGTCGGCATGAACATCACCGACACGAAGAAAGCAGCAGGGGCTGAGTTTGGCGACCGCACCCCTACTGCCCGATTCAAAGCCGTTTTTAACGGCCCCTCCATCACCAGCGATAAGGACCGCCGATGACGAATGCAGGTAAAGCACAGTACACGATGCGCGTCCAGATCATGGACAAAGGCGCACCCCTCGGTCTCCCGATCACTGTTGTCGGCCGAGACGCGTGGATGCTCAAGGAGTTGATGACGTCGGGTAAGGCCGGCTGCACCAGCATCAACAATCCTGCTCCGAGGGTTTCCCACTACATTTTTAAGCTGCGCGGGTACGGAATCGCCATCGAGACCGTTCACGAGTCCCATGCAGGGCCTTTCCCTGGCTCCCATGCCAGATACCACCTCCGTTCAGAGTTGGTCATCTTGGATGAAAAGGGGTGCGCCGCATGATCGGAGTTGTCCCGGAAGAGAAGGTGAGGGCTGCCGCAAGGTGGCTCTCCAAACAGGACCCCGCGCCCTCGCACGTCGTCGACGTTCTGAGGGGTATGTTCGGCTTGAAAGCTTTGCAGGCATGTGAGGCATGCAAGCTGGCACAGGCGTACCGTTCCGACCGGAGGGCCGCTATCTGATGGGGGCTTTTGCGGAATGGCAACCGCAGTACGCAGCTCACGGGATAGCGACCTTCCCCGTCATCATCGACGGCAAGGACAAACGCCCTGCCGTCAGCGGGTACCTCAAGCTGGGCTCTAAAGTGAGCAGCCAGCTTACCATGAAGTTTCCCGGGCACGAGGCTATTGGCCTCGCTTGTCGGCGAAACAAAATTACCGTCCTCGATGTCGACACTCCAGATGAGAGAGTTCTAGCCGATGGCTTGAGCCGTCACGGTCACACGCCGTTCATCGTCCGTAGCGGATCCGGAAATTTCCAGGCCTGGTATCGGCACAACGGAGAAAAACGGCGGGTGCGTCCCGATCCGGGGCGGCCAATCGATATCCTTGGGGATGGCTACGTCGTCGCCCCTCCGTCACGCGGCAGCAGGGGGCGGTACGAGATCATCCAGGGCAGCCTCGATGACCTTGACCGCCTGCCACGCATGATCGGAGGGCAGGACAATGCACCGCCTCCATCGCCAGTAGAACCGGGCGCCGAGGGGATAGTGAACAACCTTGCCGGGGCCGGGAAACGGAACGACAGCCTCTGGCGGCATTGCATGCGGGCAGTCCGCGGGTGCGCCAGGCTTGAGGATCTGATGGAGATTGCCGTGAGCTACAATCGAACGCAGTTCTATGAACCTCTCCCCGATGCGGAGGTGCTTCGGGTCATCGCTTCCGTCATGTCTTATGAGAGCCAGGGCAAGAACTGGTTCGGGCATGGCGCACGCGTAGTCGTGGAAACTGCGGTCGTAGATGACCTGGCTTCAAGCGATCCTCATGCCTTCGCGCTGCTGAGCATCCTCCGCCGTCATCATTTTGGAAGAGACTTCGCGCTCGCCAAGGTATTCGCCGAAACGCTCGGATGGACGCTGCCTCGGTTCAAATCCGCTCGCGACGTTCTGGTCAAACGCAAGCTGATCGAGTGCATTCATCGCGGCGGGAATGGCCCAAAAGATCCACCTATCTACCGTCTGGCAAAGGGGTACGAAAATGTACCCCAATAAGAAACATAACACTCTCTCTCCTCTGTCCTCCTCTCCCCCTCTTTCATCAGGGGGCAATCTTACTCGGGGTCAACCATGACAGATGCAGCAGCAGCAGAACGCTATTTCCCGGTATTTGAGCAGCAGCCGAGCGAAGAATTCGTAAGCGGCTGGAATGAGCACTTGAATTCGACAGGCTACCCGGAACTGTTTGATCGCGTCTCCACAGTGCGGCCGTTCAATCTGTCGGACGTCCGACTGCTTTCCGGTGAACTTCGGGTTCCAACTACGCGCCGCGAAGATCAGTCGCTGGTGCCTTGTCCGCTGTGCCAGCCGAACAACCCAAAGTTCAAGGTCGGGCGTATGGCATGGTTCCCGCACGAAAGGACCGTTCTTTTCATCGGTCATGAATGTGCGAAAAAGCACATCGGCGAGGACTACGTACGTGCTGAAAAGTACTTCAGGCGCGAACGCCGTGCCATGAAATACAAAAGGGTGTGGCACGACCTGCGGTCGAGAGTTCCGGCCTTAACAGGCCTGCTCCAAAAGTTGGAGCCCATGGTTCGTGCCATCGATGCGGGCAAGGTCGCGATCGAGAAAGACGCTGACGGATTTGCCGGCTTAATCCTTGGTGAACTCACCCACAGCGAAGGCAAGGTCTCGACCTACGTCGATACTGGCCTCACCGATAACCGGGGTCGGAGAATTGCAGAAACGGTTGCCTTGGGAACGGTCGTCGGGCTGCGCTTCCTCGAGAGGGGGCGACTGACATCAAAGCTGCGGGAGGCGCAGAGAATATTGAAGGATATCGAAGCCGGATTGCCCGAATGGAATACCGGTAGCGAAGATAGCGAGGCGTTGGATGAATTGCTCAATGTCGGGCACCGGGGCGTGTCGGTGATCAAAATGGTAAGTGACCTTCTAGACACCGTGTCGGATGCGAGAGTGTTCTTGCACGAAAACAACCTCGCGCTGATGGAGCGATGGGCGAGCGCCGATGACTCCCCGTTCGATCACCTTAGCTTCAGGCGCAAAGGATCTTGGATCTTCTTGGATTCGATTTCTTACGCGGGCCATCACAAAGCGAACTTCCGCATCTCAGACGAAATGTTCGCCGATGTGCCTTCATCAGGCCGAACATTGTCCAAAATCGATCTGGACTCCATCGAAGGAGAGGTTCCGTGAAGTTCAAGAAGCGGTTTTCACGAAAGTCCAAAAGCGCAACTCGTTACGAGATAGATGACGCCATATTTGCGATGGGGCTGCATATCTTCGCGGATGGCGCGTGCGAGCCAAATCCCGGTCCTGGCGGCTGGGGCGTGGCGGTCTACAGGGACGGCTTGGAGGTGGCTTCCGATCATGGCGGCGACGCAGAGACCACGAACAACCGAATGGAGCTGATGGGGCTCCTGAAGGGCATCGAGGCGGCCAAGGCTCTGCAGGCTCCGGCAACCCTTTGGTGCGATTCTCAGTACGCTGTGAAAGGCGCCAACGAGTGGATGCATAACTGGAAGAAGCGCGGTTGGAAGAAGCCGGGGAACGAAGAGCTGAAAAACGTCGAGCTTTGGAAGTCGATCGATGCGGCGCTTTCTGGCGTCGATCAAATCATGATCCGGTGGTGCAAAGGGCACGCCGGCATTGTCGGCAATGAGCGTGCGGACGCTCTGTCTAACGCGGGGATGGCGAGCGCCACATTACAGTCCCGCGGCAGTAACGTTACGTCATGCGACGTCACAGGGCAGGACGTGACTGAGCGTGACGAACCGTTGGATTATCTGACGGCACAATACCGACTGATTGTGGGAGGATAGTGCAATGGATTCAGTAGTTTGCTATTCTCACACCTCATCAATAGGAGCGCTTCGCATGGGTCATTGGTACGTTGTAAGGACGCGGGTAGGGGAACAGCGGAAGGCCCCGCTCGAATTCGAGGCTAACGGTATTACGATGTACTGCCCAATGATGCGACGTGAGACTAGGCACTTCAAATCGAAGAAGTGGTTGATGAAAGAGTGTCCGCTCTTCACGGGCTACATCTTTGCGTATCTGCGCATCTCAGACTTCGGTACGCTACGCGACATGCGTTGCGTGCTCTCTGTGCTAGCCGATGTTGGCGGGACCCCCGTACCCGTCGCGGGGAGCATCGTGGAAGAAATCCGCGACGCACAGGAACGTGGCGATTTCGATGTTCTCCGGCCGCCCGTGCGCCGCCTGAGGGCTGGTGATACGGTCCAAGTTAAGGAAGGGCCACTTGTAGGTCATTACGCTGCAGTAACGAATGTAGTAGGTCGGCGCGCGATCAAAGCTTTTGTTGAGATGTTAGGATCTGTGCGCGAAGTGGAAATCGGCCTTGAAAGTATCAGGCGAGTAGCTTAGTTTGGCTTTAGCGATTTGCAGCCTGTTTCTGCTGGGCGCCTTAGAGTGACCCACGGGGCTTAGGGGAGATTTCGCACTCCCCGCCTCGGTTTTACTTTGCCAAAAATTTTTGTGAAAATAGCCCTTCACCCTGTGTAGGTGAAGTAGGCTCCCTCGCCGTAGTCGTAGACGACGATCTGCCTGCGGTTAACCCTGACGGTGAAGGCACTACTAGTGCCGTAATCATGACCTCGATAGGAACCTTTTCCATTTGGTTTGAGCATGATTGCCGCAGACTCACCGTAATGAAAGAGCCTGTCCATTCTGCCTTGGATGCTGCTGTTAGTCGTGTAGTCGAATGCCTTAGCGTTCTCGCCATCGACGTTCGCTGAAATGCTCATATGGCCTTCTCCCGAATAGGAGTACACCGATTTTACCGGTCGACCTGTTGCGTGGCTTAGAGCGATTGCTGCCACGGATGCGCGCACATGAGGCTTCAAGGTGATTCTCCCGCAGATTGTGCTTTCGCATCAGCTAAACAAATAGCTGAAGGAATGACAAGCGGAGCGCGCGGGAGGTTGTTCCTGTTGTTGTTGGGTGACCGGATCAGGTCACTTGCCAAAGCGTACTGCCCTACTTTCGACGTGGCCGCAGTTCGTGCATGACCAAGTATCGAGCCGCTCACGATTCCCAAAAGTCCCCATGACGCGGCCCGATTCTTTTAGCCGCATCGTGTGTTCTCCACATTTGTTGCAGGTCTCTCCGGGGCGGGTTTTTAGCCGCTCCTCAAGAGCACTCACTCGTCCTTCGAGGGCCTCCAGCTTAGATGGCACCTTCTCTAGCTCCTGCCAGATCGGAATTTCCTTTAGCCATTTCCGAATGTCTTCGAACATCCCCATCGCGTCCTCCCGGCTGCTAAAGCGAGCAGGCGAGTTGCCTGCAACTCGGGAGTCAAGGGCATAGCCGCGAGTAGCGGTTTTCCATTTCACAGGTGACATCATGGCCGCCCCGTGGCAACCGGTTCTGGAGGCAAGGAACACGCACCGTCGTGCTCCGATCTTACGGCGAGCATGAGTTACGGCGGCAATTCAGGAGTGCGAGACTTTGTACCGCGACATCGCCTCCTCGAATGCAAGCGTTGCGGCAATCCCGAGCGAGAATGGCGATTGCGTTTTGAGGGTGGACAACTCCCCAGTCATGTAAGCGGCTTTTAGCTTGGTTGATTGATCAATCTCGTTGTCATCCATCACACCGCTTAAAAAGTGCATCGCATCGAAATATGGTGCCGCCGATGGAAATCGATGTTTGTGAAACTGGGCGAGATAAACCCGCGTCAGTTTCTCTTTCAGAAATACGTTGTAGCCCAGCCAGAATTTGATCAGCCCCCATAAGTTCAGTGCGAGGGGTATGATCCACAAAACTCCGACGACGAAAAGAAAGACGAAGAAGCGGTCGGATGGATCAGCGAAATATGCGGCCACGCCAGCAGCGAACAAATCGATGGCGCCATAGAAGGCGGTTGCCACGAACGTCATATTGCCTCCCTTGATTGAAGCTTCCCATTAGTCCCGCAAGGAAACCCACGAGGCAAGAGCGAGTGACAGACGACGCCCGAAATAACGGGGAGAAAACGGGCAAGCCCATCCCTCCCGTTGAGCACCAGTTCAAGCCAGGCAATCCAGGCAGACCGAAGGGCGCGCGCAACAAGCTCGGCGAGGCGTTTATCGAGGCCATGCACGCCGACTTCGAAGAGCACGGCTCGGATGTCATCGAGCGCGTGCGAAAAGAGAAACCTGACCAATACCTCAAGGTCGTTGCCTCGATCCTCCCGAAGGATCTGAACGTCAACATCAACCAAATGGACGATTTAACGGATGACCAGCTTATCCAGCGCATCCGGCAACTCGACTCAGCAATCAGACCTTTCCTCGATGCTCAAGGAGCAGGCGAAGCTGTTGGCGGAGTTGGACAGGAGACGGCGCACTAATCTGCTTTCGGCCTACAAGCCGTATTCGAAGCAGGTCGCATTCCACGAAGCCGGGAAGCAGTATCGGGAACGCCTGTTCATGGCGGGTAACCAGCTTGGCAAGACGCTCTCTGGCGCTGCTGAAGCCTCGATGCACCTCACCGGTCAATATCCTGATTGGTGGACTGGTCGCAGGTTTGAGCGTCCGATCATCATGCTCGCCGGCTCTGAATCGTATGAGCTGACCAGGGATGGCGTTCAACGCCTTCTCGTCGGCCCTCCGATGAATGAAGAGGACTGGGGCACTGGGTATATACCGAAGGCCGCGATTATCGAGACCACCCGGCGTTCTGGTGTCTCTGGCGCATTGGATAGCGTCACGGTTCGGCATGTCTCGGGCGGCGTCTCAATCCTGCTCTTCAAGGCATATGAGCAGGGTCGTGGTAAGTGGCAGGCCAATACGGTTGACTACGTCTGGTTCGATGAAGAGCCCCCGGAAGACGTTTATTTCGAAGGTATAACGAGAACCAACGCGACAGGCGGGTCGATCGCTGTCACGTTCACGCCTCTCAAGGGCATGAGCACGGTTGTCGCCCGGTACATTCTGGAGCACTCGGAAGACCGCATCGTCGTCACTATGACGATCGAGGACGCGGATCACTACACACCGGAAGAGCGCGCAAAGATCATCGCGAGCTACCCGGCTCATGAACGTGATGCGCGAACGAAGGGTGTCCCGTCGCTCGGCTCTGGTCGCATCTTCCCGGTCTCGGAGGAGAGCATCACCGTCGCGCCGTTCGAGATCCCGAAGCACTGGGTACAGATCGGCGGTCTCGATTTCGGGTGGGATCATCCGTTCGGCGCCACCGGCTGCGCGTGGGACCGCGATGCAGACGTGTTCTATGTCACGAAGGTCTATCGAGAGCGCGAGACGACACCGATCATTCACGCCGCGGCGCTGAAGCCTTGGGGGGACTGGCTGCCGTGGTCGTGGCCGCACGATGGTTTGCAGCATGACAAGGGCAGCGGGGAGCAATTGGCTGTCCAGTATCGAGCCCAGGGTCTCAAGATGCTGCCGGAGCGCGCCACCTTCGACGACGGCACGAACGGCGTTGAGGCTGGCATTTCTGACATGCTGCAGCGGATGCAGACGGGCCGCTTCAAGGTGTTTTCCACCTGCGGCGAGTTCTTCGAAGAGTTCCGGCTCTACCACCGGAAAGACGGGAAAATCGTGAAAGAGCGCGACGACGTGATTTCGGCGTCTCGTTACGCGCTGATGATGAAGCGGTTCGCGAAGGTCAAGGCTGACGCCGCGGCTTGGAAGTTCACCGATCGCAAGGTCGTGTAGGCAAGGAATATCTCATGCACCGAAAAAGCTACCCGGCGCGGGATCGTCTCGCGGCGCTGTTCGATTATTGCCCTGTCACAGGGGTGCTGACCTGGAAGGTGCGGCCGATTGAAGACTTCCCGAGCGTTCGAACCTGGCGCATGTGGAATTCGCGCTTTGCTGGTGAGCCCGCCGGTCACCTTTCAGACACTGGATATCTCGTGGTCACGCTCGATGGCGATGTCTACAAGGCTCACCTGATCGCTTGGGTTCTGTACCACGGCTCTATGCCTGGTGGTGACGTCGACCACATCAGCGGTGAGCGGAGCGACAACCGCGCCGACAATATGCGTGCCGTGAACCGGTCTCAGAACATGAGGAACGCCGCCCGTCCGAAGCGCAATACCTCCGGGTTCGTTGGCGTCTCCTGGCATAAGCGCACGAAGAAGTGGAACGCGGCCATCAGAGACAGAAACGGGCGCCGTCGGTCACTTGGCTACTTCGATGACGTCAACGAAGCCGCAGCAGTCAGAAAGTCGGCTGAGGTCAGTTGTGGCTACCATCCGAACCATGGCCGTTGTCCTAACCATGGGATGTTCGCCTGATGCGTGCACTGACGGAAGAACAGATCACCTCCCAGGTGACGCAACTGGTCAAAGACTGCGAAGACTTTCGCGACCAGCTATCAGCGGACCGCGTTAAGGCGATGGAGTACTATGATGGCGTGATGACGGACGTTCCTGCCGATGCCAATCGGTCGAAAGTCGTTTCGCGCGACGTGCGGTCTGCCATCAAGAAGGTCCTGCCGTCGCTCATCCGGACCATCCTCGGCAATGACAAGGTCGTTGAGTACGAGCCCGTCAACCAGGGCGATGAGGCCGGTGCCGAGCAGGCGACCGACTACATCAACTACATCGTCTTTCCGGAGAGCAACGGCTATGACGCCGTGCAGGATGCCGCTCACGATGCGCTGAAGCTGCGCAACGGTGTCATCCGCTGGTGGTACGACAAGAAGCGTCAGGTGCAGGTGTCTAGCCATACGGGGCTCGATCAGGCAGCGCTGGTGCAACTCGTCGCCGATGATGACGTCGATGTTTTGGAGCAGGAGCAGTACGAGGAGCAGGTCGACACGCCGCAGGGCCCTGTTCCTGTCACGTTCTACAACGTCAAGATCCGAAAAACGTCCGTCTACGGCTGCACGAAGCTCGCCGCGGTGCCGCTCGAAGAATTCCTCATCCATCCCGACGCGATGTCGATTGAGGATAGCCTTTGCACTGGCATCAAGATGAAGATGCGTCGGTCCGACCTCGTCGCGATGGGATACGACCGTGCGGTGATCGACGAATTGCCGGCCTCAACCCGCGACAACGACAAAGACACCGAGGAATCGGCTCGGCGCCGCGACGTTGCCAACTCTGACGATCAGGCAGACAAGGCCGCCCAGGAGGTCGATTACTACGAGCTTTATGTTCGGATCGACGCCGACGACGACGGAATCGCCGAGTTGCGTCGCATGGTCTTTGCGGGCGGTACCGCTGAGAAAAACCTCCTCGAAAATGAGGAGTGGGATGAAACGCCGTTCGCTGATCTGATCACGGAACGCCGGCCGCATCAGCGAGAAGGCAACTCGGTCACCGACGACATGGCCGAAATCCAGCGCATCAAGACCGTGTTGCTCCGCCAGACGCTCGATAACCTGTACTGGCAGAACAACCTTCAGCCGATTGTGCAGGAAGGCACTATCGAGAACCCCGAGGCAGTGCTGAACCCGAAGTTCGGCCAGCCGATCCGCGTGAGCCAAGGGACCGCCGTGGGCGCTGCCGTCGGTTACAACACTGTTCCGATGGTCGCCGATAAATCCTTTGCGATGCTCGGCTATCTGGACGAGGAAGCCACCGATCGTACCGGCATTTCCGACGCATCAAGCGGCATGGCTCCAGATGCCCTGCAGAACATGACAGCGAAAGCCTCGTCGATGATCGAGGCCGCCGGCATCGGTCAGACCGAATTGATGGTCCGGACCTTCGCGCAGGGCCTGAAGCGCGTATTCCAAGGCCTTCTGAAGCTGACCATCAAGCACCAGGATCAGCCGCGCACGGTTCGCCTGCGCGGTAAGTGGGTGACGTTCGACCCGAGGCACTGGAATGCAGGCATGGATGCGACGGTCAACACCGGTCTCGGTGCCGGCACGCGGGAACGCGACATGGTGATGGTACAGATGGTCCAGCAGTTGCAGGAGAAGCTGCTCGCGTCGCTGGGGCCGGTCAACAACCCCTATGTGTCGCCCGACAACCTCTATAACTCGATCGCGAAGACGGTCGAGGCGGCCGGCCTGAAGTCTCCGGACCTGTATTTCACGAAGCCTGATCAGGACCAGATCGACAAGCGCCTCGAAGCCGAGGCGAACAAGCCCGATCCGGAGTTGCAGAAGGTGCAGATCCAGGCACAGGCTGACATGGAGAAGGCGAAGCTGGACGCTGAGACCGATCGCCAGAAGCTCGCCGCACAGACGCAAGTCGACATGGCGAAGATCCAGGCCGACAGCGAAATCAAGCGCTACCAGATCGACCAGGAAATCGAGCTGAAGCGCCAACAGGCGCTGGCACAGGCGTTTGTCGGTCAGCGCGTCCCGCAAGCCCAGATCGGAGGGCAACCAGGATGAAGCAGGAAGAGAAGCAAGCTGCAGCGCGCGACATGCTCGCCAATCCGCTTTTCCATCTCCTCTTGGGCGATCTGGAAACAGCCGCGATCAACGGGTGCATCAATGCCCCGGTTACCGACGACGAGACCCGCGCCGCCTTTGCGGCCGAAGCGCGGGCCATTCGAAATTTCCGTAGCAAGCTCAAGTTCCTCGCCGCCGAGGATCAAGCCAAGGCTGACGGGAAGGGCGCCCCGGCATAGGGCCCGGGCCAAACCTCAAAAGGCACAACATCATGAGCGAGAGCGTCAACCCGGCCGCGGCTGGGAACGAAACCGTGCATCCCTCGACTACACTCGACAACCCGGACAATCTGAACTTCTGGGAGCCAGGCTACGACGACGAGCCGGCCAACTCGGAACAAGGCGAGGAAGGGATCGAAGGCGAGACGGATGAGACCATCGAGGATGGTCAAGAGGCCGGCGAGACCGCAGACAATGCCGAAGGCGACGAGCCAGCCGATGCCGAGAATGGCGAGGCAGCCAACGAAGCCGACAGCCAGCTCGTCACTTTGAAGGGTGGCGAACAGGTGCCGTTGTCCGAGCTGAAACTCGGGTACATGCGGGAGCGCGACTACCGTTACAAAACTCAGGAGACCGCCAACAAAGGCCGCGCTCTTGAGAACATGACAACCCGCGTGACCAACACGGTCAAGGGTATCGCTTCCTACCTGGCCGAACGTTTGCCACCTGAGCCGCCGCGTCAGTTGGCGTACCAGAACCCCGCCGAGTACACGCGCCAGAGGGCCGCGTATGAGGACGGTTTGGCAAACATAGACCAGATCATTAACCTGGCGAACGACTCCACGGCAGTTGCCGGCGAGCTTCAATCGTCGGCGACCGAAGAGACTCTTCAAGCCGAGAGCGAAAAGCTGGCCCAGGTGTTCCCGCAGACGACGAAAGAGGACGGCCGAAAGGCTTTCTTCGATCATGCGTTTTCGGCGGCGCGCGAGCTTGGTTTCTCCGATCAGGAACTGAAGGGCGTCTCGGATCATCGGCTGTTCGGGCTGGCCTACTATGCCCGGATCGGGATGCAGGCAGAGCAGGCGAAGGGGAAGGCGTTGACGAAGGTCAACAACGCTCCCCCGGTAACACCGAAGGCACGACCGAGCGGTGCACCCGGCCAGCAGCAGGTTCGGAAGAACAAGGAAGCGATGCAGCGGTTGTCGAGATCCGGGTCGATCAAGGACGCAATGTCGATCGACTTCGAGTAACCCCTCAATCGAAGGAACACGACCATGGCCGCATTGGCTAACACCTTCATGTCGACTGCCGCAAAGGGCAATCGCGAGCAGCTTTCCGACGTGGTGTCGCGCATCACGCCGGAAGACACCCCGATCTATTCCATGATCGACCATCCGAGCGTCAAAGGCACGCACCACGAATGGGAAACCATCGCCCTTTCTCCTCCTGGCCCCAACGCCCAGACGGAAGGCGATGAATACACCTTCGGCGCGTCCACCCCGGCCGCTCGTGTCGGCAACTATACGCAGATCATGCGTAAGACCGGCATCATCTCGGGCTCTCAGGAAGAGGCCGACAACGCCGGTCAGGCGGAAAAGCGCAAGTATCAGAAGCTGATGCGTGGTGTCGAACTGCGCAAAGACGTCGAATACTCGCTCGTCTCCAACGTGGCTTCTGTGGGCGGTGCCGCCCGCGTCTCCGGTGGTCTGCCGTCCTGGCTGACGACCAACGTCTCCCGCGGTGCCACCGGCGCCAATGGCGGTTTCAGCACCGGTTCCGGTCTGACTGTTGCCGCGACCAACGGGACGCAGCGCGCGTTCACGAAGGCTCTGCTCGATGGCACGATGCAGGCGGCCTACAATGCCGGCGGCAACGTCCGGTACGGTGTCGTCTCGCCCTACGTCAAGAGCGTGTTCGTCACCTTCATGTCGGACACCAACGTCGCATCGTTCCGCTATGCGGCCGACGGCAAGAGCAAGAACACCATCGTCGCGACGGCGGACATCTACGAAGGCCCGTTCGGCAAGGTCTCGATCGTGCCGAACCGCGTGCAGGCGACGGATGCCGGCGTTGCGCGTAACGCCTTCCTGCTCGACCCGGACCACCTGGCATGGAACTGGTTCCGTTCCATCAAGGAAGACAAGGAAGTCGCGAAAACGGGTGACGCTGAGAAGTTCGTCCTGATCGGCGAGGGCTGCCTCAAGGTCACCAACGAGGCAGCTCACGGCGTCGTCGCGGACGTCTTCGGCCTCACCGCGTCGAGCTGATCAGCGCACCTACAGACGATCAAGAGAGGCGGCTTTCGGGCCGCCTTTTTCATTTTCACCAGGAGAAGACGACCATGGCCGACAACAAGCCGCAGGACAATCAGACCGACAAGCCGAAGGAAAACCTGATCGAAGTCGAGATCAAACGCGACTTCTGGGACGAAGAAGGCGAGCGCCACCGCGCCGGCACTATCATCAAGGTTCCGGTCGAAGTGGCCCTCGAAGGCATCGAGAGCGGCGCTCTGGCTCGCGTCAAGAAGGACTGAGCCAGTGGCGATCAAGGACGGTGATTTCGAGCTGGTCACATACGACCCGAAAACGGGCCGGTCTGTCTGGCGGATGTACGATGGCGCACGCTACGTCTACCGCACCGACTATCCGGTGACGAACCTCGTGAGCGAAAATGCCGCCGTCCGCAACAGTGCAGAGCGGGTCTGGCGAGGCGATTGGCATCGCGTTGCGTCGGTCCCGCTCAACATCTTTCACGAGCAGCTTACCCCCGCCATCCAGCAGAGCGACGACGGCTATATCTCGCGCTGGCTGAATGACGGCGACAATCGCGCATTCAGGACGAAGGACGGGCGGGTATGAGCGTCGAATACGACCGCATCAGATCCAAGGTGAAGGCCATCGAGGCGAGCCGGCCGAGCGCCGAGGAAAACCCCGAGGGCCACCGGGAAGCGAACGAGCAGATTTCTCGCCTCATTGACCGCTCCCGCATGTTTGCCGACGCCGAGCGCGCCCGGAAGGTTCCCCTATGAGCACCATTGCCGATTACGCCTCGCTGCTCGTTGATGCTGGCGAGTACAGCGGCCGAAACGATATCGCGCACCTGTTCCCGCGGTTCGTCGGTCTTGCCGAGTTGAAGCTTAGTCGCTTCCTTCGCGTCGCCGAGATGGAGGTCGTGGGTACCGTCACCGTCACGAACGGCGCCGGCACGCTGCCGACGGATTTCCTCGAAGCGCGCGAGGTCAAGAACGCCAACGGCCTACCTATCCGCGCTCTCTCCCTGCAGCAGCTCACTGAAAGCTATGCTGGCCGATCGGGAGTTCCGGCCGGGTATGCCGTCGTCGGCAGCACGATCAACGTCCGTCCCCTCGGCGACGGCAACTTGACGATCACCTATTACGGCAAGCTTCCGGGGCTCACCCGCGCGAACCCGTCGAACTGGCTGCTCCAAAAGGCGCCCGACGCCTACCTCTATGCCCTCGTCGAGGAAATCGCGATCTGGGAACGAGACGCGGATAAGGCAGGGGCAGCCCTGCAACTGAAGGCGCAAGCGCTCTCCGGTCTCAAGATTGGCGACGAGCGCTCTCGCTGGGGCAACGCCCAAGTCGTTGTAGGAGGCCCGACGCCATGACGCTGCTTTCGTCCATCAACGAGGTTTGCGACGTCGTTTCGCTCGATCGGTTTTCGAGTGTCTACGGCTCGAACGATTCGAACGCGCAGACGATGGTTGCGCTCGCCCAGGAGGCCGGTGACGAAATTGCCCGCCGCGGCGACTGGCAGCAGATGATGAAGCAGTTCGTCACCATCCTGTCGCCCAGCGCTCTGCCAGAAGACTACCAGCGCCTTTCACCTGGCGGCGCGGTCAGCGGCGCCGATGGCGAGTTCTTCCGGCCGATCACGAACGCCTCTCAATGGGCGGTGATCGTCGGCATACCGTCGGCGCAGCGCTATTTCTTCATCCGGAACAATCAAATCATGTTCTCGCCGGTCGCCGCCGGCCCCGGTTCGACGCTCGAATATCTGTCGCGCAACTGGGTGCTGCACGACCCGGAAGGCCCCGGCGACACACTCAGCGCAGACGACGACAAGACGCTCTTTGCCGAGCGGCTACTCGTGAAGGGCATCACCTGGCGCTGGAAGCGTCAGAAGGGCCTGCCATACGAGGATGATCTCGCCGAGTTCGAGGCTGACCTCCTGCAGGAAATCAACGCCGATCGAGGTGCTTCGTGAAGATGGCCGTCACCCCCGCCCGCATCGGGAAAACCAACCGAGGCAGCGTCAGCATCGGGAAGCAGCAGTCATCGCAACCGATCACCTTTCCGGCTCCGAAACTCGGACTGGTGACGACTGCCGACGTCGCGAACCAGGCGCCAGGTTCTGCTGTTGTCATGCGCAATTTCTTCCCGACGCTGAACGGCTGCAAAATTCGCGGCGGTTCCGTCAAACGCGGTCTCGCTGCCGGTGGCGGGGACGTCAAGAGCGCCTTCAAGTACAAGTATGGCGGCCTCGAAAAGCTGTTTGTTGCCACGGATACCGGCATCTTCGACATGACGTCGCCGGCCGCTCCACCGACCACCACCGCAGCCGTGGTCAGTGGGCTTTCTGGCGGGGACTGGTGCGCTTTCCAGCATACCAACGCAGGCGTGTCTAACCTGGTGTGCCTGAACGGCGCCAACCCGCGACAGCTCTACAATGGCAGCACCTGGACGACGTCGCCAGCAATCACCTTCCCGGATGCGACGACGATGTCGCAGCTCAATTACGGATGGCTCTTCAAGAATCGTCAGTTCTTCCTCAAGAACGCTACGCTCGACGCCTACTATCTGCCGGTGAACGCCTTCGGCGGCGCTGCTGTCGTGTTCCCGCTCGGCGGCGTCATGAAAAAGGGCGGCTCGCTGCTGATGGGCTTTTCGTGGTCGCTCGAAAGCGGCGACGGTCTGTCGGACATGTGCGCCTTCATCTCGACAGAGGGAGAGGTCGCGGTTTATGCCGGCGAAGATCCTGCCAGCGCGTCTACATTCGGCCTCAGAGGCGTTTACCAGATCGGCAAGCCGCTCGGAAAGAACGCGTGGATCCGCGCAGGCGGCGACGTCCTCGTTGCCACGACTGATGGCCTCACTCCCATTTCACAGGTATTCCAGCGCGATCGGCAGGCGCTGAGCCTCGTCTCGGTCTCGCGTCCGATTGAGGACGAGTGGAAGAAGGCTGCGAATGCTACGGGCGGCGGTTGGACGCTGACCCAGTGGCCGGAGCAAAACATCGTCTTCGTGACCTTCCCGGAAAACACCGTCGTCACCGACACCACCTTCGTTCTCAATGTCTTGACCGGCCGGTGGTCGACCATCAGCAACTGGAAAGCTCTCTGCTACGCGACGCTTCAGGGCGGGCTCTTCTTCGGCTCTCTCGACGGCTATCTGTGGCAAGGCGATATCGGCGGCACGGATGACGGACTGACCTTCAGCGCAACCTATCTTTCGCAGTTCTCGCCGGCTGGACAATTCGGGCAGCGCACGGCGGCTTCGCTTGCTCACATGTATTTCCGGGGCAAGTCTGAGCCGAAGGTGAGGCTATTTGCCCGCGCCGATATGGATCGGTCGACGCCATCATTTTCCGATGTCACGTCAGGCAATACCAATTCTTCGGAATGGGACGTCGGTCTCTGGGACGTGGCGGTCTGGGACGGTGTTTCCGAACTCATCCGGTACGATTTCCGTCAGAACGTCCGCGCAACCGGTGACATGCTCGCTGTTGGGTGCGTCATCACCTCGGGCGGAACGGTGAAACTAGACCTTGAGGTTGACCTTGCGACGCTGCAGGTGGCCGCGGGCGAGGCCAGCGCGTGATGTTGGTGTGGGGAGGAGAGAACGCTCCTGAGATCAACCGCGCCATCGCCTCGTTTGTGTCCGCCAACATTCCCGGATGCGAACGCGGCTGGGAGCATTTCACGACGCTGGGGCTCATCGAGGCCGATCGGCTGACAGCCGGCGTTGTCTTCCACAACTACGCCCCAGAGGCAGGCGTCATTGAGTTGTCGGCGGCCTCGATCAGCCGACGCTGGCTTACCCGCCCGATGCTCAAAGGCATGTTCGGCTATCCGTTCGGTCAGCTCGGCTGCCAGATGGTGGTTCTGCGCGTCTCCGAGCGCAACACGGTCATGGTCGAAATCGCCGAGCGCTTCGGCTTCACGCCCCACAGGATTCCCCGCCTTCGCGGGCGGGATGAAGCGGAAATCATCTTCACACTCACAGATAACGACTGGCGGGCTCATTCCGTCAATCAGAGGTAGGAACCATGGGTAAACCCAAAGCCCCGAAGCCGCCGGATCCCCGCGAAACGGCGTCGGCACAAACTGCGACCAACATCGGAACTGCAATTGCCAACGGCACCCTCGGCAACATCAACCAGGTGACCCCGGACGGCAGCTTGACCTATTCCCAGACTGGTTCAACCAAATGGGCGGACCCGCTCAACGGCAAGGTCTATGATTTGCCGAACTGGACGGCGACGCAGACACTTTCGCCGGCACAACAGGCGATCAAAGACCAGACGGATGCTGCGGAGAAGAACCTGGCGACGCTGGCCAACAACCAGTCGGCGCGGCTGAACGATCTTCTCGGGCGGCCGATCGACCTATCCGGCGCGCCGGCAGCCGGCGACCCGTCGAAAGTCGGTCTGCCGCAATATACCGGCTACGGTACTGGCCCAACCTTGCAGACGTCGCTACCGAACGCGGGCAACATACAGACCTCGATCGCGGACGCTGGCAAGATCCAGACTTCGCTGGGTGACAGTGGGCCGATCACCAAGTCGTATGACGCCGACATTGACACGACCCGCTATGAAAATGCGCTCATGGAGCGGATGAATCCGCAGCTGGCGCAGAGTCGTTCCGCCCTCGAAACGCAGTTGGCGAACCAGGGCCTTCAGCCCGGATCAGAGGCCTATAACCGTGCGATCGACGCAGCGACCCGTCAGGAGAACGACGCCCGTATCGGCGCCATTCTCAACGCCGGTCAGGAACAATCGCGGCTCGCTAGTCTCGCGCGCGACAAGGCTGGCTTCGAGAATTCGGCGCAGCAGCAGAATTTCAATCAGGCGCTGGCGGCTGCCGGCTTTGGCAACCAGGCGCAGGCGCAGCAGTTCGGGCAGAACGCCGCGCAGTTGGAGGCAAACAACGCCGGTCAGGCTCAGAACTTCCAGCAGGGCCTGGCGGCTGCCGGCTTCGGCAACGACGCCATGCAGCAGATGTTCCAGAATCAGAACACGACGACCGGGGCGAACAACGCGCTGGCGGATCAGCGATTCAACGCGGAGCAAGCAAAATTCACGGCTCAGAACAATGCCCGCTCGCAGTATCTCAACGAGCTTTACGCGCAGCGGAATCAGCCGATCAACGAGATTTCTAGCCTGCTTTCCGGCGCCCAGGTGAGCCAGCCGAATTTCGTGCCAACGCAGGGTGTGAGCATCCCGAACGTCGATTATGCCGGTCTGGTTCAGCAGGACTACGCCAACAAGGTCGGCGCCTACAACGCCAAGCAAGCGGGTATCGGCTCGATCCTCGGCGGCGTCGCGGGTCTTGCATCGCTGTCGGACGAGCGCGCGAAAAAAGACATCAAGCAAGTCGGCGGGCTCTATGAGTACCGCTACAAGGGCGAGGGCAAGAACGCTCCGAAGCGCATCGGCGTGATGGCGCAGGAGGTCGAGAAGGTCCGCCCAGACGTCGTCATCAAGGGTGACGATGGCCTTCGCCGGGTCGACTACGGCCTCCTGTTCTCTGCTGCTGGAAAGAGGAAGGTCGCATGAACAACCCGTTCTCCTTCTATGCGGGCATGAAAAAGCCGGACACCACCCAGAACCGGCAGCAACTCGCCGAGCAGCTGCAAGCCAAGATCATGGGACAGCCGATGCCCCAGAACACAGCTGAAGGCGTCGGCGCCTTGATGACCGGAATCGCGGCCGGTGCAGCCAAGCGGAACGCCGCGTTCCCTGTTGCCCCAGGCGGGGCAAAACCGTCGGCGCTGACCGGCCTCGCCAACTTCTTCACGATGGGCCGAAATGGAGGGCTCTATTGATGGCAGGATTTCTGTTCGGTGGTAACACCGGCGAGACCGCGCAGTCGCTCGCTCGCAAGCGCGAAATTCAGGACGCCCTGGCGCGTCAGATTATGGGCTCGCAGCCGAAGACGGCCGCCGAGGGCATCGGCGCGCTGTTGAGCGGCATCGGCGTGGGCATCAGCCGCTATCGCACTGACAAGGCGCAGAAAGCAGGCACTGACGCCGCCTCGACGCTCTACAACTCGATCCTCGGCACGCCCGCGCGATCGACGGCGAACGCACCCGGCGTCACACCCGGCGCTATCGGCGGCAACATGCCGAAGGTCGACAGCAAGGGGAACATGCCAGTTGCCACGGTCGGCAACGACGAGATCCGCAACGGTATCATCTCGTCGGCCAACGCGCTCGGCATCGACCCGGTCGACCTGGCGACGGTTATCTCCTACGAGACGGCCGGTACCTTCGACCCGACGAAGCGCGGCCCGACCACGCAATGGGGTCAGCATCAGGGCTTCCTTCAGTTCGGCGAGCCGCAGGCGAAAGAGCACGGCATCGACTGGAACAACCCGGTCGGCTCGCAACTCGGCGAGAATGGCGCCGTGGTCAGCTACCTGCGCAACGCTGGCGTGAAGCCGGGCATGGGCATGATGGATATCTATTCGGCCATCAACGCCGGCAGCGTCGGTCGCTATGGCGCTTCGGACGCCAACAACGGCGGGGCACCCGGTACCGTCGCCGATAAGGTCAACAACCAGATGGCCGGCCACCGCCAGAAGGCGCTTGCGCTGATCGGGCAGGGCGGCGCCACCGTTGGCGAGCCGATCGCCTACTATGACGACAAGGGCATGTCTGTCGAAAGCCGTCAGCCGGCATTCTCTCCGGACGCTCAGACGCGGCCGGCCGGAAATGCTCGATCGACGGTTGACGCCAATGCACCGCGGAACGCTGCCGAGGCGGTGACGGCGATGGCTGGTGGCAACATGCTCGCGACGAGCCCGTTCGTGTCACCCTTCGTCGATCCCCGCATGCAGTCGGCCGCAGCCGCCAACCAGGCTGGGGCGTCTCTCTCCGACGAGGTGGCAGCTTTCGAGCAAACGCCGGAGTATGCAGCTCGCTTCCCCGGACGCAACGTCAGCCCATCTTTCTCAGGGAAGGAAGCCGACGACATGACCGTTGCAGCGTTGCCGAGGCGCGTAAACGTGGGTGCGAACCCGGTGCCGCCGAACTCGCAGCCTCTCGCCAATACGCAGATCCCGGCACAGTTCGCGGCCTCACGGCAGCTTGCCAGTGCTGAAGGCGGCATCATGAACGCCCTCAACAGCGGCACGCCAGCAACGCCGCAGCAGATCGCGCAGGCACAGGCGGCTGGTCAGCAGCAACCGGCGCAGGTTGCGCAGTCGGCCGGCGGTGTCGATCCTCAGCTTTACGAGCTGCTGACGAACGACTTCGCTACCCCTGAGATGAAGGCTGTCGCCCGGATGATGCTTCAACAGCAGCTGGGTGAGCAGGAAGCAGCACGGGAAGAGGAGACGTGGCGCCGTCGGCAGGCGTACGAGCAGCAGGCGGCCCAGAATGACCCGCTCTACCGCATTAAGCTTCAGCAGGCCCAGAACGAGCTTGATGGTGGCAAGAAACAGCCGCTCATCAATGCCGGGGCCGGCAGCATCTATGATCCGAACACCAAGGAATGGATCACGCCGCCTGGTGCCTCAGGCGCTGGTGGCGAGTTCCGTTTCAGCGGAAATTCAGTCGAAGCCCAAGCCCTCAATGGTCTGATGGACAGCAAGCAGTTGACGCCCGAACAGGCGCAGCAACTCGGTGCCGGTAAGACGATCACCGGCCCGAATGGTGAACTCATCTTCCTGACGCCGCAGGGTGTCTTCGGGACTTCGCCGCAGGCAGGCGGTACCGTTCAGCCGATCACGCCGAACGGTGGTCAGCAAGCGCCCCAGGGAGGCAATCAAGCCACGCCCCAGGCGGTGCCGCAGGCAACCCCTGAAGCGGTGCCCCAGTCCGTTCCTCAGGCGCAGCCTGATCGTTCGCAGAATGATCCTTCCGCGTTGCCACCGGGGCAGTCGGTCCGCAACGGAAATATCCAGCTCACCGAGCCGAAGGTTCCGGAGGCCCAAAAGAACCGGGCTGCATCGGTTGATCAGGCTTACAAGGCGCTGAACTCCGAACTGGACCGTTACTCCGAGCTTGTCGAGAAAACGGGCATCGAGGCCATGCCGGGCAAGAGCAAGGATCAGCTCAACTCGGTCCGGCAGGGCGTGATACTCCAACTGAAAGAGCTGTTCAATCTCGGCGTTCTTAACGGCCCGGACCTCAGTCTGATGGAGCGCATGATCTATGACCCCGTCATCGACCCTTTCAAGGAAGGCGGGATCATGAACATGCCGGATCAGCTTTTCACGTCGATCGCTGGCAACCCCGGCGCTCGCGCGAAGAGTTCGGTCGACGAGCTGAAGCGCATGATCGGGAACATCCGGGATTCGGTCGCCGCCCCGAAGAAAAACGAGGGTGGGGAACAGAGCATCGACGACCTCGTCAAGAAATATGGGGGCTAAAACGTGGCCACACTCGAACAACTCGGTATCGCGCTGCGCAACGCCGACCAGGCCGGTGACGTTCAGGCAGCGACGCGCCTTGCTGCCGAAATCAAGCGGATGCAGGCAGCAGCACCCCCGACAGACGCCGCTGCAACGTCCGGGCGTCACCTGTCTTTTGAGGAGGGCGCTGCTCTCCTCGATCGGGAGGAGCGCGCGGCCGGTGGAAGTGGTGCCTTCGGTGCCGCGACGACGAGCTACATCAACGGCATGCCGATTGCAGGCCCGATGCTTCTCGGCGCCACACAGCGCGGCGCGGCGGCTCTCTCCTCGGCGATCAACGGCAAGAGCTACGACGAGAACCTGAAGGAAGCGCAGGCGCTCACCGAGGCTGCCCAGGAGGCGCACCCGAGGGTTTCGACCGCTGCCGGCGTGACTGGCGCCGTCGCCGGCACTCTGCCGATGGTAGCAGCCGCTCCGACGCTGTTCGGTGGTGGCAGTGCGGGGCTACTCACGCGTTCGGCTATGTCGTCACTCGGCGGGACGGTCGTTGGCGGGACAGACGCGGCCGTTCGCTCCGGCGGCGACCTCGAAGAAACCGGTTGGGGAGCGGCCACTGGTTTTGGCTTGGGTGCGATAGGGCCGACCGTCGGCAAGGTCGTTGGCGCTGGTGCGCGAAAGCTCATGGACCTCTATCGGACCACTCAGGCAGCACAGGCGGCCGGCACCAGGCTCGGTACGGTCAACCAGATCGCGAAGGCGATTGCCGGCGACGGGCTCGACGAGGCAGGTGTTCGCTTGCGGCTCGACCAGCTTGGACCGGAAGGCATGATCGCCGATCTGGGCCCGAATACGCAGGGCAAAGCAGCTGCACTGGCTGCGATGCCTGGCCGGGGGCAGGACGTCATGCGGTCGGCGCTCGAAGCTCGCCAGGCCGGCGCGAACGCACGCATCGCCGACGTTGTCGACGAGACCATGGGCCGCAATGTCATTCCGTCGTTCGTCGACGAGGGCATTCAGGCAAACCAGCGTGTTCTGGGGCCGGAATACCAGCGCGTTTTCCAGAACGTTCGCCCGCATGACTTCCTGCCGATCGCCGACGACCTCGACAGACAGATCCACACGCTACGCGGCGACGCGCAGCGCGCCTTGCGGCAGGTCCGGGGCATGCTCAACACCACTGGCACCGACCGGGTATCGAACGATCCGCGCGTAGCGTTCCAGACGCGCCAGGCAATCGACGGCATGCTCGGTACGGAAGCCGACACGAAGGTGATCGCGGCGCTGACCGAAGCTCGTCAAGTGATCGACGATTCCCTGACGCGCGCGGTGCCGCGGCTAAAGGAAGTCGACGCGGCCTATGCCGAGCTTGCCCGCCAACGAGAAGCGCTGACGCGCGGCCAATCGGTGCTTGATCATGGCAGGACCGCGCCCCGGCCGGCAGAGCTTGAGCGTGAAATCGCCGAGGGCGCCCTTCCTCAAGGTGAGCAGATCGGCCCATCGGCGGTGCCGTTCCGGCTGTCTCAAGGCGCCCGCGCCGAAGTCGACCGTATCCTCGGCAGCAACGCCAACGATATCGCCCGCCTCAACAAACTGGTGAAGTCCGAGGGCGACTGGAACCGCGCGCGCCTGGCGCAATTGTTCGGGCAGGAGAAGGCGGACCGGCTGTTCGGCGTGCTCGACAACGAACTGACCTTTGCCCGCACCCGCCAAGCGGTCACCAGCAATTCGGAGACGTCACGTCGTCTGCAGCACATCGCCGATCTCGGCGGAACGGGAGATCCGAACCTTGCCCGGAACGCCTATGCGGCGGGCGGTGCGGCTGGTGCCGTGCGCGCTGCCGGCATCCGTACCGCGGACAAGATTGCCAATGCGATCCTCGGCGGCCGGCGCGAGGCGGCGAACGCTTCGCTGGCAGAGGCGATGGTCAGTAATCGGGATGCACTGGTTGATGCCCTGGCTCAGGCGCAGCGTCGCGGACAGAACCCGAAGCTGATCGAGGACTTGACGAAATCAATCCTGCTTGGAAGCGGAACCTCTGGGGCGCGATGACGGGTCCACCCAGATGATGACCAGATATAGGGCCATCATGAAAAAGGCGCCGCAAAGGAACCCGATCGGGAAATCCGGACCGAACCAAGCTTTCAGCGAGAGGAAACTCTCGCGGAAGGCGAAGAGCACCAACGCGGTCACTGCGATGCAGGCTATCTGAACGATCCGGATCATGGCCTTAAAATACACGAGAACGGGGTTTGCTCAATCCTCGGATGGTAGGGGGATGTATCCACCACCAGTCAGCCAGTCGCGAAGGATGAGAACGATAGCCTCATCCCTCGTGATGCCGTGTTCCTTCGCCACGGCGGCAACCGCGGCTTCCAGATCAGGTGGAAGGGGCATTTTTCTTCTTCTTCGGTTTGGAGGCGGCTAGCACCTCGGCAGCGTCGAGCGCGCCGCCCGGGATGTTCGGAGCCTTGAACATCGCGACGATGATGGAGTTCTGGTACGTCGGAATGTTGATTGGGTGGCCGCCAGTGTAGGTGGTGTTGGCGTATGCGGTGTTGCCGTAGACGTTGACGGTCGTGTTTCCATACACCGGTGTGTTGCCGGCATAGATCGACCCGCTCTGAGAGCCCGCCTGCTGGATGATGTAGTGGGTGTAGCCCTTAGCAAGGGTCGATTCAGCAACCCGTTGCTGCATTTGCCCTCTGGCAATGGCGATCGGGATCAGTCCGCGCGCGTCGACGTCGATCTTATAGACGTTCTTGGAGAGCGCCATTTCATCCTGGCTGACACAGCCAGAAAAGCCCACGACGGCAGCGAGAACCGCAGCAAGTTTAAGTTTCATGATTTCCCCCAGCGATGACGGGGGAAATGAAGCAAATCGCCGAGAAGTTGTCGAGGCGAATCTAAAATACGAACCCGCAGAACTTGCAAGGCTCCCTCTTAGGGGGCCTTTTTCTATGGAGAATGCTCATGCCTAGAACAGGTGGCGTTTACAGTCCTCCCGCCGGCACCAAAGGCACGCCGAACACGACCATTCAGAGCGTACCTTACAACACGTTCATCGACGACCTCACGGCCGACGCCAACGCGGCTCGCCCGGTCACGGCTGGCGGTACCGGAGCGACATCGGCGAGCGGTGCGCGCACGGCGCTCGGTGTCGAGATCGGAACGAACGTGCAGGCCTATGACGCGGGCTTGCAGTCGATCGCCGGCCTGACGACGGTCGCGAACCAGATGCTCTACACGACGGGCACAGACCTTTACGCGACTACGGCGCTCACGCCGTTTGCGCGGACCATCCTCGATGATGCCGACGCAGCGACGATGAAGGCGACTCTGGGGCTTGCTGCCGTGGCCTCGTCAGGATCCGCGAGTGATCTCACGACCGGAACCATTGCCGACGCGCGCTTGCCCACGACCATGACCGGCAAGACCTTCTCCGGCGCGATTGCCGGCACCAGCCTGTCGATGTCGAGCGACATCCTCACGACTGGTTCGAACGTCATTATCAGGGGCAATAGCAATAGGCATCTCTGGTTCCAGACCGCTGCCGGGGTCAGTCGCGGGCTTGTCTATAACGAGGTCACCGACAACTCCATCCGGTTCAACCTCTACAACAGCTCCGGAGTCTTCGTCCGCAATCTGGCCTTCCGCGAGAGCGACGGCCTTCTGACGATCCAGGGTGGGGTCGATACCGGCACCGGCGCCATCAAGAGCGGCGACATCACCGCCAGCCGTGGCGACATCTCGGGCGTCCTCTTCCTGGGGAACCAGAGCGGTGGCGGTCGCTACCTCTACTACAACACCAGCGGTTTCTACGAGCTTCCCGGCGCCAACCTCAGGGTCGGATCCGCGACCATTCAGACCGACGGCAATATCGTCTTTTCCGGCGGGATGACCGGCCACGGCGTCGACCTTTACAACGCCTTGATCAACAAGGTCACCGTCAATACTGGTGATGCCGGCACGGCCCGCTACCTCAAGCAGAACGGCACCACTGGTGGCGTCAATATGGTCTTCAACTGGAACGGCCAGGGTGGTCAGCCGAACTGGCTTTGGGGCGGCAACGACGGGACCAATCACTACGTCTACAACCCGTCCAACTTCAACGTTAACTACGCCAACAGCGCCGGCAACGCCGACACGGTGGATGGCTACCACGAGTCGGCATTCCCGAAGATCTACACCGGCACCGGAGCCAGCGACACCAACCTGTCTGTCGGCAGCTATGTGCTTGCGTACCACAACGGCAGCCCGGCCAACAACACTTCCTATGCCGTCTACCTGATCGCAGCGGCCAACGGTTACACCCTCGGCGTGTCGGCTTCTACCCAGCTTTCTGGTACGTGGCGCTGCCGTGGCGCCCTTCAGTACTCGACAAACAACTACGTCTGCTTAATGCAGCGCGTCGGTTAAGGAGAGAAACATGCTTAGCCCAGCAGAAATGCTCACCCCGCCCGAGGTTGATCAGATCGAGTTTTCCGCCTCGATCGTGGTCACCGAGGTTCGCTCGATCCGCGAGACGGTCGACACCGCCACCACGGGCAGCCTGATATTTGATCTGACGGTGACAGTCAGAGGAGAGCCAGACTCCGACGACAAGCACCTCTACCGCCCGGATGATCCGTATGGCTTCAATCCGGCAATCAGGGGATGGCTCGTCGATAATCCGGATTTTCCGATCACCTCCTACGCACCGCCACCGGAGCCGAACGACGAGGAAAAGCGGGCGCAGATGCCACCGCTCACCGCTCGGCAATTTCGGCTGGGCCTTGTCGAGGCGGGTATCTCGCCGTCGACAGTCTCCGTGACCATCGCTGCAATGCTTGCCGGCGCCGATCGGGATAAGGCGCAGATCGAATGGGAATATGCGACCACCTTTAACCGAACGCACCCGCTGATCGCGACGGTTGGCGGCGCCCTCGGGCTCACTGAAGATCAAATCGACGTCATGTGGCTCGCTGCGGCAAATCTTTGACGCGGAAAGTCTTGAATTCAGGCGGTTCTCAGCCGTAGATGGCGCCGTCTGTGAATTCGAACGCTCAGACGGAAGGCTCCGGATTTTCCTCGTGGGTCTGGGGCCTTTTTCAATTTCAGATCGCCTTGCTCACGACCTGAGCCGCGACAGGCACCCGCAAGGCGGCCAGTGCGACGGCCGTTCCATATTGCGCGATCCTCAAACGTTAAACCAGGCGAAGAACGCGAGAAATATAAGTCCGGCACCAACGACTCGGAGCCAATGACTATGAATGATCTGGTTCAGTAGGCCAGGGGAACCAGGCTTACTGTTGACATAGTGAGTCGTGACCTCGTTACCGGCATAGGCAATGTCCACATCGTCCCAGCCGTAGCCGGCGGAGGTCATGGCTGTCCAGTTTTGTTGTCGCCTAAACGCCTCGATCTGCTCCAAGCTGCGTTCTTGCACAGCCTTGAGGGCTTCGTCCTTCACATTTGGCGTTTCGATGATCTTGACTGCCTTTAGATCCGTGGCGTTCAGGATTTTCTGTTGGGTAAGGATTTTTCCGCCAGTGCGATATGGCTTGATGAATTGCTTTTTGAGCTGTTTCTCACTCAGATCCCCGAAGAGAAACCTCGGCTCGTCACCACTCTGCGTGGTCCAACCGATGACGTGGAAGTATCGCTGCTCGATTTTCTTCATCGGTTGTCTCCGAGGGGGCGAAAGTCGAGATGAATCGCCGATTTAAGTAGGTTCTCAGAGTGCCTTGGTCACAGCCTGCGCGGTTAGTGCAGCCAACGGCGCCGCTAGTGCGACTGCAGTTCCAAATCGCGCAATCTTCATACGGCGCCTGCGCGCGCCACCCCAGTCATAACCCAGCATGCTCCTCCCGTCGGCATCATGCCACAACGCTGGATAGTGTCTAGTTTCTCTAACTATGAGGTAAATCATGACGTATCGCCTACCGCTGGAATGGCTCCAGCCGGTGAAGATGACGCGTATCGTGGCACATTGGAGTGCCGGCGCTTACAAGGCATCCGAACTGGACAAGGAGCACTATCACATCATCGTCGAGGGCTCGGGAACGGTGGTCCGTGGCGACCACACGATTTCCGACAACGTGAGCACAGCCGACGATGACTATGYGGCTCACACTCGCGGCTGCAACACCGGATCGATCGGCGTTTCGCTCGCGTGCATGGCTGGCGCGATCGAAAGCCCGTTCCATGCCGGCAAGTTCCCGATGACGGAAACCCAGTGGCATCGCGCCATGGATGTCATCGCGCACCTAGCCGAGTTCTATAAGATCCCGGTCACCCCCAAGACGATCCTTTCGCATGCCGAGGTCCAGACGAACCTGGGCATCAAGCAGGCCGGCAAGTGGGATTTCACCCGGCTCCCGTTCGCGCCGAACGTCATCGGCGCCAAAGCATGCGGCGACAAGATGCGCGCCGAAGTCAAAGCACGCCTCTAACCAAACCTCCCACCATCGAAGGAAATGAACAATGCGTTCGCTGATCATCGTATCGGCGGCGGCCTTTGTGCTGTCCGCTTGCACTACTATCCAGAACAGCCTGCCGCAGGTCTGCTCCGCAGCCGCCGCGGCGCATTCGGCGTTCGTGGTCGTTGCTGGCACCGGCGACATCAAGCCGAACCTCGTTGCCAAGGAAGCGGCAGCATGGGCGGCGGTTGAGGCTGTGTGCAAAGACCCCGGTAGCATCACCCCTGAAAACGCGCTGGTGAAGGCTGCCGAGGCCTATGCCGCGATCACCCGGGCGCTGCGCGAAGCCAAAGCAGCGAAATAGGGAGAAGCCCACATGCAGAGTATATCGAAAGCGGTTGGTGCCGGCGTTGGCGGCGCACTTGCTGGCAGTGCTGGCGTTCCCTTCATGCCGGAAGGCACGCCCTGGTACGGCTATCTTGCGCTCTATGCGCTCACGATCGGCCTGCCGGCCGTCCTGACCTATCTGGCACCAAAGAACCAGCAGTAAGCGTCCAAAGGCCGGCTCTCAACCTCGGGGGCCGGCTCTCATTTTCAGTACGAACGAATTGCAGGCAACGAGGGGCAAAGAGTGAGCAACGGGAACGATGAGATGGCCAGCGTTCGAGCACCAGTCTGGAAATGGGAATGGAACCTAAATACGGTCGTGATTCTGCTTGGGTTCGCTAGCGGCCTCGTTGCTTGGGGGGCCGTCTGGGAGCGGGTTAACGCCAATCAGCAGGTTCATGCCGAGAGCATCGACAAGCTTGAGAAGCGGGTAACGACACTCGAAACGACCGTGCGGCAGATCGACAACCATGAGCTTCGGCTTGTCGCCGTCGAGAAGCAGGCCGCCGAGGCCGCGACCTCGATGCGTGCCGTCGAAAGCACGCTCAACAATCTCAGTTCGGATATGCGGCTTGTCCGGGAGATCCTGCAGCGGCTGGAAGAGAATGGTCGCGGACCACGCATGCGGGCGCCATAGCCACCCCCATTTGGCGCCGGCCCAGCCTTGGTTCCCCCCCGCGAGACTTTCGTTGCGGAACGACAGAGCGAGTTGAGCGCGCCCGCGCGACCCTCAGGTTTAGAGACTCCACTGCCAGAAATTGCTATTGCATCCGATGCAATCAGTGGAGGGTGGTATTGAAAAAGGTCTCAATCGAAAGGCAAAGTTGCATCCGGGTAGCGCGGGTGCGCCGTTGGCGCATAGCCGTGGCTAGACGGGGAAGGCGACACATTTCTGCTGTTGAGATACGGGTGACCCCTCCTTCCATTCTCAGCTTTGCTCGGAACTTCGAACCTACAATCGGGTTTCTCAACCGCCTCCGGGATGAGACACTCTCAAACGGGAAGAGGAAGAATATTTATGTCGACCTAGTACCAGTTCGCGAGCTGTCGATACCTGTGGCGATTGTGTTGGCAGCAGAGTTTCACCGCTGGTCCCTAATAC
This sequence comes from Ensifer sp. 2TAB8, assembly GCF_052115125.1. NCBI lineage: Bacteria > Pseudomonadati > Pseudomonadota > Alphaproteobacteria > Hyphomicrobiales > Rhizobiaceae > Ensifer > Ensifer sp. 2TAB8. Next base: position 649,083 of record NZ_JBFRGB010000001.1, on the reverse strand, counting down.
GGAAGACCCGCCTGAGACCGAGGAATTCAGGGGAGTGGTCTCCAGAAGTCAGGACGTTGCTTTCAGAACTAGGTGTTTTCGATCTGCTGGAGATCAAGTCAGTTCAAGGAGGTGGGGCGTTGACCGATCACCTGACTCTGACACCACTGGAGTCCGGGGAAAGCTTCGATGGAAAGAAGATCAACGAGTTGCAAACCCATTTTGCGGAAACACTCGCTGGTTTCACTACTCGACCCGAGCTTTTTGAGGGCTTAATGGAGGCCGCCGAAAATGCAATTTCACATGCATACCCTCCCGAGTATGCGCCTCCGCACCCCTACGCCGGCCACCGATGGTGGGGGGCAAGTTGTTTTGATTTGACAGAAAATCGCTTGCGCTTCTTTATTTTCGATCAGGGTGCCGGCATCCCTTTCACCCTTCCGAAAGGGCCATTGTGGGAACGTATGCTGGCAGCAGTGTCGAAACACAGCGGTGGGCTCATTTCGGATGACGCGCATATGTTGAAAGCGGCTTTCGAGGTTGGTAGGACGAGCACTGGGCTCAGTCATCGTGGGCTCGGCCTTAAGCGTATGGCCGACGTGGTCCGAAATGCCGGTTCCGGTTACCTCCGCATCATCAGCGGAAAAGCGGAAATCGTTCATCACGACGACGACCGAATTGTTACCAGGGGATTGCCTTCACATATTGGTGGTACACTTATTGAGTGGAACATGCCAAGCGATGTGTTCACTGAGAGTCTCGAGGACGACGACTATGCAGACAATTAGTATCGCGCGAGATTTTACACCGTTTCCAGGCGGGCGATATCGCCGCCACGGGAAGGGCAGTGGCGAGGCTTTCAGAGAAGACGTCCTTGTCCCCCTGTTGAAAGCTGGAACTGACACGACGATCGATCTGGACGGCGCGAGCGGCTATCCTCCATCTTTTCTTGAAGAAGCTTTCGGAGGCTTGGTCCGAGAAGGCTACGATGCCGCACAGCTTCGCCGGTTGTTTCATTTTTCGGCGGGCCCCGCTTATGAGACGTACGTCACCATGATTTGGAATTACGTCGATAAGGCGGCTCGTCAGAGTGTCGGACACTAGCTTGTTCTCATCCCTGGCGCAGACCCTTGTCGCCGCGGGCGTTGGAGCGTTTTTGGCGAATATCATCGCCGAACTGATCAAAGGGCAGGTTCGGAAGAGCCAATCACAAGAAGCAGCGCGTGACGAAGATTTGGGGAGCCTGGTCAAAATAGTGACTGAGCTACAGGATCTAGCGACCGAATACTGGTCGCAGAGCGGTGAGGAACTGGCAGGCAAAGAAGTGCTCGTTCGTGCACAAATTGTTGCCAGGCAGCAACATTTATTAGAGCTAATCTCCCACCTGTTCACTGGTCAGCCAAAACGCGAATGTGACGTTGAGGTAACTCGGTTGCTTGACGCGATTGGCGGCGATGATTTCGGGGTGCCGGACCGTGAGGCCCAGCCGGAGCGTCTCGCCGCAGTTTACCAGCGAAGCCTTAGCTTTACTCACTTAGCGAAAAGGACGCGACGCGGACTAAGGCGAAACCTCTTGGCATAGGATTACGCCTAGCCCATCGGCGAGACGTGCTAGGTCCTTAGTGCCGCGTGCTTTCGGACGCAAGCTCTATGTATCGGCCGATCGACCAGAGGTAATCCGTAATCTCCTGCCTGAGGGCGTCTTCGTCGCCGTACTTTTCACTGATGCGTGCAACCTCCTCAAGTGACGCGTTGCTTGGTTGCATGTCGCCGGCGACATAGGTGTACCGGCCTACGGCGCAGATGTCGCAACCGGCTGCGATCATCTCGTCGACGAAATCCTGGACTTCACTTGCCTTCATCAGGCGCTTCTTGCGTTGGGGCATTCTTTGTTCCTCCGTGGCGAGATCCCGGAGGTGTAAAGCACCGCGTCGAGGAGCCGCTACTGTAGGATTCACCAAGCTAGATTTCGGGGTAGGGCATGAAGAGAAATGACCCCGTCGTTTCCGACGGGGCCTCAGAGCGCGCGTGCTATACAACCGTGCTATCTAAGGGGCTGCATTCTTAAAACTGACGATGGAACCCCAGCCTTTGATCCGTCGGGTCATCGGCAATGCAACAACGGTCGCCGATGCGGAATGTTCCTGCGACAACGAACCTACGACCTTTGCGCGGCCATAGGGAACGGAAGTCCCATGACGGAACCTTTTCCGCCGCCCTACGTTTACAAATGCTCTCGATCCTCAACCCGGTCGATCGAGGCGCCTCTAGGCCCCGCTGCCATTAGTGTCCCCGCTAGGTGTGGGGCCTACCGAGGTCATTGATGCTCGCAATTCTCGGCAAAAAGCCGGGCTCTGGTTCGCCTCAGGTCCCGTTCAGCGGGGCCTTTTTTCCAAGCATGAGACTGCACAAAGAAATGGCCCCGAACGGCGAAACCGATGCGGAATGTTCCCGATGCGCTGTGCCAAAGCCGCCGCCGCTTCACAAGGACAGCCGGGGCTGTTGCCCCTAACGGGAACTACGATCATCCAGCCAGACTAGCAATTCCACGACCTCAGCCTGCAAGTCGAGACAGATCTGCTGATATTCGCTTATTAGATCCTCCCGTCGAGGGACCTCTTGCAGGAGGTTGTCGAGCTTCGTTGAAGCCAGTGCATAGGTCTCGAAGAGATCGAAGAGCCGCTGGTCTCGGGTTTCGCGGAGCTGCTGGCGATGTCGTGGCAGCGCCATGGCCAGGCGAGCCTTTCCCAAATGCATCAAGCCCATGCTGTTCCCTCAGTTGGGCACCACCGCCCGTGAGCTTTGCCGCACCTTGTGCTATTGCGAAGTAGCCACAGCAGGCTTCGGAAGAACGGTGGCGATCGAACCGCCACTGTTGCTCAAAGCGCCTCCGACCAGCAGGTAAGCGGTGATCACCACCATTGACAGGAGCACCATCCCGACCGGTAGACCTGTCGTAAATTTCCGCTCTGGCGCGCCATATGTGTGTCGTTCGTACATTCGCAAATCTTCAATCCTCCAATCGGGCAACGACGGCAGAGTTGGTCCCTGCGAACTGCAAGGGGCGCTCCGGCGCCGTTGCCCGCCCAAGGCAGTAAAGGGCTGTGCTGCTTGGGCTAAAAAGAAAGCTAACGCGACAATAGGTTTCGACAACCAACCTAAGACCTTTGCGCGGACTGAAGTCCGATGGCGGAACCTAGAGCGTGTCTAACCTTGGCTTTTTGGCACGCCGGTTTTCCGCAGGCCTGCCCGATCTCTGCCCTCTCGTGTCGCTGCAACTTGGGTGTCGACGGTTGAGGCGTGGCTTACTGCTGATGGAAGTCGGGCGGTACCGAACCACATAGCGCATTCGAGAAGGGAGGCTTCGTGAGTGTTCCCGAATCGGAATTCATCGGTGATGAAGCTTGCTAGTCGGTCGGCGTCCCTGCTGAGACGTGGAATGCGAGTTTTCGAACATGCCGCTTCGAAAACCTTCCGTATCAAAGCGACATCGCGGGGACCAAGATGTTGGACTGCCAACTTTGGCGGTGTGTGCACTGACACCTCCTATGAATGAAGTGGGGCGCGGGCCATGTCGGTCTTCGAGGATCGCTCAAAAGGTAGACGTGCGATTGCGCCACCTTCATTCTCCCATCGATTGATGGCTTCAGCTTTTGTCTGTGCCAGTGTGTGATTCAAAGCCGCCGATTTATAGTAGCCGATCATGTGTTTCAGAGCGCCGCTCTCCCGAGTGCCGCCTTGGTAGCAGCTGATAATGCGCCTTGCGATTGCCTCTGCGGCCTCACTATTCCGCGACAGGCCGAGCCCGCGCAGCACGTCCACGAAGATCTGTTCGATCTGATTGATTTCGTGAGGGAGAAGTACCTTTGAATTGGTCGTGGGAGACATCACGCGACCTCCTGTAACCTGGGGCGAAAGCGTAACGTCTTCCAGTCGTCGGGGCCCTAATAACTGCCCAGCGATGTTGAAGTATGCGCCGAACTGATGGCAACGCAATACCCGAAGAGTTCGCCGGGTGGACCCCAGAGCGCGCAGTGCTTGGGGCGGGTCGCGCCCTGGGGGCCTAGCGTCAACGGTGTGATGACGCTCAACCAGTAATGGCGGCTCACCTTCTATTTGACAATGCCCTAAATCAATCTTTCCGTGCAGGGAAAGAAATGGCCCCGATGAGGGCGGGGCCAAAAAGAGAGAGGTACTGTTCCAACGAGCCCTAGCTGGGGGAAGGGGACACTCGGGCTCGCGTCTGTAAAACCGGCGCACCCACGGAAAGTTCCCCGTCAGAACTCTTCGACGTCGATGCTCGGGAGCTTCCCAGGGATGTTGGCAGCCACGCTGACCAATGTAAGCGGAGTGGCGCTGTAGGTGGCGTAGGCCGTGACCGGGGAGAAATCTACTTCAAGCCCAGTCTTCGCGGCCGACTTCACCGCTGCATTAAACTCGCGCATCGCATCCACCAGCCTCTCCCTGGCCTGTCGCTGGTCTCGGGTGAGGGGGAACTCCAGAATATTGCTGTCCACGGGTTTCCTCTCCCACAAAATCGCCACTCCCCTTATCTTAGAAGAATGACAGAGCCATACCAGCCCCGCTACCAGTGGCACCGTACCGAACTGGACGCCAACGATCCGCCCACCGATTTCGATTGGCTCGGTTTCGACGACGTCGGCTACATAGGCCGGATCCGGAAAGAGATGAGCGGCGCGGCTGCTGGTCGGTGGCATTGGGCCGGGTCAGTCCCCCGGGCCTTCAAAGGCTTTCCACCGGGGCCGAACCAGGGCTATTGCGATACGGCGCGCGAGGCCACTGAGATGGTAGAGACATATTGGGATTGGTGCGTCGCGCGCATGAAGACCGATTGAGATGTTTCGCTATTTCGTGCGTTAATGCGGGATGGCTAAAACACTGAAAAAGAAACCGCCTTCCGCGCCGCCGGCCGATCCAATTCCGCGCCGGCTCGACCCCTGTGTTGCCACCCTCGTCGATAAGCCGCCGAAAGGTCCGGAATGGGCCTTCGAGGTGAAATGGGACGGTTACCGGCTCGCGGTCCATGTCGAACCAGACGAGGTGAGGGCGATCACCCGCGGCGGCTATGACTGGACCACGAAATTCGGCCCGATAGTGGCAGAGGCGCGCGAACTGGGCCACACCTCCATGATCCTCGACGGCGAGGCGGTTGTGCTCGACGACCACGGCCGATCCGATTTCGGGCTGCTGCAGCGCGCAGTCGGCAAGAAGCCGAGCTTACACGATGCCGGCGAAATCATCTTCTATGCCTTCGATCTTCTCTACCTGGACGGTCGCGACCTTCGCTCGTTGCCTCTGTCTGAGCGCCGGCAATTGCTCGAGCCGATCGTCGCCGGCAGGACAGGCGTGATACGCTTCTCCGAGGAAGTCCACGCCGACGGCGTCGAGTTCTTTCGCGCCGCGTGCGAGCTCGGCCTCGAAGGCATCATCGCGAAGCGGCGAGATAAGCCCTACCACTCAGGCCGCCGGCCGGAATGGCTCAAGATCAAATGCGCGCGCCGCGATACCTTTGTGATCGTCGGCTATGAGCCGTCGACCATGCCGCGTGCGATCGGCCGGCTGCTGCTGGCCGCGAGGAAGGGTGGCGGCCTCGTCTACGTCGGTGGGTGCGGTACCGGGTGGAACAACAAGGAATCGGTGCAACTTCGAGAACTGCTCGATGCGATCCCGGCGGATCGGCCTCCGGTGGCCCTGAAACGGAAGGGTGCAATCTTTTCCGAGCCGCTTCTCGTCGCCGAGGTCGAATACCGGGCATGGACGCAGGATGGCAAGCTGCGCCATCCGTCATTTAAGAGGGTCGGCCAGCGGGCCGAGGAGGGGGAAGTTTACCATCTCGATTAAGCGTCTGATCTTTGGTCGCCGCCCTCGGTGAGGTAGTTGCCCATGCCGACAAGTCGGGCAACAAATCTCCGACGGTGGGACCGCCACCGGCCGGCATCCCTTAGCCGATCGGGTGGCAGAACTCCTTCAAGCGCGCTTCGAGGTCCAACTCATCACGCGTGCCGGTCATGTACAGTTCCAGCGCATATCGGGCCAAGCACTCACCCTCCTCAGTCTCGCGGCTTATTGCCCGCGCATTCGCGACCTTCTCAAAGACCGTTGAGACGACCGTAAAGTCTTGAGGAAGAATGTATCCAGATTGCCGTGGAGAAAACATAGCGCAATCCCTCCCTTGGGGCGAAAGCGCATAGAATCTCCCAGCCGCCGGAGCCCTTCTTAAAGTCCAGCGATAGTCTCTTTATGCGCCGTTGTAGGCGCATTGGAAATTAACTTTGACATGTTGAGCGGAATTCTCGTTTTTCCGATTTTGGGTGTCAAAATTCCGGAAAATCGCGGCGAGCTACATCGAAGGGGGTCTGCAAGCGGCGCGACAATCCGTATCCGGTCGCCGGCCGGAGTGGGGAAAGGTGAAGTACGAATGGGCTACGAGGCCGTCATTGAGAGAGAGGAGGCGCTGTCTGCTTCTTGCTGCGAAAAAGGGGCGGTGGTCTATGTCCGCAGCGTCGGAACCGGCTTCAATGCGAAGGTGTCGCGCGAACTGCTCCAGGCGCATGCGGCATCCGTCGTTGAGGGCGTGCGGCCACTGAATGGGAAGACGAAGGTTTGTGGGGTAGGAACCTAATCTCTGAGCTTCAGTCGTCCAGGATAATTCGCAACGTCCGGATCATGTTTGCCGCGTCAAGGAGCGCCGCTCGGACGTCGTCGCCAGTCAGCCTTTCGATCCCCGCCGCGGTCGTTTGAAGATCGATCACTGGATCTGGTTCGGTCTTGCTCGCCGCCATTCCGACTTGCTGGCGCATCTCACGGATGGTCGCAACGGCCCGTTCAAGCAGCCGGCGTTTCTCGAACATGGTTAGGTGATCAACCTGGTTGGCAGCCCAAACGAGTTCGGAGACGAAGGCGGTGGTCAGTGACATCGTGCCGTCCTCGCCCATGATCATTCGGATATTCCCAGTCGGATGCCAAACCGCTTTTCCGGATCTCCGCTGGCCACAAGCAGTTGCCAACTCCGATCAAACGGATCGACGTCTTCCCAATTTCCTCCAAGCGCCGAGGCAAGCCTCGAAGCGGCGGGCGACAGCAGAAAAATCTCGCTCTGAAAATCGGGTGTGCTCCGGCAGAAGAGCGCCATATCCTCGGGTGCACCCAACGCCATGAACAACTCCTCAAACCGCTCTTGAACCTGTTCTTCGATGCCAGGGAAGGTCGTAGTCCGTTGCCTCCACGAGTTCATTTGCAAGTCTCCGACTGTTGGACGGAGATACCGCGACGTTATCGCGTCATCAGCAAGCGTCAACTATCAGATTCAGGGGTGGTCGCGCTTCGCAGGTGGCTCAAAACAAGCCGGCGCCTGTGGAACTTAGTCTTCCGGAAACGATACGTCTGCCCGCGGAGTAGACGTCACCAAGCGCCTGAAGCAAATGCCGCTCCATGGAGGAAGGCATGCAACATAACCAAAAATCGATTGCGAGCCCCATTAACCACCGGGACTTGATGAGTTGGTACCTAGCCGGACGCCAGGCCCGCCTGCCAGGGTCTCACCCTCGGCCTGGAAGATGACGCCGGCTGCCTCCAGCACTCGTCTGATAGCTTCTAAGTTGTTTTGCACCGGGGTTGACCGGCCAGCCTCGAAGTTACGCACCGTTGAGAGGCCGACTCTCGCTAATTTCGCAAGTTCCTCCTGAGAGAGATTCACCAGAGCCCTTGCTGCTCTGCACTGTGCTGGGATCACGTTCGCTCCTGTAACCATTTTCATCACGTATAACGGAAAACGTTTGACAATACCAGAAAACGAATTAAGTTAACCTTAACGAAAAACGTTACTAAGGAGAAGGCCTATGATGAGCAAAACCCAGTTGCCGGTCGCAGGAGAGCCCGCGGTACTAGCCAGCGTCGCTTCGTTGGCGCGGATACATCTCGAAGCGCTCAACCTGCGCACAGATTCAGCGCGGGATCCCATTCAAGATGCCATCGAGGCCTATCGCGATGGCCTGGCGGCTTACAACTCAGCCCCCGGTGAAGACGACGAGACGATAGACCGGACCTATGGTCCTCCCCTCGATGTTCTCACTGATTGGGAACAGCCGGCGCAGACGCGAGAAGGGGCCATGGCCGCGCTCCGCCTGGCCCTCGAAGAAGAGAGGCAGTTCAAGGGCCTTCCCCTGTCACTTTCGATGCTCAAGGCCGCGCTCGCCTATTTCGAGAGCGAAGGTGCCGCGGCCGCCGACAATGGAGAGCAAAAGAACGAGCCGCTGGCTGGTACTGCCGAAGGGAGGGATGCGTGATGGAGGAGAAATCTGTAGTAAGAGGCTGCATTGTTTCGGCGAAATCGTCGCCGGGCTTGCGCGAACTGTTCGAGCGTCACGAGGAGGCTTACCGGATTGACGATAGGGCCTGGAACGCGGTCGGCGACGCCGACGAATCCCCAATAATGCTGGCGCGCCCAGCGGCGCGGGTTGAGGTCGGCCGTTTAATCGTCGGTAGAGACAGTAATGGTGACAAGGTGACCGAGCCCATTTACGCAGGCTCTGAAGGAGAGATCCGCGAGTATTTTGAACGGCATATGACCCCTTTATTGTCGGGTTCGCCGAAATGGGCGAGCGCCGATGAGCGCATCCGGCATAGCTACCAGGTGAGATTGCAGGCTAAATTAGAAGAATTCCACAGCGTGATTGAGGAGCGTCAGGCTGCCGAGGCAGCTTGCGGCTATACAGATGCCTTGGATGCGGCCCGGGGGACCAGCCAAGCAGTGAGGCATATTGAAGAGGCCATACTGGGCTTTGTGCCTCAGACACTGAGCGATGCGGCCCATAAGGCTCGCTGGATCGTAAATGCCTACAACGGCGGGCGATCCTACTTGGGTGACGATGACAGGTCTCTGGAGCGGGCGCTGGACTCCATCGGCGCCGCCGCTTGATTCGCCTCTGCCGCTGATTCTCACGTTGAGCCCGCTGATCAAATCGAGCGGGCTTTTTCGTTTCTGTTACCCAGAGTGTTACCCCGACGCCGGGTTGCGTCGGAAAATCGGGTTGATCTGTCGGCTAAGTCTTTGAGAAGAATGGTGCCGCTTACGTGACTCGAACACGTGACCCCATCATTACGAATGATGTGCTCTACCGACTGAGCTAAAGCGGCCCGGAGGCAGTTCCGCGGACGTCAGCGGAACAAATGTGAGGCGCTGATAAACGCAAAGCGCCAAGATTTCAAGCCATCAGTTTCGAGAACTTGAAAATTCCTTGTTGGTTGCCGCGATGGGCATGGCGTTCAGGCCGAGGCGGGTGCGGGCCGCGTCGTATTCGCGCTCGAGCCGGTCGACCAGACGGGCGACGGAGGTCACTTCCTTGACTGCGCCGATGCCCTGGCCGCAGCCCCAGATATCCTTCCAGGCTTTGGCGCCTTCGGTTGCCGCGCCGAAGTCCATCTTTGACGGGTCGGCCTCGGGCAGATTGTCCGGATCCATGCCGGCCGCAGCGATCGAGGGCTTCAGGTAGTTGCCGTGAATGCCGGTGAAATAGTTGGAGTAGACGATGTCGCCGGCATTGCTGTCGACGATCATCTGCTTGTAGGCGTCACTGGCGCGCGCCTCCTCGGTCGCGATGAACGGCGAGCCGATATAGGCCATGTCGGCGCCCATAGCCTGGGCGGCCAAAATGGCGCCGCCGGTGGCGATCGCGCCGGAAAGCAGCAGCGGCCCGTCGAACCAGGAACGGATTTCCTGGATGAGGGCGAAGGGGGAGAGCGTGCCGGCATGGCCGCCGGCGCCGGCGGCAACCGCGATCAGGCCATCGGCGCCCTTGCGGATCGCCGAATTGGCGTGGCGGTTGTTGATGACGTCATGCAGCACGATACCGCCATAGGAATGGATCGCGGCATTGACCTCGGGCACGGCGCCGAGCGAGGAAATGACGACCGGGACCTTGTATTTGATGCAGAGCATCAGGTCCTGCTCGAGGCGCGCGTTCGACTTGTGCACGATCTGGTTCACGGCGAAGGGTGCTGCGCGCCGGCCCGGGTTCCGGGCATCGTGATCGGCGAGCGTCTCGGTGATCTCGGCGAGCCATTCGTCGAGTTGCGATTGCGGGCGTGCGTTCAGCGCCGGAAAGGCCCCGATCACGCCGGCCTTGCATTGGGCGATCGTCAATTGCGGATTGGAGATGATGAACAAAGGCGCGCCGACGACTGGCAGTCTCGTCGTTCCGGAAAGAATTGGCGGAAGCGGCATCGTTTTCTCCATCCCTCGTGGCGCATCAAATTTTGACGTTTGCGTAAACGTCAAAATAGATAGCAGCAAGTTCATTGCTTGCAAAGAGGTGGTTTTCGCGCCGGCGACGCGGGCTTATCCTGCACGATGCCCGCGAAGTTGTCGCGTTTTCCCCGGGCTTGGCCGGTCGACTGGACCGCCGGACTTGCAGATTCCGAAAGCAGCAGTTACGCAATTGTTAACAAAACCAACGGCGTGCCTCCAGATTTAACCGTTAGGCCCCTGGAGACAGATCGAGGAAGTAGCGGCTAGAGCGCGCCGGCAGGCCCAAAGCCCTGCCTACACAGAGGACTTGATGTGAGCGGACTTGAGACTGCGATCAGAAATGCACTTGAGCGCTCCGACCGCGCCAGCGCGGAAACACGGGCGCGCATCTACCAGTCGGCCCGCCAGGCACTGGAAGCCGGGCTGCAGAAGCAGGGAATTGAGGACGTCAACGTCATCGCCCAGCAGCGCCACCGGCTGGAGGGGGTAATCCATGCCATCGAAACCGAGGAGCGAGCGGCCCTGAGGGCGCGACAGCCCGCGCCTCCCGTCACCCCTCCTGTCGCTAGTGTCGACGCCGCCGTCCGCGCTCGTGAACCGGAGCAGGGGCGTGTCGAGCCGCAATCTCAACCGCAGTCCAGGCCTCAGGTCCAACCGCAGTCGCCGGCGGCAGACCGCCGCGAGCCGGGTTTCGCCGCCGATGCGTCCCGTTCCGCAGGCAATGATGGCGGGCTCGGTGGCCTTCGCGCCGATCGTGACGGCCCGGTTGTCTCGACCCGTGCGGCCGCGGATACGGCGGCACGGGGCGCAGAGGCAGCTGCCGCCGCGCCCGAGGTTCGCGGGGATACGGATCGCAAGCGCCGCCGCAAGCGCAGCCGTTTCCTGTCTTTCACCATGGTCGTCGTCACCCTGGTCGCCGCGGCCGGTGCCGCTGCCTGGTGGGTGCAGACCAATGATCTCCTGAAATCCGCGGCCGAACGCGACACCAATGTCGCCAACCCGCCGGCATCGGTGGCTTCTGAAGATTTCGACGGTGCCGCCGGACTGCAAACGCTCGGCGCCCAGCAGGGCTTCACCGGTGACTGGGTGGAGGTTTTCGCGCCCGCAAACACGTCTGCCATCGCAGCCGGCGCGCGCGCCAAGGCTGAGCCGGTGGACGACGACGGTGGCAAGCGCATCCAGCTGACGTCTTCGGTCGCCGAAACGGAAGGCGACATCACCATCGAGATCCCGGCGACGGTCCTGGCGCAGCTTTCCGGAAAAACCTCGACCATGGCGCTGACGGTGCAGGCGCAGCCCGGCAAGACGACCGAGTTTGCTGTCGAGTGCAATTTCTCTTCGCTCGGCGAATGCGGCCGTCATCGCTTCACCGTCCACGACGAGCGGCTCGACATGCTGTTCAAGATCACCTTCGATCGCAGTCTCGCGCCGAACTCCGCCGGCCGGATCGTGATCAACAGCGATATCAGCGGCGAGGGCAAGAGCCTCAACCTCTACGCCATCCGCGTCCTTCCGGGCCAATAAGGCCCCGCTCGACCGCCTCGGCGTTCCTAAACATCCGAGCGCCAGCCGGGCGGCCATAGCGGCGGCTCGTCGGGGCCGTCGCTCTCCGCCGCTATCGCCTTGGCGTTATTTCAGGAAACCAGGGCCGGACCCGATGATCTTGTCGTCAATCTCACCGATCGCGCCCTTGTCCTTGCCGTCATAATCGAGCGTGGAGAGGATGTGGCGGATGAGATTGAGGCGCGCGCGCCGTTTGTCGTTGCCGCGCACGACGGTCCAGGGCGCATGGTCCGTGTGCGTTGCCTTCAGCATCTCGTCGCGCTTGGCCGTGTAGTCGTCCCATTTGTTGAGGGCGGCGATGTCCATCGGCGAGAGCTTCCAGATCTTCAGCGGATCGTGGCAGCGATCGTGGAAGCGCTTGAGCTGCATCTCTCGGCCGATATTGATCCAGAATTTGAAGAACTGAATGCCCTCGTGCACGATCATCTTCTCGAAGCGCGGCGCCTGCTTCAGGAACTGCTTGTGCTCCTCGGGCGTGCAGAAGCCCATGATTGGCTCGACGCCGGCGCGATTGTACCAGGAGCGGTCGTAAAGCACGAATTCCCCAGCCGTCGGCATGGTCGCGACATAACGCTGAAAATACCATTGCCCGCGCTCGGTCTCTGTCGGCTTCGTCAGTGCCACGATGCGCGCCCAGCGGGGGTTCAGGTTGCCCATGGTCGCTTGGATCGCACCGCCTTTGCCGGCTGCGTCGCGGCCCTCGAATAGCGCGATGATGCGTTTTCCGGTCTTCTGCTGCCAGAGCTGAACCTTGACGAGCTCGATTTGAAGCTTCTCCAGTGTCTCGAGATATTCGTCGTCGTCGAGCTTCTTCTTGTAGGGAAAGTCATCGGACGAAAACGCTTCGTCGTCGATCCACTTCGGCAACTCGGGATTGTCGATGTCGAAAATGCGGCTCTTGCCGCCGATGTGCAGTTCCACTGCGCGGCTTTCAGGCTTTTCCGTCCTCTCCGCTAACGCCATGTACTCGCCCTTTCGGCTTGGCGCACGGGCCCGAAAACCGGCTTCGATCATCGGCAGGATCATGCGCGTTTTCAAACTTCTGCAGGCCCAGGCAGCGTTGAAAAGACGCGGTGCTCAGGGCTCGATTTCCTTGGAGGAGGCCACAATTGCGTTGCGGATTCAAGCCGGTCGTGAAAATCATGTCATGAAGGATCGCTATTCCTCGATCATTTTGGTTCGGGAGGAAGACAAAGTGATTCACGAGGATGTCGAGGTGGACGGTTCGAAAGCGTTCTGGCGGGACCTGGTGCCGCGGCTGAAAGCAGAGCGCTGGCTTCTGGGCCTCACCGTGCTTTTGGCGATCCTGGCGACCTTTGCCGGTATCCACTTCCTCATCGTGCTTCCCTTCTGGATCGTTCTGGTCGCTGCGCTGCTCAACCGCAGCGCGCCGGCCTCCGTGATCTTGAGCCCGGCGAAGTCCGTGGCCGTCGACGGCCCGACCAGCGATCCGCTCATGCCGGCGCTGAATGCGCTCGATATGCCGGTGCTGGTGGTCGCCGCCGACGAGACGGTGGTTTTCCAGAACATCGCCGCGGAGAAGGCCTTCGGCACCATTCCGCCGAACACATACCTGGCCGCCCGGGTGCGCTCACCGGGTGTTCTCGACATGGTCCGCGAGACGATGGCGACCGGCAAGGCCAACCAGATCGAGCACACCGAGCGCCTGCCGTCCGATGCCGTCTACGTCGTGCGCGTCGCACCCGCCGAGATCGGCGGGGAGGGACGGACGCGCCGCATTTTCCTCATCACCTTTCGCGACATCTCGCAGGCGCGCCGCATCGACCGCATGCGTTCCGACTTCGTCGCCAATGCCAGCCACGAATTGCGCACGCCGCTGGCATCGCTGCGCGGCTTCATCGAGACCCTCCAGGGTCCCGCGCGCAACGACCTGAAGGCGCAGGAGAAATTCTTCGGCATCATGCACGAGCAGGCGACCCGCATGAGCCGCCTCGTCGATGACCTCCTGTCGCTCTCGCGGCTGGAATTGCGCTCGCACATCGCGCCTGAAGATCCGGTGGATCTCGCACCCTTGCTTGGCCATGTGCGCGACAGCCTTCTGCCGCTGGCGAAGGACCTCGACGTCACCGTATCGCTGGTGGTGCCAGACAAGCCCGTCATCGTGCAGGGCGATCGCGATGAGCTCACCGAGGTATTCGAGAACCTGATCGAGAACGCCTGCAAGTACGGCCAGGAGGGCAAGAAGGTCGACGTCATCTTGCGCGGCGGTGAAGAGGGTTCCCAGACCGAAGTGATCGTGAAGGACTACGGGCCGGGCATCCCGGCCGAGCACGTGCCGCGCATTACCGAGCGGTTTTATCGGGTCAACGTCGAGGCCAGCCGTTCGAAGAAGGGCACCGGATTGGGCCTTGCCATCGTCAAACACATCCTCACCCGGCACCGTGCCCGGCTGCTGATCCATTCAGAGATCGGCAAAGGTACGACCTTTACGGTCCGGTTCTGACATATTGGCGCGAGAAAAGCCGGGATCGTTCATTTTTCCTTGGTATTTTCAATGACATGAGCTGTCATAAATGTTTCGTCAAACTGACATAAAAGATGTGGCTATCGGCAGCTAACTAGGGGCAGCCGATAAGACGGCGAAGAGCGCTGCAACGCTTGGCGCACACCAACACAAGCCCATTCTGGGAGAACTTTTATGAAAGCTCTTAAATTCACTGTCGCGGCGCTGGTCGCGTCTGTCGCTTTTGCCGGCGCAGCCGCCGCTCGCGATCAGGTCCAGGTCGCTGGCTCCTCGACCGTTCTTCCCTACGCAAAGATCGTCGCCGAGACGTTCGGCGAGACCTTCCCCGACTTCAAGACCCCGGTCGTTGAATCTGGCGGTTCCTCTGCCGGCCTGAAGGAATTCTGCAAGGGCGTCGGCCCGGATACCATCGACATCGCCAACTCCTCGCGCAAGATCAAGGACAGCGAAGTCGAGGCCTGCAAGGCCGCTGGCGTCACCGAGATCCAGGAAGTCAAGATCGGCTATGACGGCATCGTCTTTGCGACCGACGCCGCCAATGCCGACCTCGCCCTGAAGCCTATCGATCTCTACAAGGCCCTGGCTTCCGAAGTCGTCGTCGACGGCAAGATCGTTGCCAACCCCTACAAGAAGTGGTCGGAAGTCAACTCCGCGCTTCCGGACGTAGAAATCGCGGCCTTCATTCCGGGCGAAAAGCACGGCACCCGCGAAGTCTTCGAAGAGAAGATCCTGGCTGCAGGCTGCAAGGAAGCTGGCGCCGTTGACGTCATCAAGGCTGCCGTTGCCGATGAAAAGCAGCAGCACAGCAAGTGCGTCGCAGTTCGCAAGGACGGTCTGGCTGTCGACATCGACGGCGACTACACCGAAACGCTCGCCCGTATCGCTGCCAACAAGAACGGCATCGGCGTCTTCGGCCTGTCCTTCTATGAAAACAACGCCGACAAGCTGAAGGTTGCAACCGTCAACGGCATCGTGCCGTCGACCGAAACGATCGCTTCCGGTGAATATCCGGTTTCCCGCCCGCTGTTCTTCTACGTCAAGAAGGCACATCTCGGCGTTATCCCGGGCCTCAAGGAATATGTTGAGTTCTTCATCAACGACCAGATGATCGGCCCGGACAGCCCGCTCGCCGAATACGGCCTGGTTGCTGCTCCGGACGCTGAGCGCGAAGAAATCCGCAAGGCTTTCGAAGCCGGCAACATGCTCTGATAATGACAAGCCCCGGCGCGGTTTTTCGCGCCGGGGCATGCCTCCATTCGATTTGCCGGCGGCCATGACGGGCGATGCCGGGGAGACGTGCCGATGAGTACTTCGCTCCTTCTTTTGTTAATTGTTGTTATTGGTTTCATTGCTTATTTTGCCGGTCGTGCGCGTTCGCTTGCGCTCTCCGGTGGCAAGCTCTCCAACCTTCATTCCTTGCCGGGCTATCACGGCAGCTACGTCGCCATCTGGGCGATGCTGCCGGCGGCGCTCGTCCTCGGCGCGTGGCTGATTGCTGCTCCCGTCTATATCGACGGAAGCACGCGGGCGGCCCTGCCGGATACCGTCCAGAGCCAGGGCGCAGCGGCCGTCCAGCTCGCGCTTGGTCAGGTCAAATCCGTCGCCGGCGGCTTGCTGCGCTTGAGCGGCGAGGAACTTGCGGCGCTCCACGGCGGTACCGCCAATCTTCGCTCGACGCTCGCATCCAAGGGTGTCGCCCTTGCCGGCGAAGGCGAGCCCTACATGGTCACCGTCGCCCAGCACTTCAATGCGCTGACCGCGGCCAACCGCTGGCTGATGACCGCGGTCGTTCTGTTGATCGCGATTGCCGGCGGCATCTATGCCATTCGCAACGTCGCTACCCGCTTCCGGGCGCGCAACCAGGTTGAGCGGGTCATTCTCGGCTCGCTGATCGTTGCCTCGTCCATTGCCATCCTGACGACGGTCGGTATCGTCGCGTCGATGCTGTCGGAAGCCGGCCGTTTCTTCACCATGGTCTCGCCGTTCGAGTTCTTCTTCGGCACGGTCTGGGATCCGCGCTTCGCTGCTGCCGGCAGTGGAGGGGCCTCCGGTCAGTTCGGCCTGATCCCGCTCCTCGCCGGTACGCTCTATATCGCCTTCGTCGCCATGCTCTTCGCGGTGCCGATCGGCCTTTTCGCAGCCATCTACATGGCGGAATATGCAAGCCCGCGCCTGCGCTCCACCGCAAAGCCGCTGCTCGAAGTGCTGGCCGGCATTCCGACCATCGTCTACGGTTTCTTCGCGCTGGTAACTGTGGGCCCGTTCCTGCGTGACATCTCGGCGCAGCTGAACGGTCTTGCCACCGGCAACTACCAGAACTTCATCCAGGCGCAGAGCGTTGTCACCGCCGGCATCGTCATGGGCATCATGCTGATCCCCTTCGTGTCGTCGCTCTCCGACGACATCATCACCCAGGTGCCGCGTGCACTGCGTGACGGCTCGCTCGGTCTCGGCGCCACCCGCTCGGAAACGGTCAAGAAGGTTATCCTTCCAGCAGCCCTCCCGGGCATCGTCGGCGCGCTGCTTCTGACCGCCTCGCGCGCCGTCGGCGAAACCATGATCGTGGTGCTGGCGGCCGGTGTGGCGGCCCGCATGCAGATCAATCCGTTTGAACCGATGACGACGGTGACCGTGAAGATCGTCAACCAGCTCACAGGCGACCTCGAGTTCACCTCGCCGCAGACGCTGGTGGCCTTCGCGCTGGGCATCACGCTCTTCGTCATCACGCTCGGCCTCAACATTTATGCGCTCTACATCGTGCGCAAATACCGGGAACAGTACGAATGACCGACATCGCTTCCCCGACCGTCCGGATCTCCGCCCGTCCCGCATCCGCCAAGCGCGATATCGGCATCAAGCGTCGCTATGCCGCCGAACGCCGGTTCCGTGCCTACGGCATCGCCGCAATCAGCACCGGCCTCTTTTTCCTGGCGCTGCTGCTGTGGACCGTCATTTCCAACGGCTACACCGCATTCCAGCAGACGACGATCACGCTGCCGATCGAGTTCACGGAAAAGGTCATCGACCCCAACGGCGAACGCACGACCGACAGCAAGGTTCTGATGACTGCCAACTATCCGCTGCTGGTGCGCGACGCGCTCGTCAAGCAGCTCGGCATCGACGCGACCAAGCGTCCGCTCGTCAAGCAGGCGACCGACATGGTCTCTGCGAGCTCCCGTACGCTGCTGCGCGATATGGTCGTGGCTGATCCATCCATCATCGGCAAGACCGTTCCGGTCACGCTCCTGGCTGAAGCCAATATCGACTCCGCCAACAAGGGTCAGATCGACCTCAAGGTCGACGAGAGCAAGCGCAAGGTCAAGGACCAGCAGGTCACCTGGATGAACGAGCTTGCAAGCGCCGGCATCCTGAAGAAGAGCTTCAACACCGGCATCTTCACCTTCGGTGCCTCCAGCCGTCCTGAAGCGGCAGGCGTCGGCGTTGCTGCCCTCGGCTCGTTCTACATGATGCTGATCGTGCTCGTGCTGTCGCTGCCGATCGGCGTCGCCGCCTCGATCTATCTCGAAGAGTTCGCGCCGAAGAACCGGCTTACCGACCTGATCGAGGTTAACATCAACAACCTCGCGGCAGTTCCGTCGATCGTCTACGGTCTGCTGGGCCTCGCCGTCTTCATCAACTTTGCCGGCATGCCGCGCTCGGCAGCTGTCGTCGGCGGTTTCGTGCTGACGCTGATGACCCTGCCGACGATCATCATCGCCACCCGCGCGGCCTTGAAGGCGGTTCCCCCGTCGATCCGCTCGGCGGCACTCGGCCTCGGTGCCTCGAAGATGCAGACCATCTTCCACCACGTGCTGCCGCTGGCAATGCCGGGCATTCTGACCGGCACCATCATCGGTCTCGCCCATGCGCTTGGCGAAACCGCGCCGCTGCTCCTGATCGGCATGGTCGCCTTCGTGGTCGATTTCCCCGGTTCGCCGATGGAACCGTCGACCGCGCTGCCGGTGCAGATCTACATGTGGGCCAACGAGGCGGAACGCGCCTTCGTCGAGCGCACCTCTGGCGCGATCATCATCCTTCTCATCTTCCTCGTCGTCATGAACCTTGGCGCCATTCTGTTGCGACGTCGCTTTGAGCGCCGTTGGTAGTGAGGTAATTACTATGAACATCATGTCAGAAGCAGCCGTCGAGAAGGCCTTGGATCAGAAAATGAACACTGTGCCCTACAAGATGATCGGCAAGGATGTGTCGGTCTATTACGGCGAGAAGCGCGCGCTTTTCGACGTCAACCTCAACATCCGGGAAAACACGGTGACGGCGCTGATCGGCCCGTCCGGTTGCGGCAAGTCGACCTTCCTGCGCACGCTGAACCGCATGAACGACACCATCGAGAACTGCCGCGTCACCGGCAGGATCACGCTCGATGAGGACGACATCTACGATCCGACCATCGACGTCGTTGAACTGCGCGCTCGCGTCGGCATGGTCTTCCAAAAGCCGAACCCGTTCCCGAAGTCGATCTACGACAACGTGGCCTACGGTCCGCGTATCCATGGACTTGCCCGCACCAAGGCGGATTTCGACGAGATCGTCGAGACTAGCCTGCAGAAGGCCGGTCTGTGGAACGAGGTCAAGGACCGCCTGCAGGAGCCCGGCACCGGGCTTTCCGGTGGTCAGCAGCAGCGCCTCTGCATCGCCCGTGCCGTCGCCGTCAGCCCCGAAGTCATCCTGATGGACGAGCCCTGCTCGGCGCTTGACCCGATCGCGACCGCCAAGGTCGAAGAACTCATTCACGAACTGCGCACGAACTTCACGATCGTCATCGTGACCCACTCGATGCAGCAGGCCGCCCGCGTTTCGCAGCGCACCGCCATGTTCCACCTCGGCAATCTCGTCGAGGAGAACGACACCGACAAGATGTTCACCAATCCGGATGACCAGCGCACCCAGGATTACATCATGGGCCGCTTCGGCTGAGGCCGCATAAGGCTGCAACAGTAACTGGAAAGCGCCTGTAAGGATCGACGATCATGTCCATGCATATCATGTCCGCCTATGACGAAGAACTGAAGTACCTGACGCGCCGCATCTCGGAGATGGGCGGTCTCGCAGAGCAGATGGTCGCCGAATCCGTTCGCGCCCTGGTCAATTCCGACCTGGCTCTCGCGCAGAAGGTGATCTCGGACGACACCGTCCTCGACGATGCCGAGCGCCAGATCGGCGAGAAGGCGATCGTCACGATCGCCAAGCGCCAGCCGGTCGCCGCCGACCTTCGCGAGATCATGGGGTCGATCCGCATCGCCTCCGATCTGGAGCGTGTCGGCGACCTCGGCAAGAACACCGCCAAGCGCGTGATCGCGGTTGCCGGTTCCGGCATCCCGCGCAAGCTCGCCCGCGGTCTCGAGCACCTCGCCGAGCTCGCGCTGGTGCAGCTCAAGGAAGTGCTCGACGTGTATGCCTCGCGCTCGCCGGAAAAGGCCAACAGCATCCGTGAGCGCGACGAGGAGATCGATGCGATCTACACCTCGCTGTTCCGCGAATTGCTGACCTACATGATGGAAGATCCGCGCAACATCACGCCCTGCACACATCTTCTGTTCTGCGCCAAGAACATCGAGCGTATCGGTGACCACGCGACCAACATCGCCGAGACGATCTACTACATGGCTACGGGTGCCCAGYCGGAAGGCGAGCGTCCGAAGGATGACAACACGTCGACGTTGGGCTCGGTCAACGACTAGGTTAGAGCGGGACGAGGGGAGTTACATATACTCTTCCCCATCCCTTCTAGCGCCGAACGCGCGTTCGCAATGCATGCCCCATGAATATCATCCGGTCGCGGCTTCGGTCGCGGCCCCGAATTCCTGTATCTGAAGCACGCGGCTTTCGCACCGCCTTTGAAAACGGCGGTTGTGCTCCAGATTTAGAGTGTCTGAGCGCCGGTCGGTCCACTGGACCCGCACGGCGCTCACGGTAAGGAGTGGTTACCTGATGTTGCCAAAAATCGCCGTGGTCGAGGACGAAGAGGCGCTGAGCGTCCTGCTGCGTTACAATCTGGAAGCGGAAGGCTTCGACGTCGATACGATCCTCAGGGGTGACGAGGCAGAGATCCGGCTTCAGGAACGTCTGCCCGATCTCCTCATCCTCGACTGGATGCTGCCTGGCGTCTCCGGCATCGAGCTGTGCCGTCGGCTGCGCCAACGCCCGGAAACGGAGCGACTGCCGATCATCATGCTGACGGCGCGCGGCGAAGAGAGCGAGCGCGTTCGTGGTCTAGCGACCGGGGCAGACGACTATGTGGTCAAGCCGTTCTCGACGCCGGAGCTGATGGCTCGCGTCAAGGCGATGCTGCGCCGGGCGAAGCCTGAAGTGCTCTCGACGTTGCTGCGCTGCGGCGATATCGAGCTCGACCGGGAAACCCATCGCGTTCATCGCCGTAGCCGCGAAGTTCGCCTGGGGCCGACGGAGTTCCGCCTGCTGGAGTTCCTGATGTCCTCTCCGGGCCGCGTCTTCTCGCGCTCGCAGCTCCTGGACGGCGTCTGGGGCCATGACATCTATGTCGATGAGCGTACCGTCGACGTCCATGTCGGCCGCCTGCGCAAGGCGTTGAACTTCTCGACCATGCCCGACGTCATTCGCACGGTCCGCGGCGCCGGATACTCGCTCGAAAGCTGAGAATGGCAAATTGAAGCCAATAAAAAAGGGGCCGATCGGCCCCTTTTCCTTTTGTTCCCGTGCGGCGCCTTAGCGCATCCGTCGACGCTCGGCCGAGGGCTGGTAAGCAAGCCGTGCATGGAAGCTGCAATAGGGCGAGGACTCCGGCGAGTCATTGCCGCAGAAGTGAAACTCTTCCTTCAGCGGGTCGCCGATCGGCCACTTGCAGGTGCGCTCGGTGAGCTGGGTCAGCTCGAGGCGGCGCGACATCGGCACGACCACGTCGGTGCTGATGCTGAAATCCTGCTCGGCCACGAGATCGACTTCGATCTCTTCCTTGAGAACCGTGGCGCCGGACGGACGGGCAACGGTGCGGGTCGCAACGCGCGCGGCGTAGTTCGGTGCGCGCGGGGCCGAGGTCGGCCGCTTCGGACGGGCCGCAGCGGTGGTGCTGCCGCCAGCCTTGGCGCGTCCCGGGAGGCTCAGGCGATGAACCTTGCCGATGACAGCGTTACGGCTGACACCGCCGAGCTGTGCCGCGATCTGGCTAGCGCTCAGGCCCTCGGACCAAAGCTTCTTCAGTTTCTCCACCCGCTCGTCAGTCCAGTTCATCTCTGCACTCTCCGTTCTCAGCGTTGGGGATGGCAGAATCCCTCACCGCACCCCGGCTGAACCCCGAGGTTGCAAACGCGATAACTCTTTTGGTGACTAGGTCCGCCGCATGCGTCTAGTAATTGAATGTTAACGTACTGACCGTCGGACTCCGTGGCAAGAGTCCGGGGAATCGAGCCGAATCGAATTCGTAGTTTTCCCCAACTTGCTCGATCAGCGTTGCATTTTTGCAAGCCCTTCCGACTGATTTTTTCGCCGCAGGGAAACGGGCCTTGTCATCGCGCTGCAAGGCTTGGTTTTGTTGACATTGCAGTGCGAAATGGGAATAGTGCCTGCGCCGCCGCAAGGCGGCATTTTTGATTTTTATCGGGTCGCACGAAGCCGCGGGATCGATGTCGACTGGAGTAAGGAGAGCCTCGCATGACTGCAACCACGCCGCTTTATGACACCTACATGCGCGCGCCGTTGCGTTTCGAGCGAGGAGAGGGCGTCTGGCTGATTGCCGAAGATGGCTCGCGCTACCTCGACTTCGCTGCCGGCGTTGCCGTGAACTCGCTTGGTCATGCGCATCCGCACCTCGTCGAGGCACTGAAGGCGCAGGCCGAGAAGGTCTGGCACCTTTCCAACCTGTACGAGGTTCCTGGCCAGGAAAGCCTTGGGCGTCGCCTGGCGGCCGTCACCTTTGCCGATCGGGTCTTCTTCACCAATTCCGGTGCGGAAGCGCTGGAATGCGCGATCAAGACGGCGCGGCGCTATCACTTCGCCAAGGGGCAGCCCGAGAAGTTTCACGTCATCACCTTCGAGGGTGCCTTCCACGGCCGCACGATCGCGACGATCGCCGCCGGCGGCCAACAGAAATACATCGAAGGTTTCGGGCCGAAGGCGCCGGGGTTCTACCAGGTTCCGTTTGGTGACATCGCAGCCGTCAAGAATGCGATCACCGAGGAGACCGCTGCGATCCTGATCGAACCGATCCAGGGCGAGGGCGGCATCCGTCCGGCGACCAAGGAGTTCATGCAGGAATTGCGCGCGCTCTGCGACGAGTTCGGCCTGCTCCTGATCCTTGACGAGGTTCAGACCGGCGTCGGCCGTACCGGCAAGCTGTTCGCCCATGAATGGTGGGGTATCCGCCCGGATATCATGGCCGTGGCCAAGGGCATCGGCGGCGGTTTCCCGCTCGGCGCTTGCCTTGCGACGGAAGAAGCGGCTGCCGGCATGGTGGCTGGCACGCATGGCTCCACCTATGGCGGCAACCCGTTGGCCATGGCCGTCGGCAACGCCGTGCTCGACGTCATCCTCGCGGACGGTTTCCTCGGCCATGTGCGGGATGTCGCGCTCGTGTTCCGCCAGGGCCTTGCCTCGCTGAAGGACCGCTTCCCGGATGTCATTGAGGACATCCGCGGCGATGGCCTGATGCTGGGCATCAAGGTGAAGGGTCCCTCGGCCGATCTCCTGAAGGAAATCCGCGCCGAGAAGCTCCTGGCCGTACCGGCCGGCGACAACGTATTGCGCCTGCTGCCGCCGCTGACGGTGACGGCGGAGGAAGCGCGCGAGGGTCTCGCACGCATCGAGCGCGCTGCCGAGGCAGTGCGCAAGGCCGGCGGCAACGCTGCCGCTTAACGGATAGGACCGACGCCGACACAGGGTGTTAGAATGATCTTCGTGCGTTCACGCGGAATGCGTGGCGCACCAGGGATCGATTTTTCAGACAGGAACCGAGTACGATGGCAGGCACCAGACATTTTCTCGATCTTTCGGCCATGACGGCCGCCGATCTCCGGACGATCATTGACGATGCCCGCGTCCGAAAGGCGGCGACCAAGGCAGGAACCGCCGAGAAGCCGCTCGCCGGCAAGATGCTGGCGATGATCTTCGAAAAGCCGTCGACCCGTACACGCGTCTCCTTTGACGTTGGCATGCGCCAGCTGGGCGGCGAGACCCTGTTTCTTTCGGGCACCGAAATGCAGCTCGGCCGCGCCGAGACGATCGGCGACACCGCCAAGGTCCTGTCGCGCTATGTCGACGCGATCATGATCCGCACCACCGACCATCGTCGTCTTCTGGAGCTGGCCGAGCATGCGACAGTGCCTGTTATCAACGGCCTGACCGACGATACGCATCCTTGCCAGATCATGGCCGATATCATGACCTTCGAAGAGCATCGCGGATCGGTGAAGGGCAAGACGATCGCCTGGACCGGTGACGGCAACAATGTGCTGCACTCGCTGATCGAAGGCTCCGCCCGTTTCGGCTATCGCATGAACATGGCTGTGCCGCTCGGTTCCGAGCCGCAGGACAAGATCCTGAACTGGGCTCGTAACAACGGCGGCGAGATCCTGCTGTGTCATGATGCCGAGCAGGCTGTCGCCAATGCCAACTGCGTCGTTACCGACACCTGGGTGTCGATGAACCAGGAACACCGCGCCCGCGGTCACAACGTCTTCCAGCCCTATCAGGTCAACGAGGAGCTGATGAAGCGTGCGGCCTCCGATGCGCTGTTCATGCACTGCCTTCCGGCGCACCGCGGCGAAGAGGTAACCGACGAGGTGATCGATGGCCCGCAGTCTGTGGTCTTCGATGAGGCGGAAAACCGTCTGCATGCGCAGAAGTCGATCATCGCCTGGTGCATGGGCCTCGTCTAAGCGGCTTGCAGGGATGAGCGCTGCGCGGCCGGCCGATGGGGCAGCGCTTTGCTAGGCGCGTGGGCGGCTATTGACATTGCGGCTGCTCGACACGATCTAGGCGGCAAGCGGGGCGCTCCTGGCAACAGTGAAGCGCTGACTGCCATGGGTGGTGTGCGGCGCAATGGCGAACGGCACATGCCCGGTGGACAATCCGTTCATCGCGGGATCAATTGAGACAGCGGGCACGTTGCGCCGAGGGATAGGAATGTCCCTGGCGCAACGCAGTTGGCTGATGCAAGGAGCAAGACATGACTGACATGACGCCAGGGCTTGGTGAGTTCGACTTCGCCGGTGACGATCACGTCGTGCCTTTCCAGGTGGAAGGCCTCGATGTGCGTGGCCGTGCCGTACAGCTCGGCCCGATGCTCGACGCTATTTTGGAGCGCCACAATTATCCGCTGCCGGTCGCGCGGCTTGTTGCCGAGACCGTCGTTCTCACGGTTCTGCTCGGCACGTCGCTGAAGTTTGAAGGCAAGCTGATCGTCCAGACAAAAGGCGACGGTCCAGTCGATCTGGTGGTTGCGGATTTCTCGACGCCCGACCGTGTGCGTGCCTATGCCCGCTATGATGCCGACGCGCTGGCCGTTGCCGAGAAGGATGGTCGCACCCGCTCGCATGAGCTGCTCGGAAAGGGCGTGCTCGCCTTTACCATAGACCAGGGCGCTCACACTCAGCGCTACCAGGGCATCGTCGCGCTGGACGGCGCCACGCTGGAAGAAATCGCCGGCGTTTATTTCCGCCAGTCGGAGCAGATTCCGACGAAGGTCCGGCTCGGTGTTGCTGAACTGCTCGACCGTGACGAAAACGGCAAGCCGCGCCACCGTTGGCGTGCCGGCGGCATGGTCGCCCAGTTCCTGCCGGAAGCGCCTGAGCGCATGCGCCAGCCCGACCTGTCCGGCGGCGACGGCGATGATGGCGAAAACGTCTTCGAGGATGACGATCTCTGGGCGGAAGCCAAGGTGATGGTCGAAACGATCGATGCCGACGAGCTGACGGACCCGATGGTCGGAACCGAACGGCTGCTCTACCGGCTGTTCCACGAACGCGGCGTTCGCGTCTATGAGCCGCAGGCGGTCTTTGACCGTTGCAGCTGCTCGCGCGAGAAGCTTCGTTCCGTGCTCGCCAATCTGGAAGCGGACGATCTCGAAAGCACCCTCGAGGATGGCGTTGTGAAGGTGACTTGCGAGTTCTGCTCCACCACCTACCGTTTCGAAGCAAGCGAAGTGCGTCCGCAGTAGCGGGCGCCTCCGGTCATTTGGCCGGGGTCGCTATTTGAAGGGCGCAATTCCGGACGGAAAAGCGCCTCCCACTTAATCCTGGAATTAGTTCAGGGTGCGCACGAGCCCGGGTGAATCGAGCGAGAAGGCGGGAATGGCCACGTTGAAGGTCTCTCCGCCTTCCGCTTCCATGCTGTAGTGGCCGAACATCACGCCCGACGGCGTATCCAGCGGGCAGCCCGACGAATATTCATAGGTGTCGCCGGGATTGAGCAGCGGCTGTTCGCCGATCACGCCGGGGCCGCTGACCTCGTCGACCTGCCCATTCTCATCGGTGATATGCCAGTAGCGGGTCATCAACCGGACGGCTGCGTCCGAATGGTTCGAGATGACGATGCGATAGCCCCAGACATAGCGGCCGTCATCGGGATCCGACTGCTCTTCGAGATAGTACGGCTCCACCGTAACTTCTATGTCGCGGGTCAAAGCGCGATACATGGGCAACACCTTGCTTCAGGTCTTTCAGGGTATTCTACAGCAAGATGGTTTCGTCAAGAATAACGGCAAGATTGTGCATACCCATTCCTGGGCAATGGCTTGCGAGAATCCCGATCGGCTGTTTGGGCCCTCTCGATCCCGCAGGTGACGCCACCTGGGATGGCAGCGCTGCAGCAGCATGAGCGCCGCGGGGGATCGACGGCCGCCGTCCTGTCGCGGCGGCCGTATCTTTCGTTGCCTCAGGCTTTGACAGCCTTGAGCGCGCGGGCGAAATCTTCCACCACGTCGTCGCTGTCCTCGATCCCTGCCGAGAAGCGCACGGTGCCGGCGGAAATGCCAAGCTCCTCGCGGGCCTCGTCGGTGAGGTTCTTGTGCGTGGTCGTTGCCGGATGGGTGATCAGGCTCTTGCTGTCTCCGAGGTTGTTGGAGATGCGGACGATTTCAAGCGCGTTCTGCAGCGCGAAGGCTGCATCCTTGCCGCCCTTCAGTTCGAAGGCGACGAGCGTCGAGCCGCCGGTCATCTGCTTGGCGATGATGTCGGCCTGCGGGTGATCCTTGCGGCCGGGATAGATGACCTTGGCCACCTGCGGCTGCTCGGCGAGGAAATCGGCGACGCGGCGGGCCGTTTCCGTCTGCTGCTTGACGCGCAGCGGCAGGGTTTCGATGCCCTTCAGCAGCGTCCAGGCGTTGAACGGCGACATGGCCGGCCCGGTGTGGCGGAAGTAGTCGTGCAGGTTCTCGTTGATCCAGTCCTTGTCGGACAGCACGACGCCGCCCAGGCACCGGCCCTGGCCGTCGATGTGCTTGGTCGCGGAATAGACGACGATATGGGCGCCGAGTTCCAGCGGCTTCTGGAACAGCGGCGTTGCAAAGACGTTGTCGACGACGACCTTGGCGCCGATCTGGTTGGCGAGCTTCGCGACGCCGGCGATGTCAATGACTTCGAGCGTCGGGTTCGTCGGGCTTTCTAGGAAGAAGACCTTGGTGTTCTTCTGGATCGCCTTTTCCCAGTTCTTGAGATCACGACCGTCGACCAGCGTGCATTCGATGCCGTATTTCGGTGCCAGCGTCTCGACCACCCAGCGGCAGGAACCGAAGAGGGCGCGGGCAGCGACGATGTGATCGCCGGCCCTCAGCTGGCAGAGGATGGCGGCGGTGACGGCGGCCATGCCCGATGCCGTGGCGCGCGCGTCTTCAGCGCCTTCCAGCATGCACATGCGCTTTTCGAACATGTCGTTGGTGGGGCTGCCGTAGCGGGCGTAGATAAAGCCTTCGGTCTCGCCCTTGAAACGGGCTTCCGCAGCTTCCGACGTCTCGTAGACAAAGCCCTGGGTGAGGAAGATTGCCTCGGACGTTTCGCCATGCTGGGAGCGGGTGGTTCCGCCGTGGACGAGTTGGGTTGCCGGGCGCCAGTTCTTGCTCATGGGACGATCACCTTCAAAAACAAAAAAACCGGCCGCGTAAACGGGCCGGTTTTGACACCCGGCCTTTTTAGCTACTTGTTTAACGTGGCTGCAAGCCGACCGGCCAAATCACCACGGGATAAAGCTTCAATACTGCTAGGGTGCGCTTGCGTCAATTCCCGGAGTTTGGTTTTGTCTCGCAACTGAAAAGAGGACTGCAATGGGCCGCGACACTGGGATTTTGGCCGACCGCGCGATTGCCGCGCTGTTCGAAACGGGGCGCCTGAAGAGCGAGAGGCCGTTGGACGCCGATCAGATCCAGCCGGCGAGCCTCGACCTGCGTCTTGGCGCCAAGGCCTTCCGCGTCCGCGCGAGCTTCATGCCAGGCCCGTCACACCTGGTCGCGGACAAGCTCGACCGCCTGAAGCTGCACGTGGTTGATCTCACCGATGGCGCAGTGCTGGAGACCGGTTGCGTCTACATCGTGCCGTTGATGGAAAGCCTGGCGCTGCCTTCGGACATGTCGGCTTCGGCCAATCCGAAGAGCTCGACCGGCCGTCTCGACATCTTCACCCGCGTCATCACCGATCGCGCCCAGGAATTCGACAAGATCCCAGCCGGCTACAGCGGCCCGCTCTATCTCGAAATCAGCCCGCGCACCTTCCCGATCGTCGTTCGCCGTGGCTCGCGCCTGTCTCAGATCCGCTTCCGCGTGGGCCAATCGCTGCTGTCGGAGCAAGCGCTGGTGGCGCTGCACGAGAGCGACGTTCTCGTGGCGAGTGAGCGCCCGAATGTCAGCGGTGGCGGCATTGCGCTGTCGATCGACCTCAAGGGCACTGGCCCG
Source organism: Ensifer sp. 2TAB8 (assembly GCF_052115125.1). Classification (NCBI taxonomy): domain Bacteria; kingdom Pseudomonadati; phylum Pseudomonadota; class Alphaproteobacteria; order Hyphomicrobiales; family Rhizobiaceae; genus Ensifer; species Ensifer sp. 2TAB8. Next base: position 620,919 of record NZ_JBFRGB010000001.1, on the reverse strand, counting down.
GACGGCCTGATCGGCTACCGCGGCAAGCACCATACCGCGGTCATCGACGTCGACAAGAAGGCGCAGCACGCGATCTTCGACTTCTGGGAGCCGCTCTATAGCCGTGGACGCGACGAACTGATCCTCGATCCGGACGAGTTCTACATCCTTGTCTCGCGCGAGGCAGTGCATGTCCCGCCGCTCTATGCCGCCGAGATGACGCCGTTCGATCCGTTGGTGGGTGAGTTCCGCGTGCACTATGCGGGCTTCTTCGATCCGGGCTTCGGCCATGCCTCGGCCGGCGGCACCGGCAGCCGCGCGGTGTTGGAGGTGCGCAGCCATGAGGTGCCGTTCATCCTCGAGCACGGGCAGATCGTCGGCCGCCTCGTCTATGAACACATGCTGGAACGGCCCGAGGGCCTCTATGGTCTCGGCGTCGGCTCCAACTACCAGGCGCAAGGCCTCAAGCTTTCGAAGCATTTCCGCGCCGAGTAGGAGATTTTGCGTGGGACCCTCGTGCGATACCGCGCAAGGGTCCTTGACAGATCGTCTCGGTTCGGGAAATTTCGCAGGCATCGCGGGTGTAGTTCAGTGGTAGAACGCCAGCTTCCCAAGCTTGATGTCGTCGGTTCGATCCCGATCACCCGCTCCAATTCTTCCTGAAGCCTCTCTTGCCGCGTTCGCGCGAGGCCTATGGCCAGTTGCCTTGCGGACGGTTACTTTACCGCTCGATGAATCATCCCGCGGTTCTAAGGGCCGCCCCTGCCACATGAGACATGCCGGCCCGCTGCCCATGAGATTTCTTTCCCTGTTCGCTCTCTGCGCGTCCTTGATCGCAACGCCGTTGGCGGCGCAGCCGAAGGATCTGCCGATCCTGTTCGATGCGCGCGAACGCATCGCCAAGCCCGATCTCACGGGTCTGGCGCGTCTGCGTTTCCTGACGACGGTGGACTTTCCACCGTTCAATTTCATCGACCAGTCCGGCAAGCTCTCCGGCTTTCACGTCGATCTGGTGCGCGAGATCTGCCGCGAGCTCGACATCGAAGCCAAATGCCAGATCCAGGCCGTGACCTATGCGGAACTCCTGCCGGCGCTGGAACAGGGGCAGGGCGAAGCGGTCGCCGCCGGCATCGCCGTCGGCCCTGAGTTGCGCCAGCGCTTCGGCTTCTCGCGCGCCTTCATGCGGCTGCCCGCCCGGTTCGCCATCAACGCCAAGGCAGCCGGTGCCGTGGCGGGTCCGAAGGATCTCAGGAAGAAAGCGGTCGGGGTCGTGGCGGGGACGACGCATGAGGCCATGTTCAAGGCGTTCTTCCCGAAGATCGAGGCCAAGGTTTTCCCGGATCGCGACGCCATGCTGACGGCGTTGCAGAAGGGTGAAGTGCCGGCGGTCTTTTCCGACGGATTGCAGCTTTCCTTCTGGGTCTCAGGCACGACCGCCGGCGGGTGCTGCTCGCTCGTCGATGGCGCCTATTTCTCGCAGCGCTTTCTCGGCGAAGGCCTGACGATCATGAACCGCAAATCCGAACCGGCCCTGACCCAGGCCATCGACCACGCTCTGCTGGCGCTGTCGCGCAGCGGTCGGCTCGAGGAAATCTACCTGCGCTATTTCCCGAACGGCATCTACTGAGGGCAATGCACCTGGGTTAGGCCAGGGTGGGATAGGCTATCGGCGGAAGCGGGCAAGCGCCCCGCGCTCGATAGCCGCGCAGGTGAGCTTGTCGAGACCCAGGCGATCGCGCAGCAACTGCAGCAGGCGGATCTCCTCGTTGCGGATACGTTGGTCCGCCGCGGCGATTTCGACCGCGAGCGCATAGGCCGTCTCGTGGTATTTTTCCGGAAGCGCCTCGCGCACGATTTCCAAGGCGATGTCCAGCCCTTCGGGAGCCGCGAGCTGGGCCGAGCATTCGTGGCCGATGAGCACGAGCTGGTCCTCATCGAACCCCTCGAAGACGGGCAGGAACTGCACCAGCCGGCCGATGCGGGCGAATTCGTCGTCGCTCATTTCGCGGTCGACTGCCGACATCATCACCATGACATAGACGAGGGCTTCGTGGTGACTGAGGCTTGGCAGCATGGGGCTTTCCGGCGGTAGCGCAATTCCGGGAACGGCTTGAAGCGGTTTCATCCGGAATTGCAGAGTTTCAAGGAGCTGGATCATCTCACTGTCTCAACGCTACAGGGAGAGGATCTGGACGGTTGAGAGCTGGGAGTTGCCGCGGCTGTTTACAAGTCCGGCTGCGGCTCGTCCATCCCGGTGCCGAGGGTCGGATCGTCAAAGGTCATCGGCGTGTGGCTGAGATCGCGCGGGTCCTCGCCGTAGAAGCCGAGCTTGGCCTGACGTGCGGCGTCGGCCCGTTTCTCGAGCGGCGAGCCGGGTACCGGCGTCGCCCAGCCATTGTCGACGAGCCAGGCTGCGAGGTCCTGTCCGCCGAGCGAGCAGGATGCGGTGGCCGAAGAACCGGCGCTCCCTTCCGGCATGTCGCAGCTGACCGCACGGGCGCGCAGGAAGTTCCGGAAGGCCGTCCGCGCGACGATGCCGCAGGGCCAGGTCTTGCCGCCGGTTTCGCAGGTCCTGTCCGCCTGCTCGGGCTCGATGCCGTCGATCTGCAGCGTCAGCTTGTCGAATTGGATCACGCCGGCGGCGGCAGCCACCGGGCGGTAGAGGATGGTCGGCCCGGCCGCCGACTTCGCCTGCTTGTCCTGTTCCGACAGCGGTGCGCGCGGCTCCATCCGTTCGAGCGGCGCGCTGGTCACCGTATCCGGCAAACCGAACTGTTGTGGCTCGATGGCGCGCGCGGCATTTTCCGTCGCGGGGTTTTGCGGTTGCTCGCCGGTCGTTGCCGCACCGGGCTCCGGGGTGCCGCCAGAGGATGTGCCGAGATCGAGCGGCACGTCTTCGCCCGTCTCGCCTTGATCCGGCGCCGTCTCGAATTCCGTCATGTCGGGCGTTTCGAGCACGAGGTCCGGCGTTGCCGCGCTCTCACGGTCGCGAATGGCGGCTGCTCCTGCATAGAGGATGCCGGTGAAAAGCGCGATCGCGGCGATGCCGCCGGCGAGAGTGTATAAATGCTGCCGCATCAGGAAGAACGTCCTATTGGCTGGCCCAGATGATCCGGGCGATCCATTCAATCTGGCTGATCTCGAAGCTCCGGTTCGGGTGCTCCGGGTTGAGAGAGAGGAGTTCGATCGTGCGCGGGGTCTGGCGTGTCAGGACCTTCGCCATGACCTCGCCTTCGCGCGTCTTGACGACGACGCGGTCGCCGCGCCGAACCTGCGCACCGGGGTCGACGATGAGCGTGTCACCGTCACGATAGAGCGGCAGCATGCTGTCGCCCTGGACCTCGAGCGCGTAGATGCCGGGCCGCCGTTCGACCGTCGTCGGAAAGTCGATGACGTCCCAGCCCTGGCCAGCCGGAAAGCCGCCGTCATCGAAGAAGCCGCCCGCCCCCGCCTGGGCGAAACCGATCAGCGGGATTGCCGCGCTTGCAGCCGCCGGGACGGGTTGAGCGCCATCCGGGCTCAACAGGCTGGTGAACTGATCCATGGTGGCGCCGGTCGCCTCCAGCACCTTGGCGATCGATTCCGTTGAAGGCCAGCGTTCCCGCCCGTCGGCGGAGTGGCGCTTGGATTTGTTGAAGGAGGTGGGGTCGAGCCCGGCGCGGCGGGCGAGACCAGAAGGCGAGAGCTGATTGCGCTCGGCCAATGCATCGATGGCGTGCCAGATCGTGCCGTGAGACAACATGCGAAAGGTCCGGGCCGAACAGGGCGGCCGCTTGCTGGGTTTGTTCAACGCAACACTACCGAAACGCGGGGGACCGGTAAAGAATCCGAAGGAAAATAGTCCTTTTCCCATCATTTGCATTGGGGAAGACGGGCCCTATAGTTCGCCTGACGGACAGAGCAGGCTTTCACCGGAGGGAACGTTTTGTTGGCGCGCATGACATCGGAGCGTCTGCTGTTCGTTGCCGTTGCTGCCGCGGTTGCCGGGATCGCGCTGGAGCATCAGCTTCTGGAGATGGGACGGCTCGCGACGCTCCTCGGTGCTGGCGGTCTGGTGGTCGCGATCGTGCTGGCGTCGCTGCGGGTGTCGCACCATGCCGAAGTGCTGGCATCCAAGGTCGGCGATCCCTACGGCACCATGATCCTGACGCTCTCGGCGGTACTGGTCGAGGTCGTCGTGCTGGCGATCATGATGACGAGCGAGACCTCGCCGACGCTCGTGCGCGACACGATCTATGCGGCCGTCATGCTCGACATTAACGGCATTCTGGGACTGGCTGCCCTGCTCGGTGGCCTGAAACACGGCGAGCAGCCCTATAACGACGATTCCGCCCGCACCTACAGTGTGATGATCCTGACGGCGATGGGGATTTCGATGATCGTGCCGGAATTCGTACCGGCGGCGAAATGGCATCTCTACTCGGTCTTCACCATCGGCGCGATGATCACGCTCTACGCCCTGTTCCTGCGCATGCAGGTGGGGGTGCACAGCTATTTCTTCAGCTACAGCTATCCGAAGGCGAAGGGCGAGGGGAGCGCGAGACAGGGCAGTTCGGACCAGCCGGTATTGCCGTCGATCGTGATCCTGATCCTCGGCATCGTGCTGATCGGTGTGCTGGCGGAAGTGATGTCGTCGCTGCTGACATCGGGCCTGAAGGGGAGCGGTGCTCCGCCGGCGGTCACGGCCGTCGTGGTTGCCGCGATTTCCGCCTCGCCGGAGATCATGACCGCCATGCGCGCAGCTCTCGCCAACCGCATGCAGGCCGTGGTCAATATCGCGCTCGGCGCCTCGCTTTCGACGGTCATCCTGACCGTGCCGGTGATGGAGGCGATCGCACTTTATACCGGCCAGCCTTTCGCAATGGCCATGTCGCCGGTGCAGACGGTGATGGTGACGATCACCTTGATCGTCGCGGCGATCAACCTCAACGACGGCCAGACCAATGCCATCGAAGGCATGACCCATTTCGTGTTGTTCGCCACCTTCGTCATGCTGTCGGTGATCGGGCTTTGAACGGGTGGCGAACGCTTGGCGTGTGTCAGGCCGTCGCCTTCTCTCCCGCCTTTCTTGCCACTACTTCTTCATAGGCAGCCTGTAGCGTGGCGCGCACCCGCGGCGGACCATCGAGCAGCGCGCCGAGATGATCGTGCCGCAGCTCGTCCATGAAGCGGTCCCAGAGCTCAGGCCCGCCTTGTTCCATCAGCTCGGCGCGGATGCTGAGCTCTTCGCTGACCGGCAGGTAGCGCCGTCCCCAGGCGCCGAGCTGAGCCATGATCGGCACCAGCGCGATCGTCATCTCCGTCAGGCTGTAGATCGCCTTCTGCTTGTGCGTGGGGTCGTCGGCCTTGGTCAGCATGCCCTGTTCGAGCAGCATCTTCAGCCGGTCGGCCAGGATGTTGGACGAGATGCCCTCCTGGGAGCGCAGCAATTCCCGGAAATGCCTTTTACCGCCGAAGATCATGTCGCGAATGATCAGCAGGCTCCATTTGTCGCCGAACACCTCGAGCGAAAGATTGATCGGGCAACCCGAGCGAATGTCGTCCTTCATTGGCACCTCTTCAAAACCGCTTGCATTATCGCATCAGTGAAGCTAACGTGCAACTGCTTTCAAAATTATAGCAGTTTTTAAAAGAAACCAGTTTTGCAATTGCCACCGGTTTTCCGGTCCAGAGGAGACAAGCACATGACTGACAGATCCGTGGAACATACGAGCTTCACCATCGAGCGCAGCTTCAAGGCGACGCCGGAACAGGTGTTCAGGGCCTTCTCCGAGCCGGCGGCGAAGGAGCGCTGGTTCGTCAATGTCGACGCCGGGGCTCAAATCACGCACGACTTCCGCGTCGGCGGTCGGGAAAGCGGGCGTTTCGTTCAGGACGAAGAGACGACCTATTACGACGACACCGTTTATCTCGATATCGTGGAAAACCGCCGGATCGTCTTTGCCTACACGATGGCGCAGAACGACAGGAGGATTTCCGCTTCCCTAGCCACGGTCGATATCCGGCCGGAGGGCAGCGGCACGTGCCTGGTTTTTACCGAACAGGTTGCGTTTCTCGATGGGCTGGACAAGCTCGAATACCGCCGCGATGGCTGGGAACAGTTGTTCGGGGCGCTGGCCAAGGAACTTGGCGAGGCGGCTGTCTCCGCCTGACGCGCGGCAGCCTCGCTCAAAAGGTCCGTGAATCCGCGCGGGACGGTGCCGATCTCCGGGGATTTCAATGCATGGCGGCGATGGCGCTGCCGGCAATTCCCATCGAAAACAGTGTGAGGCAGACGGCGGCAATCCGACGCGGCAGATGCGATGTCGACAGGCCTTTCGACATCTGCACCAGCATGGCGCCGGCGCCGATCCAGCTTGATCCGACGGCAACGACCAGCAGCGCAAACCCGGCGATCCAGGGCCAGACGGCCGCCAGTCCGGTCTGCGGCAGCAGCACCAGGGCGACGATCAGCGCTTTCGGGTTGAGCAGCGTCGTGACGAAGACTTGGGCGGCGGAGATGACAACGCCTTCGCTGCGCTCGGCATCGGTGGTCCAGAGCGCATAGGCGAGGTAAAGCACCCAGCAGGCCGCGATGAGCCTCAGCGCCAGGCCAAGCTGCGGATGGGCGGCGAGGAATGGCGCGAGCAGCGCAACCGCCGGAACGATGACGGCGAGATAGCCGCCGAGTTCGCCGGTGAGCAGGGGCAGGGAACGACGGAATCCGACAGAGGCGCCGGACAGCCAGAGCAGCGTGTTTGTTGGCCCCGGCGTTGCGAGCAGGATCAGGGCGGCAAGGGCGAAGGCGAGCGGCTGCATGTCGTTGAACCCGGGTTTCGTGGCCGTTATCGCTGCCTTCTAGCAGCGGCGCAAGCGCCCGTTCTTGATCTCCATCAAGCGGGCATCCGATCGTGCCGGAAGCGACCCGCAAGAAATCGCCACAGGCGCCCGCCGGAATGCCTCTTCCGCGTGTGTCGCGGCCGCGCTATCAGACGGGACGCTGCCGCTTCTCTTCCGCCGGCGCGATCGAGGCTTTCCCATGAACAAGACCGTCTTGTCAGGCATCGTCATGACGACGTTTTCCTATTTCCTGTTCTCGCTGCAGGATGCGTCGGTCAAATGGCTCGTCGTCGGCTATTCGGTCTGGCAGATTCTGTTTACCCGAAGCATCACCATCCTCGTGCTTTGCCTCGTCATCGGCCGTGGCAAGCTGGTGCGCAGCGCCGTCTCGTCCCCGGTGATCAAGCCGCTCTTCGTGCGCAACCTCCTGCTGCTCGCCGCCTGGCTTTCCTATTTCGACGCGGCGCGCGACCTCGGCCTCGCCGAGATGACGACGCTCTACTACGCCGCGCCGATCATCGTGACGCTGCTCGCGGTGCCGATCCTCAAGGAAGACGTGCCGCCGATCCGCTGGTTCGCCGTCTTCATCGGCTTCGTCGGCGTGCTGATTGCCTGCGATCCGCTCGGGACCGGCATGAAGCTGTCGATGCCGGTATTCCTGGCGCTCACCGCAGCCGTCTTCTGGGCGATCGGCACGGTGATGTTGCGCAAGACCGCGCTCCAGGAAACGACCCTGGTGCAGATGACGATCTCCAATGTCTTCTTCATCGCCATGACCGGCCTGGCGGTTGGCTTCTTCTGGACGCCTCCGGCGGTCTTCGATGTCGCCTTGATGGCCGGCACCGGCGTCATCGCGGGCATTGCCCAGTACGCTCTGTTCGAAGGCATGCGCCGCGCGCCGATCTCGGTGATTGCACCCTTCGAATATACTTCGCTCGTCTGGGCCTTCGGCCTCGGCTTCCTGATCTGGGGCGATGTCCCGGCCTCTAACGTCTTCGCCGGCGCCGGCCTGATCTTTGCGGCCGGCCTGCTGATCATCGTCGGCGAGCGCCTGGCGCACCGGCGCGCGAGTGCAGCCGCCTGAAGGCGGATAACGCGGCTGCGGAGCGCTTCAACCCGTGACAACGAACGTTTCGGGGACGCGGCCGGTCAGCCGGAAGAACAGATGTGAGGTGACGAGCACGTGCGGGTCGGCAAGGTGCCGGTCCAGCGCCTCCATGTCGGCGTCGAGTTCGGCCTGGCCGATGAAGCCTTCGCCGACGAGCCCGTCGCGAACGTTGTTGATGAAATCTTTGAGGATCGGGCGGCGGTCGTGACCGGGCGGATAGACATGCTCGACCGCATCGACTGAAATCGCCTCAATGCCGGCTTTCCGGAACAGCCGATGCACGCGTCGGCCGACATGCAGATCGATGCCCCTTGCTGCGGAATAGGCGACATAGGCGGCAAGCAGCCGGTCCCAGGCCGCAAGCGGCGGGTCGCAAACATGCCCCAGGAAATCGGCTTCGAAGCTGGCGATCCAGCCGCCCGGTTTTACCAGCGACACCATTTCGAGCACGATCAGCTCCGGCCGCGGCAGGTTGACAAGCACCAGCCGCATGTGGGCCCCGTCGAACGACCGGCGCGGCAGGCCGGTGGCATAGGCGTCACCCTCGCGCACCTCCACCTGGGGAAGCGCGTGGCTTTCGACGAAGCGGCGGGCAAGCGCGACGAAATACGGATCGCGTTCGATGCCGAGCACAGAGCCGGTCGGTCCGACGCGTTTGCCGAGGAGATGCAGCACGCCGCCGGGGCCGCAGCCGAGATCGATCACGCGCTCGCCCGCCCGGATGCCGACTTTTCCGAGCTGCTGGTCGGAGTCCGGGGCGAGATTTGCAATCTGCCGTTTCAGGCGTTCTTCCTCGGGCCCGGCGCGCCCAAGCAGATAGAGATCAGGCTCGCTCATGGCGTGTCCCCTCTGATCCCGCCAAGGATGCGCCCGCACCGGGAGGCCGTCAACCAGAAGGCGTCCCCTCTAGTATATGTCAGAGGTCGGTGTAGCGTCACTCGGTTGTCTCCGCGCGGATGCGGACGCCGCCTTCGCGTCGCCAGGCATCATAGGCACAGGAGGCCGATGGCTGCCCGGATGCGCGGCGCAAGATCCGTTTCGGGGAGGGGAGGCGTGAGCCCGATGGCGATCCGCCTCAACGGCTCTGCGATCACCATCGAGAGGATAAGGTCGCTCGCGGCCGCAGGATCATCGATCGTGACAAAGCCGCGCGCCTTGTGGCGGACGAGCCAGTCGGCAAGCAGTTCGCGCGAGCGCTCGATGCCGTTGCGGTCGTAGATCGGGAGGATTTGCTCCCGCGCCGGGATACCGCCGACGATCAACCGGAAAAGTCCGACTGCTTCGGCCGAAAGCACGCGTGCTGCGATCGTCGAGAGTATCGAGGCGAGGACGTCGCCGACATCCTCTCTGCTTGCCGCCTCGCTGGCGAAGGCCGGCAGGAAACTGTCCGTCCAATTGCGGACAATCAGTCCAAACAGCGCGTCCCGATCGCTGGCGAAACGGTACACCGTCTTTTTCGCCACGCCCGCTTCCTTGGCCACGGCTTCCATCGTCATCGCCGCATAGCCGCGCGACAGCATCAGTCGCGTAGCGGCATCAATGATGGCTCTCGCCTGCTCGGACTCCGGTCGCGCCGGTCGACCGCGCTGCTTCTGTGCCTCGGATACGGGGGGCGGCAAGGATACTCTTCCCTTTGACAAACTCCACTTCGAGGCATAAACGAGATTTAGGAAACGTTCAACGTTTCCTAAATCGTCAACCTTGGAAGAGGATAAAATAATGTTCGCCAGCACCGACCAGGCGCGCGCCGATATCCGATACATCAACGACTTGCTCGACCCGCGGCCGATGCGGACCGAGACCGGCATCGTCAGGCTCGACACGGGCGCGCTCGTGGTCGCCGTCAGAACAGAACTTCCCGGCTGCAAGGGGCGCATGCTCGATTGGTGGTTCAAGCATTTCGAGACGACCGAGCATCTCTCGTGGTGGCACCCGCTCGACCATGTGGCGCATAACGGCTGGGACGAGGGCCGGGTGAAGGGCGAGCGCTATATCGGCGCGACGATCCGTGCCGTCGAAAGCCTCGGCGACATTCCGCCGGTGCCGGCGGTCATCAGGTTTCATGACCCTGACGAAATTTTCGGTAAAGGCAACTTCGAGCGGGCTTTGCTGGCCGGCCACGCTACCGCCGCCATCTATGCCCGCATCGGCTTCGGCGAAGGTGCGCGTCTCGACGAGAACGGCGACCCTTGCGACGGCCAGATGGTGCACGTGGCGCGCGACACCAGCCAGGGCGCGGTGCTGCGCAGTCGCTTCATCCTGGGGCTGGATGCTGGGGCAGATCATGCGGTGCCCGACGCCGTGGGCCTCGGGCTGCTGCAGCATTGCTACACGGAATTCGGCTATCTTGCGAAGGTCCTGCCGTCGCTCTATTGGGGCGATCCGGCCAACCGGGAGGATGTACCCGCCTTGTGGTAGCGAACCATGGGCTGATGAGTGGCCAAACGAAAACAGGCCCGCAGGGGGCCTGTTTCCAATGCGTTGAGCGGGATTTAAGCGGCCTGCTTCTTCTCGCCATAGGGGTCGAAGCGGCCGTAGAAGGTCTCGCCGCGTTCGGCCATTTCCTTCAAGAGCGCCGTCGGCTTGAAGTGGTCGCCATAGTCCTTGGCGAGCTTCTCGCACATCTTGACGAAGGCCTTTACGCCCATGCCGTCGATGTAGGAGAGCGTGCCGCCGGTATAGGGTGCAAAGCCGAAGCCGAGGATCGAGCCGACGTCGGCTTCACGCGGATCGGTGACGATGCCTTCTTCCACGGTGCGTGCGGCCTCGAGCGCGATCGTCGCCAGCAAGCGCTGCTTCAGGACTTCGACGTCGATTTTGTCGGCATTCTTCTGCGGATAGAGCGTCTTCAACTCCGGCCACAGATACTTTTTGGCGGGCTTGGCCGGGTACTCGTAGAAGCCCTTGCCGTTCTTGCGGCCGCGACGGTCGAGATCGTCGACCATCTTGTTGATCAGCGCCAGGTGCTTGGGATCGACGGCCTTTTCGCCGAGGTCGGCGACGGTGGCCTTCAGGATCTTCTGGCTGAGGTCGATCGCCACTTCGTCGTTGAGCGACAGCGGGCCGACCGGCATGCCGGCCATCTTGGCGGCGTTTTCGATCATGGCCGGCGGCACGCCTTCGATCAGCATGTCATAGGCTTCGTGGATGTAGCGGAAGACGCAGCGGTTGACGTAGAAGCCGCGCGTGTCGTTGACGACGATCGGCGTCTTCTTGATCGCCGCAACATAATCGAGTGCCACGGCGAGCGCCCTGTCGCCGCTTTCCTTGCCGAGGATCACTTCCGTCAGCATCATCTTCTCGACCGGCGAGAAGAAGTGGACGCCGATGAACTGGGCCGGGCGCTTGGAGTTCTTGGCTAGACCGGTGATCGGCAGCGTCGAGGTGTTGGAGGCAAAGATCGCGTCCTCGCCAATCACCGCTTCCACCTTCTCGATCACGTCCTTCTTGACCTGGCGATCCTCGAATACTGCTTCGACGACGAGGCCGGCGGTCTTCAGATCGTTGTAGTCGGCCGAAGGCGTGATGCGGGCAAGCAGCGCTTCGCCCTCTTCCTTGGTCAGGCGACCCTTGCCGATCGAATCCTTGACCAGGCCTTCCGAGTGCGTCTTGCCCTTCGTCGCCGCTTCCATGTCGCGGTCGATCAGCGTGACCGGGATGCCGGCAGCCGCCGTCACATAGGCGATCGAGGCACCCATGAAGCCGGCACCGACGATGCCGACATGCTTGAACTCGGACTTCGGAACGCCGGCCGGGCGGCGGGCGCCCTTGCCGAGTTCCTGCATCGAGACGAACAGCGAGCGGATCATCGAGAAGGCTTCGGTCGTCTGAAGGATCTCGGTGAAGTAGCGCTGCTCGATCTTGAGCGCCGTATCGAACGGCACCTGCAGACCTTCATAGACGCATTTCAGGATGGCGATAGCGCCCGGATAGTTGCCGTAGGTCTCGCGGCGCAGGATGCCCGAAGCGGCCGGCCACAGCTGGGCAGACGCCGGCGTCCAGATGCCGCCGCCCGGAACCTTGTAGCCCTTTTCGTCCCAGGGCTGTACCGGCTTCAGGCCGTTCTTGATCATCGCCTTGGCAGCCTCGATCAGCTTGTCGGCATCGACGACCTCGTGCACGAGGCCCAGCGCCTTGGCGCGGGCTGCCGTCAGCGACGAGCCGGTCGTCATCATCTGCAGCGCGTCCTGCGCGTTGGTGAGGCGCGGCACACGCTGGGTGCCGCCGGCGCCCGGGAAGATGCCGACCTTGACTTCCGGCAGCGCGATCTTCACCGACTTCGAATTAGAGGCGACGCGGCCGTGGCAGGCGAGCGAAAGCTCGAAGGCACCGCCCATGCAGGTGCCGTTGATCGCCGAGACCCAGGGCTTGCCCGAGGTCTCGAGTTTGCGGAAGAGACCGGTCATGCGGCCGACCAGATCGAAGAGCTTCTGGGAGGCGTTATCCGGATCCTTCTTCTTTTCTTCCTGCTGGAAGGTGAACATCGACTTGATCATCGATAGGTCGGCGCCGCCGGAGAAGCTCGACTTGCCGGACGTGAAGACGACGCCCTTGATCACTGCATCGGCGGTGGTCGCATCGACGATGGCGTTGAGTTCTTCCATTACCTCCTGGGTGAAGACGTTCATCGACTTCTCAGGCATGTCCCAGGTGACGAGCGCGATGCCGTCGGCGTCGGTCTCGATCTTGAAATTGGTGTAATTCGTCATGGTTCTCCCCCTCAGTAGAGAATGGGTTCGATGTGCAGCGAGATATTCGATCCGCCGCTGTAACGTTGTTTGCTGGTGTTGGTGGCGATCAGCCGTCCGTCGCGCTCGACGCGGACGGTGAAGCCCGCATCGACGGCCTTGTCCAATTCGGGCTTGGGCACCTGCAGAACGAAGGGCACGCGCGTCGCCTTGCCATCGCTGACGACGGACGTTTCCGCAATCTGCTTGGCAGCGACATCCATCACGCCCTGCTCCTCGAGCCGGATCGTGACGGTGCCGGCCGGAACCGGGCCGCTGGCGACATTGGTGATCGCGCCGGTGAGCGTGAAGCTGTCGCCGCCTTCTTCCTCGTCCGAGACGCAGCCGGCGGCTGCAAGCAGCCCCAGGCCCGTCAGTCCGAGAAGGGTGCGGCGCGTCACGTCCATCGTCAGACCCTTTCGATAATCGTGGCCGTGCCCATGCCGGCGCCGATGCAGAGTGTCACGAGCGCGGTGTTGAGATCGCGGCGCTCCAGTTCGTCAAGCACCGTGCCGAGGATCATCGCGCCGGTCGCGCCGAGCGGATGGCCCATGGCGATCGCGCCGCCGTTGACGTTGATCTTGTCGTGCGGGATGTCAAAGGCCTGCATGTAGCGCAGCACGACGGCTGCAAACGCCTCGTTGAGCTCGAAGAGATCGATGTCCGACAGCTTCATGTCGGCGCGCTTCAGGAGCTTTTCGGTGACGTCGACCGGACCGGTCAGCATCAGCGCCGGATCGGAGCCGATATTGGCGAAGGCGCGGATGCGGGCGCGCGGCTTCAGGCCCATGCTCTCGCCGCCGGCCTTGGAGCCGAGCAGCACGGCAGCGGCGCCGTCGACGATGCCGGAGGAGTTGCCGGCGTGGTGCACGTAGTTGATCTTCTCGACTTCCGGATGGGCCTGGATGCCGACGGATTCGAAGCCGCCCATCTCGCCCGGCATCTGGAAGGACGGGTTGAGCGAGGCGAGCGCCTGCATGTCGGTGCCCGGGCGCATGTGCTCGTCACGGTCGAGGATCGTCAGGCCGTTCTGGTCCTTGACCGGAACGACGGACTTCTTGAAGTAGCCCTTCTCCCAGGAATGGGCCGCACGCTTCTGGCTCTCCACCGCATAGGCGTCGACGTCGTCGCGGCTGAAGCCGTATTTGGTGGCGATCAGATCGGCCGAAACACCCTGCGGCATGAAGAAGGCCGGCAGATTGACCGAGGGGTCCATGAACCAGGCACCGCCGGACATGCCGAGGCCGACGCGCGACATGCTCTCGACGCCGCCGGCAATGACGATGTCGTCGGCCCCTTGCGCGATCTTCGCCGCGCCGAAGTTGATGGCGTCGAGGCCGGAGGCGCAGAAGCGCGAAATCTGCATGCCGGGAGCGCGCGTCGAATAACCGGCTTCGAAGGCGGCAGCCTTCGGGATCACCGCGCCCGCATCCATAACCGGATCGACGCAGCCCATGATGATGTCGTCCACGGTCGAGGTGTCGAGGTCGTTGCGGTCACGCACCGCTTCCAGCATCTTGGCGGCGAGGCGCACGGACGGCACTTCGTGCAGCGATCCATCCTTCTTGCCACGGCCGCGCGGCGTGCGCACGTGGTCGTAAACGAAGACTTTCGTCATGTCTCATCTCCCTTTCGGCAACACCACGCGGTGCTGCCCGTCAAAACATTTTAGAGCGAACCCGCGACGCGATTAGAAAGCGGTCGCGTCGAGCGCCATCAGCGTGTCGGCGCCGGTTTCGATGCGGGCCTTGCGCAGCGCCGTTTCCGGCAGGATCCTTTCCATGAAGAAGGTCGCGGTGATCAGCTTGTTCTTCAGATAGTCTGCACGCGCCGTTTCGCCAGAGGCAAGCTTTTCCTCAGCGGTCTTGGCGATCTTCGCCCACATGTAGCCGAGGACTACGAGACCGAAGAGGTGCATGTAGTCGGTCGAGCCGGCACCCGCGTTGTCGGGCTTGGCCATGGCGTTCTGCATGAACCACATGGTGGAGGCCTGCAGGTCGTTGAGGCCCTTCTTCAGCGCCTTCGTATAGGCGGAGAGCTTCTCGTTGCTGCGGTTTTCCTCACAGAAATCGCCGATCTCCTTGAACAGGGCCATGACGGCGCGGCCGCCGTTGAGGCCGAGCTTGCGACCGACGAGGTCGAGCGCCTGGATGCCGTTGGCACCTTCGTAGATCATCGCGATACGGGCGTCGCGGACATACTGGCTCATGCCGTGTTCTTCGATATAGCCGTGGCCGCCAAACATCTGCTGCGCCATGACGGCATGGTCGAAGCCCTTGTCGGTCAAGACGCCCTTCAGGATCGGCGTCATCAGGCCGAGGATGTCGTCGGCCGTCTGGCGGTCGGCTTCGTTGTCGGAGCGGTGCGCGATGTCGGACTTCAGTGCCGTCCAGAGCGTAAAGGCACGGCCGGCTTCGTTGAAGGCCTTGATCGTCAACAGCGTGCGGCGGACGTCCGGATGCACGATGATCGGGTCGGCCTTCTTGTCCGGCGCCTTCGGGCCGGAGAGCGAGCGGCCCTGGATACGGTCGCGGGCATAATTGGCGGCGTTCTGGTAGGCGACTTCGGCAATCGACAGGCCCTGCAGGCCGACGCCGAGGCGGGCCTCGTTCATCATCACGAACATGGCGTTGAGGCCCTTGTTCTCCGTTCCGATGAGATAGCCCTCGGCCTCGTCATAGTTCATGACGCAGGTGGAGTTGCCGTGGATGCCCATCTTGTGTTCGATCGCACCGCAGGAAACGCCGTTGCGTTCGCCGGGTTCGCCGTCGGCATTGAGCTTGAACTTCGGCACGATGAACAGCGAGATGCCCTTCACGCCCTCGGGCGCGCCCTCGATGCGGGCGAGCACCAGATGGATGATGTTGTCGGACATGTCGTGTTCGCCGGCGGAGATGAAGATCTTCTGGCCTGAGATCTTGTAGGCGCCGTTGCCGGCGGGCACCGCCTTGGTGCGCAGCAGGCCGAGGTCGGTGCCGCAATGCGGCTCGGTGAGGTTCATCGTGCCGGTCCAGGTGCCGGCGACCATCTTCGGCAGGTAGGCCTGCTTCTGCTCGTCCGTGCCGTGAACGAGGATCGCGGCGATCGCGCCCTGGGTGAGGCCCGGATACATGGTCAGCGCCATGTTGGCGGACGACATATATTCGCCGACTGCGGTGTGCAGCGTATAGGGCAGGCCCTGGCCGCCGAATTCCTCGGGAACGGCGAGGCCGAGCCAGCCTCCTTCGCGGTAGAGATCGAAGGCTTCCTTGAACCCCTTCGGTACGCTGACCGAGGCGTCGTCGCGGCGCTTGCAGCCTTCCTGGTCACCGGAGAGATTGACCGGGAAAAGAACCTCCTCGGCGAGCTTGGCCGCTTCGCCGACGATCGCCTCGATCATGTCAGGCGTCGCATCGCCGAAACCTTGAAGATTGTTGTAGCGTTCGATGCCGAGCACGTCGTTCAGGATGAAGAGGGTGTCGTCGACTGGAGCCTTGTAGATGGGCATTCTTTCCTCGCCTTTGGTGCTTCGGGCTGTCGTGTCTCGTTGTCGACGCCCGGTTGCAGGATGCCGGATGCGCCGCCCTCCTCTAAGAGTGCCGTGCGTTCGGATGACCGCACAAGGGACGCCCTAGAACTATGATTCTAGAACATCTTTCCGCTTTCGGTGATTCTACGTGAAAGCGGGATGCTCTAGGGGGTCTCGCATCGTTGGCAGGATGCTACAAAGTTTTGACGTTTGCGTAAACGTCAAAAATTGCGGGTTGTGAATTTTCGTCGCTGATACCCGGGGAAGTGGAAAGGAACGCCGTAAACTCGGCGCTTGCGGCACGATCCTGCCAAATCGTTAAAAAACCATCCGCAGGTTAACCGCTTGTTTACCACGTTTCGTGAAAGGTGGGTGTTGAGATGGTCAAAACTGCAACCTGTCCTGGCGTCGCATCGTTGTAGTTTTGCCCGCGTCGGAAGCGCCACAGGGGTGAAGAAAGCTGTTTTCTTCCGTGACGACTTTCGAGATGGCCGACGACAGGGGCGAAGAACACCATGAATGGATCGCGATCAAATCCTCAGCGCGCAGGCAGCCAGTCCTATAGCGAGCGGCCGTCGCTCGACGCATTGAACCGCACCATCGAAGGTTTGGAGGCTCGTATCGAGGGCCTGATGAACGGCGCTGCCCGCGACGCGGCCCCAAGGCCGCCCGAGCGCGTTCCCGCCCGCGAACCGGCCAGAGAACCCATAGCGCCCCGTGACGCCGTCGCCGAGATCATGCAGCGTCAGCGCAGCCTCAGCGCTTCGCGCGAGCGTCCGCCGCTTCGCGATCGGCTGTCGCAGCGCGAGCCGGAACGCTACGCCCCGGAACGCATCGCTTCTGAGCGGCCGGTCTCTGCGCGCTTCGCAGAAGAGCCGCGCCCCCAGCCGCTCCATAGTCAGCCGCAGCGCCCGTCCTCAGCCGTCAACGATATCGCGGAAGCCCTCGTCGGTTTGCGCCAGGACCTGAAACGCGACATCACCGACGGGCTGACGCGCGAGATGAATTCGTTGCGCTCCGAAATTCGCGGCATCAAGGACCAGGCACAGGATCACAGCTTTGCCGAAGACGTGCGTGGCGACATGCAGCGCCTCGCCGACAGCATCCAGCAGCTTGGCCGCCAGGCGTCTCCCGCGCAGGCCGATGCGCTACGCGGAGACTTCGACGAACTGCGGGCGATGATCGACGGCCTGGCGCGTGAAGACAGCATGCGCCGCATGGAAAACCGCTGGAACGGCGTCGAGGATCGGCTGATCGCGTTTGATCAGAACCGTGACGACGAGCTGGTGGCACTTGCCTATCGGCTGGACGAGATCAAGTCGCAGATCGGCTCGCTGAACAACAGCTCCGCCGTCGACGTGCTGGAAGACAAGCTGATCGCTGTCGCGCAGGCGATCGAAATGCTCGGCCGGCAGATCCAGCCCGACGATCGTCGTCTCGTTTCGCAGTTTGCGGATATCGACAGCCGGCTCGACGAAATCAGCCGCGCCATCGCTGCCAACAGCCGCACGACGACCGCACTCGATGGCGGCTTCGTCAATCGCCTGGAAAATCGGCTCGGCGACCTTTCCCGTCAGATCGACAGCCTGTCGCGCCCGAACGATTCCGGGCTTGGCGCACGCCTGGAGGCTTTGACGAGCCGGGTCGAGGATCTCGCCGGCGAGAAGGCGGCCGCCCGTCTCGAGGAGCGGCTCGACCAGCTTTCGCTGCTGATGGAGCGCAGCAACAGGACCGCGCAGTCGGATCTCAACGACTACCTGTCGGACATTTCGCGCAAGATCGAGGCCCTGGACCAGGGCAGCGTCAACGATGCGCTGGCCGAGCGGCTCGACTATCTGGCGCGCCGGATCGACGAACTTGACGCGCATGGGGCTCAGCCCGCCTCCGACCCGCGTTTCGATCGGCTGGAAGATCGCCTTGTCGGCATCGCACAGCGTCTCGAAGAGACCCACGCCGCGCCGTTCGACGATCGTGCCGCCCTGCAGAACCTCGAAGCGCAGATCGCCAATCTGTCGACGCTGGTCAGCCAGCCGCGCGCGGATGTTGCCGCGAACGCCATGCCCGTCGATTTCGAGAACCGCATGAGCGCACTCGAGGACTACCTCTCGACCAGCGACGAATACATCGTCGAGGCCGCTCGCCAGGCGGCCGAAGCGGTGATGGAAGCCTATGCCAAGAATGGTTCTCCGCGCGGTTCCGGCGGAGATCTCGCCGCAATCTCGGCGCTTGCCGAGGACCTTCGCACGCTTGAGGACCTGAGCCGCTCCAGCGAGGAGCGGACCGCGCGCACGTTCGAGGCTTTGCACGAAACGCTGGTGCATATCGCCGACAAGCTGGAGCGCATCGAAAATCGCGAGCCGACGATGGCGGTGCGAGCCGAAGCGCCGGTAATGCGCGAACCGGCGATGATGCCGAGGGCCGCGCAACCGGAATTCAACGATCCATTCGGCGGCAACGACCTCGATGACCGCTACGAGGACCTGCAGCGCAACGTCCGCGCCCTGCAGGCTGAAGATCAGGTGGTGGTCGCGCAGGTCGCCGAGCCGACAACGGCTTTTGCCGACGAGCAAGAGGTCTCGACCGTTGAAGTCGAAGACGTGCGCGAACCGGCCGCTGCGGCCCGCACCGGCCTGCTTGCAGGTTTGACCCGGCGCTTCTCCGGCAAGCGGTCCGAGCCGGCGCCGGAACAGGCTCGGCAGATCGTCGAGCCGACCCCGTCGATCGATCCGTCCGAAATGCTTGCGCCCGAGGAAGCCAACCAGCTGCTGGAGCCGGGTTCCGGCGTACCCGACGTCAAGAAGATCCTGGAGCGCGTTCGCGCCGGCCAGATGAGCAAGGCGGGTGTGCAACCTGCCGACGGCGACAAGTCGGATTTCATCGCCGCCGCCCGCCGCGCCGCCCAGCTCGCCGTCGAAGAGGCCGACACCCTGAACAAGGCCGGTCAGGGCGGAAAGACCTCTGGCATCGGCGGCGCTTTTGCCCGTCACCGCCGGCCGATCCTGATGGCAGTCGGCGCGGTCCTGCTGGCGATCATGTCCTATCCGCTCGTCACCAACATGCTGAAGAAGCATGAGAGCGCACCGGTGGAGCCGGCCGCGATCATCGAGCATCAGGCGGTGCCGGAATCGCGCGAAAACAAGATCGTCGACGGCCTGTTGCCGCAGAGCGCGGCCGTGTCCCCGGCTGAAACGTCGCTTACGGCATCCGAGACCCCGGTCGCGGCACCTCTCGATTCCGCCGGAGCACCAGCGAAAATATCCGAAGCTTCGATCTCGGTCCCGGCGACGACCGTGCCCACGACCAGCATCGGGACGCCGGTCGAGGAAAAGGCACCGATGCTCGCGCCGGTGGCGGAGACGAAAGCTGCTTCGCCGGTTTCCGAGTTCCAGCCGACGCCGGCCGGCAATGCGCCTGCCAGCGGTGCTGCCCTTGTCAGTTCATCCGCCGAGAGCGCGGCGACACCGGCGCTGGCGCCGGTCGCCGCACCGGGCGACGTCGTCCTGCCTGAAGGTTTCGGTCCAGCCGCCCTGGTGACGGCCGCCAAGGGGGGCGATCCGCTTGCCTATTACGAGATCGGCGCTCGCTATACCGAGGGACGTGGGGTTTCGGAAAACATGGCGGAAGCTGCCAAGTGGTATCAGCGCGCGGCCGATGCCGGCGTCGTTCCGGCGCAGTACCGCCTTGCGAGCATGTACGAGAAGGGCACGGGCGTGACACGCGACGCCGCCAAGGCGAAAGCGCTCTATCTCGCTTCCGCCGGCCAGGGCAACGCCAGCGCCATGCACAATCTTGCTGTCATGCTGGCGAGTGGCCGCGACGGCGCCCCGGATTTTGCCGAGGCAACGAAGTGGTTTGCGAAGGCGGCCGAACTCGGCATTCGCGATAGCCAGTTCAACCTTGCCGTCCTCTATGCGCGTGGCAACGGCGTACCGCAGGATCTCACCGAATCCTACAAGTGGTTCTCGGCCGCCGCCCGCGAAGGTGATGTGGATGCCGCCGCCAAGCGCGACGAAGTTGCCAAGGCGATGAAGCCCGAGCAGCTCGAGAGCGCCAAGGCGAAGGCGGATGCCTGGAAAGCGCAGCCGGTCGACGCCAAGATGAACACGGTGGACGTTCCGGATGCCTGGGTCGGCCCGGCCAACAAGACCGCCAGCGTCGACATGACCAAGGCGGTCCGCAACATCCAGGCGATCCTGAACAACAACGGCTTTGACGCCGGCAAGCCGGATGGCCAGATGGGCAAGAAGACCGTGGCGGCCATCAAGGCCTTCCAGAAGTCGGTCGGCCAGGAGCCGACGGGCGAAATTACCGAGCAGCTGGTCAAGGAATTGCTGAAGCGCAATTCCTGACCTTTGGACTTGCGCCGTAATAAAGCCGCAGAGCCGGGCGACACGGGTTGCGGGTGGCGAAGCCGTCTGCCATGTGGCTGAAAAGGTTGAAATGTCAGGCCTGCTGCATAATTCCTTAATCGGAATCAGGCTAAGGAAGAATTGATGCAGCAATCAAGGTCCGACTGTGGCCTTGGCACGTCCTGGCGGAAGCGCAACGCTGCAGGAGTGCATGACGAAAGCCGCCTCGCCCTCGGGAGAGGTGCCGGCCTTTCGAATAATCCCTCATTCGTGGTGAATTGCTTGCCACACTAACCGGTTTGCCCGCATTGCGGGCCGTTGGCATATCGAGGACCCGGCGTGACGATCTATCTGCCCATCGCAGAGTTGTCGGTGAACATACTCATCATTCTCGGTATGGGCGCAGCCGTCGGCTTTCTGTCCGGCATGTTCGGCGTCGGCGGCGGCTTCCTGATCACACCGCTCCTGATCTTCTACAATATTCCGCCTGTCGTGGCGGTGGCGACCGGCGCCAACCAGGTGGTGGCCTCGTCGATCTCGGGCGCGATCACGCATTTCCGGCGCGGCACCATCGATATCAAGCTCGGCACGGTGCTTCTATGCGGGGGTCTTGCCGGCGCGACGGTCGGCGTCTGGCTATTCTCGCTGCTGCGCCGCCTCGGTCAGCTCGATCTGGTGATTTCGCTGCTCTATGTCGTGCTGCTCGGCACCGTCGGCGGCCTGATGCTTTGGGAAAGCATCACCGCCATGCGCAAGGCGGCCAAGAACCAGCAGACGACCTTGCGCCGTCCCGGACAGCACAACTGGGTGCATGGCCTGCCGCTGAAGATGCGCTTCAAGAAGTCGAAGATCTATCTGAGCGTCATTCCGGTGATCGCTCTCGGGTTCTGCATCGGTATCCTGACCTCGGTCATGGGTGTCGGCGGCGGCTTCATCATGGTGCCGGCGATGATCTATCTCCTGCGCATCCCGACGAACGTCGTCGTCGGTACGTCGCTGTTCCAGATCATATTCGTCTCGGCCTATACGGTCATCGTCCAGGCATCGACCAACTATACTGTCGACATCGTGCTCGCCTTCGTCCTGATGATCGCCGGCGTCATCGGTGCTCAGTATGGCGTGCGCGTCGGTCAGAAGCTGCGCGGCGAACAATTGCGCGCGCTGCTGGCGCTCCTCGTTCTCGCCGTCGGCATCCGTCTGGCGATCGAGCTCGTCATCCCGCCGAAGGACGTCTATTCGGTCGTATCCGCGGGGTTCGGTTTCTGATGATCCGTTTTGCCCGCACAGCACTCGCTCTTTTCGTCCTTGCCCTGGCTGCGCCGGCCGGTGCCGCCCTGCAGGAAGAAAACGCCGATCTCACAGAGAAGCTGGAGATCGGCATCTCCACCGACGAGATCGCCATTACCTCGGATTTTCGCGGCGCGGATCTGACGATCTTCGGCGCAGTGGACGGTTTTGATTCCGGGTTATTGGCCCAAGGCCGGTACAACATCATCGTGTCCCTCGAAGGCCCGAAAGACAACGCGACGGTGCGCAAGAAGGAGCGCGTCTTCGGCATCTGGGTGAACACCAGTTCCATGACCTTCGAGCTGGTGCCGGAATCCTATTCGCTGTCGAGCACGCGCGATATCGAAACGATCGCGCCGCCCGGCGAGATGGGCAATATGGGCATCGGTGTCGATCACATGCGGCTGGTGCCGCTCGGTTTCGTCGGCGACGGCAGCAATCTCGGCGAGTTCCGCGATGCTTTCCGTCGCATCCGCGAAACGAGCGGCGTCTACGAGCGCGATCCGGGTGGGGTGCAGTTCATCAGTGCGAGCCTGTTCAAGGCCTCGGTGCGCCTGCCGGCGAACGTACCGAACGGGGTCCACGTGGTGCGTGCCTATCTCTTCCGCGACGGCGTCTTCGTCGCCGCGAAGGCGCTGCCGCTGCGTGTCGTCAAAACGGGCCTGGAGCAGT
This sequence comes from Ensifer sp. 2TAB8, assembly GCF_052115125.1. Classification (NCBI taxonomy): domain Bacteria; kingdom Pseudomonadati; phylum Pseudomonadota; class Alphaproteobacteria; order Hyphomicrobiales; family Rhizobiaceae; genus Ensifer; species Ensifer sp. 2TAB8. The sequence continues at coordinate 598,470 of NZ_JBFRGB010000001.1, read as the reverse complement.
TCATTACCCAGGCCGCGCATCAGCAGCCGCTTTTCTACGGCCTCGTCGCCGTCCTGCTCGCAGTCATCACCGGCTGGGGCGCCAGCGTGATCTTCCGCAAGGAATAGTTTGGGCAGAAGCTCGCCTTGCGTTTGCTTTTGCCCGGCACGCGTTTAAAGAAAGAGCAGCAGGATGCTTTAGGGGTAAAGTACCCGGCGTCCCGAACATGTTGATCTGAATGCGCCGCGCCAAAGGGCGTGGTGAGTTCGAGAAGGCGATGCTGCTTGCGCCAATCCCCCGGATGACGGCAAGCGACGCGACACAGACAGAGGAAGCTCGATGAAACCGATTTTTGTCCAGTTGCAGTGCGCTCCCGGCAAGACCTACGAGGTCGCCGACGAGATCTACCGCAAGGAGATCGTATCGGAAATGTACTCGACGAGCGGCGATTACGACCTGATCATCAAGGTCTACATCGAAGAAGGCCAGGACATCGGCAAGTTCATCAATGACAACATTGCCACGGTGCCGGGCATCTCGCGCTCGCTGACCACCCTGACGTTCAACGCGTTCTGATCACAGGCGGAGCCCCTGCACGGGAGAGCCGCGCCGGGTTCCCCGCTCTCGTCAGGCGATGAGATTGGCAAACCGGACCGAATAGATCCGGTCGCGCCCGAGCATGTGGGCGACCAGCTTGCTGCGGTCGAACAGCCCGGTCATCGCCCGATGCCTGAGGTCGAGCCCGCCGGTGGTCACACCAAAGGCCGGCATCAGCATGCGCGTGCCGTCCGTCGCAAAGCAGGCGCGGCGCACGGCCCTTTCTCGTCTCACCACCGTTGCTGCCGGATGCAGATGGCCGGCGATCTCGCCCACGACTTCGCCGCGCTTCGGCTCGTGCCGGAAAACGAGACCGGCATGGCTAAGCTCGTCCATCGAGGCGCCCGGCAGCCCAAAGGCGCCGTCCGGGTCGTGGTTGCCGTTGATCCAGACCCATTCCCGCCCGAGCGCCATCGCCGCGATCATGTGGCGGAACGTATCCGGCATCACCGCCGAGCCGACGCGATCGTGGAAGTTGTCGCCGAGGCTGATGACGAGTTTCGGATTGTGACGGGCGATCGCGGCTTCGAGCACGCGCAGCGTCGCCAGCGTATCATAGGGCGGCAGCAGCATGCCGCGCCGGGCAAAGGCAGAACCTTTTTCCAGATGCAGGTCGGAGACGACGAGCGTGCTTGTCTCCGGCAGATAGAGGCTGCCGAGCGGATCGCAGATCGCAACGACGCCGTTGATGATTGTCTGGGCGTGGAGGAGCGGGGCAGTCGTTTGTGCCGATAGTGCGTGGGCGAGGCGGTGCATGGTTATGGTCTCGCGCGCTGTGTACGGAGGGGGTTACCCGCCGGACGCGGTAGACCGTCCAGAGGGGGGTAACCCGCCCGACGCCACAGACTGCTCATTCTCAAAGCCATTTTCCTATCAATCCGCATCCAAACCGCCCATCGCTTCGTGGATCAGGTCGTCGGCGGCCTCCGAAAGCAGGAAGTCCTGCGCCTCGCCCTGGACCATCTCCTTGCCGATCTCCAGCATGACCGGCACGGCCAGCGGCGAGATGTGGTCGAGCCGTCGATGGGTGATGTGTCCCTTGATTCGCTTCAGCATATCCCCGAGGCGAGCGATGTCCAAAAGCCCTGTTGCCGCATCGTTGCGGGTCGCCTCGAGCAGCAGGTGGTCCGGCTCGTGCGCGTGCAATACGTCGTAAATGAGGTCCGCCGAGACCGTGACCTGGCGGCCGGTCTTTTCCTTGCCGGGGTGCCTCTGGTCGATCAGGCCGGCGATCACGGCGCAATTGCGGAAGGTGCGCTTCAGGAGGAAGGATTCGTTCAGCCAGGCCTCGAGATCATCGCCGAGCATATCCTCGTCGAAGAGGTCGGCGAGGGCGCCGCGACTGAGTTCGAAGGTGGCGCCGAGGTCGTCGAGGGCCCAGACCGCCAGGGAGTAATCCGTTGCGACAAAGCCGAGCGGCTTCAATCCGGCGCGGTCGAGCCGGCGGGTAAGCAGCATGCCGAGCGTCTGGTGCGCCAGCCGCCCCTCGAAGGCATAGGCGACCATGTAGTGGCGGCTGCCGCGCGGAAAGGTCTCAATCAGAAGTTCGTCCTCGCGCGGCAGCATCGAGACATCCTTCTGCAGCGACAGCCAGTCGCGCACCTGGTCCGGAAGCGCCGCGCGCCGCGCCGGATCGGCGAGCATCTTGCGCACCTGCGCGGCCAGATAGGTCGAGAGCGGGAACTTGCCGCCAGCATAGCTCGGCACCTTGGGATCAAAGGTGAAGGCCTGGCTGACAAGACATTCGTTCTCACGGATCCCTTCGAAGCGCAGCACCTTGCCGGAGAACATGAAGGTATCGCCTTGGGACAGCATTTCGAGGAAGTATTCCTCGACCTTGCCGAGCGGCATACCGCCGCGACCGAGCGCACCGCGCTGGTTGCGCTTGACCATGCGCACGTTCAGCATCGGCGACTCAACGATCGTGCCGACGTTCAGCCGGTATTGCTGCGCCACCAGCGGATTGGAGACACGATAGAGCCCGTCCTTGGTTTTGCGGATGCGGGCGTAGCGCTCATAGGTCTTCAGCGCATAGCCGCCGGTCGCCACGAAATCGACCACCCGCTCGAAGGTCTCCCAGGCAAGGGTCTTGTAGGGCGAGGCCGTGGCGATCTCGTCGTAAAGTGACAGCGGGTCGAAGGGTGCGGCGCAGGCCATGCCGAGCACGTGCTGGGCGAGCACGTCGAGCGCACCCTTGCCGACGGGCGGCGTATCCTGCGCACCGATATAGTTGGCGTCGAGCGCCGCCTGGCATTCCATCACCTCGAAGCGATTGGCCGGCACCAGGATCGCCTTCGAGGGTTCGTCCATGCGGTGGTTGGCACGGCCGATGCGCTGGGCAAGGCGGCTCGCCCCCTTCGGCGCGCCGACATGCACGACGAGATCGACATCGCCCCAGTCGATGCCGAGATCGAGCGTCGAAGTGGCGACCACGGCCCGCAGGCGGTTCTCCGCCATTGCCGCCTCGACCTTGCGGCGCTGGGCGACGTCGAGCGAGCCGTGGTGCAGCGCGATCGGCAGATTGTCGTCGTTGATCGTCCAGAGTTCCTGGAAGAGCAGTTCGGCCTGGCTACGGGTGTTGACGAAGAGCAGGGTGGTGCCGTGCTCCTTGATGGCGGCGTAGACATCGGCGATGGCGTAGCGCGCCGAGTGCCCGGCCCAAGGCACATGCTCTTCCGTCTTGAGGATGGAGATCTGCGGTTTGGCGCCGCCTTCGACGAGCACAAGCCCGGCGTGGTTGTTCGCGTCCGGTTCCTGTGGCGCCAGCCACCGCTGCAGGTCCATCGGATCCGAGACCGTCGCCGAAAGCCCGATCGTCTGCAGCCGCGGCGCCAGCCGGCGTAACCGCGCCAGGCCGAGCGAGAGGAGATGACCGCGCTTGGAGATGACGAGCGAGTGCAACTCGTCGAAGACGACGTAGCGCAGGTCTTTGAAGAAACGCGTGGCCTCGCCGTTGGCAAGCAGCAGCGCCAGCTGTTCAGGCGTTGTCAAGAGAATGTCGGGCGGATTGAGCTTCTGCCGTTGGCGCTTGGCGGTCGGCGTGTCGCCCGTTCGGTTTTCGACGCGCACCGGCAGGCCCATTTCGCCGACCGGCTTCATCAGATTGCGCTCGATGTCGACAGCGAGAGCTTTCAAAGGCGAAATGTAGAGCGTGTGGATGCCGACGAAGGCGGAGCCCGGCGGGATCTTGCCGCGTCGGGTGAGATCGACCAGCGATGGCAGAAAGCCGGCAAGCGTCTTGCCGGCGCCCGTCGGCGCGATCAGCAGCGTGCTTTCTCCCGCCTCGGCGCGTGCCAGCAGCTCGAGCTGGTGGGCACGCGGCCGCCAGCCTTTCTCGCCGAACCAGCGTAGAAAGGGTGCGGGCAAGGTCAGGGCATCGCCTTGCGGTTCCGGGGAATCGATCCTGTTCACGGAGAACAAAGGTAGATCAAATCTGCCAAAAGAGAAGCCTGTGAGGCGGGTGGCAGACGGTCCCGTTGACTCTTTTTGAGAATCATAGATAAAATATATCTACGATTATGGAGGTGCCAATGAAACTCGGTGATGGGGTCGAGCAAGCCATTCACAGTGTGACGATGCTGAGCTGTCTTCAGCCGGGCAGCACGCTGTCGGCTGCGGCCCTTGCCGAGTTCCATGGCGTCTCCACCAGCTATCTCTTGAAGCACCTGCAGGCGATGTCGGGGGCAGGGTTGTTGGAGGCGGTGCCGGGCCCGAAGGGCGGCTATCGCCTTGCCCGCAAGCCGGAGCAGATCAGCCTGCTCGACATCGTGCTTGCGGTCGAGGGCCCGGAGCCGGCGTTCCGCTGCAACGAGATCCGCCTGCGCGGTCCCAATCCCTACACTTGCAAGCCGACGGCGCCCTGCACCATCAATGCCGCGATGCTGAGGGCCGAGCAGGCCTATCGCGCCGAGCTCAGGCGCGTGACCATCGCCGGCATCATGCAAGAGCTCTACGCCAAGGACGACGGCAGCATTGCCGCAAGAACCAACGCGTTCCTTGAGATCAACGAACGCCGGTCAGCGGCCGGCGCTTGAGATCGCCGCGACCCCAGAAATCCCAGTCAACCCAAGGAGAAGTGCATGCAACCGCGTTTCAATTTCGTCGAAGCCGCCCCGGATGCGTACAAGGCCGTTGCCGCGCTGGACAAGTATGTCGTCAAGGACTCGGGCCTGGAGCCCCGTCTGATCCACCTGATCAAGCTTCGGGCCTCGCAGATCAACGGCTGCGCCTACTGCGTCGACATGCATGTGAAGGAAGCCCGCCATAGCGGTCTCAGCGAGCAGTGGATCCACCTGATCTGCACCTGGCGTGAATCGCCGATCTACGACGCGCGCGAACGCGCCGTGCTCGCCTGGACGGAATCGCTGACGAACATCGCCCAGACGCGTGCGCCGGACGAAGATTTCGAGCCGCTGAAGGAGCATTTCACCGAGGCCGAAATCACCAAGCTCACGATTGCGATCGGGGTCATCAACACCTGGAACCGGATCGCCGTCGGCTTCCGCTCCCAGCACCCGGTCGACGCGCCGTCAAAGGCTGCCTGAGTCACAGCTGTTCCGGGAAAAGCACGAAGCGCTCTCCCGGAATTGCCTCTTGCAACAGGCCTTCCAAGCGGGAAACCGATCTAGAGGGCGATGTACCGATCGGCGCGGTGGTTGATGGCCACGAACAGGTTGAGGACGACCGCGCCGAGCACCGACCAAGCGACGACTGTGGGTGAGGTCACGCCGAAGGCAAAGACGAGCACGACCATGTCGATCGCAAGCTGCACCAGACCGGCGCGAATGCCGAAACGCTCCTGCAGGTAGATGCCGAGAATACCGACGCCGCCGAGGCTGGCGCGGTGGCGATAGAGCGCCAGCAGGCCGTAGCCGAGCAGCAGGCCGCCGAGCAGGGCCGCCCAGGCCGGTTGGATCGTGCCGATCTGGAAGAGGCGCGACTGGATGTCTGTCAGGAACGAGGTCACGCCGATGGCGATGAAGGTCTTGACCGTGAAGGCCGGGCCCAGCCGCTTCAGCGACAGGTAGAAGAACGGCAGGTTGAGCAGGAAGAAGGCGAGGCCGAAATTGATTCCGAAGGCGTAGTGCAGCAGGAAGGCGACGCCCGCGGTGCTGCCGGTGAGCAGACCCGCGCTTGCGAGGAAATAGAGGCCGAGCGCGGCAATCAGGCTGCCGGTGAAGATGCCCTGCAGGTCCTCGACGGCCGAGTGCCGGGTCGGGCTGGTGTTCCAGAGACCGAAAACGCTGCTGATCTGAGCCATGGCGAAACCTCGATTGCGATGGCTTGAGCAATGCTGCAATGCACAACAACAATCAAGAAAAATATGTCAGTTATGCTGACCTATTTTTGCGACTCTGCCTTGCGTTTTATGCAGGCTTGCGCGCCAGGAACAGGATGCCGAAAACCGGTTGGCCGGCATCCATACGGATGACGGTGCGCTCGATGGCCTTGAACTCCAGACCATGCGTCGCGCAGAGCCCGCGGATATAGGTTTCGCTGTGGGCATAGCGCAGCGAGGGGCGTAGGAGGAAATCCACGCCATCGCCCGCATCCTCGACCGAGAAGGCGAAGTGGCCGCCTGCGACAAGCAGTCTGAGGGTAATGTCGAAGACACTGTCGAGATTGCCGAGATACATGAGAACGTCGGCGGCGCTGACGAGATCGGCCCGGGCGGGGGCGAAGTTGCCGAAGATGMCGGATGTTTCCGGCGAGAGCGAGAGGTCGGCGCGTGCCAGCCGATCGTAGGTGGATTTCGCCTCGGCCTTGGCGAGCATATTGATGGAGATGTCGAAACCTTCGAGAAACTGTGCCTGATCCCGGATGCGTTTGCCGAAGAGGCCGGTGCCGCAGCCGAGATCCGTCACATGCTCGAAGATGAGGCCTCCGGTATGGCTTTGGATCAGAGCCGCGAGCTTTTGCGGCACGGTATAGCCGAGCTTTTCCACCAGCGCCTTGTCGAAGCGGTCGGCATAGTCGTCAAAGAGGCGCTCGACATAGAGGCTCGGCGGCTGTTCGGGCATGGCCGCAGCGCCAAGCAGAGCCAGTTTCAGGCCGGCGCCGAAGATGTCCTGAGGGCTGAGCGCCAGCGTTTTCCGCAGCGCTTCGATCGCCGCCTCTTTCCGGCCCGATTTTTCCTCATAGTCCGCCAGCCGAAACCAGCCGGCTGCCCAGTTGGGTGCCTGTTCCAGCGCCTGTTCCATGAGTTCGGCCGCGCTTGAGTGCTCGCCGCCCTCGGCAAGCATTTTTGCGTAGTCGGCGCGGCGGTCGGCGATCAGGTCGCCGGAGGAGAGCTGGTTGAGCGTCATCAATGTGAGATGTTGGTTGCGATCAGCGCTTCTGACGCCGGATGCGGCAAAACACAAGCGGAATCTGGCCCAAACAGAGAGCTTGGGCGCCATGCAGGGGCTGGCCGACTTGCGACGCCGCCGATCGCGGCTTATGTGAAGACAAACAGGAGAAGTTCGAGGATGTCGGACGGAATGGACAGATTCTTGGGTGACTCGCCGCTGCGCGTGCTGGTCAAGCTCGTCGTGGTGTCGATCCTCGTCGGCTTCGTGATGAGGATGTTCGGTTGGTATCCGACCGATATCTACTTCGCTGTCCGCAACTTCCTGCTCGACCTCTGGTACACCGGCTTTGCCGCACTCGGCCGGGTAGGGGACTACCTGCTGCTCGGTGCCGTGATCGTCGTTCCGGCCTTCGTTATCCTTCGCGTGCTGAGCTATCGGCGCTGATGATGCAGGACCGGTTTCTTCTCATCGAACGCCGCGGCCTTCTGCGCGCCACCGCCATCCTATCGCTCGGCGCGCTTGCCGGCTGCACGACCTCCAAGGTGCTGACGCCTGAAAGCGGCACCGGCAGCGACCAGACTGCGGCGAGCCTCGGCTACGTCAACAAGCTGCGCAAGGGCAAGGGGCTGACAGAGCTCGTGGCCGACCGCGCGGCTTCGGCCGCTGCAATGAGCCAGGCGGCGCGCATGGCCAAGGTTGGTAAGATGCAGCATCTGATCGGCTGGAACGACAGTTTCTACGACCGGATGAAGGGCCAGGGCGTGACCCTGCCGGCCGCCGAAAACATTGCCATGGGCCAGGACGACGCAGAACGCGCCTACGACGCCTGGTTCAAGTCGCCCAAGCATCTCGAAAACATGCTCGGCAACTATCGCGGCCTCGGCGTTGCCGTCGCCCATAACGCCGCCTCCGGCAACCGACCTTTCTGGGCCATGGTGCTTTCGGGCTAAGCGCGCCTCATCCCCCTGCCGGGACCTTCTCCCCATAGGGATGGGGAGAAGGAGACTAGTGGCGCTCGCTCGGGCCGCCATTTCTGCGCTCGATGACACAACATCCCCATTGGCAGCCCGGAATTCGACGTTGCCGTCGCGCACGACCCCTCTCCCCCGCCTGCGGGGGCGAGGGCTAGTCCTCGGGTTAATCCCGAGGATAAGGGCCTTTGCTGACCCGGGTATGTATTCGCGGTCGGCAGCGGCAATTGCCACCTTGCATCCCCCCATGCTCATTCCCTAAAACGGTCAACTCTCACCTATCACGCCCGGACCGTTCGATGACCGCCTCTCCCGTCTCGCCGAGCGATCCTGCCGGCCCCTTTCACGTCACCCATCGGCTGATCCTGGCAATTGCGCTGCCGATGACGCTCGGCTTTCTGACGACGCCGCTGCTCGGGCTGGTCAATACGGCTGTCGTCGGACGCATGGGGCAGGCGACGCTGCTGGCAGGCCTTGCGATCGGCGCCATCCTGTTCGACCTGATCTTCACCACCTTCAATTTCCTGCGGGCAGCGACGACGGGGTTGGTTGCCCAGGCCTATGGCCGCGGTGACCGCCGTGAGCAGCAGGCGGTGTTCTGGCGATCGCTGATCATCGCGCTCATTTGCGGTGCGGTCAGCCTGCTCGTGTCACCGCTTCTGCTGTCCGGCGGCCTATGGCTGATGGGACCGGAGCCCGAGGTGGCGGCCGTCACCCGGACCTATTTTCTCTGTCGCATCATTTCCGCGCCTGCCGCTCTTGCCAACTACGCCATCCTCGGTTTCGTGCTTGGCCGCGGCGAAGGTACCATCGGTCTGGCGTTGCAGACACTGATCAACGGCATCAACATCGTGCTCTCGATCCTGGTCGGTCTCGTTCTCGGCTGGGGTGTGACGGGTGTCGCGCTCGCGACCGTCATCGGCGAGATTGTCGGTGCACTTGCCGGCTTTGCCATCGTTTATGGGCGCTTCGATCGCATGGACGCGCCGAGCTGGGCGCTGATCTGCGATCGCGAACGGCTGAAGCCGCTCTTCGGGCTCAACCGCGACATCATGATCCGCTCCTTCGTGCTGCTGGCCGCTTTCGCGCTGATGACGCGCATCGGCACGGCCTTCGGACCGGTGACGCTTGCGGCAAACGCGGTGCTGATGACGATCTTCCTGGTTGCCGGCTATTACCTCGACGGTCTCGCCAATGCTGCCGAACAACTGATCGGCCGCTCGATCGGTGCCCGCTACCGCCCGGCCTTCGATCGGGCGCTACGCCTCACGGGCGCCTGGTCGCTGGGGCTCGCTCTGGTCACCACGATCGCCCTTGTGCTCCTTGGCGACAGGCTCGTCAATCTGCTGACGACGGCGACCGATGTCCGCGCGGCCGCATACGAGTATCTGCCCTGGGCGGCGGTAACCGCGACCACGGGCGCGCTCGCCTTCCTGATGGACGGCGTCTTCATCGGCGCCACCTGGTCGCGCGAGATGCGCAACATGATGGTAGTGGCCTTTGTCGGCTACGCGGCGGCCCTGGCCGTGCTTGTACCCGTCTTCGGCAATCACGGGCTCTGGGCCGGCCTCAACCTTTTCCTGCTGATGCGCGGCGTCTTTCTGCTTTCGAGAATTCCCGCGAAAGCGCGTCAGACCTTCCGGGCGGCCCAATAGTCGATGCGGCTGTCGCGGATGTCGCGGATCGAGTTGAGCCGTTCACGGTCGCAGAGATCCGAAAGACCACGCACAATACGGCCGGGCAGCGCGGGCCCCTCATAGACCATGCAGGAATAGAGCTGGACCAGATCGGCGCCGGCGCGGATCTTCTCCGCTGCGGTCTCGGCCGAACCGACGCCGCCGACGCCGATGATCGGCAGGTTCGGTCCGACGCGCTTGCGCATGCGGGCAAGCACCGCCGTCGACTTCTCGAAGAGCGGCTTGCCGGAGAGGCCGCCGGCTTCCTTCGCCTGGGTCTGATCCTTCAGGCCCTCGCGCGAAAGCGTCGTGTTGGAGACGATCAGACCATCGAGATTGTGGGCGAGCACTTCGGCTGCGATGTCATCCATGCCCTCTTCCGTCAGATCGGGTGCGATCTTCAGGAATACCGGAACGTAGCGGCCGCTGCTGCGGGCTTCCTCGTCGCGAGCCGAGAGCACGGCCGATAGCAGGGYGGCGAGGCTCTCGCGCGCCTGCAGGTCGCGCAGGCCGGGCGTGTTGGGCGAAGAGACGTTGGCGGTGAAATAGCGGGCGACCGAGTAGAAGGCATGAATGCCGTTCACATAGTCGGCAATGCGGTCGGCACTGTCCTTGTTGGCGCCGATATTGACGCCGATCAGCGCATTGCGCGAGCAGGCCTTGAGCCGCGCCAGTGCCGCGCCATGGCCCTCATTGTTGAAGCCCAGCCGGTTGATGACGGCCTCGTCCTCGACCAGCCGGAAAATGCGCGGTTTGTCGTTGCCGGACTGCGGCTTCGGCGTGACCGTGCCGATCTCGGTGAACCCGAAACCGACCTTCAGCAGCGCTTCCGGCACCTCGGCATTTTTGTCGTAGCCTGCGGCCATGCCGATCGGGTTCGGAAACTCGATGCCCGCGACCGTCTGGGAAAGCCGCTTGTCGGCCTTGGCGGGACAGCTGGGCACGAGCCCGGTCTTCAGCGCCTTGATCGACAGGCCGTGTGCGGCCTCCGGATCGAACAGGAAGAGGCCACGACGGGCAAGATTGGTAAGCGGGTTCATGCGTCAAGTTCCGGGAAAGTATGCGAGCCATCGGCGCCAAGCGGCAGGGGTTTTTCCCAGACCACGGCGGAGAGGAAGAGGGGGGCGTAGAGATGCGGGAAGAGGGCACCACCGCGCGAGGGTTCGTAGACCAGTTCCTCGCCGAGCGCGTCGCCATCGACGGCGACCAGCAGCAGGTCTTCCTGTCCTTCGAAATAGCGCGCCGCCGTCTCGACGACCTGCTCGCCGGTCGAAAAATGGACGTAACCGTCGGCGAGATCGACGGGTGCACCGTCGAAGCGCCCGCTGCGCCTGGCTTCCTGCCACAGCGAGGCCGGAACGATCTTGTAGATGATGGAACCCATTGTGCCCGTCTGTCCCCGTAATCTTCTGTCGTGGCCTTGCCGCAAATATCGGCGATTGTCCATCGCAGAAGGACGCCGATTCGCGCATAATCGGTGGTGAAGATCGATTTCGCTCATCCCGTTCATGTGCCGGACGTCATCTGGCAAGGACCGCAACGGAGAGGACGTCATGAGAAAAGCAACTGTCGCACTTCTGATTGGTGCCGGCCTGGCATTCGCCGGCATCGCCTCGGCGCAGGATCCGGCGCCCGGCCGCTATAGCATGCAGAAATCCGAGACGGGCATCGCCCGGCTCGACACGCAAACCGGCGAAGTGTCACTCTGCCAGGAAAGGAACGGCGAACTCGTTTGCCGCATGGCAGCGGACGAACGCTCTGCGCTCGAGCTGGAGATCGACCTCTTGACCAAACGGGTGGAGACCTTGGAAAAGGCCGTCAAATCCGGTGATAGCGTCGCGAAACGGGACCTTCCGACCGACGAAGAGATTGACCGGACAATGGGCATCATGGAAAGAATGATGCGTAAGTTCATGGATATCGTGAAGGATCTCGAAGGCAGCGACCCCGCGACGGAGCCGCAGAAGACCTGAGACGCCGGATCGGCCATGCGGAATGCGGATCGGCGCGTGGAGGCGTGCAGGTCGCAGGCCGGGCTCTTGGGAGGGAGCGACATGACGCCGGACATGACCATCATCATCGCGGACGATCATCCGCTGTTTCGGGGCGCAATGCGCCAGGCCCTCAGCGGCATGGACGGCGCGCCTGCCATCGTCGAGGCGGGCGATTTTGCCGCCGCCCGCAAGGCCGCTGCCGATTATCCGGATGCCGATCTCCTGCTGCTGGACCTGACCATGCCCGGCGTCAGCGGCCTCTCCGGCCTGATTGCGCTTCGCGCCGAGTTTCCGAGCCTGCCGGTCATGGTGGTTTCCGCCCATGACGATCCGGCAACGATCCACCGCGCGCTCGACCTTGGCGCCTCCGGCTTCCTGTCGAAGTCGGCCGGTATCGAGGAAATCCGCGAGGGGATCGAGAAGGTGATGGCCGGCGAGGTCTTCGTGCCGGCGGGCTATGACCAAACGCAGGAATACGAACCGGAAGTCGCCGATCTGCTGCAGCGGCTGCAGACGCTGACGCCGCAGCAGTCGCGTGTTCTCAGCATGCTGGGTGAGGGCCTGCTCAACAAGCAGATCGCCTATGAGCTCGGCGTCTCCGAGGCAACCATCAAGGCGCATGTCTCGGCGATCCTGTTGAAGCTCAATGTCGACAGCCGCACCCAGGCGGTCATCCAGCTTTCCAAGATAGGCACCGTCGCCGCGGCCTGAGGCGGTTGACCCAGCGCTACAGCCATATTCTTCTATCGCCGGCGCACCGCCGACGCCGCTCACTCAGCAGCCGTTCGCGCCGCCGTCGAAAGTTGCGTCAGCCACGCCCGCATCGCTGCCGGTCGCACCGGCTTGTTCTGGATCGAGACGCCGTCGCGCTCGGCGGCGGCGCGTACTTCCGGAGTGCGATCCGCCGTCACCAGCAAGGCCGGGATCGCCTCACTCGCGGATAGCCGGATCCTCGCGATTGCCTCGATGCCCGTTCCATCGTCGAGGTGGTAGTCGGCGATAACAGCGTGCGGCTTTTCGGCCGGCTGTGCGGCCATCTCGGCGCAGGCGGCAACCGATTCAGCCGTGCTGACGACGCAGCCCCAGCCGGACAGCAGCACCTTCATGCCCTCGAGGATGCGCGGCTCATTGTCGATGCACAGCACACGCAAGCCGTTGAGCGCCTCGCTTGCCTTGCTGGGAACGACCGGGCGGACGGCGACCCGTTCGCCGGCGCTAATGTCCAGCGGCAATGTCACCTTGAAGCCGGTGCCCTTGCCCGGTGTCGATTGCAGGCTGACGGGATGGTTGAGCACACGCGAGATGCGATCGACGATCGAAAGGCCTAAGCCGAGGCCGGAAGCCGTGCGCGCACCCTCGTCGAGCCGGGCGAACTCCTTGAACACCGTCCGGAATTTTGAGGATGGAATACCGATGCCGGAATCGAGCACCTCGATCGTCGCCATCGCACCATGCCTGCGCACGCCGACCAGCACCTTGCCGGCGAGCGTATATTTGATCGCGTTGGAAACGAGGTTCTGGACCACGCGTCGAAGCAGGTTCGGATCGCTGCGCACAGTGAGCGAGGTCGGCATGACCACCAGTTCGAGATCCTTCGCGCGGGCGATCGGCGCGAAATCGGTCTCGATGCGGCGGAGCAGGTCGTTGAGCGGCACGGATTGCAGCCGCGGCTTCATAGCGCCGGTGTCGAGGCGTGAGATGTCGAGCACGGCGCCGAGAATGGCTTCGACCGATTCCAGCGAGGAATCGATGTTCTCGACCAGTGTGCTATCATCGGAATCGCCGAGCCGCTCGACCAGCGAGGAGGAGTAGAGCCGGGCGGCATTGAGCGGCTGCAGGATGTCGTGGCCGGCCGCTGCGAAGAACCGCGTCTTGCCGATATTGGCCTCTTCCGCGGCAGCCCGTGCTTCGGCGAGCTCCCGGTTCACGCGGGTCAACTCGCCAGTACGCTCCTCGACGCGCAGTTCCAAAGTCTCGTTCGCCTGTTTCAGCGCCATGTCGGCGGCAACGCGCTGGGTGATGTCGGTATAGGTGGTGACGATGCCCTTGTCGGGCATGGCGTTGGTACGCACTTCGATGATGCGCTCGCCATTGCTAAGTTCGAGCAGGAAGGGTTTGTCGAGTGTCAGGAAGTTGGCGATCAGCCCCTTTTCCTGATCCTTGCGGATATCGCCGCGCTTGGTGAGGATCGAGACGATATCGGCAAGCGGGAAGCCCACCTGGCCGGCGGCTTCAGGCAAGTCGAGAAGCTGGCGGAAGCGCCGGTTCCAGATGATCAGGTTGTTGGCATTGTCGAAGACGGCGATGCCCTGGTCCATCTGCGAGAGTGCCGTCTGCAGCATATCCTGATTGTACTGCAGCGCCTCGCTTGCCTGGTCGAGCAGCCAGGCCGTGTCCGATGACGTGTCGTCGCCGCGCTGCAGGACGAGCGAAAGCACGAGACGCGCCGAGGATGAGCCAATGGCGCTGCCGAGCAACTGCTCGGAAAAATGCACGACCGCCATGTCGGCCGGCGCGTTGTCGTCCAGCCAGCGGCCGGATTGGCGCTCATAGGTGTGGAACGAGCGCTGCATGCGCTCGGTGCCCATGTAGCGGCCGATCGTCGCCTTGAGATCGCGTACCGTGACCTTGGTCTTGCGACCGCGGAAGGTGCCCTCGGTGCGCGACCGTCGGGTGATGAAGATGCCGGCCTGGAAGCGCTCGATCGGCTTCGGCGTTCGCGTCAGTGACGCCAGCACATAGGCGCTACAGTTGACGAGCAGGCTCAGCGTCGTGGCATTGACCAGCGGGTCGGCGCCGGGACCCGAGAACAGGTCTGTAAATGGCAGTAGGAAGCTTAGGACCGTTGCCGCGACCTGAGAATTGTCCGGTCCGCCGAGGCTCGGCAGGAACAGGAGATAGGCCCAGACGAAGAAGCCCGAGACCATGCCGGTGATCGCGCCGCGCGCATTCGCCTGGCGCCAGACGAGGCCTCCGAGCATGGCCGGCGCCATCTGGGAGATGGCGACGAAAGACAGTAGCCCCAGCGATGCAAGCCCCGCGCTGATATCGGCGGAGCGGTAATAGCCGTAGCCGAGCAGCAGCACGACGAAGATCGCCGAGCGGCGGATGTTGAGAAGCGTCCCCGCTAGGTTTTCCTGCAGGCCCCCGCGCTGGCTGAGATTGCGGCGCAGGAACACCGGCATGACGATGTCGTTGGAAATCATGATCGACAGCGCCACCGACGCGACGATCACCATGGCCGTCGCTGCCGAGAAACCGCCAATGAAGGTAATCAGCGTCAGGAGCGGCAGGCCGTTGGCGAGCGGCAGGGTCAAGAGGTAAAGATCCGCGTCGCCCGAACCCGAGAAGGTGAGGATGCCGGCAATCGCGATCGGCAGGACGAAGAGATTGATGGCGACCAGATAAAGCGGGAAGAGAATGCCGGCGGTCCGAAGTTCTCCCTCGGTGCGGTTTTCGACGACGGTGACGTGAAATTGGCGCGGTAGCATGATCACCGCGAAGGCCGAGGTGACGATCAGCAGGATCCATCGCGCCGTCGGGGTCTCGTAGGACAGCGCCGATTGTACCGCCGGGCTTTCGGTGGCCAGTGACCAGAGATGCGCCGGGCCGTTGAAAATGACGAAGACGATGTAGAAGCCGGCAGTGACGAGTGCCACGAGCTTGACCAGTGACTCCATTGCGATCGCCAGGATCAGCCCGTCCTGGTGCTCCGTCGCGTCGGTGTGGCGCGTGCCGAAAACGATGGCGAAGCAGGCGAGAAACAAGGTCACGAGCAGCGGCAGGTCGATGAAGCTCTGCCCGGCGCCGATGCCGTAGTCGCTGGTGTTGATCATCGCCGCGACAGAACTCGAAATCGCCTTGAGTTGCAGCGCGATATAGGGGATGGCGCCGACCAGCGAGATCAGCGCGACGATTGCTGCCACGGCCGGGTTCTTGCCGTAGCGCGCGGCGATGAAGTCGGCGACGGAGGTCAGTTTCTCTGTCTTGGCGAGGCGGATGATCTTGCGGATCAGCGGCATACCCAGCGTGAACATCAGGATCGGCCCGATATAGATACCGGTGAATTCGAGCCCGCGCTCGGCCGCAAGCCCGATGCCGCCGAAATAGGTCCAGGACGTGCAATAGATCGCAAGGCTGAGGGCATAGACGAGCGGTCTGCCTTTCAGCGCAGCGCTTTTCCTCCTGGCCCGCCGGTCGCCATAGCTCGCGACTGCAAACAGCAGCAGCAGATAGGCGAAGGCCGAGGCAAAGATGACCGAACCCGAAAGCATGCCTCACTCCTCCGACGCGAAGCATAGGACAAGTCCGTCAGGTTGAGAATTGCCCCGCGCATGAGTCTTAAGTCCAAGGCGCTGCAAGAGAAAATGCGCTTTCGGACGCGGAGGGGTTTCGTTCCCTCTTTTCGCAGGCGCGATTTGACCAAAGGCAAAGAAAGGTTTTCTCGCTGCCCGCTTTGGTTTAGTTTCCGTAAACGGTTGCAGCGCGGGACAGCGCCGGCGGTCGTTTTCAACGGGGATAAAACGGAGAGACGTATGCTGAATGAGTTCAAGGAGTTTATTGCCCGCGGGAACGTGATGGATCTCGCGGTCGGTGTCATCATCGGCGCTGCCTTCAACAAGATCGTGACGTCGGTCGTCGAAGACCTCGTGATGCCGATTGTTGGTGCGCTCACTGGCGGCGGTTTCGATTTCTCCAACTACTTCGTCCCGCTCTCCGCCAATGTGACCGCGACGTCTCTCGCCGCCGCTCGCGCGCAGGGCGCCGTTTTTGCCTACGGCAACTTCATCACCGTGCTCATCAACTTCCTGATCCTCGCCTGGATCATTTTCCTGATGATCAAGGCTGTGAACCGCATGCGCGCGTCGATGGAGAAGAAGAAGGACGAGGCGCCGGCCGCTCCGCCGCCGGAAGACATCCTGCTGCTCTCCGAAATCCGCGATCTGCTGAAGCAGCGCGCCTAACTCTTTCTTCGAGGCCCCGGCTCGCCGGGGCCTCAAAACATCACAGAAATCGATAAACCGGTCAGATAAAGTCGCGTGATCGCTCAGACGAAAGCGGCTAGAAGCGACGGGCAACCTGGGGCAGGCCATCTCCGCTCCAGTCCATTGGTATCTTTCACGATAATCTTGGGCGATCCGGCCTGGGACCGTCGTGCCTCCGGAGCCCGCCGATGACCATTCTGAGCAGCATCAGTCCCCGTGCACTTGCGGCGCCCGAAAGCGGCATCGTCGAAGTGGTGAACTATGCCCGCGGGCGCGATGGGCTGATTCCGCTCTGGGTCGGCGAAGGCGACCTGCCGACGCCCGCTTTCATCAGCGATGCGGCGCGCGAGGCGCTCACGGCCGGCGAGACTTTCTATACCTGGCAGCGCGGCATCCCGCCGCTGCGCGAAGCGCTTTCTCGCTACTATCAGCGGCGCTTCCAGAAATCCCTTTCGCCCGAGCATTTCTATGTCGTCGGCTCCGGCATGCAGGCGATCAAGCTCTCGATCGAGGCGATCGCTTCGCCGGGAGACGAGATGGTGCTGTTGACGCCGGCCTGGCCGAACTTTGCCGCTGCCGCCGATCTCTCCGGCGTCCGTCCGGTTTCCGTCGAACTGCGCTTCGAACACGGCAAATGGCAGCTCGATCTCGATCGACTGGCAGCGGCGGTCGGTCCGAAGACCAGGGCGCTGTTCATCAACACGCCGTCGAACCCGACCGGGTGGACCGCGACGCGGGAGGAGCTGGCGGCGATCCTGGCGCTGGCGCGCAAGCATGGTCTCTGGATCATCGCCGACGAGATCTATGCGCTCTACTCCTATATCGGCGCCCGCGCGCCGTCCTTCCTCGACGTCATGGAGGAAGGCGACCGGATCCTCTTCGTCAATTCCTTCTCGAAGAACTGGTCGATGACCGGCTGGCGTGTCGGCTGGATCGTCGCTCCTCCGGAGATGGGGCAGGTGCTGGAAAACCTGGTGCAATATTCGACGTCGGGTGTTGCCCAGTTCATGCAGCGCGGCGCCGTCGTTGCGCTCGACGAGGGCGATGCCTTCCTGGACGCGAATGTCGCCAAGGCGACGAAAAACCGTGACGTCTTCTGCGACGCGCTGATTGCCACCAACCGGGTGGAAACGCTGAAGCCCGACGGCGCGCTCTATGCGTTCCTGAAGATCGATGGTGTTACGGATTCGCGTGCGGCGGCGATCGATATCGTCGACAAGACTGGTGTCGGCCTGGCACCGGGCACCGCCTTCGGCAACGGCGGTTCGCTGTTCATGCGCGCCTGCTTCCTGCGCGATCCGGCCCACGTGAAGGAAGCGGCGGACCGCCTGCAGCGCTATATTCTTGGCGGCTGATGCCGGGACGCATGACCGAGGAGGCGACTATTCGTCGCCGGTCTCGCCCAGAACTTTCTGCTCATGGGCAATCGCATGGCCAATCAGCCGCGCCCAGATATCCTCGTAGAAATCGGGGTCGAGATTGAAGTTCGCGGCGTTCTTGCGGGCGTTCTCGCGCACTTCCATGACCCGCGCCGGGATATCCGCCTTCAGCTTCAGCGGTGCCTTGATCTCGGCTGCCCGGTCGATATAGCCCCAGCGTTCGGCAAACAGCGTCATCAGTGCCTCATCGAGCCGGTCGATTTCGGCACGCACATCGGCCATGGTTTCGCATTGCGCGGGGGTCTTCTGCATCTGTCTCGTCCGATTGCCTGGGGCCTGGCCGTTTCGGCCGCGCGCAGATCCAGGGCGTTCGAGCGTCCCTCGGCTCTCAGCAAGCGGGGCGCCCTTGCGGCGCACTGCTAACAAACGGCGAGCTTTCTGAGAAGGGGCAACAGGGTCGCACTTTGCGGCATCACCACTCCGAAAGGAGGGCGGAAAGATGCGCAGGCGACTGAGCGCGGGTGGTCACCTCAGCAGGCGATCGCTTTGCAGGGGAGGAGGGTGCGGTCCTGTCTCCGTCTGCGGCGATCGCCTGCTGACGTGTTGAGAGAAGTTAGCCGGCCAAGCTTGAGCGAGGCTTTTTAGAGCGGAAAAAACTCCGCGGGCTTGCGCTTCCCGCGCGGAATTTATGTGAATCGGTCATGTTCCGATCATCAGCTTGATCGCAAGGCCGACGAGGGTGACGGTCGCTACCCCCGCACACCAGAGGCCGACGAACCAGAGGAGCTTGCGGCCGGTACCCGTCTCGCTGGTCAATGGTAGCCCTCCTCGGGATCGACTTTGCCGCGGAACACCCAATAGGCATAGGCGGTGTAGGCAAGGATGATCGGCACCAGAACCAGCGCGCCGGCGAGCAGGAAGGACAGGCTTTCCTCCGGTGCTGCCGCATCCCAGATCGTCAGAGATGGCGGCACCATATAGGGATAGAAGCTGATGCCGATGCCGGCATAGCCAAGCACGAAGAGGCCGAGGGCCGCGATGAAGGGCCGGCTGTCGTGCCGGTTGCGGATACCCGTGATCAGCGCATAGAGGCAGCCGAGAACGAGGGCCGGCACGATGACGCTGAAGATCGCTGTCGGAAAGCCGAACCACCGATCCAGATATTGCGGCTCCAGGAACGGGGTCCAGAGACTGACGATGCCCATGGCAGCGATGGTGCCGAAGGAGCACCTGAGCGCAAGGCCGCGCGCCTGGTCCGCAAGGTTGCCGTGGGTCTTCATGACCAGCCAGGTGGCGCCGAGCAGCGCATAGCCGACGACGACGGCAATACCGGTCATGATCGAGAACGGCGTCAGCCAGTCCCACCAGCCGCCGACATAGGCACGATTCTCAACCGGAATGCCCTGGACCAGCGCCCCGAGCGTGATCCCTTGCGCAAACGCGGCGAGCGTCGAGCCGCCGGAGAAGGCCCAGTTCCAGAGATACTCGGCCCGGCGCGTGCGCCAGCGGTATTCGAAGGCGACGCCGCGGAAGATCAGGCCGATGACCATGGCGATGATGGGGGCGTACAGTGCTGGCAGGATCGTCGCGTAAGCCAGCGGGAACACGGCCATCAGGCCACCGCCGCCGAGCACCAGCCAGGTCTCGTTGCCGTCCCAGACCGGGGCGACGGAATTCATCATCACGTCTCGGTCGTGCTTCTCAGGGAAGAATGGAAAGAGGATGCCGACGCCGAGGTCGAAGCCATCGAGAATGACATAGGCGAGCACCGCAAAGGCGATGATACCCGCCCAGATGAGCGGCAGATCAAAGTCCATGGTGACCTCCCTGGGTGTTGGCGTGCGTGCTGTGAATGGCAGGGCCGGGCATGATGCCGGAGCTGCGCAATGGTCCTTCGTCGAGATCCGGCAGGGTGTCCTTCGGCAGGCGTGCCATGAGCCGGAGGATGTAGAAAGTGCCGGCGCCGAAGACGAAGAAATAGACGATGATGAAGGCGATCAGCGAGGCGGCGACGGCCGGTGCTGCGATTGGCGCCACTGAATTCGCCGTCAGCAGGTGCCCGTACACCGTGTAGGGCTGGCGCCCGACCTCGGTGGTGACCCAGCCGGCGAGCACGGCGACGAAACCGGCGGGCCCCATGGCGATGGCGGCGCGGTGCAACCAGACATTGCTGTCGAGCGTGCCGCGGTAGCGACACCAGAGCGACCAGAGGCCGATGCCGAGCATGGCGAAGCCGAGGCCGACCATCACCCGGAACGACCAGAAGACGACGCCGACGGGAGGATGTAGCTCTTCCGGGATCGTGTCGAGACCGGCGAGCGGGGCGTTGAGATCATGCTTCAGGATGAGGCTGGAGAGCTTCGGCACTTCGATCGCATAGTCGATGCGCTTTTCCGGCGAGTTCGGGATGCCGAAAAAGATGAGTGGCGCGCCGTCCGGATGGCTCTGGTAATGGCCTTCCATCGCCATCACCTTGGCCGGCTGGTGTTCCAGCGTGTTGAGGCCGTGCATGTCGCCGGCAAAGATCTGGATCGGCGCGACGATCGCCGCCATCCACATGGCCATAGAGAACATCTTGCGCGCGCGCCGCGGCGCCGTCTTGCGGATGAGGTGCCAGGCGCCGCAGGCACCGACGACGAATGCGGTCGTCAAATACGCGGCAAGCACCATGTGCACGAGGCGGTAGGGGAAGGACGGGTTGAAGACGATCTTCCACCAGTCGACGGGAACGAACTGGCCCGCTTCGTTCATGGCAAAGCCAGCCGGCGTCTGCATCCAGGAATTGGCCGAAAGGATCCAGGTGGCGGAAATCAGTGTGCCGACGGCGACCATGAGCGTCGCGAAGAAATGCAGCTTCGGCCCGACACGATTGAGCCCGAAAAGCATGACGCCGAGGAAGCCGGCTTCGAGGAAGAAGGCCGTCAATACCTCATATCCCATCAGCGGCCCGATGATTGGCCCGGCTTTGTCGGAAAAGACGCTCCAGTTGGTCCCGAACTGATAGGACATGACGATGCCGGAGACGACGCCCATGCCGAAGGCGACGGCGAAGATCGTCTTCCAGAAGTGGAAGAGCTCAAGATAGACCGCATCCTTCTTCAGGAGCCACAACCCCTCCAGCACCGCAAGGTAGCTCGCAAGACCGATGGAAAAGGCGGGGAAGATGATGTGGAAGGAGACGGTGAAGGCGAACTGGAAGCGAGCGAGCAGGGTCGCATCGAAACTTTCAAACACGGGCGCAATCCTTTCAGACATACGGACGCGCGGCGTCGTTGACGCGGGCCGTATCGCTCTGGCTGCTGCATCTTGTTGTCCGTGACCGATCGTCGATCAGGGAACCTCTTTGGGCGTTTGCCAGGACAGACTTCAGTGTTTGTGCCGGCGTCTCAGCATGCGCTTGAATCTGCGCCAAATTTGCCAAACGTCAATGACAGCGCGTCCGCCACGTTGTCACACTGCGGCAATGTTGCGCTGCGGCATATTGGCGGAACGGTAGGGCGAGCGCGCCTCAGCGGCGCGCGAGATAGGCTTCCGCGAGATCGGTCCAGAAGGCGGCGCCGATCGGCAACAGGTCGTCGTTGAAGTTGTAGCCGGGATGGTGCAGCGGCTTGTCGTCGTCGCTGACCTTCGAGCCCAGGAAGAAGTAACTCCCCGGCCTCTCCTGCAGCATATAGGCGAAATCCTCGCTGCCCATGAACGGACGGGCAAGATCGACCACCTTGTCGGCTCCGGCAAAGCGTACTGCGAGGTCGCGAACGAGATCCGTCTCGGCCTTGTGGTTGATCGTCGCGTCGTAGCTGCGCTGGTAGTCGACCGTTGCGCGCATGCCGAAACTCGTGGCCTGCGCTTCGGCGATCATGCGGATGCGGCGTTCGAGTTCGTCGCGCACGGCGGGGTCGAAGGAGCGGATGCCGACGACGATCTCGGCGCGCTCGGGAATGATGTTGCTGGCTGAGCCCGCATGGAAGGCGCCGACGGTGACGACGGAGGGATCCATGGGGTGAATGTTGCGCGAAACGATTGACTGCAGCGCCATGATGATCGAGGCGCCGCAGACGATCGGGTCAGCCGTTTCTTGCGGCTCGGCGCCGTGTCCGCCACGGCCGTGCACGGTGATGCGCGCCTCATCGAC
Source organism: Ensifer sp. 2TAB8 (assembly GCF_052115125.1). Taxonomy (NCBI): domain Bacteria; kingdom Pseudomonadati; phylum Pseudomonadota; class Alphaproteobacteria; order Hyphomicrobiales; family Rhizobiaceae; genus Ensifer; species Ensifer sp. 2TAB8. The sequence goes on along the minus strand of NZ_JBFRGB010000001.1, from coordinate 576,467 downwards.
GGCGGCCATGATCGGCCCTTCGCGAAGTGCGAACTGGCCAAAGGGCAGGCCCGGTTCGTTGTGAAGCGCGAAGACGGCGTCGCAGGGGAATTTTTGAAACAGGCCCTCGTCCATCATGATCTTGGCGCCGCCGAAATTCTCCTCGGCCGGCTGGAAGATCAGGTGGATCGTGCCATCGAAATTGCGTCGTTCGGCGAGCGCGCGGGCCGCACCCAGCAGCATCGTCGTGTGGCCATCATGACCGCAGGCATGCATCAGCCCTGCGGTCTTGCTGGCATAGTCGAGCCCGGTTTCCTCCAGGATCGGCAGCGCATCGATATCGGCGCGGATACCGATCGAGCGCGTGGAAGTACCGTTTCGGAGCGTGCCGACGACGCCGGTTTGCGCGAGGCCTGTCGTTACTTCGTAGCCGAGGCTTTCGAGATGTTTGGCGATGAAGGCAGAGGTGCGCTTCTCCTCCAGCCCGAGTTCCGGATGGGCATGCAGATCGCGGCGGATCGCAACGAGTTCGGGCATGGCGTTGGTGATGGAGGAGGAGAGCTTCATGTCAGGCACCGCGGGTTGGGATGCGATTTTCGAACTTGCGGAAGGCCACCACCAGAATGCCGGTGAGGCACATATAGATGAGCGCCAGCAAAAGCAGCGGCTCGTAGGTAAGGAACGTTTCCTGCCGCACCTTGGAGATCACCGCATAGACGTCGACGACGGTCACGGTGGCAACAAGCGGCGTCGATTTCAGCTGCAGCACCGTTTCGCCGTTGAGCGTCGGCAGCGCGCGGTGGATGGCGCGCGGCAGCCAGATGCGGCGGAACATCGTCCAGCGGCCCATGCCATAGGCCTTGGCTGCTTCCAGCTCTCCATGCGGAACCCCGGCAAAGGCACCGCGCATGACCTCGCCCTCATAGGCGGCGAACGAGATGGTCAGCGCCGCCATGCCATAGGGCCAGGCCTCGCGCAGATAGGGCCAGAGGAAGGACTGTCGGATGGCCGGAAACTGCGGGAACAGCGAGCCGAGCCCGTAGTAGAGCAGCCAGAGCTGCAAGAGCAGCGGCGTGCCGCGAATGACGGTGCAGAAGACCTTGGCAGGGAGCTTCAGGAACCAGGGGCCGGTCACCTGCACCAGGCCGATCGGCACCGCGAAAAGGAAGCCGAGGATCGATGTGCTGAACAGCATCAGGAGACTGACGAGAATGCCCCAACCAAGGCGCGGCAGGTAGCGCGGCAGCCAATCCCAGCGCATGAAGACGGCGATCGAGACGACGAAGGCTGCGAAGACCAGCATCATCACGATGCGATGGGGCTGGAAGAAGCTCTTGGCCGTCGGCAGGTCCTCGGGCGTGAAGGCAACGGCGTGTGTGGTTTCGTCGGTCATCGCTGCACCGCCAACCCTCGTCGGGCATGGCGTTCGAGCATGCCGATGAAGATATTGGAGACGAGCGTCAGCATCAGATAGAGCGCGCCGGCGGCCAGGAAGAACAGGAGATAGGCCTTGGTCGTTCCGGCCGCCTGGCGCGTGACCAGCGTCAGCTCGCTGAAGCCGACGACGGCGAGCAGCGCCGTATCCTTGGTCGCGATCAGCCAGAGATTGGAAAGGCCGGGAATGGCATAGGGCAGCATCGCCGGCAGCGTGATGCGCCTCAAGACCTTGGTCGGCGACATCCCGTAGGCACGCGCGGCCTCGATTTGCCCGGCAGGAACCGCCTTGATCGCGCCGCGCAACACCTCGGTCGAATAGGCTCCCTGGACGACGCCGATGACGAAGATGCCGGCCATCAGGCCGCTGATGTCGACCGGGCCGATCGAAAAGAGCGCAAGCACCTGGTTGAGAAGATCGGTGCCGGCGTAATAGAGCAGCAGGATCAGCACCAGTTCCGGCACCGCGCGTACGACCGTGGTGTAACATTCGAGCAGGTCGCGCAGCACCGGGCCGCCATAGAGCTTGCCGAAGGCGCCGCCGACACCGAGGGCGAGCCCCAGCGTGAAACCGCCGACGGCGATCTGAATGGAATTGAAGAAGCCTTGCAGCAACACGCCGCCCCAGCCGGGCGCCGTAAGCGAAAGCAGGCCCCAATTGATGAGGGAATCCGCAGCCATACGTCGAGCTCCGATGGCGCCGGCCGGCGGTCGCTACAGCGTTGCGTGTCCTTCAGACATGCGATGCTGCAACGGGTCGAACGCCGGCCGATCGCGCCTTACTTGCCGTAGATGTCGAAGTCGAAGTACTTCTTCGAGAACGTGTCGTAGGTGCCGTTGTCACGGATCGCCTTGATGGCGGCGTTGACCTTGTCCTTGAGTTCGGTTTCGCCCTTGCGCAGGCCGACGCCGACACCCGGGCCGATCACGGCGACGTCTTCGGCGACATCACCCTTGTAATCGCAGCATTCCTTGCCCTGGTCGGTCGCGAGGAAGGTCTTGAGCGCGATCGCGTCCGCCTGAACCGCATCGAGGCGACCGGCGGCGAGGTCGTTGTTGGCCTCGTCCTGCGTCTGGTATTCCTTGACCTCGACGCCTGCCGACGCGAAGTGCTTGGCGGCATAGGCCTGATGGACCGTCGAGACCTGGACGCCCAGCGTCTTGCCGTTCAAGCCTTCCGGCGTCGGCTTGATGTCGACGCCCTTGGTGCCGATGATGCCGGTCGGAGTATTGTAGTACTTGTCCGAGAAATCGATCGTCTTCAGCCGCTCGTCGGTGATCGACATCGAGCTGATGATCATGTCGATCTTCTTCGAGGTCAGCGCCGGGATGATGCCGTCCCAGGCGACAGGCGTCAGCACGCATTCGAGTTTCGCCTCGGCGCACATCGCGTTCATGAACTCGACTTCCCAGCCTTCCCACTTGCCGCTGGCATCGGGTGCCGTGAACGGCGGATAGGGTTCGGCGGCAACGCCGACCTTAAGCGCTTCCGCCGAGGCGGCCACGCCGCCGCTGACGGCGATTGCCGCCGCAACGGCCAGGACTTTCAATGCCTTCTTCATGCTGTTCCCCTTTTTGGTTGTTTAGCATTCAGGAATTCAGTGAATGGAACTGATGAACTTCTTGAGCCTTTCCGATCTCGGTGCGCCGAAAATGGCCTCTGGCGGGCCCTGTTCCTCGATCACGCCGTTGTGGAGAAAGACGATGTGGTTGGCGACGTCGCGCGCGAATTTCATCTCGTGCGTCACCAGGATCATCGTCCGCTTCTCGCGCGCGAGGTCTCCAATGACCGAGAGTACTTCGCCGACAAGCTCGGGATCGAGTGCCGATGTCGGCTCGTCGAAGAGCATGACGAGAGGCTGGATCGCAAGCGCCCGGGCGATCGCCGCGCGCTGCTGCTGGCCACCGGAAAGAAAGGCCGGGTAGGCGTCTCTCTTCTCGTAAAGGCCGACACGCCGGAGCAGGGTTTCGGCGGTTGCAACCGCTTCCGCCCTTGGCTTGCCGAGCACGTGGATCGGCGCCTCGATGACGTTTTCCAGGATGGTCATATGCTGCCAGAGGTTGAAGCTCTGGAAGACCATGCCGAGCTGGCTGCGGATGCGCTGGACCTGTTTGCGGTCCTCCGGCACCAGGCCGCCGCTGCCGTCGGATTTCATCTTGATCTTTTCGCCGTGCACGCTGACGCTGCCGGCCGACGGAAGTTCCAGGAGGTTGATGCAGCGCAGAAAGGTCGATTTGCCGGAGCCGCTGCCGCCGATGATGGCGATCACGTCGCCCTGCTTCGCCGTCAGCGAAACCCCCTTCAGCACTTCCAATGGCCCGAAACGCTTGTGCAGGTCAGTGACCGCGATTGCCTGGGCCGTATCCGTCATCGGCACGCCACTCCGGCGGCTCTCAGAGCATTTGCTGTTGGCATGAGAACAGTTCCCCTGTCGTTTTCCGCGCGGCATCTTCGGCCTGTCACGGGTCTTTGTTGGCCGGCATCGTGGCACTTGTGTCGCTATTGTTCAAGCGTATAATAACAGCCATCGTCGATTTTTTGACGCCCGCCCTGAGTCTCGATTTCCCGAAGGAGCCGCCCATGCCCCCGTCCCGGCCGATGCCATTGCCGACCGCGCCAGGGCACGTTTTCAAGCGGACCGCGGCATGAACAGGCGCAGTTTTCACCGTGCCCCGGAAGGCGAGCGCCGCCAGGAACTGATCGAGGCGACGCTCGACTGCATCTCCGAATTCGGGCTCAAGGGCGCGACGGTAAGGCAGATCGCGATTCGCGCCGGCGTGACCGCGGGGCTGGTGCGCCACTATTTCGAATCGAAGGACCAGATGGTCGCCGAGGCCTATCGCGCCGTGATCGCATCCTTGACCGACAAGGCGAGCAAGGTGGAGGGCGATCCGGAAACGCGGCTTCGAGATTTCATCGCCATCAACCTCACCGAGCCGGTGGCCGACAGCCGCAGCATCTCGCTCTGGGCGGCGTTCATCAGCCAGGTGCGGGTCGATCCGGTACTCGCCGAGATCCATCGCGAAGGCTATCTCGCCTTCCGCAATACGCTGCAGGAACTGCTTGCCGACTTTCTTGCCGCCAAGGGGAAACCGGCGGATCCGGAAACCTGCCGGGCCTTCGCCATCGCCATCAACGGGCTGGTCGACGGCCTCTGGATCGAGGGATGCCTGGCCGGCGATCTCTTTCGCGAGGGCGAACTGGTCGCCATCGCCATGTCCTCGGCCGAAGCGCTGCTCGGCACGTCGATCGGAACTGCAAAACAATGAAAACGGGAGAAAGCACCATGCGCTACGCGTCGATCACCGAACGTCTTGCCGATCTTGGTTCGGGAAAGTGGTCGCTGCATATTCGTGCCCGCCAGCTGAAGGCGAGCGGCGCCGACATCATCGAGTTGACGATCGGCGAGCCGGATCTCCCTCCGGATCGCGCGCTTCTTGATGAATGCCAGCGGGCGATGAATGCGGGGCGCTATCGCTATTCCAATGGTCGCGGCGAACCCGCGGTCGTGGCGGCGCTCGCGCAGAAATACAGCCGACGTCGTGCCGACGTTACCGCGGCGAACGTCCTGTGCTTCCCCGGCACCCAGACGGCCCTCTTTGCCGTGATGCTGGGCCTGGTGGAAGCCGGCGATGCGGTGCTCGTCGGCGACCCGCTCTATGCGACCTATGAAGGTGTGATCCGCTCTACCGGTGCCCATCCGGTGCTGGTGCCGCTGAAGCCGGAATCCGGCTTCCACATGCAGGCCGAAGATCTCGAAAAGGCGATCACGCCGGAGAGCCGGGTGCTGCTGCTCAATACGCCGCACAATCCGACCGGTGCCGTGCTGACGGCCGCTGAGATTGCCGCGATCGGCGAAGTTGCCCGCCGCCACGATCTCTGGATCGTCTGTGACGAGGTCTATGAGGAGCTGGTCTTCGACGCGGTGTTTGCCTCGCCCTTCGACAATCCCGATCTTGCCGAGCGCACCATCGTCGTCTCGTCCATCTCGAAGTCTCACGCGGCGCCGGGATTCCGCAGCGGCTGGGCGGTCGGCCCGGGCGAGTTTGTCGACCGGCTGCTGCCGGTCTCGGAGACGATGCTCTTCGGCACCCAGCCCTTCATCGCCGACATGACGGCTTACGCCCTGACGCATGACATCGATACCGCGCGCCGGATGCGCGAAGCGTACAAATCCCGCGCCGCGCAGATCGTCTCCGGCCTCGCGGCAGCACCCGGCATCGACGTCTTTGCGCCGGAAGCCGGCATGTTCATTTTGATCGACGTTTCCGGAACCGGCCTCGATGGTGATGCGTTTGCCTGGGCGCTGCTCGAAGAAGAGGGGGTCGCCGTCATGCCCGGATCATCGTTTGGCGATCAGGCACAGAATTATCTGCGCGTCAGCCTGACCGTGCCCGATGGCGCCATCGACGAGGCCTGCCGGCGCATCGCCGCGCTCGCCGAACGGTCCAGCCTGCGTAAGGAGCGCCGCGCATGACTATGGAAAAGACGGTTGGAGAAGTCCTCGTCGATCTGCTCGAGGCCAATGGCGTCGAGGTCGTTTTCGGCATTCCCGGCGTGCACACGGTCGAACTCTATCGCGGACTGGCGGCATCGAAAATTCGCCATGTGACCCCGCGCCATGAACAGGGCGCGGGCTTCATGGCCGATGGCTATGCCCGCGTCAGCGGAAAGCCGGGCGTCGCGCTCGTCATCACCGGACCGGGACTGACGAACACGATAACGGCAATGGCGCAGGCCCGGCAGGATTCGATCCCAATGCTGGTGATCTCCGGCGTCAATCGCCGCGATTCGCTCGGTCATGGTCGCGGGTTGCTGCACGAGCTTCCCGACCAGCACGGCATGATGAAGACGCTGGCGCTCTATTCGCACACCCTGCTCAATCCGGATGACCTGCCGTTCGTCGTCGACCGGGCGTTCTCGGTGCTCGTTTCCGGCAGACCGGGACCGGTGCATATCGAAATCCCGACTGACGTCATGGCGGCGAAGATCGCGCCGCAGGCAGCACGGCCCGCGACCGCCACACGCCCGCGCTCCGACAGTGAGACGCTGCAGCGCGCTGCCATCCTCTGCGCCGACGCCTCGCGACCGGTGATCATCTGCGGCGGCGGCGCCTTGACGGCGGAGGCCGAGGTGAAGGAGCTCGCCGAGAAGATCGGCGCCCCCGTCGTCACGACCGTCAATGCCCGCGGCATGCTCGCCGGCAATCCCTTGCGTGTTCCGGCAAGCCCCAGCCTGAAGGCGGTACGGTCACTCCTGAAGGAGGCCGACCTCGTCCTGGCGCTCGGCACCGAGATGGGCCAGACGGACTACGACATGTATGCCGATGGCGGCTTCCCGGCCTTGCGCAACCTCATCCGCACCGACATCGACGCCGCCCAGCTTGCGCGCGGACCGCATGCGGCGCTCTCCATTCTTTCCGGCGCCAAGGCGGCAACCGCAGGCATCCTCGCCTTCCTGCCCGGCCACACCGCGAAGGACGGCGTGGGGCGTGCCGAAACCGCGAGACGGGCAGCGCAGAAGGAACTGACGCCGAAGATGCGGGCCGAGATCGCCATCATCGACACGCTCTACAGGACGTTGCCGGATTGCACCGTTGTCGGTGACTCGACCCAGGCCGTCTATGCCGGCAACCTCTATTGCGATGCGCCGCGCCAGCGCAGCTGGTTCAATTCCGCGACCGGCTACGGCTCGCTCGGTTACGCCCCGCCGGCGGCGGTGGGCGCTGCGGTCGCCGATCCGTCGCGGCCAGTGGTTTGCCTCGTCGGCGATGGCGGCTTCCAGTTCTCGCTGGCCGAAATCGGATCCGCGGTTGATGCCGAAGCGAAGGTGATCTTCCTCGTCTGGAACAACGACGGCTACCAGGAAATCGAGTCCTACATGGTCGACGCCGGCGTCACCCCGGAAGGGGTCAAGCCTTCGGCGCCGGATTTCCTGCTGGCGGCCAAGGCCTACGGGGTGGAAGGCGAGCGGCTCACCTCGATTGCCGATCTGGCGCAGGCGCTGGCCGCAGCCGCAGGGCGCAAGGGGCCGTCGCTCATCGAGATCCACGAGAGGCGGACGGTGGGCCTTTCGGCCTGACGGCGCGGGAGTGGTGCAACGGGCCGGATTTGACTTTTCCGGCCCGCAATGGTGTTAAAGGCGCGCATGCTCGATTCCGGCCACGTTCTTGCGGTACGGTTGGGGTTCGGGCTGAATTTCGTGTCGCAGGCGCTGTTGCGCTTCGAATTGCTGCTTATGCTTTCCCTCGGATCGAATAGGATTCAAGGAAATATGCAGTAGGCGCCAAGGAAAGGGACTGCGTCCTCGATGGACCGCTTGGGTGGTGGCAGCAAGAACATGCAGGCCGGCCGGCTTCTAGCCGTGCTGTGGCTGTTCTGTGCCTCCTTCGCTATGCAGGTCATCTCGGTTGGGCAGAGCATCCCGTCTCGCTCGTCCTCTGGTGCCCAGGCCGGCAACGTCACCGATACCGGCTCGAGCGATCGCCCTGCAGCCCGACAGATGTCGCGGGCGACACCACTTTCCGATCTCCGATTTACGGCCGAACGCAAGGACGCCAAGTCCGCAGCAGACGACGGTTTGCCGGCTCTGCTGCCGGTACTGGCCGAGCTGGAATATCCCCAATCGTCGGACGGTCGGTTCCTGCGCCGTGTCGCAGAGCAGATCGGTGGGACTGCGAACCACGGTCCCCATATTCGCGCGCCCCCGCGCGCCTGATCCATCGAGCACATACTGGCTGGCTGGCGGATTCGACCGCAGCACTGCCTTTGATGAAACAAAGTCCTGACGGCGCGCCCTGTGCCCGTGCAGGCTCTTCTGGAACCACAACATGCGTACATCGAAATGGGCGATTCTCGTCTATGTCGTCGTGATCATCTTCGGATGTATCGCGGCGCTTCCCAACGTGCTGACACCAACGCAGCGTGAACAGTTCGGCCGCTGGCTGCCGGTCAAGCCGGTGACGCTCGGCCTCGATCTCAAGGGCGGTTCGCACCTCGTCCTCGAAGTTGACGCCGCCGGCCTGCGCAAGGCCCGCCTCGAAACCCTTCTCGACGATACGCGCAGAGCGCTTCGTGCCGAGCGCGTTCCGGCGTCGTCGGCCCGCATCGCCGGCGATACCGTGACGGTCAAGATCGAAGACGCGGCCGACCGCGACAAGGTCCTGCCGAAGCTTAAGGAACTGGCGGCTCCGGTTGGCACGCTCGGCTTCGGCGGCWCGGCTTCCGACATCGAGGTGACCGAGGACGGCGACACCATCACGGTCGCGATGACCGAAGCCGGCCTGAACGACCGAACGACCAAAGCAGTCGAGCAGAGCCTGGAAATCATCCGTCAGCGCGTCGACACGGTCGGCGTCGCCGAACCCTTGATCCAGCGCGTCGGTTCCAACCGCATTCTCGTCCAGCTCCCGGGTCTTGAAGACCCGACGGCGCTGCGCCAGCTTCTCGGCTCCACCGCGCAGATGAGCTTCCACATGGTCGACCAGACCGTGGATCCCAATCAGCCGGCGCCGCGTGGCGTCGACATCCTGCCGGGTGCACACGACACCAACAAATACGCCGTCGAAAGCCGCGTCGCCATCTCGGGCGAGCGCCTGGCAGATGCCAAGGCCGGTTTCGATCAGCGTAGCAACGAGCCGATCGTCTCCTTCAACTTCGACGCACTCGGTGCCCGTCAGTTTGCTGAAATCACCCAGGCCAATGTCGGCCGGCCCTTCGCGATCGTGCTTGATGGCAAGGTTCTGACCGCGCCGGTCATCCGCGAGCCGATCATCGGGGGCAGCGGCCAGATCAGCGGCAACTTCACCGCCCAGGAAGCGACCGTCCTTTCGGCGCTGCTGCGCTCCGGCGCCCTGCCGGCACCGCTGACCGTCATCGAAGAGCGCTCGGTCGGCCCGAACCTCGGCTCAGACTCGATCCGCATGGGCATCTACACCGGCCTTGCCGGCTTTGCCCTCGTCGTCACCCTCATGGTCGTGCTTTACGGCGCTTGGGGCATGATCGCCAACGTCGGTCTGGTCCTGCACACGATCCTGACGATCGCCGTCCTGGCGATGCTCGGCTCCACGCTGACCTTGCCCGGTATCGCCGGTATCATTCTCGGCATCGGCATGGCGGTGGACGCCAACATCCTGATCAACGCACGTATCCGCGAAGAGACGGAAGGCGGAGCGGGCGCGATGAAAGCGCTCGATATCGGCTTCAACAAAGCCTACGCGACCATCATCGATAGCAACGTGACGACGCTCTCGGGCACCATCCTGCTGTTCGCCTTCGGCTCCGGCCCGGTGAAGGGCTTCGCCATCACCATGATGCTCGGCATCATCATCTCGATGTTCACCTCGATCACCGTCGTGCGCCTGATGATGCGTGAGGTCGTCGTTCGCCGTAAGATGAAGAAGCTGGAAATCCCGTCGCTCTTCGGCCGGGTTCCGCGTCTGCCGACCTTCTCCTTCATGAAGGGTCGCTACATCGCCATCGGCATGTCGGCCTTCCTGTCGGTAAGCTCGGTGGTCCTGTTCTTCACGCCTGGCCTCAACTACGGCATCGACTTCGTCGGTGGTATTCAGGTGGAAACTACGTCGAAGAACACGCTCGACCTTCCGAACCTGCGCCACAATCTCGAGGCGCTCAACATCGGCGAAGTGGCACTGCAGGAGTTCGGCCAGGACAAATCGGTCCTGATCCGTGTCCAGCGTCAGCCGGGCGGCGAGCAGGAACAGACCACTGCATTGAACCGCATCAAGGACGCGGTGGTGCAGACGATCCCTGACGCGACCTTCGAGCGTACCGAGGTCGTCGGTCCCACCGTCAGCGCCGAGCTTGCCCGCTCGGGCTTCCTCGCGGTCGGCCTCGCCATGGTCGCGATCCTGCTCTACATCTGGTTCCGCTTCGAATGGCACTTCGCCGTCGGCGCGATCGCGGTTCTGCTGCTCGACATCACCAAGACGATCGGCTTCTTCGCGCTGACCGGTATCGACTTCAACCTGACGGCCATCGCGGCCCTGCTGACGATGATCGGTTACTCGGTCAACGACAAGGTCGTGGTCTATGACCGCATGCGCGAGAACCTGCGCAAGTACAAGTCGATGCCGTTCTCCGACCTGATCGACATGAGCATCAACCAGGTGATCGCGCGATGCATCTTCACCTCGATGGCGACGGCGCTGTCTCTGGTGCCGATGGCGATGTGGGGCGGTGACGCGGTCAAGAGCTTCGCCTGGCCGATGATCTTCGGCGTTATCGTCGCGACCACGTCGTCGATCTATATCGGCGGCCCGATCCTGCTGTTCCTGAACCGTTGGTGGAAGGATCGCGAAGCGTCTCGCTCGACCACGACCCAGGCGGGCACGCCGGCCGCGTGACTTGGGTCTCGGTTTGAGCGCGATGCATTGATCCCGCTCTCAGGATACAAAACGTGAAGGGGCGGCCCGACGGGCCGCCCCTTTTTTGTCTGAATGTGCTGTCTTTATCCCACTCGTGCCTTGCAGACTGATTCTTCGCTACCTAGATAGCAAGGGTCTCCGGTTTCGGGGTGGGAGAACGGATTTGCGTCCGCGTCTCCCTAAAATTTGAAGGGTGGGAATTATTTTTCGCGTCTTCATCTTTTTAATTGACGGAATTGGTAGATTATTCTAGTTTGCCAATACGTGACGCGGGGAGTCCGCCTCACGGTTGTTCATCAAACGCACCGGCATGCTGATGCCGGGCCAGCCAAAGGAGAGTGACATGTTCGGAAACGTCTCGACCGCCGCCTTCTTCGGCACGCGTCTCCTTTGTCGTGCAACAGAGAAAAAATGGCTCATTCGCAATCTCTGCCGAATGTGACCGTCGAACCCCTCGAACTTTATCTTTTGCCGAAATTGAAAGTCTCCGCGCCTCCGGCGTGGAAGGAGCGTTATTTGTATGAGCAAGCAAGTTATCGAATTTGGCGGCGAAGCCGTCGGCGTGGTCGTCCCGGATGAAGATCGGTTCAAGTTCCTGGCGGTGAAGTATCACGTCTGGGATCTGGACGCGAAGCGCTTCGGTTCGGCCGAGGAAGCCCGTGCCGCGATCCGCCAGTTGCTGGCCCATCAGGCCGTCTCGGCGAACCGGCGGGGCCACAGCGCAGCCGCTTGAAACGGGTGAGGGAAGCCATATTCGGCTTTCCTCCCGCATTCGCCAGATAGATCTGAAAATCGTCGTTGCTTCTGCTGCAAGCGTGGCCGCGACTTCGGCTAATTCCCCACTATAATTATATGTTGGCAGTACGTTTCTTGTGCTATGCCAAGATATATTTGCATTTGCGCGGATGATTCCCGTTTAGGGAGCCGCAGGGAAAGCGTGCCGGAATGCTGACGAAGAAGGGAAAATACGGACTGAAGGCTTTGGTCGATCTTGCACGGCTGGAGCCGGGGGAGACCGCCTTCATTACCGAGATCGCACAGCGCAACAATATCCCGAAGAAGTTCCTGGATACGATCCTGCTTGAATTGCGCAACGCCGGCATGCTGCGCTCCAAGAAGGGGCCGGGTGGCGGTTACTCGCTGTCGCGGCCGGCTGCCGAAATCCGCATCGGTCACGTGATCCGCACGCTGGATGGCCCGCTTGCACCGATCCGCTGTGCCAGCCGCACGGCCTATGAAGTCTGCGAAGACTGCAACGATCCCGAAACCTGTCAGGTGCGGGTATCGATGACCACGGTGCGTGACGCCGTTGCCGCGATCCTCGACTCGATGACCTTAGAGGAATTCGCGGCGGACAAGTCGATGCCGCTCGAGACACTGGAAGAAAAGCGGGCCGGCTGACGAAAACGCCGCCGATTGGGCCGGTTTTCCCCCAAAGTCTGCTTCCAAGGCTTGGTTTGCCAAGAAAAAGCGCTTATCTGCCGTCAATGGTCTGACGCGCAGCGTTGCAGCCTGCCGCTTAAGTCTTCGCAGAATTGGGGTCATCATGGGTTTGAGACAAGCATCGGCGCATGAGCGCACCGCGGTTGCGGCTTTGGAGTCGATCGGTCGGACGCTGACGACTGCAATGGTCGGCATCAAGGCGCTGGCAGATCACCTCGGCTCCGACGAGGCCTTTGCCCGCAACATTGTCGATGCCGTCGAATTGATCGGCGAAAGCCAGGGGCGTGTCGTCGTCTCCGGCGTCGGCAAGAGTGGCCACATCGGTCGCAAGATCGCCGCGACCCTGGCATCGACCGGCACCTCCGCCTATTTCGTGCACCCGACCGAAGCGAGCCATGGCGACCTTGGCATGGTCACTTCCCAGGATGTGCTGATCCTGCTCTCCTGGTCGGGAGAGACGGCCGAGCTGGCCAACATGCTCACCTACGCCAAGCGCTTCAATGTGCCGATCGTCTCGATCTGTGCCAACCGCGAGAGCGTGCTGGCGCGCAACTCCGAAGTGCCGATCGTATTGCCCAAGGTACAGGAAGCCTGCCCGCACGGGCTTGCGCCGACGACGTCCGCCATGCTGCAGCTCGCCGTCGGTGACGCGCTGGCGATCGCGCTTCTGGAACGCCGCGGATTTTCGGCCGAGGACTTCAAGACATTCCACCCGGGCGGCAAGCTCGGTGCGCAATTGCGGCTGGTCCGAGAACTGGCGCACGAGGGTGCCCAGATGCCGCTGCTGGAAACGGGCCGGCCGATGAGCGAAGCGCTTATCGAAATGTCGTCGAAGGGTTTCGGCGTCGTCGGCATCGTCGAGAACAGCGGCAAACTTGCAGGCGTGATCACCGATGGCGACCTGCGTCGCCATATGTCGGGCGATCTGCTCCTGCAGCCGGTTGAGGCGGTGATGTCGCGCAATCCGCGCGTTATCCGTGGCGACGTGCTCGCCAGCGGCGCCATGGAGTTCATGCAGCAGCACAAGGTGACGGTGCTGTTCGTCGTCGACGATGGCGGAGCGCCGGTCAGCATCCTGCACATTCACGACCTGCTGCGCGCCGGCGTCGTCTGAGGGGGCCTGGGGCAGTAGGTTTGGCCGGGCGCCCGACAAAACTGGCTAGCCTTTGACCACGGCGGGCCAAGCGCTCGTCTTGCCGGGCTGCACTGGCCGTTCCAGATAGGTGGAAAGCACCACATAGCTCCGCGTCGCCTTGACGCCCGGCGTATCGTAGAGACGCGCCAGCAGCCCCTCGAGCGCATGCGTGCTTTCGGTGCGCACCTTGAGAAGCATGCAGGTATCGCCGGCGACCGAGTGGATCTCCTCCACCTCCGGGCATTCCTCGATGGCAAGCAGGGCCTGTGTCTTGCCCCAGCCGGTCGTATCGACGTGGACGAAGGCGAGCAACGTCTTGCCGATCGCCTCCGGATCGATCAGCGCCGACACGCTTCGGATCGCTCCGGATCGCCTCAGCCGCTTCACACGTTCATGCGCCGCCGGCGGCGAGAGTCCGACCCGTTCGCCGAGTTCGGCATAGCTGGTGGTCGCGTCCTCCACCAGCACGCCTAATAATTTTCGGTCCATCGCATCAAGCTCGCGCTCTGGCACACGCTTCCGCCGAATGTCATCTGTATTTTGATCCATTCCGGAATCTCCTCTTGCTGCTGAATTTCATTCTGCAAACATGAGGTAATGACGAACATCAATCAATCAGTTTCCGATGGCTCAATCGCCAAGGCGCGTATCCCGCCCTTTGCCTACGTGCTCACCATCTGCATCGGCGTCATCGGCTCCAATTCGCTCGCGCTCGGACCGATTGCGCCGGAAGTGGCGCGAAGCCTTGCGGCCGACGTTCCTGCCGTAATGACGGCTTCCGCCGCCTTCGGTCTGGGCACGGCGGTCAGCGCCATCTTTCTTGGCCGCTTCATCGATCGTCATGGCCCGCGTCGCATGTTGGCCGCGGCTCTCCTGCTTCTGGCTGCAGGGTTGGGCGGCAGTGCGCTCGCGCCATCGCTTGCGGTCCTCGTCGCTGCCCAGCTCGTCGTCGGTCTTGCCGCCGGCATCGCGCTTCCCTCGATCTATACCCTGGCCTCGGTCATTGCGCCGGCCGGCCGGGAGAGCGAGACGATTGGCTTGGTGCTGACAGGCTGGACGCTCAGCATGGTGGCGGGCGTGCCGTTATCGGCCGCGATCGCTGACTTTGCGGGCTGGCGCGGGGTTTATGTCATCGTCACATCGGCAACGTTGATCGCCTGCGCTGCTGTCAAGTTCGCGCCGGTGCAGGAAACCGTCACCGGCAAGGCGACATCGCCGTTGGCGGCATTGAACGTTCCCGGAGTCGCGCCGCTTCTGATCGCCTGCGCTGCCTTCATGGCCGCATTCTATGGCGTTTACGCCTATATCGGCGAGCACTTGCATGTCGCACTCAGCCTGCCGGTCAGCGCCAATGGTCTCATCGCCGTTTCCTATGGGTTCGGTTTCGGGGCCGCCGCCTTTCTCGACCGCCTGATTGACCGTTTCGGCGCGAGCCGATTGTTACCATTGATCTTTCTGGTGGTTGGAGGTGTCTACGTGGCCATGGCGGTGGCAAGCGGCTCCTATACGGCCATGTTGGCCGTCGTCTTCCTCTGGGGGCTTGCGAACCATTTTGGGCTGAATGTGCTGATCATGCGCCTCACGGGCCTCGATCCCGGCAAGCGCGGCGCGGTCATGGGGCTGAACAGCGGCGTCACCTATCTCGCGCTCTTTGTCGGCACGATCGGGTTCGGCGCGGCCTATGCCCGGGTTGCCTTCTTCATGCTGCCTTTGGCAGCGGCAGGCCTGATGCTGCTGGCAGCGTTAGCCGTCGCGACGGCGCGGCGCTAGGCTGGCACAGCAGCCGCCACGTCAGCCTTCGTCACGCGGACGAGGCGACCCTTGACCGCTTTTCCGGCTTGCGGCGGGGCGGCGGGTCGATAAAGGCGCCGGGCTGGTTGAGGCTGTTCTCACTGAGGCGCTTGGCAATCGCCTCTGCACCCGCATCGCTTCCGGCGCGCGAATAAAGATTTCCACGCACCTGGATCGAGGCGGCGAGGAGGCGGAACATCGCATTCGCCAGGTCCGGTTCCGGTGCCTGCGGTGCGCGCCAGAAATTGTCGAGCGACTGCTGGTCGGTCAGTCCGGCGATATCGAACACGGCGGTGCCGAGCACCTTCACCGGTCGCCCCTGCTTCAAGGCATGCAGACCGGCCGTCGAATTGACGGTGACCATGCCTGCACTGGCCTCTCCGAGCGTATCGAGGTTGCCGCCATCGAGATAGAAGATGCGCCCGCCAAGGCCCAGCGCGGCTGCTCGTTCTTCGATGATCCTGCGCCAGGGGATCAGGTCGTTGTCGAGCGGGTGCACCTTGAAGACAAGGCGTGCGTCGGGCGCGGCAAAGGCGGCGAAGGAAGCCAACGCCTCGGCGATCGCGTCCTTCTGGCTGTGGAACGGTGAGTGCGCCCGGAGCTGGAAATCGGTTTCGAGCTGCAGCGGATAAACGAAATAGGGGGCGTCGTCCGAAAGCAGCTTGGCAACGGTCGTCTCGGCCTCGGCGTTGCGTCGCTTTTCGGTGAAGAGTCGGCGGATCCAGCCCGCATATTCGGCAAGCGGATGGAAGATCGCGTGGCGTCGATAATGCGGGAAGAGAAACCAGAGAAAGACGTTCGGCAGATTGTAGAGCAAGTCATAGCTCGCATCGGCGAGGAACGTCTGGCTGTAGTGCTTGCGCCAATCCGGCTCGGGCACGCCCGCTGCCGCTGCAAGTATCTGCACGGGATCAGCAGGAAAATGCGAATTCGAGGACATGCCATTGCGCTCTAGCGTCAGCCAGTCCGGTCGCAGATACCCCATCTCGACAATGGCGACGCTAACACCTGCGCGCCGCGCGACCTCGGTTGCTGCCTGGTGGTAGGCCCGCTCCTCACCGAGCATGAGCATGTCGGTGACGCCGTGCTCCGCGACGAAGGCCGTGAGATAGGCAGGCCAATCGGCTGCCGTGCCACGATAATTGTAGGCGCCCTTGCGGCCCCAGATGATCTGGTCGCCGACATTCAGGTTGATCCTCAGGCACGTGTGCCCGCGCGCTTCGAGCCGGTTGGCGATCTTGCGGAAGATCGACGAAGAGGGTCCCTGCAGGAACAGGAATACCCGTCGCTTTGGCCGATTGGCCGCTCCGGTCGATGTCATCGAAGCGTTTTCCATTCGTCCACCGCCGCTATCGCAGCGTATCCTTTCTCAGGTTGGCGTGGTTGAGCAGGTCTTCGACCAAATTCCAGGCCTCGACGTTGCTCGGTTCCACCGGCTTGTGGGAAGACGACTTTGCCTTGGCAAGCGGTACGATCAGGTAGTCGGTGCGCGGATCGGGGAAGGGATCGGCAAAGGATTTGAGCAGCGGCGCATGGTCGCCGTAGAACACGAGCCAGACCGGGCGGTCCAGTTTGTCCAGGCGCTCGCTGAGCGTGTTCAGGGCAGCGTCGGATTGTTCCAGAATGGCCAGATAGATATCGACGGGATTGGTGAGATCGTCGACGCGGCCCGGCTCCCATGGGCCGTGATTGGCCATGGACGCAACGAAGATGAAACCGCTTTCGTCCTCCGGCAGTTCTTCGCAGGCGTCGATCACCTTTGCTGCGAGTTTCTCGTCGGAGACGTAAGGCCCGTCTCTTTCGGGCCGATGGTCGAAGCCGTCGAGCATCGTCAGCTTGGAAAAGCCGAGCTGCGGCATCGCCTTGTGGCGGAGGAAGAAGGTGCGGTCATAGGGATGGATGAAATGCGTGTTCCAACCGGCACGCTTCATCTTCCCCGGCCAGACCACGTCGGCATAGTGCGAGGCCCTGAGATAGGGGTAGCTGGCATCGACATGGATGTCGTCAGGCACGAGACCGCTGATGACGGCGAACTCCGTGCGCAGCGTATAGCCGCCTTCAAAGACGCTACTGAGCCGGCCCCATTGCACCGCCTCGCGCCGCAGCCGGTCCAAGGTCGGCATGTTGAGCGTGCCGACGCCGAAGTGCCGCATGTCGATGAAGGATTCCGATTGCCAGACCACGATCAGCGGCGAGCCGTCGTCGCCGATCAGATCATGCACGGCCGCGCGGACGATCTCGGAGAGTTCGGCGACGATCTTTTCGCGCCGCACGCCAAGCCAGACGATGAAGCGGAAAACGACCGAGCCGAAGGTGCCGAAGCGCACCGTGTTCATCTTGACGTCGAGCACCTTCAGCAGTCTTTGCACCAGCGCCGCCGTCGGGCGGTTGACCGGGCCGTAGAACAACAGCAGCCATGGACCGTAGGCGATGCCGAGCATCATCAGGATCCAGAACAGTTTGCCACGATCGGGCAAGACCGCCGGCTCGAAATACATGTAGAGGCCGGAAACGCCGAAGACATAGAGAAAGGCGACGGTCCAGAAGACGACGTTCAGCGAACTCGCGTAGAAAATCGTCTTGTACTTGAAGACGTCCACGACGAGCGCGATGTCGGAGAAGATCAGCGGCTCGCGGATGAACTTGAACTTGGCGCGGGAAATGCCGGTGAAGATGATGAAGAAGCTCATCGTACCGGCTGCGGCATAGAGCGGCCGCCAGGAGCCGGCGAAGAAGCCGGCAAAGACCAGCGCGATGACCGGCAGGCGGGCAAGCGCGTCGATCACATCCTGCGTCCGCCCGAACGGCGACGGGTGGGCGCGCCGCTCGCGCTTCGGCAGTGCAAAGCGGTCGGTAAAGAAGATCACCGCACAGGACAGCACGTAACAGCAGAGCGTCAGTGTTCTTGGGTAGTCGTGCAGCTGAAAGGGAAGCAACGCCAAGCGGAAACCTTCATGTCTTCATGCCGGCCGAAGCCGCTTCATGCGGCACAGCGTCCGCCCGACACTTAGATCTTATCGCCTGGACGTACAAGCGCAGTCAGGTCTGGCGCTCAGACACTCCACTATTATGCGTCGCGGTGTTGCTGCCACGCGCGATCGCCCTGTCGAACCACCAGTTAAGCAACGGGCGGATGGCCGGCGCGAAGCGGCCGAGGAGAAAGAGCGTCGTACCGAAGTAGACTTCGAACCGTCCCCGGTCGATTCCCTTGGCAATTGTCTTCGCCACTGCGTTCGCCGGCCAGGGACGGACGGTGCCCATGATGATGGCGGCCTCCGGTGGGCGGCTGGCAAGCTCACGCTGAAACTGCGGCGTCTCCGTATCCGGAGGAAAACACACAGAAACACTGACGCCGTGGCTGCGGGCTTCCGAGCGCAGCGCCTGGGCGAAGCCGTGCAACGCGAACTTCGACGCGCAATAGGCAGAATAGCCGTAGATGCCGATGAGGCCGGCGCCGGACGAGATCATCATGATCCGACCGCGTCCGCGTCGCTTCATGCCGTCATAGACGGAGCGGACCGCATGCACGGTACCGGAGAAGTTGGTGTCCATCTGGCGGCGGAACGAAACGCTGTCGAGCTCCTCGAAACGGCCGGGCTCGACGATGCCTGCCGATGTCACGAGGATGTCGCAGGGTCCGAAGGCCTGTTCGCACCTTAGGACCGCCGCCTCGACGTCGTTTTCCGCAGCGACATCGGCAGCTTCGATCCTGATATTGCCGGCACTGCCGCCGCTGGACGTTGCCAGCTTCGCTTGTGCTTGTTCCAGAAGATCGCGGGAACGGGCGATCAGCGAGACACGCGCCCCGCGCGCCGCATAGATCGATGCGACCGAAAATCCGATACCGCTTGAGCCACCGGTGATGATCACATGCGTCATGCTGATGTTCCACCCTAGAGCAAATTCCGGGAAGGCGCCAAGCGGGCTTGCGTCCGGTTTTGCGCGAATGCAACGCGGCCGCACACGTGGATGGCTCTTAGCGCGCCGAGAGCGCCTTCATCATCTGATCGATGTCGATGCCGCCCAGTCCGAAGTTTCGTTCGGTGAGGTCTGTCAGCCGTTCCGCGGTCAAAGTCACCGTCCGGCGAATCTGTTCTTCCGTGTGGTCGCTGGTGATGAAGAAGCGCAGGCGCGCGAGCCCCTCGGGCACAGCCGGGTGGATGATTGGCAGCGCATTGACACCTTCGGCAAGCAGGTCATTCGAAAGCTGAACAGCGCGCAGGGAATCCCCAACCAGAACCGGGACAACGGAAAAGCCGCTGCTAAGGCCTGTGTCGAGGCCCGCTTCCTTGGCAAGCTTCAGGAACAGGGCACCGTTGCGGCGCAACGCTGCTGTCCGCGCCGGTTCGCGTTCCAGTACGTCGAGGCTCGCGGTTGCTGCGGCCGCCAGCACGGGCGCGAGGCCGACGCTGTAAACGAAGCCGCCTGCGGATGCCTTCAGCACCTCGACCAGCGCTTCGCTGCCGGCGATGTAGCCGCCGCAGCTCGACGTGGTTTTTGACAACGTGCCCATCCAGATGTCGATCTCGTGTGGATCGACGCCGAAATGTTCGGCAAGGCCGCGTCCGGTCTTGCCGAGAACGCCGAGCGAGTGTGCCTCGTCAACCATCAGCCAGAAGCCGTATTCGGCCCTAAGCTTCAAAAGCGCCGGCAGGTCGGCGACATCGCCGTCCATCGAGTAGATACCCTCGACGATCACCATGATGCGACGATAGTCGCCGGCAACCGTGCGCAGCACGTGTTCGAGGTCGGCGACGTCGTTATGCTTGAACAGCCGCCGGGTGGCGCCCGAAAGCTTGATGCCGGCCAGCGCGCTGTTGTGGATGAATTCGTCATGGACCACGAGGTCCTTCGGGCCCATCAAACAGCTGATGGCCGCGACATTGGTCAGATAGCCGCTGACGAAGCAGACGGCGGCATCCACGCCGTAGAAGCTCGCGATCTTCTCTTCGAGCGCTACATGCACCGGTCGTTCGCCGGCAACGAGGCGGCTTGCCGACGCGGAGATACCGAAGGTGCCGATCGTATCCCTGGCTTTCGCCAGCACTTCCGCGTGGCGGTTGAGGCCGAGATAGTCGTAGGACGCGAAGTTGATGAGCTTGCGGCCGTCGATGACGGTGGTCGCCCCGGCTGCGGTCTGGTGTGCGCGGTAGAACGGATTGGCGATGCCGAGCTGCTCGCTTGCGAACTTCTGAGTCATGACCTGCTTGTATTCGGGCAGATCTTCGAAACGGGCCTGCTGACGGCGTGCCGGCGGCGGCATCTCCCGCTCCGAGCGCGCCATGCGGTTGCGCTCGGAGGATTGATGCGTGTTTCTCATCCGGTCCAGCAGATTCTCCTTGAGGCTGCTGGTCATCTTGGATGCGCCGGGACCGTTTCCGTTCGTGCTCATTGGCTCTGTGCTTTTTCCTTCGCCGTTCCGACGTGCCGCTGTGCGAGTTCGCTGACGATCTTGTCGTCGGCGGGCTCGGCGTCGTCGCTCTGGTCGCGCTTGCTGACCTTGTCATAGAGCTTGCGGGCGACATCGCCAACCGTCGTGTTGTCCGCAACCCCGCTGAGCGGCATATCGAAGCCGGTGTTCTGCTGGAAGCTCATGCCGAGTTCGACCGCCATCAGGCTGTCGAGGCCGATTTCCTTCAGGACCTTGGCTCGCGTGACCGTATCCTTCGACACGCGCAGGATTGCGGCGATCTCGCCGGCCACGAGGTCGAAGAGAATGTCTTCGGCTTCCTGCGGCGACTTGCCCTCGATCATCGCGACGAGGTCCATCTGGGTGCCTTCGCCGCCGGCCGCGTGCTGATCGGCGCTGCGCAGGATCACTTCGAAGAGGGCGTTGCGGGCAACCGGCAGGTTGCGGGCGGCCGACCAGTCGATCTCCGAGATCATCACCGTGGCGGCATCGACGGTGCCAGGATCGAAGGCCAGGTGGCTCTCGACCATGTCGAGCGCCGTCTGTGCCTTCAGCGCCGTCTTGCCGATGCGCTTGGCGAGCAGATCGTTCACATCGGTGTTCTGAACCAGGTACCCCTTGTCTGCGATCGCGCCGAAACCGACGGCAAGACCGGCGAGGCCACGGGCGCGCCGGGCGCGGGCGAGACCTTCGAGGTAGCCGTTGGCAGCGACGTAGTTCGCCTGTCCGGGGTTGCCGACGAGTGTCGTCGCCGACGAGAACAGGATGAAGTTGTCGAGCTTGTCGCCGTTGGTCAGTTGATCGAGAACAGCCGCACCCTTGGCCTTGGTGTCGATGACCGGACGGTTGCGCTCGCGATTGAGATTGCTGATCAGCGCGTCGTCGAGCACCATCGCGGCATGGACGATCGAGCGGAGCGGTGCAATCGCGCGCAACTGTTTCAGAAGCCCCTCGGTTGCCACGGGATCGGTGACGTCGCAGGCGTGTACCGTCACGGAGACGCCGGCCTTCGTCCAGGCTTCGATCATTGCCGTCGTTTCGGCGTCCGCCTGGCCACGGCGCGAGCAGAGCGCGATCTTCGTGGCGCCCTTTTCGACGAGCCAGTTGGCCGCAGCCAGACCGAAACCGCCGATACCGCCGACGACGAGATGCATGCCGTTCGGATCGACCTTCATGCCGCCGTGCGGACGTTTGGCAACGCGATGCTTGCCGGCGACCGGAGGCAGCACGACGATCTTGCCGATGTGGCCCGCATTCTGCATCAGCCGGAAGGCGTTGCCGATCTCATCGAAGTCGAAGGCGCGATAGGGAAGCGGCGTGAGCTTGCCGTCTTCAAACAGCGCGCCGATCTCGGTGAAAATCCGCTTGGTGAGCTTCGGCTGATTGACCAGCAACTGGTCGGCATCGATGCCGAAGTAGCTGACATTGCGACGGAAGGGCCTAAGGCCGATCTTGCTGTCGGCATAGTAGTCGCGCTTGCCGAGTTCGAGGAAGCGCCCGAAGGGCTTCACCAGCGCCAGGCTCTGCTCCATGGCTTCGGCAAAGAGCGAGTTGAGGACGAGATCTACACCCTCTCCATCCGTCACGGCGCGGACGTCGTTGACGAAACCGAGCGAACGGGAATCGAAGACATGATCGGCGCCGAGCATCGAGAGGAAGCGACGCTTCTCGCGCGTGCCGGCCGTGGCGATAACCTTGGCGCCCTTGAGTTTCGCGACCTGCAGCGCGGCCAGGCCGACGCCACCGGCAGCACCGTGGATGAGGATCGTCTCGTCCGGCTGGATCCGGCCGAGTTCCACCATGGCGTAGTAGGCCGTGAGAAACGCGACAGGCACCGTTGCCGCGGCGACCGGGCTGACCGACTGCGGCAGCCGGGCGACGCCGGCGCGCGAGACGACGGCATGGGTCGAGAAGGCGGACGACGCGATCGCCATGACGGCATCGCCGACGGCGAGATCATCGACGCCTGCGCCGACGGCAACGACGTGGCCGGAAAGCTCCATGCCGATCGTTGCGCCCGCGAAACCGTCTTCGAGCGCCTCTTCGGGCAGCAGGCCCATCGCCCACATCACGTCGCGGAAGTTCAGGCCGGTGGCTGCGACCTCGACGACGACTTCACCCGGACCTGCCGAGGGAATGTCGCTCTCTTCCCAGACGATGCTGCCCACCTGTGAGCTGACGCGCTGGCGGATCGTTGCGGCCTTGAAGGTGTCGATTGCCGCATGCGCGTTGTCGACTGGGCCGGGTACGGCGCGGATTTCGGAAAGCGCCGCGTCTTTTCCTTCCAGCAGCCACTCGCGGTTGACGGTGACGCTGCCGAGCAGCGGACGTGCTGCCGCGATCTGTTCGATCGTGGTCGGCGAACCATCGATATCGAGCGAGTGCACATCGAGGAATTCGTATTCGTTTTGAAGCACGCGGGCGAAGGCCCAGAGACCGGCATTGACGCCGTCACTTGCAACCGTTTCACCGGTCGCCCGGCTCGCGATCGGGGCTCCGCCCGGCGCGACGAGCACGAGACGCGGGCGATTTTCGCCGGACGGCTCGGCTCCGCCGATGTGCTGTCGCAGAGCTTCGGCGAACGCACCGAGAGCAAGGATCTGCATCTGGAGCGAGGCGGAATCGTCTGCCCGGGATGTGGCGGCCGGCGACGCAAGGAAGATTGCCCGCAGCGGCTGGTCGCCAAAGGTTTCGAAGCCGCTGAGAAGCGCTGCCTTGTCGGCGACGATATCACCGCTCAGATTGACGGGAATAGCCGGCGCCGAAGGCTTGCTGTCCTTGCCGCCTGCGGTCTGCAGCAGCAGATACGGGCCGGCGGCCGGTGCTTCGGCGCTTACCGAAGCCGCGGCGGCGCCGCGCGCTTCGAGCAGGATGACATTGCCGCTGGCGCATTCACGGTCGGCGATATCGACGTCGCGCAGATCGAGATCTCCGAGACATTTCTGCCAATGCGGGGCGGCCGCAAGATTGCCGATCGGGAACTCCGCTGTCTGACTGCGGGCGAACCATCCTTCGGAAAGCCCGAGGGCGAAATCGTTGAACAGCGACGGCGCGCTGACGGCGGCAATCAAGCCGCCGGTGTCGCGCAGCGCCGAGCGAAGTGCGGTGCGAACCGCAACGTCGTCCTCGATCAGGCTGTAGAGTCCGTCGGATGCGCTGACCGCGAGATCGAAGGACGTAAGCGTTGCCAGTTCGCCCTTCTTGAGAATGCGCACGTGGGCATCGTTCTCGAAGGCGAGTTCCAGGCCACGCTGGGCGTTGTCACGTGCTTCGAAGACGGTCAGGCTTGCGCGGTGCTTTTCGGCAAGCGTTGCCAGGCGGCGGGTGAACGCGGCCGAAACGCTGCCGATTTCGACGATGCGCAGGCGCGCGCCAGGTGCCGCAGTCAGAGATTTTTCGAGCGCTTCGAGAACGAACGCCATCCGTTCTCGACTTGCCTCCGAGTGGACGGCCTGATGGTCGAGCGTGGCATCGCTGATGAACGTGGTCCCGAGGGATCCTTCGTCGCCGGCCTGGAGGGCATCAAGGCGCGCAAGGGCTTCCGCATAGGCATTGTTGATCAAGACGGCTTCGACGGCTCGGTCCGAGCGTTCACCGTAGAGTTCGCGCAGGATCTCCGCGACGCTCGGCAAGTTGAAGTCTTGGGTAACCTTCCAGACGCCGTCCTTGTGTTCGCAGAGACCGGCGTCTTCGAGCACGTAGAGACAACTCGTCAGGAAACACTGAAACGCAAAGTCGCCGGGCAGGCTGTTGCCGTGAAGGGTCGTTCGGCCCTTGGCGAGTTTGAGGGCAATCTCCTGACAGGCGCGATAGATGGCCGCGTTGAAGAGCAAGGTCGTGTTGTCGACGCCGGCTTCGCCGGCGTCAGGCATGGCGATCCTGATAGGCGTCGCTGCCTTGCCCTGCAGACCCGGCAGCACGGATTCCGATTGCACTGCCTCGTAGTGGAAGGACAGCGCATCAAGCGTCTTGTGCTTGCGCAGATAGGTACGGCGGAAGCGGCAATCCTCGAAGTGGGCGATCGGTGCGCCCGACTTGTCGAAGAAGTGGAACTTCGCCTTGATCGAGTTGGGGCTGACGCGCTCGATCTCGATCATTGCGCGCGCGATTGGCTGGCTGCCGTTGACGACCCGCACCGAACCGAAGCGGACGGGGATATACGGGGCACCGCTCTTGTCGCCGGTGAAGCGATCGAAGAGGGCGACGAGCCCGTGGAAGGTCGCGTCGACCGAAATCGGGTTCAGGGCATAGGTGACAAGCGGATGACCAGCCGCATCCGGCGTCTTCAATTCGACGTCGACCAGCCGATCGCCGTAGGCGACGGCCTTGGCCAGCAGCTGGAAGCGCGGGCCGTAGTCAAGACCGAACTGTTTTGCCGTCTCATAGGCACGCGCGGGTGCGACCGTTGCGGTCTTCGCCAAGCCGGCAAGCGACGGATAGGCGCGCTCCTCGGCCGGCAATGGCTTGCGGCAGCGGGCAACGGCATGCACGGCCCAATCGTCTTCCGACAACCGCTCGCGCGAACGGATTTCGATGTCGCCGGTCTCCGGCGAAAGCACCGTCGACAGCTCCATGATCTTCGTGTCGCTGAGTTCCAGCGGCCGGACGATTTCCAGATTGGTGATCTCGACCTCGTCGCTGCCATAGAACTGCTGTGCTGCAGCCACGGCGATTTCGATGAAGCCGCTGCCCGGCAGGATCGCCTTGCCGTCCACGACGTGCTCGGCAAGGTCGGGGAAGAGATGCGCATCGACATGGTTCTTCCAGCTGCCGCTGTTCGGGTCGCTGCGCCAGCCGGTCAAGCGGTAAGGCTTCTCGGTCCGGCCGAAGAGATCGGTCGCGTCGGTGGTCGCCGCAGGGCGCAGTTCGACGGGCTCGAACGGCAGGCTGGGCAACGCGATCGACGCGTTGCGCTTGCCGAAGACGCGGGTCGTGTCGACGACCGCGCCATGTGCGACGGCACGCGCCATCGCTGCCGAAATCGGATCCTGGCCGGTTTCGCCGACGTCCCGCAGCAGGGTCGGTACGACCATGCCCGGGGCCGCAGCCTGCTTGATCGTCTCCTTCACATAGGACGACAGGATCGGACGCGGCGAAATCTCGATGAACAGGCGGCAGCCCATCTCGATTGCAGCTTCGGCGGCCGCCTGGAAGCGGACCGGCTCGCGCACGTTCTTCCACCAGTAATCCGGATCGAGCTGCGTGCCCTCGAGCGCGGCACCCGTCACCGTCGACAGATAGACGAGTTCGGTGCGGCGCGGCGCGATATCCGGAATATCCGAGAGGAAGGCGTCCTTCGCCCGATCGATGATCGGATGGTGGAAGGGATAATTGATGTCGAGAATCTGGACCGGGATCTTCGCCTTGCGCGCGGCGTCGCGGAAGCTCGAGATCTGATCGGCCGGCCCGGAGATCGTCACGGAATTGTGGGCATTGATTGCGGCAACGCAGAGCTCGTCAAGGCCGCGTGCTTCGGCGAAGGCGCGAGCGGCCTCTTCCCCGAGCATCACGGCGGCCATCGTTCCGTGACCGGCAAGCAGATCCTGATGCAACGATCGCTTCGCCACGATCGAAACGGCGTCGACCAGCGACAGCGCGCCGGCGGCGTAGGCCGCAGCGATTTCACCGACAGAGTGGCCGAAGACAGCAACCGGCTTGACGCCCATGGCGACCAGCGAATCCGACAGTGCAGCCTGCACCGCAAAGAGAAGCGGCTGCGCGATCTTCGTATCGCCAAGCTTCTTGTCGAGGTCCGGATCGGTGAGAAGATCTGTCAATGCGATGTCGGAGTGAAACTTGAACAGCGCGCTGACCGACGTGAAACACTGACGGAAATGGAGGTTCTCGCGGAATGCCTCGACACCCATGCCGGCCCATTGCGAGCCATTGCCGGAGAAGACGAAGGCGACCTTGGCGTCACGGGCGACGGCTTCGCCGATCTCGCCGATGCCGGAGCCCGGCTTTTCCAGATGGCTGGCAATCGCGCGGACGATATCTTCCGGCTGGTCGCTGCGAGCGGCGAAACGATGGCGCATATGGGTGCGGTTCGCACCCGATGCGGCGATCATCGAACGCGCTTCACCCTTGGAAGCATGCGCGAATGCCGTCTTGTAGTCGTTGAGAAGCGTTTCCAGGCTCGACGCCGTGTGAGCACTCGCCAGGAAAACATGACCGGAAGACGACGGGTTCGACGCCTTTTCGTCGGCCGCGGGTTCCGGGTCGCTGATGACGACGTGCGCATTGGCGCCGCCGAAGCCGAACGAGTTGATGCCGGCGAGCCGGGTGCGCTTTCCGCGCAGAAGCTCGATCGGGTTCGCCGTGACACGCACGTTGAGACCGTCGAAGTCGATGTGCTCGTTTGGCGTGTCGAAGTGCAGCGAAGCTGGCAGGTAGTTGTTTTCGAGCGCCATCACGGCCTTCAGCATGCCGAAGAGGCCGGAGGCGGGTTCCGTATGACCGATGTTCGACTTGATCGAACCGATCGGCACCGGCGCCCGGCGTTTGGCGCCGATGACCGTCCCGATCGACCAGACTTCGGCCGGATCGCCGACCTTGGTGCCGGTTCCGTGGCCTTCGACAAAGGCCACCTGGTTGGCATCGATGCCGTTGCCTTCGTAGATCGCCCTCAAAAGATTGGCCTGCGCCTCGCGCGACGGCAGCGAGATGCCGTTGGTGCGGCCGGCCGAGTTCACGCCGGTCGCGACGATCCGCGCGTAGCTGCGATCCTTCTCCCGGCGCGCCCGATCCGAGCGGCGTAGAACGAAGACCACGCCACCTTCGGCGCGCACATAGCCGGCGCCGTCGTTGTCGTAGGCGCGGCACAGGCCTTCCGGCGACAGCATGCGCGCCTGGGCGAAACCGACGAAGGGCAGGGGGTGAGCAAGGATGTTGACGCCGCCGACGATCGCGGTGTCGATTTCGCCCGAGTTCAGTGCCCGCATCGCCTGGTCGAGCGCGACCAGCGAGGAGGAACAGGCCGTATCGACCGTCATGCTCGGGCCGCTGAGGCCGAAGATATGGGAGATACGGTTGGACACGATCGACAGCGTATTGCCGGTCATGAAGTAGGGACCGGCCGCTGCCGGGTCTTCCACCGTCAGGTTGGCATGGTCGAGGCTCGATGCGCCGATATAGACGCCGACATTCTCTCCCTGCAGCGATGTCGCCGAGATGTTGGCGTCTTCAAGCGCGCGCCAGGCAAGCTGGAGCAGCACGCGCTGCTGCGGATCCATGTACATGGCTTCGCGCTGCGACATGCCGAACACGGCAGGGTCGAAATCATAGAGTTGGTCGAGCACGCCGGCGGCAAAGGAATAGGTCTTGCCCTGCGTGCCCATGACGGGGTGCCAGAATCGCGCGACGTCCCAGCGATCCGACGGAATGCTGGTGACGGTGCACTTGCCTTGACGGAGAAGTTTGAACAACGCCGAAGGCGATTCTGCTCCAGGGGCGAGGCATGCACGCCCAATAATCTCAACAGCCATGTATGATCGAA
The DNA here is from genome assembly GCF_052115125.1 of Ensifer sp. 2TAB8. Lineage (NCBI taxonomy): Bacteria > Pseudomonadati > Pseudomonadota > Alphaproteobacteria > Hyphomicrobiales > Rhizobiaceae > Ensifer > Ensifer sp. 2TAB8. Next base: position 548,394 of record NZ_JBFRGB010000001.1, on the reverse strand, counting down.
CGCTCTAAACTGCCGCTAAAGTTGCATCTGCGATTGCGCGTCGGAGGCCGAAATGCAATCGCCAATCGTCATGCTGCCGGGCTATCCCCAGCTATATTCGTTCCGCCTCATTAGTCAGCTTTTAACTTAAAGTCCCTAGCTTTCAACCCCAAACACTGAAGATATACACGCTGTCAACGCCAGTCCAAGGCGGATAAGGCGATAAACCACGCTCAAGGTAGAGAAGGTATGACCAGAAAGACGCGGGTCCAAATATTTTGCCCGTCTTGGTCTTCGGATGACTTGTTGTGGGACGGCGATTGTGCTTTTCAGGGACCGGCGAAATTCCCGGTCGGGAGATGATGCGGCGCGGAACTGTGAGTAAAATCATGGCCGTGTCGAATTTGGAGTGTCGTAGTTGAAACGAGTCAGTGCCCTTCTGCTTTGTACCGCCCTCGTGGGATGCCAGGCCGTTCCGGGCGAGGGGCCGCTGGCCGGAGCGATCGTCAAGGATGCCGGTCAGTCCGGCGCGGAGATCGGGCGCCAGAATGCGACCGTCTTCGATATCGTCGAAGTGGATGGCCGCACCGCGCGCCTCGTTTCCGATTATGTCTCCTCGACGCTCAACCGTCGTTTCGGCATTGGCGGCGGCGTCGGCCGAGTCGTCATCGGTGTCGGCGACGCATTGAAGGTGTCGATTTTCGAGGCCGGCAGCGATGGTCTGTTCTCGACGCAGGATTCCAAGCAGACAAGCATCGATCTCGTCGTCCAGCCGGATGGCAAGGCTGCGATCCCCTATGTCGGTCCGGTCAACTTTGCCGGCCTGACACTGGAACAGGCGCGTCAGGAAATCCTGGAAGCGCTGAAGCAGAAGGCGGTCGAGCCTGACGTCATCGTCACCAGCATGAGCACCGCCTCGCGCAACGTCACCGTTTCGGGTGCCGTCGGTAAGTCGTCGGTCGTGCCGCTCAGCCTCGTCGACGAAACGATCAACGAAGTGATCGCCAAGGCGGGTGGTCCCGTCGCCCAGCCCTACGAGACCTATGTCACGTTGGTGCGCGGCAAGAAGACCGGCACGGTTCTTCTCAAGTCGATCATCGAGAACCCGTCCGAGAACATCCACGTAAAGCCTGGAGACCAGATTTTCGTTGCACGCGATCCGCGTCGCTTCACGATCCTGGGCGCCGTCAAGGCCAACCAGCGCGTCGAATTTGGTGCCAACGACCTGAACCTGCTCGAGGCCATGGGTCTTGCCGGCGGTGGTGCGGACTATACGCTCGACATGAAGGGCTACTTCATCTTCCGTTACGAAGAGCCTGACGTGGTCATGAGCCTGCTCGGCCAGCAGCGCTTCAATGAAATGCTGCGCAAGGGCATGAAGACCGACAGCATGGGCCGCTACCCGATCGTCTATCGCTTCGACATGAGCAAGCCCGATAGCCTGATCGTCGGCCAGACCTTCCCGGTCAAGAACCGCGACGTCATTTATGCCTCGCGACATCCGTCCGTCGACTTCTCGAAGTTCCTCAACTTCATCGCCCAGCCGGTCGGCATCGCCAATTCCGGCTTCGCGATCGCCGACAACCTCAACGGCAACTGATCGCACCAGACCGCTTTTTTCGAGAGGCGTCGACCGCAAGGTCGGCGCCTTTTGTCTGTCTGGCCTTATCATTTTCAAAGCCTGCGGAAGCGGCTTGTCGTCGCTCAAATTCTGTGATTGATCTTGGACTTAAATCGATTTTGGTGATCGATGACGTTGGCAGGCAGGGATGAATTATGGCGGATAAGGCGTTGGTCGTCGTGGATGTGCAGAACGATTTCTGCCCGGGCGGGGCGCTTGCGGTCGCAGGCGGCGATGAGATCGTGCCGATGATCAATGGCATGATTGGCCGCTTCGAGCATGTGGTGCTGACGCAGGACTGGCATCCCGCTGGTCACTCGAGCTTTGCTTCAAGCCATCCTGGCAAGAGCCCCTTCGAAATGATCGCCATGCCCTATGGCGGCCAGACGCTCTGGCCGGACCATTGCGTCCAGGGAAGCGCCGGTGCCGATTTCCATCCGGCGCTTGAATGGACGCGGGCCGAACTCTTGATTCGCAAGGGCTCCCGGCCCGAGATCGACAGCTATTCCGCCTTCTTCGAAAACGACCGCCGGACACCCACGGGCCTCACCGGCTATCTCAGGGACCGCGGCATCAAGAAGGTGACGCTGTGTGGGTTGGCAACGGATTTCTGCGTGGCCTTTTCTGCGCTCGATGCCGTCGCACAGGGGTTCTCGACATCGGTCATCCTCGAAGCCTGTCGAGGCATCGACCTCAATGGTTCGCTTCAGGCTATGATTACCCGCATGCGTGATGCCGGTGTCGAGCTGAACTAGTTCGACTGCCCTCGCGCTGAGGAAGGAGAGATTTCACCGATGACGAAGACCGATATCGCCAGGCGCGTCTATAACCACGCCTGGAAGCTCGACCCGATCGTGCGAAGCCTGCTGGATACGGATTTCTACAAGCTCTTGATGCTGCAGATGATCTGGCAGCTTTACCCGGATGTCGACGCCACCTTCTCGCTGATCAACCGTACGAAGACGGTGCGGCTTGCGGACGAGATCGATGAACAGGAACTGCGCGAACAGCTCGATCATGCGCGCGAGCTGCGCTTCTCCAAGAAGGAGATGATCTGGCTCGCGGGTAACACGTTTTACGGGCGCAAGCAGATCTTCTCGCCGGAGTTCCTTGCCTGGCTCGCGAAATTCCGCCTGCCGGACTATGAGCTGAAACGCAGCGACGGCCAGTTCGAACTGACGTTCCGCGGCCGCTGGGCCGAAACCACCATGTGGGAAATCCCGGCGCTGGCGATCATCAACGAGCTGCGCTCGCGCTCGGCGATGAAGGGACTCGGTCCCTTTACCCTCGACGTGCTCTATGCCCGCGCCAAGGCCAAGATGTGGTCCAAGGTCGAGCGCCTGCGGCAATATCCGAACCTCAGGATCTCCGATTTCGGTACGCGGCGGCGGCACAGCTTCCTCTGGCAACGCTGGTGCGTCGAGGCGCTGAAGGAAGGGATCGGCAGTTCGTTCTCCGGGACCAGCAACGTGTTGCTCGCCATGGACAACGATCTGGAAGCGCTTGGTACCAACGCACACGAATTGCCGATGGTGGCTGCGGCCCTTGCCCGTAACGACAAGGAACTGGCCGCCGCCCCCTACAAGGTGTTGCAGGACTGGAACCAGCTCTATGGCGGCAATCTCTTGATCGTGCTGCCCGATGCCTTCGGCACAGCGGCGTTCCTGCGTGACGCGCCGAAATGGGTGGCGGATTGGACCGGCTTCCGGCCGGACAGTGCGCCGCCGATCGAGGGCGGTGAAAAGATCCTTGCCTGGTGGAAGAAGATGGGACGGGACCCCCGGGAAAAGCTGCTGATCTTCTCCGACGGTCTCGACGTCGACACGATCATCGAGACCTACCGGCATTTCGAGGGGCGCGTGCGCATGAGCTTCGGCTGGGGTACCAACCTCACCAACGACTTCGCCGACTGCGCCCCGACGGAAATCAGCGGCCTCAACCCGATCTCGATCGTCTGCAAGGTCAGCGAGGCCGACGGCCGCCCGGCGGTGAAGCTCTCCGACAATCCGCGTAAGGCAACCGGCGACCCCGCCGAGGTCGAGCGCTATCTCAAGTTCTTCGGCTCGGAAGACTTCGTCGAGCAGGCCGTCAAGGTCTGACGCCGAAGTAGCGCCACGAAGAGCGCGCTGCGGCTTCCGCCAGTTGAAAAAAAGAAACCGGCAAGCGCCGGTTTCAATAGGGGATCAAAGATGTTGCGACTGTCCATCATCGCAATGTCAAATCTGGCAGTGGAATCTTAAGGTTGCGTTAAGGCGACAACCTGCCGTTGCGTATCGCTTCTCTAAAACACGAACATGTAGAGAAGGATGATGACGATGAGCGGCACGCCCATGAGCCAGAGAATGATGCCTTTCATGTATAAGCCTCCGCGTTGCTGCCTTTGAAACTGTAACGCGGCGAAGGCGGATACGTTCCCGATCTTGGCTTGCTCCGGTGCGTCAGGCCACGGACTGCAATCGCGTCTCTCCGCGGTTCAGAAAGCACGTCTTGTCGAAAAGCCTGAGGTCGAGCGGACTCGGCAGCCGGATATCGTCGATATCGGGAAATGGTTTTGTACTGGCATCGTAGGAACGGTCGATCTGGGAAATGAAGACCATGATGATGCCGTGTTCCTGTGCAAACGCCCTCAAGCTCAGAACCTGCGTCCCCAGTTCCGGGTTTTCACGCCTCTGGTCGAGCAGTTGCAAATAATCCACGACTACCAACGAGCCGCGTGGCGCTGATGCCAGCTTCTTGATGATGTACTCGGCGTTGATTGCACCCGAGCAGTCGATCTCGAAGAGCTCGACAAACGACGCGTATTCGGCGCCGACTGTGGGAAAACGATCGATCACGTCCTTCGTCGTATATTCCAGCGTGAAGAAATACGCCCGCCGGCCGACCTTCATCGAACTCACGGCCAGCTCGAGGCTCTTCAGCGTCTTGCCCTGTCCGGGCCGTGCACCCAGGAGAAGAAGATCTCCTGGTCGCAGGCGCCCCAACACGGTGTCTTCGGGCTTGGCAGAGACATGCCTTGCGGCGAGAAGGCTCCAATTCGCATAGCCTTCGTGAGCGGCGATGCGATTGAGTGCCTCATGAAGCGGAATGTCTTCATTGCGGGAAAGCCGCTTCGCTTTGCGCTTCAGATGGTAGATCGGCGCAGACAGTTTCATCTGTAACCTCCTGATGCGAGCAGTCTTCGCAATCCCTCCTTATGCTCAAGGCTCGAACAGTTGGTTCGGTGATGAGAGTGCCCCGTATGAAATCTACTTTCCCGAGCGGAGGGGGGAGGCGTGGGCGCGCCCGAATCGGAGCATAGCGCAGTGGCTGGATGAGGTGAATTGCCTGGTGACGGCCGAAATGGGAGAGAAGTCCGACGGGTGGGATGGAGCGGACGAAGCGGCGCGCGGTCCGCATGAACCGGTCACAGGTGCCGCCGACGAGGCATCTCTACCAGAGTGACGGGAGTAAATTGTTGAATGCCCTGAGGGAAACTGGTGCTGCTAGAGAGATTTGAACTCTCGGCCTCTCCCTTACCAAGGGAGTGCTCTACCCCTGAGCTATAGCAGCATCTGGCGGCCGGTTCGTGTGTCAGCCGCATCAAGCGAGGGGGCTATTGCCATAGCTGGACGGGGAGTGCAAGCAGCATTTCGAAGTTTTTCGCGAAGACCTGTGAGAAAGTTTGCCGCCGCTTCCGAAGACCCTGGTTTTGCGCTAATGCAGAACCATGCAGATAAACGACAGTGACGGCAGAAAAAACGAGCCCGCGCCGGACGAGCAGCGGACCGAGGGCAGGGTGCGCCGGGAGAAGAAGAAGGATACGACCGAGTCGGACCTGAAAAAGGCGCGACTTGCCAGGAACTTGCGCGACAATCTCCAGCGCCGCAAGCAGCAGGCGCGGGCGCGTCGCTCCGGTGCAGCTGATGAAGTGAGCGGCCTTCCTGCCGCAAAAACGGACGAATCCCAAGATTAGTACGGGGCAGGGGCGGCGTTCGCCGACCCTTTCCCATGTGCGGGCGGCCCAGCCGTCTGGCGTCCAATTGCATAAATGCTCGCGGTCGGGGGCGATCGAGGGCAGCGACTTAATCGATATGGCGACCTCTGGCGTCTGAATGGACGCTTGGCGTTCAAGGTACTTCTAATTTCGCGGCGTCTCCACTAAAGAGGCGCCTTCAGACAAACATGGATTATTTTTTGGAAAGGCGGGCCAAGCCCGTTCGAGAGGCCTCATGGATCGCATCAGGATTGTAGGCGGCAACAAGCTTAACGGCGTCATTCCGATTTCCGGCGCCAAGAACGCGGCCCTGCCGCTGATGATCGCGTCGCTTCTGACCGACGATACGCTGACGCTCGAAAACGTGCCGCACCTCGCCGACGTCGAGCAGTTGATCCGTATCCTCGGCAACCACGGCGTCGACATCTCCGTCAATGGTCGCCGCGAGCGCCAGGGCGAGAGCTACGCCCGCACCATTCATTTCACCTGCCGCAACATCGTCGATACGACCGCCCCTTACGAGCTGGTCTCGAAGATGCGTGCCAGCTTCTGGGTGATCGGCCCGCTGCTGGCGCGTGAAGGCAAGGCACGGGTTTCGCTACCCGGCGGCTGCGCCATCGGCACACGTCCGGTGGATCTCTTCATCGAAGGCCTGCAGGCGCTCAGCGCCAATATCGAGATCGACGGCGGCTACGTCAACGCGACGGCGCCGGAAGGCGGCCTGATCGGCGCGCGCTACACGTTCCCGAAGGTCTCGGTCGGCGCCACCCACGTTCTGATGATGGCTGCGACCCTTGCCAACGGCACCACGGTGCTGGGCAACGCCGCCCGCGAGCCCGAGGTCGTCGATCTTGCCAACTGCCTCAATGCCATGGGCGCCAAGATCACCGGCCAGGGCACGCCGACGATCACGATTGAAGGCGTACGTTCGCTTTCCGGCGCGCGCCACCGCGTCCTGCCGGATCGGATCGAGACCGGCACCTATGCCATGGCCGTGGCCATGACCGGCGGCGACGTCATCCTCGAAGACACCAATATGGCGCTGCTCGACACGGCGCTCGAAGCGATCCGCCGCGCCGGTGCCGAGATTACCGAGACGAACAGCGGCATCCGCGTCGTGCGCAACGGCGCCGGCATCAAACCGGTCGATGTCGTCACCGATCCCTTCCCTGGCTTCCCGACCGATCTGCAGGCGCAGTTCATGGGTCTGATGACCATGGCGAAAGGCACCTCGCACATCACCGAGACGATCTTCGAAAACCGCTTCATGCATGTCCAGGAACTGGCCCGCCTCGGCGCCAAGATCTCGCTTTCCGGTCAGACGGCGAAGATCGAAGGCGTCAGCCGGCTGAAGGGCGCGCCCGTCATGGCGACCGACCTTCGTGCCTCCGTCTCGCTCGTCATCGCCGGTCTGGCTGCCGAGGGCGAAACCATGGTCTCGCGCGTCTATCACCTCGATCGCGGCTTCGAGCGGCTCGAAGAAAAGCTCACCCGCTGCGGTGCGCATGTCGAGCGCGTCAGCGACTGATTTGATCGGTTGCGCCTGATACCGTTGCGGTTTCAGGCGCAACATCCTATGTCCATTTCAATTGTGGCACGGAAGATGTGCGGCGAAATGAAAGGGATGGACGGCATGAACGGTCTGAAGCTGCTGGCGCTCGACGAGGAGGATCTCGCTGTCGTCTCCGCGCACGTCCAGGATGCCGTGTTCAAGGTGTCGGGCCTGGAATATGACGCTCGGCGCAAGCAGTTCTCGCTCATCGTCAATCGTTTCGTGTGGGAGACGGCCGACGGCAAGCGGCGCTCCTTCGAGCGTCGGCGCGCACTGTTGTTGTTCAAGCAGGTGAATGCCGTCCGCTCGGTCGGCTTTGACCGGCGCGATGCCGAGGCGGTTCTGGATCTGCTGACGCTGAAGTTCAGCCTGCGCGGCGAAGGGCCAGAAGGCACGCTCGAACTGGTTCTGGCCGGCGATGCATCGATCGCGCTTGACGTCGAATGCATCGAAACGCAGCTTGCGGATACCGGCGGGGCGTGGGAAACCGCTTTTAAGCCCAAGCATCCTGAAGGCGCTTGATCCACTCGACCCGAACGACACTGGCATACAAGGACGTCTCCTTTGGCAATCAGGCTCAATTTTCTCGACGGCGACTTCGAACAAAAGTTCGCGTCATTCCTGACGACCAAGCGTGAGGTGTCAGAGGACGTCAATGCGGTGGTCAAGACGATCATCGACGACGTACGCGTCCGCGGCAACGCGGCGCTCGCCGAATATTCCAAGCGTTTCGATGGCGTCGATTTCTCCGTGACGCCGTTGGCCGTGAGTGCCGCCGAAATCGATGCGGCGATCCAGGCGGTCGAGCCGGAGGTGCTGGGCGCCCTGAAGGTCGCCGCCACCCGTATCGAGGCGCATCACGCCCGCCAGCGGCCGAAGGACGATATCTACGAGGACGCCATGGGCGTCGGCCTCGGCTCGCGCTGGACGGCGGTGGATGCCGTCGGTCTCTACGTGCCGGGTGGTACGGCGAGCTATCCGAGCTCAGTGCTGATGAACGCGGTTCCGGCGAAAGTGGCCGGCGTTCCCCGTATCGTCATGGTGGTGCCGGCAACGGGCGGTGAAATCAACCCGGCGGTGCTCGCAGCAGCAAGGCTTGCCGGTGTCGAAGAAATCTACCGCATCGGCGGCGCGCAGGCCGTGGCCGCGCTTGCCTATGGCACCGAGACGATTGCGCCGGTCGCAAAGATCGTCGGTCCCGGCAATGCCTATGTCGCCGCAGCCAAGCGCCAGGTTTTCGGCACTGTCGGTATCGACATGATCGCCGGCCCGTCGGAAGTGCTGGTCATTGCAGACAGGCATAACGATCCGGATTGGATCGCCGCCGATCTGCTCGCCCAGGCCGAGCACGATGTCGGCGCCCAATCGATCCTGATCACCGACGATCCGGCCTTCGGCCAGGCGGTCGAGGAAGCGGTCGAGCGGCAACTGAAGACGCTGCCGCGCGCCGAAACTGCGGCGGCAAGCTGGCGCGATTTCGGCGCCGTCATTTTCGTTCCCGATCTCGAAAAGGCTGTGCCGCTTGCCAACCGTATTGCGGCGGAACATCTGGAGCTAGCGCTCGCCGATCCCGAACCGATGATCGCCAAGATCCGCAATGCTGGCGCGATCTTCGTCGGCCGCCACACGCCCGAGGTCATCGGCGACTATGTCGGCGGCTCCAATCACGTGTTGCCGACGGCGCGCTCGGCGCGCTTCTCCTCCGGTCTCGGCGTGCTCGACTACATGAAGCGCACGTCGATCCTTAGGCTCGATCCCGAGCAACTGCGGATCCTGGGGCCGGCGGCGATCGTGCTGGCAAAATCCGAAGGCCTTGAGGCCCATGCGCGCTCCGTCGCCATTCGTCTCAATTTCGAGGATGCTGGATGAAGGCGGACCGCAACCTGCGCCTCTGCGATGTCGTTCTGGACGAGACCATCGGCCGCTCGACGCCTGACGTGGAGCACGAGCGCGCGGTTGCGATCTTCGACCTGCTCGAAGAAAACCTGTTCGAGCCCGTCGGCCATCCCGGCGGTCCGTACAAGCTCAACCTCTCGCTCGTCGACGCGAAGCTGGTCTTTGCGATTTCGACCGAAAAAGGCGGCGACGTTGCCACCCATATCCTGTCGCTGACGCCGTTTCGACGGATCGTGAAGGATTACTTCATGATCTGCGAGAGCTATTACGAGGCGATCCGCTCGGCGACGCCAAGTCAGATCGAGGCGATCGACATGGGGCGTCGCGGCATCCACAACGAGGGCTCGCAGACCCTCCTGGATCGTCTGTCCGGCAAGATCCGGCTGGATTTCGATACGGCCCGTCGCCTGTTCACGCTCGTCTGCGTGCTCTATTGGCGCGGATGAGAGCGGGGACCGGCATGACGGGAACCGAGGTATCGCCACTCAAGACGCCCCGTTCGGTCCTATTCATGTGCGGCATGAATGCCATCCGCTCGCCGATGGCCGAAGCACTCGCCAAGGCAGCCCTGCCGGCCGGAACCTACGTCGCCTCCGCCGGTGTCCGGCACGGCGAACGCGATCCCTTCGTCGACGTGGTGATGGCCGAGGTGGGCTTGAGTCTCGGCCGGCATCAACCGCACACGCTGGACGAACTGGAGGACGATTACTTCGACCTCATCGTCACGTTGGCACCGGAGGCGCATCACAAGGCGCTGGAATTGACTCGCTCGATGGCCGTCGACGTGGTCTACTGGCCGACGCCGGACCCGACGGTGGCAGCCGGCACCCGCGAGCAGATCGTCGACGCGTACCGCGCAGTGCGGGATCACCTGTCGACGCTGATCAATCTTCGGTTGGTCGGCCCGCACAGACGAGAAAAAGCCTGAGAGCTTCACGGCAATCCGCGTGCGGTTTCCAGCGACAGTTCTTTTACATGTCTTCTTCAATCCTGACCGATTTAAAGCTAAAGACATGCCGCCGTTCAAAGTGCTATAGCGACCGCTGCGCCTCTGATAGGACGCGCGGCACTGTAGCCCGTCACAAAAGCGCAAAAGCCGGTCTTAGATGGTTCACAAATCCTCGTCGATTGTGTAGTTTCCGGCGAATTTTTCGGGATACCTGACGTATCCCTAAACAAAGATAGAAAGAACAGTCCTACATGGCGAAAGAAGAAGTCCTTGAATTTCCGGGCGTGGTCACCGAATTGCTTCCGAATGCGACCTTCCGCGTGAAGCTCGAAAACGAGCATGAGATCATCGCTCATACCGCGGGCCGCATGCGCAAGAACCGCATCCGCGTGCTTGCCGGCGACAAGGTTCTCGTTGAAATGACCCCGTACGACCTCACCAAGGGCCGTATCACCTATCGCTTCAAGTAAGCCGCTCCGGCTCTACGCAATTCCTGGAGCATTTCCGCTTATTCTTCGAATCGCGAAAACGCTCTAACCTTTGGTTGGATTGCAATTCCAGACGCAAAACCGCCTACCGCATTTTTGCTGGAATTGCTCTGGAGTGACGGCTCGTTCCGATGACAGTGGCCAAGAAACTGATACTGGCGTCCGGCTCGCCGCGTCGCGTCGAACTTCTGGCGCAGGCGGGCATAGAGCCCACGCGCCTGATGCCGATGGATCTCGACGAGACGCCGAAGCGTGCCGAACATCCGCGTTCGCTCGCAAGGCGGCTGTCGGCCGAGAAGGCGCGGGCAGCGCTTGCCGCGATCAAGGGCGAGCCCGGCTGGGACGGTAGCTACATCCTGGCGGCTGACACGGTGGTCTGTGTCGGACGACGTATTCTGCCGAAGCCGGAACTGGTCAGCGACGCATCCAGCGCGCTGCATCTTCTCTCCGGCCGCAGCCACCGCGTCTATACCGGCGTCTGCCTGATCACGCCGGACAAGACGCTCCGGCAGAAGGTCGTCGACACCAAGGTGCGCTTCAAGCGCCTTTCGGGCTTCGACATCGAAAGCTACCTCGCCTCGGGTCAATGGCGCGGCAAGGCTGGCGGCTACGGCATCCAGGGCATTGCCGGCAGCTTCGTGGTCAAACTCGTCGGCTCCTACAGCAATGTCGTCGGCCTGCCCCTCTACGAAACCGTCAGCCTGCTTGTCGGCGAAGGCTATGACGTGCACAATCGTTGGCTGGAAGGCTGAAGCCAGTGACCGACGAGACCCAAAAGAGCGGTTCGAACATCGCGCCCCTGCGGGCGCCTAGGCCCTGCCCGGAATGCGGACGGCCGTCGCATCGGGAGCATTATCCTTTCTGCTCCGACCGCTGCCGCAATGTCGACCTCAATCGCTGGCTCTCCGGCTCCTATGCCATTCCGGTCGCTGACGACGAAGCGAAAGCCGACGACGGAGACGACCGCTAGCGCGTTCCGACGTGGCCCTCCATGCATCCTCTAAGCTCTGAACAACGGCTGGACGATCCTGCGCGTCTGCAGGTGCGTGCAGCCGTCGTTTCGGCTTCTGAAGGCCGCTTCTCTCGCAACGAGTACCTGGGTGCGAGCACGATCCCTCTGAAACTCCTTGTCTTTTTGGTTTTTTCAACTGTCCACAGGATTTCGGTCAAAAAACTTTCATTTGGCGCTGGACACCGCCGAACAAGATGTTATAACCCCGCTCGCTTCCGGGGCACAAACAAGCGCCCCGAGGGTTCCGAAAGGAACCGCTGCCCGAAACGGCAGGATGCCCGGATAGCTCAGTTGGTAGAGCAGCGGATTGAAAATCCGCGTGTCGGTGGTTCAAATCCGCCTCCGGGCACCATTCGTCTCTCAGAATGCTTGGTCCCTAAGATAAATACACGGCGGCTACGGCATGTGCGTCGTGACGCAATCCCGTCTTTGACACTCCGTGCGATGTCCGTTGGCCTCACCCTCATGGAGCCTGATTGGCGCGGGGAGCCTTTGGCTCGGCGTAATCCCACCTGATTGGTCCCCGACAGATTGCAGCGAACTTTCAAGCACCCCGGGGGAGCCGGCAATCTCTGCCGATCCATGCCGGATCAACGGGCTATTTTAAGCTCACCGTGCGGCTATGCGGTTATCTTTAGAACTAATTAACCATCTCCTTGCTTGTATCGCCACAATCTCGCGTCGCCCATGATGGGCATTTTCAATTGTAAGATGTCTCTAATATGGTCAGCATTCACACGAACGCTGGGGCAATTTCTGCGCTCCAGGCTCTGCGAACAATCAATTCCGGCATGGCTTCGGCACAGGGCCAGGTAAGCTCCGGGTTGCGGATCCACACGGCGGCCGACAACGCAGCCTACTGGTCGATCTCGACGACCATGCGATCGGACAGCAGGGCGGTTTCTGCGGTCCAGGATGCGCTCGGACTTGGTGCGGCGAAGGTCGAGACAGCCTATGCCGGCATGGAGGCCGTCGTTGGCATCCTCAGCGAGTTCAAGTCCAAACTGGTGGCGGCGAAAGAGCCAGGCGTCGACAAGAGCAAGATCCAAAAGGAACTCGGGGAGCTGAAGCAGCAGGTCGCGAGCATTGTCGCGTCAACGAGTTTCAGCGGGCAGAACTGGCTGAAGACCGACGTCTCCGATATCTATGACAGCGATCTCAACCGAACGTCCGTCGTCTCCTCATTCTCACGCGATTCCAGGAATGGCGTGTCGCTCAACACCGCAGATTTTCATCTGAGAGAGTCCTCGCTGTTCAACAGCACGGGCGGCGGGATTCTTCAGGCGGACACGCGGGATCTGCGTACGATCGGCGGGATACGGTTCGTTACGGGTACCGATGTCGACGGCTATACGACCAACAGCCGCAACAATGCCAGAATCGGCGGCGCCGGCGAGTTTACTTTCAACTTCAGTGGCCCGATCACGTTTTCGGACCCGAGCCACAAGATCACCTTCGATGTCATTGTCGACAAGGACAGCAGCACGCAAGGTCTGCCGTTGCCGCACGATCCCGGCAAGCCCACGCTTGGGATCACGATCGATCGCTCGACCGTGGACACGGTTCTGGGCGCGGGTGCCAACGGCATCATCTCAAACTACACGCAGTATGCGGCCGTTCTCAGTCATGCCGTGACGAACGCGGGCGCGGGTGCGTTCGTGCGAACATACAACTACAACTATCCGCCCTATGCACCCATCATCGACAGGATCGGCTTCAGGACGCAGGAAAGTTCCGGGCTGGATGGATCCTATGTCGAAGTCGCCAATCTGACGGTCAACACCGCAACCGGGGGCGCCGGCGGACTGGCGCCGAACTCGGATTTCGGCGAGCGTGGATCGGAGATGACGCTGACCTTCGAACCTTTCGAGGTTTACAAGGATGTGGTCGTTTCCTTCAGTTTTGCGGTCAACGGCGAGCCGGCCAGCGCGCATTCCTTCGATCGCAACTACGTGAACAACCTGCTCGGCAAGGATACCGGCAAGATCGAAACCGCCGACGAGATGGTGACGCTCCTGCAGTCGCTCATCACGCGGCCTGGCACCATTATTCAGAATGATGGGGCAGGCGGGGTGTTGGTAAAGTCCGATCCTGCCGTCGATCGGAAGTCCGGCATTTCGACGCGCATCGAGTTCTCGGGCATCGGCGTCAACATCGAGCCGATCGCGCGACGCAATTTTATGGATATCGATATCGCCGCAAGCCCGCAGTCGATCGATTCCTACATTCAATATATCGAAGTCGTGTTGCAGAAGACGATCGACGGAGCTGCCGCATTGGGTTCGCTCCTGACGCGCATCGACATGCAGTCCAGCTTCGCTCAGTCGCTGATGGCCACCATCGAAAAGGGTGTTGGACGTTTGGTGGATGCCGATATGAACGAGACGTCGACGCGCCTGAAGGCACTGCAGATGCGGGAGCAGCTTGGCATCCAGGCTTTGCAGATCGCCAACTCCAACGCACAGAACATACTGCAACTCTTTCGCTGAATGATCTCACCACCGCGAAGCGATGGTTGTCGAAGCCGAACGCCGATTGTGGTTGAGGCAGGTCTCCAGCATCTGTTTTCGGGGGCGTCCTCCCGCTTCAAGTGACAAGACTTGGAGGGGGATGTTCCGGCATCGATCCTCCGTTCTATCGAAAGCGGGGATCGGCGGCTGTTACCTGCGTTACATGTCCGTCGCAGCTTCTGCCTATTCTGGCGCCCGGGAGGACCTGAGCGACGAACGTTTCGTCGCGTAATCGATGCCACGAAACCACAACAAAAACAGGGTCGTGGCAGGGTCAACCGAGGATTAGAAATGCGTAAATTTGCCAGGCTTTCTTTAGCAACTTTCGTCGCGGCCACGATCGCCGCGGGCGCAGCCGCTCCTGCCTTCGCAGGCGGCAGCTACTACAAGGGCGTGTCACCAACGCCGGTCAACGAAGGCCACCGGAGCGAGAAGTACAATCCGCCCGGAAAGACCGTAAACCGACCGCCGCCGAGAAACGGCTCCTACTACAAGGGCATCATGCGCAAGTAGGAAGGGCAGGTGTGAGGCCGAAAAAAAATGCCGTTGGCGCGCGGCCACGGCTTCACCTCTCAGACGGTGGCACCTGGAAAACAGGAAAGGGCGCGGTGGCGCCCTTTCGTTCAGATCAGAACATGGCTGAGAATATCGCCTTCGCTGACCACCATGTTCGGCGGATAGCCTTCGCGCAGATAATGCTTGCGGTCGCTATCGGAGGTGATGAACACGGCGGTGCGGGCCATCTCGTCCGCCGTCAATTGTGTCGTTGGCGGCACGACGGCGATTTCGGAGCGCAGTCCCAGCTCACGCAGCAGCGCCTCGATCGCGCCGTGGTCGTCCACGCCGTGAAGGACAAGCCGATCGACTTCTGCGATCGCGTTCGTGTGCCACGTGACGGTCTGGAGCGCGACCATGAGGGGCAGCGCCGCCCTTGTCTGCTGAACGTCGGGATGGTGCTCGAAGCCGCCCAGCATCAGCCGTGTATAGAGCTCATAGGCGCGAACATAGTCTTTCTTCAGCACCCACATGCGCAAGGCGACGCTCATGCGGACCATGGTGAAGTCCCTGATCTGCGCATCGAAATAGGCACGGCGATCGGCGGTCAGCTTCACAGCACCGCGTTTGGCGCCGCTATAGATGAAGTACTCGAGACCGCCGCGATACGTATCCCACCCGGTCAGCGTTTCGGCGTGGCCGGCCTGCGGCCGATCGCGGACGATCTTGGAGCGTATCACCTGGCGGTAGAAAGGCTTCTTCAGGAAGGTGACGGCACCGAGTTCGAGAAAATGTGCGAGATAGGAGAAGGCCCAATAGGCGAAGTGCCGAGGCGCCCAAGCGGAGCGCAGGGCCGAGGTCCGGTAGATGCCGATCTCGGGAAAGACATGTCGGTCAACGAGAAAGTCGAACACCGGCTCGAATTCCCTCTTCTTGAACTTCGTGTCCTTGTCGACCGAGAAGAACGGCGCGTTGTCACGGCCGTCGACCTCGTCATGGGTGTACCAGGGCGCAAAACAGGCGGTCACTTCCGGATTGAGGTCCAGATACCGGATTGCCTCGCGCAGGCCATCGTTGATGAGCACGTCGTCGTCGGCGAGGTAGAGCGTGTACTCGCCGACCGCGCGGCTGACGGCACTGATGACGTTGGGAATCGCGCCGAAATTCTCCGACTGACGGAAATAGCGGATCGGCAGCCCCTTGGCGACAAAACGATCGACGATCTCCCGGGTGCCGTCGGTCGAGGCGTTGTCGGAGATGATGATCTCGTACTTGAAGGAGAACTGGTAGAGTTCGACGAAGTAGCCGAGCGCCTTTTCGAGAAAGGGCGCGCGGTTATAGGTGGGAATGCAGATGCTCAGCTTGACCTGGCTCACTCGCCTCTCCTCAGTCATGTGCGACATCGAGCCCTCGGCCAAGCCGCCGGTCGCGTCTCCGTTGCTTGCACGCCGGCACGAGAACAGCGGTAGCTGGCGATGCAACGGCAGGGCAGGGACCAGGCGCCTCCGGGCGCAATGGGCAGCGCGTCGGGGGGCCATTCCTAGGGCTCCCTTATTCCGCTTCGATCTTGCCTGAGCCTTGTCTTGAATGGAGGCGGTTCAGGCGGCCGCGATTGCGGCCTTCGTTAGCGAATTGTTAACCATGCTGGCGCAATCTCGATGGTTGTAACAATAGCGCTCGAACCTGGAGCTTATCGAGCTTTCCGCCCAAAAAGCAGACGCATTCGTTCATTCCTAAGGGAGCAGAGACAAGGATGTACGATATGGCAGCTCACATGATGAAGATGCTGATGAGCATCATGGCTGCGTTGTCGCTCGGCTCGCTGCTGTTTCTGCTGGCTGTCCTCTAGCGGCGACTTCGGGCGACGCACCACTCAGGGATAGAGGTAGAATTCGTCCCAGCTCTCGTGCGGCACAAGCTCGCCGATCTTGTATTCGAAGGACAGGACATCCAGGTGCTCCGTATCGGTGCGGCACTTGAACTTCAGCTTGTACCATTCACCCTTGCTGCGGAACACAGCGCCCGGCGCCTTCATCTTGTCTTCCTTCACCACCGGTTCGGCGAAGGTGTAGGCGATTACCTTGTCCGGCTTGAAGGTCGACTTGTCGGCATTGATGCGCTCCATCGCCTCGGTGTCGCAGCGCTGTTCCAGGCGGGTCTGCGGGTCAAGCTTTTCGAACTGGCGTACCAGAGACTGATCCATCGCCAGCGCCGGGGAAAATGTGGCAGCGAAGATGAGCGGGTACGCGAGTAGCTTCATGCTTGACGGACTCCTGATCATGCAAAGAACCGGACCGGCAAATCACTACCGGTGCGCGTCTGCGGTTTCAGTTAAGCTTTGTGGCCATTCCAAGGCAGGCCGCGCTTGCGAAACGCCGAACTACGTTTCCGATACGTCGATCCACTCTGCCCCGGTCAGTTCGGCGATGCGGGCGGGGCTTATGTGCACGGCCGCATTGGTGGCGCCGGCGGCCGGCACGACGATGTCGTAGGCCTTCAGCGACAGGTCGCAGTAGATGCTGTGCGGCTTGGCAAGGCCGAAGGGGCAGACGCCGCCGACCGGGTGGCCGGTCTCGGCTTCGACTTCGTCGAAGCCGAGCATACGCGCCTTGGTGCCGAAGCGGGCCTTGTACTTCTTGTTGTCCAGGCGGGCGTCACCACGGGTGACGATCAGGATCACGTCGTCGCCGACGCGAAGCGCCAGCGTCTTGGCGATCTGGGCCGGCTCGACGCCATGGCCCTCGGCCGCAAGGGCAACGGTGGCGGTGCTTTGTTGTAGCTCGATGACGTCGATGTCGGGGGCATGCTCGGAAAAGAAGTGTTTGACGGAGGTCAGGCTCATGGCGAACAGTTCACGTTATTAAAAGGCAATGGCGGTCAGCCGCGGCGCGAAGAGCGCTATGATCTTGTGTGCCGGGCGCGCAAATCTCTCAGTCGTCGTTGGAGGCGTCAAGGTCTTCCGGGCGCAGACCTTCCTGCTGTGGTGGCAGGTAGCCGTGGCTGGTGAACCAGCTCTCGAGGATTGCGATGATCGCCTGGTCCCGCGTCTGCAGGCCCGGATGATCCGCGATGAAATGCTTGAGCGCCGTTTCGATCTTGTCGGTGTAAAGCGCGTTCATGCTCGCCTCCGTCTGGCAATGTAAGACTTTCCGGCCAATGACCTGGCCAGCAGATCAGATTGCTACAGCACCCTTCGCGCGTCCAGATGGAGCGACCCGGGGGGCTCCCAGGCGCAAAGGGTTGCTGCTGCCGGATAGTGTGGGATCAGGCCTGTTTGACGATGCGGATCAACACCAGCAGGATAACGGCGCCGATCGTTGCGTGTAGGATCGCCGAGAGGATGCCTGTCCCGAGGCTGATGCCGATCGCCGGGAACAGGAAGCCGGCGATGAAGGCGCCGATGATGCCGACAACCATGTTGCCGATCAGGCCGAAACCGCCGCCCTTGACGATGAGCCCGGCGAGCCAGCCCGCAACCGCGCCGACAATCAGGAAGACGAGAATGCTTTCAATGCCCATGAATGGTTCCCTTTCCAGTGGATCTGAAAAGGAAAGATAGATCAGGAATCGAAATCAGATAGGGGGCAATTTCATCGCGCAGCGATTTTTTGAGCAGTCGAGCGCGAGGTTGCTGCGCCGCGCCCAAGATGGGAGCACGGCGCTGCTAGATCACGGTCAGACGATACCGCCTCCGCCACCGGCAACGGCCGGGCGTTCCGCCGCGACTTTCGCGCGGTAACCGCTCTTGCGATAGGTCGCGACAGGCGCGACCGCCCCGCCGCTTTCAAGCCGCGCCATGGCAAGGATCGGCTCGACGTCGGTGCGGAAGGCCGTCTTCAGCGTCTCGCTCGCCATCAGAGCGTCATTGTCGTCCTGGCAGGTATCGAGCGCCTTGCGATCGACGATCAGCGCCTGGGCATAGGCCCGGCAGACCTCGGTCGCACTCGTCATCAGGCTTTCGATCGGGTCGGTGACATTGTGGCTCTGGTCGAGCATATGCGCCGGCTCAAAGCCCTTGGCCCCGCGCGTTTCCGCATCCACCAGCTCGTTGAACACGAGGAACAGGCGGTAAGGGTCGATTACGCCGGTGTCTAGATCGTCATCGCCGTACTTCGAATCGTTGAAGTGGAAGCCGCCGAGCTTGCCGAACTGGATGAGGCGGGCGACGATCATCTCGATATTGACGTTCGGCGCATGGTGGCCGAGGTCGACCAGGCAGAAGGCCTTGGGTCCGAGTTCCTGGGCGATCAGATAGTTGCTGCCCCAGTCCTGCACCACGGTCGAATAGAAGGCAGGCTCGAACATCTTGTGTTCGGTAAAGACCCGCCAATCCTCCGGCAGCGCCGAATAGACCGATTTCATCGCGTCGAGATAACGCTCGAAGGCGCGGGTGAAGTTGCTCTGGCCGGGGAAGTTGGAGCCGTCGCCGACCCAGACCGTCAGCGCCTTGGAGCCGAGTTGCCGCCCAATCTCGATGCATTCGAGATTGTGTTCCACCGCCTGGCGGCGCGTGGCGGCGTCGGCGTGCGACAGCGAGCCGAACTTGTAGGAGTGTTGCTGGCCGGGCGCGTCGGAGAAGGTGTTGGAGTTCATCGCGTCGAAGCCGAGACCGAGCGACGTGCCCTTCGCTCTCAGTTCGGAAATGTCATTCACCTTGTCCCAGGGGATGTGCAGCGAGACGGTCGGGGTCGCCCGGGTCAACTGCTGGATGACGGCGCAATCTTCGAGCTTGTCGAAAATGTTGCGTGGCTCGCCCTTGCCGGGGAAGCGGGCAAAGCGCGTACCGCCGGTGCCCACACCCCAGGAGGGGACGGCGACGCCATAGGCGGCGACCTTGCGCTTGATCGCGTCGATCGAGATACCACGGCGGTCGAGCCGCTCGCCGAGGCTTTCATAATCCCGGCGAAGTGCAGTGAGCCGGCTTTCGTTCTCGGCCTCGACCGTTGCCTGGCTGATCATGGTGGTCGTCATGAAACTCTCCTCGATCAGCGGGTGAAGGACTGGGCGTTGCCCGCGTCGACATTGATGATGTTGCCGGTCGATTTCGCCGACATGTCGGAGGAAAGGAAGTAGATCGCCTCGGCGATATCCTCGGGGAAGACGCTGAGCTTCAGCATCGAGCGCTCGCGATAATGCGCCTCCAGGTCGTCGACATCCATCTTGTAGGCGGCGGCACGCTGCTCCTTCCATTCGCCGGTCCAGATCTTCGAGCCGCGCAGAACCGCGTCCGGATTGACGACGTTGACGCGGATCTGTGCGGCAGCACCTTCCAGTGCCAGGCAGCGGGCGAGATGGATCTCGGCGGCCTTGGCGGTGCAATAGGCCGACGCGCCGGGGGAGGCGGCAAGGCCGTTCTTGGAAGCGACGAAAACGACGTTGCCGCCGGCCTTTTGCTGGCGGAAGATGCGGAAGGCCTCACGCGAGACAAGGAAATAGCCGGTCGTCAGAATGTCGATGTTTTTGGTCCAGAGCGCCAGCGTCGTGTCTTCGATCGCGGCAGACGAGGCGAGGCCGGCGTTGGAGACGAGAATGTCGAGACCGCCGAAGGCAAGCAGCGCGTCGGCGAAACCGCCTTCGACCGCCGCTTCGCTGGTGACGTTCATGCTGACAGAGCGGACGAAATCCTTGCCGTAGCGCGCGGAAAGCTCGCTCGCAGCGGCGCTCAGTGCGGTTTCGTCGATATCGGCGAGCACCACGCAGGCGCCTTCCTGCATCAGCCGGTTGGCCGTCGCCTTGCCGATGCCGCCGGCGCCGCCGGTGACGAGCGCGATACGGCCGGCCAGGCTCTTCGGTTTCGGCATGCGCTGGAGCTTCGCTTCCTCAAGCAGCCAGTATTCGATGTCGAAGGCTTCCTGTTCCGGCAGGCCGACATAGGTGGAGACCCCGGAGGCACCACGCATGACGTTGATGGCGTTGACATAGAATTCGCCAGAGATGCGGGCGGTCGCCTTGTCCTTGGCAAAGGTGATCATGCCGACGCCGGGCACTAGATAGACCACTGCATTCGGATCGCGCATGGCGGGACTGTCTTCGTGCTTGCAGCGCTCATAGTAGGCCGCATAGTCGGCGCGATAGGCGGCAATCGCCTCGGGCAGTGCTGTCAGCGTCTTGTCGACATCGGGACTGGCCGGGTCGAAATCGACCACCAGCGGGCAGATCTTGGTGCGCAGGAAATGGTCGGGGCAGCTGGTGCCGAGTGCTGCGAGCGGCTTCAGGTCACGGGCGGTGACAAAATCAAGCACGGCCTGGCTGTCGTCGAAATGACCGACCTTGCGCTCGTCTGCGCTGATCAGGCCGCGGATGACGGGCATCAGCTTGCGAGCGACGTCGGCACGCGCGGCAGCATCAAGCGTCGCAGTGACTGCCCCACCGAAGGCAGGCTTGGTGTTCTCAGCCTCGAACCAGGCGATCGCCTTGTTGATGATCTCGATCGTCGTCTCGTAGGCCTCTTTCGCCGTATCGCCCCAGGTGAAGAGGCCGTGGCTTTCGAGCACGACACCGCGCGCCCGGGGATTTTCCAGGCAGAATTTTTCAAGCCACAGGCCGAGCTCATAGCCCGGACGCTTCCACGGCAGCCAGCCGATGTCGTCGCCGAAGATCTTCGCTGTCAGTTCGCGACTGTTCTTTGACGCGGCAATCGCGATGATCGCATCGGGATGCATGTGGTCGACGTGCTTCTTCGGCACATAGGCATGCAAAGGCGTGTCGATGGATGCGGCGCGCGGATTGAGATTGAAGGTGCAATGCGGCAGGTAGCCGACCATCTCGTCTTCGAATGCGACTCCGCGGTAAATCGACTTCAGCGCGTTGAGCTTGTCCATATAGAGYGTGGCAAAGCCGTCGAGCTTGATCGTTCCGACATCACCGCCGGAGCCCTTGACCCAGAGAACCTCAACCGTGCCGCCACCGAGCGGATCCTTCTCCATCACCTTGGCCGAGGTATTGCCGCCGCCGTAGTTGGTGATGCGCTTGTCGGAGCCGAGCAGGTTCGAGCGATAGAGCAGGCGCCCGGATTCGCTCATGCCGGCAGCCTTTGCCTCGTCCCAAAGGTTTGCAAGTCGTGCGCCCTGCTGCTTGTCAAGCATCTCGAATTCCTCCCGGTCAGATGCCGCGCGGCTTGGCGACCGCGCAGAGATGTGGTTGGCATCAGATCACAGGACTTGAGTGTTAAAGTCAATCAAAAACGATCAAGTTCGCGCATATTGCGCTGCACAATGAAAAAATATGATTGATTGTGATTGACAATGGTCGATCG
Organism: Ensifer sp. 2TAB8; assembly: GCF_052115125.1. Classification (NCBI taxonomy): domain Bacteria; kingdom Pseudomonadati; phylum Pseudomonadota; class Alphaproteobacteria; order Hyphomicrobiales; family Rhizobiaceae; genus Ensifer; species Ensifer sp. 2TAB8. The sequence continues at coordinate 526,664 of NZ_JBFRGB010000001.1, read as the reverse complement.
TGATGGAAGCATGAAAAGCATCGGAGGAGCGCATGCACGAGAAAGAAAGACACCGGATCATTCTGTCGGCGGTTCAGGAAAAACCCGTCGTCACCGTCCAGGAACTGGTCGATCTGACCGACAGTTCCGAGGCGACGATCCGGCGTGATATTGCAGCCCTCCACGTGCAGAAGAAGCTGCGCCGGGTGCGCGGCGGTGCGGAAGCGATCAACCCGCCGCAGTTCGTCGGGCTTGCCGGTCGGCCGTTCAAGGTCAACGAAGGTCTGCACGCCCGCGAAAAGCAGGCGATCGCCAAGGAGGCGGTGGCGCTTTGCGAAGATGGCGAGCCGATCATCATCAATGGCGGCACCACCACCTTTCAGATGGTGCATTTCCTCAGCAATCGCCGGATGCAGGTCTTCACCAACTCCTTCCCGATCGCCGAGCATCTGCTGAAGCATTCGAAGAATACGGTGATGCTGTCGGGCGGCACGATCTACCGCGAGCAGAACATCATCCTCAGCCCCTTCGACAATGACGTGACGCGCAATTTCTATGCGCGCCGCATGTTCATGGGGGCGCAAGGATTGGGACCGCTCGGCCTGATGGAGGCCGACCCGCTGCTGATCCAGGCGGAGCAAAAGCTGATCGACCAGGCGGACGAACTCGTCGTGCTGGTCGACTCATCGAAATTTCACAAGCGCTCCAGCCTGATCCTGTGCGGATTGAAGCGGATCGCCACGGTGATCACGGATTCGGGCATCGAGGACAGGCATGCCGCGATGCTCGAAAATGCCGGTGTGAGGCTGGTCGTTGCCAGCGGCAGAGCCGGCACGGATGCAGAGAACATGTCCTCGTCCGCCTGAGGCGGAGGAGGGAGGGGAAGGTGGCGGTCACGGCCGAAACGGCCGGGTCGTCGCCGAACGGAGGAATTCGCGCCGGATGCGATTTTCGCGCACCGGACAATGGGAGGAAATGAGCATGAAGATCCTGAAGTCACTGATGGTAACGGCCGCCGTATCGCTGGCGCTGATGGCCAATGCCGCGCATGCGGAAAACAAGAAGATCGCGCTCGTCGTCAAGGCGCTCGGCATCGGCTTCTTCGAAGCCGCCAACAAGGGCGCGCAGGAAGCCGCCAAGGAACTGGGCGACGTCGAGGTGATCTACACCGGCCCGACGACGACGACCGCCGAAGGCCAGATCGAGGTGATCAACTCGCTGATCGCGCAGAAGGTCGACGCGATCGCGGTCTCCGCCAACGATACCGACGCTCTCGTTCCGGCGCTGAAGAAGGCGATGGATCGCGGCATCAAGGTCATTTCCTGGGATTCCGGCGTCGCCAAGGACGGCCGCCTGATGCACCTGAACCCGTCGTCGAGCCCGCTGATCGGCAACATGATCATCAAGCTCGCCGCCGACAACCTTCCCGAAGGCGGCGACGTCGCCGTGCTTTCGGCAACGGCAACCTCGACCAACCAGAATGTCTGGATCGAGGAAATGAAAAAGGTGCAGGGCAACTACAAGGGCATCAATGTCGTCGCGACCGTTTACGGTGACGACCTTGCCGACAAGTCCTACCGCGAAACGCAGGGCCTCATTCAGTCCTATCCGAACCTGAAGGCGATCATTGCACCCACCTCGGTCGGCATCGTCGCAGCTGCCCAGGCCGTCACCGACGCCGGCAAGATCGGCCAGATCAACGTCACCGGTCTCGGCCTTCCCTCGGAAATGGCCGGCCACGTGAAGTCGGGCGCCTCCAAGTCCTTCGCGATCTGGAACCCGATCGACCTCGGCTACTCCGCAACGATGATCGCCTATGACCTGATCAACGGTGCCGAAGCCAAGCCCGGCGCAGAACTGAAGATGGGCCGCATGGGCGCCGTCAAGCTCGACGACAACAACGAAGGCGCGATGGCTGATCCGTTCGTCTACGACGCCAAGAACGTCGAGGAATTCGCCAAGATCTTCTGATCGGGTGAACCGCCTGGCCGATGTCGGCCTCATCCTTGCGGGGAGGCTGCCCTTCATCCGCCTGCCGGCACCTTCTCCCCGCTTACGGGGAGAAGGGACGAGCGGCAACGGTTTGCCTTCGTCCTGACGAGGGGAAGGAGCGCGGCATACTCGTTCCCTCTCCCCGTCCGCGGGGAGAGGGTTAGGGTAAGGGGCAACCTCGCGCAGCCCAATGCGGGCATACGAGTCCCGAACGACTTTGCGTCATCGAAACACTGAACTGGTGGACTGTCTCTTGCTGCAGGATACGCTCACATCGCGGATGAAGCCCGCCATTGCGCTCGAGGGGATCTCGAAGTCCTTCCCCGGCGTGAAGGCGCTCTCCGACGTCTCGCTGTCGCTCTATCCGGGATCTGTGACCGCGCTGATCGGCGAAAACGGCGCCGGAAAATCGACGCTGGTGAAGATCCTGACCGGCATCTACCAGCCGGACCATGGCACCATCTCCGTTGCCGATCGGGAGGTACACTTTCCGACAGCGCTCGCGGCGGCGCGTGCAGGCGTCACGGCGATCCACCAGGAAACCGTACTTTTCGACGAACTCTCGGTCGCCGAGAACATCTTCCTCGGCCATGCCCCGCGCAATCGTTTCGGGCTGATCGACTGGAAGAAGCTTAATGCCGATGCACGCGCCCTGCTCGCGCGCGCCGGTGCCGATTTTGATCCGACGATCCGACTGCGCGATCTCGGTATTGCCAAGAAGCATCTCGTCGCGATCGCCCGGGCGCTATCCGTTGATGCCCAGGTGGTCATCATGGACGAGCCGACGGCAGCGCTGTCGCACAAGGAAATCAATGAGCTCTATGCCCTCGTCGAGCGGCTGAAGGCCGACGGCAAGGCGATCCTCTTCATCAGCCACAAGTTCGATGAGATCTTCCGCATCGCCGATCGCTACACGGTCTTCCGCGATGGAGCCATGGTGGACGAGGGGCTGATTGCCGATGTCAGCCAGGACGAACTGGTGCGCCTCATGGTCGGTCGCGCCGTCGGATCGGTCTATCCGAAGAAGGACGTCGCGATCGGCGAACCGGTGTTGACCGTTTCCGGCTACCGCCACCCGACCGAATTCGAAGATATCAACTTCGAGCTTCGCCGCGGCGAGATTCTCGGCTTCTACGGCCTTGTCGGCGCCGGCCGATCGGAGTTCATGCAGTCGCTGATCGGCATCACCCGTCCATCGGCCGGTGCGGTCCGGCTCGATGGCGAGGTGCTGGTCATCCGCAGCCCCTCCGAGGCGATCCGGTCAGGTATCGTCTATGTGCCGGAAGAGCGCGGCCGGCAGGGCGCGATCATCGGCCTGCCGATCTTCCAGAACGTCACCTTGCCGTCGCTGTCGCGCACCTCGCGCTCGGGCTTCCTGAAACTTGCCAACGAGTTCGCGCTCGCCCGCGAATATACCTCGCGTCTCGATCTGCGCGCCGCCTCGCTCGATCAGGATGTCGGCACGCTCTCGGGCGGCAACCAGCAGAAGGTCGTCATCGCCAAGTGGCTGGCGACCCGGCCGAAGGTGATCATCCTCGACGAACCGACCAAGGGCATCGACATCGGCTCGAAGGCTGCAGTGCACGCCTTCATGAGCGAACTGGCGGCGCAAGGCCTCAGCGTCATCATGGTCTCCTCGGAAATCCCCGAGATCATGGGCATGTCCGACCGTGTCATCGTGATGCGAGAAGGACGGATCGCCGGTCGTTTCGAGCGCGCCGATCTGACGGCGGAAAAGCTGGTGCGTGCCGCCGCCGGCATCCAGGAGGCCGCGTGATGGCGAAGTTTCTTAGAAATCGCGAATTGCTGCTCGTCGGCGCGATCGCCGTGCTGCTCGCGCTGATCACCTGGCGCTTCCCGCCCTTTGTCGCACCGGCAAATCTGGCACGCGTCTATAACGACACCTCGATCCTGATCATTCTGGCCCTTGGCCAGATGGCGGTGATCCTGACGCGATGCATCGATCTCTCGATGGCCGCCAACCTGGCGCTCTCGGGCATGGTGGCGGCGATGCTGAACGCCGCCTTTCCGGGCCTTCCGATCCCGCTGGTCATCCTCGCCGCCATGGCGCTCGGCACGCTGCTCGGCATGATCAACGGCGCGCTCGTGTGGAAACTCGATATTCCGCCGATCGTCGTCACGCTCGGCACCCTGACCATCTATCGCGGTCTGATCTTCCTTTTGAGCGGCGGCAAGTGGATCAACGCGCACCAGATGAGTGATGCGTTCAAGGCGCTGCCGCGTGCCGAGCTCATCGGCTTTCCGGTTCTTTCCTGGCTCTCGCTTGTCATGATCGGACTTGTCTTCCTGCTGATGAGCCGGACGGCGCTCGGGCGCGCCTTCTACGCCGTAGGCGGCAATCCGCATGCGGCCGTCTATACCGGGATCGATGTCGGCCGCACCCGCTTCTCGGCCTATTGTCTTTCCGGTGCGCTCGCCGGGCTTTCCGGCTACCTCTGGGTATCGCGCTACGCGGTTGCCTATGTCGATATCGCAGCCGGCTTCGAACTTGACATCATCGCCGCCTGCGTCATCGGCGGCATCTCGATCGCCGGCGGCATCGGAACGGTGGCCGGCGCCGTGCTCGGTGCGCTGTTCCTCGGCGTGATCAAGAACGCGTTGCCGGTCATCAACATCTCGCCCTTCGCCCAGCTGGCGATTTCGGGCATGGTCATCATCATTGCTGTCGCCGTCAACGCCCGCGCCGAGCGGCGCAAGGGACGCGTCATTTTGAGAAAGGCGGAGGCTGTCTGATGGCCGAGACACACCTTACCCCCCGCAACATTCCCGACCGGTTGGAAGGTCGCGGCGCGCGCCTGTTGAAGAGCTGGGAAAGCCTGCTGTTCGTCGTTGCCTGCCTCATCTTTCTCGGCAACTCGCTGGCCTCGCCCTACTTCCTCGACCCGTGGAACCTTTCGGACGCGACCTTCAACTTCACCGAAAAGGCGATGATCGCCTTTGCCATGGCGCTGGTGATCATCTCCGGCGAGATCGATCTGTCGGTGGCGTCGATCATCGCGCTTGCCTCGACGGCGATGGGCTATGCCGTCCAGCTCGGTTTCGATACGCCGGCGCTGGTGGTGATCGGCCTCTCCGTCGGCCTCATTTGCGGCGCCATCAACGGCCTGCTGATCACCGGCCTCGGCCTGCCATCGATCGTGGTCACCATCGGCACCATGAGCCTGTTCCGCGGGCTCTCCTTCATCATCCTCGGCGACCAGGCCTTCACTGGTTATCCCGACAACTTCTCCTGGTTCGGTCAGGGCTATGTCTGGTGGGTCTTTTCTTTCGAGTTCACCCTCTTCGTCGCGCTTGCGGTGGTCTACGGCGTCGTGCTGCACAAGACCAATTTCGGCCGTTCGGTCTATGCCATCGGCAACAACCAGACGGCGGCACTCTTCTCCGGTATCCGCGTTGGGCGCATCAAGTTCATCCTGTTTCTCCTGACCGGGCTGATGGCCGGGCTCGCCTCGATCTGCCTGACCTCGCGCCTCGGCTCCACCCGCCCATCGATCGCGCTCGGCTGGGAACTCGAAGTGGTGACGATGGTCGTGCTCGGCGGCGTCAATATTCTCGGCGGCTCCGGAACCATCCCCGGCGTCGTGCTCGCGGCGCTGATCATGGGCATGGTGACCTTCGGCTTCGGTCTGCTCAATGTGCCCGGTATCGTCATGTCGATCTTTATCGGCCTGCTGCTGATCTCGGTGATCGCACTCCCCATCCTCTGGCGGCGTGCCCGCCGCCGTCTTGCGCATTGAGGCTCTGATGGAAAAATACGCATTCCGCATGCGGCTGAACCCGGGCATGGCCGCCGAATACAAGGCGCGGCACGACGCCATCTGGCCGGAGTTGGCGGCGCTTTTGAAGGGAGCCGGCGTCTCCGACTACTCCATCCATCTGGACGAGGAGACCAACCTGCTTTTCGGCGTGCTCTGGCGCACCGGCGATCACCGCATGGCCGACCTGCCGTCCCATCCGGTCATGCAGAAATGGTGGGCCTACATGGCCGACATCATGGAAACCAAAGCCGACAACGAGCCGGTGGCGGTGCCGCTGACGACTGTTTTCCATATGGACTGATAAGATGCGGGTTGTTGGCGTTATCGATATCGGCAAGACCAATGCCAAGGTCGCGGCCGTTGATCTCGACCGTTTCGAGGAGATCGCCGTGCGCAAGACGGCAAATGCTGTACGCGCCAGCGGTCCCTATCCGCATTTCGATGTCGAGCGCCTCTGGGCCTTCCTGCTCGAGAGCCTTGCGGCGCTCAATGCCGAACACGCCTTCGAGGCAATCTCGATCACCACCCATGGCGCGACCGCGGTCGTGCTCGATGCATCGGGCGACTTGGCGCTTCCGGTACTGGACTACGAATACGCTGGCCCCGACACCCTCGCCGCCGAATATGATGTGGCGCGGCCGCCGTTTTCGGAGACCGGCTCGGCACGCCTGCCGATGGGGCTCAATGTCGGCGCGCAGCTCTATTGGCAGCAAAAGACCTTCCCGGCTGAGTTTGCCAGGGTCGCCTCGATCCTCACTTATGCGCAATACTGGACCTACCGGCTGACCGGCGTGCTCTGCAACGAGCTCACGTCGCTCGGCTGTCACACCGATCTCTGGAATCCGATAGCTGGCACTTTCTCTTCTCTGGTGGAGCGTCAGGGCTGGCGGCCGCTTTTCGCGCCGGTGCTGAAGGCGAGTGATGTCGCTGGTGCTCTGCGAGCGGAACTCTGTGCTGCAACCGGGATTGCGGCCGGGACGCCCGTCTATTGCGGCATTCATGATTCCAACGCATCGCTGCTACCGCATCTACTGACGCGGGCCTCGCCTTTTTCGGTGGTTTCTACCGGCACCTGGGTCGTCATGCTGGCGGTCGGTGCGGAGCCGAAGGCGCTCGACGAACATCGCGACACGCTCATCAACGTCAATGCGCTCGGGGATCCCGTGCCCTCCGCCCGTTTCATGGGTGGCCGTGCCTTCCAGCTTCTCTTGGGGGAGCGGGCGGTTCCAGCGTCGTCGGATGTGGCGGAGGCGGTCGCGAAAGCCGGCCATATGCTACTGCCTTCCATTCCCGAGGGATCCGGTCCGTTTCCGGCGTCGAAGGCGGTCTGGACGGCCGACGATCAGACGCTCGCTCCCGCCGAGCGTTTCGCCGTCGTCTCGTTCCATCTGGCACTGATGACGGCCACCTGCCTCGATCTGATCGGAGCTCGCGGCGAGGTCGTTGTCGAGGGACCGTTTGCCGTCAACAAGGCCTATCTGCGCATGCTTGCTGCGGCCACAGGCCGGCCAGTCTTTGCCGATCCTCACAATGTTACGGGTACGAGTCTCGGCGCAGCCTGCCTCATAAAGGGATCGAGGGTCAGGACCGGGGTCGAGCCGGTTGCAAGTGAGATACCCGAGAGCTTTGTCAGCTACGCGAAGGCGTGGCGCAAGGCCGCTCTGCAGCATGCGGGCAAAGAAAAACAGCCGTAGAACTCCCGTCGACGGCCGCAAGATGCTCGGTTGTGTCAGTAAGAGACGGGCGTGGGCCCGATCAAAACACGGAACTGCGCTTTGCCGACCGGTTGTGTTCGATGTTGAGCACGATCGATACTGCCGTCATCGTCAGGATTGCTGTAAGTGCGGCGCCAATACCAAGAACAATCATTGTTCGTTTCCTGTAAGCGCATCGTCATGATGTCGCCTTGACCGGTGCGAAGGTTTCTTCGCGCATCGAGCGCCCACTTCACTTTCGCTTCGATACGCGAGCGCAAGTCAAGGTACAATTCTAAACTCTTGTGATTGAGAACCTGTTGAAATCCGGGGCCTTTATTACAGTTTTGTTGCGGTGCAAAAATCGCCTGCGAAAACACCCCGCGAATTTTAGTGATTCCGATTAGAGGCTAGGGACCGTTAACCTTCAGGCAAGGAATTAACCATAAACATGGTCCCACACGTCGGAATGGGATAATTCACAAGTCTCCTCAAGGCATGATGCCGCCCCGCCGTACCGGTTCCGGTCCGGTATCCATTCTTCACCGAATTAACTTGCGGGATGAACGATAGCAGACGCCAGCGGCGGGGGCTGATCTCATCGATGTGGCGTGCACGTCCGGTGGACCGTGGCTCCCTTTGAACCTCCCCAGGGCAAATTCGAATGCACGCACTACCCGGGGATCAGCGTTGAGGCAGGAAGCATCGTCAGAACAGGCAAGGAAGGGCCAGGCAGGCAGCCTGCTGGAGCGCTTGCGTTTTGCCGGGCTCGACGAGGAAAGCTGCAACCGCGTCCGCGACCACAGGCAGAAGCTTTCTCCCCGCATCGACCAGGCGCTTCGTGACCTTTTCCAGCGCCTCCAAACCTATCCTGATGCCTCCCGCCATTTCGACAGCGACCGCCAGATCGATCGCCTTCAGGATCTTCAATCCTCGCACTGGAACGTGCTGACCGACGCGCGCTTTGACGGGCTCTATGCCGAGCGCGTCAAGGTCCTCGCCGATACCGCAAGCCGCATGGGTCTCGATCCGCGCTGGCAGATGGCAAGCCATGCGGTCGTGCTCGAGCAACTCCTCGTAGGCCTCATCGAAGACGCCTGGCCACGATCCTTCCTGCCGATGGGCAAGACGCGACGCCGCGAACTCTGCGACCTCGTCGCCGCGCTCGTGCGCACAGTCTTCGTCGACACCGAAATCGGCGTTTCGCTGCGCTTCAACGCACTGCGTCAACAGCACCAGCGTCAACTGACCGAGCAGCGCAGTGCCGACGAGCAGGAAGTCAAGGCGCTCTTCGGCGACTTTGCCGAGAGCCTGAGCCACGGCGATCTCGGTGCTCGGCTGCCGGAAGCAACGGCGGAAGCCTATCAGCCGATCGTCGCCAGCCTGAATACGGCGCTGGAGCAAATCCAGCAGAGCCTGCAGGCATCTGATCAGCACAATCGGTCCGCAGAAGCCCTGGTCGATCGCATGCGCGCAAACGCGGCAACCTTCTCGGACAAGGCGACCGCCGAAGCCGATGCGCTGTCCGGCCAGCTTGCAGCGCTCGCCGACATGGCCGGTCGCATGACGAGCGGCTCCGGCCGCATCAGTGCGACGGAGACGAAGGCCAACGAAACCCGCATCGCGGTCGAGCGCAGCGGCGAAATCGCTGGTCAGGCGATCACGGCCATGGCCGACATCGAGGCATCCGCCGAAAAGATCGGTCAGATCATCGGCGTCATCGACGAGATCGCCTTCCAGACCAATCTCTTGGCGCTGAACGCCGGCATCGAAGCGGCCCGCGCCGGCGACAGCGGTCGCGGCTTTGCGGTCGTCGCCCAGGAAGTGCGCGCGCTCGCGCAGCGCTCCGGTGAGGCGGCACGCGAGATCAAGCAGCTCGTCACCGGCACCAAGGCGCAGGTCGAAACCGGCGTCGAGATTGTCGGCCGCACCCAGGACGCGATCAGCAACATTGTCGAGCAGGTCACGTCGATCAATTCGGCGGTGTCGGGCATTGCCCGCGAAGCTGAGCAGCAGGTGGGTGACCTCCGGGGCGTTGCCGCCGAGATCGGCACGATCTCGCAGGGCGTGCAGGCAAGCGCTGTCTTGGCGGGAGAAACCGCGCGTTCGTCGGACGATCTCCACACCGTCATCGTCGAGCTTGGCGAGACCATCCGTCGGTTCCGTCTTGAGCGGCGCCATCCCGTTTCGTCAGCCGTCGGTCGCGAACCGAGCCGGCCGACCCCGCGCGTGTTTGCCGAGGAGCCGACGGTCGCGCTGTTCGACGATGGGCCGCAGCGGCAGTTCGCCGGATGGCAGCGCTGAGTTCAAGGGCAGTACAGAGTTAGCAGTCGAGGAAGACAGGAATGGCCAGCAAGAAGACCGCTCAGAAGACGCTCAGCCTCGCTCCGGTGTTGGACCTGAACGAGGCGACGGCGTTGCATGAGAAGCTGCTCGCGCTCAAGGGCAGCGACATCGTGATCGACGCCTCGGCGGTCGAGCGGGTAGGGACGCTTTGTGTCCAGGTGCTGATGGCCGGCGCCAAGACCTGGGAAGAGGATCATTTGTCTTTCACCTTCAGCAAGGTGTCGGACGCTTTCGAGAAAACGACACAGCTCATCGGGGTCGAGATCGACCACCTGGTGGCAAAGGAGATTTGAGAAATGAAGAAGCGAGTTCTGACGGTCGACGACTCCCGCACGATCCGAAACATGCTGCTGGTCACGCTGAACAATGCCGGGTTCGAAACGATCCAGGCCGAAGACGGCGTCGAGGGTCTTGAGGTGCTGGAAGAAGCCAACCCCGATGTGATCGTCACCGACATCAACATGCCGCGTCTCGACGGCTTCGGTTTCATCGAAGGTGTGCGCAAGAACGACCGCTACCGCGCCATTCCGATCCTGGTTCTGACCACGGAAAGCGATGCGGAGAAGAAGAACCGTGCGCGTCAGGCGGGAGCAACGGGCTGGATCGTCAAGCCGTTCGACCCGACCAAACTCATCGATGCAATCGAGCGCGTAACGGCCTGAAGTCCGGGGATAGCCTCCAATGGATATGAACGAAATCAAAGAGATCTTCTTCCAGGAATGCGAGGAGCAACTCGCCGAACTGGAATCGGGTCTGCTGAAGCTCAATGACGGCGACCGCGATCCGGAAACGGTCAATGCGGTGTTCCGTGCGGTGCACTCGATCAAGGGTGGCGCCGGCGCTTTCGGGCTCGATGACCTCGTCTCCTTCGCGCATGTGTTCGAGACGACCCTTGATTGCGTTCGTTCCAACCGGCTCGATCCGGGACCGGAGGTTCTGAAGGTAATGCTGAAGTCGGCCGACGTGCTGGCCGACMTGACCAATGCCGCGCGCGATGGCGGCAGCGTCGACGAGGCGCGCAGCCGTCAGCTCATCAAGGAGCTCGAAGCTCTGGCAAACGGTGAAGTGCCGCAGGCGTCAGCTGCACCGGTTGAGCCCGTTGCCAAGCCGGTCGCCGCCGTGGCTCCGCCGCCGGTCAATGACGAAGGCTTCCAGCCGGTCGCCTTCTCCTTCGACGACTTCGAAGCGGACGAAGAGCCACCACTGATGGAAACGCCCACCTATGAGATCGTCTTCAAGCCGAAGTCCGATCTCTACGCCAAGGGCAATGAGGCAACGCTGCTTCTGCGCGACCTCTCCCGCCTCGGCGAGATGAGCATCCATTGCGACATGGGCGCACTGCCGACGCTCGATCGGCTGAGCCCGGAGAGCGCTTATTTCTTCTGGAAGATCTCGCTCAAGACCGACAAGGGCGAGGACGCCATCCGCTCCGTCTTCGAATTCGCCGAGTGGGATTGCGACCTTGAGATTTCTCTCGTCGAGGACGAGGCCGCGCAGTCGGGCGAAGAGCTGCCGATGCAGCCGGTGCCGTTCGATCTGTCGATCCTTGATGATGAACCGGCGGTTTCCGTCGGTGTCGTCGAGGAGGAGGAACAGCTCGCGGTCCAGCAGCAGGAAATCCGCAATGCTGCGGTTTCCGCCGCAGGCACCGCCAGCAACGTGCTGCAGATGGCCCAGTCCGCCGCGCGGGCGCCGGCCGAGAAGTCGACGCCAGCCGCCAGTGCCGCAGCGCAGAGCGCTGCTGCCCAGCAGGCTGCCGCATCGGCCGCCACACCGACGATCCGCGTCGATCTCGACCGTGTCGATCGTCTGATCAACCTCGTCGGCGAGCTCGTCATCAACCAGGCGATGCTCTCGCAGAGCGTCGTCGAAAACGACGCCAACGGCACGTCCTCGATCAACATGGGCCTCGAAGAGCTGCAGCAGCTCACCCGCGAGATCCAGGACTCAGTGATGGCGATCCGAGCCCAGCCGGTAAAGCCGGTGTTCCAGCGCATGTCGCGCATCGTTCGCGAAATCGCCGACATGACCGGCAAGTCGGTCCGCCTGATCACCGAAGGCGAGAACACCGAGGTCGACAAGACGGTCATCGACAAGCTGGCCGAGCCGTTGACCCACATGATCCGCAACGCGGTCGACCATGGCCTCGAAACGCCGGAGAAGCGCCTTGCTGCGGGCAAGAGCGCCGAAGGCACCGTGCGCCTGACGGCCAAGCATCGTTCCGGCCGCATCGTCATCGAGCTTGCCGACGACGGCGCCGGCATCAACCGCGAGAAGGTGCGCCAGAAGGCGATCGACAACGACCTGATCGCGGCCGACGCCAACCTTTCGGACGAAGAGATCGACAACCTGATCTTCCACGCCGGCTTCTCGACGGCGGACAAGATCTCCGACATATCCGGCCGTGGCGTCGGCATGGACGTGGTCAAGCGCTCGATCCAGGCGCTCGGCGGTCGCATCAACATCTCTTCGAAGCCGGGCCACGGTTCGGTCTTCACGATGAGCCTGCCGCTGACGCTCGCCGTGCTCGACGGCATGGTGGTCACTGTCGCCAACCAGACGCTCGTCGTACCGCTGACCGCGATCGTCGAGACCTTGCAGCCTGAGGCGTCGGCGATCCACTCCTTCGGCTCCAACCAGCGGCTGATCTCGATCCGCAACTCGTTCTGCCCGCTGGTCGACGTCGGTCGCATCCTCAACTTCCGCGCCATCCAGGCGAACCCGGTCGAGGGCGTCGCGCTGCTGGTGGAATCGGAAGGCGGCGGCCAGCGTGCCCTGATGGTCGATGCGATCCAGGGTCAGCGCCAGGTCGTGATCAAGAGCCTCGAGGCCAACTACACCCACGTGCCGGGCATCGCTGCCGCGACCATCCTCGGCGACGGCCGCGTGGCGCTCATCCTCGATGTCGATGCGATCGTCGCCGCCTCGCGCGGGCAATCGCTGAAGCCTGAAATGTCACTTGCTGCTGTCGGATAATGACAATGACCTATGCCGCAAAAAATCTGACGGACGGGCGGGAGCTGATCGCTTTCCGTGTCGGCGCTCAGGAATTCTGCGTGAACATCATGTCGGTGCGCGAGATTCGTGGCTGGACGCCCGCGACGCCGATGCCGCATGCGCCACCTTATGTCCTCGGCGTGATCAACCTGCGTGGTGCCGTGCTGCCGATCGTCGATCTTTCGGCTCGTCTCGGCATGACCCCGGCCGATCCGACCGTCCGTCACGTCATCATCGTCGCGCAGGTAAAGAGCCAGGTCGTCGGCCTTCTGGTGGACGCCGTCTCCGACATCCTGACGATCACCGACGACAAGATCCAGCCGACGCCGGATGTCGTGTCGTCGGAGTTCGAGAAGAGCTTCGCTCGCGGTGTGCTCGCGATCGAAGGTCGAATGATCTGCCTCATTGAGCTGGAAGCCATCTTCCCGCAGGAAGAAAGGGAAGCCGCATGAGGAACCAGGTAGCGTTCGAACAGAAGCTGTCGCCGGACGAGTGTCTGGCAAGCGGCGAGTATCCCTTGACCCGTCGCGATCTCACCGAGATCGCCGCCATGATCTATGCGGATGCCGGCATCTACCTCAACGAGAGCAAGGCATCGCTGGTCTATTCGCGGCTGTCGAAGCACATCCGCAATCTCGGGCTCAAGGGTTTCCGTGACTATTGCCAGTTGGTTGCGTCACCCGCCGGTGCCGCCGCGCGCCGCGACATGCTCTCGCACCTGACGACGAACTTCACGCGGTTCTTTCGCGAGAACCATCACTTCGAACACCTGAAGACCGAGGTGCTGCCGGAACTGATCGCCCGTGCCAAGGCAGGCGGTCGCGTGCGCATCTGGTCGGCGGCCTGCTCGGACGGGCAGGAGCCCTATTCGATCGCACTGACGGTTCTGTCGCTGCTGCCGAATGCGGCCGACTACGACTTCCGGATCCTTGCGACCGATATCGACCCGAAGATCCTGGCGCTCGCCCGCGCCGGGGCCTACGACGCTACGGCGCTTGAGACCGTCAATCCGGCCATGCGCAAGCAGTGGTTCTCCGAAGTCAATGCCGGTGGCCGCTTCAAGTGGCAGATCGACGATCGCGTCAAGCGGCTGATCACCTTCAACGAGCTGAACCTGATGGCGCAATGGCCGTTCAAGGGTCCGTTCGACGTGATCTTCTGCCGCAACGTCGTCATCTATTTCGACGAGCCGACGCAGATGAAGATCTGGTCGCGCTTCGCCGGCATGCTGAACACCGACGGTCACCTTTATATAGGCCATTCCGAGCGCGTGTCGGGTGACGCCAAGTCCCACTTCGACAACATCGGCATCACCACATACCGCCACACCGGCAAATTTCATGGAGGACGGGCATGACCGCTCCCGCTCGTGTTCTCGTCGTTGACGACTCCGCCACCATGCGTGGCCTGATCACCGCCGTCCTCAACGCCGATCCTGACGTGACCGTCGTCGGTCAGGCCGCCGATGCCATGGAAGCACGTCAGGCGATCAAGCAGCTCGACCCCGATGTCGTCACCCTCGACATCGAAATGCCGAACATGAACGGCCTCGAATTCCTCGACAAGATCATGCGGCTTCGGCCAATGCCGGTCATCATGGTTTCGACGCTGACCCACAAGGGGGCCGAAGCCACGATCGCCGCACTCGAGATCGGTGCCTTCGATTGCGTCGGCAAGCCGCATCCGGGCGATCCTCATCCCTTCGCCGGCCTCGTCGACAAGGTGAAGGCTGCCGCCCGCTCGCAGCGCAAATTCATCATCACCGGCAACAAGGTTGCCGCTGCTCCTGCTGCCGCCAATGCAAACACGGCTTCGGAATACCGGGCCGGCCGCAAGATCATTGCCATCGGCGCCTCGACCGGTGGCGTGGAAGCGCTGATCACGGTGCTGCAGAAATTCCCGGCCAATTGCCCACCGACCGTGATCACCCAGCACATGCCGCACACCTTCACCAGAAGCTTTGCCGAGCGGCTGAACCGCCTGTGCGCGCCGGCGGTGCAGGAGGCGACGGACGGCGCGCGGCTCGAAATCGGCAAGGTCTATCTGGCGCCCGGTGGCGAGCGCCATCTGCAGGTCGCCAATCCCACGGCACCCTGCTGCCGGCTGGTCGATCGTGATCCGGTCAACGGACATCGCCCGTCGGTGGATGTGTTGTTTGATTCCGTTGCTGAACTCGCCGGCCGCAACGCGATCGGCGTCATTCTGACCGGCATGGGGCGCGATGGCGCCTCCGGCCTCCTGAAAATGCGGCATGCCGGGGCAAAGACCTTCGGACAAAACGAAAAGACATGTGTCGTCTACGGCATGCCGAGAGTCGCCTATGAATTGGGCGCCGTTGAAACCCAGCTCCCCCTCGGATCCATCGGGGAGGAGGTCCTGAAAGCAGCGGCGCTCCGCAAGGAAGGAAGCGAATAATGTCCATCGCCGAAAAAATCAAAGTTCTGATCGTCGACGATCAGGTCACCAGCCGCCTGCTCCTGGGTGACGCCCTGCAGCAGCTCGGCTTCAAGCAGATCACAGCCGCCGGTGACGGGGAGCAGGGCATGAAGATCATGGCCCAGAACCCGCATCATCTGGTGATCTCTGACTTCAACATGCCGAAGATGGACGGCCTCGGCCTCTTGCAGGCGGTCCGCTCCAACCCGACGACCAAGAAGGCCGCCTTCATCATCCTTACGGCCCAGGGAGACCGTGCCCTGGTTCAGAAGGCTGCGGCCCTCGGTGCCAACAACGTGCTCGCCAAGCCCTTCACCATCGAAAAGATGAAGGCTGCAATCGAAGCCGTATTCGGGGCGCTTAAATGAACATGGAAGCCGCCGGCAAGCGCGTGCATGTCATCCAGGGCGAGTACAAGGTCTTCAACGATCCCAACATCGTGCTGTCGACCATTCTCGGCTCCTGCGTGGCTGCGTGCATGCGCGACCCCGTGGTCGGCGTCGGCGGCATGAATCACTTCCTGCTGCCCGGTTCCGCGACGTCGCCTGCTTCCGGCGGCGACGCGACCCGCTACGGGGTTCATCTGATGGAACTCCTGATCAACGGGCTGCTGAAGCAGGGGGCACGCCGAGATCGTCTCGAAGCCAAGATCTTTGGTGGGGCCAAGACGATCGCGCGCTTCTCCAATGTGGGCGAACAGAATGCCGCTTTCGCGCGGCAGTTTCTGCTCGATGAAGGCATCCGCATCGTTGGGGAGAGCACTGGCGGCGAGCACGGCCGCAAGCTCGAATACTGGCCGTCCAGCGGCCGGGCTCGGCAATATGCCCTGACCGGCGTCGAGACGCAGCGCACCGTGCAGATGGAGGAGCGCCCGATCATCGCGCCGAAGCCGGCCGAAAGCTCGATCGAATTCTTCTGATCCTGCGAGGCTGGCGCCTCGCAGGCCGCAATACGACCTTCTACCGAAGCCCCGAGCCACGTGAGACATACCAATGCAGACCGACTACCAGGGCCACATGCCGCACGTGGAAGAAGCACTGCCCGAAGTGCTGATGCGAATCGTCACCGAACTGCATGACGTCGCCTACCTGATCGAACGGATCGAACCGCAACTCCTGGGCGACGAGGGCGTTGATGCGCTCGACAATCCGGACAAGATGATGGTGCTGCAGGGGATCGACCTTGCCGTGCAGAAGACGCGCGGCCTCGCCGAGTTCATCGATACCATCACGTCGTCGATCCCCGACGACTGGCTGGTGGACGTGACCACCGCCGTCAGCCTCGTCAAGCTTGCCGATATGAAGAAGGCACTTGGCAACGGCATGTTGCGCCACGGCCACTCCCAGCCGCTGACCAAGGCAGCCGGCGATTTCGAGGCCTTCTAGGGCGCGCCTGAAGTCTGCGCGACGCGCGGCACTCGCAATAGGTTCGTAAAATCAGTTGCTTGCGGTGCGCGGGTCAGCGCGCCACGCATGCCGCGTGCCCCGGATATCCGTCTCTGCAGGCGCTTCTCAGTCGGTGGATAACCCCGCCGATATCGCCACGTGGTCTGCCGTCCGAGCCGATCAAGCCAATTTCGCGCAAGTTTCGTTTCCTACGGTCCCGACCGGGGCTGGTAGATTCGCGCGCATTGGAAGTCGATACGAAGCATGTCGATACCCAGCAAACCCGAATGTTGGAACTGCGCAGGGCGTTCGGCCGATGACCGGCTCGAAGACCTTGCGATACTGGGTGCGGAAACAGAATGAGTCTGTTGGATCAACTCTCGACGGTCACGAAGAACCTGAGCAATCTCGGGCAAGGCAAGCTGATCGCGCTCGCGGCAGCCGGCGTTGTCGCCGTCGGCCTGGTGCTCGGGGCAGGCATTTACGTCAACAGACCCTCGTTCGAGACGCTCTATGTCGGGCTCGAACGCAGCGATGTCACCCAGATCAGCATCGCGCTGGCTGAGGCCAATATCGACTTCAATGTCGGCTCCGATGGCGCAAGCCTTCAGGTCCCCGTCGGCATGACGAGCAAGGCCCGTCTGCTGCTTGCTGAGCGCGGCCTGCCGAGCAGCGCCAATGCCGGCTACGAACTCTTCGATAATGTCGGTTCGCTCGGCCTCACCTCCTTCATGCAGGAAGTGACGCGCGTCCGTGCGCTCGAAGGCGAAATCGGTCGCACCATCCAGCAGATCTCGGGCATCGCCGCCGCCCGTGTCCACATCGTGATGCCGGAGCGGGGCAGCTTCCGCAAGGCGGACCAGAATCCCACCGCTTCGGTCATGATTCGCGCCAGTGCCACCGTTGGCCGCAGCGCTGCCGCCTCGATCCGTCACCTCGTCGCCTCTTCCGTACCGGGGCTCGATGTCGATGACGTGACCGTGCTCGATTCGACCGGGCAGCTGCTCGCCTCTGGCGACGACCCGGCCAACAGCGCCCTCAACCAATCGCTCGGCGTCGTCCAGAACGTACAGTCCGAGCTTGAGAAGAAGATCGACAATGCGCTGGCGCCCTTCCTCGGAATGGACAATTTCCGCTCCAGCGTCACGGCGCGTCTGAACACCGACACGCAGCAGATCCAGGAAACGGTCTTCGATCCGGAATCGCGGGTCGAGCGCTCCACGCGCGTGACCAAGGAAGAACAGAAGTCCAGCCAGCAGCAGCCGGACAATGCCGCGACGGTACAGCAGAACATTCCTCAGGCCGCCCCGAAGGGCGGTGCCGGCCCGCAGTCGAGCGATCAGGCCGAAAAGAAGGAAGAGCAGACCAACTACGAGATCAACAGCAAGACGATCGCCACCGTCAAGAACAGCTACACGGTCGAGCGCCTCTCTGTTGCGGTCGTGGTCAACCGTGGCCGCCTGGCCGCTATGGTTGGCGAACCTGCCGACCAGGCGAAGATCGACGCCTATCTGGCCGACATGCAGAAGATCGTCGCATCCGCCGCCGGTCTCGATACCGCGCGCGGCGACGTCGTGACCCTGACCGCCATGGACTTCGTCGAAACGCAATTGCTCGACCAGGCTGTCGCTGGCCCCGGCGTCATGGAAACGCTGACCCGCAATCTCGGCGGCATCATCAATGCCCTCGCCTTCATCGTGGTTGCCGCCCTCGTTGTCTGGGGCATGCGACCGCTGGCTCGCCAGCTCGGCTTCGGCAGCAATGCCGGCCAACTGGAAGGCGAAGCAGCCGGTCTCGAACTGCCCGACTTCTCTCCGGCGACCGCCGGTGCCGGTGGGGCGCTTATGGACGGCTTTGGGTCGGACTTCGGCTTCGACAGCACCGACGACCTGCTCAACATGGGCGAGGATGGTGGCTTCAACCGCCGCGTCAAGGAAGGGCCGGAAAGGCGTCTGGCCCGGATGGTCGAGATCAGCGAGGAACGCGCGGCGAAGATCCTGCGCAAATGGGCCCTCGACAAGGCCGCCTGATGCCGCCGCAGCCAGTGCCGCACACAGCAGATCCCGCCCTCAAGGCGGGATTTGTGTTTTTAGCGCGGCTGCTTCGCGCGTCACGGTGGCGTTCATGTTCGGCGCAAATATTATGAGAGTCCCACCGCGTCCGTCGCCTTCGCTGCCAATTTGCTTCAAGTTTCGAAGCGAGGTCGTCGAGTCCCGTCGTATGCCGCAGATGGTAATATTTTAACGTTATCTTAATTTATAGATTCCGCGCGCGCGCATGGCGTGCATTGCGGATGGGCATCTACTATGCCGGAATTCGTCTATACATAGTCAAATGAAAATATAACTTTGAAATAGTCATTAGTTATTCTGAAGAAATCACAATTTATATATCGGTAAAATGAGAAGGAACTGAAAATCTCCTGGTGCATTTCAGCAACAGCTGGCAATTCAAAGTATAATTTCTTCAGGTTCTAATTTTCAAAGAGCGACAATAAACGCCCGTTTCATGGGCAAAATGCCGCCGATGGCGCTACCCCGGATCGCCAAGCTGGCACGGAAACGTCGATCGATCTGGGAGAAACATGTTTTCTGTCAATACGTTGCGCCTTCGTGTCGTCGACGGGCATCGCTGGGCCGAGCGTGCAAAGCGCGCTTGGGTCGAATCGACCCATGCACGGGATGTGAAGTAAATAGCCAGAACAGGGCGGTGGCATTTTTCTCGCGGCGATGTACATTTTTAACAGTTGATTCGCGTCCTGATCTGCGACTGGTGGTAATATTCGGCTTCGGCCGGCTGTTGGCGGCGACAGTGCAAGTGCAGTTCCGGGATGGGAATCCGGTACAGGGGCTGAACTCATGAACATTTCGCAAGCAGACATCGCTGTCTGGCCTTTGCCGACGGCGCCGACACGTGCACGCGGCGGCGGCTTCACGCGCGAGCAGCTTTTGCGAAGGCTCGGGGATATTGCCGGGCGGGGCGCTCTGGGCAGCGGCCTGGCGGCATTGACCGAATATGTCGGCGCGGGCCACTATCTCCTGGCGCGTTACGACCTGTCGCAGGACAACGGGCTCGATTTCGTGGTCTGTTCCGATTGGCCCTTCGATGTCGTTCGACGTCTCTCCGGCGTCGTCACGTCGCTGCACGCCAAGACGACCGAACTGGAGAAGTGCCTGGCGGTGTTGCAGCCCTGCTTCTACGCACTGCCGGATGATATCGATCTGCCGCGCGGCATGAGCCGCGAATATTGTGCGATCACCTTTAACGTCGGACGCCTGCGCTTCTCGTTGATGCTGCTCGTCCCCGAAGACGTGATCCTTTCGCAGGAGAGCCTGCGGGACGTCACGCTGCTTGCCGGTTATCTCGCAAGCTTCACCACCCGCGCAGAAGTCCGACATGACCGAGACTTCGAGCTGACGGAGCGCGAACTGGAATGCCTGTTCTGGATCGCCGAGGGCAAGACCAGCGAAGAGATCGCGGTGATCCTCGGAATCTCGCGCAACACCATCAACAACTACATCACCAGCGTCATGCGCAAGACTGCGACCAGGACGCGATCGGAAGCGATTGCTTACGCGGTGCGCAACAATCTTGTGTAAGGAACCGGCGCGATGACCCATTTTCTCGGTGGCGGGCGGATCGACGACGAACAAAAGCTTGCCAGACAGGGTAACCGCGCCGCGCGTGCCGCGACCTTGGTCACGCGTCTTCAAGCCATGCAGCGGCAGATCAATGCCAAGCACTTCGCCGTGCTGCGTCTCAACGGCAAGGGAACGGCGCGAAAGTTGACCTGTGTCCTCGACAACTGGGGCCTTTCGGCCGAAGCGAATGCGCATGATCTCGTCAGCACCTACGGCGAGGAGCTGATTGCCCACCTCGACCGATCCCTGCTGCCGGTGCTTTGGAACGGGGCAGGGGAGCACCAGGCGGCCGAGGTCTTCGACCTTGCGCCTTTTGCGCATCGGCTGAAGGCCCGAAAGCTATCCTTTTCCGGCATCGCCTTTCCCGTCAGGCTCGGCGCCCAGGGCAACGGCTACGTGATCTTTGCCGGCAATTATGTCGATGCCTCGACGGAACAGGTGGTGGACCTGCACGGCCGCAGCTGCATGATCATGACCGACCTTCTGGCCGCCGACGAAAAGCGCATGGCGCCGGCCGAAACGCTCAGCGACCGCGAGATCGCCTGCCTGCAGATGGCAGGCGACGGCCATATCAGCGAAGAGATTGCCGAGCGCATGGGCCTCTCCGTCCACACGGTCAACGCCTATCTGGGGGCGGCGACGACCAAGCTCGATTCGGTCAACCGCATCCAGGCGATCGCCAAGGCGATCCGCCTTGGTTACATCAGCTAGAACCTGGCAGGGCTGTCCGCTCCGCAAGGGTCTTGAGTACTGGCGCGTCGGAAAAATGCGGACGCGCTTAAGCGGCTCCCTCAGCTGGCGAGCGGCAATTCGTAGGACTTGATGAACTTGGCGTCCGCCAGGCTTCGTGCCAGGAAGGCGGTGTTTTCATCCGGGTCGGCCGACGGATTCTGGAAGCTGATATGGCTGATCTCGATGCCGGCCGTCTCGTTGCCGAGGGACAGGCGGACATAGATGGTGACGCCACGGGGCTTGAGCTCCAGGTCGAGGACGATTTCCGGCTCGCAATCCCAATCCAGATTGTAGTTGCCGCCGAGGCCGAAGTTGACCGTGCCTGGCAGAAAGTAGAGTTCTGCCGCCGACTCGACCAGATCAGCGAGGCTGGCATAGGACTCGAACCGCAAGAGTGCGATGAAATCAGCGGCGTCGATCAGACGCAGTTCGGTCGCCACGGGGCGAATTGCTTCAGCTACGATCTGTTCCCGCTTCTCGGAGAATTCGCACTTTTTCATCGGAGTTATGTCATCCGTTTTGGTTGCGATGCATGCACCCGGTGAATGAGTTCGGCAACAGCCTTGTAAAACACCGGTGGAATCACACTATCGACCGAGACTTGTGCAAACATGGAGCGCGCAAGCGGCGGGTCCTCGAACACCGGCACACCGTTTTTCTCTGCGATCTCACGGATTTTCAGGGCAACCAGATCCTGGCCCATCGCCACGACGATCGGCGCGTCGCTTTCCTCGCGCACATAGCGCAAGGCGACGGCGTAGTGGGTCGGGTTGGCGATCACCAGCGTGGCACGCGGAACGGACGAGATCATGCGCTTGCGTGCGCGATCACGCTGCATCGAGCGCAGGCGCGACTTGACGATCGGATCGCCTTGGGCCTGCTTCATTTCCTCCTTCACCTCCTGCTTGGTCATCATCAGTTCGGTGTACCAATGGTGCCGTGACCAGAAGAGGTCGGCGATCGCCAGCACTGCGGTCGCAAACAGGATGACGATCATGATCTCGTTGAGATCGCTCGCCATCGTCGAAAACATGGTGACCGGATCGGAGAACATCAGGTCGAGCGTCGCGAAGTAATCGTCCCACAGCACCAGGACGACGACGATGGAGACGATGATGATCTTGAACAGCGATTTGCCGAACTCGACCAGTCCCTGGACACCGAAGATGCGCTTGAAACCGCCCATCGGCGAAATACGGTTCAGTTTCGGCTGGATACGGTCCAGTACTGGGCGCGGCAGGTTCTGGAAGATCGAGGAGCCGACGCCGAAAAGGATGAGCAGCACGAAGGCCGGCACGAGCAGCGCGGTCGATTTCCACGCAAGATGGGTGATGAGCGCCACCACGTCCGTCGCGTTTTCCAGCCGCCACGCTTCGGGTTGCTCGAAGATGTCCTTCAAGGCCTCCGCCATGGTGCTGACGCCGTCGGCAAGGAAGAAGACGAAGAAGATGTAGATCGCGAGCGTTGAGGCGAACATTGTCGCCTCGCGGGAGAAGGGCACATTACCCTTCTCGGCGGCGTCGGAGATCTTCTTCTCGGACGGGGCCTCTGTTTTGCTGTCTTTATCCTGATCATCAGACATGAAGCAGGAAGGCTCCGGTTACATCCAGGCAGCGTTGATCGCGCTTTCTTCAGCGCCGCGGGTCTCTTCAGACGTGCAAACGTCGCTGCAAGACGTCGGGCCGCCGCATATTCCTCAAGATCGATGTCGATCCAGGGAAATGCAGTAGTGAACCGGGAAGGCAGGGCAGGCAAGCGCTGAGCCCCGGCATTCGCCAGGGCTCAACAGGAAATAAGGTGAGGAAGGTGCGCGCCGGCCGTCCGTGCGGCGGGCTGTCCGCAAGCGCGTGTCGGGTCAGGCCGCTTGCGCGTCCTTTTCCTTGAGTTCGAGTTGGCCGCTTGCGGCCAGTCGAATGGCTTCCTGGGTGATCGAACGCCGTGCGATCGCGATGTCGCGCGGGTTGATGCCGGCGTCGCCCATGGCGAGGTCGGATTCGATCATGCGGCGCTGACGGGCGCCGATCGAGGCGAGCACCGATTCGCGCAGTTCTCCCGTCGATCCGCGCAGCGCCATCGTGATGATGTCCGTCGACACGTCGTTGAAGAGTTGAACGCGGCTGCGTTGCGGCATGTAGAGCACGTCGTCGAAGAGGAAGATCTTCGGGCGCACCTTGTTGGCGGACGCGGTGCTGAGCGATTCGAGCGACGCGAGCAGGGTGTCCACTTGCGGCTTGTCGAGTTCGTTCATCACCTCGGCGATCTTGGCCGGGCCGGCGGAATTGCGTTCCGCTTCCATCTCGCCGATCATTTCCAGGACGCGTTTCTCGATGATCGCGGCCGCCTTGGAGTTGACGTCCTTCATGTTGACGGCACGCTTCAGGATGTCCGGCCGCTGCTCTTCGGAAAGTTGCAGCAGGACCTTGGCGCCAAAGCCCGAAGGCATCATCGACAGCACGTAGGCGATCGTCTGCGGGTGTTCCTTGGCAAGCTGCATCGATACGGCCACCGGATCGCATTCCTGCAGGCGGTCCCAGATGCTGGCTTCGTAGGATTGGAAGGTGGCGCGGCGGCCGAGCAGGCCGTCGACCTCGTCGGGGGTCAGGCCTTCTTCGAGGATGCTTTCGATCGCCTTGGCATTGTCCATCAGCCCAGCGCCCTCGGTGAAGAGGTCTTCGAACTCGTTGACGAGGGCTTCCAGCTCATGCGGCGGGATGGCGCGCAGCGATTGAGCCGCAGCGATGATCGACTGCAGCTCGCTCTGGGTGAAGAACTTCAAGAGCTTGCTTGCGACGCCCTTGCCCATGGCAAGCAGAACGGCCGCCGCCTTGTCCGTCTGGCTGAGCGGCCTTGATAGCGCCTGAGCCTCGAAACTTTCGAAATCCATCATGGATTTATCCTTCGCCCGATCATCGGGCTCTATGACTTCTTGCTGCCCTTGATCTCGATGAGTTTGACGCCGAACCGGGTGTCGTCGCCTTCGAGAACGGTAATTTCGCCGCGGCCGATCACCCGGCCGTTGACCATGATCTCGACCGGTTCGCCAATCCGGCGATCCAGTGCGATCGTCGCACCTTCACTCAGGTTCATCAGGCCGGAAACCTGCATGCGGCTGGTGCCGAGCACGATCTGGACATCGATCGGGATATCCATGATGAGGTCGAGATTGGCCGTCATGCCGCTTCCGGGCGGCGCGTCGATCACGGCATCAGCGCCGTCGAAGGACGTCGCGCCGAAATCCGTACCGCCGAAATCGCTCGAAGCGGAACCGCCGCCGAGATCGGCGCCGAAGTCGCTGCCGCCGAAATCGCCGCCGAATGCGTCGAGGCCGCCGGCCGGTGCGCCGAATTCGCTGCCGAACTCGGTTCCCGCGCCAATGGCTTCGCCGCCGAATTCCGAGCCAAAGGCTGCCGGCGCATCCGAATCCTGCTTGAGGACACCGCGCAGGTCATTGATCGCCTGGTCGAGTTCCATGTCTCCGACAGCGGCTTCTGCCTGTTCGTTGATGGGTGCTTTTTTGGGTGCCATGTGAGAACTATTCCAGTTGAAGCTTGCCTCAGGCATGCTGCGAGCGCGCGGCAGGCCGATTTAACTCATGATGTGGCGAAGGATGTCCTGCTCGGAGCCATGGGTATCCTTGACCCGAACCGTGTATTTCGATCCCGATCGCCCGAATTCGCAGACATAGAGATCGCGACCGTTGGCGTTGACGTCGACGCGAACGTCCTGGGCGTCATGGAAGGGAATGACGTCGCCTGCCTGCAGCCGGCTGATCGTTTCGAGCGTCAGGCTTTCGAGCCGGATGCGCGCCTCGATCGTGACGGCGGAACGGCGGACCTGTTCCTCGAGCTGCTCGGTCCATTCGGCCTTCGCCTTGCGCTGCTGGCCGCTGCCCTTCGGGAAGACGATCGTGGTCTTCAAGAGGACGCTCTGCGGGACGATGACGGAGAAGGTGGACAGGACAGGGCCGAAGCCGATCGTCATGTCGATGGCGCCCGCATGGATGTCCTCGATCATTGGATCGGCCTTGGGACGCGACACGCTGTTGAGCGGGCGTTCGACGATAGGTTCGAAACCGCCAGGCGCGTTGACGGCGGTGCGCAGCACGTCGGCGATCTTTTCGAAAAGCGGTACGGCGACGTCGATCTCGATCTGGGAAAGTGCGCGCGGCTGCGGCTCCTCGATGCCTTCAGGCTCGGCACCGAGCAACGCCTCGACGAGAGTGATGATGATCGGGCTGTCGCAGGCGACCTGGAAATCCGCGCACCAGTTGCGCAACGACACGTCGCTGATCACCACGCCGGTACCAAGGCCGGCGATCAGCTGCTGGCGGAGCCCCGTTCGGAAACCGGCATAGCCGATCGTGACGTCGAGGCCCGTCTCCGCCCGGCAGATGTCGGGCAGGAATTCGCCGAAGACCTGGCCGAGCTCAAGTGCCAGCCGGCCGATCACCTTGTCGTCGCCGAGCGCGCCGGTCATGCGCGCCAGGAGTTTCCGGTCGAATGCGTGAACGTTGGATGTTGCGGAATTCATGGGATCAAGCCGCCTTGCTTTCGCCGCCGCCGCCGGGGTTCATCATTTCCTGCTCGACCGCATCGATCGACGGACGCTCGTAGGCCGAGATGGTCTTGCGGCCGTATTCGAGCGCAACCTGCGGCACCGAACCGTTCATGTAGGCAAGCAGCGTCTGCTTGACGATG
The DNA here is from genome assembly GCF_052115125.1 of Ensifer sp. 2TAB8. Taxonomy (NCBI): domain Bacteria; kingdom Pseudomonadati; phylum Pseudomonadota; class Alphaproteobacteria; order Hyphomicrobiales; family Rhizobiaceae; genus Ensifer; species Ensifer sp. 2TAB8. Next base: position 500,986 of record NZ_JBFRGB010000001.1, on the reverse strand, counting down.
ATGTAGAGGCGGTTCTGCTTCTCACGGACGGACTTGATGTTGGCGACCAGCGGCGCGACGATCGAATAGGACAGGAACACGCCAAGCAGCGTGCCGACGAGTGCGGCTGCGATCTTGGCGCCGAGAACTTCCGGCGCCTCGCTGATCGCGCCCATCGCCTTGATGACGCCGAGAACGGCCGCGACGATACCGATGGCTGGAAAGGCGTCGCCCATCGTGTTCAGCGCGTGATAGCACTTCATCTTGTCGTGGGTGATGGTCTGGATTTCTTCGTCCATCAGCGCTTCGATCTCGTGCGAACGGGCATTGCCGATGATGATCAGGCGCACGTAGTCGCAGATGAAGGCGGTCAGTTCCTTGTTCTTCAGAACCGTCGGCGCTGCCTGGAAGATCGAGGATTCTTCCGGGTTGTCGATGTGGCTTTCGATCTCGTTGCGCGACTTGGTGCGCAGGTCCCGCATCAGCGAATAGAGAACGCCGAGCGTGTCGAGATATTCGCGCTCCTTCGGCACCCGGTGGCGAAAGGCTTCACCCAGCGCCTTGCCGGTATCCTTCACCACCTTCATCGAGTTGGCCATGATAAAGCCGCCGATGCCGGCACCGCCGATGATCAGCAGTTCGAAGGGCTGGTTGAGGACCTCCATGTGGCCGCCCATGGCCAGATAGCCGCCGAGAATACAGCCGAACGTCACAAGAAGCCCGATGATGATGTTCATTTTCGATACCTGTCGCGATCTTATTTTCCACAAACGGGATACGGTTTCATGCTTGCGTGAGGCTGGCCGGTACGGGCGATGGGAGCATTCATCGGAACAGGTTCGCGCAAGGCTATCCGGTCAGGATTTGGCAAGGCAGGGCGCATGCTCTGTCTGTGTCATTCCGGCAGGGGCAAACCGATCGTGACCACGACCTATACGAGCTACAAGCTGATAACGGCCGACTTGAGCAAGTCGTTGGCCCGTGTTGCCGAGCAGCCGGATGTGGCCCGCGAGACGGAGTACTACCTGTCGAAAATCGGCGACGTCAAAACGATCGACGACTTCTTTGCCGATAGCAGGCTCTACAACTACGCCATGAAGGCTCACGGCCTCGAAGACATGGGCTATGCCAAGGCTTTCATGCGCAAGGTGCTGACCGAAGGCATCGACAAGGATGACGCCTTCGCCAACAAGCTGACCGACAACCGCTACAAGCAGCTCGTCGAATCGCTGAATTTCGCCGCTCACGGCGCGGCCGCCACATCCTTCGATCGCGCACAGAAGGGCGTCGCCGACAAATACGCCCGCCAGACGCTGGAGCAGAATGCCGGCGAAGAGAATGCCGGCGTGCGGCTTGCCCTCTATTTCTCGCGCATGGCGCCGACGATCAGCAGTGGTTATGAGATCATCGCCGACGAGGCGCTGGCCCAGGTGGTGCGCACGGCGCTGCAACTGCCTGACGAATTCGCCGCGACCGATGTCGATCGTCAGGCCGAGGCCTATGAAGAAGCGATCGATTTCAAGGACTTCCAGAGCCCGAGCAAACTGACCGAGTTTCTCGACCGATTCGCGGCGCTCTGGGAAACTAAAAATTCAACGGACGGTTATGATCCGCTCGCAGTCTTCGGTTCTTCGAGCGGCTACGGCATCTCTTCCGATCTTCTCCTGTCCATCAACAGCCTGAAACTCGGGGGACGCTGAACGTGCAGACCGGTCTTTACGTCGCGATTTCGTCGCAGATGGCGCTCGAAAAGCGCCTCAACACACTTGCCGACAACATCGCGAATGCCAACACCGTCGGTTTCCGTGGCACTGAAGTGAAGTTCAACCAGATGCTCGGCGATACGAAGCCGACAAAGGTTGCCTATGTCAGCAAGGGCGAGGAATTCCTGAACACCAACAACGGTTCGCTGACGCGCACCGGCGGGGCGCTCGACTTCGCCGTCAAGGGTGACGCCTGGTTTCAGATCGAGACGCCGGCTGGCCCGGCCCTGACGCGGGACGGTCGCTTCACCCTGACGGATGCCGGCGAACTCGTCACGATCCGCGGCTATCCGGTGCTCGATGCCGGCGGCGCGCCGATCCAGCTCAACGGCAATGGCGGTGAAATCACCGTCGGGGCCGATGGCGCGCTCCACCAGAACGGTGTCGCTGTCGCCTCGCTCGGCCTCTATCAGGCCGATTTCAGCAACGGCTTCGTGCGTCTCGACAACAGCGCCGTGCAGCCGGCGATGCAGCCGGAGGCAGTGGTCGACCGTTTCGACGTCGGCGTGATGCAGGGCTTCCTCGAGGAGTCGAACGTCAACGCCATCCAGGAAATGTCGCAGCTGATCATGGTCACGCGCGCCTTCGACAACATCACGTCCCTGTTGCGTGACAGCGAAGGATCGCTCGAGGAAGCGGTCAAGACGCTCGGCGGCAGTCGCTAATTTCTGACGGATACCGGCATGCAACGCGAAGGCCTGAAGACAAGCACGGGATCGACCTCTCTGGCAGCACTTGCCGGCCTCGTCGAGCGCTATGCAAAGCCCGAATTCTCGATCGCCCCCGGCGGTCACGTGCAGACGATTTCGCCCGGTCACTATACGGTGACCGGCCTGTCGCGGCATGTGCGGCTCGGAGATTTCGTCGCCCACAAGAGCGTCACCGGAACGCATCTCGGCGAGGTGGTGCGGGTTGAGCCGGAGCGGGTGGTCGTCTGCCCGATCGAACCGGGCGATCCGATCGGCATCCATGATACGGTCATCCGCAAGGGAGCCTTCCGCGTCGCGCCGACCGACCAATGGTGCGGCCGTGCCATCAATGCACTCGGCGAGCCGATCGATGGTCTCGGGCCGCTGCTGCAGGGCGACGTGCGCCGTTCGATCTCCAACACCGCACCGCCGTCGATGAGCCGCAAACGGGTCGAGAAGGGCTTTCTTACCGGCGTAAGGGCGATCGACATCTTTTCGCCTCTCTGCCTTGGCCAGCGCCTCGGCATTTTCGCCGGCTCCGGTGTCGGCAAGTCGACGCTTCTTTCGATGCTGGCGCGCGCAGACGCCTTCGACAAGGTGGTGATAGCGCTCGTCGGAGAGCGCGGCCGCGAAGTGCGCGAATTCATCGAGGATACGCTCGGCGACAATCTCGCGAAGTCCGTCGCCGTGGTGGCAACCAGCGACGAAAGCCCGATGCTGCGCAAGATGGCGCCGCTGACGGCCGTCACCATTGCCGAGCACTATCGTGACAATGGCGACAATGTGCTCTTGATCGTCGACAGCGTCACCCGCTTCGCTCACGCGATCCGCGAGGTCGCGACGGCTTCCGGCGAGCCACCGATCGCCCGCGGATACCCAGCCTCGGTCTTCACCGAGTTGCCCCGTCTGTTGGAGCGCGCCGGTCCCGGCACCGAAGGCTCGGGCACGATCACCGCGATCATCTCCATCCTCGTTGATGGCGACAACCACAACGATCCGGTCGCCGACTCGACCCGTGGCATTCTCGATGGCCACATCGTGCTCGAGCGCAGCCTTGCGGAAGAGGGGCGTTACCCGCCGATCAACCCGCTCGCATCGATTTCGCGTCTGGCGCGCAAGGCCTGGACGCCGGATCAGGAAAAGCTGGTGGCGCGCCTGAAGGCGCTGATCCACCGCTTCGAAGAAACCCGCGACCTTCGCCTCATCGGCGGTTACCGCCCCGGCGGCGATCCCGACCTCGATATGGCGATCAAGCAGGTGCCGGTCATCTATGACGTGCTGACACAGACCGCCGGCGAGCGCCCGGCGCAGGACGCATTTGCCGATCTCGCCAATGCCTTGAAGGCGGCGGCGATGGGCAATCAACCGGGCGCGAGAGCGAGGTGATGGCGGTGACCGATTACGAAGCGGACGAAATGGTTCATCAGCGCAAGCGCACCAGCCGCATGCCGATGACCGACAAGTTCCTGGCCGCGACCGGTGTCGCGCTGGCCGCCTTTGCGACGTTCTTTCCCTGGTATGCCTTCTTCCATCAGGACAAGTTCACCATGCCGCCGCTCTGGCAGGGGTCGACCCGCGATCTGCCGGAGCGTGCCGCCCGCAACGTCGTTTCGGTCTCGCCGCTGGCAATGCCCGACGGCGACGGCGAGACGCTTGCCGCGATCGACCAGTTGACGACGGCGACCGTGCCCGGCATCGGCGATGGCCCAGGCCCGGAAGGGACTGCCGCGGAAGAGGGACTTTTTCAGCCCTTCCCCGGCAAGTCGGGCTTCAAGCTGATGCATGTCGCTAACGGCCGGGCGCTGATCGAGGACGCGAGCGGCATGTATATCGTGCGCATCGGTTCCGTCCTGCCCGACAACACGCGTCTTGCCACGCTCGAGCAGCGCGATGGCCAGTGGGTGATGATCACGTCGTCCGGCGAAGTCTACCAGGCCAACTGAGCAAGCCTCACATCGTCTGAGCTGACGGCCGCGTATCTCTTGAGATGCGCGGCGCGCTGCTCTTTGCCCCGCCGGCCGGCAGCGGGACGCAAACGTTCCTGTCGCAGCTGCGTCCGACGAAAGTCCCACGCAAGATTACCGGCCTAGGTTCGCATCACCAAGCATGGAGCTTTTGATGCAACCGATTCAGCTTTTCGAACTCGCGTCCCGGCAGGCCCAGTGGCTGACCGTTCGCCAGAACGTGGTGGCCGGCAACATCGCCAATGCGAACACGCCGCACTACAAGGCGAAGGACGTCAAGCCGTTCGAAAGCGTGCTGCAGGACACCGGCATGCAGATGGCTGCGACGAACAAGGCGCACTTCACCGACGGCCTCCAAGCCTCGCAGGTCGCCGAAGTCGGCATGGTCGACGGGGTACAGATCCAGCAATCCGGCAACAGCGTCGCGATTGAGCAGGAAATGATGAAGACCGGCGAAATCAAGCGCGACTACGAGCTTAGCGCCGGGCTTGTGAAGGCGTTCCATCGCATGATGCTGATGACGGTACGGAAGTAAGAACCATGGATCCACTGACCTCAGCCCTCAAGGTATCGGCCTCGGGCCTCCAGGCGGAATCGACCCGCCTGCGTATCGTCTCGGAAAACATCGCCAACGCGCGCTCGACCGGCGACACGCCGGGCGCCGACCCCTACCGCCGCAAGACCGTCAGCTTCGCCGCCGAAGTCGACCGGGCAAGCGGCGCTTCGCTGGTCGAGATCGAACGGCAGGGCACGGACGATTCGGATTTCAACATCGAGTTTGATCCGGGCAATCCGGCCGCCGACGAAAAGGGCATGGTCAAGTTGCCGAACGTGAACATCCTGGTCGAGATGGCCGACATGCGCGAAGCCAACCGCGCCTACGAGGCCAACCTTCAGACCATCAAGCAGTCCCGCGATCTGATTTCCCAGACAATCGACCTGTTGAGAGCCTCGCAATAATGATCGATGCAGTCAAATCCCTCGGCGCGTTCTCGGTCACCAAAGAGACCGACGGCACCCGTTCCACATCTTCCTCCTCGTCGATCTTCGGCATGCCGGCCGCCACGCCGGGCGTGCCGCAGGGGCAGAGCTTCGCCTCGGTCCTCGGGGATATGGCGACCGATACCATCAACGCGATGAAAAAGGCCGAGGGCGCATCGCTCGACGGCATTCGCGGCCAGGCAAACACCCGTGAAGTTGTCGATGCTGTCATGAATGCAGAACAGTCGCTCCAGACAGCAATCGCCATCCGCGACAAGGTGGTTACCGCCTACCTCGAAATCGCGCGCATGCAGATCTGAAGGAACGAGACATGAAGGCCCTTTCCATTGCCGCAACCGGCATGAACGCCCAGCAGCTGAACCTCGAAGTGATCGCGAACAACATCGCGAACATCAACACGACCGGTTACAAGCGCGCGCGCGCCGAATTCTCCGATCTGCTTTATCAGACCGAGCGCGCCCAGGGCGTGCCGAACCGTTCGAACCAGGCAATCGTTCCGGAAGGCGCGATCATCGGTCTCGGCGTTCAGACGGCTGCCGTGCGTAACCTGCATATCCAGGGAAGCATGGTCAACACCGGCAACGACTATGACCTGGCCCTGATGGGCCGCGGCTGGTTCCAGGTCGAGACGCCGGACGGCGAGACGGTCTACACGCGTTCGGGCGCCTTCAACAAGAATGCGCAGGGCCAGCTCGTGACCATCGACGGTTACACGGTCGTCCCCGGCATCACGGTTCCGCAGGATGCGACGGAAATCGCCTTCACCAGCTCCGGTCAGGTGATGGTGCGCATCGGCAACGACCCCGCGATGCAGGAAATCGGTCAGCTGACGATCGCCAACTTCGTCAACGAAGCTGGTCTGGAGCCGCAGGGCGACAACCTCTTCAAGGAAACCCCGGCTTCCGGCGACGCCATCGTCGGTACGCCTGCGGACCCGGGCTTCGCCCAAATCAAGCAGAAGTACCTCGAGGCGTCCAACGTCGATCCGGTCAAGGAAATCACCGACCTGATCTCGGCGCAGCGCGCTTACGAGATGAATTCCAAGATCATTCAGGCGGCCGATGAAATGGCGGCCACGGTGAGCAAGAACCTCAGGTAACGAAAGAGGGGGCAAACATGATGTTTCGCCGATCCGCAAACATCAAGGTTTCGAAAGACGACCGCGCCTCCACGGCGCTTCGTCTGGCGGCTGGCGCTTTGCTTGCCGCCACTTTCCTGTTGCCATCGGCAACCCTCGCGGAGCGGCTGACGGCGGTGATCCCGACGCGGACGATCTATCCGGGCGAAACGGTCGACCGCAGCCGCGTCGAAGTCGTCGAGGTTACCAACCCCGATCTCGCGGATGGCTACATCAGGACCCTGAACGAAATCGATGGCAAGGTCACCAAGCGCACGCTCCTGCCGGGCCGGGTGATCCTCGCAAACGCGCTGCGCGAGCAGTACGCGGTCGAACGTGGCTCCACCGTGCGCCTCGTCTTTAGCAACGGCGGCCTGACCATCAGCGCTGCCGGATCACCGCTCCAGGATGCCGCCATCGGCGAACTGATCCGGGCGCGCAATATCGATACCGGCATCATCGTTTCCGGAACGGTGATGGCCGACGGCACTGTCCATGTGGTGGCGAAATGAAAATGCTTGCCTGCAAATGGTTCCTGACGCTGGCCGTCGCGTTCTCCGTGGCGCTGACGCCGGCTCTCGGTGCGTCCAGGATCAAGGATGTCGCCTCGCTCCAGGCTGGGCGCGACAACCAGTTGATCGGTTACGGTCTCGTGGTCGGCCTTCAGGGCACCGGCGACACCCTGCGTGCCTCGCCGTTCACCGACCAGTCGATCCGCGCAATGCTGCAGAATCTCGGCATCTCCACCCAGGGCGGGGATTCCCGCACGCGCAACGTTGCGGCGGTATTGGTGACGGCCACCCTGCCGCCCTTCGCGAGCCCCGGCAGCCGCGTCGACGTGACGGTCGGTTCGCTCGGCGACAGCACTTCGCTGCGCGGCGGCACGCTGGTGATGACCTCGCTGTCGGGCGCGGACGGACAGATCTATGCGGTCGCTCAAGGTTCCGTCGTTGTGACGGGTTTTGCCGCGCAGGGTGATGCGGCAACGCTCAACCAAGGGGTGACGACGGCCGGGCGGGTTCCCAACGGCGCGATCATCGAGCGCGAGTTGCCGTCCAAGTTCAAGGACGGCTTCAACCTCGTTCTGCAACTGCGCAACCCGGACTTCTCGACGGCAGTCGGCATGGCGGCGGCGATCAACAAGTATGCCGCCCAGCAATATGGCGGCCGCATTGCCGAGGCCCGTGACTCCCAGTCCGTGCTCGTCGAAAAGCCGAAGATGGCCGATCTCGCCCGGCTGATGGCCGATATCGAAAACATCGTGATCGAGACCGATGTCCCGGCCCGCGTCGTCATCAACGAACGCACCGGCACGATCGTGATCGGCCAGGATGTTCGCATCAACGAGGTGGCGGTGAGCTACGGCACCCTGACCGTCGAGGTTAGCGAGACGCCGACCGTGGTTCAGCCGCTGCCGTTCTCGCGCGGACGGACGGAGGTGGAGCCGAACACCACCATCAACGCGCAGTCCGATGGCGGCACGGTGGCGATCCTCAACGGGTCGAGCCTTCGCTCCCTCGTCGCCGGTCTCAACAACATCGGTGTCAAGCCAGACGGCATCATCGCCATCCTGCAAAGCATCAAAACGGCTGGGGCCCTACAGGCGGAGCTAGTGCTGCAATGACGGCAAACATCAACCCATCTCTCGGCAAGGTACGCAATCTGCTGTTTGTCGGCGCGGCCGCAGCTTCGATGCTGACGATGCCCGGCGCATTCGCCCAGGACGTCACCGCACCTCCGGCAGCCGACGCGACGCAGAACGAGATTCAGCAATTCTGCACCAACATCGCCGACGCGGCACGCGACCAGCGGTATGTTTTGCAGCGCAAGGACCTCGAGACCTTGCAGGCAAGCATCGACGAACGCATCGCGACGCTGGAGAAGCGCCGCGATGAGTACGAGGACTGGCTGAAACGCCGCAACGATTTCCTGAAACAGGCCGAACTCGGGCTCGTCGATATCTACAAGACGATGAAGCCGGATGCGGCCGCCGGCAAGCTCGAAATGGTCAATCCGGCAATCGCCGCGGCGATCGTCATGCAGCTGCCGCCGCGGCAGTCGTCGCTGATCCTCAGTGAAATGAGCGACGAGAAAGCGGCAGCTCTCACCAACATCATTTCGAGCGCCAGCGACCCGAACACCTCGAAGGAACCATCATGAAAATGCGTCTAACGGCCGTGCTGACGGCGGCGGGTCTGCTTGCCGGATGTCAGAACCAGGCGTTCAACGAGATTGGTCGGGCGCCTTCGATGAGCCCGATCGGCAGCGGCCTGCAGTATTCCCAGACGCCGCAGCTGGCGATGTATCCGAAGCAGCCGCGCCAGGTGGTGAACGGCTACTCGTTGTGGAACGACCAGCAGGCGGCTCTGTTCAAGGACGCGCGCGCAATCAATGTCGGCGACATCCTGACGGTCGATATCAAGATCAACGAAGGCGCCACCTTCGACAACAAGACCGATCGCAGTCGCAAGAACGCAAGCGGCTTCAACATCGGCGCCAACGGCAAATCGCAGTCGAGCGATTTCGACTGGTCGGGCGAGTTGAAGTACGGCTCGAACACCAAGACCGAAGGCGATGGCAAGACCGAGCGTTCGGAAAAGCTGCGGCTGCTCGTTGCGGCTGTCGTCACCGGGGTGCTCGAAAACGGCAACCTGCTGATCAGCGGTTCGCAGGAAGTGCGCGTCAATCACGAACTGCGCATTCTCAACGTCGCCGGCATCGTCCGGCCGCGGGACGTCGACGCCGACAACGTGATCTCCTACGACCGCATCGCCGAGGCGCGTATTTCCTATGGCGGCCGCGGTCGCCTGACCGAAGTGCAGCAGCCGCCCTACGGCCAGCAGATCATGGACCTGATTTCGCCGATCTGACGGCAGGGAATGGCAAGATGGAAGAACTCGATTCCGCCAATGCTTCGAAGTCGCCGTCGAAGATCATAACGATTGCGATCGTCGCGGTGCTGACGCTCGTCGCCGGCGGCGGCGGCTGGCTGGTCGGCGGCCTGCTCGCGCCGCCTCCGCCCAAGGAGCAGGTCGAGGCGACGAAGGAACCGGCTGCCAATGCCACCGGCGAAGAGGGCCTGCCGAAGGTTGCGACGGAAGCGAACGGCGTCGTCCAGCTGGAGCCGATCACCACCAACCTTGCCTATCCTTCGGAGAATTGGATACGGCTCGAGGTGGCGCTGCAGTTCGACGGCGCGCCCGATCCCAAATTGGCCGAGCAGATCCACCAGGATATCGCCGCCTATCTGAAGACGGTCTCGCTGCAGCAGATTCAGGGGCCGCGTGGCTTTCAATATCTCCGGGATGACATTCAAGAGCGGGTTGACCTGCGCTCCGATGGGCGCGTAACCAATGTGATGTTCAGAACCTTCGTCATCCAATGATTCGATAAATGGTCCGGCTTGTCGCCTTTATAGTTGCCATGATGGCGATGTCCGGTATCGCCGGCGCCCAGAGTTTTCCCTCTGATATCCTGAATACGCCTGTCGACGGGTCGGCCGCCTCGTGGATCATCCGCACCTTCGGCCTCTTGACCGTTTTGTCGGTGGCCCCGGGCATTCTGATCATGGTCACCAGCTTTCCGCGTTTCGTGATCGCCTTTGCGATCCTGCGCACCGGCATGGGGCTGGCGACTACCCCATCCAACATGATCATGGTTTCGCTGGCGCTGTTCATGACCTTCTATGTCATGGGCCCGACCTTCGATCGCGCATGGCGTGACGGCATCGACCCGCTGATGAAGAACCAGATTACCGAGGCTGAGGCGATCCCGAGGGTCACCGAGCCCTTCCGCGAATTCATGCTCGCCAACACCCGCGACAAGGATCTGCAGCTCTTCATCGATATCGCCAAGGAAAAGGGCCAGACGGTCGTCGTCGACGACAAGGTCGACCTCAGGGCGGTCGTGCCCGCCTTCATGATTTCGGAAATCCGTCGCGGCTTCGAAATCGGCTTCCTGATCATGTTGCCGTTCCTGGTGATCGACCTGATCGTCGCCACCATCACCATGGCCATGGGTATGATGATGCTGCCGCCGACGGCGATTTCGCTACCCTTCAAGATCCTGTTTTTCGTGCTGCTCGACGGCTGGAACCTGCTCGTCGGCAGTCTCGTTCGCTCCTTCAGCTAGATAGACGCCTGTCAGCGAACGGTTGACGCTTCGAACAGACACAAAAAAGGCAGCGCCTTGGCGCTGCCTTTCGTCGTTCAGGATCGAGTGTTCGCTCGCCTAGCGCTCGAACGAGCTGGTACGCGCCGGCAGGGCCGGGACGTCGATATGGTCGGGCGCCAGGCCTTTTCGTGCGCGGTCAGCCATCATTTCGTAGCCCTGTTCCAGGTGGCGGCAGAAGCGTTCGGCGTCGAACAGCGGCATGCGGAAACGGTTTTCCTCGAGAGTCTTGCGGTAGTCGGCAATCTTGTCGCGGTTGCTGTAGAGTGCGACTGCCTCGCGCACATAATCCTCCGGCCCTGCGGCAACGAGTTCCGGCACGCCGATGGCGTTGAGCAGGCTCTCGCTCACGCGCGAGGCGAAGTTGGTGCCCTTGAAGGTCAGGACCGGAAGGCCGGCCCAAAGCTGCTCCGACGTCGTCGTGTGGCCATTATAGGGATAGGTGTCGAGGCCGATGTCCGCCACCGGAATACGGCTGATATGGTCGTGATAGAGGACCTTGGGGCAGACGACGATGCGTTTGGTATCGATGCCGGCGCTCTTGAACTTTGCGATGATGTTCGCTCGTGAGTCCGGGCGGCCGCACATTAGCCACAGCACGCTGTCCGGAGTCTGCTGAAGAATCTCGATCCAGAGGTTGATCGTCTGCAGCGATATCTTGCGATTGGCGTTGAACGACGCGAAGACGAACGCATCCTCGGGAAGGCCGAGCTGGCGACGCGACAATGCCGTCGGCAGCGGGCGGCTGTAAGGGTCGTTCGGCTGATAGGTCTCCGGCAGGCGGCAATATTTTTCGTAGTAATGCTTTTCGCTTCCGTCGGGCAGCACGTGGGGATCGCCGATGATGTAGTCCAGATCGACGTTGACGGTAGTGCCTGGGAAGCCGAGCCAGCTGACCTGGATGGGGGCGGCCTTGTGGTTGAAGATCGTCGCCCGGCTTTCGAGCGTGTGCCCCTTCAGGTCGACGAGGATGTCGATGTTCTGGGCGCGGATGACTGCGGCCGCATGCTCATCGGAAAGCTCGCCGATCTGGATGATATTGCCCCATTTTTCGCGGGAGCCGTTATCCCTTGCGACATTGCTGGGTGAAGTATGGCAGAACAGCGTGACCTCGAAGCGTGTGCGGTCATGCGCCTCAAGCGCCGCTGCCATCAGCTTCATGGTCGCGTGATCGTGCCAGAAGTCGGAAGACACATAGCCGATACGTATGCGATCGCCCCATGCATGTGCCATGGTCCGGCGCAACTCGGTGTTTTCCGGCGGGAAGGGGCGATATTGCGAGCCGGCGATCCGGTTAAGCCTCTCATCTCCGCACCAGGTAACGTGGTAATATGGCGCTTCCGACGAGAGGGTGTCGTCCTGACCAAGCTTCAGGGCTCTCTCGATATCACGGTGGTGCTTCTCGACCTCCGGATAGTCGTTAGCTTCGCGGGCGTAGACGAGGTAGGCCGAGCGCAGCGTCGCATTCTTCGGGTAGGCCTTGAAGAGATTGGCGACGGCTTCGCGGTCCTGCACATCGCCAACATCCGCTGTCAGGAGTTTGAATGCGAGCGACTGGTGATAGCGATTGGCGCTGGTCGAAAGTGGCGCCTTGAACAGGCCGAGAATCTCTTTCTGGTCGCGCTTCAGGAAAATCGAAGCGATGATGAAGGCGATATCCGGATCCGTCTTGGCCTTTTCGAGAAGCGGCAGGCCGATCGCAAGCGCTTCGTCTTCGTGCCCGTTGGTGAAATAGAGTTTCATCGCCTCCGTCAGATAATCCTGCGACCGTGAGCCGCCGGCCTCGCCGGCGAGCTGGTAGGCGCGCGCCGCTTCGGGCTTGAACCCCAGTTTCAGCAGAACCTTGGCAAGCAGCACATAGGTCTTCGTATCCCGATTGACGTTCATCAGGATGTTGAGCTGGTCGAGCGCGTCCGTGTACTGGCCTTTCTGGTATTGCCGGGAAGCGGTCGAGAAGATGGCTTGGGCGTTCACTGATAGCTCCGTCGTATGGGCTGCCGGCATCGAGGGCTTGGCACCTTGATGTCGTAAAGCGGGTCCTGCAGCCATCGTAGGGGCGGGACCTTGCCTCAGGCATGACGCGGCCGGCCCGGATTGGCGTGCGGTTCCGTCTCGCAAAGGGCCATTTCAATTGTCCGCCCGGTAACCCCACGCGTTCACTTAAAGCCTTGTTAAGTATAAATTATCTCTCGCCGGTACCGTCTCGGCATTTAAGGAATTCGCAAGCATTGGGCTCGATATTCGGCCTCACATGACGGGTTTGGTTTCTTCCGAGAAAGTCGTTGGAACCGAGAGGCATGAAGCCGATCCGCCATCACCGGTAGTGTAAACAGTCCGGTATGTCCCCCAATCGTCTTAAGTAAAAAAGGGACACTCTAATGACGAGCATCATGACCAATTCCGCCGCTATGGGCGCTCTCGCTACCCTGCGTTCGATCAACTCGCAGATGGAAACCACCCAGGACCGCATCTCGTCGGGCCTGCGCGTTGGTTCCGCTTCTGACAACGCCGCTTACTGGTCGATCGCAACCACCATGCGTTCGGACAACAAGGCGCTCTCGACCGTTCAGGACGCCCTCGGCCTCGGCGCTGCCAAGACCGACGTTGCCTACACGGCCATGGAAAACTCCAAGGACGTCGTCGACGAGATCAAGAAGAAGCTCGTTGCCGCCAGCGAGCCGGGCGTTGACAAGAGCAAGATCCAGAAGGAAGTCAAGGAACTGCAGAACCAGCTGGTGAGCATTGCCAAGTCGGCTTCGTTCTCTGGCGAAAACTGGGTTTACAACGACAACAACAACGCGGCTGCCACCAAGTCGATCGTCGGCTCGTTCAACCGCGACAACCAGGGCAACGTCAGCCTGACGACGCTCCAGTTCGACACGAACAAGAGCTCGCTGATCCAGGTCGACAGCACCGGCACCAACGTCACCAACGGCACGGGCCTGCTCTCCAGCAACATGGAGTACAAGGATGCAACCGGCTCGACCGTGACCGCCGGCTACAGCGTCCTGAGCATGGACATCACCAACATGACGGCCGGCGCTCTGGCTGAAGCCATCTCGGGCGTTGACGCAACGCTGCTGCAGATGACCGACGCTGCATCCGACCTCGGCGCGCTCAACAGCCGCGTCGAACTGCAGAAGAACTTCGTTCAGGACCTCTCGGACTCGATCGAGAAGGGCATCGGCAAGCTCGTCGACGCCGACATGAACGAAGAGTCGACCCGCCTCAAGGCTCTGCAGACGCAGCAGCAGCTCGGCATCCAGGCGCTCTCGATCGCCAACTCGAACTCGCAGAACATCCTGTCGCTGTTCCGTTAATCGGTCGCCAGACGACGCGGGTCTCGGTCCGCGCCGGATAGCAGAAATCGAAACCGCGCTTCGCAAGAAGCGCGGTTTTTTGTTGGGTTTATCGAATGTCGAAGCGTTCCGAAAATAATCGCAGCGTCTTAGGTCGGTGTTAACCACGATGGTGTTTTCTGTGTCCATCGAAGGAGCGGGTTAACCAACAACATTAACCGGTTAACAGGCATGACGCTGACCGCTTCTTCCCGGTAGCTCCCGGAATGTCCCTTTTTTTCGAGTATTGCCAACAAGGGGCACACATCCAATGACCAGCATCATGACGAACACCGCTGCAATGGCGGCTCTCTCCACTCTGCGTTCGATCAATTCGGATATGGAAACCACCCAGGACCGCATCTCGTCGGGCCTGCGCGTCGGTTCCGCTGCCGACAACGCCGCCTACTGGTCGATCGCGACCACCATGCGTTCGGACAACAAGGCGCTCGGCACGGTTCAGGACGCTCTCGGCCTCGGCGCTGCCAAGACCGACGTTGCCTACACGGCCATGGAAAACTCCAAGGACGTCGTCGACGAGATCAAGAAGAAGCTCGTTGCCGCCAGCGAGCCGGGCGTTGACAAGAGCAAGATCCAGAAGGAAATCAAGGAGCTGCAGAACCAGCTCATCAGCATTTCCAAGTCGGCTTCGTTCTCCGGCGAAAACTGGGTCTACAACGACGCGAACAACACGGCTGCCACCAAGTCGATCGTCGGCTCGTTCAACCGCGACGCCCAGGGCAACGTCAGCCTGACGACGCTCCAGTTCGACACGAACAAGAGCTCGCTGATCCAGGTCGACAGCACCGGCACCAACGTCACCAACGGCACGGGCCTGCTCTCCAGCAACATGGAATACAAGCTGGCAACCAACGGTGCGACCGTCACGGCTGGCTACAGCGTGCTGTCGATGGACATCACCAACATGACGGTGGGCGCTCTGGCCGAAGCCATCTCGGGCGTTGACGCAACGCTGCTGCAGATGACCGATGCCGCCGCTGACCTCGGCGCGCTCAACAGCCGCGTCGAACTGCAGAAGAACTTCGTTCAGGACCTCTCGGACTCGATCGAGAAGGGCATCGGCAAGCTCGTCGACGCCGACATGAACGAGGAGTCGACCCGCCTGAAGGCTCTGCAGACGCAGCAGCAGCTCGGTATCCAGGCGCTGACGATCGCCAACTCGAACTCGCAGAACATCCTGTCGCTGTTCCGTTAATCGGTCGCCAGACGACACGGGTTCCGGCCCGCGTCCGACAGCAAAAAATCGAACCGCGCTTCGCAAGAGGCGCGGTTTTTTCTTGGCGGGCTTCAGTGGCAAATGTCGAAAATACTGCGGCGTTTTAGCCTTTGTTAACCACGATGGTGTTTTCTGTGGCCAACGAAGCGGCGGGTTAATCAACATTAACAGGCATGAGGCTGACCGCTGCTTCCCGGTAATCCCGGAATGTCCCTTTACATTCCAAATCAGCCACAAGGGGCAATCAGCCAATGACCAGCATCATGACGAACACCGCCGCAATGGGCGCGCTTCAGACCCTGCGTTCGATCAACTCGCAGATGGAAACCACCCAGGACCGCATCTCGTCGGGCCTGCGCGTTGGTACCGCTGCCGACAACGCCGCCTACTGGTCGATCGCAACCACCATGCGTTCGGACAACAAGGCGCTCTCGACCGTTGAAGACGCCCTCGGCCTCGGCGCTGCCAAGACCGACGTTGCCTACACGGCCATGGAAAACTCCAAGGACGTCGTCGACGAGATCAAGAAGAAGCTGGTTGCCGCCAGCGAGCCGGGCGTTGACAAGAGCAAGATCCAGAAGGAAATCAAGGAGCTGCAAAGCCAGCTCGTGAGCATCGCCAAGTCGGCTTCGTTCTCTGGCGAAAACTGGATCTACAACGACACCAACAACACGGCTGCCACCAAGTCGATCGTCGGTTCGTTCAACCGCGACGCCCAGGGCAACGTCAGCCTGACGACGCTCCAGTTCGACACGAACAAAAGCTCGCTGATCCAGGTTGACGCCACCGGCGCCAACGTCACCAACGGCACGGGCCTGCTCTCCAGCAACATGGAATACAAGCTGGCGACCAACGGTGCGACCGTCACGGCTGGCTATAGCGTCCTGACCATGGACATCACCAACATGACGATGGGCGCTCTGGCCGAAGCCATCTCGGGCGTTGACGCAACGCTGCTACAGATGACCGATGCCGCCGCCGATCTCGGCGCGCTCAACAGCCGCGTCGAACTGCAGCAGAACTTCGTTCGCGACCTCTCGGACTCGATCGAGAAGGGCGTTGGCCGTCTCGTCGACGCGGACATGAACGAAGAGTCGACCCGCCTCAAGGCTCTGCAGACGCAGCAGCAGCTCGGCATCCAGGCGCTGACGATCGCCAACACCAACTCGCAGAACATTCTGTCGCTGTTCCGCTAAGCGAACGACAGGGAAGGGCGGGCGACTATTCGCCCCACTTTTCGACACAACAGAAAGGCCGCACGCCCCTCGGGGTCGTGCGGCCTTCTTCTTTTTTTTCATGGTTCTCAGTTTTGGGGCGCGTCGGCAGCGTGTGCGACCCATCCTTAACCGTTTGTCCATATTCCCTTATTTTTGTTCACCTTCGTTACCAGCTCGCTAACGTCGTTAACCATTTGTTAACCATGCGATCGTTACACATTGGTTAAGAGCGAAGGGTCGCCCCCAGGGCAAAACAGGGGCGATTCGCATGATGCCAGTCCCATCGCTGCCGGTTCTGCACTCCGGAATGTCTTCAGAAATTCATTCGGGGCAGGTGACCAATGACCAGCATCATGACCAATACCGCCGCTATGGCGGCGCTTCAGACCTTGCGTTCCATCAACACCGACATGGCCGAAGTCCAGGACCGGATTTCCTCGGGTTACCGCGTCCAGACCGCGGCGGACAATGCCGCCTATTGGTCGATCGCGACCACCATGCGCTCCGACAACGCCGCACTGTCGACCGTCGAAGATGCGCTCGGCCTCGGCGCAGCCAAGATCGATACGGCCTATGCGGCGATGAATTCGTCGATCGACGTCGTCAGCGAGATCAAGCGCAAGCTGGTCGCAGCACGCGAGCCGGGTGTCGACAAGCTGAAGATCGACAAGGAAATCACTGAACTCAAGAACCAGCTCCTGGCGGCCGCCCAGTCGGCATCCTTCTCCAGCGAAAACTGGCTCTACAACGCGAACGCGGCCTCGGTCGGCACCAAGTCGATCGTTGCCTCGTTCAACCGCGACGCCAACGGCAACGTGTCGGTCACCACGCTCGACTTCGACACGGCGCAATCCATGCTGATCGACACGGCCAATGCAAGCCGTGGTCTGCTGACCCGGAGCTACGACGCCTCCCAGCTCACCTCGCCGGTCGGCACCTCGGCCAAGCTGTTCCATCTGATCGGCGCGCCGGTGACCACGCCGAACGCGACCTCATCGGAAATCAAGCTGACGGCAGCGACCACCGATGCCCAGATGGACGACATGATCCGCGTCGTCGACCATATCCTCGGTCAGCTGACGGATGCAGGCTCCACGCTCGGTGCTATTACCAAGCGCATCGACATGCAGGAAAGCTTCATCGCCAACCTCATGGATACGATCGACAAGGGCGTCGGTCGTCTGGTCGACGCCGACATGAACGAGGAATCGACACGGCTCAAGGCCCTGCAGACCCAGCAGCAGCTCGGCATCCAGGCGCTCTCGATTGCCAACACGAATTCCGAGAACATCCTACGCCTGTTCCAACAGTAAGGCGCAATGGCGCAGAGCGGCCGGCCACGGCCGCCTGATCCGCCAAACCCTTCCGCGCCCTAGAACGGGGGCGGCAAAAGTTGAGTTCTGCCACGTCGTCGGTCACGGCACCCGGTGGAAACGGTTGGACCGCGCTAATTGCCCTGGCGCGGTCCAACACATTCATTTTCGCACAAGTTTGACCGAATAGCCTTCTCTCGCAGTCCTGTCGGATGACTGCCGGCCAAAATGAATCTTGGCCGCCGCCTGCATCGGATCGCCCCGGGAACGAATGTCTCCGGATCTCGCCGATGTACGTCAAGAATGTTGGGTTCTCCGCATCCGCGGCCGGACCCGTGGGAGACATGTCAGCAGTGCCAGGAGCAATGGAAGTTCGCGCCAGAGGGTGCCGTCTCGCGATCAGCCGGGGCTTGCCGCATCGCTGCGCTGCCACGAGTGACCGGTCATGAGTGCGATGCTCTCCCGCTACCTCAAGGATTTCAGCGCGCCGAAAGTCGAGCTGTCGCTGATGCCTCAAAAGTATTTCCCTGACCTGGACAGCGACTATGCCGATGGCGACCGCCTCGGCGCGAGGCCAGCCATGCCGGAGATCGACATCGACACGGAGCGCCGAAGGGCCTTTGCAGAAGGCCGTGCCGAGGCGACGGCCGAACTCGTCTTCGAACATGAACGCCAGATCGCCGACCTGCAGGCAGCCCACGCGGCCGAGCTCGCGGCATTGACCCAGCGCCTTGAAGCGGAAACCGCCGCCCGCCTGGCCGAGCGTTTTGCCGACCTGGCCGACAGCCTGGTCACAGCACTTGGCGATCAGACCGCTCGCGTTCTTGCACCCGTCATGGAGGATGCCCTCCTGCAGCGCGCCGTCGCCGACATGGCGCAGATGATCAAGCAGGGCCTGGTGGCCGGCGAGGGTTGCACCCTTGTCGTCAAAGGCCCGACCCAACTCTTCGAGGCGCTGAAGCGCCAGCTCGGGGAGGACATGCCGTTGTTCCGCCACGTCGAAACCGACGACATCGATCT
Organism: Ensifer sp. 2TAB8; assembly: GCF_052115125.1. NCBI lineage: Bacteria > Pseudomonadati > Pseudomonadota > Alphaproteobacteria > Hyphomicrobiales > Rhizobiaceae > Ensifer > Ensifer sp. 2TAB8. The sequence goes on along the minus strand of NZ_JBFRGB010000001.1, from coordinate 482,177 downwards.
CGCTGTCGAAATGGACGGTACGATCCTGGTGACGCGCATGGCCGCCTGGGCCGATACTGTCCGGAAAGTTCTCGCATGAGCGACGAAAACCATCACAACGGCAAGCATGAGATCATCATCGTCAAGCGCCACAGTGGCGGCCATGATGGGCATCACGGCGGCTCGTGGAAGATCGCCTATGCCGACTTCATGACGGCAATGATGGCCTTCTTCCTCGTCATGTGGCTGATCAACGCGGCCAACGAGGAAACGAAGGCAGCGATCGCCTCCTATTTCAACCCGGTGCAGCTGACCGACCAGAAGCCTGCCGAGCGCGGCCTGAAGGATCCGGCGAAGGACGCACAGGGTGAGGAGACGCAGCAGCGTTCCAAGGTTGATGGCGAGCAGGACAAGTCCGGCGGATCGGCCAAGACCGGCGACCAGCTGACGGCGACCTCGGGCGAAGAGACCAAGTACTCCGACGCAGACTTCTTCGAAAACCCCTATTCGGTGCTCTCCGAAATCGCTCGCGAAGTCGGCCAGCAGGCCAACATCAGCGTCAAGGGTGAGGGCGGGGCGGCGCAATCCGGGCCGGCAACCGGCGCCGACGGAGGCGAAGCCTATCGCGATCCGTTCGACCCGGACTTCTGGACCAAGCAGGTCGAAGTGCAGGACGCGGGCAACACGACCAAGAGCGATGTGGCGCTCGCCGCTGCATCGGCGATGCAGGCAGGCGGCGCTCCCGCGGTCGAGAAGTCCGAGGATCAAAAGCAGGCGGAGCAGGCGAAGGCCGAGAACGGCACGGATAAGACGGCCGAGAGCGACGCCGGCGACAAGCCGAAGACCGAGACGGCTGAGGCGAACGCAGAAAAGCAGGCCGAAGAACTCCAGGCGGAGCTCAAGAAGCAGCTTGCCGGTGAAGCCGGCCAACTGGCGGAAGGTCTCGTCGTAACTCCGGCCGAGGGCGGCCTCATGGTGACGATCAGCGAGCGCACGGACGCGCAGATGTTCGGCATCGGCTCAGCCGTGCCGCAGAAAGAGCTGGTGCTGGCGATGGAAAAGATCGGCCATCTGCTCGCCGAACGCCCGGGTGCAGTCGCGATCCGCGGCCACACCGACGGTCGCCCGTTCAAGGACGGCACCTATGACAACTGGCGGCTCTCGGCCGCGCGCGCCCAGAGCGCCTATTACATGCTCGTTCGCGGCGGTCTGAAAGAAGACCGCGTCAGCCAGATCAGCGGCTTTGCCGATCGGCGGTTGCAGATCCCCGGTGATCCCTACGCTCCGGGCAACCGGCGAATCGAGATCCTGCTGCAATCGGCTCCGGGTTAAACACGATGCTGAGACGCCTGCGATCGATCCTGATGACCTGCTGTGTGCTGGCGACCCCGTTTGCAATCGGGAATGCCAGGGCAAACGATATCGAGGAACTCGCACCCTTCAAGATGATCCGGTCGCTGCAATATGTGCAGGACTCCGTCGTGCTCGGCGATCATTCGGCGATCGAGATGCAGCGTTTCATGCTGGGCGCGATCGACAAGCGGCTGCGCGCGGCGGATCCCTCGGTGTTCCGCGACCCGCGCAACGTCGATGCCGCGCTGGTCTATGCGATGAGCGGCGGTAATCCTGAGACGCTGAAATATCTTTCGGACCATGACGTCGCCGGCAACTTCGATTCCCGCGTCACCGATACGCTGCGGCAGTATCTGAACGGCAAGGGCGGCCTGATCGTCGAAAACCTGTCCAAGGCTGCGCCGGAATATCGAAGCGCCCGCATCGGTCCGTATCTCTATCTCATTCTCGGCAACGCGACTTCGCAGCAGGATCCTGTTGCGGCGATGAAGTACTACGACTGGGCGCGTTTGACGGCTCCCGGCACGATCATCGAAGAGGCGGCCCTGCGTCGCTCGGTGTTCCTGGCGGTGCAGGCCAATGCGCCGGACAAGGGCTTCCACTATGCGCTGACCTATGCGCGCCGCTATCTGACGTCGCCCTATGCCAGCCAGTTTGCCGACGTCTTTGTTGAGCTGGCCGTCGCGCATTTCGGCGGAGAAGCCCAAGGGCGGATTTCCGAGATCCTCGATTTCATGGACGCACCGCGCCAGCGCGAGGTCTACCTGCGTGTCGCGCGCCGCGCCGCAATTGCCGGCAAGCAGGCCCTGGCGAAGCTCGCCTCGGAACGGGCCGAAGCGCTCGGCGCTGACGGAGCGGCGCAACCGAAAGTGCTCGCCGGCTTCTATGCAGGTCTGGCGTCCGTTCCATCCAGCGATGTGTTCGCCGCCACGGCAAGCATAGCAGCGATACCGGATGCGGAGCTCTCGCCCCGCGACCGCGCTCTGCGTGATGCTGCCAGGGCCGTCGCCGATGCGGTTGTCAGGCCGCCGAGCGATGAAAGCCTCACGCAAGCGTTTGCGTCTAAACCCGATAGACCGGTTGCGCACGATGCCGCGGCCGAAGGAGAGGAAACCGGCAGCGGCATGAGCCCCTTCGGCAACGCTCAGACCCCTGTGGTTGCAGCGGCCGATGCGGCGGAAGCCACGGTGGGCGAGGCTGGCGATCCCGAACACGACGGGTTCGTGGCGAAGGGGAGGTCGAAGATCGAAGAGATCGACGCTCTCCTGAAGGGAGAAGGGAAATGAGGGCTCTTGATGATAGCCTGCGTGGCCTGCCCCCGGCCCCTGCCGGTAAGGGCAATGGGCGTGCCGGCGGCAAGGACCAAGCAGGTGACCTCCAGGGCGGTGCCTTCGAGGACGCCGTGGCGAATGCTGGCCGGCAGAAGGCGAATGATCAGGCGGGGACTGGCAAAGGCCTCGGTGATGCCGGTACCGGTGATGACGCGGAGTCTGGAGCCTTGATCGACAAGGACAACATTGCCAAGACCACGGGCAGGCACGGTGCAGCCGCGCGCAGCATTGCCATCAGCCGCGACGATCAGGCGCTTGGCGACCATGCGCTCCATGACCGCTTTCCAACCACTGAGCGGGATATCAGTGCGCGGCGCGCGGCGGGCAAGGCTGATCAAGCCAAGGCGAGCGCTGATCTGGCAGGCGCGGGCGTCGCGACCGTCCCGGACGAATTGGCAGAGCGTATCGCTGCACTTGCGGAGCGATTGGCAAAGGCGCAGGCAAACGGCGAGCCGACCGCCGATGCCTATGTCGCCAATGGTGAGGGCGGCGAACGCTCGTCGGCATCGAAGACGGATATGGATGACCTGTTGACGCTGCTCGGTGGCGGTCCGATCGGACAGGCGCTCGGCGACGCGACCAGGGCCGGCCGTCAGCCCGCGGCTGGCCAGGGCGAGGGTGCTGGCATGCATGTCGCTGGCACCGGTGAGCACGGCGCGAAGGCGGAAGCTGCGGCAGGCGAGGGTGATCCGGACCGGCTCTTCCGCTTCGCCCGGGCCGACGGCAAGGGACAGGCCGTGACCATGAGCCTCTCCAAGGATGGAGAGGCGGCGTTCGACGGCACCCGCTCACAGGCCGCCAAGGTCGAGAATGTCACGGTGCTCGAGGCTCGGCGCTATCTGGGCATCTCGATGAACCCGAACACGAGCGCGGTGGCCGATGCGATCGCCGGCGAGGTCAGCGCCAGCCCGTTGCAGCCGAGCGCGGCCCTCAGCCAACCCGGCGCCTGGACCCAGGCGGGCAAGACGCTGAACACGCTGAAGATCCAGCTCCATCCGATCGAACTCGGTCTCGTCACCGCCACGCTGAGGCTGAAGGACGACGAACTGCAGGTCGAACTGAAGGTGGAAACCGGCGAGGCGTTCCGGCAGTTGCGCGACGACCAGAGCGAAATGGTGAAGGCTCTGCGTGCCCAGGGCTTTGCAGTCGACCAGGTCAACATCGTCTTCAATTCGGGCGGCGACACGTCACAGAGTGGTGGCTCGCAGACCCAGGCTCAGGCCCAGGCCGGGCAGCAGGGACGCGAGCGCGCCGACGGAAATGGCCAGGGACGCCAGCAGCGACAGGAAGACGGCCAGGCTTCGATGGCGGAAAGGTGGGGTGGCAATGGCGGGACGGACGATGCGGCTGCCGGCACTGAGCGCTCTCGCACTGGTCACGTCTACATGTAGTGCCTTCGCCGGCGTCTGTGAACGCGAGATCATGAGCGCGGCGGCGAAATACAACATCCCTGCCGGGATACTCTATTCCGTCGGGCTGACCGAAACGGGCCGCAAGGGTTCTCTTCAGCCCTATGCGATGAACATCGAAGGCAAGGCCTATTTCGGCAGCAGCGAACAGGACGTTCTCACGCAGTTCGGCAACGCTCGTGCGCAGGGGGCCAAGCTCATTGATCTTGGCTGCATGCAGATCAACTATTACTTCCATGGCGAGCATTTCAGCTCGCCGCAGGAGATGCTTGACCCGCGCAAGAATGTCGAATATGCCGCGCGCTTCCTGGCCAATCTGCACGCCAAGCATGAAACTTGGACCATGGCCGTTGCCCGCTACCACGCGGGTCCGAACAACGACCCGGCACAGAAGAAATATGTCTGTCGGGTGATCGCGAATCTTGTCGCGACGGGCTACGGCAAGTGGACACCGAATGCCACGCAGTTCTGCCAGTGAACAACCAGTAAGTGTATTTTTGATGGCGATGCCGCATTGTGGCGACAATGCGCGGACAATGTGACGGCAAGCGGATTTGTCGTGGTCCGTTAACTTTTCCACATTATTTTAGTGCCGCCGTTAACGATGTGCCACTAGATATAGATCAAATCGGCGAAACATGGTTAATCAATTATTAATTCCACCCAGTAACTTCCTCTAGTTGTTCATGAATCCCTCGATTCGTACCTCTCGATCAGTGCGGTGCCATACTGATTCGGAGGCGGACGAATGATCGTAGTGGTTGATGAAAGAGAGCTCGTTAAGGACGGCTATACGTCGCTCTTCGGGCGTGAAGGAATTCCCTCGACGGGTTTCGACCCCAGGGAGTTCGGCGAGTGGGTAAATGCGGCGGCCGATTCGGATATCGATGCCGTCGAGGCTTTCCTGATCGGTCAGGGCGACGCCACTTTCACGCTGCCGCGCGCCATCCGCGATCGGTCCATGGCTCCGGTCATTGCCGTCAGCGACACCCCCTCTCTGGAAAACACGCTTGCGCTCTTTGATTGCGGTGTCGATGACGTCGTGCGCAAGCCGGTTCACCCGCGCGAAATTCTCGCCCGCGTCGCTGCGATCCGCCGGCGCCTGAAGGCAATCACCAACTTCACCGACATCGGACCGATCCGCGTTTTCGCAGATGGCCGTGATCCGGAGATCAATGGCGAAGTCTTCGCCTTGCCGCGCCGCGAACGGCGCATTCTGGAATATTTGGTCGCAAACCGCGGCCGCCGCGTATCCAAGTCGCAGATCTTCAACGCGATCTACGGGATCTTCGACGAGGACGTCGAAGAAAACGTCGTCGAGAGCCACATCAGCAAGCTGCGCAAGAAACTGCGCAAGAAGCTCGGCTTCGACCCGATCGATTCCAAGCGTTTCCTTGGCTACTGCATCGACTGGAATTGAGCGCCACGCAGATGAGCGGGCGCCGAACCAAGACAGGTTCACGCAAGGCCCGCTTCCTAGTGTCGCCGCAACAAGGAAATGAGGATCCGATATGAGTCTCTATGGCAGCATGAGAACGGGCGTCTCCGGTATGAACGCCCAGTCCAACCGTCTGGGCACCGTCGCTGAAAACATCGCGAATGCGAACACGACGGGTTACAAGCGTGCCTCCACCGAGTTCTCGTCGATGATCCTGCCTTCGGGCGGCGGCAACTACAATTCCGGCGGTGTCGAGACCCAGGTACGCTACAGCATCTCGCAGCAGGGTGGCACGAGCTATACGACCTCGGCCAGCGACCTTGCCATCAACGGCGGCGGCTTCTTCATCGTCCAGGGCAATGGCGGCCAGAATTTTCTGACGCGCGCCGGCTCCTTCGTCCCGGACAAGGACGGCAACCTCGTCAACACCGCCGGCTACAAGCTGATGGGCTACGAATACAAGGCCGGCGCCGACCCGACGGTCGTCGTCAACGGCTTCGACGGCCTGACGGAAGTCAAGCTCAAGGACGAGGGCCTTGTCGCCTCGGGTTCGACCAAGGGCGCGATGGAAGCGAACCTTCCGTCGGGTGCTGCGGTCGGCGACGAATCGAAAACGTCGCTCGTCGTCTATGACAGTCAGGGCAACACCCGCATCCTCGATTTCGTCTACGAGAAGACGGGCCCGAACGCCTGGTCTCTCGAAGTCCGYGACCGCGACACCTACGCCGCCGGTCCTCCGGCGACCGGTGTACTCGGCACGCAGACGATGACTTTCGATGCGGCCGGCAAGCGCATCGGCGCAACGCCAGCGACTTTGACGACATCGGCTATCACAGGTCTACCCGGCACGGGCGCCAACCTCGGTGCGCTGACGATTGACACGGCGAAGACGACCCAGCTCGGCGGCGATTTCACCAGCAGCGGCGGCGGCATCGACGGCAGCAAGCCGAGCAAGATGTCGGGCTTCGAGATCGACAAGGAAGGCATCGTCTACGTCAAGTACGGCGACGGCAACCTCATTCCGAAGTTCCGCATTGCACTGGCGACTGTCCAGAGCCCGGACAAGCTTCTGCCGGAGTCGGGCAACGTCTACTCGCAGGGTACGGATTCCGGCGTCATCGTCACCGGCTTCGCGGGCTCCGGCGCCTTCGGCAACATCCAGTCCAAGGCGCTTGAGAACTCCAACGTCGACATCGCCAACGAACTGACCTCGATGATCGAGGCACAGCGCAACTATACGGCAAACTCCAAGGTGTTCCAGACTGCCTCGGACCTGCTTGACGTCCTCGTCAACCTGAAACGGTAATTGAAAGAGATACGGTCCGCGTCATGTCGCTGTCCTCCGCAATATCCATCGCACAGCAGGCCTTCAGCAACACGGCGCAGCAGACCGCGACCGTGTCGAAGAACATCGCGAATGCGGGCAATGCGGATTATTCGCGTCGTCTCGCGCTCCTAGGCAGCACTCCGAACGGTGCGCAGGTCGTATCCATTTACCGGGCTCAAAACGAGGCGCTGCTCAAGCAGAGCATCGCCAGCATCGGCGAAGCATCGGGCCAGGCCCGGCTTCGCGACGGGCTGGAACTGCTGAAGTCGGCGCTCGGCGGCAACAATTATGAGACCGCGCCGTCGAAGCTGCTGTCCGATTTCCGCAACAGCCTGCAGACCCTGGCTGCAACGCCCGGGAACAAGACGATCGCCGCGACGGCGGTTTCCGATGCGCAGGATCTCGCAGACTCGCTGAACAAGACCTCCGCCACGGTGCAGGATCTGCGCAAGGATGCCGACAAGGAAATCGCAATCGAGGTCGACAAGCTGAACAGCCTGCTGGCCGACTTCGAAAAGGCCAACAACGCCGTCAAGTCGGCGACGGCCCAGGGCGGCGACGCCAGCGACGCGCTCGACCAGCGCGACAAGATCCTGAAGCAGGTTTCGGAGATCATCGGCATCTCCACCGTCACGCGCGGCAACAGCGATACGGTGATCTTCACCACCGACGGCACGGTGCTTTTCGAGAACATTCCGCGTCAGGTGACGTTTGCCCCGACGACGACGTTCGACGCGACCGTTACCGGCAACAAGATCTTCGTCGATGGCGTGCCGATCGCCGCCGGAACCGGTGCGGACACGACCGCCAAGGGCAAGCTCGCAAGCCTGGTGCAGCTGCGCGACGACATTGCGCCGAAGTTCCAGTCGCAGCTCGACGAGATCGCACGCGGCCTGGTCGAGCTCTTCAAGGAAGGCAACCCGCCGGCAATTCCCTATCAGCCCGGCCTGTTCACCTGGGGAAGCGCCGGTGTCCCGCCAACGGGTACGGTCGTGCCCGGCCTGGCGTCGAAGATTACCGTCAACGCCATGGCAAAGGCGAACCCGCTGCTGCTGCGTGACGGCGGTTTCAATGGCGTGGTCTCCAACCCGGGTGGCGCCGCAGATCCCAGCCCCGGCTATACCGCGCTGCTCGACGGCTTCATCAACAAGATGGGCGAGAACATGTCGTTCGACCCGTCGACGGGCCTCGACAGCAACAGCAGCTTGCTGAATTTCTCGACCGGTTCGGTCGGCTGGCTGGAACAGACGCGCAAGACGGCCTCGACCGCTGACGACAACAAGCAGGCAATGCTCGCCCGCACCCAGGAAGCGCTCAGCAAGCAGACGGGCGTCAGCATCGACGAGGAACTGTCGCTGCTGCTCGATCTCGAACAATCCTACAAAGCATCGGCCAAGCTGGTCAGTACCGTGGATGCCATGATGGCAGCCCTTATGGAAGCCGTGAGGTAATCATGAAGACGTCCTACGTTTCTAATCTGGCGATCCAGAGCGCAATGCGCCTGACGATCCAGCAGAACCAGTCCGAACTGCTGAAGCTGACCCAGGAGCAGACCACCGGCCGCCACTATGACGTCGGCCTGGCACTTGGTGCGACGGCGTCGCGTTCGCTCAACCTCCAGCGCGAGCTGGACCGGCTGAACTCGATGAAGAGCACGAACTCGGTCGTGACCCAGCGCCTCTCCGGTTCGCAGGGCGCGCTCGAGACCATGGCGAAGGCCGCGGAAAAGGTGCGCGACACGCTCGTCACCTACAAGGGCAACGATGCGGCCAGCCAGTTGAAGATCCAGAAGACCGAGATCATGGGCGCGCTGCAGACCTTCACGGCTGCCGCCAATACCTCCTTCAACGGCGAGTTCCTGTTTTCGGGCATCAACACCGATGCCAAGCCGGTTGCCGACTACGACACGACACCGCTGTCTGCTGCCAAGACTGCATTCGATAACGCCCTTTCGACCTTCATGGCCGCACAGGTTCCGCCGCTGACCGGCATGGACCAGTTCTCGGTCACGCAGATGCAGGACTTCATCAAGAACACGGTCGAACCGATGTTCACCGGGTCGGACTGGGATGCCAACTGGTCCGACGCGTCGAACCAGAACATGACGAGCCGGATCAGCGCCAGCGAAGTCATCGAAAGCTCGACCAACGCCAATACCAAGGGTTTCCGGATGTTCGCGATGGCAAGCGTGATTGCCGCTGAACTGATGGACAAGAACGTGACGCCCGAGGTGCGCTCGGCCATTGGCGTCGCCGCCCTCGACTACGTGGAACAGGGGATCGCCGGGCTCAACGCGGAGCGCAGCTCGCTCGGTATCTCCGAAGCGCGCGTCAAGAAGGCGAACACCTCCATCGATGCGCAGCTCAAGCTCGTCAACACGCATGTCGCCGACATCGAAGGCGTCGATCCCATCGAGACATCGACCCGGATCAACACGCTAAAGGTGCAATTGGAAACCTCCTATACACTAACGTCGCGACTACAGCAGATGAGCTTGCTCAATTTCCTCTAGTATGGGGAACCGGACAAACATGAAGGATGTCTGAATGTACCAGTTTTCCTATGCCGAGATCATGGAGGACGGCGTTGCCGACTCCAAAAATCGAGAACGGCAGGTACTCGATCGCTCGATCGCGCTCATGGAAGCAGCGAAACAGCAGAAAGGGTACTCGAGAGAGGCCATCGAGGCCATCTACTTCACCCGACGCCTGTGGATCCGTTTCATCGAGGATCTGCGTGCTCCGGAGAACCAGCTCAACGAAGAGCTGCGCGCCAATCTGATTTCGATCGCCATCTGGATACTCAATGAAACGGAGAAGATCCGCAAACGCGAATCCTCCAACTTCCAGGGCATAATTGACATTACCACCATCATCAGGGATGGACTGAAATGAAGAGCACACTGCGTATTTCGCTGAAGTCGGGCGAACGGATCTTTGTTAACGGCGCGGTGCTTCGCGTGGATCGCAAGGTTGCCGTCGAATTCCTGAACGACGTGACCTTCCTGCTCGAAAACCACGTGCTGCAGCCGGAAGACGCGACCACGCCGCTGAAGCAGCTCTACTTCATCGCGCAGATGATCCTCATCAATCCGGAAGGTGCGGAACAGTCGACCGCCATGTTCCGCAAGTCGATCGTCATGCTGCTGAACTGCTTCAAGAACGAAGAGATCCTTGCCGAACTGAAGCGCGTCGACGGTCTTGTGACCAACGGCCGCGCCTTCGAGGCGCTGAAAGCGATCCGCGGCCTGTACGCGATTGAAGACCGCATCCTCAACACACAGGAAATCACGCCGGCTACGGTCGAGCAGATTCGCAAGGAGATCGCACCGTGGCGGTAGGCGGCGTCAACAACAACAGCTACACCCCGATCGTTTCGGGTCAGGATTCGTCCAATGACGCCAGCAAGGCGTCGCTCAACTACGAAAGCTTCCTGAAGCTCCTGGTCGCCCAGATGAAGAATCAGGATCCGACGCAGCCAATGGACGCGACGCAGCAGATCGCCCAGCTTGCGACCTTTTCGCAGGTGGAACAGACGATCAAGACGAACAAGAACCTCGAAAGCCTTCTGCAGCGTACCTCGCTCAGCGAAGCGGACGCCGTCATCGGACGCACTGTCACCAGCGAAGACGGCAAGACCACTGGCGTGGTTAAGGAAGTGAAACTATACTCTGACGGAATCATTGCGGTGCTCGATAGTGGCAAGGAGCTCATTATCGGCCCGGGCGTCAAGGTGAAGTGACACAGTCATGAATGAGGCGGATGCCCTCGATATCGTACAGGCCGCGATCTGGACCGTGATCGTGGCCTCGGGCCCCGCCGTTCTCGCCGCCATGATTGTCGGCGTCGTCATCGCCTTCATTCAGGCGCTGACCCAGGTGCAGGAAATGACCCTCACCTTCGTCCCGAAGATCCTTGCGGTCATGATTACCGTTGCGGTGTCCGCGCCCTTCATCGGCGCCCAGATTTCCATCTTCACCGACATCATCTTCTCGCGCATCCAATCCGGCTTCTGATCCGCTCTCGCCGTTGGGGCACCCGGGCGATCGCTGTGAAACCCTCGCGCAAGCTTGGGCCGCTATCTCCGTTCCTATAGTGGGGCAGCGCGTGTGAATGCTGCCTTGTTCTCATGATGAGACGGAAGAGACATGGCACAACAAGCAGCGCTGATCATCCCGAAAGTCGCACCGAAGGGCCGGGACGTCGGCTTTGCGCTCGGGATCGTGGCGATCCTGTCGATCCTCTTCCTGCCCATTCCTCCGTTCCTGATCGATATGGGACTGGCGTTTTCCATCGCCTTTTCGGTGCTGATCCTGATGGTCTCCCTGTGGATCCAGCGTCCGCTGGAATTCTCCTCGTTTCCGACCATCCTGCTGATCTCGACCATGGTGCGCCTGGCGCTGAACATCGCCACCACCCGCGTCATCCTTTCGCATGGACATGAGGGTCACGGCGCTGCCGGCGGCGTCATCTCGGGCTTTGCCAGCCTCGTCATGTCCGGCGACTTCGTCATTGGTCTGATCGTCTTCCTGATTCTGATCACCGTGAACTTCATCGTCATCACCAAGGGTGCGACGCGTATCGCCGAAGTCGGCGCGCGCTTCACCCTCGACGCGATCCCCGGCAAGCAGATGTCGATCGACGCCGACCTTTCGGCCGGCCTGATCGACGAGAAGGAAGCGCAGCGCCGGCGTCGCGAGCTGGAGGAGGAAAGCTCCTTCTACGGCGCTATGGACGGTGCCTCGAAGTTTGTGCGCGGCGATGCGATCGCCGGCCTGATCATCACTGCCATCAACATCTTCGGCGGCATCATCATCGGTTATCTCCGCCACGGCATGCCGATCGGAGAAGCGGCCGACGTCTTCGTCAAGCTTTCGGTCGGTGACGGTCTCGTCTCGCAGATCCCGGCGCTGATCGTTTCGCTGGCCGCCGGCCTGCTTGTGTCGCGTGGCGGTACTTCGGGTTCGACCGACCAGGCCGTCGTCGGCCAGCTCGGCGGCTATCCGAAGGCGCTGATGGTCGCCTCGGCACTGATCATCCTTCTGTCGGTTGTACCCGGCCTGCCGTTCCTGCCTTTCGCCGTTCTCGGCGGCGGTATGGCATTCCTGAGCTGGCTCGTGCCGCGCCAGATCGAGGCCGCCAATGCTGCCCGCCGTGCCGAGGAAGCGGCCAAGGTCCAACAGACCAAGGAAGGCGAAGCGGACTCGGTCAAGTCGGTACTGAAGACCGCCGAAATCGAACTTCTTCTCGGCAAGCAGGTCTCGACTCGCCTGCTCGGCGCACACCAGGAACTGGCCTTCCGCGTCGGCAAGATGCGCCGCAAGTTCGCCGGCCAGTACGGCCTCGTCATTCCGGAAATCAAGGTGTCCGACGACATCAGCATTCCGGACAAGGCCTACCATATCCGCATCCACGGTACGACGATCGCCTCGAATACGGTGCGTGTCGGCGAAGTTCTCGTTGTCACCGGCGGCGGCCGCCGGCCGAGCGTGCCGGGAGACGAGATCCGCGAACCCGCCTTCGGCATGCCGGCGGTGTCGATCCTCGAAACCTTCACGGAAGATCTGAAGCGCGAAGGCTTCCACCCGATCGACAACGTCTCGGTGGTGCTGACGCACTTGAGCGAAGTCATCCGCAACAACCTGCCGCACCTGCTTTCCTACAAGGACGTGAAGGTGCTGATCGAACGGCTCGATCCGGAATACCGCAAGCTCGCAGACGAGATCTGCACCTCGCACATGTCCTATTCCGGCCTGCAGGCCGTGTTGAAGCTGCTGCTTGCCGAGCGCGTCTCGATCCGCAACCTGCACCTGATCCTCGAAGCGGTTGCCGAACTCGCCCCGCATGTGCGCAAGACTGAACAGATCGTCGAGCACGTGCGCGTGCGCATGTCGCAGCAGCTGTGCGGCGACCTTGCCGACAACGGCGTCCTGCGCGTTCTGCGGCTCGGCAACAAGTGGGATATGGTTTTCCACCAGGCGCTGAAGCGCGACGCCAAGGGCGAAGTCGTCGAGTTTGACATCGACCCACGCCATCTCGAAGAATTCAGCGAACAGGCGACGAAAGTTATCCGTGAACATCTCGATCGCGGCATGCCCTTCGTGCTGGTAAGTTCGCCCGAATCCCGCTCTTATGTTCGCATGATCATCGAGCGTCTCTTTGCCACTTTGCCCGTGCTCTCGCATGTCGAGCTTGCCAAGGGCCTCGAGATCAAGATCATCGGCTCTGTTTCATGATCACCGACCCGGAGGGTACGGTGCTGGCGCTGTTCGCGGCCTTTTGCCGGATCGGCGGCTGTATCATGATCATGCCGGGGTTTTCGACGGCGCGCATTCCCATGCAGGTCCGGCTGTTCATCGCGGTGGCGATATCCATGGCGATCCTGCCGGTGATGTGGACCGATATCTATCCGCAGGTGACCGGCAAGGGGCACACCTATATCTACCTGATCGCAGCCGAGACCCTGGTTGGCGTCGTCATGGGCCTTGTTGCCCGCTACTATGTTCTGGGCCTGCAATTCGCCGGCTCGGCGATCACGATGCTGATGGGCTTCAGCCCTCCGCCCTCGTCTGATGTGCTTGAAGACACGCCGGAAAACCAGCTGACGAGCCTGATCAGCTTTGCCGGGCTGATGGTGCTCTTCATGCTCGACTTCCATCATGTGATGTTCGAGGCGATCGTCCAGTCCTATCGCGCCATGCCGATCGGCACGGCCTTCGACCCCCAGGGCGTTCTGATTACGCTCACGGATTCGCTGACGCAGACCTTCATGATCATGCTGAGGCTCGCCAGCCCCTTCATCATCTATGGCCTGCTTTTCAACGTTGCGATCGGCATGGTGAACAAGCTCGCGCCGCAGATTCCGATCTACTTTATCTCGCAGCCCTATCTGATCATGGGCGGCATGTTCCTGCTTTATCTCGGGATCGCCGCAATGCTGCGCCTGTTCGGCGATGGTTTCGCGCCGGTCATGCAGGGAGGATAGCCGGATGAAGACGCGTTCGCAGAAGCTGAAGCGCCTGGTGGCCGTCCAGCGCCATCTCGAGCAGATGGCGGAGGCCGACTATGTCGAGATGGTGCGCCAGCGCGAGGTTCTGGCCGACACGATCGATGTCGTCGTCGATGCCATGGGCTCGGCCCATCCGATGCACCGCATGTTCTCCGGCCACTACTCCTCTCAGGTGGGGCGTTTGGTGCAGAAGGATCAGATGTTGCACGGCATCCAGCAGACGCACGAAGCGCGCATGCTGAGGGAACGGGCAAAGGCCGACCGGCTCGAGGAAAACATGAAGGAGGCCCGGCAGTCCGAGGACCGCGAAGAGGCCGACAACGCCATCTACGACCTGATCGATCAACATGTTACCGGGCAGGCGCCAGCTTCCCGTAAGGTTGACGGGCGATAGTACGTCATCCGGGGATGCTCCGACGATGGAGCGATGCCGGTCCGACTATTGCCTTTATGCACCGACCTTGGTCGCTGCAGGCTCGATTTGAGAGGATTCGTCATGGCCATCTCTCCGCCCAGCGATCTGGTGATGGATGTCGTGCGCGCCGCCGACCCGACCGAAGTGCAGGAAGCGCAGGCGCGGCTGAAGGCCAACCGTGCCGCCTTCCAGGCGACGAGCCTTGCGGAAAACGGCAACGGCTTCACCGCCGCCGTCAACATCCTCAATTCGTCCGAAGGGTCGACCGGGCTTGGCAATATCAACAACCGCGTCGAGCATAAGAAGATCCCTGAAACCTATCGCAAGTTCGAGGCCATGGTGCTGCAGAACTTCGTGAAGTCGATGTTGCCGACCGACAGCGAGAACGTGTTCGGCAAGGGCAACGCTGGCGATATCTGGAAGAGCATGATGGCCGAGCAGATCGGCGACGTGATTTCGAAGAGCGGCGGCATCGGCATTGCCGAACAGCTGGCGAGCGGCAGCGCGACCGATCGGGTCCAGGCTTCACTCGACGGCAACAGCCGGAACCTCGCCGCAAGCCTCGTGCAGGAATACGAGCGCAAGACGCTGACCGGCTTTACGACTGACGACGACAAGAACAAGCAAGTCTAGAGCGCGATGCGGAAAAGTGTAGGCGATCTTCCGCCCGCATCCCGCTCTAATTCATAGGAATCGATCGCGTTTGTGATCCTGGGTCGATCCGACCCAAAATCGCCGTGATCCAATTGGGAGTTGATTGATGGAAGCTGTGGCATCCAATGACGTCCGGATCCAGAACGTGCTCGGGCGACTGGAAATGATCCTCGACAACGAGAACAGCCGCATCGGTACCGACCCGGAATTCGATATCAAGACGTCGAACGCACACAAGAGCCGTTGCCTCTACGAACTGACGATGTTGCATCGCGACATGCAGCCGGGCGAGCCGTCGGCGACGTTCTCCTCGCACGCACGTCATCTGCGTGACAAGCTCGCGATCAACTCGCAGAAGGTGGAAGCCCATCTCGAAGCGGTACGCTCCGTCGTCGATCTCCTGAAGACGGCCGCACAGGATGCCGATGCTGACGGCATCTATTCCGAAGCGCAGTTCCGCTATAGCGATTTCTGATGCTGAAGCTCATTCTCACCGGGGTCTGGGTTTGCGCGGTTACGCTCGGATCCGTCTATTTCTCGATGCAAAGCGCTTCGGCGCCCGCCGTCCCGGACGGCGAGGCTGCCCGGCGCGCATCGGAGCAATATGTTCCCGGTGAGATGATCACCATTCCGGTGATCAACGAAGGCTCCGTTCAGGGCTATTTCCTCACGAAGCTCTCCTTCTCCGCGACCAAGGAGGGGATCAACAACCTTCGTGCGCCGCTCCGCCAGATGGTTACCGACGAGCTTTATGATCTGCTCGTCGGCTCCAGGTTCATCGATGTTGCCGATACCGGCACCTTCGATCTGCCAACCTTCAAGACCACGGTGAAGGATGGCCTGAACAAGAAGCTCGGCGGAGAGGTGATTACCGAGGTGCTCGTCGAGCAGCTGGAATACCTCACCAAGGATGACGTCAAGCGCGTCGCCAACAGCCAGAACGTGCCACGCCAGAAGCCGGTTCCGATCGTCGACAAGAACGGCAATGTCGCCAGCGACAAACTGCCGGAAGGCGCCGTCAAGGCAAGCAGCTCGCACTGACCGGATAAAGAAGCGAGCGCCTCTCCGCTCGCTTCCCGCATTCGATCATCTCAACTTGACGTCACGCAATTCTGGACGGAAACGCGCTTTTCGGAACGCCCGCCGCCGTCAGTTTTTCTCAGGCGTGCGGTACTGTTCGTTGACGAGGCCGAACTCAGCCATCAACCGGCCGATCGCCACGTAGAAGTGGTAAAGCCCGGCGCTTGCCAGCCCGCTCTTGCTCCACAGTTCGATGCCGCGCGGGATCGACGCACCGAGCAGCGCCAGCGATTTGCCGAAGGTCCTCATCCGCCCGCCGAAGCTCGGGTCGCGTCGATGCTCCAGCATCGTCGAGATTGCGCCGTTGCGCAGGCTCCGAGCCCGGATCCAGGATGCGCTGGTGCGGCGCGCCGGCACTGTCTCGGCGACCCAGGCATCCGCTGCCCAGGCAAAACAGAACCCCTGTTCCTTGCTGCGGCTGTAGAAATCCGCATCGCCGCCGCCGATGAAGTTGAATGCCGGGTCCAGGAACGGCTGCGGCATCGCGTCGAGCACCGATCGGCTAACGAGCACATTGCCGGAGGAATAAAGGATAGGCACGGGTCCCGTCGTGTCATAATGAGGCGTAAAGACCGGATGGCGTTTCCATTTCTGCCCGCCGTCGCCCTCGAAGACCGGGAGCTGCGGCCCGCCGACCATGTCGGCACCGGTCGTTTCCTGTACCGTGATGAGGCAATCGAGCCATTCGGGGGCTGCGACCTCGTCGTCGTCGATGATCGCGATTGCCTTGAGGTTTGGATAGGTTTCGAGCGCCATCGACCAGCCGGCATTGTAGGCATGGCAGTTGCCACGTTGATGCGCGACGATGACGATCGATTCCGATGGATGACCCAGGAAGAAGTCCTTGGCGGCCTGAGCGCCGGCCAGTCCCTCGTTGTCATTCTCCACGACAACCGTGGCGAATGAGATGTCAGGCCTTTGGGAAACAATGGTTTTCAGCGTCTTGACGACATGCTCCGGCCGACGGAACGTCGGCAGCACGACGACGAGGTCGATGTCGCCGGCATCTTCCAGTTCTGTCCGGAAGTAGACGGAAATATCCTGGCCGGTCGACGTCATGGCGAAACCTGTGCAAGCAAAATTGACGCGCAATACAACAAATCTTCCTAAACAGATGCTGAACCCGGACGGCAGATTTTGAAAGGGGGCTTTAAGTGCTCTTTCACCCCATGCTGTTAAAGAGGGGGCCAGCTCCATTCATGACGTGTGGCAAAATGCATCTTGTCCTGGTTTCCTCGCTCGTTCCCGTCGCCAATCCGGCGTCCGGCTTCGACATCGCCAACCGGGCCGTGCTCGACGGCTTGCGCGCACTCGGCCACCGGGTCAGCGTGATAGGTTTTCTCCAGCCCGGACGTACGCCGGCGCTCGATTGCGAGATGCATCTGCTCGGCGAGCTCGAGGTCACCAACGCGAAGGTCGGTACGCTCCAGAAGCTGCGCTGGCTCGGGACCGCTTTCCTCAACCGCACGTCGGTTTCATCCGGCAAGATGCTTACGGCAAGAGCGAACCGGATCCAGTCGATCCTCGACAGCCTTGCCCCGTTCGATGGGCTGGTGCTCAACTCGGTGCAATTGCCGGCCGCCTTCGCGCAGGTCTTCAGGCCCTATCCGTCGGTCTATGTTGCCCACAATGTCGAAGCAGATTCCGCCTTCGAGAGTGCAGAGCGGGCAAATGGCACCCTTGAGCGCTTCCTCTTCCGGCGTGAAGCGCAATATCTCGAATACTACGAACAGCACCTGGCGCAGAATGCGGTAGCCGTCTGGACCTTCGCCGAAGCGGATCGTTTCGGTTTCGGCCGCGCCGTCAGTGAGCGGGCCTTCGTGCTGCCGCTGGTCACGGGTTGGGACGCGCCGGTG
Organism: Ensifer sp. 2TAB8; assembly: GCF_052115125.1. Taxonomy (NCBI): domain Bacteria; kingdom Pseudomonadati; phylum Pseudomonadota; class Alphaproteobacteria; order Hyphomicrobiales; family Rhizobiaceae; genus Ensifer; species Ensifer sp. 2TAB8. The sequence continues at coordinate 464,327 of NZ_JBFRGB010000001.1, read as the reverse complement.
GCCCCGACCGGCGACCATGACCAGGACCTCCGCCACGATCTCGGGCTGATCGGCACGTGGAGCTGGCGGCCGAACAGGCTGGGCCTCGACTGGTTCCTCACAGAGGTCGTTCCACATCTGCCGGAGGACATGACGATCGCGATCGCCGGTCAGATGGACGGGATGCCAACGGTCTCCCATCCCGGCGTCCGCTTCGTCGGGCGGGTACCGGACGCGCGCGCTTTCGTTGCGCAAAGTGCGATCATCCCGCTGATCAGCCGCGGCGGCACCGGCGTGCAGCTGAAGAGCCTCGAGACCTTTGAGCTCGGCATGCCCTGCGTGGCGACACAGGCGTCGTTGCGCGGCATCGAAGCCATTCCCGACAATTGCTCCGCTGCCGACGACCCCGCGGAAATTGCACGCCTTTTGGTCGAAAAGGTCGCAAAGGTGCGCGCCGGCGACCGTCAAAGGCTAGACGGCTCGGCCTTCCATCGCGCCCAGAAAGTGCGGCTGATGCGGGTGATGCGCAACGTGCTGGCGGGCTTTGCGCCGGCGAGCGTGGCAGAGGGGCCGTCACCGCCGCCGGATTTGACGATCCATGAAGGGGGACGGTCGTGAGCAAGGCCGTTGCCGCAAACAACGTCCCTCTGTCGCGACGTCTGATCCTCGGAATGCCCGTGGTCGATCTCGGCTGGGCAAAGGCTTTCGCCTTTGCTGCCGAGGCGCTTTCGCGGCCAGGCGGGCAAACGATCCTTGCCTTCCTCAATGCCAACAATGCCAACCTGATGATGCGCGACGGTGAATACCGTGCGGCGCTGGCGCGCCAGGTCGTCTTTCCGGATGGGCATGGCGTCGATATTGCCTCCTATCTTTTTTATGGGCGCATGTTTCCTGCCAATCTCAATGGCACGGACTTCGTGCCGGCACTGCTGACCTATGTTGAAAGGCCGCTGCGCATCGCGATGATCGGCGCGCGGCCCAAGGTACTCGCGCGTGCCGCCGAGAATTTTCGCGAGCATGCGCCGTGGCACGAGTTCCTGCCGGTTTCGGATGGTTTTTTCGACCGGGAACAATCCCGGGAGGTTCTCGCTGAAGTCCGCGCGTTGAAGGCCGATATCCTTTTGGTTGCCATGGGCAGTCCGGGCCAGGAGAAATGGGTCGATGCCCATGTCGGCCCCCAGGATGCTCGGCTCGTCATCACTGTCGGCGCACTCTTCGACTTCGTCGCCGAGGAGTTTCCGCGGGCGCCGAAGTTCCTGCGCCGGCTGCGGTTGGAGTGGTTCTTCCGCCTGGCGATGGAACCACGGCGCATGTGGCGCCGCTACGTGCTCGGAAACCCGCTTTTCCTGTGCCATGTGCTCTGGCACAAACTGTCGGGACGTTCGCGCGAGGCGATCGCCGACACCAGCCTTCGGACGGGAACATCGTGAACGGTCAGACGATGCGCACTGCAGTTGTCACGGCATCCTATGCCAACGATTTCGAACGCTGCCGGCTCATGTGCGAAAGCATGGACCGCAAGCTTCAGGGCGACTGGAAGCACTATCTGCTGGTCGCCGATTTCGACGTTGCGCTCTTCCGTCAGCTGGAGGGATCGCGGCGCGTGGTCGTCAGCGAGCGCGACCTTCTTCCCTGGTGGCTGCATCCGATTACGGATCCGCTGTCGGCCGGTCGCAGAAAGGTGTGGCTCAGCCCCTTCGGTCTGCCGCTCCGCGGCTGGCATGCACAGCAGCTTCGGCGCCTGGCGCTCGCGCGGCACATCGATGAGGCCGCAATGTTCGCGGTCGACTCCGATGTCGTCTTCCTGCGCGTCTTCGATCCTGCCAGTCTGTGGCAGGGAGAGCGGCTGACGCTCTACCGCAAGGACGGCGCGATCGACGCGCAGATGCGCTCCAACCACCTCGAATGGCTCGCCCATTCCGACCGGCTTCTCGGCATCGGCCCCTATCGCCTGCCGGCCAACGACTACATCAACACGCTGATCGCCTGGCGCACGGACAGCTGCCGGAAGCTGCTGGATCACATCGAAGCGCAGCACGGCCGGAATTGGGCGCGGGCAATCACACGCACGCGCGCCTTCTCCGAATGCACGATCTATGGCCGTTTCGTCGATGAGGTTCTCGGCGGGGAGGGGCATGTTCCTTCCGAGGCGGCGCTCTGCCACGTGCTCTGGTTCGAAGACAGTTACAGGCAGGATCTTTCCGGCCTCAGGGACTTCCTGAGGGATATGGAGCCCCATCAGATCGGCATCGGCGTGCAGTCCTTCGTCGGCCACGACCTCGACGACATCCGGCGGGCGATCGTCGAACTCGCCGCCTGAGGGCCGGCCATCGTCAGATGACGCGTTCGGCGGGCTTTCTCAGGGCCGTATAGGTCAGCACGAAAGACAGAGTGTAGAGCGCGAAGAAGATCGCGTTGAGCGAAGGTGCCCATGCGGCGACATCCGTCGTTGTGCGCAGCAACAGCACCAGCAGCCCCACCTTGAACACGCCGGCAATCAAAAGGTTGAGCATGCGCCGCACCGTCCGTCCCGTCGCATAGAGCAGCTCGGAGTGGTACTCGATCAGGTTGCGGAACGAGGGAACGAGAAGGATCATCGCGACGATCGGGGCGGCCGCCGAAACGTTGCGTCCAAGGCCGTTCGGGAAGATCCAGAGGTAGGCAGCCATCGCGGCGATGGCTGCGAACGAGGCTAGTGCGACCAGCAGCTCGATCGACAATCTGGTGCGCCAGCGCGCGATCGACCCGGGTGTGCGCATGATGCGCTGGACGAGCAGCGTGTTGAACGATCGCACCGGCAGCGCGGTCAGGTCCGCCAGCCGCATCAGGATGGCATAGAGGCCGGAGACCGCCGGGCCGCCGATGGCAAGCACCGCGATCTTGTCGAACTCCGACTGGATGTAGAACAGCACCTCGGCACCGGCGACGGATACGGAATCCGCCCAGCGCCGGTAGTAGAGCCGGGGCTGCCAGCGCAGGCGGACACGGGGGTAGAACCAGTAGAGCGCGACGATGAGGCCGAGTGCATTTGCAACCAGGTAGAAGTAGGACCAGGCCTCGAGCGTCTTTAAGGATAGAAGTGCAAAGAGCAGCGCCGCGCCGGTACGGATCGCTGTGCCGATGACCACGAGCAGCGCTCCGCGCCCGAAACGACCTAGGCCGTTGAGCACGATGACGGCGGTTTCCAATCCGCGCCAGCAGATGATTTCAGCCAGCATGAAGGCAGAAAATGCGCTCGCCGTCATGTCCCGGGAAAAGAGCACGATGAAGGTGACGGCGCAGATGACGGCGATCAACGGCAGCGACAGCACCGCGCCGACCAGAAAGCCGGCACTGTAAGTCCCGACCAGCAGGGGTTTCACAGTCGCGACCCGATAGAGCGGCGACATGAAGCCGAAGGCGAGCACACGCGAGATCATGATGCCGGCGGCCGATGCTGTGGCGAACAATCCGAAGTCGGCGATGGCAAGCGTGTTTGCGACGGCGATGAAATAGACGAGCGACAGCACGAGCCGCCCTGCCGAACCTCCGGTCATGGAGAGGTAGGCGTGGATCAGCGCCTGGTGGCGGAGATAAAGCGCTTTGACGCGATGAGGCACGGCCGGCATCCCGATAGGCGTTTTCCTTCGAGGCCGACGGAAGCGCTCTATCTCCTTGTTTTCACGCGGTTCCAAGCGCAGGGCATGCTACCCATTCCGCAGGAATTGCTCTTGCCTTACCTCATAGACGGGAAAGCTTAATAAGGCATGAGATCGGTGCGTTTGCATGCATGCGCGCACGGAAGTTAACTATTTGTTTTCCATGTTTCCTTAGGTTGGCTTCACTATTCGGAATTCGCCGTTTCGGCAGCCGCGGGATCAGTCATGTTCAACATCGACGACGAGAAACGCCCGGTTCCGCGTGCATCGTTGCTCGATTTCGTAGCCGAGGACACGCGCGGTTCCGCGCGCGCAAAAAAAACTCGCGCAGCCGGCGCTTCTGCGACCAATTCCTCTTTGCTCAATCGCCCGTCCGCGGCGGCAGGGTCGGCTGGCCGTACCGGCGCACGCGCCGCAGCGCAGCCGCAAATCGGCGGCCAAACGGCAAAGGAAACCAAGGGAACGACCAGGCCTCGTCGCACCCTGAGCGGCACGGGCGACAGGCTGATGCGCTGGTTGGCCGATGGCCAATCGGACGATGCCCAGGCAGCATCCACGTCGGCCGCCGGGAATTCGAGCGATCGTCCCCTCGTCGATATCAAGATCGTCCTGCGTTCGGTCTGGCAGCTCCGCAAGATCATCATCGCGACGACTGCGCTCGGCGCCGTGGGCGGCGTTCTCATCGCGCTTTCGACACCCAGCATCTACGTCGCCGAAAGCAAGCTCTATGTCGATCCGCGCGAGGTGCGGCTGACGGATTCCGATCTGTCGAAACAGTCGCTTGCGACCGAAGGCATTCTCGCGCTCGTCGACAGCCAGCTCGAAGTGCTGCGTTCGCGCACCGTGATGGAGAAGGTTGCGGCGGGTCTGGACCTCGAGAAGGATCCGGAATTTGCCGGCAGGGCTGGCGGCGACGCGTCCGCCCGCGTGCTGAAGAAGCTGAGCGAGGCCATCCAGGTCTGGCGCGACCCGAAGACCTTCATCGTCACGGTCGAAGCGCAGACGCGCGATCCGGAGAAATCGGCACTCATCACCAACCGGCTGGTCGAAACCTTCCTCGGAGAAGAAACCGCAGCACAATCCGGCTTCTTCCAGAAGACGACGGTAGCGCTTGACGCCCGCATCAAGGAATTGAAGGCCGAGCTCGACGCGGCCGAGAAGGCGGTCGAGGACTATAAGGCGAGTTACGACATCGTCGGCGCCGGCGGCGAGTTGATTGCCGACAAACAGCTTCTGAGTCTCAGCGACCAGGTGGCCGCCGTCCGCAACCGCATCGCCGAAGCAAAAGCGAAAGCGGAAGCCTCCGGCAAGGTGCAGTTGAACGACGTTTTGACCGGGGCCTATCCTGAGGAAATCAACTCGCTGGCGCTGTCCGAACTGCGCAAGCAATTTGCAGCGACCAAAGCGCAGCTGAGCGCGCTTGACGCGAGCCTCGGGCCACGCCATCCGCAGCGGATCGCAGCCCAGCAGGCGCTGGAGTCCTCGCGCTCCGAAATCGCCAATGAACTGCGCAGAATTGCCGCTGCGGCCGGCACCGAGCTTGATCGCGCCCAGCGCACCGAGCAGGACTTGCTGCAGCAGCTTGCGGTGCAAAAAGCGCGGCAGATCGATACCTCCGCCGAATTCGTCGAATTGCGTGAGCTGCAGCGGAAAGCCGCGGCAACGCGCGAAATATACGAATCCTTCCTAAAGCGCGCCGGCGAAACGCGCGAAGAGGAAAAGCTGACGGCCAAGAACATCCGGGTGATCTCCAAGGCCGAGCCAGCGCTGCAGGCAAAGGGGCCCTCCCGCAAGATCATCGTGATTGCCGCTACCATGGCCGGGTTCTTCGCCGGCTTCGGCCTCGGCGTCCTGCTCGGCGTCTACCGCAGCATGCGCGGGCTGTTTGCCGATCCTGGTGCGGGGCTGCAGCGCGATCAGGATCCGGAACCGCCGCAGCCCGAGGGTGACCCCAAACCCCCGCAGCGCAAACAGCCGCAGACCGATTCTGCTCCGGCCAAGGCCGACCTTCCGCCGCCGTTCAGCCCGGCGGCGCATCATGCTCAATCGCTGACGGCCGCTTACGCCGCCGCCCGCCGCGGCGAGTTGGCGGGTTCGTCGCTCCGGCACCCTCTGCCCCATGCGGAACCGGAAAACGATAGCGACATCGCCAAGGTGCAGGAAGATCTTCGGGCGCTGAGGTCCCGCGTCGAGCATTACTCGCGTCAGAAGCTGGCGCGCGGCTAGGCTATCGCCATCGCTCTCTCACGATTTTGAGTGAAGCCTTCTTCACCTCTCAGCTGTGAGAGGAAATCCTGCATAGCGCAGCGAAACTTCGTCAACCTTGTCGGCGCCTCTTGCATTTATGCGTTTGGAACAGCATAGGGCGCTTTGAGGCCATCGCCTTTTCCCGGGCGAACTAGAGTGTGCCGCGTGAACAGGAAGCCAGGAGGAACATGCCGTGACGACTGTGATTGATGGCAAAAAAGTCGCCGCTTCGGTGATCGATACTGTGAAGGCAGCGACCAAGGCACTCGAGACGGATGCCGGTGTCCGCGCGGGCCTCGCGGTGGTGATCGTCGGCGACGATCCGGCAAGCCACGCCTATGTTTCCTCCAAGAGCAAGATGGCCAAGGAGTGCGGGTTCCTGTCGATTCAGCACACGTTGCCGGAAGCAACCACACAGGAAGAGCTCGCCTCGCTGGTCGCAAAGCTCAATGCGGATCCCTCCATTCACGGCATTCTCGTACAGCTTCCGTTGCCGAAGCATCTGAATTCCGAGCCGATCATCCAGTCGATCCTGCCGGAAAAGGACGTCGATGGCCTGCACGTCGTCAATGCCGGCAAGCTGGCGACCGGTGATCTCGAAGGCGGTCTCGTCTCGTGCACGCCGGCCGGCGCTATGGTCTTCGTGCGCCAGACCCACGGCGAGGATCTGTCGGGACTGAACGCAGTCGTCATCGGCCGGTCGAACCTCTTCGGCAAACCGATGTCGGCTTTGCTGCTCGCTGCCAATGCGACGGTTACGACGGCGCATTCGCGCACCAGGGATCTGGCCGCCGTCTGCCGCAACGCCGATATTCTCGTGGCCGCCGTCGGCCGTCCGGAGATGGTGAAGGCCGATTGGGTGAAGCCCGGCGCGACGGTGATCGACGTCGGCATCAACCGCGTGCCGGCCCTGGAGAAGGGTGAGGGCAAGTCCAAGCTGGTTGGCGACGTCGCTTTCGCCGAGGCCGCCGATGTCGCAGGTGTCATCACCCCGGTCCCGGGTGGTGTTGGCCCGATGACGATCGCCATGCTGATGGCCAACACCGTGATTGCCGCTCATCGCAAGGCCGGCCGCAAGCCGCCCCACTTCTGATCCCGCTTGAGCGGGAATGAGGAGACGCGTCGCGATTGCGGCGCGTTTTCATTTTTGCGGGGCGGGTCCGGTCGACGCACGTACGATCAGTTCGGCGCGCCAGAGTTCCTGTTCCGGATAGTCGCCACGCTTCAGGATGCCGCCGATCAGTCGTGTGGCGATCCGGGCGCCGGCCGCCCGAAGCGATGAGCGCGTCGTCGTCAGCGGCACGCTGAAATTCTCGGGCTTCAGCATCGGCAGCACGTCGTCATGCGCGATGAGCGAGATATCCTCGCCGATCTTCAATCCTGCCTGATTGATCGCCCGGACCGCACCGAGCGCCAGCACCGTACTGGAGCAGAGCACTGCCGTCGGCGGCTGCGCATGCTGCAGGAAGCGCTGCATGCTGCGGTAGCCGTGCTCGTCCGTCATCAGTGAGTGCTGGACCAGGCCCTCGTCGGGCGTGAGGCCGTGTTCGGCGAGGGCCCGGAGCATTCCCTTTTGGCGGCGGATGGAAAAAGTCAGATATTCCGGTCCGTTGATCAGCGCGATCCGCTGATGCCCGAGCTGAATGAGGAGCCGTGCCGCATCATAGAACGCGGCGGTGTTGTCGATATCGAGGAAGGGATAGTCCCGACTTTCGCCGATGGAGCGCCCGTGCACGAGAAAGGGGATCGACAGCGATTTCAGCATGGCGATGCGCGGGTCATTGGCGCGCATGTAGGCAAGGAACAGGGCATCGACATTGCCGCTTGCCGCAAGCCGCCGGAACGTCACTTCCTCGTCCTCCGGCGCGCTCGGATTGAGCACGAAATGGAAGTCGTGCTTGACTGCTTCTTCTGCAAGGCCCGCCAGGAATTCGCCGAAATGCACGTCGGAATCGATGCCGGGCGCAATCGGCATCACCATGCCGATGGAGTAGGCCTTGCCGGTGGCCAGCCGCTGGGCGGCGCGGTTTGGCCTGTAGCCGGTATCGCGTACGGCCTGAAGCACGCGTTGGCGGGTCTCGGCATTCACTTCCGGATAGCCGTTCAGCGCCCGGCTGACCGTCGTCTGTGACAGGCCGAGTAGTTCCGCAAGTTGCTTGAGATTGACCGCCATGGTCAAGTTTCCTCCCAAAGCGCTTTGGGTGCCCGTTTGATTTTAGGTGTTTGTCCCAGCGCCTCGGGTTTGTGTAGCATCCGTTTTTCGAGCAACAAAGCGGAATTCAACCATTGCGCGGTGCAAAATGTTACCGCAGAGCACAAAACTGTCGCGGTTGGGACGGTGGCGGGAAAGCTCTTGACTCCTCGCGTGTCGCAATGGTTTGTTAGCGAACTCAAAGCGCTTTGAATTTTTGCGCGTTGTCGTCTGCCCGGCGGGATCCGGGTTCATCTTGGGAGGAGAAGGACGTGAAGAGATCATTGCTGTTGGGCGTGGCGGCGTTTGCCCTCATTGCAGGTGCTGCCGGCGCCGCGGACCTCAAGTTCAAGCCGGGTGAAGATAAGAAGTTCAACTGGGCAAGCTTCGAAGAATTCAAGAAGGGGCACGACCTCAAGGGCCAGACGCTGACCATCTTCGGTCCGTGGCGCGGCGAGGATGAGGCGCTGTTCAAGAGCGTCTACGCCTACTTCACTGAAGCGACGGGCGCCGAGATCAAGTACTCGTCTTCGGAAAACTACGAGCAGCAGATCGTCATCGACACCCAGGCCGGAAGCCCCTCCGAAATCTCGATCCTGCCGCAGCCGGGTCTGATCGCCGATCTCGCCTCCAAGGGTTACCTGACGCCGCTTGGCGACGAGACCCAGAAGTGGCTGCTCGACAACTACGCCGCCGGCCAGTCCTGGGTCGATCTGTCGACCTACAAGGACAAGGACGGCAAGGCCGCGCTCTTTGCCTTCCCCTACAAGATCGACGTGAAGTCGCTCGTCTGGTACGTGCCGGAAAACTTCGAGGACGCCGGCTACGAAGTGCCGAAGACCATGGAAGAGCTGAAGGCGCTGACCGAGAAGATCGCTGCCGACGGCGGCAAGCCCTGGTGCATCGGGCTCGGCTCTGGCGGTGCGACCGGCTGGCCGGCAACCGACTGGGTGGAAGACCTGATGCTGCGCACGCAGCCGGCTGACGTCTACGACAAGTGGGTCAAGAACGAGATCCCGTTCACCGATCCGGCCGTTGTCGGCGCGCTCGACGAGTTCGGCTGGTTCGCCAAGAACGACAAGTTCGTCGATGGCGGCGCTGCGGCCGTTGCCTCGACCGACTTCCGCGACAGCCCGAAGGGCCTCTTTGCCTCGCCGCCTAAGTGCTACCTGCACCACCAGGCATCCTTCATCCCGTCCTTCTTCCCGGAGGGCACGGTGATCGGCGAGGACGCGGACTTCTTCTACATGCCGCCTTACGAGAGCAAGAAGGAGCTCGGCAACCCGGTGCTCGGTGCCGGTACGCTGGCCATGATCACCAAGGATTCGCCGGCGGCGCGCGCCTTCATCGAATTCCTGAAGACGCCGATCGCGCATGAAGTCTGGATGGCGCAGACGAGCTTCCTGACACCCTACAAGAGCGTCAATGTCGACACCTACGGCAATCCGCCGCTGAAGAAGCAGGGCGAGATCCTCTTGAACGCCACCACCTTCCGCTTCGACGGTTCGGACCTGATGCCGGGCAAGATCGGCGCGGGTGCGTTCTGGACCGGCATGGTCGATTTCGTCGGCGGCAAGTCGTCGGCCGACGTTGCCGACGGCGTGCAGAAGGCCTGGGACGCCATCAAGTAACAGGAACGATGACGGGCGGCAGACATGCCGCCCGTTGCCGATACGGGCTCCATGCCAGAGCGGGGAGCGGAAAAGCGCATGCGGTTTTCTGTTCGCTTCCCGCTCTCCATGAGGCGGTGGGCCCCAAGGAGAACGGCGACAATCGCCAGCCCTGCACGCGACCGTGCACCGAGGGGGAGGGACATGTCATGTTGTTTCAGCTTGTGAAAGCTGCAGGGTTCATGTTGGGCGGGGTAATCGCCTGTGCCGCCTATTTCTGGGGAACCAGTTTCATTCTCGACTTGATCTTCCCGTCGAAAGGGAAGTCCGGCGCCGTCGCCGCAAGAAACCTGCGTATTACCAACGCTATCCGTCCGTGRTTGTTTCTGGGCCCGGCACTGCTGGCGCTGACGGTCTACCTCATCTATCCCGTCTTCATGTCGCTCTGGTACAGCGTCCATGATCGGGCGGGCCAGAACTTCGTCGGTGTCAGCAACTACACCTGGATGGTCAACGACGGCGAGTTTCGCCAGTCGATCTACAACAATTTTCTCTGGCTGCTGGTCGTCCCGGCGCTGGCCACCTTCTTCGGTCTGATCATTGCCGCACTCACCGATCGCATCTGGTGGGGCAACATCGCCAAGACGCTGATCTTTATGCCGATGGCGATCTCGTTCGTCGGCGCCGCGGTTATCTGGAAGTTCATCTACGATTTTCGACCCGAAGGAGCGGATCAGATCGGTCTGCTGAACGGGATCGTGGTTGCCTTCGGCGGTGATCCGCAGGCCTGGATCACGCTGCCTTTCTGGAACAATTTCTTCCTGATGGCGATCCTTGTCTGGATCCAGACGGGTTTCGCCATGGTCATTCTTTCTGCGGCGCTGCGGGGCATTCCCGAAGAAACGATCGAGGCGGCCGTCATTGACGGCGCCAATGGCTGGCAGATTTTCTTCAAGATCATGGTGCCGCAGATCTGGGGCACGATCGCCGTCGTCTGGACGACCATCACCATTCTTGTGCTGAAGGTCTTCGATATCGTTCTCGCCATGACCAACGGCCAATGGCAGAGCCAGGTGCTCGCCAACCTCATGTTCGACTGGATGTTCCGCGGGGGCGGAGACTTCGGTCGAGGGGCGGCGATCGCCGTCGTCATCATGATCCTCGTCATTCCGATCATGGTCTGGAACATCCGCAATGCGGCCAAGGAAATGAAGGGGCACTGAGATGAATCCAGCGACACGCTCCCCCCTCATGTGGGTTGTCCACCTCTCGGTCCTTTTGATCGTGGCGCTCTGGACCCTGCCGACCGCCGGCTTGTTGATCTCGTCACTGCGCGACAAGGACCAACTCGCCGTTTCCGGCTGGTGGACGGCGCTCTCGACATCGTCGCAGAACATCGTCGTCCGGGCGCCCGGTCCTGAGAGCCAGGTCGAGCGCGACGGCAAGTTCGTGATCGCCGGCAATCTGCTCGAAGGGGAGGCGGGGCAGATTTCCGCCTTCGGCTTCAACAGCCGTGAGCCGACGGCGTTCAAGGCCGGTGAAACCGCCGAACTCAACGACGGCGAAAAACTGACGGTTCAGGCGGACGGCAATTTCGAGATCGTCTCGGACAAGAAGATGGAAGGAAGCCGCGGCCAGCGCGTCTTCATCACGGCCTCGTCGCCGCCGCGCTTCACCTTCGACAACTATGCTGAGGTTCTGGGGGCCGAAAACATTGGCCGGTCCTTCATCAACTCGCTGACCGTCGCGGTGCCGGCGACGATCATTCCGATCATGATCGCCGCCTTCGCGGCCTATGCGCTTGCCTGGATGCCGTTCCCCGGTCGGGCAATCCTGATCGCCGTCGTCGTCGGCCTTCTGGTCGTGCCGCTGCAGATGTCGCTGATCCCGCTGCTGAAGCTCTATAACGGTGTCGGTACGATCTTGGGCGTGCCGCCCAAGACCTATGTCGGCATCTGGCTGGCGCATACCGGCTTCGGGCTGCCGCTGGCGATCTATCTCTTGCGCAACTACATGGCCGGCCTGCCGCGCGAAATCATGGAATCCGCCCGCGTCGATGGCGCCAGCGATTTCGATATCTTCGTCAAGATCATCCTGCCCTTGTCCTTCCCGGCGCTTGCCTCATTCGCAATTTTCCAGTTCCTTTGGACCTGGAACGACCTGCTTGTGGCGATCGTGTTCCTGGGGGCAGGGCCGGACGAATTGGTCCTGACGGGCCGGCTCGTCAACTTGCTCGGTTCACGCGGCGGCAATTGGGAAATCCTGACGGCCTCCGCCTTCATTACCATCATCGTTCCGCTGATCGTCTTCTTCAGCTTGCAACGCTATCTCGTGCGCGGCTTGCTGGCGGGTTCGGTCAAGGGCGGCTGACTATCAAGGACCACCAGAGAAAATGGGCATGACCGAAATGAGCAACTCCACCTTGCAACCGGACCGGGACTGGTGGCGCGGCGCGGTGATCTACCAGATCTATCCGCGCTCCTACCAGGACTCCAACGAAGACGGCATCGGCGACCTGAAGGGCATCGTTGCCCGGCTGCCGCACATCGCCGCCCTCGGTGCCGACGCAATCTGGATTTCGCCGTTCTTCACCTCGCCGATGAAGGACTTCGGTTACGACGTCTCCAACTACACCGATGTCGACCATATCTTCGGCAGCCTTGCGGATTTCGATGCCGTGATAGCTGAGGCGCACCGCCTCGGTATCCGGGTGATGATCGATCTGGTGTTATCGCATACCTCGGACCAGCATCCCTGGTTCGTCGAGAGCCGGTCGAGCCGGACGAACGCCAAGGCGGATTGGTACGTCTGGGCAGACTCCAAACCCGACGGCACGCCGCCCAACAACTGGCTGTCGATCTTCGGTGGCTCGGCCTGGGCGTGGGATCCGACCCGCCTGCAGTATTACCTGCACAACTTCCTGACCTCGCAGCCGGACCTCAATCTGCACAATCCGGAGGTTCAGGAAGCGCTTCTCGGCGTCGAACGCTTCTGGCTGGAGCGCGGTGTTGACGGCTTCCGCCTCGACACCATCAACTTCTATTTCCATGACAAGCAGCTGCGTGACAATCCGGCACTGGCGCCGGAGCGCCGCAACGCCCAGACCGCGCCTGCCGTGAACCCCTACAACTATCAGGAACATCTCTACGACAAGAATCAGCCGGAGAACCTGGCATTCCTGAAGCGCTTCCGCGCCGTTATGGACGAATTCCCCGCGATCGCCGCGGTCGGCGAGGTAGGCGACAGCCAGCGCGGCCTGGAGATCGCCGGCGAATACACCTCCGGCGGCGACAAGATGCAGATGTGCTACGCGTTCGAGTTCCTGGCGCCGGATCCGCTGACGCCGGCGACCGTTGCTGAGGTTCTCGGGAATTTCCAAAAGGCTGCGCCCGAAGGCTGGGCCTGCTGGGCCTTCTCCAACCACGACGTCGTGCGCCATGTCAGCCGCTGGAGTGAAGGTGTTGCCGATCGCGACGCGCATGCGAAGCTCCTCGCAAGCCTGTTGATGTCGCTACGCGGCTCGGTCTGTATCTATCAGGGCGAGGAGCTGGCGCTGACGGAGGCGGAACTTGCCTATGAGGATCTGAAGGATCCCTATGGGATCCAGTTCTGGCCCGACTTCAAGGGCCGCGACGGCTGCCGCACGCCGATGGTTTGGGATGGCGCGGCGGTCAATGGCGGCTTCGGCGCCGCCAAACCTTGGCTGCCGGTGCCGGCAGGGCATCTGCAGCGCGCCGTGTCGATCCAGCAGGGCGACGAGGCCTCGGTCCTCGAACACTATCGCCGCTTCCTGCATTTCCGGAAGGCGCATCCGGCGTTTGCCAAGGGCGAGATCGAGTTCGTAAGCACGGATGCTCCGGTTCTCGCCTTCGTGCGCAGCTACGGCAACGAGAAGATCTTCTGCCTCTTCAACATGAGCGGCGAGCCAGTGGCGGCCCTGTTGCCGAATGAACCGCTTGCCGCGCTGGAGGGGCATGGCTTCGTTGCCGAGGTCGGGGCTGGAACGGTCAAGCTTTCAGCCTGGGGCGCGTTTTTCGCGCGGCTGGTATGATTCTGATGAACAACATGAGAGCAAGGACAGACGGGAAGAATCGAAGGGGAGGGTGCAATGACAGGTCTGCTGCTTAAAGATATCCGCAAGTCCTACGGCGCGGTCGATGTCATTCATGGCATCAATCTCGACATCAAGCAGGGCGAGTTCATCGTCTTCGTCGGCCCGTCCGGCTGCGGAAAGTCGACGCTGCTGCGCATGATCGCGGGTCTCGAGGAGATCACCGGCGGCGACATGTTCATCGATGGCGAGCGCGTCAACACCGTGCCGCCGTCGAAGCGCGGCATTGCCATGGTGTTCCAGTCCTACGCGCTCTACCCGCACATGACGGTCTACGACAACATGGCCTTCGGCATGCGGATCGCCAAGGAGACGAAGGAGGAGATCGACCGTCGCGTGCGCAACGCCGCCGATATCCTGCAGCTCACCAAATATCTCGACCGGTTGCCCAAGGCTCTGTCCGGTGGCCAGCGCCAGCGCGTCGCCATCGGCCGCGCGATCTGCCGTGACCCCAAGGTCTTCCTGTTCGACGAGCCGTTGTCGAACCTCGATGCGGCCCTGCGTGTCGCCACCCGCATCGAGATCGCCAAGCTCAGCGAACAGATGGCGGGCACGACGATGATCTACGTCACCCACGACCAGGTGGAGGCGATGACGCTCGCCGACCGTATCGTGGTGCTGTCGCAGGGCCATATCGAGCAGGTAGGCCCGCCGCTCGAACTTTACGAACGCCCGGCCAATCTGTTCGTCGCGCGCTTCATCGGCTCGCCGGCGATGAACATCATTCCCTCGACGGTCACGGCGACCGGTGCGCAGACAACGGTGAAGCTGACTGGCGGCAAGAGCGTGACTCTCGATATCCCGACCGACGCATCACAGAACGGCAAGACGGCGAGCTTCGGCGTGCGACCCGAAGATCTGCAGGTGAGCACCGGCGACGATTTCCTGTTCGAAGGTACGGTCTCGATCGTCGAGGCGCTCGGCGAAGTGACGCTGCTCTACATCGAGGGTCTCGTCGACAAGGAGCCGATCATCGCCAAGATCCCCGGCATCCTGCCGGTTCACCGCGGCGACAAGGTGCGCTTCACCGCCGACAAGGCCAAGCTGCACCTCTTCGATGCCGAAGGCCGCAGCTATCGCACCTGAGTGACGACGTCGACCTCACGTTTTTCGACCCGCCCGTAAAATCGGGCGGGTTTTTTCAATGCAACCGGCCGATCAAACCCTCTGTTAAATCTCTGCCGCTAATCTGTCTCAAAAGGGGATAAGAAAGGCATATCGATGAGAGGCGCGGCGCCTGTGATGCACCAGCACTTCCTGAACAAGGAAGAGTCCTTCATGTACGATCGGGAAGCGAGCTTTCCGATGGAGGACACCCGGAACGAAGCGCGCATCGAATACACCGAAAAGGGCATGACGCAGCTGAGTTCTCGCCGCTGCGAAATCCTCAAGCTCTCCAAGAGCGGCGCAGTCCTCGGAATCCTGACCCAATACCAGCTGCCGCAGAATTTCTATCTGGATATCCCGAGCGCCCGCATCCAGATGGTTGGCTGCCTGCTGAAGCGGGTGCACGCCAACAATGTCGTCGAAGCCCGCTTTCTCCGTCTGCTGACCGACCGCGATCTCAATCGCATCTTCGTCTACAGCACCCACCCGAACCACCGGAACCGCACGCTCGACATCTACCGTTAACCAGTACGCTCAGGTCTTGACCGGCGTGCACGGTTCAATGGAAGGTTGTGGTTTCCGCAACGGATTCGGACCACACCCATGCAGCAACCCTATCGGCTTTCCTGCCATTGCGGTGATATCGCCATCGAAGTCGACGAGGAGCTGAGAGGCCTTGTCGACTGCAATTGCTCGATCTGCCGGCGCTCCGGTTTCCTGCGCTGGAAGGTGGATGCAGCCAAGGTGACGCTGCTGACCGAGAAGCGCCGCCTGTCGAGTTACATCTGGCGCGGGCTTAACGAGGGGCACCACTTTTGCCCGACCTGCTCGACGCCGATCATGCGCAGCGGCTATCCGGACAACAGGATTTCCATCAATGCACGCTGCATCGAGAACGCCGATGTCTTTGCGCTTGAGATTGAACGCTATGACGGCCGCAACGATATGTTTCCCGGCCCCCTGCCGTGAGCGTGTCGATGCCGCAGAGCAGCCGCCACCCGGAAGTGAACATTCGGCGACGAAAAGAGCGCCGTTCTCTCAGGAACCGGCGCTCTTGGCTTTTTAGTGGAAGAGGACGCTGGCGCCGTGATCGGCAGCGCCGGCAATCGCTCGGAACGGAGCGAAAAGCTCGCGCCCCATGCCGAACTCGTTGTCCGACAGATCCGCGTGCGCCGGCACGCGTGTCTTGAGCGCGATGTCTTCGACCAGGACTTCGATCGTTCCGGCTGTCGCGTCGATGCGGACGATGTCGCCTTCCTGGATGCGAGCGATCGGGCCGCCGTCCTTGGCTTCCGGCGTCACGTGGATCGCCGCAGGCACCTTGCCCGAGGCGCCCGACATGCGGCCGTCCGTCAGGATGGCGACGCGCTGACCGCGATCCTGGAGGATGCCGAGCACGGTCGTCAGCTTGTGCAACTCGGGCATGCCGTTCGCCTTCGGGCCCTGGAAGCGCACGACGGCGACGAAATCGCCTTCGAGCTTGCCGGCCTTGAACGCGGCATTGAGCTCGGYCTGATCGTGGAAGATCTTGGCCGGCGCCTCGATGACGTGACGGTCCGGCTTGACGGCGGAGATCTTGATGACCGCCTTGCCGAGATTACCGGTCAACATCTTCAGGCCACCGGTATGCTGGAACGGTTGGTCGATGGTCGCGAGCACCTTCGGATCGGCGCTTTCCTTCGGCGTCGGCACGCGTTCGACGTTACCATCGGCGCCGAGGCGAACGTCGATCTTGTAGGCGTCGAGCCCTTGGCCGACGACAGTGCGCACATCGTCGTGCAGCAGGCCGCCGCGAAGCAATTGGCTGATCAGGAAGCCCATGCCGCCGGCGGCGTGGAAGTGGTTCACATCGGCAAGCCCGTTCGGATAGACGCGCGCGAGCAGCGGCACGATATCGGAGAGCTCGGAAATATCCTGCCAGGTGAGAACGATGCCGGCAGCGCGCGCCATGGCGACGAGGTGCATGGTGTGATTGGTCGAGCCGCCTGTCGCATGCAGACCGACGACACCGTTGACGATCGAGCGCTCGTCGATCATTTCGCCTGCCGGCGTGAATTCGTTGCCCATGGCGGTGATCGCGAGCGCCCGCTTGGCGGCTTCCTTCGTGAGCGCGTCGCGCAGCGGCGTGCCCGGATTGACGAAGGAGGCACCGGGCATGTGGAAGCCCATGATCTCCATCAGCATCTGGTTGGAGTTGGCGGTGCCGTAGAAGGTGCAGGTGCCGGGGCCGTGGTAGGACTTGGACTCCGCCTCCAGGAGCTCGTCGCGGCCGACCTTGCCTTCGGCGAAGAGCTGGCGCACCCGCGCCTTCTCGTCGTTCGGTAGACCCGAGGTCATCGGGCCGGCGGGCACGAAGACGGCCGGCAGATGGCCGAAGGTCAGCGCCGCGATGACGAGGCCCGGCACGATCTTGTCGCAGACGCCGAGATAGACGGTGGAATCGAACATGTTGTGCGACAGGCCGACACCGGCGGCCATGGCGATCAGGTCGCGTGAAAAGAGCGAAAGCTCCATGCCGGGCTGGCCCTGCGTGACACCGTCGCACATGGCCGGCACGCCACCTGCAACCTGCGCAACGCCGCCTGCGGCGCGTGCCGCCTCGCGGATCAGCGCCGGATAGGTCTCGAACGGTTGATGGGCCGAAAGCATGTCATTGTAGGAGGTAATGATGCCAAGGTTGGGCACGCGGTCGCCCGCCAGCGCCACCTTCTCGGCGGGGGAACAGACGGCAAATCCGTGCGCGAGGTTGCCGCAACCGAGCACGCTGCGGTGCGGGCCGCTTGAAGCCGCGCGGCGGACGCGGTCGAGATAGGGTTCGCGGTGCGGTTTCGAGCGCTCGACGATACGTGCGGTGATCGCGGCAATGCGGGAATCGGCGGACATGACAAATCCTGTTCCGGAGTATCGAGACTCCTCATCTTCATCCAGTCATCGGTCCGGAACGCGGCGAGCTTGGGAGAGCGCGCGTCGCGTCCCGGCTGTTTTCGAAACACGTTTCCGATCCGGTGGCAGCGCGCCACCGGCTGATCGTGTCTCTAAAGGTCATGCGGGGCCGGTTCGACCCAGCATCGTCCCGATCTAGGGCGCCCAGTAAATCTGCACCGGTGATACGGCACGGCGCAGCATGGCGCGGATCGGCATATCCTTCTCGTCGCCGGCTTCTTTCGCCTTGGCGAGAACTGTCTTCTTGCCTTCGCCTTCGATGTGCAGCACCAGCAGGTGCGCATCCTGAAGGCTGGCAAAGGTGAAGGTCAGGCGGGGTTCGCCGGCCCCTTCCGCTTCCATGGTGATTACGCCGCGCGGCGTTGCCGGATCGATGGCGCGCGCGAGTTGTGATCCACCCGGGAAGAACGACGCGGTATGCCCGTCCGTTCCCATGCCGAGAATGGCGACATCGAACGGTGCGCCGATCTTGGCGGTTTCGCGGCTTGCTGCTTCTGCCGCAGCGTCAGCGGACGGAGCCGCATGATAGAGGGGTATGAACGTCGCTGCTGCGGCCTTGTCCTGGAGCAGGTTGGCGGCAACCAGGCCATGGTTCGAGCGGTCGCTTTCCGGCGGTACGAAACGTTCGTCGACGAGCGTCACGTTCACCTTGTCCCAGGCGATGTCCTTCTTGGAAAGCGCCTGGAAGAAGGCCTTGGGGGTGGAGCCGCCCGAGACGGCGATACTCGCGGAACCGCGCGTGGCGATGCCGGCGGTCAGCGCCTGGCTCACGGCATCGGCAAGGCCTTCCGCCAGTGCCGTACCATTCTCGAAGGTATGAAGCTTAGAGGTCATCGGCGCACCTATATCGCATCGTTCCAAGTGCGGCCGTCGCGCTCGATCAGCGCGATCGACTGGCTCGGGCCCCAGGTGCCGGCGGTGTAGCCCTGGACCTGCTGCCCGGTTTCCTCCCAGGCCTTCAGGATCGGATCGACCCACTTCCATGCCGCCTCGACTTCGTCACGGCGCACGAACAGCGTCTGGTTGTTGCGCACGACATCGAACAGCAGCCGCTCATAGGCGTCGGCATTGCGCACGGCAAAAGCCTCGGCAAAACTCATGTCGAGCGAGACGTTGCGCAAGCGCATGCCGCCCGGGCCAGGGTCCTTGATCATCAGCGACTGCTTGACGCCTTCGTTCGGCTGCAGCCGGATGACCAGCTGGTTGGCCGAAATGCGGCCGGCATTGTTGTCGAAGATCGAGTGCGGGATCTGCTTGAAGGTGATGACGATTTCCGACATGCGGCCGGCAAGG
Organism: Ensifer sp. 2TAB8; assembly: GCF_052115125.1. Lineage (NCBI taxonomy): Bacteria > Pseudomonadati > Pseudomonadota > Alphaproteobacteria > Hyphomicrobiales > Rhizobiaceae > Ensifer > Ensifer sp. 2TAB8. The sequence continues at coordinate 445,208 of NZ_JBFRGB010000001.1, read as the reverse complement.
CGCTTGCCGGTGCGAATGTAGAAGGGCACGCCGGCCCAGCGCCAGTTGCTGACCTCAGCCTTGATCGCCACGAAAGTCTCGGTGTTCGAGACGCCGCCTTCGAGTTCTTCGAGGTAGCCCTTGACCGGACCGCCAGCCGAGGCGCCGGCCCGATATTGCCCGCGCACCGTCACCTGCTCGACATTCGACGAGGTGATCGGCTTCAGCGCGCGCAGAACCTTGAGCTTCTCGTCGCGAACCGCTTCGGCGTCCATGGACGTCGGCGCTTCCATGGCGACGAAGCAGACGAGCTGCAGGATGTGGTTCTGCACCATGTCGCGCAGCGCACCGGCCTTGTCATAGTAGCCGGCACGGTTTTCGAGGCCGACGGCTTCCGACACGGTGATCTGCACGTGGTCGATATGGGCGGAATTCCACAGCGGCTCGTAAAGCGCATTGGCGAAGCGCAGCGCCATCAGGTTCTGCACCGTCTCCTTGCCGAGATAGTGGTCGATGCGGAAGATCTGCTCTTCGCGGAAGACCTTGCCGATCGTGTCGTTGAGCTCGGTCGCCGAGGCGAGGTCGCGGCCGATCGGCTTTTCGACGACGATGCGGGTGTTCTTGGTGATCAGCTTGTGATCGCGGATGCGTTCGGAAATGTCGCCGAAGATTGCCGGGCCGACCGCGAGGTAGAAGGCGCGGATGCGCTCCTTGCCTTCTTCGAGGATCTTCTTCAGTGCGTCCCAGCCCTGATCCGACTTAGCGTCGACCGATACGTAGAACAGGCGTGCGGCGAACTTCGCGACTTCCTCTTCCTTGTATTCGTCTGCCTTCAGATGCTCCTTCAGTGCATCGACGGCAAACTTGCGATAGTCCTCATGGCTGAGTGCCGCGCGCGAGGCGCCGATGATGCGCGTCGGCTCGGTGATCTGGCCTTCCAACTGGCGGTGATAGAGCGCCGGCAACAGCTTGCGCTCCGCAAGATCGCCGGTGCCCCCGAACACCACATAGTCAAATGGTTCGACGGGGATGATCTGGCTGCTCATGGGATATCTCGATCTGTTCAGGTCAGGGGCACATATAATCTAATCGATTTAAAGGCGCTAGTGCGGGATGAGGAAAAGTGCGCGCGGTTTTCCGCCCGCATCCCGCACTATCTTCTAACTATCGATCACGTTTATGATTTTGGGTCGAGCCGACCCAAAACCATCGTGATCTAAAGTGCGGCGCAATAAAATGCAGCCGCAAGCGTTTTTCAGAACCTGTCGCGTAATGCGTACCAGCTAAGCGCGAAGAAGAGAAGGGCGGAGCGGAACCGCGTGCCGCCCGGGAAAGCCGGGATTTTCAGGGCTTTCAGCAGGTCGAGCTCGGTGTCCTTGCCGAGCGCCAGATCGGCATAGAGCTTGCCGCAATAGTTGGAGAGCATCACGCCGTGGCCGGAATAGCCGCCGATCGAGGTGACGCCGGGCATGACCTCGCGACAGAAGGGCGTGCGCGGCATGGTGATGCCGACGGAGCCGCCCCAGGCATGGGTGATTTCGATATTGGCAAGCTCCGGATAGATCTCGCTGATCTGCCGGCGGATGTGGCTCGAGATATCGAGCGGGTTGTCGGCGGTATAGGCCTCGCGTCCGCCGAAGAGCAGCCGCCCATCCCGTGATTTGCGGAAGTATCGTACGACGAAGCGCGAATCGTCGACCGATTCGCCGCCGGGTATGACGTTCGGATAGTCGCCAAGAGCTTTCGTTGCGCCGATGAAGGAGCGGATCGGCATGACGTGGCTGGCACTTACCGGCTCCAGATTGCCAATATAGGCGTTGCAGGCGACGAGCACCCGGTCGGCAATAATCGTGCCGCGATCGGTGGTGATCACGATTGCGCCGCTCTGGCGGTCAATCTTCAGGGCCTTCGTCTGCTCGAAAAGATTGGCGCCGGCGAGCGCCGCCTGTCTTGCAAGGCCCACCAAAAGTTTCATCGGGTGGATATGGCCGGTACCGGCATCGCGGATGCCGAAATGGTAGTGGCTGGACCCGAGTCGGCTCGCGGTTTCCTCGCGATCCATGAAGGAAAGATGCGGATAGCCGAAGCGTGCCGCCATTGCTTCCGCATGGTCGCGATAGTCTTTTTCGAGGCTTTTCTTGTGGCCGACCGAGAGTTGGCCCGGCACGAACTCGATGTCGATCTGGTGCGCGCTGGCGAAATCGAGCACGTAGCGCTTGGCATTCTCGGCCATGTCGAAAAGCGCCTGCGCCCGTTCGTGGCCGAGGCTTTCTTCCGTCTCGTCCGCCCAGGCGCGTTGCCCGGTGCCGAACTGGCCGCCATTGCGGCCAGAGGCACCGTCGCCGAAGCGGCAGGCGTCGATCAAGGTAACGTCGACGCCCTGCCGTGCCAGGTTCCAGGCAGCCTGTAGCCCCGTATAGCCGCCGCCGATGATCGCGACATTGGCTTTCCGCGATCCCGGCATGGCGGGATATTCCGGCCGATCCGGAACCGTTGCCTCATACCAGGAGTAACCGGGCGAGATCGGGCTTTGCCAGGGCATGGGAAACCTCTGAGGTCAGACGTTGAGAAGCAGGAATTCGCGTTCCCAGGGACTGATGACCTGCATGAAGGTCTCGAACTCGCCACGTTTGACGCCGGCATAGATGGCGATGAACTCCGGGCTCAGCACTTCGGCGAGCGACGGCGCCGATTCCAGGAGCGATACGGCCTCGAGCAGGCCACGGGGCAGGAGGATCTCGCCCTCGTTCGCCGTATCCTCGGTCGGTGCCGTCGGCTCCCGCTGCTCGATGATGCCGAGATAGCCGCAGGCAAGTGAGGCCGCGAGCGCCAGATAGGGGTTTGCGTCCGAGCTCGGCAGCCGGTTCTCGATACGCCGGGCGATCGGCTCCGATACCGGAATGCGGAACGCCGTGGTGCGGTTATCGTAGCCCCAGGCGGTATTCACCGGCGCCGACATGTCGGGCGTGAGCCGGCGATAGGAGTTCACATAGGGGGCCATCATCACGAGCGTGCGCGGCACGTAGTGCTGCATCCCGCCGATGAAGTGGAAGAACTCCTTCGATGCCGAGCCGTCAGGGTTCGAGAACAGGTTGCGGCCTGTGTTGATCTCGACCACCGACTGGTGGATGTGCATCGCCGAACCCGGCTGGCCCTGCATCGGCTTTGCCATGAAGGTGGCATAGATGCCGTGTTTCAGCGCCGCTTCGCGGATCGTCCGCTTGAACAGGAAGACCTGGTCGGCAAGCTCGATCGGGTCGCCGTGGCGAAGGTTGATCTCAAGCTGGGCCGGACCCTCCTCGTGGATCAGCGTGTCGATCTCCAGCCCCTGCTTCTCGGAGAAGTGGTAGATGTCGTCGATCAGTTCGTCGAACTCGTTGATGCCGGCGATCGAATAGCCCTGACCGCCAAGGATGGAGCGGCCGGAACGGCCCTTCGGCGGGTGCAGCGGGTAGTCCGGGTCGTCGTTCTGGGCGACGAGATAGAACTCGATTTCCGGTGCCACCACCGGCTTCCAGCCCTTCTGGCGATAAAGCTCGACCACGCGTTTCAAAACGTTGCGCGGAGTGTAGCTGATCTGTTCGCCCTGCGAACCGACGATGTCGCAGATCACCTGCGCCGTCGGGTCGGTTTCCCAGGGCACGACCGAAAGGGTCGAGAGGTCGGGCACGAGCTTGATGTCGCTGTCACGGGAATCGTAGCGGAACTGCCCGGTTTCATCAGGGTATTCGCCCGAAATCGTGTGGCGGTAGACGGCCGAAGGCAGAGCTAGCGACGTGTTGGACGTGAATTTCGAGGTCGGCATCATCTTGCCGCGCGGAACGCCGGCAAGGTCTGGCGTGATGCATTCGATGTCTTCGATGCCGCGGATCTTGAGCCAGTCCGTGGCTTCCTTCCAGGTGCTCACGCCGCGGAGGGAATGCAGGGCGGGGGGGATTTTCGAGGATTTGCTGGTTTTCGTTGTTTGTTGGGCGGCACTTCTCTTCGAGGGCATAAATCACCGGTTTTGGCTTCGGATGACGCATCATAACCGTAGATTGGCAATTGGCTAGATGGGCTTCGTCATTGACTTTCGTCTCCGCCACCGGGAAGGAAGGACAAAAGAGCTGGGGTGTTTCGTGGCTGACAAGAAGGATGTGGTCATCATCGGCGCCGGTGCCGCGGGCATGATGTGCGCCATTGAGGCGGGTAAGCGTGGGCGCCGTGTGGCTGTGCTCGATCATGCCAAGGCGCCGGGCGAGAAGATCCGCATTTCCGGCGGCGGCCGCTGCAACTTCACCAATATCCATGCGGGGCCGAAGAACTTCCTGTCGGCCAACCCGCATTTCTGCAAGTCGGCGCTGGCGCGTTACACCCCGCGCGATTTTCTCGCACTGATCGAAAAGCACGGCATCGCCTGGCACGAAAAGACGCTTGGCCAGCTCTTCTGCGACCATTCGGCCAAGGACATCATCAAGATGCTGCTTTCTGAAATGCGCGAGGTCCATGCCGAACTGCGGCTGGAAACCTCGATCGAGAGCGTCGAGCGTCACGGTGCGGGCTTCCGGATCATGACCGATGAGGGGCCGATCGATGCGCAGTCGCTCGTCATCGCCAGCGGCGGCAAGTCGATCCCGAAGATGGGTGCGACCGGGCTCGCCTACCGGATCGCCGAGCAGTTCGGTCTGGCCACGGTCGAAACGCGGCCGGGCCTTGTGCCGTTGACGCTTGATCCGGCGCAACTCGAAACGATCGGGGGACTGGCGGGCGTCGCAGCTGATGCCGAAGCCCGGTTCGGCAAGACGGCGTTTCGCGAAGCGGTGCTGATTACCCACCGAGGTCTAAGCGGCCCGGCGATCCTTCAGATCTCCTCCTATTGGCGCGAAGGACAGGAGATCGAGTTGCGGCTGATGCCGGACGTCGACATCGCCGCGATCCTGAAAGAGATCCGTCGCACCCACGGCAAGCAGGCGGCGCAGACGGCGCTTGGTGACATCCTGCCACGCCGGCTCGCACAGTTCTTCGCCGATGGCACGAAGCTCACCGGCCGTCAGCTGGCCGACCTCTCGGACAAGACGCTCAATCAGCTTGCGGCCTCGATCCAGGCCTGGACGATCAAGCCAGCCGGATCGGAGGGCTATCGCACGGCCGAAGTCACGCTCGGCGGCGTCGACACCAATGGGCTCGATTCCAAGACGATGCAGGCGAAGGCGGTGCCGGGCCTCTACTTCATCGGCGAATGCGTCGATGTGACCGGGTGGCTTGGCGGCTACAATTTCCAATGGGCCTGGGCATCGGGCTTTGCTGCCGGGCTGGACGCCTGATCTCCCTGCTTTTGGTGGGTCGCGCTTCAGCAATTGTTAACGGATCTGATCAAACCTTTATTTTCGTCGGCACAGCCGGCGGTTGGTGAGATCGGATTGTCACATAAACGGAAATAACACTGTTTCCTATTTTTTGACTTTCCTCCGCCACGGCATGGCTGCAATATGTGTGTGACTGGCAAGCCGGTTCATCCGGGCCGATGGTTGCTGGTCGATGTGACAAGGACAGGATGCCATGAACGAACCACGCCGCCGTTCCCGCGCCATCGCGATTGCCCGCACCGACGAAAGCCGTCAGCAGAAGGCCGCTGTCACGCGCCTCGCACTGATCGCCTTCTTCGCCGTAGCCGCGCTCGCAACCATTCCGGCCCTTTGGTTCTGATCACCGGCGACCGGCCCTAGCGGCCGGTTCCATGGGGCGCAGCGTAAGCCGCCCCCGCGCCCCTTCGGATTTTCCGCCGCAGGCGATTGCGCTTATATAATTTTTAATCGTTCAAATTGAATAGTACGACGATGTGAGTTTCGTCAGGTTCGCGCTGCCTGGAGGGGTGGCGCGGATCCGCAATGATTGCCGACGGACTTGCGGCGTGCGCCGTATGATTTTCCGAAAAACATCAGCCTGTTTGCGCATCGGGTGGCTCTCGATCGTTCGCGCCTTCACGCCCTGTCGTGGAACGCGCAGACGTCTCGAGCCGTCGGGGGAGGCGAATGCGAGCTGCGAGCCAAGGTGTTTTCAATGTTCATTGATAGAATTCTTGCCCGTTTCAAGATCCAGACGAAGGTGCTCTTTTTCATCCTGCCTTTCGTCGTCAGCATCTGTGCCGTCGGTATCACCGGCCTCTATGCATCCGGCCTGCTTCAGGGCCGCATGGAGATTTCCAACAGCGTGCTGCAGACATTGAGCGGCTTCAAGGATGTCTATGCGGGCATGAACGCCTTCCTGCATTCGACGACCGAGGAAACCAGGCAAGCGGTCCAGTCGAAGATTTCGGCCCAGAAGGATGTGCTTGCCGCGACGGCCGCGCAGGTCGCCGGCCAGAGCGGCCAGGACGAGCTGACGGCCGCAATCGCCGCGACAAACGACATCGAGGCGCGTATTGACGGCCTCTGGAAGCTGCATGTCGGTGAACAGGAGCTGCGCGCCGCGATGGCTGCGAATCTCGACGCACTGCTGATCGAGCGCTCCAAGATCAACGAGGAATCGAACCGGCTGCAATACGCCGTGCGGAAGAACGAAAACGCCGCCAAGACCATGCTGCGCGAAGCCGAGAAGCTGATGCGCGCCAGCCGCTTCTTCAGTGAATTCGGCACCGAAGTCAGCAAGGCGATCACCGTCGACGACAAGCTGAAGGCCGTCAAGGAACGTTTCCCGATGATCGGCCGCACCGAGCGCGACATCTTCCGCCTTTTGCCGAAGGACGAGAAGTCGCTCACCGAAACGATCACCTCGGCCTCGAGCGAGATCGGCTCGCTGCTAAAGGCGCCGGCCGGTCCGGAAACGCTTGCCGGTATCTCCAAGTACGTCGACCGTTTCCGCACCGCGAGCTTCCGCCTGGAGGCAGCATCGGTCGGCAAGATGCGTGATGCGACGCGCATTTTCGCCGAGCTCGACGAGCAGATCGTCACGACGGAATCGGTGTTGACCGCAACCCGCCGGCTCGCCGCGTCGATCACGGACATCCAGATCTCCGCTGCGACCTTCATGGGGCAGACGAACGAAGAGAACCGCCAGAAGCTGCTCGACAAGTCACTTGCCGTTCAGCAGAACATGGCGACGCTGCGTGGCGTTGCCAGCGATGGCGCTTCCTTCGACAAGATTGCCGATACGCTGATGCCGATCCTGACGGCGATGAAGAAGGATGCCGCAGCACTCGTCGAAATCACCGTTAAGCGCACCTCGGACTTCGACGCCGCCGGCCAGTCGATCGACCAGATCTGGGGCGATCTCACCGGCTTTGCCGAGCAGCAGAAGGTGGCTGCGGGAACGGAGCGCCAGGAAGCAAATCAGATCTCGGTCGCTGCAACCGTCGCCGGCGTCGTCATCGCGCTGCTGGCCGGCATTGCGCTGACGCTGACGCTGAAGAAGCCGATCGGCCAGATCACCGCTGCCATGCGTCGCCTCGCAGATGGTCGCCTCGACACCGCAATCGACGGCGATGCCCGTCGCGACGAAATCGGCGACATGGCGCGTGCGCTCGGCGTGTTCAAGGAGAACGCGCTTTCCAAGGTGCGCATCGAGGCCGAGAGCGAAGAGCAGCGGACACGCGCCGATATGGAGCGCAGCCGCAACGACCAGGAAAAGCGCGAACTCGATCGCCAGATCGATCTGGCCGTCAGCGAGCTTGCGGCCGGCCTCGGTCGCCTGGCGCAGGGCGACCTCTCGCGCCAGATCGAGGTTCCCTTCCACGGACGTCTCGAACAGTTGCGCGAAGACTTCAACGGCTCGCTGATCCGCCTGCAGGATACGCTCTCGCAGATCCGTGCCAATGCGCAGGCGATCCAGGAAAGCGGCTCCAGCATGCACCATGCCGCGGACTCGCTGTCGAAGCGGACCGAAGCGCAAGCCGCATCGCTCGAAGAAACCGCCGCCGCCGTCGACCAGATCACCGTGACCGTTCGCTCGTCGGCCGAACGCGCCGGAGAAGCCAACCATGCTGTGATCCAGACGAAGCGCAGCGCCGACAGTTCGGCCACCGTCGTCACCAACGCAATCGCCGCCATGGGACGCATCGAGGACGCCTCGCGCCAGATCGAGCAGATCATCGAGGTGATCGACGACATCGCCTTCCAGACGAACCTCCTGGCGCTGAACGCCGGCATCGAGGCGGCGCGTGCGGGTGAAGCGGGTAAGGGTTTTGCCGTTGTCGCCCAGGAAGTGCGTGAACTGGCACAGCGTTCGGCAGAGGCCGCGCGCGAAATCAAGGGCCTCATCAATAAGTCGACGACCGAGGTCAATGCGGGTTCGCACCTGGTCAAGGAAACGGGCGAAGTGCTGGCATCGATCAGCGCGCAGATCGTCACCGTCAGCCAGCACGTCGAGATGATCGCGACGGCAAGCCGCGATCAGGCCGTGGCCTTGAACGAGGTCAACGGCTCGGTCAACCAGATGGACCAGATGACACAGCAGAACGCATCCATGGTCGAGGAAGCGACGGCGACGAGCCGGTCGCTCGCGCACCAGGCGGACACGCTGATGATGCTTGTCGAGCAGTTCCGCCTGGAGCCGGAAGCAGACGAATACAACTACCGGGCCGCCTGAGGCGACCGGCTATCGAATTCGCTGACGGCGGACGTTCCGTCTTCCGGCGAAGGCACGGCAAACCGGAATCGCCGTGCGACATAACAACGGCAGGGGCTAACATTGCACCGCGTGGCCGCAGGGCTCCGCGGTGCTCTTTTTTTCAGCGCCGACGCGCCTCATGCGTCGCTCTGCGATCCTGGCGGTCAAGGCGTTGAACAGGCGCCGAAAATATCCCGGCGGCTTCGGATCGAAGTCTTCGTCCCAACGCCTGTTTTTCAGGGCCATGTCGGCGATATAGACCATTGCCATCATTTCCATCGTGATGCTCCTCATGTGGTGGGCATCACCTCTTTTATGCATCAAAAGCAGTTTTACATACACCGGATAACGGCCTATGTTTTTCAGCCATGAAAAACCTGGATTGGGATATCTACCGCTGTTTCATGAGCGTGGCGCGCACGGGCGGCTTGACCGGAGCGGCGCAGACGCTCGGCTCGAGCCCGGCCACTGTCGGGCGGCGGATGCTGGAACTCGAGGAGCGGACGGGTCGTGCGCTGTTCCTGCGCAGCCAGACCGGCTACCAGCTCACGGGCGATGGCGAGCTTCTTTTCGAGCAGCTCCAGGAGATGGAAGCCGCCGCGCGCCGGGTCGAGAGCTGGCGGCGCGAGGGTGAAGGCGCGACCGTCCGCATCACCGTCGGTACCTGGATCGCCTGGCTGCTTGCCGAGAACTTCCCGGCGCTCTGCACCGAGAGGGACGGCTTCAGCCTCGCGATAACCGTCGGCGAGACGCGCGCCAGCCTTGCCTATCGCGAGACCGACATCGGCATCCGCGCATTCGAGCCCGAGGAGACCTATCTGGCGGCGAGCCCGGTCGGCGACGTCGCCTATGCCGCCTACCGCCAGAAGAACGCGCCGTCGGCTGTCAGCTCCCGGTGGGTGGCCGTGGGCGAAGAGGAAGCGATTTCGTCCTATCTTCGCTGGCCGCACCAGCAGGCGGATGGCCGGATCGTCGCGACGATCACGCGGCCGCGCTCGCTTTTGGATCTCGCCCGCGCCGGCGCCGGTTGCGCCGTGCTGCCCTGTTTCGTCGGTGATCTCGACCCGATGCTGGAACGGGCCGGTGAGGAGATCCCGGCGCTACGGCACCGGCAATGGATCGTGATGAACAACGAAGACCGGCACCGAAGGGAAATCCGCACGGTGGTCGACCGCATGACGAAGCTGTTGCGCAGCCATGCCGACGTCTTTGCCGGAAAACGACCGCGTCGCGGCTGAACAGGTGTGCAGTCGGCCGGCATCCAGGCCGCGTGATTAGCATTGGATCTGCGCGTTTGCTCAACGCATCAGGAGTTTGACGAGGGCCGCCTGGGAATTGACCCGGGTCTTGGCATAGATGCTTTTCAGCTGGGTGCGGATCGTCTCGTAGCTGACGCCGTTGGCATGCGACATTTCCTTCAGCGTCAGGCCGGCGGCGACGCCGGAGGCGATGCGGATTTCGGCCGGCGTGAGGCCGTAGCTGTCCTTCAGATGGTCGAGGCGTTGGTCGCAAACGAGCGACGTCGCCGGCTCGATCAGCACCGCGACCGTGGGGCCATCCAGAAGTTCGGTAAAGATGTTGGCGCTTCGCCGGACCAGGGTGATCCGGAAAGCGCCATCCTCCGCGGTCGTGACGATGCGAACCTGCGGCTGCGCCGGGGCGCCGACCGGTGAGGCTAGCAGCTCTAGCGCCGCATTGGTTTCCGGTTCGTCCATGAACAGGCGCCCGCTGAGCGTGACGCGAAACGGAGAGCCCTTGGCCGCCATCTGTTCGGCGTTGTCGTTCATCGAACGGATGCGGAGATTGTCGCCGACATAGATGACGCCGACGCCGATCGTATCGAGCAGCGTCCGGCCCTCATGCTGTTCGGCCATCATCAGGTCGCGCCGCCGCAGGAAGTCGAAGGCGCGCTTCAGATGGGGAGCAAGCAGGGTGTATTGATCGGCTGCCTGCTGGTTGACCTGTTCGTCCGTCGACGACGTACAGGTCGATACCAGCAATGTGCGGGTCGGGCTGCGCACGATCGTCACGCCCACGGTGGTCTCGCAGCCGGTCTGGCTCTTCAGCCAATCATTGTAGAACTCGGATTTGATGAGGTCCGTGCGTGAGACGATGTGTTCGCCGGAAAGGCCCCGCCCCACTGGTACGAGCACCGACTTCGGAATCCACGGGTTGATCGCCGCGAAGTGGTTGTTGAACTGGTCGATGGCATCAGGGGTAAAGCCGGAGACGTAGGGCACGCAGGCGGCTGGCGATGTCAGATCGTGGTAGTGCAGCGCCGAGCGCCCGTCTGGCATGGTCGTCGTCAGCCGGTCGAGAAAGTCCTGCCAGCTGCAGTCGCCAAAGGCGGCGCCGTAGATCAGCTCCGTCAGTTCGGCCGTATCGGCAGCTTTCGTCGATCGATACATGCTTGCCCCTAGCTAACATAGGCTAGGCTAATGTAACCCGCTGCAAGCCGACCGATCAACTTGAAATGGCAGTTCAAAGGCAAGCGTTGAATCACGATTCAGTGTTACAACCATGAATGGCCGGCATTCTCGCCGGCCATTCCGATCTCGTGCAACGTCATATCGTCGCTTTGATAGACGTAAAAATCAACCTGAAATTGCTTTCGTCGCTCTCATTGCGGCCAGCGGCTGAAATGAAATTGACGAAAGCAGGGCCATCGCAAGCATCATCGCGATCAGCATCACGGCCGGCCCTGAGTAACGATGACGGGGATCAGAAGATCGCCCCAGTTGCCTTCGCCGCCGTGATGGCGAGCCGAGCGAACGAGCTCGACCGATACGCCGGCGTCGACGGCTTTCATGACGGACTGGTTGAGGCGGTGCAGGTCGTTGGCGACCATGCGGATCGCAGCCTGCTGGTCCGGGGTCATTGCCGAAGACTGCTCCTCGGCCCGTTCCTTGACGCGTGTCTGGACTGTCATTGGACTTCTCCTTGAGGTTCGAGGCTGGAATGGGATGCGGGTTCCGTCCGCATCCCGCCCCAATTTCTGGGGATCGGCAGGAGCGCAGCGGGCAGGGATTGCCGCGCTCCCGCCGGGCTTTCACTCTGCGGCCGGGCGGAACTGATCGTGCTCGGTCGATTCTTTCATGGCGGTCGTCGAGGATTGGCCGCCGGTGATCGCCATCGAAACGGCGTCGAAGTAGCCGGTGCCCACCTCACGCTGGTGCTTGGTGGCGGTGTAGCCGTTGGCCTCGGCTGCGAACTCCGCCTCCTGCAGCTCCGAATAGGCGGCCATCTGCCGCGCCTTGTAGTCGCGCGCCAGCTCGAACATGCCGAAGTTCAGCTGATGGAAGCCGGCAAGCGTGATGAACTGGAACTTGTAGCCCATCGCGCCCAGCTCCCGCTGGAACTTGGCGATCGTTGCGTCGTCGAGGTTCTTCTTCCAATTGAACGACGGCGAGCAGTTGTAGGCGAGCAGCTTGCCCGGATGCACCTTGTGCACGCCCTCGGCAAACTTGCGGGCCTGCACTAGGTCCGGCTTCGATGTTTCGCACCAGATCAGGTCGCAATGGGGCGCATAGGCCACCGCGCGGGCGATGCAGGGCTCGAGCCCGTTCTTCACCTGGTAGAAGCCTTCGACCGTGCGGCCGGCATCGTAATCAACGAAGGGACGGTCGCGCTCATCGATGTCGGAGGTCAAGAGCTTGGCCGCTTCCGCGTCGGTTCGGGCGATGACCAGCGTCGGTGTGCCCATAACGTCGGCAGCGAGCCGCGCCGCATTCAGGTTGCGGATATGGGCCGCCGTCGGGATCAGAACCTTGCCGCCGAGGTGACCGCACTTCTTTTCCGATGCGAGCTGGTCCTCGTAATGGACACCCGCGGCACCCGCTTCGATGAAAGCCTTCATGATCTCGAAGGCATTGAGCGGACCGCCGAAGCCGGCTTCGGCATCGGCGACGATCGGCGCGAACCAAGTGTCGACCGAAAGGCCGTTGCCTTCGGAGGTCTCGATCTGGTCGGCGCGCTGCAGCGTGCGGTTGATGCGCTTGGCAAGCTCGGGTGCGGCATTGGCCGGATAGAGCGACTGGTCCGGATACATGGCCGAAGCGGTGTTGGCGTCGGCAGCAACCTGCCAGCCGGATAGATAGATCGCCTTCAGGCCGGCGCGGACCATCTGCATGGCTTGGTTGCCCGAGAGCGCGCCGAGAGCGTTGACGAAGTCATCCTCGTGAATGAGCTTCCACAAGCGGTTCGCGCCCATTTCGGCCAGCGAATGGCGGATCTCGACCGACCCGCGCAGCCGCTTCACGGCCTCTGCACCATAGGGGCGTTCGATGCCATCGAAGCGGCCATGCGGCGCGCTCGGAACAAGCTTGTAAAAATCAGTCATTACATTCTCCCGTCAAAACCGGGCATCCATTCGACTTTTGTCGTTCGGTGCTTTTCGTTTCGAGTTCATGTGACAGTTTTTACATTGCGCTGCGACATTCGGCTAATGGAAACAGAGAAATGGTGAGACCAAAAGGGTTATCTTGTCTTGCCTTTGACAGAAGTGCGAAGTAAATTTGTAAAAAGTGTAAATCATGCTGTGCGGCAGAGATTGTAAAGGTAATTACAAATGGCCGAAAACAAGATCTTTGCCGGGCCGCGGGTCAGGCGTATCCGCAATGGCCTGTCGCTGACACAGACGGCCATGGCCGATGCGCTCGGGATCTCGCCGTCCTACCTCAATCTGATCGAGCGCAATCAGCGGCCCTTGACGGTGCAGCTGCTTTTGAAACTCGCCTCGGTCTACAAGGTCGATCTCGACGAGTTGCAGGGGGAAACCGGCGGCAGCCTCGCGCAGTTGCGCGAGGTTTTCGCCGATCCGCTTCTCTCGGCGGAGCTGCCGGGAGAGCAGGAACTGATCGAGGTGGCGGAAGCCGCCCCCAATGCCGCCGGCGGTGTCGTCAAGCTCTACCGCGCCTATCGCGAGCAGGCGGCTCGCCTCAAGGACCTCGCCGATCTCCTGGCGGGGCAGGGGCACATGGAGGCGCTTTCGGGCACGCGGCTGCCGATGGACGAGGTGCGCGAGACATTCGAAACCCGGCCCAATCATTTTGCTGCAATCGAGGCGGCAGCAGAAGCCTTCCATGAGGCGCTGTCGCCTGGCGATGACCTTGTGGGCGCTCTGAAGACTTGGTTGAAGAAGGAGCATGGCCTGGTGGTGCGCAGCCTGCCGGTGCATGCGATGCCCAACCTGCGCCGGCGCTTTGACCGCCATTCCATGCGCCTTTTCATCTCCGAACGGCTGTCGCCCTATGACCAGTTGCGCGAGATCGCCATGGAGGCGGTATCGATCGCCTGCCACGACGCGATCATCGCGGAACTCGAGCCCTTGCGTTTCTCGACTGCGGAGGCGCGCCGTATCGCTCGCTTCGAGCTTGCGCGCTATGGCGCGCATGCGCTGATGATGCCCTATGCCGCCTTCCTCGCCGCGGCGCAGCGCGCGAAATATGATGTCGATATGTTGCGCGCCCGCTTTCAGGTCTCCTTCGAGCAGGCCGCCAACCGGCTGACCATGCTGCAGCGCCCCGGAGCGCAGGGCGTGCCGTTCTTCCTGATGGAGATCGACAATGCCGGCCACCGCCTGCGGCGGGCCGGTGCATCAGGCTTCCCGCAGGCGAAATTCGGCGGCGGCTGTCCGAAGCTCAATATCCATGCCGCATTCTCGGTGCCCGGGCAGGTTCTGGTCGATCGTGTCGAAATGCCCGATGGCGCTGCGTTTCTGACGGTGGCACGCACGTTGGACGGCCCACAGGCGGCATTCCAGGAGCGGGTCCGGCGCACGGCCCTGCTTCTCGGTTGCGAAGCATCCTTCGCCGACGAGGTCGTCTACGGTTCGGCGCTGCCGCCTGCGGTCGCAATTGGTGCTGCCTGTCGGCTCTGCGAGCGGCAGGGCTGCCTCGCGCGTGCCGAGCCGCCGGTCACGCGGCCGCTCGGGCTCGATGAGATGGCGACCGGCCTCAGTGTCTTTGATTTTCAGTAGCTGACGGGATGCTGGTTCGGCAGTAACGGTGCGTTCGGCGCGAAGCATTCCGCTGGCAGTCCGGTCGTGTAGCCCCGGGTAATGTGCGCCTTGTCCGCATAGGCCCTGTCGCGCATCAGGATCGCGTGCAATTCGGGCAGATTGTAGAAGGGCACACCGGGATAGAGATGGTGCTCGAGGTGGTAGTTGATGTTGTGGGGGGCAAAGAACAGCTTCTCCCAGGCATGCGGATAGACCGTGCGTGAGCTCGTCAATTCGTCGCTGTAGTCCATGTTGCCGAAGTGTTCGGCGACGCTGCGTATATAGAGAAACAGGCAGAAGAACGTAAGGAACGGCACCACCCAGTAGAGCGCCACTTCCCGCCAGATACCGAGCAGCGTGAAGATCGCCGCCGCGGCCACATAGAAGCCGATGCGCAGCACCTTGTATTGAAGCGTCGAGCGGTCGTTCTTTCCCATGCGCTTGGCCATATGCAGCATGTCGCGCAGCGAGTTGACCGCGACGAGATAGCCAAGCAACTGGGCGACGCCGCGCACAAGCTTCTGCGGGAAGGTGAATTGCGGCATGCCGAGCTTTGCCGTCCAGTCCGGATCCGCGTCGGTATTGGCGTGTTGATGATGGGCGAGATGGTTCTGGCGATAGCCGTCGACGGTCGCAAGCACCGGCCAGGCGAGCAGGAGATCGCTCATCCAGTCGCTGAGTTTACGGTTGCGGATGATGCGATAATGCGCCGCCTCGTGGATCATGCAGCCGAGCGCGTGCATGCGTCCGGCTATCAGCACCACGGCGATCAGGTAGACAAGCGGATTGCCGGCATATTCGCTGACGGCGATTGCCGTTGCAATCATCGCCCAATTGAAAGCGATTGCGCTCAGCGCCTTTCGCGGTTCGAGCACGGAAAGGCGTTTCAATTCCTTGGGGTCGATCCTGCGGCGCCGCCCGCCCATGGCCTTTTCGCCAATGATCTTCTCGCCCATCGCTATATCCGTACCTTGATGCACAACCGGAGCGAAAATCGCACGGCGGTTATGGTTAATCAATTGTAAACGTCGGTCCGTACATGTCGAGCATGGACATGGTTAACTGCGGTGGACGCTGCCGCCCGGTTTGATGAGGGGTGCGGCGCTTCGCCATAAGTACCCGATTTTCCTTGACTTGTGAAAATCGTTGGCCGATGCGACGGCGCCTTTTATTGGCACGAAAGCGCTTGAGGTTATCGAGAAACATGCCTAACCTCGCGGCCTGAGCGAAGCGGATAGACGGTGCCCGGCATGCCGGGCCCGATATGAAAAATCAAAAGGGGAGTTGTATGTCCAAGCTCATCGTCACAACCCTGGCGGCAGCCGTCCTGGCCGGTTCGACCATGCTGGCCTCGGCGCAGGAGCGCGTGGTCAACGTCTACAACTGGTCGGATTACATCGACAGCAGTATTCTGGAAGACTTCACCAAGGAGACGGGCATCAAGGTCGTCTACGACGTCTTCGATTCCAACGAGATCCTGGAGACGAAGCTGCTCGCGGGCGGTTCGGGCTACGACGTCGTCGTGCCGACGGCGACCTTCCTGCAGCGGCAGATCGCTGCCGGCGTGTTCCAGAAGCTCGACAAGTCGAAGCTGCCGAACCTTTCCAATATGTGGGATGTGATCATGGATCGTACGGCCAAGTACGATCCGGGCAACGACTATGCCATCGACTACATGTGGGGCACCACCGGCATCGGCTACAATGTCGACAAGATGAAGGCGATCCTCGGCACCGACGAGAAGCCCAACTGGGACGTCATCTTCAAGCCGGAACTGGCGGCGAAGTTCAAGGATTGCGGCATCCACATCCTCGATTCCCCGACCGACGTCATGCCTTCGGCGCTCGCTTATCTCGGCCTCAACCCGGATAGCCACGAGGCTGCCGATTTGGAAAAGGCGGCTGAGCTGCTGGCGAGCATCCGTCCCTATGTGCGCAAGTTCCATTCCTCGGAATACATCAACGCGCTCGCCAACGGCGACATCTGCCTCGCAATCGGCTTCTCCGGCGACGTCTTCCAGGCCCGCGACCGTGCGGCCGAAGCAAAGGCCGGTGTGACCGTCGACTACGCGATCCCCTCGCAGGGCGCGCAGATGTGGTTCGACATGCTTGCGATCCCTGCTGACGCACCGCACGTCGAGGAAGCCCATGCGTTCCTCAACTACATGATGAAGCCCGAAGTCGTGGCCAAGGCATCGAACTATGTCTTCTATGCTAACGGCAACAAGGCCTCGCAGCAGTTCCTCGACAAGGCCGTTCTGGAAGACAGCGCCATTTATCCGTCGGACGAGGTGATGCAGAAACTGTTCACGGTGACGCCCTTCGAGGCGAAAGAACAGAGGGTATTGACCCGACTCTGGACAAAGGTCGTAACCGGCCAGTAAGAGCGGAAAACGAATTGCCCGGACCTCAAAATCCGGGCAATTTTCTTAAGGGGGCACCGGGGAAAACGAGAGTGCCCATCGGCTGTATCATTCGGGGATAGATGATGAAGTCTCTCGGCAGTATCCGGCGGTCCTTTGCCCCTTGGGCGGATCCCGCTTCCAAGCCATTCATTTCCTTCAAGAACGTGACGAAGCGGTTCGGCGACTTTACCGCCGTCGACGACCTTTCGCTGGACATCTACACGCGCGAGTTCTTTGCGCTTCTCGGCGCCTCGGGCTGCGGAAAATCGACGCTTCTGCGCATGCTCGCCGGCTTCGAGCAGCCAACGTCGGGCGAGATCATTCTCGACGGCCAGAGCCTGGCCGGCATCCCGCCCTACCGGCGGCCCGTCAACATGATGTTCCAGTCCTACGCGCTCTTTCCGCACATGACGGTGGAGAACAACATCGCCTTCGGACTGAAGCAGGACGGTATGCCGAAGGCGGACATCGCAGCGCGTGTGGCGCAGATGCTGAAGCTGGTGAAGCTCGAGAAGTTTGCCCAGCGCAAGCCGCACCAGCTTTCCGGTGGCCAGCGCCAGCGCGTGGCACTCGCCCGCTCGCTTGCCAAGCGGCCGAAGGTGCTGCTCCTCGACGAGCCGCTCGGTGCGCTCGACAAGAAACTGCGCGAGGAAACCCAGTTCGAACTGATGGACCTGCAGCAGGAACTCGGCCTTACCTTCGTGGTCGTCACCCACGACCAGGAGGAGGCGATGACCATGGCCGACCGCATCGCGGTCATGAGCCACGGCAAGGTCATCCAGGTTGCGACCCCGGCCGAGATCTATGAGGCGCCGAATTCCCGTTTCGTTGCGGACTTCATCGGCGACGTCAACATTTTCGAGGGAGCGGTCGCTGGAGCCGAGGGCGGCTATGTCCGCCTTGAAGGCACCAATGGTTTCCCCATCCGCATGGCCTCCCCCGAAACGCCGGCCACAGGCGGCAAGTCGGCCGTTGCTGTCCGTCCGGAAAAAATCCGCGTGGGCCGGCAGCCACCGGCCCACGCGCCCGTGAACACTGTCCAGGGCGAGATCTGGGATATCGGCTATCTCGGCGACATGACGGTCTTCCATGTGCGCCTGAAGGATGGACGCGTGATCAAGGCATCGTCGCTGAATGCGGTGCGCGCGGTTGAGGATCCGCTTGGTTACGACCAGGAAGTGTGGGTTTCCTTCGGCGAAGACGCCGGCGTCGTTCTGAAGGATTGAGACCATGACACGCGTCGCTTCCGCTGTCTTCAGCCGCCTCGTCATCATCATCCCCTATGCCTGGCTGCTGTTTTTCTTCCTCATCCCCTTCTTCATCGTCTTCCGTATATCACTGTCGCAGACGGCAGTGGCGATGCCGCCCTATACGCCGGTCTTCGATCTCTTTGGCGGCCTGTCCGGCATCGTTGAAAAGGCGAGAGAATTCTCGTTCGACAACTATGTCTGGCTGACGGAGGATGTCCTCTACTTCAATGCCTATGTGTCGAGCGTCGTCATTGCGGCGGTTTCGACCGTGCTGACGCTGCTGATCGCCTATCCGGTCGCCTACGGCATGGCGAAGGCGCCGAAGACCATTCGGCCGACGCTCTTGATGCTGGTGATCCTGCCGTTCTGGACGAGCTTCCTGATCCGCGTCTACGCCTGGATTGCGATCCTCAAGCCCGAGGGTCTGCTCAACCAGTTCCTGATGAGCATCAACGTCATCGACCAGCCGCTGATCATCCTCAACACCAATTGGGCGATCTATATCGGCATCGTCTATTCATACCTGCCCTTCATGGTGCTGCCGATCTACTCCTCACTGGAGAAGATGGACCACTCGCTGACCGAAGCGGCGCTCGATCTCGGCTGCACGCCGTTCACCGCCTTCTGGCGGGTCACGTTCCCATTGTCGCTGGCGGGCGTGGTCGCCGGCTGCCTGCTTGTCTTCATTCCTGCGGTCGGCGAGTTCGTCATCCCCGATCTGCTCGGCGGTTCGGAGACGCTGATGATCGGCAAGACGCTTTGGAACGAGTTCAACGCCAACCGCGACTGGCCGGTTTCCTCGGCCGTGGCGACGATCCTGTTGCTGATCCTGGTGCTGCCGATCGTCTATTTCCAGAACGCGCAGGCGAAAGCCGATGGCGAGGGGAGGTAGGTCATGGGCACCTGGTCACGTTTCAACATCGCCTCGATCGTTCTCGGCTTCGGGTTCCTGTACCTGCCGATCGTGCTTCTGATTATCTTCTCCTTCAACGAATCGAAGCTCGTCACGGTCTGGGCCGGCTTTTCGACCAAGTGGTACACGCAACTCTGGCACAATCAGGCGCTGCTCGATGCTGCCTGGGTGACGATCCGCGTCGCGTTGATCTCGGCGACCTGTGCAACCGTGCTTGGAACGCTTGCAGCGATCGCGCTCGTTCGCTACACGCGCTTTCGCGGTCGCATGCTGTTCTCCGGCATGGTCTATGCGCCACTCGTCATGCCCGAGGTGATCACCGGCCTGTCGCTGCTGCTGCTGTTCGTGGCCATCGGTCTCGACCGCGGCTTCTGGACGATCACGCTGGCGCACATCACTTTCACCATGTGCTTCGTTGCCGTGGTCGTGCAGTCGCGGCTCCTGAGCTTCGACCGGTCGATCGAAGAGGCAGCACTCGATCTTGGGGCGACCCCGGTTGCGACCTTCTTCGCGATCACCTTGCCGGTCATTGCGCCGGCGGTGTTTTCCGGCTGGGTGCTGGCCTTCACCTTGTCGCTGGATGATCTCGTGATCTCGAGCTTCACGACCGGACCGGGTGCAACCACGCTGCCTATGAAGATCTACAGTCAGGTGCGGCTTGGCGTGACGCCGGAAATCAACGCGATCTGCACGATCCTGATCGGTGTCGTCGCGATCGGGGTGGTCGTCGCCTCCATCGTCACCAAGCAGCGCGAGGTACAGCGCGAGCGTGACGAACGGGCCGCCTTTGCCCAATCCTGAACCGATGCGGCTCTGCGCCTGGCGGAAGATTGCTTTGCGTTCGTCCTGATTTTCAAGCCAACGGCCGGTGTCCCTGACGCCGGCCGTTTCAGTTGGGTTCGCCGAGCACCGACAGGGGCGAGATCACAGCATTCGGCCAGGAGCCGCCGACGAAGAAGCGCAGCCTCTGTCCGGCATTGAGCGTGTCGATGAAGGTTCCGGCGAGCGCGAGGCTGCCGCTGCGATAGGGAATGACGCCGTTGACCGAAAGGCTGCCGGTCTGGCCGGTGAAGAGCGCCTGGTTCAGGCGCGCCGACCCCTGGCCGAAGCTGGCTTCGATGTCTGCCGTCTGGAAAGAGAAGCTACCATCGCTCGCCTGAGCCAGCGAGAAGAACTCGCCCGCCCTCACCAGGTCCGCGAAGGCGTTTGCGTCAAAGCCGGTGAGGCTGCCGTTGGCAAGCGAAAGCCTGATGCGGCCTGAAGCCTCGGCGGCCTGCTCGGTCCAGAACGGACGATCAGTCACCAGATCGAAATTGACGTTGCCTCGGCCGGTTGGAATCGGTCCGGTAAATCCGAAATCCGCAAGCGCTGCCGCGAGGTCGGCATTCTTCAGCACAAGCTCCAGTTTGCCGCCTTTCGCCAATCCCGCTTCCGAAACGGCGATCCGGCCGCTGAGCCGGCCATTGGCATAGGTGCTGTCGGCAATGTCGATGGAGGCGCGCCCATGGTCGATGATGATGCCGGCGGCCAGATCCACCAGCCGCAACGGACCGACCAGGGCTTCCTGCGCCGACAGGCGGACATCGGCACGCCAGGTCCGCACGAAAACGTCGCGAAGCTGCTTTGCAATGTCGTCGGGTTCCGACGGCAACTGGTCGATGATGGGTTGCAAGCCGTTGAGTGCAATGTGGTCGAAGGCGAGCGTGCCTTCGATCCGAGGCGTGTCGTTCGCAGGCGTCGAGATGTCGAGAACACCGGTCGCGTTGGCGCCGCCCAGGGCCACCTGCAGCTCATCGAATTTCAGCGAGTGGTCACTGGCCGTGACGCTGGCACTGAGGTTGAGGCTGCTGTCCGGCAGGGCAGGGTCGGACTTCCCCTGATACCACGCGACAAGCGTTTGCAAGGACGCGGTCGAAAGCTGGAGCCGGCCCGAATTGATCGGCTTCTGCGACAGGCTGCCAATGCCTTCGAATGAAAGGTTCAGCGGAATAGAGGCAAGCGATGTCCTGAGTGTCGTATCGCGGCCGGCAAGCAGCGCCAGCGGTTCGTTGCAGTCGATCGTCCAGCTCACCAGCTGACCGCCAAGGCTGCCCGAGAGCTGCGCGCTCAGGCGTTCGGAGAAGGACGGCCACTTGACCGTACCGGATATGCCGGAAAATTCATGCGTCCGATTGGTGATGAGGTCGATGACCTGCAGGCGTCCGCTTTCGACCGTGACGTCACCGAAGGGGGTATCGTCGCCGGAGGTCGGCTTCTCCGTTTTATCCAGCCAGCGTGGGCGTTGCCAGTTGAGCGTGCCATCCGTCCGTCTTTCCAGCGTCACGACCGGCTCGATCAGGCGGATGTCCTCGAGCTCCGGGTCGCCATCGATGGCGGAAAGCAGGCTGAAGGAGGCAGTGATGCTGCCGATATGCGCGAGCTTGCGCGCAGTGCCGTCCGCGGTCTCGATCGTCGCCGAACGCAGGGTGAGGGTCGGGTGTGGCCAGAAGCGGATCTCGGGCTTGCCTTCGATGCGAGTTTTCCCGCCGGACCAGGCGTCGAGCATGCGCTCCATCGTCGGACGCACATCGGTGGTCGAAATCAGCAGGGGCAGGGCGGCATTGTAGCCCACGGCAAGCCCGACGCCGAGCGCGGCGGGCCAAAGGAAATGACGGCGCCTCAGCCGCGACCACAGGCGTGCGTCGCGCATCGTATGCAGGAAATTCCGTATCATGTCTGCCTGGTCGCCGTCGCTTGGATCACGCATGTTGGATAGGCCTTCGGTCCTCAGAAATCAAATGCGACAGACAGGAAACAGACAGGTAAATGTCGCCAGCGCGATGCCGATGCGACCGCGGGTGCTGTTTATTTTGCGATGCAGCATGGTATAGAGGGCGTGGAGCAGGAGTGGAGGAAAGCATGCAAGCAGAGCAGCCGTTGTGGGTTCCGAGTCCCGAAATCCGTGAACACAGCCCCATGGCCGAATTCATCGCCTGGTGCAGCGAACGCTTCGGCCTGACCTTTGCGGATTATGACGCGTTGCATGCCTGGTCGGTGGCCGAGCGCGGCGATTTCTGGACTGCTGTCTGGGACCATTGCGGCGTCATCGGCGAACGCGGCGTGACGGCCCTCGTCAACGGCGACCGGATGCTCGACGCGCGCTTCTTCCCCGAAGCAAAACTGAACTTCGCCGAAAACCTGCTTCGCGA
This sequence comes from Ensifer sp. 2TAB8, assembly GCF_052115125.1. Classification (NCBI taxonomy): domain Bacteria; kingdom Pseudomonadati; phylum Pseudomonadota; class Alphaproteobacteria; order Hyphomicrobiales; family Rhizobiaceae; genus Ensifer; species Ensifer sp. 2TAB8. Next base: position 422,893 of record NZ_JBFRGB010000001.1, on the reverse strand, counting down.
AACCGGTAGCGGCGACGCGCTCGTCTTCCGTGGCGAGGACAAGGTCAGCTACCGTTGGTCCTGGGATGACTTGCGCGCCCTGGTCTCGCGCCTGCAGCAGGCGCTGAAGGCGCTGGATATCGGTCCCGGCGACCGTGTCGCGGCAATGATGCCGAACATGCCGGAAACCATCGCGCTGATGCTGGCGACAGCCTCGATCGGAGCGATCTGGTCCTCCTGCTCTCCCGATTTCGGCGAACAGGGGGTTCTCGACCGGTTCGGCCAGATCGCGCCAAAACTCTTCATTGCCTGCGACGGCTACTGGTACAACGGCAAGCGTCAGGACGTCGATGCGAAGGTGGGCGCCGTTTCCAGGGCCCTGTCGGTGCCGGCGCTGATCGTCCCCTATGCCGGCGACAGCGCCGCACTCGCCGCCTCGGTTGAGAACGGCCGGACCCTTGAGGCTTTCATAGCGCCCTTCGCGGCCAAGGCCCTGACCTTCGAACGGCTGCCTTTCAGCCATCCGCTCTACGTGCTGTTTTCATCGGGCACGACGGGCGTTCCCAAGTGTATCGTTCATTCGGCCGGCGGCACCCTGCTGCAGCACCTGAAGGAACACCGTTTCCATTGCGGTCTTCGCCGTGGCGAAAAGCTCTTCTACTTCACCACCTGCGGCTGGATGATGTGGAACTGGCTGGTCTCGGGCCTCGCGGTCGGCGCCACGCTCTGCCTCTTTGACGGCTCGCCTTTCTATCCCGACGGCAACGTGCTCTTCGACTACGCTGCTGCCGAGAAGTTTGCCGTGTTTGGCACGTCGGCCAAGTATATCGATGCGGTCCGCAAGGGTGGCTTCGTGCCGGCGAAAACGCATGACCTCTCGACCCTGCGGCTGCTCACCTCCACCGGTTCGCCCTTGTCGCCGGAAGGTTTCTCCTTCGTCTATGAAGGCATCAAGTCGGACGTCCAGCTCGCTTCGATCTCCGGCGGCACGGATATCGTCTCCTGTTTCGTGCTCGGCAATCCCCTGAAGCCGGTATGGCGCGGCGAGATCCAGGGACCCGGCCTCGGATTGGCGGTCGACGTCTGGAATGATGAGGGGCAGTCCGTGCGCGGTCAAAAGGGCGAGCTCGTCTGCACCAAGGCGTTTCCGTCGATGCCGGTGATGTTCTGGAACGACCCGGACGGCGCCAAGTATCGCGCCGCCTATTTCGAGCGCTTCGACAACGTCTGGTGCCATGGCGACTTTGCCGAATGGACTGAACATGGCGGCATTGTCATTCACGGTCGGTCCGACGCGACGTTGAACCCGGGTGGCGTGCGCATCGGCACCGCCGAGATCTACAATCAGGTCGAGCAGATGGAAGAGGTCGCAGAAGCCCTCTGCATCGGGCAGGATTGGGAAGACGATGTGCGCGTCGTTCTGTTCGTCCGCCTCGCATCGGGCGTCGCACTCACCGATGATCTGACGAAGGCGATCAAGAACCGCATCCGCATCGGCGCGTCGCCGCGCCACGTGCCAGCGAAGGTGATCGCGGTCACCGATATTCCCCGCACCAAGTCGGGCAAGATCGTCGAGCTCGCCGTTCGTGATGTCGTGCACGGCCGTCCGGTGAAGAACAAGGAGGCGCTCGCCAACCCCGAAGCGCTCGACCTTTTTGCCGGGCTCGAGGCCCTTAAGAATTGAGGGCGCGTTAACTTCTTGGCGCTCCCGGAATTAACCAAGCCTTCAGACTTGCTGAAAAATCACTAAAATTGCGGAGTCGCCTGGTAAGGTCTTGTTAAGAATTGGGGGCGCATGGTCATGTCAACTTGAGGCTGGTCGATGTAGTTCGGCGCTTGGCAGCGATGCCGCCGCTGACATGATGTCATCCCTTCTCGAGCACTTGTTGGTTTAGCATTCGACTATCGAGGTGGCCTCCCAGCCACCTTTTTTTTGTGCCGTTGCTGCCGTCGGAAGAGAGCGGAGCAGGCCTCGCCAGTCGATCAGGATCGCCCTTCGAGGGACCGCGAAACGGCGATGACCGGGATCATGCCGGCGATGACGATGATCATCGCGGCAACCGAGGCATCCTCGACCTTCGCCCGCGACGCGTCCTCGTAGACGAGGGTGGCGAGCGTGTTGAAGTTGAAGGGGCGCAGCATGATTGTCGCCGAAAGCTCCTTCATCGTTTCGATGAAGACGAGCAACGCCGCCGTCAGAACGGCGGGACGCATCATTGGCAGGAGCACGGTGCGCAAGGTCTGTCCGCCCGTGCGCCCGAGCGCGCGCGCGGCCATGTCGAGATGCGGAGAGAGCTTCTGGAAGCCGGCTTCGAGCGAGCCTTCCGCCATGGTGAGGAAGCGCACGCTGCAGGCGTAGATGATGGCAAAGCCCGTACCCGTCATCATCAGGCCGGTCGAAATGCCGAAGGTCTCCCGCATGCCGGCGTCGATCGCATTGTCGAGGGCGGCGAGCGGAAAGAGCACGCCGATCGCCAGCACCGTGCCGGGCACACCGTAGCCGAAGGAGGCGAGCCGCCCGGCCGTGTCGGATACCCTGGAATGCCCGGTGCGGGCCGCATAGGCCAGCACGAAGCCGAGCAGCACCGTGACCATCGCCGTCGCACCCGAAACCAGGATGCTGTGGAAGAGCGCGTTCAGAAGACGAGGCTCCAGGAACTGGTCGATTCGCTTCAGGGCAAAGTTCCCGAGGATGAAGAACGGCACCGCAAAACCGGAGAGGACGGGCAGGAGGCAGGCGAACATTGCCGCCCATTTCTTCCACCCGGTGAGCGACAGCCGGACGGCGTCATGCACGGCCGAGGTCGTCTTCTGGCTCGAAAAGCGCTGGCGGCGGCGTGCGGCCCGCTCGATCATCATCAGGCCGATGACGAAGACAAGCATGATGCAGGCGATCTGTGCAGCGCCCGCGAGACTGCCGCGATTGAGCCAGGTATCGAATATCGAGAAGGTCAGCGTCTGCACGCCGAGGAACTCGACGGCGCCGATGTCGTTGAGGGTCTCCATCGCCACCAGCGTCAGACCGATCATGATCGCCGGACGGGCCATCGGAATCTGGATGCGGAAGAACACTTTGAGCGGCCCGGCGCCGAGCGTGCGCGCGACATCTGCAGCCGCCCGTCCCTGCATCAGGAACATCGAGCGGCAGGCGAGGTAGATGTAAGGGTAGAGCACTGAGCTCAGCACCAACACCGCGCCGCCGAGCGAGCGGATATCCGGAAACCAGTAGTCGCGGCTCGTCTTGAAGCCGAAGATGACGCGGATCAGGCTTTGCACCGGTCCGGTAAATGTGAAGAGTTCACCGAAGGCATAGGCCGCAAGATAGGCGGGGATGGCGAGCGGCAGCACCAGCGCAGCGGACAAGAAACGGCGCAGCGGAAACTCGCAACTCGCCACCAGCCAGGCGGTCAGGATGCCGATGATTGCCGTGACGGTACCGGTGAGCGAAACCAGCAGCAGCGTTCGCCCGGTCGCCCGCGGAATGACGTTCTCCATGAGATGCGGCCAGTTGCCGCCCCCGCCTGATACGGCGAGCCACGCGATCGCGATGATCGGCATCAGCACGATTACCGACGTCAGACCGGCCCAGGTCGCCAGGAGTGGATGGGAAAGACCGGTCCCTGCACGTGCAAGACGCCGCTTTGTTCTCTGAGTGGTGGACTGCAATCGATCGATTCCGAAGCGAGACGGCAGGAAAGCCAACCGGCGGCCAGCAAACTGGCCGCCGCAAGTCAACATTTCCTTATAACATCCGGTCTCAGTTCGCCAAGACGCGTTGTGACGGGAAGGAGATTTCCACCAGCGTACCTTCGTTCGGCGCGGAGGTGATCGAGAAGTGCGTCCGGTTCGCTTCCGCCATCGCCTTGGTCAGCGGCAGACCGAGCCCGGTGCCGTCGCCGCGCTTGCGCGCGCCCGTCGTCACCTGCCGGAAAGGCTTCATCGCCTGGTCCAGCTCGCTGCGCGTCATGCCGACGCCGGTGTCGCGGATCCTCAGGATCACGCTGCCGTTCGCCTCGTAGGAGGTCGAGACGACGATTTGCCCGCCCGAGGGCGTGAAGCGGATGGCGTTGGCGAGGATGTTGAGCGCGATCTGCTTGATCGACCGACCATCGGCGACGACGTTCGGCACGGCTGCCGAAAGCGAGGTGCGGATGATGACGCGCTGACTGTTGGCCTGCGGCTGGACGAGGGACACTGCCTCGGAAACCGCATCGTTGATCTCGACTGCGCCGAAATCCAGCTCCATCTCGCCGGCTTCAATCTTCGAGATATCCAGGAGATCGTTGACGATATCAAGCACGTGGCGACCGGAGCGACCGATATCGCCGGCGTATTCGATGTAGCGTGGGTGACCGACCGGACCGAAATGCTCGCTCGCCATCATGTCGGAAAAGCCGATGATGGCGTTCAGCGGCGTGCGAATCTCGTGGCTGACGCGCGCGAGGAACTCGGTCTTGTGGGCGTTTGCCGTCTCCGCTGCGCGCTTGGCGTTGCGGAGTTCTTCCTCCGTCCGCTTCCACTGGGTGATGTCGCGGATCACGGCGCAGAAGCCGTTCGATGCGGAAAGCCTGCCGATGGTCATGAAGAGCGGAATGAAGCCGCCATTGGCTTCTCGCCCGATCACTTCGCGACCGTCGTTCAACACGCTAGCGACGCCGTGGCCGGAAAGGCCGTGCAGGTAGTCGATGACAGCCTTCTGGCTCTCATGGGCAAAGAGCGCCGCAAACGGCTTGCCGCGGATCTCACCCTCGTCATAGTTGAAAAGCGCGCTCGCCGAACGGTTCACCGAGCGGATATCGCCGTCATGGCCGAGAACGACCACGCCATCGGTGGCCGTTTCCAAAATGGACTTGAGTTCGTCGATTTCCGTCTTCAGGCGGTCGACCTGTTCGCCGGCCGCGAGCGCTTCGTCATCCTTGGCCGGTTGGGCGTTTGGTGTGCTTGCCGCGGTCAGTGCCAGCATCAGCGCGCTCTTGCCGTCCCAGCGGATCGAATGCAGGCGGGCGGTGACCGGTCGCAACTGGCCGTCCTTGCGGATCAGCGTCAGCGTGCCGTCGGGCTCGCCGTCGATTGCTTCCTCGCCGTTGGCAAAAAGCGCATCTATACCGCCTTCGTCGGCGAACGCGTCGAGATCGCCATAGGCCGTAAGCCGCAGGAACTCCGGATTGGCGTGCAGCAATTGGTCGCCGCGATGGACGAGCATGCCGATCGGCAGGCTGTCGAGGATCTCGCCGCTGAGACCGATATCGGCCGTTTGCTGCTGGACGTCCCTCTCGCTGGCGTCGCCGGCGTGTGCGTGTGTCTCCGCGTCAGGCTCGGTTTCGCCTTCGCTTGCCTCGACAGGCGCTGCGTCCTCGATCTCCGGCTCACCCAACGGGGGCTGCTGCGAAGCGGTGCCGTCGCTCTCGTTCGGGGGGAGGTGCTCGGCCGTTGTCGCGTTGACTGTTACGGCGCTATCCGGCGCGGCTTCTTCCTCTTCAGCCGGTTTGCCGAAATCGCCAAGTTGCCGGGCGATCTCGCGAAAAGCCGCCTGTTCGCCACGCGTCAGCCCGCTCGATGCGCGGTGCTGCTCCAGTTCGATGACCTTGTCGGAGGTTCTCCTGCCCGGCGTCTCGATGACGCGCAGGGCCGGACGTTCGCCCTGGAAGGAATCCGTGGTGGAGGCGGGCTCTTCGGCAACGCCTTCTTCCGCCGGAAGGTCGGCGGTGGCTTCCGGCACGGATGAGAACAGCGGCAGGTCTTCGGGTTCGGCCGCGTTGCCTTCACCCGCGACAGGCTCCGCCGCGGCTGCCGGCGGCGCTTCTTCCTGCACCTGCGGTTCGTCCGCAACCCGGCTTTCGCCCTCTACCTCCTCGGTCGGACCTTCGCTCTCACCCCGTTGCGGCAATGGGGCGTCCACGGCGTCGTTCGCGAGCGAGTTTGCCGCGGCGCGGGGGCCGAGCGTCAGGCCGTTGGCATTTTCGTCCTCGACGGCATCGGCAAGGCGCACGATGCCGAAACCGCGGAAGCCATCGAATTCGCGCGAGCGGGAATAAGTGGGTAAAGCCGCAAGGTCAACTGGAACCTTGAGGCTAGTGCCTTCAACCGGCCAGAAGATCGTCTTGCCGGACCAGGTGTCGCGACGCTGCAGCAGCGTGCCGATCTTGTGGTCGCGGTCGAGATCGTAGCGCGCCGCAACATCGGTGAAGCTCGCGCCGATCACATCAGCCGCGCGCGGGCCGACCGCGGTCGCGAATTCCTCGGAGATTTCGCTGAAGCGCCCCTCGGCATCGATCTTCCAGACGAAACGCACTGCACGACCGCCGGGCGTGAAGACGAAGTCTGTCTGCTCCGCGAGAGCCGTGTCCTCTTCGCCGATTTCGCTCGTCTCGCCTTCTGCCTGGACCTCCCCTAGGGCCAGGACCTCCGCTGGGGCTTGGGCCTCCTCGTGGACAGCGGCTTGGGCGGCGGTCCCTGTGGTCTCGCCGTTCAGGTTTTCGCCGTCGGCCTTGTCCTCGGACGGCGCAATTATCGCGTCAGCGGTGGTGCTGGACGGCTCGGGCTTGACGACGACGGCCTCTGCAATGCCCGCTTCGTCGGCGACCTCGGCGACCTCGGCGACCTCGGCGACCTCGGCGACCTCGGCGACCTCGGCGACCTCGGCCTGTGGCTCAACGGCCGATGCCTCCGGTTCGTCTGCCGTTTCGTATGGCTCGTCGGGCGCAAGGCTTGCTGCCGGTTCGTCGCCCATCTCGTCAGTTGCCAGTTCGGTGTCGGCCGCGACCTCGCTTTCGTCCGGATGCTGATCCTCGACGGGCGGCAGTACCGGAACCTGCTCGGCAGCAGGAGAATCCTCCTCGGGATCGAGGGTGCCGAGAATGGTCTCGACGGCAAAGAGCAGATGCAGCGACGGGTCATCGGCAATCTTGCCGACGGCTGCCGGCAGATGCCCCTTGCGGGTGGCAACCGGGCGCTTGATCAGCCAGTCGTGATCGCGCGAGACGGCGACGATGAGTTGCTTGCGGGTCTCGTCCGACATGCCAAGGTCGGGGAAGCCCGGTGAATGCGCGACGATGGCGCCTTCGCCATCGAGCACCGCCATGTGAGTGTCGGGACCGTCAAGCCCGGCAATCATGCGCGCGGCCCGATCCTCAATCGAAAGCGGTGCGCCGGCATGCGGCGCGGTAAAGAGCACGGCGTCCTCGTCCGGCCGAACGCGGATCATCTCGACGGCGACATTGAGCGGTGTTCCGCGGAAGCCTGAGTACTTGCGGATCGAAAGCTGGCGGCGATCGCCGACGCGCGCGAGCTGTGCGGCCGCAGCGCGTAGCTGGCGCAGCGAAATATCGTTCTGTTCCGGCCCTGCATCGATGAAGTCATAGATCGACGCGGCGCCGAAGAAAGCGGCGCCCTGATCGTTGGCCCAGAGAATACGTGCGAAATCCCGCGAAAACAGGATCGCCGCATCGCCGCGCGCGAAATGCTCTCGCACCCGTGCATGCACGGCGATATCGATGAAGGGATACTGTCTCGCGGGCATGGACTGGCCTATTGACGGATCACTTACGGGTTAACACTCTATTAATACCCGGCGGACCCGCGAGGGTCCAGCGACGCCCGAAGCTTCGTCACGGCTTTCACCGCGCAAGGTTAATGCTCGGGATTTTTGTGCGCTGCACAATTTTATTGCAATGCACAAGGAACTCGACTATATAGGGCGCATCAAGCAACGGCGCCTCAAAAGAGGGCCTGACACCAAGGAGCGCTTTCATGGCTACCAAGAAGACCGACGACGTATTTTCCCTTTCCTCGTTCGACCCGGCGAAGTTCACCGACAGCTTCCGCGATTTCGCGGAAAAGGGTGCCGTCCAGTCGAAGGAAGCCTATGCCAAGATGAAGACCGCCGCCGAAGAGGCGACGAAGACCGTCGAAGCCACGCTTGAAAGCGCTCAGACCGGCACCGTCGAACTCGGCCTCAAGGCGATCGATGCACTGCGCACCAATGCTGAAAACTCGCTCTCGCACATGGAAGCGCTGCTTGGCGTGAAGTCGCTTTCCGAACTCGTCGAACTGCAGACCGGCTTCATCCGCAAGCAGGCCGAGCTCGCTGTCGAGCAGGCCAAGACGATGCAGGAAGCCACCAAGAAGGTTGCCGAGAACGTCGCAAAGCCGGGCAAGGAAGCTGCCGAAAAGGCAATGTCGTCCTTCAAGAAGGTCTAACTCGACCGATCGCGCCCGCAGGCTGGCGGCGACAGATCGCTGTTGCCCCTGGGACCGACGGGTGCATAGAAATTCAAAAAGACCGGATGGGTTGCCATCCGGTCTTTTTGCGGGATAATCTCAAGTTAAGGCTTGCAAAGCGACGGAAGTCTCCGTATGTGAGCCGCCAAGCGACACACAAGTCGCGAGCAGTGCGGTTGTAGCTCAGTTGGTTAGAGCGCAGGTTTGTGGCACCTGAGGTCGTAGGTTCGATTCCCACCAACCGTACCATTTCTTCCCTATCTCATTGATGTCAGGGCATTTTGCCAAACGTTCGGCGCGAACCACGCGCGCTCTCAAAACAGCTTGGCCATCGCCCTCAACGCCACCGCGTCCTCTACGCCGTTCTGGTAGAGCTCGATCAGCCGCACTGCCAGCGCCGTCGCCTCAGATGAGCGGCGCGGGAGATTTCTCTCGCGTATCGCATCCTTGAAGACGTCTTCGATCTTGATGAATTCACCCGGCAGGATTGGCCGGTCCGTAACAGCGACAAGCATCGTTCCATCCTCCTTCCTCGAATCCGAGTGCGAAGCGTCTGCGGGGCGGGCCATCTGTTGGTTGCGGCCGTCCGCAGTCAACGCACGGGGTTCTCCCATCGAGCAGAAACGCCGAGACACTGCGCTCTGTTCCTGCAGCGCCGATACCCATATCGGGTTATTCGGCTCGGCTGGCAGCCGGACGAGAGCCAGTCCGGTTGCGCGAACTCTCTAAGGTGCGCCGGGGAGGGAACCGCCCATTCTCCTCGGGTGTGAAGACTGCTGCCGGCTGCCTTCAGTCTGAATAGACATCAGGGCCATCCATCGGTAAAATTTCGAGAAGGGATTCTCGGAAGGCGCCGCAATCCATGGCCAACGAATCCATCATGCGCAGGCTCGCCGCCATCCTGGCTGCTGACGTCGTCGGCTACAGCCGGCTGATGGAGCGTGACGAGAAGAATACCTACAGACAGCTTATGGCACGCTGGAAAGAGGTGCTGGAGCCGCTTGTCGCCACCCATCGGGGGCGGGTCTTCAAAACGACGGGCGACGGCGTGCTCGTCGAGTTTTCCAGCGCCGTCAATGCCGTCGAATGTGCCGCAGCACTCCAGCGGGCCATGACGGCTGCAAACAGGGACGTTCCGGCGGAACAGGCGATCGTGCTGCGCGTCGGGGTCAACATGGGCGACATCATGGTCGCCGACAGCGACCTTTATGGCGATGGCGTCAACGTCGCGGCGCGGATCGAAGCGCTCGCCAGACCCGGCGGCGTGGCGATTTCGGACGGGGTGCACGAATATGTGCAGGGCCGCATCGACCTCGATTTCATCGATAGCGGCCACCATGAAGTCAAGAACATCGAACGCCCGGTGCACATCTGGAGCTGGTCGCCGGACGAATATGCAGATGTGCCCGTGAGGGTTGTTCCCGAGGCGCCGCCGCAGATCCCGAGTCGGCCCTCCATCGCCGTGCTGCCGTTCGACAACATGTCCGGCGATCCGGAACAGGGCTACTTTGCCGACGGCATCACCGAGGACATCATCACAGACCTTTCGAAAGTCTCCGGTCTCTTCGTCATCGCCCGCAATTCCTCCTTCGCCTACAAGGGCAAGTCGCCGGATATCCGTCAGGTGAGCCGCGATCTCGGCGTTCGTTACGTGCTTGAAGGCAGCGTGCGCCGCGCCGCCAACCGCATCCGCATCAACGCCCAGATGATTGACGGCACGACGGGCGGCCATCTCTGGGCCGAGCGCTACGACCGCGGCATCGAAGACATCTTCGAAGTTCAGGACGAAGTGACCCGCACCATCGTCACCGCGCTGAAAGTGAAGCTGACGGCCGGCGAGGAAGAGCGACGCGAGAGCCGCAACAAGGTCGATCCGCAAGCCTATGACATGCTCGTGCGGTCGCGACAGGCCATTCTGCGGTTCGAGGCTGCCTCATCTGCCGACGCACGCAACATGCTGCAGCGTGCCATCGCCATCGACCCGGGTTTGGCCGCAGCCTACGCCTCCCTCTCGATCATTGCACTTACGGATTACATCAATCGGTGGAACGGCGGCACCGTCGACAACGTCGCGCGGGCCTTGGAGCTGGCACAGAAGGCCGTCGATATCGATGACAACGAGCCACATGGCTATCACGCGCTCTCGCTCGCGCTCTGCTGGCAGAGGAGTTTCGATGAAGCCGAGCGGGCAGCGCAGCGGGTGATCGAACTCGACCCCAATTCCGCAAGCGGGCACACCGCGCTCGGTACGATCAGGGATTTCCAGGGGCAGTTCGAAGCCGCGCTGCCGTTCTACACCCGGGCCCATAGGCTTGACCCGCAGTTCGACCTTTCGCTGCATTTTCTGGGGCGGACGCTGCTCAATCTCGGCCGGTTCGATGAGGCGGAGATTGCTTTCAAGCGGCGTCTGACGCTGGCGCCGCGATCGGACATGACGCGGTTTTATCTCGCCTGTCTCTATGGTCGAACCGGGCGGCATGAGGATGCGCGACGCTACTGGCACGAGGTATTCGAGGTTAACCCGGATTTCTCGATCGAGCACCTCAAGCGGGCCATGCCCTATCGTGATCCCGGCGTGCTCGGCCGGCTCGCCGATGGTTTGCGGGACGCCGGCATCTCCCTCTAGCCACCAGCTTTCGAAACCTGTCTGTCAGACGAAAATCTGGTGTTCTGCCGTCACCAGTTCCTGCAGGAAGGCAACCACGGTGCGCACGCGAACGAGGTCGCGGGCGCTTTCGTGATAGGTCGTCCAGTAGGCGCGGCGGATGGTCGTCTCCGGGAGGATGCGCTGGAGTTCCGGTGTGTGGCGGGCGATGTAGTTGTGCAGGATGCCGATGCCGGCGCTGGAACGCACCGCTTCCGTCTGCCCGGTGGCGCTGGAGATCTCGAAGGAGGCATCCCAGCTTCGCATGATCTCCGCGGAAAAATTCAGCGACGGGGTGAAGATAAGGTCTTCGACATAGCCGATGCGGCGATGCTCCCTGAGATCGTCGATCGTTTGCGGCGTGCCATGTTTCTCAAGATAGGCCGACGAGGCATAAAGGCCGAGGGTGTAATCGGTAAGCTTCGAGGAGACGAGGCGTCCCTGTTCCGGGCGCTCGATGGTGATCGCGATGTCGGCCTCGCGCTGCGACAGCGAGAAGGAGCGCGGCACCGGCACCAGCTGCAGTTTTAGTTCCGGATAGCGGGCCGTCAGCCGCCCAAGGCGTGGCGCCAGGAAGGAAACACCAAAACCGTCGGGCGCGCCGATGCGGACGGTGCCGGCGATCGCCGTGTCGATCCGGCCGATCTGCGACTGCGCCGCCAGCATCTCGGTCTCCATCCGTTCGGCTGCCGCCAGGAAGATCTCTCCTTCAGCCGTCAATTCGCAGCCGTTCGGCCGGCGCACGAGAAGCCGCGTTTTCAGTGTTTCCTCAAGCGCCGTCACCCGGCGGCTGAGGGTGGCATGGTTGACGCCAAGCCGTTTTGACGCCGCAAGGATCTGTCCGGTGCGCGCCACGGCTAGAAACATTCTGACATCGTCCCAGTTCATAGTGTCGAGACCTCGGTCTGCAGCCGTGGACTTTGATTTTTGCACAACGGTTGCTGAATATCGGAAATTGATTTGTTGAAATCGTAGTGCGATCATGCCGCCACAATCAAGGTCTGGAGGAACCAACCATGTACGAAATCGGTCATTTCATCGATGGCAAGCGCGTTGCCGGCACCAGCGGCCGCGTCAGCAACATCTTCAATCCGGCAACCGGCGAAGTGCAGGGCACGGTAGCGCTCGCCAGCGACGCGGAGCTGGCGGCAGCGGTCGCAAGCGCCAAGGCGGCGCAGCCGAAGTGGGCTGCCACCAACCCGCAGCGCCGCGCTCGCGTCTTCATGAAGTTCGTCGAACTCCTGAACACGCACATGAACGAGCTTGCCGAGATCCTCTCGCGCGAACACGGCAAGACTGTCGAAGACGCCAAGGGTGACCTCGTCCGCGGCCTGGAAGTCTGCGAATTCGTCATCGGCATTCCGCATCTGCAGAAGAGCGAATTCACCGAAGGTGCCGGCCCGGGCATCGACATGTACTCAATCCGCCAGGCCGTCGGCGTCGGCGCGGGCATTACGCCGTTCAACTTCCCGGCGATGATCCCGATGTGGATGTTTGCTCCGGCGATCGCCTGCGGCAACGCCTTCATCCTGAAGCCGTCCGAGCGTGACCCGTCGGTTCCGATCCGCCTCGCTGAACTGATGATCGAAGCCGGCCTGCCGGCCGGCATCCTCAACGTCGTCAACGGCGACAAGGGCGCGGTCGACGCCATCCTCACCCACCCGGATATTGCCGCCGTTTCCTTCGTCGGCTCGACGCCGATCGCCCGCTACGTCTATGGCACGGCGGCGATGAACGGCAAGCGCGCCCAGTGCTTCGGCGGCGCCAAGAACCACATGATCATCATGCCCGACGCCGATCTCGACCAGGCCGCCAACGCGCTGATGGGCGCCGGCTACGGTTCGGCCGGCGAGCGCTGCATGGCGATCTCGGTTGCCGTACCGGTCGGTGAAGAAACGGCCAACCGCCTGATCCAGAAGCTGACCCCGATGGTCGAAAGCCTGCGCATCGGCCCCTACACCGACGAAAAGGCCGACATGGGCCCGGTTGTCACCAAGGAAGCCGAACAGCGCATCCGGAGCCTGATCGACAGTGGTGTCGAGCAGGGCGCGAAACTCGTGGTCGACGGCCGCGATTTCAAGCTCCAGGGCTATGAAAACGGCCACTTCATCGGCGGCTGCCTGTTCGACCATGTCACGCCCGACATGGACATCTACAAGACGGAAATCTTCGGACCGGTTCTCTCGGTCGTTCGCGCCAAGAACTACGAGGAAGCCCTCGACCTGCCGATGAAGCACGAATACGGCAACGGCGTTGCGATCTACACCCGCGACGGCGACGCTGCCCGCGACTTCGCATCGCGCATCAACATCGGCATGGTCGGCGTCAACGTTCCGATCCCGGTTCCGCTCGCCTACCATTCCTTCGGCGGCTGGAAGTCCTCGTCCTTCGGCGATCTCAACCAGCACGGCACGGACTCGATCAAGTTCTGGACCCGTACGAAGACCATCACCGAGCGCTGGCCCTCGGGCATCAAGGACGGTGCCGAGTTCGTCATGCCGACGATGAAGTAACGGGACACGATATCCTCCCGCCTCGGGGCCTCCTTCGGGAGGCCCTTTTTTGTTGCATTCGGCGATACGGCACAACTAATTTGCGAGTCGTGGGCAAGGGTCGTGAATTGACCGCTGCTCCAACGGCAGCTTGGTGGGCGGGGGCGCACCAGACGAATTGTGTTGGATCATGTGCAGCCGGAGTGCCGTTGCGGCGCGGCCGGTGTACGAAGAGTGGTCAGAGGGGGACCATCATGGTCGTGTCTGAAACGACGGCGCTTGAAGCAGCGCCGACGCGCGACGTGTCGATCGACTTTCACCGTTTCTCGTTCATGGGGAGCGGCAAGGAATATTTCGGCATCTGGATCGTCAACGTGTTTTTGACGATCGTCACGGTTGGCATTTATTCCGCCTGGGCGAAGGTTCGGCGCAATAGGTATTTTTACGGAAATACGGTTCTGCTCGGTCGAGCCTTTGAATACCATGCCAAAGGCAAGCAGATCCTGATCGGGCGGGTGATCGTTTTCGGCTATCTGATCCTTTACAATCTCCTGCTGACATTCGTTCCGATCGTCGGCATCGTCCTCTTCGTGCTTTCGCTCTTCTTCGTACCCTGGCTGGCCGCACGCGGATTGCGCTTCAGCGCGCGGGTGACGAGCTAACGCAATGTCCGCTTCGACTTTGTCGGCACGACCGGAGGTGCCTTCAAGGCGTTTATCCTGGGCGGGTTCCTTTCGATTGTCACCTTGGGCTTGCTGACGCCGCTCGCGAGCCGATGGGTCGGGCGGTACGTCGGAACGAACTTGCGCTTTGGCGGCAGGGCCTTTGAGACCAATCCCCCTTTTGGCCCGCTCTATCGCGGCATGTTCCTGGGCGTTGGGCTTGCGCTGGCGCTTGGCCTCCTTGTCATGGCGATTGTGACGGGTACCTTTCGCGCGGCACCGCACCTGTTTGCTTCAGTCTTGGCAGACTCCGGTGACATCCGAATGTGGCAATGGGTAATCGTGGGCGCGGGCTATGTGGGGACGATGTCTTTCTATGCGATCGTCGCATTGTTCTACAGTGCAGCCGTGCACAACGCCGTCTGGGGATCGACGATTTTTGACGGGAAACATCGATTCCTCAGCGGCCTTTCCCGGGGCCGCTACACGTGGATCGCCATTTCGAATTTCGTCGTCACCATCCCGACGCTGGGCCTGCTGCGGCCTTGGGCGGTTGTCCGCATGGCGCGCTACAAATGGACCCTGACGGGCGTGACCGTCTTTGGCGCCGTCGGAACTTTGATGAGCGATATCGAGGCGCAGGCGTCGGCGGTTGGCGCGGAGTTCATGGATTTCGAAGGGTTCGATTTTGGCTTCTAGCAGCATCGAGATCGCCCGTGGCGAGTGGCATCCGGCCGGTTCGAGCCAGTCGGTGCCCTCGCGGCTCTTGGAAGAGGGCGGCAGCCTTAGGGCTGTGGACGACGCGAGCACCGAACTTGCAAGTGGCGCCTTTGCTGCCGTCGATATTTCCGACCGTGTCGGAGCGATTCCACGCCGCGTCGCGTTTGCGGACGGTTCGTTGTTCGAAACGCCGGACAATGAAGCGATCGACAGCTTTCTGAAGCTGAGAGGCAGGGTCGACCACATCCATGAATGGGAACGCTTCCGTCCGCGTCTCATTGCCGTCGTCGCCGCCACCGTGCTTTGCGGCATCGTCATCTACCGCTACGCGGTGCCTGCGCTCGTCGAAGTCGCCGCCCTCGTGACCCCTCCGATCGTGCCGGAGATCATGTCGAAGGGCACGATGGAAACGATGGATCGGACGCTGTTCGACAAGACGCAGCTGGCAATCGAGCGGCAGGACAGGATCCGCGACGGCTTCAGGGCGATTGCCATGCAGTCAAGTCGCGGCGAAGCCGGATATACGCTCAATTTCCGCAAGGGCGGCGTGGTCGGGCCAAATGCGTTCGCGCTTCCGGATGGCACGCTGGTCGTCACCGACGAACTCATCGAGCTTGCCGGCGACGACACCGAGATGATCGTCGGCGTGCTGGCGCACGAGATCGGCCATGTCGAACTCGAGCATAGTCTGCGCCAGATCTATCGGGCGGCCGGCGTTGCCGGTCTCATCATGATGATCGGCGGCGATATCGGTTCGGGTGTCGAGGATGTCCTGGTACAGGGCGCCGGTCTGCTTTCGCTATCCTATTCGCGCGGTGCTGAAAGTGCCGCAGACAGGCACTCGGTCGAGCTGATGCAGACGGCAGGGCGAGACCCGACGGCCGTTGCGCGCTTTTTCGACCTGCTCGAAGACAAGCTCGGCGATCGCGGCAGCACCAACATCCTGTCGACCCATCCCGGTACGCCGGAACGACGCCAGGCGATCCTCGATTACGCTGCGGAGTTGCGCGCCAAGGCGCAGTAACCTCTGGCGCTTGCCGCGCACGCGGCATCTCGAAACGAAAACAGCGGGCCTTGGCCCGCTGTTCCTGTCTTGTGATCCGGCTTGTTGATCAGTCCTGCGGACCGTCGTTGTAGCCGACCTTGTCGACCAGTTCCGAAGCCTTCTTGCGGTTCGCCGCGATATCGGCGAGCGGCAGTTCGTCCGGCTTGATCGTGCCGAAGGACTTCACGACATCGGACGGTTCGGCGCCCGGCAGGACCGGATACTCGAATACCTGCTCGGCGTAGATCTTCTGGGCTTCGCCTTCCGACAGATATTCCATCAGCTTCAGCGCGTTGTCCTTGTTCGGAGCATTCTTGGCGAGCGCCATGCCCGAGATGTTGACGTGCGTGCCGCGATCCTTCGCATTGGGGAAGAGCACCTTGATGGCGGCCGCCCATTCCTTCTGTTCGGGCTCCTTCTCGTTGGTCATCATCAGACCGACATAGTAGGTGTTGCCGAGTGCCAGATCGCATTCGCCGGCGAGGATCGCCTTGGCCTGGTCGCGGTCGCCGCCATCCGGCTTCTTCGCGAGATTGTTCTTGAGGCCCGTCAGCCACTTCTCGGTCTCGGCTTCGCCGTGGTGGGCGATCATCGAGGCGAAGAGGCCGATATTGTAGGAGTGCTGGCCGTCACGCGTGCAGATCTTGCCCTTCCACTTCGGATCGGCAAGTTCCTCATAGGTGATGTCGTCCTGGGCAACGCGCTCCTTGGAAGCATAGACGACGCGACCGCGGGTGGTGAGGCCGAACCAGTTGCCCTCAGGATCGCGGAAATGCGCCGGGATGTCCTTGTTGATCGTCTCGTTGACGACCGGCTGGGTGACGCCCGCATCCTTGGCTTCGGTCAGGCGGCTGATGTCGACGGTCAGGATCACGTCGGCCGGGGAGTTTGCGCCTTCGGCCTGGATGCGTTCCACGAGGCCCTTGTCGAGGAAGAGCACGTTGGTGGTGATGCCGGTTTCCTTGGTGAAGGCGTCGAGCAACGGTTTGATCAGATCGGGCTGCCGATAGGAGTAGATATTGACTTCACCATCTGCCCAGGCGGCGCTCGTCGTAAGCAGGGTTGCCGTCAGGGACAAAACGCCCATCGCTGCTCTTGAAACGGACATCGCTTCCTCCATTTTCTTGTTTGCGTTAAGTTAACAAAATCGCTCATCTTTCTGACCGCAGCGCCGTAAACAGTCAATCGGGAAACGGTTAATGCTCAAGAAGAAGTGATTTTTCGAGCTTTTTGGAATTGTTCCAAACTACGATCCGTCCTATATGATGAACTCGTGAACCTCTCGATGCCGGAGTGAATGATGCGTCTGACGAAGCAAACGAACTACGCGGTTCGCATGTTGATGTACTGCGCCGCCAACGGAGAAAAGCTCAGCCGCATTCCCGAAATCGCCAGGGCCTACGGCGTTTCGGAGTTGTTTCTCTTCAAGATTTTGCAGCCGCTGACCAAGGCTGGCCTGGTCGAAACGGTTCGTGGCCGCAACGGTGGCGTACGTCTCCCGAAGCCGGCATCGGCCATCACGCTGTTTGATGTCGTCAGGGTCACGGAAGACAGCTTCGCGATGGCTGAGTGCTTTGAGGCGGGTGAAATCGATTGTCCGCTCGTCGACAGCTGCGGCTTGAACGCGGCGCTCCGCAAGGCGCTCAACGCCTTCTTCGAAGTGCTTCAAGGCTACACGATCGACGACCTCGTCAAGGCGCGTCCGCAGATCAACTTCCTCCTCGGCCTCGAAGAGACCAAGCGTCCGCAGACGACTGCCGCCTGACAATCCCGGAACGACTGCATGTCCCCTTAAAGCGACCTCGATTTAAGGACAAAGGCATGCCGCAAATCAAAGTGCTACAGCGACTTTTGCGTGTCTGATAAGTCGCGCGGCGCTGTAGCGGAGATCGCTGGGTCTCACGCCTGCGGCAGATATTCCCGCAATATGAAATCGATCGCGGTCGGGTCGATTTCCGCCTTGTCGATACGGAAATCGGCGCCGTATTCCTCCAGATTCTGAAAATAGGGATCGGCCAGCGACCCTGAAATCACCCCGATCGGTCCGATGTAGCCCTGATGCCGGAGCGCCGGTACCGTCTCGCGGAAATCGAGTTGCGGCTGAAGGCGGTTGTCCAGCAGGATCATCGACACCGGCTTGCCCGAGCGCAAGAACGCAAGCGCGCCTTCCATCGTCTGGCAATAGTGCAGCTCGATCTCGACGTTGCTCACCTTGCGGATCAGCGCACGCAGGATCAGGTTCTCCGTCGGATCGTCGTCAACGAGCAGGATGTGAGCTTTTCGCGTCATGACCGATACCCTTGCTGATTTGCAGGCGTCCTGTTCATTGGGCGTGGCATCATGGGATGCCACGCATCGGCTGTCACTGGATGATCTGTTCCCGGATCGCTTTCGCCACCATCTGCGTGCGATTGACGACGTCGAGTTTCTTCAGGATCGTCGCGGTGTGAGAATTCACTGTGTGCTCCGACACGGAAACGATGAGGGCGATCTCGCTTGCCGTCTTGCCGTGCGAGATCCATTTGAGGATTTCGGTCTCGCGCGGCGTCAGGCCCATTCCGGCCTTGTTTGCCAGCGCGATGCGGTGGAAATAGTCGAAGGCTGAGACCGCGTCGTAGGCAACTTCGACATGTTCGGCGCGGCCAATGTCGTCGCCATCGCCGAGAAAGAGCACGGCGTAGCGCGCGCCGGTCGCGGCTGCGTGCACGGGCACGCTGAGAAGCAGATCGAAGCCAAGTTGCACGAGCAAATTCTGGCCGTTGCCGAACCCAGGGTCGTCCGTCCGCCAGACGGAGGAAATCGCCGACCTGTGCAGCGCCTTGTAGAAAAGCGAGTCACCGAAGCGGTGGCGCTTGTCGTATTCCTCGGCAAGCCCCGACGGGAGGTCATGCAGCACCAGACGGGTGGAAAGCATGCAGGCGTCGTTCTCGTTGCCGAGCTGCAGAATGCCGAAATGGCTGAAGCCGAACCGGAGCGCCATGGTGTGGAAGATGCGAAAGAAGTCGACGCGGTTCAGCGCTTTCTCGAGCTCGTCGCGAAGATCGTACCGCCTGTGATTTTCCAGCAAAGCCGCCACGGAATGGCTATCCCCCTGTCGTCGCGCGGCAGTCTATCCGACACACCGGAGCGATCAACCGGCCAAGATCGGCGCCGGCATTGCTGGCAGCAAAGGTCATACCCGTCCCTCGGCGCACCAGCCGGAAGACGGCGAATTGCGAAAGGCGGCTGCCGGTCCCTCCCAAGGACGTCTGGGCACGTCGATTGTCTCCCCCGAATTTTGTATACACTTTATTGCACAATCCCGATGGTGATTTCTACCATAGTATCTTGGGATTGACGGAAACCTGTCGGGGCCGAATCGCGGGGCCCGTGCGGTCAATGTTCACATATTTCTCCAGCCGGTCATTCGCGCTAGAATGTGAACGGGCATCCGGGGCGATCGAAGCCCCGCTGGAGGCACTGACAGGGCGCGTGACAAACCTAGCGGAAGCAGCCGGGAAGGCTTCGTTCGAACCTGTTACGGCGCATTGATTCGTCAGGCAATTCTAAAACAGTGGACAGATATCCCGGCTCTACTTGCGGGTGAATTTTTCGCATAGACAAATTTATGCGGCGACTTATTGCAATGCGACGCCAAATGTCGTTCCATCCGGCCTTGACCGGGGGGCAACGGCATTCCGCGTCAGGAAAACACGAGAACAAAAACAAATCTGGGAAGCAAAGCTCATGAAAAAGCTCACTACTCTCTTTGCAGCGACGGCGCTTGCCACGCTGATGGCCGGCTCTGCTTGGTCGAAGACGTTCGTCTATTGCTCGGAAGGTTCGCCTGAGGGTTTTGACCCGGGCCTGTACACCGCCGGCACGACGTTCGACGCGGCTGCGCACACGGTCTACAACCGCCTGCTCGAGTTCAAGAAGGGCACGACCGAAGTCGAGCCGGGCCTCGCCGAGAGCTGGACCATCTCCGACGACGGTCTTGTGTACACTTTCAAGCTGCGTCCGGGCGTCAAGTTCCAGACGACCGAGTTCTTCACGCCGACCCGCGAGCTCACCGCCGATGACGTGGTGTTCTCTTATGAGCGCCAGCTGAAGGCTGATAACCCGTGGAACAAGTACATCACCGGCACTTCGTGGGAATATGCCGCCGGCATGGGCTTCCCGGAAGTCATCAAGTCGGTCGAGAAGGTTGACGACCTGACGGTCAAGTTCACCCTGACGCGCAAGGAAGCTCCGTTCCTCGCCAACATCGCGATGCCGTTCGCTTCGATCCTGTCGAAGGAATACGCCGACAAGCTGCAGGCCGACGGCAAGATGGAACAGATGAACCAGATGCCGCTCGGCACCGGTCCGTTTGCTTTTGTCGCCTACCAGCAGGACGCGGTCATCCGCTACAAGGCAAACCCGGATTACTGGGGTGGCAAGCAGAAGATCGACGACCTCGTCTTCGCAATCACCACCGACGCTTCGGTCCGCTACCAGAAGCTGCAGGCCGGCGAATGCCACCTGATGCCGTTCCCGAACGCTGCCGACGTCTCGAAGATGAAGGCTGACCCGAACCTGAAGGTCATGGAACAGGCTGGCCTCAACGTCTCCTACCTCGCCTACAACACGACCCAGGCTCCGTTCGACAAGCCGGAAGTGCGCAAGGCGCTGAACAAGGCGATCAACAAGCAGGCAATCGTCGATGCCGTCTTCCAGGGCGCAGCCCAGCCGGCCGTCAATCCGATCCCGCCGACGATGTGGTCCTACAACGACAAGATCGAAGACGACACCTACGAGCCTGAAGTCGCCAAGAAGATGCTTGAAGACGCAGGCGTCAAGGACCTGTCGATGAAGCTCTGGGCAATGCCGGTATCGCGTCCGTACATGCTGAACGCTCGCCGTGCAGCTGAACTGATGCAGTCGGACTTCGCCAAGATCGGCGTCAAGGTCGAGATCGTCTCCTACGAATGGGCCGAATACCTCGACAAGTCCAAGGCCAAGGATCGTGACGGTGCCGTCATCCTCGGCTGGACCGGCGACAACGGCGACCCGGACAACTTCCTCGACACGCTTCTCGGCTGCAACGCTGTCGGCGGCAACAACCGTGCACAGTGGTGCAACCCGGAATTCGACGCTCTCGTGAAGAAGGCGAAGGAAACCTCTGACCCCGCAGAGCGCACCAAGCTCTACGAAGAGGCGCAGGTCGTCTTCAAGCGCGAAGCGCCGTGGGCGACGATCGACCACTCGCTCTCGGTCGTACCGATGCGCAAGAACGTCGAGGGCTTCGTTCAGAGCCCGCTTGGTGATTTTGCCTTCGACGGCGTGGACATCACCGAGTAATTTAGTTAACTGATCCTTAAGGGGGCGTTTGCCGAAGGCAAGCGCCCCTCTTTGCATCCACTATAGCGACCCGAGCTCCATCTGGAGCGCAAAAGGTCGCTGTGGCATTTCGACTTGCTGCACGCTTCGCCGTTGAGTGGGAAAGCATGCAGTGGTGCCAG
The DNA here is from genome assembly GCF_052115125.1 of Ensifer sp. 2TAB8. Taxonomy (NCBI): domain Bacteria; kingdom Pseudomonadati; phylum Pseudomonadota; class Alphaproteobacteria; order Hyphomicrobiales; family Rhizobiaceae; genus Ensifer; species Ensifer sp. 2TAB8. The sequence continues at coordinate 401,648 of NZ_JBFRGB010000001.1, read as the reverse complement.
CGGCGGGATACAATGCCGCGGCAACATGGCGCGGGGTTTAAAATGTTCCGATTTCTCTTGGGGCGACTGGCTGTCCTGATTCCGACTTTCGTCGGGGTCTCCATCATCGCCTTCTCCTTCATTCGCCTTCTTCCGGGCGATCCGGTCGCGCTGCTTTCGGGCGAGCGCGTCATGTCGCCGGAGCGACATGCGGAAATCTCACACGCACTCGGCTTCGACCGGCCGATCGTGGTGCAATACCTCGATTACCTCTGGGGCGTGCTCCATGGTGATTTCGGCACCTCGATCGTGACCAAGAAGCCGGTCATCGACCAGTTCTTCGATCTGTTCCCGGCGACCGTCGAGCTTTCGCTCTGCGCGATCCTGTTTGCGGTCATCCTCGGCATTCCTGCCGGCGTCATCGCTGCGATCAAGCGCGGTTCGGCCGTCGACCAGGCGATGATGGGAACCGCTCTCGTCGGCTTCTCCATGCCGATCTTCTGGTGGGGCCTGCTGCTGATCATGCTGGTTTCCGGCATGCTGCAGTGGACGCCGGTCTCGGGTCGCATCTCGCTGATGTACTTCTTCCCGCCGGTCACGGGCTTCATGCTGGTGGACTCGCTGTTGTCGGGTCAGGCGGGCGCGTTCAAGTCGGCGGTCAGTCACCTGATCCTTCCGACGATCGTTCTCGGCACCATTCCGCTTGCGGTCATCGCGCGCCAGACACGCTCGGCGATGCTGGAAGTCCTCTCCGAAGATTACGTGCGCACGGCACGTGCCAAGGGGCTTTCGACCTTCCGGGTCGTCGGCGTCCATGCGCTGCGCAATGCGATGATCCCGGTGGTCACGACCATCGGCCTGCAGGTGGGTGTCATGCTCGCCGGTGCGATCCTGACCGAAACGATCTTCTCCTGGCCGGGCATCGGCAAGTGGATGGTGGATTCGGTGTCGCGTCGCGACTACGCCGTTATCCAGGGTGGCCTCCTGGTCATCGCCGCGGTGATCATGCTGGTCAACCTGATCGTTGACCTGCTCTACGGTCTCATCAATCCGCGCATCCGGCACTAAGGAGGGCGTCATGTCTCAAGCTGCTGCAACAAGCACCGTTTCGACCGATCCGTCCCGCCGGGCGCGTTTGGCCGAATTCTGGTATTATTTCTCCGAGAACCGCGGCGCCGTCATCGGCCTCGTGTTCTTCCTGCTCCTCGTCCTGCTGGCGATCTTTGCGCCGTGGGTCGCACCCCATGATCCGGTGGCGCAGTACCGTGATGCGGTTCTGGTCCCGCCGATCTGGCAGGAGGGCGGCCGCGCCGGCTTCCTTCTCGGCACCGACGCCGTCGGCCGTGACATGCTGTCCCGCCTGATCTACGGCACGCGCTTCTCGCTGTTCGTCGGTGTCATCGTCACGACCCTGTCGCTCGTCGGCGGCATCGCGCTCGGCGTCATCGCCGGCTACTTCCGTGGCTGGGTCGACACCGTCATCATGCGCGTGATGGACATCATCCTCGCCTTCCCGTCGCTGCTGCTCGCCCTGGTGCTGGTGGCGGTTCTCGGCCCGGGCCTGGTCAACGCCATGATCGCGATCGCGCTCGTCTTCCAGCCGCACTTCGTGCGCCTGACCCGCGCTGCCGTCATGAGCGAAAAGACCCGTGACTACGTCGTCGCCGCCAAGGTTGCCGGTGCCGGCCACGGCCGCCTGATGTTCAAGACGATCCTGCCGAACTGCATGGCGCCGCTGATCGTCCAGGCGACGCTTTCCTTCTCGAGCGCGATCCTCGACGCTGCAGCCCTCGGCTTCCTCGGCATGGGTGCTCAGCCGCCGACACCGGAATGGGGCACGATGCTCGCCGAAGCCCGCGAGTTCATCAGCAGCCATTGGTGGGTGGTCACGCTTCCGGGTATCGCGATCCTGATCACGGTGCTGGCGATCAACCTGATGGGTGATGGCCTGCGCGATGCGCTCGATCCCAAGCTGAAGAGGTCCTGATCATGGCGCTTCTCGAAATCGAAAACCTGGTCGTCGAATTCCAGACGGCCTCCGGTCCCTTCCGTGCCGTCAACGGCGTCTCGATGAAGGTTCACGAAGGCGAGGTTCTGGCAATCGTCGGCGAGAGCGGCTCGGGCAAGTCCGTGTCGATGCTGGCCGCCATGGGCCTTTTGCCCTGGACGGCAAAGGTCACCGCCGACAAGCTCACCTTCAACGGTCGCGACCTGCTTGGCATGTCGGCCAATGAGCGGCGCAAGATCGTCGGCAAGGACATTGCCATGATCTTCCAGGAGCCGATTGCCAGCCTTAACCCGTGTTTCACCGTCGGCTTCCAGATCGAGGAAGTGCTGCGCATCCATATGGGTCTCGACAAGGCCGGTCGCCGCAAGCGCGCGATCGAACTCTTCGAAGCGGTCGGCATCCCGGATCCGGCCGAGCGGCTCAGCCATTTCCCGCACCAGATGTCGGGCGGCCAGTGCCAGCGCGTGATGATCGCGATCGCGATCGCCTGCAATCCGAAGCTTCTCATCGCCGACGAGCCGACCACCGCGCTCGACGTGACGATCCAGAAGCAGATCCTCGACCTGCTGATGAAGCTGCAGGCCGAGCACAAGATGGGCCTGATCATGATCACGCACAACATGGGCGTGGTTGCGGAAACCGCCGACCGGGTGGTCGTGCAGTACAAGGGCCGCAAGATGGAAGAGGCCGACGTGCTGACGCTCTTCGAAAACCCGAAGAGCAACTACACGCGCGCACTTCTGGCGGCCTTGCCTGACAATGCGACCGGCGATCGTCTACCGACGATCTCGGAACTCTTCGTGGACGAAGGAGCGGCCCAATGAGCGTGATCCTCGAAGCGCGCAATCTGGTGCGCGACTACCATATCCCCGGCGGCCTCATGAAGAAGGCGAAGACGGTTCACGCGCTGAAGGGCGTGAGCTTCAGCGTCGAACAGGGCAAGACGCTGGCGATCGTCGGCGAGAGCGGCTGCGGCAAGTCAACCCTTGGCCGTATTCTCACCCTGATCGATCCGGCGACGTCGGGCGATCTTTTGATCGAAGGCAAGAAGATCGACATCGCCAAGGGCGACATGACCTCGGAGATGCGCCGCAAGGTGCAGATCGTCTTCCAGAACCCCTACGGTTCGCTCAATCCGCGCCAGAAGATCGGCGACATCCTGATGGAGCCGTTGGTGATCAACACCAACACGCCGGCCGACGAGCGTCGGGAGCGGGCAATGGCGATGCTGAAGAAGGTCGGTCTCACCGAACTGCACTTCAACCGCTATCCGCACATGTTCTCCGGCGGCCAGCGCCAGCGTATCGCCATTGCGCGCGCGCTGATGCTGAACCCGAAGCTGCTGGTGCTGGACGAGCCGGTATCGGCACTCGACCTGTCGGTTCAGGCACAGGTCTTGAACCTGCTCGCCGACCTGCAGGACGAGTTCAAGCTGACCTACGTCTTCATCAGCCACGACCTCTCGGTCGTGCGCTACATCGCCGACGACGTCATGGTGATGTATTTCGGCGAAGCCGTCGAATATGGCAGCCGCGACGAGGTCTTTGCGGATCCGAAGCACAGCTATACCAAGACGCTGTTTGCGGCGACGCCGCGTGCGGACGTGGAGAGCATCAAGGCCCGCCTCGCCAAGAAGCAGGCGGCCTGATCCCTTCGTCTCTCAAATGAAAAAATGGAAGCCGGGCAGCCACTGCCCGGCTTCTTTGACTTGCGGGCGCGATAGTGTAGAGGTGTCGCGCCGCCTTCACTTCTCGCCTCTGGGCGGCGGGCAGCCGCTTTTTCGGCCGACGACCGTTCGGCCCAACCTCAGGAACACGATCATGGAAATCAAGCGTTTCGAAACCGGCCCCCGTATGAGCCAGGCCGTGGTCTACAACAACACCGTCTACCTCGCCGGCCAGGTCGGCAATGCCGGTGACGATGTCGTGACGCAGACCAAGCAGGCGCTTGCCGAAGTCGACCGTCTGCTGGCGCTCGCAGGCACCGACAAGACCCGCATCCTCTCGGCCACCATCTGGCTCGCCGACATGGCCGACTTCCCGAAGATGAACTCGGTCTGGGACGCCTGGGCACCGCAGGGCCACACCCCGGCCCGCGCCACCGGCGAAGCCAAGCTCGCGACCCCGGAATACCTCGTCGAAGTCATCGTCGTTGCCGCTGCCGCCTAAGGCCTGCGGTACGGGTTTACCCGTCGCTTTCTTTCTGCGCCGCCGGCTCCTGTCCGGCGGCGTTTTTCGTTGTGCTGCAGGAGCGCGCGCGGGAACCAATCGACCAGCCCGCACGTTAATTGTCCGATCCAAGAAACCGGCCGAAAAATCGGGCCAACTCAATTGGGAGGACTGTCTATGCTCTATTGGCTGCCAAGGGTCTGTGTCCTTCTTTTCGCAGTCGTCCTGATCGGCTTCGGTCTCGTTCCGTACACGGCCGCGGGGGTCGCTCATACCTTGCTCGTGATCATACTGGGGCTCGGCCTGCTGTCGCTCACGCTGCACGTCTTTCCGCCCGAACGACATTGATCGAGCATGATCCAAGCGGTGTATCGCATTCGCAACCGGAGCAACCGCCCCGGCGCCCCAATCTCTCGTCCGGAAACGCGGATGCATTTCGAGCTGGCCTGACCGAAGGAAAGCGAGGAGTGATCGTGGACACATTGCGGCGAACCGGTGCCTCCTATGAGAGAAAACGTGCCAGGCGCGTCGTCGAAGAGGAGGCGGCGGTCGCGACCGCGGCGCCGTCGACGGAACCGCGTCGCGACGGTATCGACCTCATGGTCGCCTGGAGCATTATCGGCCTCTTCGTGATAGCGGCGTGCGCCGCGGTCTACGCCATGGAGACGATCCTGCTGCCGATCACGCTCGCGATCGTTGTCGGCATCGTTCTCGGGCGAACGGCCGACGGACTGGCGCGTTACGGCCTTCCTCCGATTTTCGGTGGCCTTCTTCTGGCGATGATTTTTGTCACCGGTCTGTCCTGGCTCGTGGATGCGCTGCTCGGCCCCTTGACGGCGCTTGCCTCCGAGGCTCCGAAGCTTGCCGAAAGCGTCGTTGCACGCGTCATGCCGTTTATCGAGCGGTATGAATGGTTGCGGCTGGCAGTGGCGCGCGGCGTCGGCAACGATGCGATTGCCGAAACCGTCATGAAGAATGCCGGCCCCATGCTCGCCACCACCGCAGCGGGGCTAACGCCGGCCCTCGTGCAGACCCTGATTTTCCTGGCGGCGCTCGGTTTGTTTCTGCTCGGCCGACTGCAACTACGCAAGGCCGTGATTCTCGCTTTCGCCAGTCGTGAGCGGCGGCTGAGCGCCATCCGCATCATGAACGGCATAGAGGATGCGCTCGCGCGTTACTTCTCCATCGCCAGCCTGATCTATCTGGCGCTCGGAACGGTGACCATGATCATTGCGCTCGTGGGCGGTCTTGCCATGCCGCCGCTCTGGGGCCTGTTTGCCTTCGTATCGAGCTTCATTCCCTATCTCGGCGTGACGGTCATGACGCTCAGCCTACTCGTGGCAGGGCTGATGACACATGAGGTCCTGTGGCTGGCATTGGCACCGGCCCTAGCCTTCTTCGTCGTTCACCTTGCGATGGAGAACCTCGCGATTCCAGCCGTCCTCGGCAACGAGCTCGAGGTGAACCCGTTCCTCGTGTTCATTGCCATTGTCTTCTGGACCTGGATGTGGGGCGCGGTCGGCGCCATGCTGGCACTACCGCTCTCGCTCATCGTGCTGGCGATCGTCGAAGAGATCGGCGAGCAGCCACCGGAACGCCAGCTCCCCGGATAGGCAGGTCTAAGGAGAAATCAGCGCCGGGCCGACCGTGCGTGCTCGTCGAAGAACAGGGCCTGGCTGATCAGAGCTTTCACCATGTCGGGATTGAACGGCTTGGTGACGAGAAAGGCTGGTTCCGGCCGCTTGCCGGTGAGCAGCCGTTCAGGGAAGGCGGTGATGAAGATTACCGGCACCGCCGCCTGGGTGAGGATCTCGTTGACGGCATCGATGCCCGAGCTGCCATCGGCAAGCTGGATATCGGCGAGCACCATCTTCGGCGATGTCTTGCGATAGAGATCCAGCGCCTCCGTATGGGTGCGGGCGATACCGGTGACCCGGTGGCCGAGGCTTATCACCATGTCTTCGATGTCGAGCGCGATCAGCGGCTCGTCCTCGATGATCAGAACGTCGGTTGCAACCTGGCGCGAGATATCTTCGGACGCGATCGTCAGCAGCTTCGAGAACTCGCCCTGGCTCAGCCCCATGATCTCCGCTGCATCGGCGATCGAGAAGCCTTCGACGGAAACGAGCAGGAAAGCCTGGCGCGGGGCAGGGGCGATCAGCGAGAGGTTGGCAGCCGCCTGTTGTTCCCAGGCGAAAGGCGAGGCGTTTTCGGTTCGATCGATCGAAATCTTCTCGAACTGCGAGCAGAATAGCTTGTAGAGGCTGATTCGGTCATTCGACGTATCCGGAAAGAGGTTGATGTCTTCGATGAGAGCCTCGAGGACGGCGGCCACATATCCGTCGCCTGCAGCCTGCGAACCGGTGACGGCGCGGGCGTAGCGGCGCAGAAAGGGCAGGTGTGGCGCGATCCGGGTCGAAAGGGACATCAACGACTTCCTTAGGTGCAATACGATTCGTTTGTTTTCTGAGGATAGGGGAGATCCGGCTGAATACGTGAATGGTTTTGAACACGTTTTTCAGCCTAGAGCAAATTCGGCTAACTCGCGATGCGGTCTTCTGTGCGGGTGGGTGGACATCAACGGGAAGACGGCAAGCGGCGGTGGATGCAACATGGATGACGGGATCGAAAGAGGGGATGGGCCGGGCAGGGGATTGGATGCGGTCGCCGAAGGCTCGGATGCCCGTGGGCTGATCGGCGCCAGATTGAAGGCGCTCTACCAGGCCTTGGAACAGGAGCCTGTTCCTGACCTCTTCATCGATCTTCTTGAAAAGCTGGATAAGGCGGAAGCGGCGACGGCTGAGCGCGCGTCCTGAGCTGTGTTAGCTTTAACGAGAGAAACGGGCCTTGGCCCGTTTCTCTCTTGTTCGTGCCGATCAGCAGGCGGCCTCATAGCGGCGACCGTAGCGGTCGCGATAGATGCAGCGGCCCGGCTCGTTGGCGTGGCCGATGAGAGCACCGGCGACACCGCCGATCGCGGCACCCACGGCTGCACCTCTGACATTGCCCGTTGCTGCGCCGCCGATGATGGCGCCACCGGTTGCGCCGATTGCTGCACCCTTTTCTGTTTGCGTGCAGGCGGCGAGCGGGAGAATGAGGCTTGCTACGATCAGTATCTTTTTCATGACGCGTTCCTATCTGAAGGTTGCTCTGTTGAACGTAGAATCGGTTGCTCGAAATTTGATTTGCCGGGACTGATGACGAACAGAATGACGACAATGAGGCATCTGTCGCACCCCGTGCCGCGTCATTGGCCAGCTTTGACTTGCTCGCAATGAGCGAGCTCGGTGTGGTGTGTCCTTGCCTCCCAGCGTATCCTCCATCGCTCCGCCGCAGTCGCAGCACTTGTTATCGTTGCGAAAACGACGACTGCGGCGTTTTGTTCCATAGCCGCCGCTCGGGCATTGCATCTCTCGGCGGCAGTTGTGTTGAATGATCACACCCTGGCGCGGCGGTGACGGCTGCAGCGGGGACGTTCGTCCGCGCCCAAAAGAGTGAATTAGGGCGCAGCGAACGCATTGCCCGGGCAAAAGGTTCCAACAAAAATTTGATCTCGGCCGGCGGAACACGAGGGCATGCGTCTCCGTTTGCCGTTCTCGAGTTTGATGTTGGGGAGCATGCCCATGGAACATATCGCTGCCATCATGGTCCTGGTCGGTTGCATGCAGGCCACAGACGCTTGCCGCGAAGTGCCGGCGCCGACCGAGGCGTTCGAGACCGTCGACGAATGCCGCGAATTGCTTTCGCCGGCGATCGAGGCGACCGCCGGGGCCTTCAAGCACGCCTATGGTGCCTGCGCCGAGGTCGACCCGGCTCTGTTTGTCGAGGACGCGACCATTGAATGGCACGTCACCCCTCCGGGCCGTTTGCAGGTCAAGGTGCAGGCCGACGACGGCAGCTACGCCGTCGCCGCGCGCCACGACGGCGATGCGAACATCCGCAACTGAGTTTACTGACCGCCCGTGTGTGGCGGCCCCACCAACCGAAAGGCAAAACAATGAATTGGGATATCGTCGAAGGCAAATGGCACGAACTGAAAGGCAAGGTCCAGGCGCAATGGGGCAAGCTCACCAATGACGACCTCGACGTCATCGATGGTCGCCGGCAGGAACTCGCTGGCCGTATTCAGGCCCGCTACGGCGTCGCTCGTGACGAAGCTGAGCGTCAGATCGATGAGTGGATGTCGCGGCGCTAGGGAAGCCTGGCAACAGGACAGAGTGTAACGTCCGGCCCGTGCGAAGTGTCGACCAAATAAAGAAGACGTTCGAACAAGAAAAGCCGCCCGGCCTTGGCCGCGGCGGCTTTTCAATTGTTTTGCGGATTTTGGCTATTTCTTCTGTGCCATCTGTTCGCGCCGGCGAAGTTCTTCGAGAAGATACTCGAGTTTCGAGCTCTGGCCCTCGCCATTGTTGACGTAAAGATCGCGCATCGTCTTACCGATGTGAAGATTTCCATCCGGGAGATCCGTTCGCTCCCGGCCCGCCTCAACCGCAGTTTTCCAGATATGTGCTGTCGGCATCTTCATTTCGACCCTGCGTATTCCATGGGGGAAGAACGTCAGAGTATCGCGAAGGTTCCGGGCGTTTCCGGTACAAATCGTCCCGATTCGGGACTCTTTTGTCTATCGTGGCAAATAATTCCTTACCGGTCCGTGGAAATGAAGAATCTCGCCGGTCGCGTCTCATACGCAATTTGGAACAAAGTGATAGTTGTGGCGTTTGCTTTGCAGTAATGCAGGCAAGGAGAATTGCTATGTTATACTATGCGCTTGTCTTCCTCGTTGTGGCAATCATAGCGGGTGTACTTGGCTTTGGCGGCATTGCGGGTACGTCCGCGGGTATCGCCCAGATCCTTTTCTTCCTCTTTCTCGCCTTCCTGGTGATTTCGCTGGTCGCTGGTCTCGTGCGTCGAGGCTGACAGGAGCGGTCGCAAACCTAAATGGTTCGACACGGGCGGCGGCAACGTCGCCCTTCTTGCTTCGGCGCGAGGCGTCGTCTTGCTTGCCCTTGCAGGTCCGCTTGGCTATTGATGCCGAAATCGCAGCTTTTGCCTTGAGGATACCGAACATCATGAAATCGCTGGAACTGCTCGTCGAGCGGATCATCCTCTCCAGCCGCTGGCTCCTCGTCATTTTCTATCTCGGTCTTGTCGCGGCACTTGCGCTTTACGGCGTCTCCTTCATCTACAAGTTCCTGAAAATCGCGAGCATGGTCTTCGTCTACGATGATGCCCAGATGATCCTGGCGATGCTCGGGCTGATTGACGCCGCGCTGGTCGCGAGCCTGATCGTCATGGTGATGATTTCCGGCTACGAGAATTTCGTCAGCCGCTTTGACGAGGGCGATGCCGAGGTGTCGTTCCTTGGCAAGCTCGATGCCGGCAGCCTCAAGATCAAGGTAGCCTCTTCGATCGTCGCCATCTCTTCGATCCATCTGCTGCAGATCTTCCTGAACACGCAGCAATATTCGAGCGAACAATTGATGTGGGCGACGATCATGCATCTCGCCTTCGTCGTCTCCGCCGTACTGCTCGGCTATCTCGAGCAGATCATGAATGCGCTGAAGAAGAAGTGACGTTTGGCGCCGTGGCTTGAGCGAAGCCGCGGCTTGTCTTGATCGGAAAACGGGGCAGCCGCATATGAAGACTGACGTAGTGGTTCTCGGCGCCGGCATCGTCGGCATTTCCACCGCCATCCATCTGGCGCGGCGCGGCAAATCGGTGGTGCTTCTCGACCGCCGCGGCGCCGGTGAGGAAACTTCCTATGGCAACGCCGGTCTGATCCAGCGCGAGGGTGTGTTTCCCTATGGCTTCCCGCATGATTTCGGCGCGCTGTTTCGCTACGCATTGAACAATACCATCGACGCCCACTACCACTTCCGTGCCCTGCCAGGACTGGTGCCGTTCCTGGCGCGCTACTGGTGGCACTCCGGATTTACCCAACACCAGCGCATCGCCCATCTCTATGCGCCGCTGATCGAGCACTCGATCACCGAGCACCAGGACCTGATCGAGGCGTCCGGCGCGGGTGAGTTGATCTGCAAGGACGGCTGGATGAAGGTGTTCCGCACGGAGAAGCAACGGGATGCCGCCTACAAGGAAGCGGAAAAGCTCTCGGCCGGCTTCGGCGTCAACCACCAGAAGCTCTCGACCAGCGAACTGAAGACGATCGAACCGTCGATCCGGGCCGATCTCGTCGGTGGCCTGCGCTGGAGCGACCCCTGGTCGATCCGTGACCCGCACAGCCTCAACAAAGCCTACCTTGCCTATTTCCAGTCGCTCGGCGGACGGTTGGTTTCCGGCGATGCCGCCACGACGGAACATGTGCTCGAAGGTCCCGGCTGGCGCGTCGCCACACCGGAGGGGCCGCTGGAAACCCGTGAGGTCGTCGTGGCGCTCGGTCCCTGGGCCGACACGGTTACCCGCAAGCTCGGCTATCATTTCCCGCTCGCAGTCAAGCGCGGCTACCACATGCATTATGGCATGCAGGAGGGCGCTAAGCTCAACAACTGGGTGCTCGACGCCGAGAGGGGTTACTTCCTGGCGCCGATGCTGCGTGGTGTCCGGCTCACGACCGGTGCCGAATTTGCCTGGCGCGACGCACCGAAGACGCCGGTGCAATTGACGCGAGCCGAGCGGGTGGCGCGTGAGTTCTTCCCGCTTGCCGAACGCCGCGACGAGGAACCGTGGATGGGCGCGCGTCCCTGCACGCCGGACATGATGCCTGTTATCGGCAAGGCGCCGCGCCACGAGGGCCTGTGGCTTGCCTTTGGCCATGCGCATCACGGCATGACGCTCGGTCCGGTGACCGGCCGGGCACTGGCGGAAGCCATGACCGGAGAAAAGACGGTCATCGATATCGCGCCCTATCGCCCCGAGCGCTTCCTGGCCTGAAGCACATGCATCACCTCAAGATCAAGTAGGTGAAAAGGCCGGAAGCATCGTTTCCGGCCGTTTCATTTTCTGGCAGATCGTCTCAGGCGTTGGTGCCGCCATCGATGGTGAACTCGGCGCCGGTGACGCTGCGGCCGTCAGGGCCTACAAGCCAGGCGACCACGCCCGCGACGTCACTTGCCTCGTTGAAGCGTGGGATCGCCATCAGCCCACGCTGCGGACCAGCGTGTTCACCATCGGCAGGGTTCATGTCCGTATCCGTCGAGCCGGGATGGACGACATTCACGGTAATCCCTCTTGGCCCGAGGTCGCGCGCCACCGCCTTTGTAAATCCGATAAGGGCGCTCTTGCTGAGCACATAGAGGCTCATGCCCGGCCAGGGAACGCGGGCGGCGAGGTTGCTGCCGATCGAGACGACGCGTCCGCCCTCTGGCATATGGGCGGCTGCGGCGCGTGTCGCCAGAAACACCGCCTTCACGTTGATGTCGATCGTCCGGTCAAAATCCTCCGCGGTCACCTCCGTCACCGTTCCTGCATCGAACACGCCGGCATTGTTGACGAGGATGTCGATGCGGCCGTGTTTCTCGGCAACCGTGCCGACAGCGACCTCGACCGCGCCCGGGTCGCGGTTGTTCGCCTGGATCGCCAGTGCGCTGCCGCCGGCCTTGGTGATTTCCGCCACCAGCGCCTCGGCCTTCTCCTTGGACTGGCTGTAGGTCACCGCAACGGTTGCGCCTTCATCCGCCAGGCGCCTTGCGATCGCCGCGCCGATGCCGCGGCTGCCGCCCGTTACCAGGGCCACCTTGTTTTTCAAACTCGTCACAGGTCTCTCCATATTTGTAGTGATCGATACATATATGGAGAGACGACTTGCCAGCCGCTGTCAAGCGACTTATGTATTGATCGATACAGAAAGGAAGTTGCCTCCATGTCCCGCGGCCGTCCACGCAATTTTTCCCGAGAGGAGGCGCTCGCGAGCGCCATGCAGCTTTTCTGGGACAAGGGCTACGACAACACGTCGCTGACCGATCTGACCCAGGCGATGGGGTTGAAGCCGCCAAGCCTCTACGCCGCCTTCGGCAGCAAGGCGCAGCTCTTCATCGAGGCGGTCGATCTCTATGGCCGGACAGACGGCGCCGGCATCTGGGATGAGTTGGAAACGATGCCGACTGCCAAGGCAGCGGTACATGACCTCTTGAGACGAACCGCCGACAATTTCACCCGCGGCGGCGAACCGCGCGGCTGCATGGTCGTGCTCTCGGCGCCGCAGATGGCGGGTGGGGATGCGGAGGTCTGCGAGGCGTTAAAGCTGCGCCGGCTTGAGAAGCAGGTCGCGTTGGAGCAGCGCTTCGTGCGCGCTGTTGCGGAGGGCGATCTGCCCGAGGGCACGCCGTGCGCGTCAATCGCGGCCTATGTCGCCTCGCTCCAGCACGGCATGTCGATCGAAGCCCGCGACGGGGCGACGCGAGAAACCTTGCTGGCGATCGCCGACTGCGCCGCCGCCGGCTGGGACGCCATGATCGCGGCATCGATCAAGCGAACCTGAGCGACTGTCTTGACCGCCAAGGGCCAGCGGAAATCCCTCCAGCCATTGGCGTCAGCTAGCCGTTACTGTGCCGGCTGGGTCATGCTGGGCGTGGTACCGGGTGTAGAGTTCGGCGTCGAGCCCTGCGTCTTCGGTGCCGGCTGCGGCGTCGATTCGGGTGCCGGCTGGGTGGTCGTTGCGCCGGAAGGTGCCGCGCTGTTATCCGCAGGAGGCGTTGCCTGGTTCGTCGTGCCCGGTGTCGCGGTACCCGGTGCCGTCGTATCCGGCGTTGCCTGGCCGGTCGCCGGCTGATCCGTTGTCGGCGGCGGCGCTGCGGTATTGGCCGTATCGCGGCTCAGTTCAGCCGGCAACCATGCGATCAGCGCCAGCACCAGGCCGGCGAGCAGGATGATGACGATCGGCCAGTTGCTGCGCGAACGGGCCGGAGGCACATCGCTCATCGGCGTTGGCGTCTGCGGCAGAGGCTGCCCGGTCACGGGATCGATCACCGGCTTGTCCTTGAACTCTTCGTGCTGGTTCATTGCGTTCATCCTTTTCTTGGCGTCCTCCTGGCCTCAGGCGGCTGCTCCTGAACCTTCCCGGGCAGCCGTGGGCAGCGGATTTCGCGCCGTCGCGAAGCGACAAGGGCGCCCGGAGGGCGCGTGACATAACCGTAAACGCGTGAAAATTTGCAATGTTCCGGTCGTTACAACCCAAGGGACGTTTGCGCGCGGCCGTCGGCTTTACAGCCATGGTTTCGGCTGCAAGAAATAGAGCGCGCATGGAGGATGAGGCGGCATGAGCGATACAGCGTTTAGCAAGGGCACTTTTGTCGGCCGCGTCTGGCGCCCCGATCTTGGCGGGCCGTCGCTTGTCACGATCCGCGACGGCGCTCTCGTCGACATCACCTCGAAAGAGACGCCGACCGTGCGCGACCTGCTTGAGCTGCCGGATCCGGTTGCGTATTTGCGCTCCGTGTCCGGCGCGCGTCTCGCCCCGCTTGACGCGTGTATCGAGCAAAAGGCCGGCGCATCGATCCTGCATCTCATCGCGCCCTGCGACCTGCAGGCGGTGAAGGCCTGCGGGGTAACCTTCGCGCGTTCGATGATCGAGCGCGTCATCGAGGAGCGGGCGGCGGGCGATGCGTCCCGGGCCGAAGCGATCCGCAGCCGCGTCACTGCCGTCATCGGCGACAGCCTGCGCAACCTGAAGCCCGGATCTCAAGAAGCAGCCCGCGTCAAGGCAGCGCTCCAGGAGGAGGGCGTGTGGTCGCAATATCTGGAGGTGGGCATCGGCCCGGATGCCGAAGTCTTCACCAAGGCCCAGGTGCTCTCGGCGGTGGGTCCCGGCGCCGATGTCGGCCTGCACCCCGCCTCGCGCTGGAACAATCCGGAGCCGGAGATTGTGCTCGCAGTTTCATCGAGCGGCCAGGTCAAAGGCGCCACCCTCGGCAACGACGTCAACCTGCGCGACATCGAGGGCCGCTCCGCGCTGCTTCTCGGGAAGGCCAAGGACAACAACGCCTCCTGCGCCATCGGCCCCTTCATCCGTCTCCTCGACGAAACCTACACGATCGACAATGTGCGCAAAGCCGAGCTCACCCTGGTCGTCGAAGGCGAGGACGGCTACCGTCTCACGGGCCGGAGTTCGATGACGGAAATCAGCCGCGACCCGCTCGATCTCGTCGCCCAGACCATCGGCCCGCACCACCAATATCCCGATGGCGTGATGCTGTTCATGGGCACGCTCTTTGCCCCTGTCGAAGACCGCGACGAACCGGGGCAGGGCTTTACCCACAGGCTCGGCGACGTGGTGACGATCGCCAACGCCGAACTCGGCCGGTTGACCAACACCGTCAGGCTTTCGACCGAATGCGCGCCCTGGAGCTTCGGCGCGGCGTCGTTGATGCGCAATCTGGCGAGGCGCGGCCTGCTCTAGCGCGGCCAGCGGTCGCCTACGTCATCTTCCGCATGATCCAGAGAGCCCGGCCCGGATGGGCGATGTCGGGCACGATTTGAAGGCGTGCATCGTCTTTCAGTCGTTCCGCTTCTGAGGCGTCGAGGAACAGGACCTGCTGATCGGTCTCGTTCGCATTCGGCGTAATCCACCAGTGCCGATCCTCGCAACAAAGACCGGCTTCCGGGTTTTCCTGGATGTACTCGATCGCATACTCAGCATCCGTCTTTCTGCCAGCATCGAACATGAGCCGTCCTCCGCTTGATCGCTTGGATGGAGCGAGATTATGCGCCTGTTGCCGGACTTTGGGCAGCCAGGAAGCATCGTCCGCACATGAATGGGCCAACAGCGGCCTTTCCATCTGGTCGGCCAGCGCATAGGCTTGCGCGCCTGGGTTGTCTTCCTGTTGCTGGTCCGCGGTATCATACATCGCGGATGAGGCAATTTGGCTGCCTTCCGATGGAATTAGTTGAGGTCTTCTCCTACGAGACCCCGTGATGGAGCGCAGCCCCTTGCCGACCAGATACAGATTGGCGATCATCCTGGCCGTTCTGGTGCTTGTACCGGCGGCGTGGTGGCACCTCGAAAACAATGATCCCTGCACGACGGAAGGCTGCGTGTGGATCGTCGGTTTTGGGTTTTTGGCCGTCAGCGCGGTACTCGGTCTTCTCGCGCTGTATCACGCCCTGACAATCCTCGAAGGGCTTTGGACGTCCTTTCTCCACCGCGATGAATAGGCCTCGTCGCCGCTCCTCGCCCACTAGTGCCGGCTGTTCTCTGACGCAAGCTCCAAAAATCGCCCAACCGACCAGAGGTAATTCACAATCTCCAGCTTCAGGGGATCGGGGTTGCCGTACTTCTCTTGAATGCGGTCAAGCGCCTCGATCGCGCTATCCTGTTCGCCTGCATCCCCAATCACGTAGCTGTCGTGCCCCACGGCGGTGATGTCGCACCCGGATTCAATCACCTCGTCTACGAAGGTGGGAATTTCACTGGGCTCCATATGGCGGCGGATGTTTTCAGTCATGTTAGGTCCTCCTTTGAGGCCGCTAGGCGCAATAGTGCTGGTGTGAGTGCGCGGTAGGGCCCATCTGGGGTGGACCCCAGAGCGTATGGGGCGTGCGCTCTGGGATCACTGGCGCCAATGACGGAAGGCTGTCCGATTCGGGGTTGGCGCTAAGTGAGGATGGCCGGTGAATTGGGCACGAGCAACGCCGCTAGGACCTTTGCGTGAACGCGCCAGACCTAAGTCCGGGTTTTCCACTTTTCTGGTCCACGCAAGGAAACGGCCCCGCCACCACCAGGGCCATGAAAGACTGTGTCGCTCAAACGATGGGCGTCGCAGGATCGCTCGCAAGACGTCGTCTGCCGCGTCGATCAGGGTATCTGTGATGTCAGGTGATACCTTGTCGTGTGCGTGAAGACGCCGTCATCGGTCACGAGGGCTCCGCGCCGGCGGCTGCCCGCAATACCGGCCTGCTCGCGCATTTCGCGGATAGCGTCGACGGGCGGCGCGTCTCAGGAAACCGTTGAAAATCAAGGGGAGCCAGTCGCAATATCACGCACACGGCAAGGCGGAGATCAGCCCGATCCGTTCATTCTTCAATTCTGCGAGATAAAACCGTTGGCTGGGGAACCTGGATTCGAACCAGGACTAACGGAGTCAGAGTCCGCTGGTCTACCGTTAACCTATTCCCCAAGGTCGCTGTCGGGCGCTGCCCGTTGCGTCGGTGTGGCGGGCTTATAAACAAAAGCGCGGCCAATGCAAATACCTTTTGGCAAAAAAATGCGATCTCGATGTGGCAGCCGGATTTTTGCACCGGTTTGCCGGCGTCGACGGTGTGTTTGGTGCCAGGTATCAGCCGCTGAGCGGTGGCGTTGACGTGCAATTGCGGGGGCGCTGATTGCGATCGTTGTCGCTGAGTCGGCCTCAACTGGCCTTAACCCTTGGCAGCACAGTCAAAAACAGTTTGGCGAATGGGGCTTGCGCTGGTACAGTCGCGCCAACGAAAAATCGAGAGAGCGCCTTGAGCGGCCTAACGGCTTGCGCGGCGCCATGGTTGAGACAAGTGAAAGACCCCGATCACGGCGAAAAGCCGTCTGAATCCGGGGCGTCGGCAGCAGGCCGCAGTGATGGATCGAAGCTCGGTCCGCGCAACGGCAAGGGCAAGCGGAAACGACGCAAGTCGTCTGCTTCGCCGTCTGCAATTGCCAGCCAGTCCGGCAGTGCCGGTACGGCAGGGCGTCCCGCAGGAGAGAACGAGGCGGAACCGGCGCGCAAGCGCAAGCGTCGTCGTCGTTCGAAATCAGCAAAACAACAGGCCGCAGTTGCGTCCGCTCAGCAGGGCGATCGCGCGCAACTCATCGAGCCCTCGCTCGGCGAGCGCAAGGGCCACAAGCGCAGCAAGAAGGCACGGCATCGCCGTGGGCTTCAGGGCCGGCCGCTGACGAGCGGCGAGCGCCAGCCGACGCAGCAAAGGGCTGGTGGCGATGGTAGCGGCAGCACACGATCGGGATCTTCCGCCTCCAATGCACAGGCAGGTGCGCAGCATCGGCCAGGCCAGCGCGCCGAACAGCCGCGTGCGCCCTATGTTGCAGCCGGCGAGCCGCCGGCGCCGCTCTATGCGGCGCTCGACCTCGGCACCAACAATTGCCGACTGCTGATTGCGCAGCCGACCCGTCCCGGCCAGTTCCGGGTGGTCGATGCCTTTTCGCGCATCGTTCGCCTGGGCGAGGGGCTGGGCGCTAGCGGCCGGTTGTCGGACGAGGCGATGGAGCGCGCGGTCGAAGCGTTGAAGATTTGCGCCTCTAAGCTCGGCGCCCGTACGATCCGCCGCAGCCGCCTGATCGCGACCGAAGCCGCGCGCGCTGCTGAAAACGGGGAAACCTTCCTTGAGCGGGTGGCGCGGGAAACCGGCCTTGATCTCGAGATCATCAACCGCGAGACGGAGGCACGGCTTGCCGTTTCCGGGTGCTCGTCGCTGGTAGACCGCGAGACGCGCTCGGTCGTTCTGTTCGATATCGGCGGCGGCTCGTCCGAGATCGCCGTCATCCGGATTGGCGATGCCCGGTCGAACCGGCTTGCCAATCACATCACCCACTGGACCTCGCTGCCGGTCGGCGTCGTCACGCTTTCGGAGCGCCATGGCGGCCAGCATGTGACGCCGGCAAGCTTCGAGGCGATGGTGCAGGAAGTGGAGGGCATGCTCGCCCGCTTCGACAGCCCACCGGTCGAAGCGCTGGCAAATGGCGCGTCCGGCAGCGGCTTCCACCTGATCGGCACCTCCGGCACGGTGACGACGCTCGCCGGCGTGCATCTCGACCTGCCGCGCTATGATCGCCGCCGAGTCGATGGGCTGTGGCTCACCGACGACGAGGTCTCTGCCATGCAGGCGCGCCTGCTCTCCTGGGATTTCAATGCGCGCGCCGCCAATCCCTGCATCGGTCCGGATCGCGCCGACCTGGTGCTGGCGGGCTGTGCGATCCTCGAGGCCATCCGCCGCCGCTGGCCGTCGACGCGCATGCGCGTCGCCGATCGCGGCCTGCGCGAAGGCCTGCTCACCGATATGATGGCGGACGACGGCGCCTGGCGCCGGTCGCGGCCGCGCCGCCACCAGCGCGGTTCCAATGCCTCCGGCAGCCACGAAGGAAACAAGCCATGACGAAACCCCCTGTTGGCGGCAACCGTAGCGGCCGCAAGCTTGGCCAGAAGGTCAAGAAGGGCAAGCTCAAGGCATCCTCCCGCCGCTGGCTGGAGCGCCATATCAACGATCCCTATGTGCAGCGAGCCCAGCTCGAGGGTTATCGCGCCCGCGCGGCGTTCAAGCTGCTGGAGATCGACGAGAAGCACAAAATTCTGAGCGGCGCCCGGCGCATCATCGACCTCGGTGCCGCGCCTGGAAGCTGGTCGCAGATTGCCGCCAAGGTCACCAATTCGACCGACACCGATCCGCGCGTTGCGGCGATCGATTTCCTCGAAATGGACCCGATCCCGGGCGTACGTTTTCTGCAGATGGACTTCCTCGACCCTGAAGCACCGGAGAAGCTGAAGGAAGCGATCGGCGGTACACCGGATCTCGTGATTTCGGATATGGCGGCGCCGACGACAGGCCACCGCCAGACCGACCACCTGCGCACCATGCATCTCTGCGAGGTCGCCGCCTATTTCGCCGTCGACGTGCTGGCCGAGGGCGGGCATTTCCTCGCGAAAACCTTCCAGGGCGGCACGGAGCGCGAGCTGCTCAATATGCTCAAGCAGAATTTCCGCCAGGTCATTCATGTGAAGCCGGCCTCGTCGCGGGCCGAATCGGTCGAAATGTTCCTGCTCGCCAAGGGCTTCAAGGGACGTCGGAAGGCCGGTAGCGAGACTGAGACCGAAGACGAGGCGGCCGAATAACATGCTGCTCTACGTGACCGTCGGAACCAACGATCTCGAACGTGCCGGCGCGTTCTATGATGCAGTGCTGCCTGCGCTCGGCTTCCACCGCCAGCGGCAGGACGAGACCGAGATCGGCTATGGCGTTGCCGGCGACCGAATCCGCTTCTGGGTGGTAACACCATTCAACCGCGAACCCGCCACCTACGGCAATGGCGTGAGCATCGCCCTCACGGCCGAGACGCGCGCGGCCGTCGATGCCTTTCACGCGGCAGCCCTTGCCAATGGCGGCACGGACGAGGGCGCGCCGGGACTGCGTCCCTTCCACGCGAACTTCTATGGCACCTGGGTGCGCGATCTCGACGGCAACAAGATCGCTGCCGTCTGCGAGCGCCCGGAGTAAGTTCGCGTCGCCCTCGCGGCCCGGAGGCAGCCACGCCTTTCTCTGAGTTTCCTTACTTCCCCGCGGCCGTTTCGATTTCGCGGGCCGGCAGCCGGTGCCCGGAGACCGAGGCGCCGGCGTTCTTCGCCATGGTCAGGAACGGGATCGCCGCGATCAGGTTGGCGGCGGCGATGATCATGAAGGCAGTGTGGAAATCGTCGAGCTGCAGCGGGCCGCCGCTGAGCTTCGTTTCGATTTCCAGGATCGCGCCGGCAACGGCAACGCCGAGCGCCAGGCTGATCTGCTGCAGTACCGCGCTCATCGAGGTCGCCTTGCTGGCGTCCTCGTCATCGATGTCGGCAAAGGAAAGTGCGTTGACGCTGGTGAAGAAGAAGGAGCGGGCAAAGCCTGCAATCAGCAGGACGGTGATCATCACCAGATAGGGTGTTGCCGGTGTGAAGAAGCCGTTGGCGAAGGTGGTGATCGCGGCGAGGATGGCTGCGAGGATCAGGGTCGTGCGGAAGCCGGCAAAGGCAAGCACCCGCCGCGCATAAAACTTCGTGGTGATGGCCCCAACCGCGCCGATGAAGGTGATGAGGCCCGACTGGAACGGATTGAGCCCGAAGCCCACCTGCAGCATCAAAGGCATCAGGAAGGGCACGGCGCCGACCGAGATGCGAAAGATCGTGCCGCCAATCGAGGCGGCGCGAAACGCGCTGTCCTTGAAGAGCTTGAGATCGAGAACCGGTGCCGGATGGCGGCGAGCATGGCGGATATAGAGCAGAGCCGCGACCACGCCGATCGCCACCGAGGCGATGCCGACGGCAGGCGGCAGGGCCGGTAGGCTGATCACTGACAGGCCGAAGACGATGCCGGATGCGGCAATGCCGCCAAGCACGAAACCGAGCGCATCGACCGGCGGCGGATCGCGCGTTTCCATTTCCGGCAAATAGATGCCCGAGAGGATGTACCCGGCGATGCCGACAGGCACGTTGATCAGGAAGATCCAGTGCCAGGAGAAATAGGTGGTGATGAAGCCGCCGAGCGGCGGTCCGGCGAGCGGCCCGACAAGCGCCGGGATGGTGAGAAGCGCCATCGCCGAGACGAGTTCGCTGCGCGGCGTGCCGCGCACCAGCACCAGGCGGGCGACCGGCGTCATCATCGCCCCGCCCATGCCCTGCAGGAAGCGCGAGAAGACGAAGGCGACAAGGCTGTTGGAGATGGCGCAGAAGATGGAGCCGGCGATGAAGACGAGGATCGCCGCGCGAAAGATCTTCTTGGCGCCGAAGCGGTCCGCCATCCAGCCGCTCAAGGGAATGAAGATCGCCAGTGCCACCATATAGGCCGTCAGCGCCAGCTTGAGGGTAATCGGGCCGACGCCAATGTCGCGCGCGATGGCCGGCAGCGACGTGGCGATTACGGTCGAATCCATCTGCTCCATGAAGAGAGCGACGGCGAGGATCATCGGGACGATACGGTTCATGAAACGGCGCTTCGGAGTCGGTCTGCGATAAGCAGAAGCTAATAATGCCGGTGATGGCTTTTGTCGGGGCGAAACCGGTGATTGCGGATCAAAAGCCTGTGATCCCGGCTGGCCTTTGCTGTCAAGACGCTACTTCTGGCCCAGTTGTCCATGGGGCAACGGGATTCAACAGGGCAACAAGGTGGGAATGGATGATGAGCGAGATGTCGATGAAGCGCAGGACCTTGATGGGGGCGGGAGCATTTGGCGTGCTGGCGGCGCCAACATTGATGACGGGCGTTGCGGTGGCTGAGGAAAAGGCGGAAAGACCGACATGAACGCTAGCCATCCCCCGATCCGATCCCTCAAACTTGGTGCTTTCAAGGTCGTTGTCGTCAATGACGGCACCCGCGTCACCGAGAAACCGCACGAGATCTACGGCACCAACCAGCCGCAGCAGGCGGTCGCGGAACTGCTGCAGCAGAACTTTCTGCCGACGGAGGCGCTGGTCAACAGTTTCTCGCCGGTGCTCGTTGATACCGGAACGAATGTCGTGCTCTTCGATACCGGCATGGGTGAGGGGGGCCGGCAAGCCGGCATGGGCCGCCTCGTCGAAGGCATGCGCGCCGCCGGTTATGCGCCGGAGCAGGTCTCTGTCGTCGTGGTGACCCATATGCATGGCGATCACATCGCCGGCCTCATGGAGGCCGGCAAGCCGGCTTTTGCCAATGCTCGCTACGTGATGGGCGAAGCCGAATACGCCTTCTGGAAGGATCCGGCGCGGGCCGGCACACCGGCGGAAAACGGCCACAAGGCAGTGCTGGAAAAGGTGGTGCCGCTGGCGGAAAAGACCACCTTCATCGGCGATGGCGCGGAGGTGGTCTCCGGCATCTCGGCCGTTGCCGCCTTTGGTCATTCGCCGGGTCATATGGTGTTCCGCCTCGATTCCGACGGCAAGGGCATGATGCTGACGGCCGATACCGCCAACCACTACGTGTTGTCGCTGCAGCGCCCCGATTGGGAAGTGCGCTTCGACATGGACAAGGCGAAGGCGGCCGAGACGCGCCGCAGGGTCTTCGACATGATCGCCAGCGACCGGCTGCCCTTCATTGGCTACCACATGCCGTTCCCCGCCGTCGGTTTCGTCGAGAAACAGGGCGAAGGCTATCGCTTCGTGCCCGTCAGCTATCAGCTCGATATCTGATCGGCAACCAGCCGGTTCAGGGGGCGTATCGCGCGAAAATGCTGCTCTGCAACAAATATCGGCCGAAGGCGGGACATTTCCCGGCTTTGGCTATTTTCATCCTGACATATCCGTGTTACGAGCCCTCGCCAACTTCCAAGACACGCTTTGAAGTCGCCCGGTGGACAAATCGCAGCCCGTCCCCGGGGATTTTCGCTATTTGAAGGGAATTGGCCATGGCGCGCATCATCGAAACGGCAACTGGTCTGGAGGCTTTGACCTTCGACGACGTTCTGCTCCTGCCCGGACATTCCGAAGTCATGCCGGGTCAGACCAACATCGCTACCACCATTGCGCAGGACATCGATCTCAACCTGCCGATCCTGTCTTCGGCCATGGACACGGTGACCGAAGGGCGTCTCGCGATCGCCATGGCTCAGGCCGGCGGCATCGGCGTCATCCACCGTAACCTGACGCCGGCCGAACAGGCCGAAGAGGTCCGTCAGGTCAAGAAGTTCGAAAGCGGCATGGTCGTCAATCCGGTGACGATCGGCCCCGAAGCCAAGCTCGCCGACGCGCTGGGCCTGATGAAGCAGCATGGCATTTCCGGCATCCCGGTCGTCGAAAACGGCGGTGCCGGTGGCCAGAAGCAGGGCCGCCTCGTCGGCATCCTCACCAACCGCGACGTCCGCTTCGCCTCGGATCCGAACCAGAAGATCCACGAGCTGATGACCCATGAGAACCTGGTCACGGTCAAGGAAAGCGTCGACCAGCAGGAAGCCAAGCGCCTGCTGCACGCCCATCGCATCGAAAAGCTGCTCGTCGTCGATGGCGACGGCCGTTGCGTCGGTCTCATCACCGTCAAGGATATCGAGAAAGCGCAGCTGAACCCGAACGCCTCGAAGGATGCCCAGGGTCGCCTTCGCGCCGCCGCCGCCATCTCGGTCGGCGATGACGGCTTTGAGCGTGCCGAGCGTCTGATCGATGCCGGCGTCGACCTGATCGTCGTCGATACTGCTCACGGCCATTCGCAGCGCGTGCTCGATGCCGTCGGTCGCGTCAAGAAACTCTCGAACTCGGTTCGCATCATGGCCGGCAACGTCGCCACCGGCGCAGGTACCAAGGCGCTGATCGATGCCGGTGCGGATGCGGTCAAGGTCGGCATTGGTCCGGGCTCGATCTGCACCACGCGCATCGTCGCCGGCGTCGGCGTGCCGCAGCTCGCTGCGATCATGGGCGCCGTCGAAGCCGCTCAGGCGGCCGGCATTCCCGTCATCGCCGATGGCGGTATCAAGTTCTCGGGCGACCTTGCCAAGGCGATCGCTGCCGGTGCTTCGGCCGTCATGATCGGTTCGCTGCTCGCCGGTACCGATGAAAGCCCGGGCGAGGTGTTCCTCTACCAGGGCCGCTCGTTCAAGGCCTATCGCGGCATGGGTTCCGTCGGCGCCATGGCCCGCGGCTCGGCTGACCGTTACTTCCAGGCGGAAGTGCGTGACACGCTGAAGCTGGTTCCGGAAGGCATCGAAGGCCAGGTTCCCTACAAGGGCCCGGTTGCAGGCGTGCTGCACCAGCTGGCCGGCGGCCTCAAGGCATCCATGGGCTATGTCGGCGGCCCGACGATCAAGGAATACCAGGAGCGCGCCCAGTTCGTGCGCATTTCCGGTGCCGGCCTTCGCGAAAGCCACGCCCATGACGTGACGATCACCCGCGAAAGCCCGAACTATCCCGGCGCGCACTGATCGTGATTGCATTCCAAAGGCGCCGCGTCATCGCGCGGCGCCTTTGGCTTTTCAAAGCAGGTGATTTTCAGCAAGTCTTAGAGAGTTGCAGCGACCCCGAAGCGTCATATAGGACGCGGCGCTGCAAGCATGTTTCAGGGAGTAGGCGTATGACGGGTTTTGAGATTTTCTGGCCGATCGTGGCCCATGTCTTCCTCGTCTTTTGCCTCTACGCACTGCTCTCCTTCCGCCGTGTGAGCCTCGTGCGCGCCGGCAAGGTGCATGCCGCCCAATTTCGCGAGAACCGCGATGAGCCGGGTGAAAGCCTGGTGGTAAAAAACAGCATCGCCAACCAGTTCGAGCTGCCGGTCCTGTTCTACGTCTGCTGCGTACTGCTCTACATCACCGAGGCCGACAACATCGTCTCGCTGGCTCTTGCCTGGCTCTTCGTCGTGCTGCGGTATGTGCACGCCTGCGTGCACGTCACCAGCAACCGCATCCGCTATCGCCGCCCGCTGTTCATGGGGGGCGTCGCGACGCTGTTTGCCATGTGGGTGTGGCTTGCCGTCTGGATGGCGATGAGCTGACCGCGGTCGAAGCGACCTTTTGCCGTTCATCCGAGCACACAGCACCCTGCTGCGTCGCTGACGTGGCTCAGATCTGAGACAGTTTGCGTCTCTGATTTCGCGCCTTGATGTGTATCAAGTACGCGCTGCGGCTTCCGCGTGTAGTCTGGCTGCCGTTGGCGTGACATCGCCGACCTAGGACGACAACGCATCGGAGGACGAGATGACCGCAACGATGAAAGCCGCCGTGGTTCGCGAATTCGGCAAGCCGCTGGGAATCGAGCATGTGCCGATACCGGAGCCAGGCCCCGGCCAGGTGCTGATCAAATACGAGGCGACGGGCGTCTGCCACACGGACCTGCACGCCGCCAACGGCGATTGGCCGGTGAAGCCGAAGCCGCCCTTTATTCCCGGACACGAAGGCGTCGGTTATGTCGCCAAACTCGGCAGCGGTGTAACGCGGCTGAAGGAAGGTGACCGCGTCGGCGTGCCGTGGCTGCACACGGCTTGCGGCGGCTGCACGCCGTGCCGCACCGGCTGGGAAACGCTTTGCGGCAGCCAGCAGAACACGGGCTATTCGGTCAACGGCACCTTTGCCCAATATGGCCTTGCCGATCCGAATTTCGTCGGCCGCCTGCCGGCAAAGCTCGAATTCGGAGCGGCCGCACCGATCCTTTGCGCCGGCGTCACCGTCTACAAGGGTCTGAAGGAAACAGAGGTGCGCCCCGGAGAATGGGCGCTGATCTCCGGCATCGGCGGCCTCGGCCACATGGCGGTGCAATATGCCAAGGCCATGGGCATGCATGTTGCCGCCGTCGATATCTTCCCGGACAAGCTGGAGCTTGCACGAAAGCTCGGCGCCGACGTCGTCGTCGACGCGCGTGACAAGGACGCGGTCGAACAGGTCCAGAAGGCGACCGGCGGTGTGCATGGCGCATTGGTCACGGCGGTGGCCCCCAAGGCGATGGAGCAGGCCTTCAACATGCTGCGCTCCAAGGGCACGATGGCGCTGGTCGGCTTGCCGCCCGGCCAGATGTGCCTGCCGATCTTTGATACCGTGCTGAAGCGCATCACCATCCGTGGTTCGATCGTCGGCACACGCCAGGATCTGGAGGAGTCGCTGGAGTTCGCCGGTGAAGGCAAGGTCGCCTCGCACTTCACCTGGGACAAGATCGAGAACATCAACGCGATCTTCAAGCGCATGGAGGAAGGCAAGATCGACGGCCGCATCGTGCTCGATCTCAACGGCTGACCGTCGTTCACGGCCAGTAACATAAGTTTGTCTGTTCGAGACCGCCCGCCGACCTATGCTGTCGCGGGCGGTTCTGTCTGCCGCCGCGGGACAACGGAACCGAAGGAGCCTGACATGCAGGAACCGACAATCACGCAGGCGATGATCGACGCCTACGACGAATACACGCATCTTACCCTCGATCGTCGTCGCTTCATGGAAAGGCTCACGGGCCTGGCGGGCTCCGCCGCCGCCGCCGCTGCGATCGCCCCGCTGCTTGCCGCCAACGGCGCCAAGGCCGAGATCATTGCCGCCACCGATGCCCGCGTGATGGGCGAGGAAATCTCCTACCCCGGCGCGAGCGGCGACATGAAGGGTTATCTCGTTCGCCCGGCGGAGATCAGCGGCAAGCTGCCTGCCGTCATCGTCATCCACGAGAACCGCGGGCTCAATCCGCATATTCGCGACGTGGCGCGGCGGATGGCGCTCGAAGGTTTCCTAGCGCTCGCACCGGATTTCTTGTCTCCTTCGGGCGGCACGCCGACGGACGAGGACAAGGCGCGTGAGATGATCGGTGCTCTGGATGCGGCGGCAACGACGGCGAATGCCGCGGCAACGGTCAGCTTCCTTGAAGGGCATCAGCAGTCGACCGGCAAGGTTGGCGCCATCGGCTTCTGCTGGGGCGGGGGACTTGTCAATCGGCTCGCTGTCGGTTCCCCGGATCTGAAGGCCGGCGTCGCCTATTATGGAGCGCAGCCGCCGGCGGCCGATGTGCCGAAAATCAAGGCCGCCCTGCTGTTGCATTATGCCGGGCTCGACGAGCGCATCAATGCCGGCATCGACGCTTACCGGAAGGCCCTCAAGGACAATGGCAAGGACGCAACCATCTACGTTTATGACGGAGTCAACCACGCCTTCAACAACGATACCTCGGCCGCGCGCTACGACAAGCCCGCTGCTGATCTTGCCTGGAGCCGGACGGTCGAATTCCTGAAGGCCAAGCTCGCCTGAGCGTGGTTCCGGTCAGGCGGCAGCCGCCTGGAGGATGTCGTCGGCGCAGCCGCTGATCGCCGCTGCGAGCGCTTCCATGTCGCGCTCGCGCGGGCTGCTGCGGCGCCAGACGAGGCCGATCTCGCGCGCCGGCTCGGGTGCAGCGAAGGGCACGATCCGGATCGAGTTGCGCGCCGCCTCGGTCGCGATCGCGATTTCGGGGATCAGCGTCATGCCCATGCCGTTGGCGACCATCTGCAGGAGCGTTGTCATCGAGGTGGCGCCGAACGAGACGAGGCGGCGCTTGCCGGCCGTGCTGCAGACGGCAAGTGCCTGATCGCGCAGGCAATGCCCCTCTTCGAGCAGGAGCAGCTGTTCGACATCCACCTGGTCTTCGGTCAGCGGCGACATCAGGATGTTTCGCTCGTCGTCCGCCATCGCCATGAAGAAACGATCGGAAAAGAGCGGCTTCGTCGAAAGCCCGTCAGTCTCGATCGGCAGTGCGGCAACGACGGCGTCGAGCAGGCCCTCGCCGAGGTCGGCGACCAGTCGCGACGTCACCGACTCTTTCAATTCGATCTCGATCGCCGGATAGACGCGGCGCAAGTGCGGCACCAGTCGCGGCACGAGATAGGGAGCAAGCGTCGGGATGACGCCGATGCGGATACGTCCTTCGAGTGTGCCGGAGCTGGCGCGGGCGCTCTGCTCCAGCATGTCCACTTCCGCGAGGATGGCCCGGGTGCGAGTCAGCACCTCTTCGCCCTTGCGGGTGAGGAAAACGCCGCTGCGGCTGCGCTCCACCAGCTTCACGCCCAGGTGGTTCTCCATTTCCATGATCTGGGCGGAGAGCGCCGGCTGGCTGACGTGGACGAGTTCGGCGGCCTTGCCGAAGTGGCGAGCAGAGGCAAGCGCCTCGAAATAGCGCATCTGTCTGAGTGTAAGCATGATAGGAAAATCCTATCGATTTTTAATTTATATGCAATTGGAGATTATCGAATGCCTGTGGGAAAACCGCCTTGCCAAAGCGTCCGGGCTTTGAGCGTCGCCCAAGTGGCGGCTGGCAGCCGCCCTGGCTGCCGTCGGGCAGGCGGTACAACCCTGCGCGATCTCCCGGGCGCGAACCCTTTGACAGGAGGACGCGATGTCAGATCGACCCATATTGACGACGAGCGCCGGAGCGCCGGTACCGGACAACCAGAATTCGCTGACGGCCGGTCCGCGCGGCGGCGTCATGATGCAGGACTACCAGCTTATCGAGAAGCTGTCGCATCAAAACCGCGAGCGCATTCCCGAGCGCGCCGTGCATGCCAAGGGCTGGGGCGCCTATGGCACCCTGAAGATCACGGGCGATATCTCGAAGTACACCAAGGCCAAGGTTCTGCAGCCGGGCGCTGAAACGCCGATGCTGGCGCGCTTCTCCACGGTTGCGGGTGAACTGGGCGCCGCTGACGCCGAACGCGACGTGCGTGGCTTCGCGCTGAAATTCTATACGCCCGAGGGCAATTGGGACCTCGTCGGCAACAACACGCCGATCTTCTTCATCCGCGATGCCTACAAGTTCCCGGACTTCATCCACACCCAGAAGCGCCATCCGAAAACCAACCTCCGTTCGGCGACCGCCATGTGGGATTTCTGGTCGCTGTCGCCGGAAAGCCTGCACCAGGTCACGATCCTGATGTCCGACCGCGGATGTCCGGTGTCGCCGCTGCACATGAACGGCTACGGCTCCCACACTTTCTCGTTCTGGAACGATGCCGGCGAACGTTATTGGGTGAAGTTCCACTTCAAGACCCAGCACGGCCACAAGTTCTACACCAATGCCGAGGCCGCGGACGTGATCGGCCGGACACGCGAAAGCTACCAGGAAGCGCTCTACGGCGCCATTGAAGAGGGCAACTATCCGCGCTGGACGCTTCAGGTGCAGATCATGCCGGAACTCGAGGCGGACAAGACCCCCTACAATCCCTTCGACGTCACCAAGGTCTGGCCGCATTTGGACTACCCGCCGATCGAGGTGGGCGTTCTGGAGCTCAATCGCAATCCGGAGAACTACTTCGCCGAGATCGAGAACGCCGCCTTCTCGCCGTCCAACATCGTACCCGGCATCGGCTTCTCGCCAGACAAGATGCTGCAGGCGCGCCTGTTCTCCTATGCCGATGCCCACCGCTATCGCCTCGGCACCCACTATGAGCACATCCCGGTCAATCGGCCGAAATGCCCGGTGCACCACTATCACCGCGATGGCCAGATGAACACGTTCGGCGGCATCCAGACCGGCAATCCGGATGCCTATTACGAGCCGAATTCGTTCAATGGCCCGGTCGAGCAACCGTCCGCGATGGAGCCGCCACTGCGCATCAGCGGCGACATGGCGCGCTACGACCACCGCGAAGGCAACGACGACTACAGCCAGCCGCGCGCGCTGTTCAATCTGTTTGATGCCGGCGAGAAGGCGCGGCTGTTTGCAAACATCGCCGCTGCCATGGGTGGCGTGCCTGGGCTGATCGTCGAACGTCAGCTTGCACATTTCAAGCGCGTTCATCCGGATTATGAAGCCGGCGTCCGCGCAGCGCTTCAGGCGGCACATGGCTACGAAGCGGAGACTGTCAACACCGCTGCCGAATAGGCAAGCGAGCGCTCGAATGGCCTCGGAAAAAGAAAAGGCCACGTACCTGTCTGTGCGTGGCCTTTTTGGTTTCTGCCGGCTCTTACCAGCCAGGCAGCATGTGGCTTTGCCTGAGACGCGGATAGCGCGGGAAGCCCTTGATGTCGGCCTCGAGGTCATCATTGGCGCTGATCGGCGTGATGTTGTCGAGGCAGGCGGTGATGTGGTTGCTGATCGCATTCGAAAGCGAGGGCGAGAGGCCTGGACGCTTCATGATGCCGATCTGCACCGGCGCGAGCGCCGGGAAGCCGTCGGCGAGCGTCAGCACCTTCATGCCCGGCCGCAATGCCGATTCCGGCAGGACCGATACCGCCATGCCCGCGAGTACCGCCGCGGCGACGACCGTCGACGACCAGCTGGTGAACAGGATCTGGTACTCCCGCCCGGTCGCATCGAGCGCTGCACAGGCGGCCTGGCGCCACAGACAGTCGCGGCGGCCGACCGCAAGCGGGATCGGTGCGTTCTCGGGCAACGGGTGGTTGATCGAGCTCACCCAGCAAAGCGGCTCGGTCCGCACCACGTCCGACGCGCGGGCACGCGGATTGTGCGTGACGAGCGCGATGTCGAGGTCGCCCTTGGCCATCTTTTCGGCGAGGTCCACGGAGGGCTCGCAGACGATGTAGAGCTCGACATTCGGATGGGTCTTGGCAAAACGCATGATGATCTCGGGCATGTAGCGGTCGGCGTAATCGTCGGGCGTGCCGATGCGCAGCGTTCCTTCGAGGCGGTTGTCGTCGAAGGAGGCAATCGCTTCGTTGTTGAGGCGGATCATCCGGCGGGCGAAATTCAGCAGTCGGTCGCCCTCGACGGTCAGCCGGTTGCCGCGGCCGTCTTTCATGAAGAGTGCTTTGCCGATGCGCTCCTCCAGGCGGCGCATCTGCATCGATACGGCGGATTGGGTCTTGAAGACCCGGTCGGCCGCCTTGGTGAAACTGCCCGTGTCGGCGATCGCGACAAAGGTCTGGAGCTGATCGATATCGAGCGGTGCGGACATGGCCGTGATGCATCCATAAGATTGTTTGATGAATATCATTAAAAACATTCGTTGGACTGATCAATAAGGATTTGCGATCAATCGGGGGCAAATTCATCGATCCCCCGCCGGCAATTTTGCCGGTGATTCCCAAATCTTTTGGCCCGCCCCTGCGTTTGACCTCCCCCGCAGGGGATGGGTCTCTTCGTGCCGAAAAAGGAGACCGTCATGCGCACGACACAGCACGTCCTCGATCTCGACCTCGTTGCAGGGAAGCAGTCCTATGCCCCCCGCACAGTCGGCGTCGTCGCCATGCTGACGTCCGTATGGCGCCAACTGAGAAACCGATACGCGATCAGCCGTCTGAACGACATGGATGACCGTCAGCTCCTGGACATGGGGCTGAAGCGAGAAGATGTGCGCGAGGCGATCACCTCGCCCTTCTTCGAAAATCCGGCCAGTTACCTGACGCGCGCTTCGCGAAACCGTGCGAGCCTCTTCTACAAGGGAACCCGCCACGACTGATTGTCCCCCATGGCGCATCCCGCCGCTTAGGGTGTGTGCCAGTCGAGCATGATCCGTGAAAGCCTGCCGCCGCCGCGGGTCATGCTCAGAATTCCAGAGTTTCGGTGCTGCTGGCCGTATTGTCCGCGCGCTCAAACGTTCCCCGCAGGGTAGAGCCAATAACCCTGCCGCTTGGCCCGGTGCATGACCAAGACATGTACCGGGCCTTTTTCTTTTCAGATGTGTATTCGGAAAGGCGCTCAAGCACTCGACGACGCAGCCACTTGCTGCGTCCGGCGGAGGTATGGAGTGTGTCGAGGGGAAGGGCGTTTCAGCTCTTTGTGCCGGGACCGGTCTTGTAGAGGTCGAACAGCGCCTCGACGTTCTTCTGGTATTCCTTTTGCATCTCCAGCCCGGTGTCGAACATGCTGTTCATCACCTGGGAGAACTGGGCAAGCGCCGGATTGTCGGCTGCCGGCTTCTGTGCGCCGGTGGCGCCCGCCTGCATCATGTCCTGAAACGCCTTGACGAACGGGTTGTCGGCAAAGACGTCGGCTGTCTTCGGCTTCTCTTCCTTCTTCGGGGCCATGCCGAAGAAACCCTGCATCGCCTGGGTGAAGGGATTGTCGAAGGGGTTGGGTTGCGGCTCCGGCTTCTTGGCAAAGCCTGCCGCTTCCATCCACTGCCGCATGGCTGTCGCCATCGGGTTGTTGGCAAAGGCATCGCCCGCGGCGGCGAACTGCCCGGTCGTTTGCTTGAACAGCCCACCCATCAGCGTGTCGGCCATGACCGGCAGCATCTGCTTGTAGATCTCCTGGCTGATGCCGGTGACCTGGGCGGCCTGGGCGGCGATCGCCCGCGACATTTCCTTCGAGCCGAACAACTGTCCGAGCACGCCGTTGCCGTCGACCATGCCTTGCGGTGTGAAGGCCTGGCTCATGTCTTCGAAATATTTGGCATAGTTGCCGCTACCGAGCGCCGTAAGCAGCGCGCCGAAATCATAAGGGTTGGCTGTGTTGCGCTTGAAGGCGGCCGAAAACGCCGGCAACAATGCCGCCGTCGCCTTCGTCATCTGCTCCTGGGCGATGCCGAATTGTTGAGCCATCAGTTCGATGGCTTTGCCATTTTGCGCCTGCGCGAACATGTCAAAAAGCGGTGCCATGCCAGTTCCCCTTCGGCATCTTGAATCGCGCCGCTGCAAACGGCGCATATCCTTGCACTATAACGGGAAATCGGGGTCTGGAAACCGCTTTTTGAAACGTGCTTTGTAAGCCCTAGTACTGGTATTCAGCAAAGACCGGCTCGACCGAGCCGTTCCAGCGGCCGTTGTAGAGCGCCAGCAGATCTTCGGCGAGCGTCGCCTTCTTGGCGAGCACTTCGTCGAGCGGTGCCAGGAACTGGCTTTCGTCGATACCGTCGCCGTTCAGCCGGTTGCGGCGCTTCAGGCCGCCACGCGAAATGGCGATCACCTCGCGGGCAATGTCGTAGAGGTTGCCGCTGCGGAACTTGGTCGCGAGCGCCTGCACGGGCACCGTGTCTCGCATGGCGGTCACTTCCTCAAGGGTCCAGTCGCGCGTCAGGGTCTCGGCGGCATCGAGCGCCTCGCGGTCGTAGAGCAGGCCGACCCAGAAGGCCGGCAGCGCGCAAATCCGCCGCCAGGGGCCGCCGTCGGCGCCGCGCATCTCAAGGAAGCGCTTGAGCCGGACGTCGGGGAACAGCGTCGAAAGATGGTTCGTCCAGTCACCCATGTTCGGCCGCCAGTCGGCGATCTCGCCCTTCAGCGCCCCGCCCATGAACTGGCGGAACGTGACGTGGGTACAGTCGTGATAGTGGCCGTCGCGCACGACGAAATACATCGGTACGTCCAGTGCCCATTCGACATAGTCGGCAAAGCAGAAATTCGGGCCGAAGGCGGACGGCAGCAGGCCGGCGCGCTGGTTGTCGGTATCGCGCCAGATGTCGCCGCGCCAGGAAAGCAGCCCGTTCGGCTTGCCGTCGGTGAACGGCGAACTGGCGAAGAGGGCGGTTGAGAGCGGTTGCAGCTTCAAGGAAACCTGCATCTTGCGGCGCATGTCCTCTTCCGAGGAGAAGTCGAGATTCACCTGGATCGTGCAGGTGCGATACATCATGTCGAGGCCCTTGGTGCCGACCTTGGGCATATAGCGGCTCATGATGCCATAACGCGATTTCGGCATGCGCGGCGTCTCGGCGAAGGTCCACTTCGGGCTGCCACCGATGCCGAGGAAACGGATGCCGAGCGGCTCGGCGACTTCGCGCAGAACCGCGAGGTGCTGGTTCGATTCCTTGCAGGTCTGGTGCAGGTTTTCGAGCGGCGCGCCGGAAAGTTCGAACTGGCCGCCCGGCTCCAGCGAGATCGCGCCATTGCCCGACTGCTCGGCGAGGCCGATGATGTTGCCTTCGTCGATGATCGGTTCCCAGCCGCTCTTGGCGGCCATGCCGTTCAGAAGCGCCTGGATGCTGGCCTCGCCGAAATAGGGGACGGGGCTGTTGTCCGCCTTAAAGAAGGCGAACTTTTCGTGCTCCGTGCCGATCCGGAACCGCTCCTCCGGTTTCGAACCTTCTGCCAGGTAGGCGGTCAGGTCAGCAACAGAGGTTACCGGCGTCTGGTCGGTGGTATCTCGGGCCATGAGCGTCTTCTTTTGTTTGGGCGGCTCCCACTGGATAGCGGGAGTTGATGAAGGCTGCTTGAACCGTAATCAGGTGCGGTGCAAGTCAATTTCTTTCAAGATCTCATCAAAAAAAGTAGGACGATTGCTTGCGCTGGAGCAAGCTCGTTGGAACTGGGTATCGTCGACCCAACTATGCCTTGTTGTCAGAGGTCCGCCCTGTTCTAGAGGAACGAGCGGCAACCGGATTTCCCGGGAGCGACCGGCTATCGCCAGTCGCCGACAGTGGCCTGGATGACCGCCATGGCGGCGACGGCCGCGGTATCAGCCCTTAGAATCCGCGGCCCGAGCGGAATGGCACTCACGAAATCGAGGCTGTGGAGCAGCGTCCGTTCGGCTTCCGAGAACCCGCCCTCCGGGCCGATCAACAGGGCGAGTTTCTTTTCCTTGATGCCGGAAAGGATCGGCAGCGGGTTCTGGCTGTCGCTGCCTTCGTCGCAAAAGATGATGCGGCGGTCGCTGGACCAGGTGGAAAGCACATCCTCAAGCCGACGCGGCTCTTCCACATCGGGAATACCCAGCACGCCACATTGTTCAGCGGCCTCGATGACGTTGGCGCGGACCCGTTCGATGCTGCCGAGCTTGCCCTGCACGTGCTGGGTCATCACCGGCTGCAGCAGGCCTGCACCCATTTCGACGGCCTTCTGCACGAGATAGTCGAGCCGCCCGACCTTGAGCGGTGCAAAGAGATAGACGAGATCGCAGGGTTCCGGCTGTGGGCGGGTCTGCTCGACCGATGTCAGCACCAGACGCTTTTTGCTGGCGAAGGAAAGTTCGGTGCGCCATTCGCCATCGCGTCCGTTGAAGGTGAGGATCGAGGAGCCTTCCTCATAGCGCAGCACATTGACCAGGTAGTTGAACTGTTCCTTCGTCGCCTCCTGGGTGGAGCCGGCGTTAAGAGCGTGCTCGACGAACAGTCGCTGCATGCGAAAATTGGCGCGCATATCGGGTGCTTTCACATGAAAATGCTGGAAAGGATAAAGTAAAGGACGGCCGATAGCGCGGCCGAGGCGGGAACGGTGATGACCCAGGCGGCGACGATCGTGAGGAAATGCGACCGGCGCACGAGGCGGCGGCGCCGGACTTCGGCAAAATTGGTCTCCGCCGAATCCATGAAATCGGTCTGCCCTGTCCGCTGACGGACATATTGCAGACGCCGCTTGGAGTTGCGGATATACCATTCACGGAAGAAGCCGACGCCGAAGACGGCACCGACAGCCGTGTGCGTCGAGCTGATCGGCAATCCGAGCGCCGATGCCAGGAGCACCGTGACGGCGGTGGCAAGCGCCACGCAGAAGGCGCGCATCGGGTTGAGCTTGGTGATTTCCTGGCCGACGACGCGGATGAGCTTCGGGCCATAGAGAAGCAGGCCGATCGAAATGCCGAGGGCGCCGATTGCAAGCTCCCACAAGGGCGCCGGTGATTTCTCCGTCGTGATGACGCCGTCGAGCGCCGAGACGATCGCCGATAGCGGGCCGATCGCGTTCGAGACGTCGTTGGCGCCGTGGGCGAAGGACAGCAGCGCAGCGGCCACGATCAGCGGCAACCGGAAAAGCTTGCGAAGGGACTGGTTGCGGTTGTCCAGTCCCTCAGACTGTTTGTAGATCCACGGCTTGGTCAGAAAATAGACGGCAGTGCCGATGATGACGCCGAGGCCAAGCCCCGTTGGCAGCGAGATTGGCACAACCTGGACCAGGGCGATCTCCGCGAGATATGCGGTGAAGCAGCCCGCGGTGACACTGAGAATGACCGGCATCCATCGCCTTGCGGCGGCGATCTTGTCCTCGCGATAGATGATGAATTCCTTGAGGAAGGCAAGAAAAGCGGCGGCAATTGCGCCGCCAAGCAGTGGCGAGACCGACCAGCTCAAGGTGATGCCGGCAAGGGACCACCATTGGACGCTGGAAAAGCCGGCCGCGGCAATGCCGGCGCCGACGATACCACCGATGATCGAGTGTGTGGTGGATACAGGCGCCCCCGAATAGGTGGCGATATTGATCCAGGCCGCAGCGGAAGCGAGCGCCGACATCATGATCCAGATGATCGCTTGTGGACCGAGTACGTCTTCGCCGTAGACGATGCCTGCTTCGATCGTCAGCGCGACCTCGCGCCCGGCCAGCATTGCGCCGGCGATTTCGAAGATGGCAGCGATGATGAGTGCCGTCGCCATCGACATCGCCTTGGCGCCGACGGCAGCGCCAACGTTGTTGGTCACGTCGTTCGCGCCGATGTTCATGGCCATGTAACCGGCGATGGCAGCGGCAGCGATGATGATTGGCGCAGTCGCGGAACTCGTCACGAAGCTCGCGGCAAAGGCCATGCTCAGAAGCAGAAAGAGACCGGCGAGCGCCGGCGCCGCCAGGCTACGGCGGACATGTCGCGACGCCTCTTCGGCAAGGCTGAGCTTGTCGAGATCTTTGTCGATCGTCTGTTTTGCGAGGCGTATGCGCGGCTGTGCCACTGCCTGGAACTCCATTGTCACCATGGCCACTAAGGCCACTGCAACATGCATTCAAGTGGATTTGATGGACATCGGTGCCGCGCGCGTCGGGAACTCGCGTTCAGGGGCATCGGATGGCCGGGGATGGCCCGAAAGGCTAGCCGTTCGCAGCTTTCGGCATCGGCACAGGCAGCGTCGCCATGCGTTCGCCGAAGGCGAGAATGAGATCCTTCAGCGACGGCTCTGCGACCCGAGAAGCCGCTTCCTTGTAGTCGACCCATTCGAGCTGCCTGCGACCTTCCTCGGGGAAGTGCTTGCAGAGATCGTCGACTTCCAGTGCGTGAACCTGCACCTTGACCGAGATCTTCAGGCCATGGTCCATGCGCTTCTGGTAAAGATAGTAGCCGGCCGTCGCCTTCTGCACCCGCCCCTTGACGCCGGCCTCTTCGTAGGCCTCGCGCTCTGCCACCTCGTGGGCGCGCTTGCCCTGCATTGGCCATCCCTTGGGAATGACCCAGCGACCGGTGTCGCGGCTGGTGATCATCAGGATTTCGAGAGCCTTGGTCTTCTTGCGGATCCGATAGCAGAGCGCGGCGTATTGCATGCGCGCCGGGCGGCGCAACATCAACTGGACATCGGATGCGAGTCTGTTCAAGAGGTTCAAGGTCGTCTGCGCTCCTCTCGGCGAATCAGTGTTTTTGTTTTCTGTCAAAGCCAGTATGGCAGCGTCCTGTTACGTGTAAACGTCGCCGCCGGCGGGCAGCCGGATATGCAGTCAGCTTTCCTCTGTACTGTGGTCCAGATACGACAGCATATGGTGTTTCCACGGCAGTTTATAAAGCGCCGGCAACTCGGCGTTGGTCAGATCCGTCAGCTCGCGCGATCGCGCTGCTGCAGACGCAGGCGGGCGATGCGGTTCCATTCGCCGGTGCGCTCGACTTCGCGCGTTGCGGCAGCGACAAAGTCGATATGGGTCTGCGATGCGGCCTTTGCCTTCGCCGGGTCCCGCGCCATGATCGCGTCGTAGATCGCCTCGTGCTGACCAAGCAGCCGGTCGCGCGCACCGGGCGCATCGAAGACCGAGTTGCGGTGGAAGAAGATGCCCTGTTGGAGCAGCCGATAACAGGCGCGCAGCGTGTGCATCAGGATGATGTTGTGGGCGCTTTCGCCAATTGCCTGGTGCAGCTCGATATCGGCTTCGAGCTCCGCGTCGAAGTCGCCGGCGGCGTGTGCCGTTCGCATGCGCTCGATGATCCTGGTCAGGATGTCCCGGTCGAAATCGGTGGCGCGGCTGGCGGCCAGTTCCGCGGTCAGCCCTTCGAGCTCGCGTCGGTATTCGAGGTAATCCTGCGTCGCCTTGTGATGACGGGCGATGAGATCGATCAGCGGCTTGGAGAAAATCTGCCCGACGACATCGGCGACGAAGGTGCCGCCACCGTGTCGGCTTTCGACGAGGCCGCGCCCTTCCAGTTCCTTGAGCGCCTCGCGCAGGATCGGCCTCGATACGTCGAATCGTTTGGAAAGCTCCCGTTCCCCAGGTAGCCGGTCGCCGTCGCGCAGTACGCCTTCGAGGATCAGCAGCTCGATCTGTTGCACGACTTCGTCCGCCGTGCGGCTGTGGCTGATGCGGGCGAAGAGGTCGATCTGGTCGTCAGTCACGTCTTGGTCTCCCGGATCACGATGATTTCCGGTCGCTTCGGCCAAAAAGATATCGTGATTCTGATAGGTTGGGGCGAAAAGGGGCGGCCAGTCGCGAAGGTTCCCTTGTCCCGCTCTGTGCCGCAATCTAGGCAGCTGGCGCCAAGTGGTCAATTTGCTTGTCCACTTTGGGCAGCTGACAAAAATCAAACTGCGTCAATGCGTCCTTTTTCTTTTGCTCGTTCGATTGATAAGAAAGTCGTGATGAACGCGTGAGGGGGACAAGAGCGCTTCATGGCAAAGGGTAGTTTTGCATTTCCGGTGGCGCCGATGCGCGCCTTGGCGTTGGGCGAGGTTCATTCTCGCCCCTATGCGCTGGTGACCACGCCGCGGGTGATCTTCCAGCTCGCCTTCCTGACGGATGGCGGCTCGATCGTCGATCACGCCGTGTTGTCGGAACTGTCGAGGGCACGGGGGATTGCGCCGCCGGGGCGCGACGCGAACCATCATGCGATGTCCTGGGGGCAGGGGACGTTGCGCTGGGAACGTCACACCGAGTTTTCGACCTACTTCTGGGATGCGCCGCCGCCGGAGCAGTTTGGTGGAGAGGTGCCGATCCATCCCTTCGGCGACGGCTTTTCGCCGCCGGGCTCGCTGATCTCGGGCATCCGCCTGGAAATCCGGCCGGACACGCCCGAAACCCGGGATGCGATCAAGCTCCTCGATCCGACGAGCCTCTGCTACAGCGAAACCAAGAACGGCCAGGCCGTGATCGTCACCGACTTCCGCCAGAACGGTGATGGGCTGACCCAGATCCTGGTGATCGACCGCGGCATGACCGAGGCGGGCACCGGCGCGCTGGTCCAGCGCCTGCTCGATATCGAGACCTACCGCACACTGGCGATGCTGGGCCTGCCGCTCGCCCAGTCGCTGTCGCCGGAGATCCGCCGGACCGAAGATGGTCTGACCGGAATTACCCAGCGCATGAAGGAAAATGTCCGCGAGGAGGCCGACGACATGTTGGCCGAGATCACCCGGCTCGCCGCTGATCTTGAGGCCGGTGCCGCGCTCAGTCTCTATCGCTTCGGCGCGAGCCGCGCCTATTACGGCATCGTGCAGGAGCGCATTCGCACGCTCTCCGAGACACCGCTGCCGGGCTACGAGACCATCGGCACCTTTCTCGAACGACGCCTGGCGCCGGCCATGCGCACCTGTCAGTCGGTCGAGGAGCGCCAGGCCAACCTGTCGCGCAAGCTCGCCCGTGCTACCGCTCTTCTGCGAAGCTGGGTCGATGTCGAACTTGAGCGGCAGAACAGCGCGCTGCTCAACTCTATGGACCGCCGCGCGAAGCTGCAGCTACGCCTGCAGCAGACCGTTGAAGGCCTGTCGGTCGCCGCCATCTCCTACTATGTCGTCGGGTTGTTCGGCTACCTCGCCAAGGCCGTCAGCCACGAACTCCCGATCGATCCGGGCCTGCTGACCGGCCTTGCCGTTCCCGTCGCCGTTGCCGGCGTCTGGCTGATCGTGCGCCGCATCCGCCGACATCACGAGGAAGCGGATCACAAGTAAGCAATTCCAGCAAAAGTGCGCAGCGGTTTTGCGTCCGGAATTGCGGGAAACAAGCAATTCCAGCAAAAGTGCGTAGCGGTTTTGCGTCCGCAATTGCGGGGGGAACAAAGAAGCGGAGGGCTTCCGCGAGGCGGCCCCTCTATTGCTCCCAGTAGGGGATCGGCCCGTAAAGTCCGGCGAGATAGTCGATGAAGAGTCGCACCTTGGCCGGCAGGAACTGGCGGCTCGGATAGACGGCCGAGAGCGTCAGCTGCTTGGAGCCCTCCCACTGCGGCAGCACCTGCATCAACTGGCCGCTGCGTAATTCCGGGCCGATATCCCAGGTGGAGCGGAGCGCAATGCCGGCACCGGCGATGACGGCGGCGCGTACGATTTCCGAGGAGTTGGTGACCAGCGGCCCCTCCGGGTGCCATACCAGGGCACCTTCCGGCCCTTCGAGCTTCCAGTTGTCGTTGTTGTGCGCCGGCAGGCAGAGGTGGTTGGCAAGATCGCCGATCTCCTTCGGCGCGCCGTTGCGAGCGATATAGTCCGGCGAGGCGCAGAGCAGCCGTCGCACGGGAGCGAGTTTCCGTGCGACGAGCGATGAGTCCACCAGTTCGCCGATCCTGACCGCCATGTCGAAGCCATCGGCGACGATATCCGTGAATTCGTCCGTCAGCACGATGTGCAGCTTGAGGTCCGGATGATCCTTCATGAATTTCGTCAGGTGCGGCGCGATGTGCATCCGGCCGAAGGAGGTCGGCGCCGAGATCCGAAGCACGCCGAGCGCATGCGACGAGCGACCGGAGGCATAGGCCTCGGCCTCCTCGATGCCCGAGAGGATGCCGAGCACTCGGTCGTAGAAACCCTGGCCGGCTTCGGTCAGCGAGATCTGCCGTGTCGTGCGCTGCAGCAGCCGTGTGCCCAGCCGATCTTCGAGCCTCTTGATCCGTTTCGAGATGACCGCTGGGGAAAAGCCGAGCACCCGTCCGGCAGCCGACATGCTGCCTGTGGAAACGACCCGTGCAAAAATCTCAAGATCGCCTAAATTTGTCATCAATCGTTGCCATTGTTTCCAAAACGGAAAAGCTCATAGCATTTGCGAGGGTTGTCTCCTAGTGGTAAAGAAAATGAACCAATTGACATGCGGCCGGAGGCATTGATGGCGGAGACGATCGGTTTTCTGCAACCGAAACAGGCTGTTATCGCCCGACGTCGCGAGATTGTCGCCGACCTCGCCGACCTGTTGCCCGAGAACTGTTTGATCAGCGACGAGCGCGGGTTGAAGCCCTTCGAGACCGATGCCTTCATCGCCTATCGTCGCATGCCGCTTGCGGTTGCCTTGCCGGAAACGACCGAGCAGGTCGCCGCTCTTCTCAAATATTGCAGCCGCTATGGCATCCCGGTCGTGCCGCGCGGTGCCGGAACCTCGCTTTCGGGCGGCGCCATCCCGCAGGAGGATGCGGTCGTCATCGGCCTTTCGAAGATGTCGCGCATTCTCGATGTCGATCTCTTCAATCGCACGGCAACCGTCCAGGCGGGCGTTACCAACCTCAACATCTCCGAAGCCGTTTTCGCCGACGGTTTTTTCTATGCGCCCGACCCGAGTTCGCAGCTTGCCTGCACGATCGGCGGCAATATCGGCATGAATTCCGGCGGCGCCCATTGTCTGAAATATGGCGTCACCACCAACAATCTGCTCGGCGTGAAGATGGTGCTGTTCGATGGCACCGTGATCGAGCTCGGCGGCAAGGGGCTGGATGCGGCGGGTTATGATCTGCTCGGCCTCGTCTGCGGCTCCGAGGGACAGCTCGGCATCGTGACCGAGGCGACGGTGCGGCTGATCGCCAAGCCGGAGGGCGCCCGCCCCGTGCTGTTCGGCTTCGCCTCATCGGAAGCGGCCGGTGCCTGCGTCGCCGACGTCATCGGCTCCGGCATCATCCCCGTCGCGATCGAGTTCATGGACAAGCCGGCGATCGAGATCTGCGAAGCCTTTGCCCATGCCGGCTATCCGCTCGACGTCGAAGCGCTGCTGATCGTCGAGGTCGAGGGTTCAGAGCCGGAAATGGACGCGATGCTCGCCAGCATCGTCGCGGTTGCGCGCCGTCATGGGGTCGCGACCATCAAGGAATGCCAGTCGGCGATGGAAGCGGCCGCAATCTGGAAGGGGCGGAAGTCCGCCTTCGGGGCCACCGGTCGTATCGCCGATTACATCTGCATGGACGGTACGGTGCCGCTCAGTCAGCTCTCGCATGTGCTCGCCCGCACCGGCGAGATCGTCGCTGGCTATGGTCTGCGCGTCGCCAATGTCTTCCACGCCGGTGACGGCAACATGCATCCGTTGATCCTCTATAACATCAACGACCCGGAAGACGCGGCGCGTGCCGAGTCCGCCGGCAACGATATCC
The DNA here is from genome assembly GCF_052115125.1 of Ensifer sp. 2TAB8. Classification (NCBI taxonomy): domain Bacteria; kingdom Pseudomonadati; phylum Pseudomonadota; class Alphaproteobacteria; order Hyphomicrobiales; family Rhizobiaceae; genus Ensifer; species Ensifer sp. 2TAB8. The sequence goes on along the minus strand of NZ_JBFRGB010000001.1, from coordinate 360,351 downwards.
TCAAGCTCTGTGTCGATGCTGGTGGCTGCCTGACGGGCGAACATGGCGTCGGCATCGAAAAACGAGATCTCATGCTGCACCAGTACAACCAGGTCGACCTCGACCAGCAGATGGCGGCGCGGGCCGCTTTCGATCCGAAATGGATCCTCAATCCGTCCAAGGTCTTCCCGCTCGAAGGACGTCCCGCCGCATGATCGTGCATTTCGAACCGGCAAGCGAAGAGGGGATTGCGACCGTCGTTCGCGCGATGGCGGCCGACAAGGCCTCGCTTGCAGTGATCGGCGGCAACACGCGCTCGGGTCTCGGCAATCCCGTGCGCGCCGACCGTGTGCTGTCGACGCGCCGCCTCTCCGGCATCGTCAGCTACAAGCCAGCCGAGATGACGATCACTGCGCTGTCCGGAACGCCGCTGCGCGAGATCGAAGACGCACTGGGTGAGAACCGGCAGATGCTTGCCTTCGAACCGATGGACCATCGGCCGATCTTCGCCTCGTCCGGAGAGCCGACGATCGGTGGTGTCTTCGCCGCCAACGTCTCCGGTCCCAGGCGTTACGTTTCGGGCGCTGCCCGCGACAGTCTGCTCGGTGTTCGCTTCGTCAACGGTGGGGGCGAGGCGATCAAGGCCGGAGGGCGGGTGATGAAGAACGTCACGGGCCTCGATCTGGTCAAGCTTCTGGCCGGCTCGCACGGCACGCTCGGCATCCTCACCGAAGTCACCTTCCGCGTCCTCCCGTTGCCGCCGGCGTCCCAGACCATTGTGGTGTCCGGGCTCAACGATGCCGAAGCCGCGGCAGTCATGGCCGAGGCGATGGCGCAGACCGTGGAGGTTTCCGGTGCCGCGCATCTGCCCGAGAGCGTGCGTGGACGGTTCCTGGATGGCAGCCTTCCGGATGGTGCGGCCACCGTGCTGCGGCTCGAAGGGCTGGAGGCATCCGTTGCGATCAGGGCTGAAAAGCTGATGAAGGCGGTCGGTCGCTTCGGCGCGGTGACGCGTCTCGATCCAGCGCAAACAGCAAAGCTTTGGACTGAGATCCGCGACGTCAAACCCTATGCCGACGGCAGCAAGAAGCCGCTTTGGCGCGTGTCTGTCGCCCCATCGCTTGGCCATCAGCTGGTGGCCGCACTTCGGCTGCAAACCGGCGTCGATGCCTTCTATGATTGGCAGGGCGGTCTCGTCTGGCTGCGCATGGAGGCAGACCCGGAAGCGGAACTCGTGCGCCGCTACATCAAGGTACTCGGCGGCGGTCACGCGAGCCTCTTCAGGGCGGAAGACGCCTATCGTGCCGCCATTCCGTCGTTTGAACCACAACCCGTAGCCGTGGCACAATTGAGCGAACGCGTTCGCGCGAAGTTCGACCCGCACCGGATCTTCAATCCGGGCCGCATGGCTGCGGTCTCCTGAGGCGCGCGTGATGGAACATGGGAGGAGTTGATGAGCGATAATGGTCCGCAGACGCCGTTTTCCCGCGAGACCGATCGCTGGCTCGAGCCGGGCAAGATCAACGTCCAGGTGATCTATGTCCTTTATCTCGTGGGCTTTGCGGTAGGGATCACCCCGATCATCGGCGTCGTGATGGCCTATCTCAATCGCGGCAAGGGGGCACCCTGGGTCGAGACGCACTATGTCTGGGCAATCCGGACCTTCTGGATCTCGCTGTTGTTCCTGTTGATATCGTTGTTGCTGACGGTGGTGCTGGTCGGCATCCTCGGCTTTATCGCCACCGCCGTCTGGATCGTCGTGCGCTGCGTCGTCGGCCTGCAGCGGGCCGCGCGTCAAGAGCCGATCACCAATCCCGAAGCCTGGATGGTGTAAGCCACGGCGCAAACCCTGAAGCCGGTTCCGGTTGAAGGATGCTGAAATCAGAATGCTGCGGTGACCGAGCACGTCGCAAGGGCGCGGTGCCGCAGAACCGGAGAGTGGAGTTCGCGTTTGCAGACCAATTTTACCCCCGCGCAGCTTGCCGACCCGCATGTGGCCGAATCCGAGGCCATCCTGCGCAAATGCGTACATTGTGGCTTCTGCACCGCGACCTGTCCGACCTATGTCACGCTTGGCGACGAGCTCGATAGTCCGCGCGGGCGCATCTACCTCATCAAGGACATGCTGGAAAACGACAGGGCCGCCGACAAAGAAACGGTCACCCATATCGACCGCTGCCTCTCCTGTCTCGCCTGCACCACCACCTGTCCCTCCGGTGTCGACTACATGCACCTCGTGGACCACGCGCGCGTCCACATCGAGAAAACCTATCGCCGTCCGTTCAAGGACCGGCTGGCGCGTTCCGTGCTGGCGGCCGTGCTGCCCTATCCCCAGCGCTTCCGCCTGTCGTTGAAGGCGGCCGGCCTTGTCCGGCCCTTCGCAGGCTTCATGAAGCGCATGCCGTTGCTGAGGACCTTTGGCATCATGCTCGATCTGGCGCCGAGCGCGGTGCCGCAGCCCTCCCCATCGGCAATTCCCGGCACCAACTCGCCCAAGGGCAAGCGCGTCGGTCGGGTCGCGCTCTTGTCGGGCTGCGCGCAACCGGTGCTGAAGCCGGAGATCAACGAGGCGACGATCAGGCTGTTGACGCGCTTTGGCGTCGAAGTCGTTGTTTCGGCCGGTGAAGGCTGCTGTGGCGCCCTGGTGCACCACATGGGGCGCGAGAACCAGGCACTTGATGCGGCGCGCCGCAACGTCGACGCATGGCTCAAGGTCGCGGACGAAGGTGGGCTCGATGCCATCGTCATCACCGCATCAGGCTGCGGAACGACGATCAAGGACTACGGCCACATGCTGCGGCTCGATCCTCTCTATGCGGAAAAGGCGGCACGGGTCTCGGCTCTGGCCAAGGACATTACCGAGTATCTGTCGACCCTCGACCTGCCTGAGCAGGATGCGCGCGGCATGACGCTCGCCTATCATTCCGCCTGCTCGATGCAGCACGGCCAGAAGATCACTTTTGTGCCGAAGCAGCTTTTGAAGCGCGCCGGTTTCGTCGTCCGCGATCCGGCGGAAGGGCACCTCTGCTGCGGCTCGGCCGGCACCTACAACATCCTGCAGCCGGAAATCTCGGCGAAGCTCAAGGCGCGCAAGGTCAAGAATATCGAGGCGACGAGGCCGGACGCGATCGCAACCGGCAATATCGGCTGCATCACCCAGATCGCCAGCGGCACCAAGATCCCCATCCTTCATACGGTCGAACTGCTCGACTGGGCCTATGGCGGGGCGAAGCCCCAGGGGCTCTGAGGATAAAGAAAAGGCCGGCTCCGCAAGGAGCCGGCCTTCTTAATGGATTGTCTTCGATGGCTATCAGCCGCCAAAGATCTGGCGGAAGATGTCGACGCCGCGATCGTCGAAATAGGTGTCGCCCGGCTTGCTGCCGGGACCGATGACGATGACCTTGGTGCCGACATCGGCGCGATCGTAGAGATGTTCCACGTCTTCGTTCATCATGCGGATGCAGCCCGACGACATGTTCTGGCCGATGGTCCAGGGCTGATTAGTGCCATGGATGCGGAAGATCGTGTCGCGGCCGCCCTTGTAGAGATACATGGCGCGGGCGCCGAGCGGGTTGTCGATGCCGCCTTCCTGGGTGACCGGAAGAATGCGGCCCTTGGCAGCTTCGCGGCGGCGCATTTCCGCCGGTGGCGTCCAGGTCGGCCATTCGGCCTTGCGGCCGACCTTTACCACACCCGACCAGCCGAAGCCGTCGCGGCCGACGCCGATGCCATAGCGCGTCGCGCGGTTCGGACCGTCGATATAGTAGAGATACTTGTTGTTGGTATCGACGATGATCGTGCCGGGAACTTCGTCGGTGCGGAAGCGAACCTTGGTGCGCCAAAATTGTTTTGCCGGCTTCTTCGGGGTGGCCACGAGTACAATGTCAGTGGACTTGACCCTGGTCCCGGTCGTTGGCGCCGGCGTAAAAGCCGAGGCGCTTGCGGCGGCAAGAATAGTACTGGCCGCGATGGCGATCGCGACCATTTTGCTGGCATGACGGTTCATATATGATTCCCTCTAAACCCTCGTTGCAGGCAAGCTATGCAAAATGCCGCGAAGTTCAAGCCTGCGATACAGCCGGCGGACCGCCGGACTTGTATCTGTTCATGTTGCTGTTGCCTGAAAATCACGCATAGGCAACAGCAACACGTGCGAGGGGGAGGAAATATTCTATGCGATGCTCCAATTATATGACGATAACCTTCGTGCCCAATTTCACGCGCTCGTAGAGGTCGACGACGTCTTCGTTGCGCATGCGGATGCAGCCGGAAGAAACGGCATAACCGATGGTCCAGGGCGCATTGGTGCCGTGGATGCGGTAGAGCGTCGAGCCGAGATACATGGCGCGTGCGCCAAGCGGATTTTCAGGGCCGCCGTCCATGCGTGCCGGCAGATAGTGTCCCTTGGCCGCCTCGCGGGAGATCATTTCCTGTGGCGGTGTCCAGCTTGGCCATTCCGCCTTGCGGGTGACCTTGTGCGCGCCCGCCCATTCGAAGCCCGGCTTGCCGACGCCGACACCATAGCGCCGGGCCTCACCGTTGCCGGTGACCAGATAGAGGAAGCGGTTGTTCGTATCGATGACGATCGTGCCCGGCTTTTCCTTGCTCTCATAGGCAACCGTCTGCGGCAGGTACTGCGGGTCGAATTTCGACTTGACCGGGCGCTGGGCGCGTGTGGCGTTCGCCGGCTGGATCAGCGGATTGATGACGCGGCGCTTGGCCTGCGGCTGGGTGACCTGCGGCTGGCCAACCTGTCCCTGATAATACTGTTTTCGGGTGGCGGCCGGAATCTGCTGCCGATACATGACCTGCCGCGTGCGGGTCTGCTGCCCGCCGAGCTGCATCACCCAGGGGGCGGTGAGGTCGGGGCTGACCACAACGGGGGGGCGGTTTTGATACCGGTCCTGCGCCTCGGCCTGGCCGGCGACGAGGGGCAGAACGGAGGCGGCTATAAGAAGGGATTTTTTCAACATCGGACGGACTCGCTACCTTTCGCCGAAATTCATCAAGGGGGCGCAGACAGCCGAAGAACCGGACGCTCGAGCGGGGGTATGCGCCTTGGCAATGGCGCGATCGTGTCACCGGGGGGCCACCGAATGGTAAACGGCGCTTCATTAAAAGGCGAAGGCGCCGATAAAGCTTTGGGTAGGGTTATCCGCCGCTTTAGGAATCTGGTTTGCAAATGGTAAAGGCATGGAAATGACGAGTTTGGAGCGAGGAAAACGATGACGGCCAAGGGCATAGTGATCGGCGAGGACGGACTTCAGCGCTGCGCCTGGCAGGGCAACCTCGACGACTATCGACGCTACCACGACGAGGAATGGGGGCGTCCGGTCACCGACGATCGCCGCCTGTTCGAAAAGATCTGCCTCGAGGGTTTCCAGTCCGGCCTGTCATGGCTGACGATCCTGCGCAAGCGCGAGGCGTTCCGCGCCGCTTTTGCCGGCTTCGATTTCGACGCGGTCTCGATGTTCGACGAAGCGGATATCGAGCGCTGCCTTGCCGATACCGGCATCGTGCGCCACCGTGGCAAGATCGTCTCGACCATCAACAATGCGCGTCGTGCACAGGAGTTGAGGCGGGAATTCGGTTCGCTCGCAGGCTACTTCTGGTCATACGAGCCGCAGGCAGCCGAGCGCCCGCAAGTGGTGACCTACGAGGCGATCGCATCCAATCCGACGACGCCGACCTCGACCCGGATCTCCAAGGATCTGAAGAAACGCGGCTGGACCTTCGTCGGCCCGACGACGATCTACGCCTTCATGCAGGCGATGGGGCTCGTCAACGATCACATCGAAGGCTGCCATTGCCGTGTCGTTGTCGAAGAGATGCGTGGCAAGCTCGCAAGACCGAGCGCTCGGGTGGCTTGAACAAAGTGTCCATCGTCGGTCTGGCGATGGGCGTTTCCCGGCAGCGGAGATTGCGGGTCAGCCGCCGTTCTTCGCTAGCCACTCCTTCATCATCCTTATCTCGCCTTCCTGCGCCTTGATGATCTCTTCCGCCAGTTTGCGGATCGTTTCATCCTTGCCGTATTCGAGCTCGACCTTGGCCATCTCGATGGCGCCCTGGTGGTGAGCGATCATGCCGCGCACGAAGTCGATATCCGCCTTGCCGGTATAGGCGATGTCCATGTCCTTGTGCATGCGGGCGTTGGCTTCGGCAAAGGCCTTGCTTGCGGGCGATGCGTCGCCCGCCGGGCCCGGAGCTTCCGCGGAGCCGTGATGCATGGTGCCGTGGCTCATCTCTTCGGCCATTGCCGGAAAGCCGAGACAGGCGGCAAGCGCGAGGGTTGTCGTCAACGGTTTCAGCGACATGGCGCTTCTTCCTTCTGCAATGGGCAGCCCCCGAGGAGCGTTACCAAGGCGTAATCCTTCGGACTATTTCAATCTAGGGAAGGGGTGCCAGCGGTTTCACGTCTTGCGCTCAAGCGCAGAGCATCACGCGTTCGCGCGGAAAGGCGAAAATACCCTGCAGAACATCCACCCCATCAGGCGCGTCGAGCACGGATTGACCGATGCACAAGAGCTGGGCCGCTTGCGACGTCGGCGCGCGCACCATGGCGGTAAAGCAGAACGACGATGACGAGGCGGTCGCCTGTTCGAGGATGTTGAGCACGGTCGGGCGATCCTTGCGGTCATAAGCGCGTACCAGGTCGATGACACCGCAGGAGGAGGTTGATGTGCCGAGAAGGGCGGCGGTTTGTTGGCCCAGCTGGAAGATGCCGGTCGCGAGATCGCAGCGCCACGCTTCCATGAGGTAGGTTCCCTCGTCGAGCGACCGCATCCAATTGTCATGTGCGGCCAGATGGCCGGGCTGGATAGCTCCGCAGCCAGGTGTCATGAATCTCAGCATGATACCCATTCCTTCTCTTCGCGTCGCGCTCGACACCTCTTTGCATATGGCCATCAGACCCGGGAAGTGGATCGCCGCGACATCTTTGCCGTTGGGATGTTTGCCCGATGCTGTCATGGCATCCGGAAATCATCGGTGCGCACGCGGAGACCGGAAGATAGCCGATCACCACCGTGTTCGGAACGTCGCCGATGGATCGAGCGATAAACTTTTAGTGATTAATTCCGTCTTAATGCGCCTTAGGGTTGAGGTGGCGAGTGACGGTCAGATGATGTCGGGCGACTCGAACTTGGCCCGAAGTCGGACGGCCCGACAAATCGCCTCGTGATCAGCCCGCAGAACGCTTTGCGCGGTCCAAACCCTTGCCGCCCCTGCCTTGATCCGATAGGGAAAGCTCCAAACCCGCTGACAGTCCGGAATGCTCCCATGACCGAGAAACAGAAGAAACCGCAGAAGCTCAAGGCGCGCCTTCCGCGCGGCTTCGTCGATCGCTCCGCCGCCGATATCCGCGCGACCGACGAAATGATCGGCAAGATCCGTGCGGTCTATGAGCATTATGGTTTCGATCCGGTCGAAACGCCGCTGTTTGAATACACCGATGCGCTCGGCAAGTTCCTGCCCGACAGCGATCGGCCGAACGAAGGCGTCTTCTCGCTGACGGATGATGACGACCAGTGGATGTCGCTGCGCTACGACCTGACGGCGCCGCTGGCCCGCCACGTCGCCGAGAACTTCAACGAAATCCAGCTGCCGTTCCGCACCTACCGTGCCGGCTACGTCTTCCGCAACGAGAAGCCGGGCCCGGGTCGCTTCCGCCAGTTCATGCAGTTCGACGCCGATACGGTCGGTGCCGCCGGCGTCCAGGCGGACGCCGAAATGTGCATGATGATGGCCGACACGATGGAAGCGCTCGGCATTGCGCGCGGCGACTACGTGATCCGCGTCAACAACCGCAAGGTGCTCGACGGCGTCATGGAGGCGATCGGCCTTGGCGGCGGCGACAAGGTAAATGCCCGCCTGACGGTGTTGCGCGCCATCGACAAGCTCGACAAGTTCGGCACCGAAGGTGTGCGGCTCCTGCTCGGCGATGGCCGCAAGGATGAAAGCGGCGACTTCACCAAGGGCGCGGGCCTGAGCAGCGAGCAGATCGACAAGGTGCTCTTCTTCGTCGGCATCACGGACTATGCGACAAGCGCTGCCGATCTCGCAGCCCTCGTCGCTGGAACGGCCAAGGGCGGCGAAGGCGTCGAGGAACTGAATACCATCCGCAGCTTGGTCATGAGCGCCGGCTACGAGGCCGACCGCATCAAGATTGATCCTTCGGTCGTGCGCGGTCTCGAATACTACACTGGCCCGGTCTTCGAGGCCGAGTTGCAGTTTGCCGTCACCAACGAGAAGGGCGAGAAGGTTGTCTTCGGTTCGGTCGGCGGCGGCGGCCGTTATGACGGCCTCGTTTCGCGCTTCATGGGCCAGCCGGTGCCGGCGACCGGCTTCTCGATCGGCGTTTCGCGTCTGATGACGGCGCTCAAGAACCTCGGCAAGCTCGGTGCCTCGGAAGTGATCGCTCCGGTCGTCGTCTGCGTCATGGACCGCGACATCGACAGCATGGGCCACTACCAACGCTTCGTGCAGCAGCTGCGCCATGCCGGCATCCGCGCCGAAATGTACCAGGGCAACAAGAAGAACTTCGGCGATCAGCTGAAATATGCCGACCGCCGTGGTTCGCCGCTGGCCATCATCCAGGGTGGCGACGAACGCGCAGCGGGTGTCGTGCAGATCAAGGATCTGATCGAAGGCAAGCGCCTGTCGGGTGAAATCGAGGACAATGCGGCCTGGCGCGAGGCGCGCGTGGCCCAGGTTTCCGTTCCGACGGCCGAACTGGTCGAAAAGGTACGCGAGATGCTGGCGGCCCAGGCCGAGGATCGGGCAAGGGGCTGACGGTCATGGCCCTCATCAATCTGCCTGCTTTCGCCGACGACCTGCTTGCCGATTTTGAAAGCCTCGGCACGCTGCGCGTCGACACACCGGTGATCCAGCCGGCCGAACCTTTCCTCGCCATGGCCGGCGAGGATCTGCGCCGCCGCATCTTCATGACCGAGAGCGAGACCGGCGAAAGCCTGTGCCTGCGTCCGGAATTCACCATTCCCGTCTGCCTTCGCCATATCGAGGCGGTGACCGGCACGCCGAAGCGCTACGCCTATCTCGGCGAAGTCTTCCGCCAGCGCCGTGAAGGCGGAAACGAATTCTACCAGGCCGGCATCGAGGATCTCGGCGATACGGATATCGCTACCGCCGATGCACGCATCGTCGGTGACGCGATGCGCGTCGTTGCCAACCGCTTGCCGGGGCGACGGCTCAACGTGACGCTCGGCGACCAGGCGGTGTTCGAAGCCGTCGTCGGTGCCTGCGGTCTGCCGGCCGGCTGGCAGAAGCGGTTGATCCATGCCTTTGGTGACCAGAAGCACCTGCAGAAACTGCTGACGGAACTCGCGCATCCGCGCACGGTCGGCGTTTTCGGTCCCGAAGTGGTGCGCCTGTCGATGGACGGTCTGCTCGAAGACGAAGCCGGTCTCGTCGCCCACATCGGCGAAACGATGGAAGCAACCGGCTACTCGACCAATGCCAGCCGTTCGCCACAGGACATCGCCCGGCGGCTGAAGGAGAAGATGGAACTGGCGAACACGCGGCTCGACCGCAAGACGCTGGATCAGGTTGGTGCGTTTCTGTCGCTCGACGTGCCGCTCGCCGATGCGCCGGCGGCGCTCTTTGCCTTCGCGCAGAAATCCGGCCTCAAGCTCGATGAGGCGCTCGTCCGCTTCGATGCCCGTGTTGCAGCCCTTTCCAAGGCGGGCGCCGACATCGGCGCGATCCGTTACCGCGCGGCTTTCGGCCGTCCGCTCGACTACTATACCGGTCTCGTCTTCGAAGTGGAGGTCGCCGGCATCCAGGCCGTTCTGGCCGGCGGCGGTCGCTTCGACCGGCTGCTGACGCTGCTTGGCGCCCGCGAACACATTCCCGCCGTCGGCTTCTCGCTCTGGCTCGACCGCATCGAAAAGGCGATTACCTCCCAGGGAGGCGTTCAATGACGATCACCGTCGCGCTGCCGTCCAAGGGGCGGATGAAGGATGACGCCTCGGCGATCTTCGAACGGGCCGGCATGAAGATCGTTGCCGTCGGCAATGACCGCTCCTATCGTGGCCGGGTCGAAGGTTCGGACGATGTGGAGATCGCGTTCCTGTCCGCGTCCGAGATTTCCCGCGAGCTTGGCAATGGCTCGATCGATTTCGGTGTCACCGGGGAGGATCTGGTGCGCGAGGGGCTTGCCAATGCCGATGCCCGCGTCGAGTTCTGCGCCCGTCTCGGTTTCGGTCACGCCGATGTCGTCGTCGCCGTGCCGGAGATCTGGTACGACGTCGATACCATGGCCGACCTTGGTGACGTTGCTGCGGACTTTCGCGCCCGCCACGGCCGCCGCCTCGCGATCGCCACCAAATACTGGCGGCTGACGCAGAACCACTTCTCCGGTAGCCACGGCATCCAGCTCTACCGCATCGTCGAGAGCCTCGGTGCGACCGAAGGCGCGCCGGCGTCCGGCTCCGCCGACATCATCGTCGATATCACCTCGACCGGCTCGACGCTGAAGGCGAACCATCTGAAGATCCTGACGGACGGCGTGATCCTGCGTTCGGAAGCCTGTCTGGTGCGGGCGCGCAAGCCTGCGCACGATGGCGACCCCGTGGTGGCGCGGGTTGTCGCGGCAGTCCGCAGCGTGCTTTGACGCTGCGGCGGGCAGGGGAAGACCCACGACAATCCTGGCGTTCTCAGAGACCTGCAAAAATAAAGTAGGTCCCTCAAAAAGTGAACCCTCCGCTCCTATGTAAGTCGTGCGGACGGCACTGTGCCGTTCCTCGCCCTTCCGTTCCAGGAGACATTCATGGCCGATCTTTCCGCCTTTCCGATCACCAAGCGCTGGCCGGCGAAAAACCCCGATATCATTCAGTTATATTCGCTGCCGACGCCCAATGGCGTGAAGGTCTCGATCGCGCTCGAAGAGTTGGGCCTGCCCTACGAGCCTCACCGGGTCGCCTTCGATGCCAACGAGCAGAAATCGCCGGAATTTCTCTCGCTCAATCCGAATGGCCGCATCCCGGCAATCATCGATCCCAACGGTCCGGAGGGAAAGCCGATCGGTCTCTTCGAGTCCGGCGCGATCCTGATCTATCTGGCGGAAAAGACTGGAAAGCTGCTGCCGGTGGACGCGGCCGGCCGCTATGAGACGATCTCCTGGGTGATGTTCCAGATGGGTGGCATCGGTCCGATGCTTGGTCAGTTCGGCCATTTCTTCAAGTTTGCGGCCGACAAGGTCGCCAACAATTCCTATCCCGTCGAGCGTTACCGTGACGAATCGAAGCGTCTTCTCGGCGTGCTCGAAGCGCGCCTTGAGGGGCGGCAATGGCTGATGGGCGACGAATACACGATTGCCGACATCGCAACGTACCCTTGGGTCGAAGGCGCTCGCAGGTTCTATGGCGGCGCCGACGTCCTGGATTACAAGGCCTTTCCAAACGTGATGGCCTGGGTCGAGCGCGGCCTGTCGCGGCCTGCGGCTCTAAAGGGCATGGAAGTGCCGCGCAAGGAATAGCAATCGTGATGGCCCTGTGCCTGAGTTGACGAAGCTCGGGCGCAAGGCTAGGCCTTGCTGTACAGACGAATAAGAAGCAGGTGGGAAGCGTGACGGGAAGGCTTGTAGTTGTCGGTGGCGGTCAGGCCGCCTTTGCCCTGGTTGCCAAGCTGCGTGCCCTGAAGGACGAGCGGCCGATCACGATCGTCGCCTCGGAAGCGAGCCTGCCCTATCAGCGCCCGCCGCTTTCCAAGAAATACCTTTTGCGTGAGATGAGCCTCGACCGGCTGCTCTATCGTCCGGAGGCCTGGTACGGCGAGCACGATGTTGACGTGCGCCTTGAGACGACGGTAACCGGCCTCGATCGCCCCGGCAAGCGCGTGATGCTCAGCGACGGGACGTCGCTCGACTATGAAGTGCTGGCCTTGGCCACCGGCGCCACGCCGCGCCGGCTGCCCGCCGCAGTTGGTGGGGACCTCGAAGGTGTCTTCGTCGTGCGCGACTTCAAGGACGCGGATCACCTTGCCGAGGAAATGAAGCCCGGCCGGCGCGCCCTTGTCGTCGGTGGTGGCTACATCGGCCTTGAAGCGGCGGCGGTCGCACGAACCTGCGGGCTCGAGGTCACGGTCATCGAGATGGCCGATCGTATCTTGCAGCGCGTCGCCTCGTCGGCAACCTCCGGTCTCGTGCGCGACATTCACCAGTCCCGCGGCGTCGATATCCGCGAGGCCACCGGCCTCAACCGCCTCGTCGGCGAAAATGGCCGGGTGATCGCAGCGGAATTGTCCGACGGATCGACCTTGCCGGTCGATGTCGTCATCGTCGGTATCGGCGTCACCGCCAATGACCGCCTGGCGCATGATGCAGGGCTGGAAACCGCCGGCGGCATCGTCGTCGATGCGTTCGGGCGAACCGCCGACCTAGCGATTTTCGCCATGGGTGATTGTGCCGTGCTTCCCTGGGAAGACCTGCGCATCCGGCTGGAATCGGTGCAGAACGCTGTCGACCAGGCCGAGGCCGTCGCGGCGATCCTCGCCGGCGGCGAACACCCCTATGAGCCGAAGCCCTGGTTCTGGTCCGATCAGTACGACGTCAAGCTGCAGATCGCCGGCTTCGGCCTTGGTCATGACGAAACGATCGTCAGGCCCGGCCAGCGCGAGGGCAGCGTGTCCGTCTGGTATTTCAGGCAGGGACGGCTTGTCGCTGTCGATGCGATCAATGACGCTAAGGCCTATGTGACGGGCAAGAAGCTGCTTGAAACCGGCATCAATCCAGACCGGGCCGTCATTGCCGATCCTCAGTCGGACCTCAAGGCACTGCTCTCCCAGCCCTGAGCGGCAGAACTACGCCTGGCGGCGCTTTCCGCGAACTGCAACTTGCAGGCGTCGCGGTTTCAATTTTCATTAACGACGAAACTACTGATTTGTCTGGCATTTGCGCGCCGGAACCACGGTTTATCATTTCCTTAAATCACGTCGCGCCAACACAGGTCGCTTAACTGGAGGCGAGAGGTCTCGTTTCTCAGCGGTTGTTGATTTAGGCGATTGCGATGTTCAAGGTTCTTACATGCCTCGTGGTGGAACATAATCCGAGGCTGGTCGCGTTGGCGGCGCTCATATGCTTCCTGTCCAGTTATGGCGCGGTGACGCTCTTGCAGCGTGCCCGCGGATCGTCCGGCAAGGCGCGGACGATCTGGGCGGTCGCCGCGGGCATTGCCAGCGGCTTTGGCATCTGGGCCACCCACTTCATCGCCATGCTCGCCTACGACCCTGGTGTTGTGCTCGGCTACCAGATGGACCTGACGGCACTGTCGCTGGCGATTGCCATCGTGCTCACCACGACGGCGCTGCTGATCGCGACTTATGTGCAGGATCGGCTGGCCTGGATTGCCGGTGGCCTGGTTCTCGGCGCCGGCGTTGCCTGCATGCACTTTCTCGGCATGGCGGCACTCGATGTTCCCGGCGACCTGCGTTGGGATGCGACGCTGGTTGCCGCGTCGATCGTTCTCGGCTCGCTGTTCGACATCGGTGCACTGAGGACGATTGCCCGCGTGGGCAAGCCGCTGGAGGCGAAGATCATCGCGACGCTGCTGATGACGCTCGGCATTGTCGCGCTGCATTTCACCGCCATGGGCGCCGTGACGATCGAGGTCGGCCTCGTCATGCCGGTATATGAGGGCATGATCCAGCCCCATCTGCTCGCCTTCGTCATCGCGGGAACAGCATTCTTCCTTCTGTCCCTGGTACTGGTCGCCGCCGGCTTTGCCCATCACGCCGAACTCTCGGCCGCTGCGACCGAACGGGAGTTCACCCGCTTCGTCCGCAGCGTGAAGGACTACGCCATCTACATGCTCGACATCGATGGCCGCGTTGCGAGCTGGAATGCAGGCGCGCAGGCCAACAAGGGCTACACAGCCGACGAGATCATCGGCAAGAACTTCGCCTGCTTCTATTCTGAAGACGATCAGCGCGACGGCCTGCCGCGCCGCGCGCTGGAGGCCGCCGTGGCGGAGGGCAAATATGAGAACGAGGGCTGGCGCTATCGCAAGGACCGGTCGCGGTTCTGGGCCCATGTGGTGATCGATCCGTTCCTTGACGAAGACGGCAGGCACGCCGGGTACATCAAGATCGTCAAGGACATTACCAAGGCGAAAGCCGATGCCGATCGCATCGCCGAGGTCAGCAACAACCTCGACGTCGCGCTCGAGAACATGTCGCAGGGCATCTGCCTGTTTGACAGCGACGACCGGCTGCTGCTGTCGAACCGGCGCTGCCGCGAGATCTTCGGCTTCTCCGAAACGCTTGCCGGCAAGGGGCTGACCTTCCGCGAGATCCTCGATATCGTCTTTGCGCGCAACTACACCGACCCGGTCATCGCACGGGCCAAGGCCGAGGAGCTCTACCAGAAGCATCGGGTCGAAATGGTCGGAAAGGGCGGGGGAGACGTGGTGGAGAAGCTGCCGAACGGCCGCTCGATCCTGACCATACATCGCACCCTCCCGGACGGTGGCTGGGTCAGCACCTATGAAGACATCACCGAGCGCCTCGATACGGAGGAACAGATCACGTTCCTCGCGCGCCATGACAGCCTGACGGGTCTGCCGAACCGGCTGCAGTTCAACAGCTACCTCGAAGAGGAGCTGGATGCGGCGGCCTGGTTCAACCGCAAGGTTGCCGTCATCGGCGTCGACCTCAACAAGTTCAAGGAAGTCAACGACCTGCACGGCCATGCTGCCGGCGACTTCGTGCTGGTGACGATTGCCCAGCGCGTGAAGGGCCTGCTTCTGGAGGGCGAATTCGTGGCACGCCTCGGCGGCGACGAGTTCGCGGCCGTCAAGCGCTTCGAGGAGCTGGCCGAGCTCAACGACTTCCTGCGCCGCATCGAAAAGAGCCTGCATGAAGAAATGCGCTTCGGCGATTTCGAACTGAAGTCCGGCGGCAGCATGGGCGTCGCCATCTACCCGCAGGATGCGGAGACGGCAGATACGCTGATCAACAATGCCGACCTCGCCATGTACCGGGCAAAGGCCGCGCTCAACCAGACTGTCTGCTTCTACGAGGTCTCGATGGACGAAGCTGCCCGCCAGCGGCGTGCGCTTGCCAACGATCTCTGGGATGCCGTCGACAAGAAGCAGCTTGCGCTGCACTACCAGGTGCAGAAGTCGGTCATGACCGGCGCCGTCATCGGCTACGAGGTGCTTTTGCGCTGGCATCACCCCGAGCGCGGAATGGTGCCGCCAAACGAGTTCATTCCGCTTGCGGAGGAATGCGGCGCGATCCTGCCGATCGGTGAATGGGTGCTGCGCGAGGCCTGCCGCGAGGCTGCAGGCTGGGAGAACAATCACAAGATTGCCGTCAACCTGTCACCGGTCCAGCTCGCCAATGGCGATATCGTCAGCCTGGTGCAGGATGTGCTTGCCGAGACCGGGCTCGACCCGAACCGGCTGGAGCTCGAAATCACGGAATCGACGATTATCGACGACAAGGAGCGCGCGCTGCTGACCCTGCGTCAGATCAAGGAACTCGGCGTCACGATCGCGATCGACGATTTCGGCACCGGGTATTCGTCGCTCGAAACGTTGCGGTCGTTCCCCTTCGACAAGATCAAGCTCGACAAGAGCTTCATGTGGGAAGTGGAGGGCAGCCCGCAGGCCAAGGCGATCGTTCGCGCCATCCTGGCGCTCGGGCAGAGCCTGTCCGTGCCGGTTCTCGCCGAGGGCGTCGAGACGCAGAAGCAGCTCGACATCCTGCAGGCGGAGGGCTGTGATGAGGCGCAGGGCTATCTGCTCGGCCGTCCGGCTCCATTGCCGCTCCAGTCTCGCGGCGACGACAAGGCCGCTGCCGCCTGATCCAGGCGGCAGTTGCCAGGGCGCATCTACAGTGACCGCGGGTCACGCGCCACCTCGCGTCATAATTTCGGTTCTTTTTCGAAGGCCTTCGGCGGGCCAGGCTTGCGCTATTGGCGCAACGGCGTCGGGCCGGCGCCTTCCACCAGGAAGCGCGGGAAGAAGAAGACGCCCGTTATCGTGCCGGAATAGCGCTGTTCGAGACCCGAGGATTCGCCGATGCAGAACAGGGGCTGTTTCTGTCCGGCTTCTTCCAGTGCGATCGTCGTCGAAAAGCAGAAGGACGAGCAGCTCGTCGCGGCCTGCTCGAACAGTTCCAGCACGTGGTTGCGGTCGGCTGGGTCATAGCAGCGCACGAAGTTGAGCAGGCCACACTCGCCATCGCGCAGGCCATGGATGGCGGCTGCCTTCTCGCCAAGCCGGAACAGCCCCGTGGACAGGTCGCCCGACCAGCCCTCAGACGCGCAGAACTGCTGCAGGTATTCATGATGCGGGAGGTCGAGGTGCGGCTGTCCCGGGGAGCCAAGAGGAACGGAATTTGCTCTCGTGATCTTAAACACGGTCTACCCCCGCAGAGCTCCTGAACGCCGCTGACGTCTCAGGAAAACACGTCCCAATGTGCAAATCACGCTCACCAACGGCCAATACAAAAGCGCACGCCACGTGCCGTGGGCGTTCCACCACTCGAAAGGTCGCGAGATAGTAATGAAGCTCTCTGACGAAGTGATTTCGCTGGAGACGGCGGCTAAATTTGCGATTAAATACTTATATGCTTATCGTGATTTTCTCGAAGCGATTCCGGATACACGGTTAATACGAAAAAGCTTAAGCGATTGGCCGCCCGCCTTGATCCGCTACCCAGTCTCCCGTGAATCTCCGCTCACTTGGGGCGCTGTTATAGTTCGTTTTTTTTCGACTTCAACGGTTTTTTGAAGTCCGACTACAACCGGTGGATCTTTTCTGCCCGCAGTGCGGTCGGCCGGTTCTTGATCGACCAATGGTATTGATAAAAAACAAGAAAGGCGACCCGAGGGCCGCCTTTCCGATCCGGATGGATCAATGCTGCGATAAGGCGGTTGCCTTGATCACATCATGTCCATGCCACCCATGCCGCCCATGCCGCCCGGCATAGCCGGAGCGTCCTTCTTCGGCAGTTCGGCGATCATGGCTTCCGTCGTGACGAGGAGGCCAGCAACCGAAGCTGCGTCCTGAAGGGCGGTGCGAACGACCTTGACCGGGTCGACGATACCCATGGCGATCATGTCGCCATATTCGCCGGTCTGGGCGTTGTAGCCGTAGTTGTCATCGTTCTTGTCGAGGATCTTGCCGACAACGATCGAAGCTTCATCACCAGCGTTTTCGGCGATCTGGCGGGCCGGAGCCTGCAGAGCGCGGCGAATGATGTTGATGCCGGCTTCCTGGTCGTCGTTGACGCCCTTGACCGTGATCTTGGAGGCCGAACGCAGGAGTGCAGTGCCGCCGCCCGGTACGATGCCTTCCTGAACAGCAGCGCGCGTCGCGTTGAGGGCGTCGTCGATGCGGTCCTTCTTTTCCTTCACTTCGACTTCCGTCGAACCGCCGACGCGGATGACGGCAACGCCGCCAGCGAGCTTGGCAAGACGTTCCTGCAGCTTTTCGCGGTCGTAGTCGGAGGTGGTGTCTTCGATCTGGGCCTTGATCTGGGCAACGCGGCCTTCGATGTCGGCCTTCTGGCCGGCGCCGTCGACGATCGTCGTGTTTTCCTTGGAGATCGAAACCTTCTTCGCACGGCCGAGCATGTCGAGCGTGACGTTTTCGAGCTTGATGCCGAGGTCTTCGGAGATCACGGTGCCGCCCGTCAGGATGGCGATGTCTTCGAGCATGGCCTTGCGGCGATCGCCGAAGCCCGGAGCCTTGACGGCAGCGATCTTGAGGCCACCACGCAGCTTGTTGACGACGAGCGTAGCAAGAGCTTCGCCTTCGACGTCTTCAGCGATGATCAGGAGCGGCTTGCCGGTCTGAACGACAGCTTCGAGAACCGGGAGCATGGCCTGGAGGTTCGAGAGCTTCTTCTCGTGAAGGAGAACGAAGACGTCGTCGAGGTCAGCGACCATCTTTTCCGGGTTGGTGACGAAGTAGGGCGACAGGTAGCCGCGGTCGAACTGCATGCCTTCGACGACTTCGAGTTCGGTTTCGGCGGTCTTGGCTTCTTCAACCGTGATGACGCCTTCGTTGCCGACCTTCTGCATTGCTTCAGCAATGTCGAGGCCGATCTGACGCTCGCCGTTGGCCGAGATCGTGCCGACCTGTGCGACTTCTTCCGACGTGTTGATCTTCTTGGCCTTGGCCTGGAGATCCTTGACGACTTCGGTGACAGCGAGGTCGATACCGCGCTTCAGGTCCATCGGGTTCATGCCGGCAGCAACAGCCTTCGCGCCTTCGCGAACGATCGCCTGGGCAAGAACGGTTGCAGTCGTGGTGCCGTCGCCAGCGATGTCGTTGGTCTTCGAAGCAACTTCGCGGACCATCTGGGCGCCCATGTTTTCGAACTTGTCTTCGAGTTCGATTTCCTTGGCGACCGATACGCCGTCCTTGGTGATGCGCGGAGCGCCGAAGGACTTGTCGATGATGACGTTACGACCCTTCGGGCCGAGCGTGACCTTTACGGCGTCAGCGAGGATGTCGACGCCACGCAGCATCTTTTCGCGCGCGGTGCGGCCGAACTTGATTTCTTTTGCAGCCATTAGAGAAAACTCCCGGGCTCATTGCCCATTGGTTGTCATGAATAGGGGTGGACGCCGGCCGATCAGCCGATGATGCCCATGATGTCGGCTTCCTTCATGATCAGAAGGTCTTCGCCGTTGATCTTGACTTCGGTGCCCGACCACTTGCCGAACAGAACGCGGTCGCCAGCCTTGACGTCGAGGGCAACGACCTTGCCGCTTTCGTCACGGGCGCCCGAACCGACGGCGACGATTTCGCCTTCCTGCGGCTTTTCCTTGGCGGTGTCCGGAATGATGATGCCGCCCTTGGTCTTCTCTTCAGACTCGACGCGGCGAACGACGACGCGGTCGTGCAGCGGGCGGAAGTTGGTGCTTGCCATTAGTCTAATCCCTCGATCAAATGACATTACGGATCGCTGATCGACCCGATGGATGGGTGTTAGCACTCTCATTTATCGAGTGCTAGCGATGCCGAGATAAGCTTGGGTATGGAGTGAGTCAAGGATCGGCGCCTAGATTTTTTGCTGACGGCAGTTGCTCTGGACGGGCACGGCAGGCGCGGGCATAGGCAGACTAGCCCCATTCTTGGCGAAATGTAGGCGATCGCGTCGATGAGCGGCATGGGCGGGATTTTGACGGTTGATAACCGCGAGAAAGTGCTTCTGCGCGGCGGGCCGCATCCGCAGTGCATTTTTCCTGGTTCGCGACACCGCCGGAATCCTTGGGAGGGTGCGCCTTTTTCGGGAGACGAGACTTGTAATCTCCTGCCTTCCTTGCCATGCAAGCCGGAAACCGTGTTTGCAGGAAGCCAGGATGGCCGCAAGGATCAACAGTTTTCGGGAAATCGCAGGGCGTTACGACGTCGTGCTGTGCGATGTCTGGGGTGTTCTTCACAATGGCGTGCAGGCTTTCGCCTCCGCCTGCGAGGCGTTGGCCGAGGCGCGTGCTGCCGGCTTGACGGTGGTGTTGATCACCAACTCGCCGCGCCCGCACCCGAGCGTGAAGGTCCAGATCCGCGGCCTTGGCGTCCCCGATGAAACCTATGACCGGATCGTGACCTCGGGCGATGTGACCCGGGCGCTGATCGCGGCAGCCGACAAGAAGATCTTCTTCATCGGCGCCGAGCGCGACTTGCCGCTGCTCGAGGGCCTCGGAACGCAGATCGTTTCCTCGGAGGATGCCGAGACGGTTGTCTGTGCCGGCTTCTATGACGACGAAACCGAAACGCCCGAGCACTATCGCGCGACGTTGACCGGTCTTGCCAAGCGCAAGATCCCGTTCATCTGCGCCAATCCCGATCTGGTTGTCGAGCGCGGCCACAGGCTGATCCCCTGTGCCGGCGCGATCGCCAAGCTCTATGAAGAGCTGGGGGGCGAGGCCCGCATTGCCGGCAAGCCCTATGTCGCCATCTACCGCGCGGCGCTGACCGAAGCCAAGGCCGTGCGTGGCCCGCTTGACCTGTCGCGTGTGATCGCCGTCGGCGATGGCATGCCGACGGACGTCAAGGGTGCGCAGGATGCCGGCTTCGATCTGCTCTATATCAGTGCTGGTATCCACGCCCAGGAATACATGAACGAAAGCCGCACCGACGAGGCGAAGCTTGCCGCCTTCCTGAAAAAGGAGGGCGCCTCGCCAAAGTACTGGATGCCGCGGCTCGCCTGACGGAAAGACGGAGATGACGGTTTTTCATCGCAACGAGACCCGTGATCCGCTTCCGGAGCACTTGCGCGGCGGCGTCGTCGCGATCGGTAACTTCGATGGCGTTCATCGTGGCCACCAGTCGGTCCTTAATCGGGCGCTGGAAGAGGCGAAGGCGCGCGGTGTGCCGGCACTGGTCCTGACGTTCGAGCCGCATCCGAGAACCGTGTTCCGTCCGGAAACTCCGGTCTTTCGGTTGACGCCGGCGCCGTTGAAGGCGCGCATCCTCGAAGGCATGGGTTTCGGCGCCGTCATCGAGTATCCGTTCGACCGCACCTTCTCGCAGCTCTCCGCATCGGATTTCATTCACCGCATCCTGCTCGAATGGCTGCATGCCTCGCATGTGGTGACCGGCTTCGATTTCCACTTCGGCAAAGGTCGCGAGGGCGGCCCGGCCTTCCTGATGGCCGCCGGTGGCGATAACGGCTTCGGTGTGACCCTCGTCGATGCGTTCCGCGACGAGAATGCATCGGTTATCTCTTCGAGCTACGTCCGCTCGTTGCTCGGCGAAGGCGATGTCTCGCAGGCGGCAGGCATGCTCGGCTACCGCTACCTCGTCGAAGCGGAAGTCATCGGCGGCAAGAAGCTTGGTCGCGAGCTCGGCTTTCCCACCGCCAACATGCGGCTCGCACCCGAGGTGGAGCTCAGGTCCGGCATCTACGCCGTGCGCTTCCGCCGGGCCGACGGTTCGCTCTACGACGGCGTCGCAAGCTTCGGACGCCGCCCGACGGTCGATAGCGACGGCGAGCCCCTGCTCGAAACCTTCGTCTTCGACTTCTCCGGCGATCTCTATGGCGAGATCTGTACCGTCACCTTCTTCGGTCATCTGCGCGACGAGCTGAAGTTCAACGGGCTCGATCCGCTTGTGGCGCAGATCCGTCAGGATGAGGCCGAGGCGCGGGCGCTGATCTCCGGTGTGTCGCCGCTGGGTGATATCGACCGCAAGCTCAACTTCGACCGATAAAAGATTTCGGCGTTGCTGCGGCGGCGGACCTTTTCAAAAGGCCGAAAACGCCTTAAACAACCGGCCACCATGACCCGGCACCGTCGATTGATCATCGATCAGCGAATTATTGGCCCGGCCTTCCGCGCGCTTTAGTCAGCCGGAAGGTCCGGGATTTCGGCGTTTCCGACGCCCCAGTCATCTCTCGATACCGAGCCCATTTCGTATGCGCGAACCTTCGCGCGAAGAAGCGATTGCAAAAACCATGACCGACACCGCTGAAAAGATCGACTACTCCTCGACCCTCTATCTGCCGCAGACGGAGTTTCCGATGCGCGCTGGCCTGCCGCAGAAGGAGCCGGAAACGGTGGCCCGCTGGCAGAAGATGGGCCTCTACAAGAAGCTGCGTGCCTCGGCCGCCGGCCGCGACAAGTTCGTGCTGCATGACGGCCCTCCCTATGCCAACGGCAACATCCATATCGGCCATGCGCTGAACAAGATCCTCAAGGACGTCATCAACCGCTCGTTCCAGATGCGCGGCTTCGACGCCAATTACGTGCCCGGTTGGGACTGCCACGGCCTCCCGATCGAATGGAAGATCGAAGAGAAGTACCGCGAGAAGGGGCAGAACAAGGACGAGGTTCCGGTCAACGAGTTCCGCAGGGAGTGCCGTGACTTTGCCGCCGGCTGGATCCAGATCCAGGCGGAAGAATTCAAGCGCCTCGGCATCGAGGGTGACTTCGACAATCCCTACACCACGATGAACTTCCACGCCGAAGCGCGCATCGCCGGCGAGCTGATGAAGATCGCCAAGCTCGGTCAGCTCTACCGCGGCTCGAAGCCGGTCATGTGGTCTGTCGTCGAGCGCACCGCACTTGCCGAAGCCGAAGTCGAATATGCCGACGTCGAAAGCGACATGATCTGGGTGAAGTTCCCGGTCACCGAAGGTCCTGACGATCTCGCCGGCACCTTCGTCGTGATCTGGACGACCACGCCCTGGACCATCCCCGGCAACCGCGCCATCGCCTTCTCTTCGCGCTATGCCTACGGCCTCTACGAAGTTGCTACCGCCGAGAACGACTTCGGTCCGCAGCCGGGCGAGAAGCTGATCTTCGCCAAGCGTCTGGCAGACGAGTCTGCGGCCAAGGCCAAGCTCACCTTCAATTTCGTCCGCGACATCGAAGGTTCTGAACTGGCGGCCGTTACCTGCGCCCATCCGCTGCACGGTCTCGGCGGCGGCTATGCCTTCAAGGTGCCGTTGCTCGACGGCGACCATGTCACCGACGATGCCGGCACAGGCTTCGTGCACACCGCACCCAGCCACGGCCGCGAAGACTTTGATGCCTGGATGGACAATGCGCGTGCGCTTGAGGCCCGCGGCATCTCGTCGGCAATTCCGTTCACCGTCGACGACGCCGGCTACTTCACCGCCGACGCCCACGGCTTCGGCCCGGACGCCGAAGGTGGCGCCGGCCGCGTCCTCGACGACAAGGGCAAGAAGGGCGACGCCAACGATCGCGTCATCAAGGCGCTGATCGCCCGTCATGCGCTGTTTGCCCGCGGCCGCCTTAAGCACTCCTACCCGCATTCCTGGCGCTCGAAGAAGCCGGTGATCTTCCGCAACACGCCGCAATGGTTCGTCTACATGGACAAGGCCTTCGGCGACGGCACGACGCTGCGTTCGCGCGCGCTTTCGGCAATCGACGACACCCGCTTCGTTCCCGGCGCCGGCCAGAACCGCCTGCGCGCGATGATCGAGGGCCGTCCGGACTGGGTGCTTTCGCGTCAGCGTGCCTGGGGCGTGCCGATCGCCATCTTCGCCGACGACCAGGGCGAGATCCTCATCGACGAGGCCGTCAACGAGCGCATCCTTGAAGCCTTCGAAAAGGAAGGCGCCGACGCCTGGTTCGCCGAAGGCGCCAAGGAGCGTTTCCTCGGCACCGGCCACGACCATGCCAAGTGGCACCAGGTCATGGACATTCTCGACGTGTGGTTCGACAGCGGTTCGACACACACCTTCACGCTTGAGGACCGTCCGGACCTGAAGTGGCCGGCCGACGTCTACCTCGAAGGTTCGGACCAGCATCGCGGCTGGTTCCATTCCTCGCTGCTGGAGGCTTGCGCCACGCGCGGCCGCGCGCCCTACAACGCCGTTGTCACCCATGGCTTCACCATGGATGAGAAGGGCGAGAAGATGTCGAAGTCCAAGGGCAACACCGTCACCCCGCAGGAGGTGATGAAGGATGCCGGCGCCGACATCCTGCGCCTGTGGGTGATGACGACGGACTATTGGGAAGATCAGCGCCTCGGCAAGACGATCATCCAGACCAACATCGACGCCTATCGCAAGCTGCGCAACACCGTCCGCTGGATGCTCGGCACGCTCGCCCACGACAAGGGCGAGGAGATCGCCTACGCCGAGATGCCTGAACTCGAAAAGCTGATGCTGCATCGCCTTGCCGAACTCGATCAGCTCGTACGCGAGGGTTACGATGCGTTCGACTTCAAGAAGATCGCCCGTGCGTTGATCGATTTCTCGAACGTCGAGCTCTCGGCCTTCTACTTCGACGTTCGCAAGGACGCGCTCTACTGCGACGCGCCGTCGAGCCTGCGCCGCCGTGCAGCACTCGCCGTCATCCGCAAGCTCTTCGATTGCCTCGTGCTGTGGCTGGCGCCGATGCTGCCCTTCACCGCGGAAGAAGCCTGGCTGTCGCGCAAGCCCGATGCGGTCTCGGTGCATCTCGAACAGTTCCCGGCGATCCCTGCGGAATGGAAGAACGATGCTCTCGAGGCCAAGTGGGACAAGATCCGTGCGGTCCGCACGGTCGTCACCGGCGCGCTCGAGATCGAACGCAAGGACAAGCGTATCGGCTCGTCGCTGGAAGCGGCACCGGTTGTCCATGTCGCCGATCCGGAGCTCCTGAAGGCGCTGGAAGGTCAGGACTTCGCCGAGATCTGCATCACCTCGGGCATCGTGATCGAAGCCACGGAAGGTCCGGCGGAGGCGTTCCGCCTTGCCGACGTGGCCAAGGTGAGCGTCGTGCCGAAGCTCGCCGAAGGCCAGAAATGCGCCCGTTCCTGGCGGATCACGACGGATGTCGGTTCCGACTCTGTCTACCCCGACGTGTCGGCTCGCGATGCCGCTGCCTTGCGCGAACTTGGTTTCAAGGCTTAACGCATTGTTACCGGATGAATTGCACTCGTTGCGTTCATCCGGTAAAACCTGCCCGAAATTTGGCGGATTTCTCCGCCATGGGCGCTTGAGTGGCCGCGCTGACCGGTGGCCGGCTGGAAGGAATCTCATGGAAATGACGCGAGAGTTGCGAGTGTTTGCCAGCGTGGCCGCTATTCTGACGAGCGGCCTGGTGCTTTCGGGCTGCATCGGCGGCCCGACCTACGGCACGGACAAGACGGCCGGCGAACAGCTCATGGACGACCTCGGCAGCGTCGCAAGCTTTGGCCCGCCGAAGCGTGATCCGGTCAAGTATCAGCCGCGCCCAGGTCTCGTTCTGCCGCCGTCGGCGCAGCAGACGGCTCTCGTCGAACCGCAGAAGTCGCTTGCCAGCCGCGAGTCGAACCCGGAATGGGTCGAGTCTCCGGAAGAGGTTCGCAGCCGTCTGCGTGAAGAGGCCGACGCGAACAAGAACAACCCGAACTACGTTTCCCCGCTCGCCAAGGCCAGCGCCAACGGCCGCCGGCTCTCGGCCAAGGAGCAGCAGGAAGCCTATCGGGCGGCCCGCAAGATCGAGATGGGCGCCTATTCCGACAAGCGCCGCTTCCTGAGCGATCCGCCGCTCGACTACCGTCGTCTGCCGGAGGGAACCGAGACCGATCTCGGCGAGCCGGAGAAGGACAAGGAGCGCCGCCGCAAGAAGGAGGCGCAGATCAAGAACACCGGCTCCAAGTGGTATTGGCCCTTCTAAGCTGCGCATAAGCCATGACAATCAGCATTCGCAACGCTCGCCCGGAAGACGCGGAAACCATCCTGCGTTTCATCACAGAACTTGCCGTCTACGAGAAGGAGCCCGACGCCGTCGAGGCGACGGTCGAGATGTTGCAGGCCTCGCTCTTCGGTCCGGGCGCGATTACTCGCGCCGTGATCTGCGAGAAGGACGGCAAGCCCGCGGGCTTCGCCATGTGGTTCTACAACTATTCGACCTGGCAGGCGCGCAAGGGTCTCTACCTTGAAGACCTTTACGTCACGCCCGATTGCCGCGGCTCCGGTGCCGGCAAGATGCTGCTGAAGCATCTCGCGAAGATTGCCGTCGAGGAAGGCTGCGGCCGCTTCGAATGGAGCGTGCTCGACTGGAACGAGCCTGCGATCCGGGTCTACGAATCGGTCGGTGCAGAACCGATGTCCGAATGGACGCGCTACCGGCTGGCCGGTGCGGCCCTCGAAAACTTCGCTGCCGACTGAGGCAATCTCAAAAGCATCTGAAACGGGATCTCGTTGACGCGAGGATTTGTGTCACCGCTTCCTGGCGAAGAAGTCCCTGAGGATGTCGGCGGCCTCCCGCTCGGCGAGGCCCGAATAGACGTCCGGCACATGATGGCAGGTTGGCGAACCGAAGAAACGAACGCCGCTGTCGACACCGCCGCCCTTGGGGTCATCCGCGCCGTAGTAGAGGCGGCGGATGCGGGCGAAGGAAATCGCCGCCGCGCACATGGTGCAGGGTTCGAGGGTGACGTAGAGATCGGCGCCCGTCAGTCGTTCGTCCCCAAGGACAGCGGAAGCCTCGCGGATGGCGCCGATCTCGGCATGTGCGGTCACGTCGTTGAGTTCGCGGGTGCGATTGCCGGCGCGGGAGATGATCTGGCCATCGAAAACGACCACGGCGCCGATCGGCACTTCGCCGCGTTCTGCCGCTTTCCTGGCCTCCTCGAGGGCCGCATCCATGAAGCGTGTCGTCTCAGCCATCGCTCAAACAATAATTTCTCTTAACCCACGGGCCGCGACCTGATAGGACAGCCGCAAAAGGCAGGCAACACAAATGACATCCAAAGACAAGCCCACACGGCCTGGCGGCAAGTTCGCCGGCCGGGACAAGAAACCGCATTTCGCCGAAAACAAGGCTGGCGCGCCGAAAAAGGCTGCCGGTTCAAAGGCTGGCGCCCCCAAATCCTTCGGATCGAAGGCTTCCGGCCCCAAGGCCGGCGCTTCGCGTCCGGCAAAGGAGCGCCCGAGTGCGGCTGCTCCGGGTGCCGACGAGTCGCAGCGCATCTCCAAGATCCTGGCGCGCGCCGGCGTCGCCTCGCGTCGCGACGTCGAGCGCATGATCATGGAAGGTCGCGTCAAGCTCAACGGCGTCCTTCTCGAAACACCGGTCGTCAACGCGACGCTTGCCGATGCGATCGAGGTCGATGGCCAGCCGATCCGCGGTATCGAGCGCACCCGCCTCTGGCTCTATCACAAGCCGGCCGGCCTGGTGACCACCAATGCCGATCCCGAGGGACGCGCGACCGTATTCGAGAACCTGCCTGACGAATTGCCGCGCGTGTTGTCGATCGGCCGCCTCGACATCAACACCGAGGGCCTGCTGCTCCTCACCAATGACGGGGGCCTTGCCCGCGTGCTCGAACTGCCGTCGACCGGATGGCTGCGCCGCTACCGCGTGCGCGCCCATGGCGAGATCGATCAGGACGCGCTCGACAAACTGAAGGACGGCATCGCCGTCGATGGCGTGCTCTATGGCGCGATCGAAGCGACGCTCGACCGCGTCCAGGGCTCGAACGTGTGGATCACGATGGGGCTTCGCGAAGGCAAGAACCGCGAAATCAAGAACGTGCTCGGGGCGCTTGGTCTCGACGTGAACCGTCTGATCCGCATTTCCTACGGACCGTTCCAGCTCGGCGAACTGCCGGAAGGACATGTCCAGGAAATCCGCGGCCGCACGCTGCGCGATCAGCTTGGACCGCGCCTGATCGAGGATGCCAAGGCCAACTTCGACGCACCGCTCTACAATGATCAGGCGGCAACCGTTGCCGGCGATGGGGCGGACGATGATGCCGGCGATACACGCCGGCCCGAACGTGCCAACCGCTGGGAAAAGCCCGAGGACAAGCGCGAGCGTGCTCTGTCGCGGCTCGACACCCGCCGCGACGATCGTCGCGATGGCGGCCGCAAGGAAGGTCCTCGCGGCAAGGGTGGCCCGCGCGAAGACCGCGACGCCAAGTTTGAGGATCGGCCGAAGCGCGCGCCGGCACAGCGCGCCCGCACGGCCAATGTCTGGATGGCGCCGGGCGCCCGCCCGCTGGCCGAAAAGAAGCCAAAATCCGCCGAGGGCGATGCCACCGAGAAGCCCGCCCGTCGCGAGCGTCCGGACGGCGCGCCGAAGACCAAGCGCTACGGTCGTAGCAAAGATGGCTTCGCGACCAAGACGACAGGCAAGTTCGACCCGGACCGCAAGGGCGGTTCGTCCAGGGACTTCGATCGCCCGGCTTCGGCCGCACCGGTCAAGCGTCGGGACGAAGAGGGCGAATGGATCAGCGCCAGCGAGCCTGCCCGTCGCGGCAAGGACGAGGGTCGTGACGGTGGTTTCGGCCGGCGCAAGGCGGGCGATGCGGGCGACCGCAGGTCGCGCGATCACGGTGACCGTCCTGCGCGCCGCGAAGGTGGTGACCGTCCGGCCCGTTCTGAAGGCGGACCACGCAGCTACTCCGACAAGCCCCGCTTCCCGCGCGCCGACGGTGACCGTCCGCCGCGCCGCGAAGGCGGCGACCGCCCCCGTGGCGAGCGTCCGGCTCGCGCTGACGGCGGTCCGCGCAGCTATTCCGACAAGCCAAGGGCACCGCGCGCCGAGGGCGATCGTCCGCCACGCCGCGAAGGTGGTGACCGTCCGTTCGGCGACAAGCCCCGCGGCAAGTCGTTCGGCGGCAAGCCCTCGGGTGGAAAATCCTTCGGCGAACGCTCCGGTGGCCCGCGTGGCGGCAAGCCCGGCGGCGGCAAGCCCGGTGGTGGACGTCCGGGCGGCGCTGGTCGCCCCGGTGGCGCTGGACGCCCGGCCGGCGGTGGCAAGCCGCGCGGCAGAGGAAACTAAGCGGCCGTGCGCATCGTCGGTGGAGAGTTTCGGGGTCGCAGCCTGGCGACCCCAAAGTCCAGCGATATCCGGCCGACCACGGACCGGACGCGCGAAAGCCTGTTCAACATCCTGAGCCACTCCTACCCGGAAGCGCTCGATGGCACCCGGGTGCTCGATCTTTTCGCGGGCACCGGCGCCGTCGGCTTCGAGGCCCTCTCACGCGGGTGCCGGCAGGCACTCTTCGTCGAGCAGGGCGTCGAGGGCAGGGGGCTCTTGCAGACGAACATCGAGACGCTTGGTCTTCAGGGACGCGCCAAGGTCTTCCGCCGTGACGCGACGAGCCTCGGCGGCGTCGGCACGATGGAGCCGTTTCATCTCGTCTTCGCCGATCCCCCCTATGCAAAGGGTCTCGGCGAGAAGGCATTGGAATCGGCCGCTGTCGGTAACTGGCTCGTCCCCGATGCACTGGTGATCCTCGAAGAACGGGCAGACGTTCAGCCGGCGCCGACCGCCGTGTTCGAAAGTCTCGATGTCCGGGTCTTCGGTGACACGCGCATGCATTTCTACCGCTTCCGCGGTGCCTGACGTCATATTTTCGATTTCCTTGCGACGATAGGCTGTCGCCGAACCATGCAGGTTTCTCTTATCCCGCGCCCGAAGGCGGCCTTCTGCAGAATTTGTCCTTAAACCGATGCCGATTTAAGGAACTATGCCGAAGTGGAGGACATGCCGATGAAGCAGGATCTTTCGATGACGAAGGGGGCGGGGCCGGCCTCCAGCCAGCCGACCGTGGCGCTGGCGCTGGGGGGCGGTGGCGCACGCGGGCTTGCGCACATTCACGTCATCGAGGCGCTGGACGAACTGGGCATTCGCCCGGTGGCGATCGCCGGTTCTTCCATCGGCGCAATCATGGGCGCCGGCATGGCGGCTGGCATGCGCGGCGAAGAGATCAGAGCGCACACGCTCTCGACCGTCGGCCATCGTCGCGAAGTCGTCAACCGGCTCTGGCAGCTGCGGCCGTCGAGCCTCTCCGAGGCCATGGTGAACGGCTTTCGCTTCGGGCAATTCAATGGCGAGCGCGTTCTCAGGGCCTTTTTGCCGAAGGCCATTCCGCCGAAGTTCTCGGACCTCGGCATTCCGCTCAAGGTGGTTGCCACCGACTACTATGGCCAAACCGAACACATCTGTGAAAAGGGTGACCTCTGGCAGGCGCTCGCGGCCTCGGCCGCCTTGCCTGCGATTTTCATCCCGGTCAAGATCGACGGGCGGGTGATGATCGATGGCGGCATCTACAATCCAATTCCCTTCGATCACCTGCGCGGGCTCGCGGATATCGTCATCGCTGTCGATGTCGTCGGCGGTCCGGATGGCGATGGCAAGACGATTCCAAGCCGCATCGACAGCCTTTTCGGCGCGAGCCAGTTGATGATGCAGTCGATCATCGCGATGAAGCTGAAGGAAGGCGCTCCCGACATTCTGTTGCGCCCCGATGTCGGTCGCTACCGGGTGATGGATTTCCTGCGAGCCAAGGACGTGTTGAGCGGAACAGTGGCGATCAAGGACCAGCTGAAACGGGCACTCGACGAGCGGATGCGGGCGCCGAGGTTCAAGTGAACCTCGACGACTGACGGGCCCGCACGGTCGGTGCAAGCGAGGCTATGCGTTCTCGCGCTCGTCCATAGGCAGCCCCGGCAGGACCCTTTCGCCCGTTTCCTGGGAATGATCGACCTCGCGTTTCGGCTTGACCAGCGGTTCCGGACGCACCGGCCTTGAATGCAGCATGTCGCGACCGGCGGTGATGCCTTCGGCCTCCTGCAGCACGAGGCGTGCCTCGTCCCGTTTGCGGATATCGTCCATGATCGCGATCGCGTCGTCGTCACCGACCCCCAACGCCTCCAGTGACTTGCGGCCGAAGAGCAGGCCGGATTCGAAGGTCTCGCGCAACTCGTAGTCGACCCCCTTGGCGCGCAGCTCCAGCGTATGCAGGCGGTCGTAGGAACGGGCGAAAATGCGGGCGTTCGGATATTCCGATTGCACGAGGTCGACGATGTGGTCGGTCGTCTCCTTCTTCTGCGTGCAGACGGCGACGATCTTTGCCCGCTCGATGCCGGCGGCGCGCAACACGTCGAGCCGGTTGCCGTCGCCGAAATAGATGCGGAAACCGAAGGTCGCGGCCTGGCGCACGCGGGCGGCGGAGTGGTCGATGATGGTCACGTCGCGGCCCCCGGCTAGCAGGATCTGCGCGGCAATCTGGCCGAAGCGGGAAAAGCCGATCATCAACACGTCGGCGCCCGCGCCTTCGAAATCTTCGTCGATCTCCTCATCCAGCTCGTCCTGTTCGCGCATCAGCTTCGGTGCCAGCATCGAGGCGAGCGGCGTCAGTGCCATCGATAGCGTCACGATCGCGACAAGCAGCGAGGCGTCCCCGTCGGAGAAGACGCCAGCGGCGGCTGCCGCCGTGAACAGGACGAACCCGAATTCGCCGCCCTGCGGCAGAAGCAGGCTGATGCGCACCGCGTCGTTGTGCTGCGATCCGGTGAGCCGGCAGAGCCAGTAGAGCACCAGGCTCTTCAGCGCCATCAGGAGCGGCACAGCAACGATGATCAGCTGGTAGCGCTCGACAATGACGCCGAGTTCCAGCGACAGGCCGACGGCCATGAAGAACAGCGCCTGCAGGATACCGCGGAACGGCTCGATGTCCGCCTCGAGCTCATGGCGATAAGAGGATTCCGCCAGGAGCACGCCGGCGAGGAAGGCGCCCATGGCCATGGAGAGGCCGGCGAGCTGCATCATGGTCGCGGCGCCCATGACGACGAGCAGGGCGGCGGCGATCATAACGTCGCGGGCGCCCGTACGACCGATGATCTGGAACAGGGGGTTCACGAGGTAGCGCCCGGCCGCAAAGAGGACGACGATCGCCGTGGTGGCGACCGCGAAATCCTCGAGTGGCGTCGTCGTATCCTCGGGCTTCTGTGCAGCCAGGAGCGGGATCAGCGCCAGCAATGGCACGATCGCGAGGTCCTGCAGCAGGAGGATGGAGAAGGATCGTTGCCCGTAACGCGTATTGCGATCGTTGCCTTCGTCGAGGATCTGCATGGCAAAGGCGGTCGACGAGAGGGCGAGGCCGAAGCCGGCGATGATGCTGCCGCCTTGTCCGAGCAATCCGAGGGCATAGATGAGGGAAGAGAGCACGATGCCGGTCAGCACCACCTGTGCGGTGCCGAGACCGAAGATATCGCGCCGCATCTGCCAGAGGCGCGACGGTTTGAGTTCGAGGCCGATGATGAACAGGAGGAACACGACGCCGAGTTCCGAGACGTGCAGGATCTGCTCGCCCTCGGTGATGCTTTGAGCGACCGGACCGATGAGCACACCGGCGCAGAGGTAGCCGAGGATCGTGCCGAGGCCGAGCCGTTTGAAGATTGGTGCGGCCACCACTGCGCCGCCAAGCAGCATCAGTGCTTGAGAATAGATGATCGGTGTCGTTGCCATGCCTGCGGCTTTCACTATTGGGCACCCAGCCCCCGACGAGGAAGCTTTGGAGAGTGTTCATTTGCGGTGTACGGGGCGGGAATCAGGCCGATGCCCTTGATGCCTGCGTCACTGCACAATAAATGGGGCAGGAATGAAAGGCTACATCATGTCCGACACGATCGATTCTGCCGACCTCGAAAAACGCGCCTCCGAACTCGTGGACCTCGCCCGAAAGGCGGGCGCCGATGCGGCCGATGCCGTGGTGGTGCGCGGGCGCTCCCGTTCCGTCTCCGTACGCCTCGGCAAGGTCGAAGCGACGGAGGCCTCTGAAAGTGACGATTTCTCGCTTCGCGTTTTCGTCGGGCGACGCGTTGCCAGCGTTTCGGCCAATCCGGGCTTCGACCTGAAGCTGCTTGCCGAACGCGCTGTCGCCATGGCCAAGGCCTCGCCGGAAGATCCCTTTGCCTCGCTCGCAGATGCGGATCGGCTGGCAAAGTCCTATCCGGATCTTGATCTTTTCGATCCGACCGCGGTTTCCACGGAATCGCTGACGGAAGCCGCACTTGCCGCCGAAGAGGCAGCTCTTGCCGTCTCCGGCGTGACCAATTCCAGCGGTGCCGGAGCCTCGGCCGGCATGGGCGGCCTGGTGCTCGTCACCTCGCATGGCTTCTCGGGCTCCTACATGGCGACACGCTTCGGCTGCTCCGTCAGCGCGATTGCCGGCGAGGGCACGAAGATGGAGCGTGACTACGATTACGACAGTCGCCTCTATGTCGGTGATCTCAGGCCTGCCGAGGAGATCGGCCGCCTTGCCGGCGAGCGTGCTGTGGCGCGCCTCAATCCGCGCCAGGTGCCGACGGCCAAGAACGTCACCGTCGTCTTCGATCCGCGCATGGCCCGCGGTTTCGTCGGCCATCTGGCCGGTGCAATCAACGGTGCGGCCGTCGCCCGCAAGACGAGTTTCCTGCGTGACCGGATGGGTAAGCAGGTGATGAAGGCCGGCCTGTCGGTGACCGACGATCCGCTGATCGTGCGCGGCTCCTCCTCGCGTCCCTTCGACGGCGAAGGCGTCAGCGGTTCGAAGCTCGCGATGGTCGAGGATGGTGTGCTGAACCACTGGTTCCTGTCGACATCCGCGGCCGCTGAGCTCGGCCTTCAGACCAACGGCCGCGGCGTGCGCGGTGGCCCGACGGTCAATCCGGCCTCGACCAATCTGGCACTCGAGCCGGGTTCGATCTCGCGAGAGGATCTGATCCGCGGTGTCGGCAACGGCTTCTACGTCACCGAGCTGATCGGTCAGGGGGTCAACATGGTGACCGGCGAATACAGCCGCGGCGCCTCCGGATTCTGGATCGAGAACGGTGAACTCACATTTGCCGTCTCCGAAGTCACGATTGCGTCCAATCTCAAGGACATGTTCATGGCGCTGACGCCGGCCGACGACATCGATCGCAAGTTCGGCGTCGCGGCGCCGACGCTCGCCATCGAGGGCATGACGCTCGCTGGTCTCTAGAGCAATCCCCGTCTGGGGTTGCGTCATTTCAAATGGCTGGATCAGCTCACCGTTTCGGTGAACTGATCTGAAGGCCGAAGGAAGAGGGGCGCAGCGACCTGCGCCGATCCCGCCCTCGTGTTATAGGAGAGGCGGGCTGACGGGGTTTTGAATGTCTGACACAGCACCAACGGGCGCGGACTGGAAGCCGGATCTTGCGCTGATCCGCGCCGCAGCGGTCGTCGCCGGCGAAACGGCACTCGGCTATTTTCGCAAGGCTCCGGATGTCCGCTGGAAGAACGAGGGCCGCTCGCCGGTCAGCGAAGCGGATCTGGCAGCCAACGATGTGCTGAAGACGCGGCTGCTTGCCGCGAAGCCCGATTACGGCTGGCTGTCGG
Organism: Ensifer sp. 2TAB8; assembly: GCF_052115125.1. Taxonomy (NCBI): domain Bacteria; kingdom Pseudomonadati; phylum Pseudomonadota; class Alphaproteobacteria; order Hyphomicrobiales; family Rhizobiaceae; genus Ensifer; species Ensifer sp. 2TAB8. Next base: position 326,828 of record NZ_JBFRGB010000001.1, on the reverse strand, counting down.
AAGAGACCGACGACGACTCCAGCCGCCTGACCCGAGAAACGGTCTTCGTTGTCGATCCGATCGACGGCACACGGGCCTTCATCGCCGGCAAGGAGCTTTGGTGCGTCAGCGTTGCCATCGTCCACCGGGGCCAGCCCGTCGCAGGCGTCCTCTACGCTCCGGCGCTCGATGAACTCTTTGAGGCGGTCGCCGACGGTAGCGCATTGAAAAACGGCGCCGTGATCTCGGTGCGTGAATCAAAGCCCGGGGAAACGCTGCATCTGGCCGCCGCCGAAGATACGGTCGGCAAGCTACCGGCCGTCTATCGCAACACCGTCACGCGCGTGCCGCATGTGCCCTCGCTTGCCTATCGGCTGGCCATGGTGGCCGACGGGCGGATCGACGGCACGCTCGTGAAGAAGAATTCCCATGATTGGGATCTGGCTGCGGCGGATCTCATTCTGGCCCGGGCAAACGGCGCACTCGTCGATCTCGACGATCGGCCCCTGTCCTACAACCGCCCCACCGTCGTTCACGGGGTTCTCTGCGCGGCGGCAAAGCCGCTCTTGCCAGGTCTGATCGCCGCATCGCGGTCGATGGAGCCCCATTGACCTTTGGGGCTGAATGCCTCAAATCAACGCCCATACCCAAAAAGAAAAATGGAATTCCGATGGCTCACGAATCCGAGAAGAAACAACGTCTGCACCTCGTCTTTGGCGGTGAACTCACCACGCTGACGGACGTCCATTTCCGCGACCTGGACAAGCTCGATATCGTCGGCATCTACCCGGACTACGAAAGCGCTCTTGTTGCCTGGAAATCCAAGGCGCAGATGACCGTCGATAACGCGCATATGCGTTATTTCATTGTCCACATGCACCGTCTGCTCGATCCGGAAAACGGCTGATGCCGATGAGGTCGGGATGCGCGGCGCATACCCGCATGCCAGTCGCCCCTAAGTTTTTCGCCGCTGAGACGGCTGGGGAAGGTGTCTCGTCATGAGCAGCTTTCGCGCGCGCCTGGCGCTCTCCAGCTATCGCTGGATCGGCTCGGCCATTTATCCCCTGGTTTGGTCCTACCTTGCCATTCGCGCGGCGAAGGGCAAGGAGGATCCGGCGCGCCGTCGCGAGCGCTACGGCCATGCCAGCGCACCGCGGCCGCAGGGCCCGCTCGTCTGGTTTCACGCCGCGAGCGTCGGCGAGACCAATGCGGTCATCCCGTTGATCAAGGAAATCCGCCGGCGTGGCATCAACGTCGTGCTGACGACGGGAACGACGACCTCGGCTCGTGTCGTCGCCCAGCGCCTGGGTACGGGCGTCATCCATCAATATGTGCCGCTCGATTTCAAGCCGGCGGTCAGCCGCTTCCTGAACTATTGGGAGCCGGATCTCGCAATCATCGCCGAGTCCGAAATCTGGCCGATGACGATCCTGGAGCTCGGCCGGCGCCATATTCCCCAGGTTCTGGTGAATGGCCGCCTGTCGGATCGCACCTTCGCGCGCTGGAAGCGACGGCCGGGACTGGCCGATGCGCTGTTCGAGAACCTGGCGCTCGTCATCGCCCAGTCCGATGTCGATGCGGAGCGCTTCCGCACGCTTGGCGCGCTGCCGGTCATGGTCTCCGGCAACCTGAAGGTTGATACCGATGCCCCTCCGCATGATCCGCAAGCGCTTCGCGAGTACGGCCAGCAGATCGGCACGCGCAAGACCTGGGCGGCAATCTCGACTTTCGACGGCGAGGAAAACGCCGCCGGCGTCGTGCATCGTGCACTGAAAGAGCGAACCGGCCTGCTGACGATCATCGTCCCGCGCCATCCCGAGCGCAGCGATGCGATCGAGGCGGCGCTGACGGCCAAGGGCCTGAAGGTTGCGCGCCGCACCCGGCGCGATCCGTTGACGCCGGATGTCGATATCTTCCTCGGCGACACCATCGGTGAAATGGGCCTCTATCTTCGCTTGACCGAAGTCGCCTTTGTCGGCCGCTCGCTCTTTGCCGAAGGCGGACAGAACCCGCTGGAACCGGCGATGCTGGGCTGTGCGATCCTGTCGGGCGGCAATGTCCAGAACTTTCGCGAGACCTATCAGACGCTCGCGAAGAACGGCAGCGCCAAGATCGTGCGCGACGTCGAGATGCTGGCCAAGGGCGTCAACTATCTTCTCGCCAACGACGACATGCGTCGCTCGATGATCGATGCCGGCCTTGAAACCGTGCAAGAGATGCGTGGTGCTCTGTCGGCGACGATGAAGGGGCTAGAGCCCTATATCAATCCGCTCATCGTCAAGGCGCGCCTCAACCCGCCGACCGACAACTGACAGAAGCAGGAGACGATCCCTCATCATGACCGCATCCAAAGCCATCGCCGGTATCCTGTTTGACAAGGATGGAACCCTGCTCGACTACGCAAAGAGCTGGGTGCCGGTGAACTATGAGCTGGCACGGATTGCGGCAAGGGACGATGAGGCATTGGCCCGCACGCTGCTGAAAGCGGGCGGCATGGATGCCGATACCGGGCATGTGCTGCCCGACAGCCTGCTTGCTGCCGGAAACACGGTCGAGATTGCGACCGGCTTCGTTGACGCGGGCGCGCCCTTCACTGTGGCCGAACTGACGGCCCTGCTGGACGGTCTGTTCGCACGCTCGGCGGAATATGCGGTGCCGGTCACCGACCTCGGCACCTTCTTCGCCGGCCTGCATGCCAAGGGCTATCGCCTTGGGGTGGCCTCCAGCGACAACGAAAAATCGATCCGCGAAACCGCGAAGCGCTTCGGCTTCGACGGCTACCTGCATTACGTGGCGGGCTATGACAGCGGCTACGGCGTCAAGCCGGAACCGGGCATGGTGCTCGGCTTTTGTGCCGCCACGGGCCTGGAGCCGCATCAGGTGGTCGTCGTCGGCGACAACAACCACGACATGCACATGGGGCGCAGTGCCGGCGTCGGCATGACGGTCGCAGTACTGACCGGGACCGGTTCGCGCCAGTCGCTCGCCGCAGCTTCAGACCATTGCCTTGCCGACATTACCGAACTCGAGGCTGTCCTCTAGCCGCAAGCCAAGCGAAAGCGTGACGCGGTTGTCCGTGGCAGATCACCCCGCGTTCGGCTCAGACAGCTGCGATCGTATCCATAGCTTGCGTTTTTTCACATTCTGACGTTTTTTGGGCGGCGCGCCGGCTTTTGGCGGCAGGAAAGACATGTGTCCTCCCGGAGCGGCAGGACAACACCGGCTGGGGACTACGGAACGAATATGGTATCGGAAGCGCCGCCATTCTGGTGGACCAAGGCGGATTGGCGGGCTCGTGCACTGTGGCCGCTCTCATGGCTATATGGGCGGATTGCCGGCATGCGCATGGACCGCGCCCAACGTGCCTCGGTTCCCGTACCGGTCATCTGCATCGGCAACTTCACCGTCGGCGGTGCCGGCAAGACGCCGACCGCGATTGCGCTCGCCCGTGTCATTCGTCGGAAAGGGCTGAAGCCCGGGTTCCTGAGCCGCGGCTACGGCGGCTCGCTCGACGTGACGACCGTCGTCGATCCGGAACATCATCGCGCCCGCGACGTCGGCGACGAGCCGCTGCTGCTGGCGCGTGAAGCTCTCACCGTCGTGTGCCGCCGCCGTGTCGATGGCGCCCGCCGCCTGGTCAAGGAAGGCGTCGATATCATCATCATGGATGACGGCTTCCAGAGCGCGCGGCTGGCCTTCGATTTTGCGCTTCTGGTGATCGACTCGCGCCGCGGCATCGGCAACGGCTATCTGGTGCCGGCAGGACCGGTGCGGGCACCGCTGCCCAATCAGCTTCGCCACGCCACGGCGTTGCTGAAGATCGGCGGGGGTACAGAGGCCGATGCCCTGATCCGCCGCGCAGCCCGCGCCGGCAAGCAGATCTACGAGGCCGATGTCGTCAGGCACGACGACGGATCGCTTGAAGGCGTCAAGGTGCTGGCCTGGGCCGGGATCGCCGATCCCGAGAAGTTCTACCGCACGGTGCGTGAGACCGGTGCGGTGGTCGAGGAGACCCGCAGCTTTCCGGATCACCATCATTTCTCCGATGATGAAATCGCCGATCTGCTCGATCGCGCCGCGGCGCTGGGCTGCACGCTGGTTACCACCGCCAAGGACATGGTTCGGCTCGAACCCGGCCATGGTCGGGCCGCTGAGCTGGCCGAGGCCAGCCGGGTGATCGAAATCGACGTGCGCTTCGACGATCCCATGGCACCGTCAAAAATCATCGAGACTGCGCTTGCCGTCGCGCGCGCCCGAAAGCTGCGCGAAGGCGCAGGCAAATAAGGGCTTGGCGGTTCGGGGGTGAGGCCTGCGGGTGTCGCCTTAGCGGCGCTGGTTCGGCAGTGCGCCGGCGCGTTTTTCCGCCTCGAGCGAGGCTTCCGCATCGACATAGGCTTCCTGCCGGGCGACGCTCCAGTAGCGCAACTCATCGACGGGAATGGTCTTGCCGGTCATCGCGCAGATCACATGCGACCCGGCGAGGATGATCTGGAAGTCGCCGTCGAGATAACGGATCTTCGCTTCGCGCGACGTGCTTCCTTCAAACCGGTTCATCATGTTCGTAGCCTATAACGTCCTTGTGGTCTGTTCTCTGGTCTAGCTCGCCATCAGGCAAATTGCCAGCCGCATTTCGCGGCCGGGTCAGATCAGCTTCGGCCGAACAGCCGCTCAATATCGGAAAGCTTGAGCTCGATATAGGTCGGCCGCCCGTGGTTGCATTGGCCTGAGCCGGGCGTTGCCTCCATCTGCCGCAAAAGCGCGTTCATTTCTTCGGTGCGCATGCGCCGGCCGGAGCGAACCGATCCGTGGCAGGCCATCGTCGCTGCAAGATATTCGAGCCGGCTCGTAAGACCGTTTGCCGTGTCCCATTCGGCAAGCTCGTCGGCCAGCTGGCGCACCAGGCCGACGGCATCCATCTCGCCGAGCATCGCCGGTGTCTCGCGCACGGCAATCGCACCCGGTCCGAAGCGCTCGATGGCAAGGCCGAGGCGGGTGAACTCCTCCGCATGCGCCATCAGCCGGTCGCAGTCGTCCTCGGGCAGGTCGACGATCTCCGGGATCAGCAGAGCCTGTGCGGCGACGGGGCGAGAATGTAGCGCCGTGCGCATCGCCTCGAACACCAGCCGCTCATGGGCGGCATGCTGGTCGACGATGACGAGGCCGTCATTTGTCTGGGCGACGATGTAGTTTTCATGGAGTTGTGCCCGCACCGCGCCGAGCGGGAAGGATTGCGGCGCCGGTGCGTCCGGCTGCGATACCGGTGCCTCGCGCTCGATCGGGACGGCCGTGCGTGCCGACGGCGCCGCAAAGGCGGCGAAGCTCGCCTGTGGCGTTTCGTTGAGGCCGCGCAAGATGGCGTCGAATTGCGCCGGGCGGGAGGGGGACGTCTCGGGGGTCCAGGGCTGCGGGCGATAGGATCCGGAGCGGAAGGCCTGCATCATGCCGCGTGCCCCGGTGGTCGCCGCGCGATCGCCGTCGCGTGTCAGTGCCTCGCGGATCGCGCCGATGATCAGCCCGCGGATGAGGCCCGGGTCGCGGAAGCGCACATCGGATTTCGCCGGATGGACGTTTACGTCGACCAGCGCCGGGTCGAGCGTGATCGATAGCACAGCGACCGGATAGCGGCCGCTCGGGATCGTTTCGGAATAGGCGGCCCGGATCGCCGACAACAACAGCTTGTCCTGTACCGGGCGGCCATTGACGAAGACATATTGCTGCAGCGAGTTGCCGCGATTGTATGTCGGCACGCCGGCAAAGCCGGTGAGCCCGACATCCTCGCGCTCGGCATCGATCTCGATCGCATTGTCGCGAAAATCCTTGCCGAGCACCTGGGCCATGCGCGCCAGGCGATCGTCGCCGGTCGCGGGGAATTCCAGCGTTGAGCGGTCGCTGCCGGACAGCACGAAACGGACCGCCGGAAAGGCGATCGCCATACGGCGCACGATCTCGGAGATCGCAGCCGCTTCGGCCTTCTCGGTCTTCATGAATTTCAGCCGCGCCGGTGTTGCGAAGAAGAGGTCGCGTACCTCGACGACCGTGCCGGTATTGGCGGGCGACGGGCGCACCGGATCGGTCTTGCCGCCGGTGACGGCGATGACGGCACCTTCGCTGGCGCCAGCCGTGCGCGTCGTGATCGAGAGGCGGGCGACCGAACCGATCGAAGGCAGCGCCTCGCCACGGAAACCGAGCGTGCGGATGTCGAACAGGCTGTCGTCGAGCTTCGACGTGCAGTGTCTGCGGACGGCCAGTTCGAGATCGTTGGGCGTCATGCCCGAGCCGTTGTCGGTCACCCGCAGCAGCGTCTTACCGCCGCCGGCCGTCGCGATTTYGATGCGTGTGGCGCCGGCGTCGAGTGCGTTCTCGATCAGCTCCTTGGCCGCGCTGGCGGGGCGTTCGATGACTTCGCCGGCGGCGATCTGGTTGATGAGGGTTTCTGAAAGCTGCTTGATGGCCATGTCCCCATTTTCTCGGATTCGCTCGGGAAACGAAAGGGGCAATGGCGCCTCGTCCCCGGTCTGAAATCCCGGCGGCCGTCGATCCTGAAAATTGAGCGGGGGGTTTAATTGCCCCTTAACACTCTGCTGCGATTTTCCACAACAACCTGAATGATCACGGGTTTTGTCTTTTGAGCATTGCGGCGTTGCTGGACGTCGTACTCCCGCCGCTCGAAGAGACGCCTGCCAAGGCCTTCCCAGCATGTCCCGAAATGAAACCGCCGCTGCAGCATCGCGTGTCCGACTGGCGCGTGAACGTCGCTGCAGCACTGTGAATGGCTGCATGTTTCCTCAGATCGGAGACGACTGAAGCATGCGGTAGGCGAGTGAGGACAGCGCAATGAGCGATGTGGCGTCGAACGGCGCGGACATCAACCGGATCATTCTGGAGTCGAGCTGCGACGCGCTCGGCATTGCTGTGCTTGTCTGCGGTCGGGACGACACCATTCTTTTTGCCAGCCGCACGATGCTGCAGTTTTTCCCGGTGCCGTCGGAAATCCTGATGCCCGGCACGCGCCTCAGGGATTTTCTCGGCGCCGTCTATGATACCGGCGTTCGCCCCGGCACGGTTCCGGAGAGCAGCCGCCGCCGCACCAATCGCGAGGACTGGATCGCCGAACACATGGCGCTGCATTGGCGCGAGCGCTACGAGAGCGTCGAGCGCGCCGGCCGTACGCGCTGGGTTTCGATGCGCAAACGCCGGCTGTCGAGCGGTATCGGCATCCTCTCGCTTAGCGACGTTTCCGACCAGAAGAAACGCGACGAGCAGCTTCAGACGGATCTGGAGCGTGTCGAACTGACCGAACAGATCCTCGACGCCCAGCCCAATCCGGTCTGCGTCAAGGATCGCAACCTCAACTATATCGCCGTCAACAAGGCCTTCTGCCTGATCCATGATCTGCAGCAGGATGCGATCCTCGGCCGTTCCGCCTGGGATCTGGTCGAAAGCGAGCTTGCCGAACGTTTCGAACAATCGGACCGGATGGTGCTCGAAACCGGCAAGCCATACTCGCAGGCAGAACATATCGTGCGCGCCGACGGCAGCGACCTCTGGGTGCTCACGCGCAAATACCGCGTCGGCATGCCCGGCCGTCATTTCGTCGTGACCTGCATGAACGACGTGACCGACATCGCCGTCTTGCATCAGAGCAGCGATGAACCTCATGCCGAGGTCGGCCTGCAGATCCGCGACTACAGCATCTTCGCCGCGGCGCAGAATTTCTATGACCCGTTCCGGGCGCTGAACGTCCAGCAGCTCGTGGAAGCGGGATCGATGATCGAGACCTTGCCCGCCCGCGGTCTTCGCGTGCTGATCGCAACGGCCGACCGGGCGATGGAAGATCGGCTGGTCACGCGTCTCCGCGGTTCCGGGCTCGACGCCTGCGCCGTTCGCGATGCCGGTGAACTGCGAGCCTTCGGTCACGCGGTCGAAGATGCCGGCATCAAGCTCGATGTCCTGCTGCTCGACCTGGCATTTTCAGAGAGGCAGCAGGTCGCTTCGACCTGGCGCCATTGCCCGATCCTGCCGCTGTCTCAGCAGCAGGATGGCGCCGCGGTGCTCGCGGAAGTGTTCCGCGCCTGCTCCGAGCGGTCAGCGGCTTCTCCGATGCAGCAGCCGGATTGGTCTCTGTCGTTTGAAGGCGAGGGGATTGCGGCACCGCCGCCGACGCCGCAGGTCGACGTGCTTGTGGCCGAAGACAATCAGATCAACCAGTTCGTGTTCACGCAGATCCTGGAGGGGCTCGGCGTTTCGCATCGGATCGCCGCCAACGGCCGCGAGGCCGTCGAGCTCTGGCACGAGCTGCAACCGGCGCTGGTGCTCATGGATGTCTCGATGCCGATCATGAACGGCTTCGATGCTACGGTCGCCATCAGGACGGCAGAAAACTCCAGGGGACAGAAAACGCCGATCATCGGGGTCACCGCGCAGGCGCTGGATATCGACCTGCAGCAGTGCAAGGCATCGGGTATGGACGACCATATCATGAAGCCCGTGAGCCCGGACATGATCGAGGCGGTGCTCAGGAAATTCATGCCGGCAAAGGCAATGCGAACGGCAGGTTGAAAGAAAGACGTGTCAACTCGCTAGAATTGGGGAGGCTAATGGCAGATCTAGGAGCAGAGCGATATCGGATTGTTAACCGCCGATTGCGATCGTCTGCACCGAATTGCCGTTAAAGTGTAGAGCCCAACCCGAATGCATTGCGCCCATCCCGTTGCTCATGTCCGGACCGTGTCGCAACGACATTGCCGGTTCGCGCCGTGGCGTCGGGTTTTGCCGGCAACGGAGCGTCGCCCGCATTGTCGCGATCATGCTGGGGAGGCGCGGCTATGACGGCTGTTGAGACCCCCTATCACCGCATCGGCCTCGATATGCCCGCCGTGACGGGCAACATCGATCTGTTGACCGGGCTCGGCAATTCCCGCTGCCTGCGCCAGACCGTGCTTGATCTCGCCCGGGAGCGTGCCAGCGATCCTGCGCCCTTCACCATCGGCCTTGCCAACATCGATGGCTTCAAGCCGATCAACGACCTTTTCGGGCCGGCGGCCGGCGACGAGATCCTCTGCCAGGTGGCCTATCGGCTGAAAGCCTGTGCGCCCGAGGGGGCGACGATCACCCGTTCGGATAGCGACGAGTTCGCCTTCGTCCTGCCACTCGTCTTCGAGCGCAAGGGGGCGGAGAAGGTCGGGCAGATGCTGAAGGAGGTGCTGTCTGCGCCCTTCGATCTCGGTGACCGTCATGTCCGTCTGTCCGCGTCCTTCGGTTTCGCCGTCTATCCCTTTGCCGGGGAAGTGTTTGAAGATCTGCTGAAGAGTGCCGATACGGCGCTTTATCGCTCGAAGCGTCGCGGCCGTGGCCAGATCACCGTCTATTCGCAGGAAATCGCCCAGGAGATGAAGCGCGCGACGCAGCTCGAGCAGGCGCTGCGCAATGCCATCATCGCCAACGAGGTCGATGTGCATTTCCAACCGATCGTCGATCTGCGCAACGATGCCGTCGTCGGTTTCGAAGCCTTGGCGCGCTGGTGCGATGCCGATCTCGGTTATGTCTCRCCGGCCGTCTTCGTGCCGCTGGCCGAGGAGCGCGGTTTCATTGAATCTCTGGCGGAAGTGCTGTTGCGCAAGGCGGCGCATGCGGCGCTCTCCTGGCCGAAGGAACTTTTCCTCTCCTTCAATCTCTCCTCGGCGCAGCTCATGGACCCGGCGACCAGCCACCGACTGCTGTCGATCATCCATCAGATCGGTCTCGATCCGCGCCGGTTGGAACTGGAGATCACCGAGACGGCTGTCATGGCCGATGCCGACATCGCCCAGAAGATCGTTTCGGAACTGCGCGCCGCAGGTGTCCGCGTTTCACTCGACGACTTCGGCACCGGGCAGTCGAGCCTGGGGCGGCTGCGCGATTTCTCCTTCGACAAGGTCAAGATCGATCGCGCCTTCGTATCGCGTATTTCGGCCGACCGTGCTTCCGAGCACATCATCAAGGCGATCGTCTCGATGTGCGAGGGTCTCGAACTGGAGGTCGTCGCCGAAGGCATCGAGGATTTCTCCGAGGCCTTGAAGCTGAAGGCCCTCGGCTGCGGCCTCGGGCAAGGCTATTTCTACGGAAAGCCGGCTGATGCCGTGGCGACGATGCGCTATCTTTCCGATCGCTATCGCGACGTCTCGGCCCAGGCCTGAGCCGGTCTATTCACCGGACGCCGACAGCGCCACGCGGTCCCGCCGCCCTTCTTCCAGCAGCCAGTCGCGAACCCTTTTGGCCTGGGCGTTGAGCTCGCGCGACCGTGGCCAGACGACATAGAAGGCAAGGCCGGTCTTGAGCACGTGCCCGGCGACCGGCATCAGGGCGCCGGAGCGGATCTGCGGGTTGATCAGGTGTTCCCAGCCGAGCGCCACGCCTTCGCCCGCAAGCACCGCCTGGATCACCAGGACGTAATCGTTGATGGTCAGGCGGCGGGCCTGCTTCGGATAGGTGAGGCCGGCGCTCGCAAACCACTCGGTCCAGTCGCAGGCGCGTCGCACCGGCTCCTCGAGGTGGATGAGATTGTGGCGCTGCAGATCGGCCGCGGTCTTCGGCAGTCCGTGCTCCTCGATATAGGCGGGCGTCGCGACGGCATTGACCACCTCCTCGGCAAGCAGGGCAGCGTGATAGCGTGGCCAGTGGCTGGGGTCGCCGCCGCGAATGCCGAGCGGAATCGGCTCCTCCTCGAGATCGAGATCGCGCACGGCCGTCTGGATGCGCAGATCGATCTCCGGCAGGTCCTCGCGCATGCGGTTGAGCCGTGGCAGCATCCACATCGAAGCAAAGGCGGTCGAGGCCGCAAGCGTCACGTTGGTTTCGCGGCCCTTGGCGCGGATATCCTCGGCCGATTTCTGGATCCGCGACAGGCCGACGGACACATCCGCATGAAATTTCTCGCCCGCCTCCGTCAGTTCGACCGCCCGATGCACGCGGTGGAAGAGCGGCACGCCCAACTGTTCTTCCAGGCCGCGGATGGCGTAGGAGACTGCAGCCTGGGTCATGCCGAGCTCGTTTGCAGCGCGGGTGAAATTCTGATGGCGGCCGGCCGCCTCGAAAACGATGAGGCTTGCGGCGGAGGGAAGCAGGCGGCGTAGGTTTTCCATAAGTCATGCTTATCGCATGGCTCGAATTTTTCCAGCGTTACAACGGGATTTTTCGCCAATAGCATCATCTCAGGTGATGGGAGGATGCGTGAATGGATACGGCACTGGCAGCAGGCGAGGCGGCACCGAGACGGACGCGGGGTTCAAGGTCGCAACGGCGCGAAGGCGCAGGCCGGAGCCTCGGCGTTCCCTACATCATCAGAAACATCCCGACCTACGACATTCTCGGCGAAGAAAGCCTGCTGCGGATCGAGGCGGTCGCCGATCGTATTCTTGCGGAGGTCGGCATCGAGTTCCGCGACGATCCTGAGGCGCTCGCCCATTGGAAGCGGGCCGGTGCCAGTATCGACGGCGTGCGCGTGACCTTCGAGCCCGGCATGCTCAAGGAAATCGTCGGCTCGGCGCCAAAGCAGTTCACCCAGCACGCCCGCAATCCCGCCCGCAACGTCGAGATCGGCGGCAAAAACGTCGTCTTCTCGCCGGCTTATGGATCCCCCTTCGTCATGGATCTCGACAAGGGCCGGCGCTACGGGACGATCGAGGACTTCCGCAACCTGATCAAGCTGGCGCAGTCGAGCCCGTGGCTGCACCATTCCGGCGGAACGATCTGCGAGCCGGTCGACGTGCCGGTCAACAAGCGCCATCTCGACATGGTTTACAGCCATATCAAATATTCCGACCGTGCCTTCATGGGCTCGATCACGGCGGAAGATCGCGCCGAAGATTCGATCGAGATGGCGCGCATTCTTTTCGGCCGCGATTTCGTCGACAGCAACTGCGTCATCCTCGGCAACGTCAACGTCAACTCGCCGCTGGTCTGGGACGGAACGATGACGAAGTCGTTGCGCGCCTATGCGCGGGCAAACCAGGCGGCGGTCATCGTGCCCTTCATTCTGGGCGGCGCCATGGGGCCGGTCACCAATGCCGGCGCCATCGCCCAGTCCTACGCCGAGACGCTTGCCGGCTGTGCACTGACCCAGCTTGAACGCAAAGGCGCGCCGGTGATCTTCGGTAATTTCCTGTCGTCCATGTCGCTGCGCTCGGGATCACCGACCTTCGGCACACCGGAACCTGCTATCGGCAGCATGGTCGTCGGCCAGCTTGCGCGCCGGCTCGGCCTGCCGCTGCGCTGTGCCGGCAATTTCTCCAATTCGAAGCTGCCGGATGCGCAGGCGATGCAGGAAGGCGCCATGTCGATGCTTTCGGCGGTGCATTGCGGCGCCAACTTCATCCTGCACTCGGCCGGCTTCGTCGATGGACTGCTGGCCATGTCCTACGAGAAGTTCGTCATGGACACGGACTTCTGCGGCGCGCTGCATTCCTATCTCGCCGGCGTCGTCGTCGACGACAACACGCTGGCAATGGACGCCTTCCTGCAGGTAGGTCCCGGCAGCCACTTCCTCGGCTGCGATCACACCATGCGCAACTACCAGGCAGCCTTCTGGGATTCGGCACTCTCCGACAACGAACCGTTCGAAAAGTGGGTCGAAGAGGGTGAGACGGATATGGCAACGCGCGCCAACCGTGCCTGGAAGAAGACGCTTGCCGAATACGAGGCGCCGCCGCTGGATGTGGCGCTCGACGAGGCGCTGATCGATTATGTCACGCGCCGCAAGGAGAGCATGGCGGATGCCTGGTACTGACGAAACCGGTATGCTGGGCCGCTCGCAACACCCATGCCGGCATCTATGGTGCCCTTCGTTGTGGAGTGTTCGCCCGAGCAAGCTCTTTTGAACAGGGACCTTTTTGAACAGGGAAAGAGCGGCGGTGGATACCGCCGCCCTCCTTAGGCGCACTGAAACAGCCTGATACTGACTACTGCTGCGGCTGAGCCGGTGCCGTGCTGGTCGAGGAGGTCGTCGAGGTGTCAACCGGCTGGTTAGCGTTCTGCTCGGCAATCTTCTGCGACTTGGTCTTGAATTCCGGAGCCGCCTTCAGCGTGTCGGCGGTTTCCGTCGTCGTCAGCTTCAGCTTGTCCGTGTTGGGCTGTTCGGCGATCGCAATGCGATCGAACGGAACTGCGACGTCCTTTTCGCCGAGGCCCAGGAAACCACCGACACCAATCACGGCCGCTTCAACGCCGCCATCCTTCTTCATGATCAGGTCGTTGATCTCGCCAATGCTTTCGTCACCGGCATTGTAAACGGTCTGGCCGATATAGGTGCTGGCAGCGATCTGATCGCTTGTCTGCTCGGTCAGATAGGTGGCGTCCGACTGGGCGACATCAGTAGTGGCTTCGCCAGCCGCCGGTGGCGTCGTGGTCTGAGCCTCGTTCGTCGGAGCTGCGGTGCCCGGAGCCGGCTGTGCCGGCTGCATGGTCTGCGTCTGATCGGGCTGCGGCTGCGTCGTATCCTGCGAATAAGCGACCGGGGCGACAGCAAGACCCGCGAAAAGCGCGCCAGCCGCGACGGTTGTTACGAATTTCTTAGTCATGTCAAACTGCCTTTCCTTGACGTTTCCGATCAAGGTACGGGCCTGGCTGCCGTCGCCAGATCCACCGCACCGGTGATATGACGTCAACGCCCAAGCGCCGAAACGGTTCCGGAAAAAAGCAGTCAAAATCTCAATGGATAAGGCTGCGCTTGCGTTCTTCCCCCATGTTCTTTGGAATTGCGCGAGAGGTTACCTGCCATTTTTCAGGGGAATTATTTCTATATTCTGCGTCCATGTATTTTAGAGATTTATAATGAGCTTCTATTCGTTGACGGATTCTTGATTGTTCTTGCAGATACTTGAAGTGACACAGGATATAGAGCAGCGGAGCTGCGTCGTCCTGTCATCCTGGACGACACCCGCCATGTTTCTGCCGCGACGCTTTCTCTCCGTTTCCCTTCTGTCTGTGCTGGCCATGGCCGCTCTCGTTTCGATCGAGCGCAACCTTTTCGGCGCGCGCTACTTCTCCGAACGTGTGCCTCAGGTCCAACCCTATAATCTCTGGCATGGCTGGGTCGCCCTCAGCCTGTCGCTCGCCGCAGTTCCGGGTTTCACCCGCGATGTCTCCAGGCTTGGAGGGCCGGTGCTTCGGCTTGCCTCTCGTCGCGAGCTGTGGATCTGCGTGGCGACATGGGTGTTTGCGACGTTCGTGGCCTTGGTCTTCGTTTTCGACCCGACCGTCTTCAGTGTCCTGGCGCGTGAGGACGGCCTGGTCGAGTGGTCGTCTGCCCTCCTGATCTTTGCCGCCTGCGGGTTCCTTGCGATGGCAGCCATCGGGCAGTTTCGTGCAGCCCTTGCCGGGGCAGAGCGCCTCGCATGGGTCGCCGCCGGCGCTGCGGCGGTTCTTAGCGCCGGCTTCTTCGTGATTGGCATGGAGGAGATATCCTGGATGCAGCGCGTCTTCGGCATCGTCACGCCCGAAGGGCTGTTGGCCGTCAACAAGCAGCAGGAATTGAACCTGCACAACATCGCAACAGGCTTCTCGGAACTGCTTTATTATACCGGCAGCTTTATGCTTCTGACGCTTGCCCCCTTCATTTGGCTCTATCTTCGCAAGGGCGTAAGCCTTGGCCGCCTCGATGCCTTCGCCCCGAGCGTTCTGGTGCTGGTGGCAAGCGCGCCCATGGCCGCGTTCAACAGCGACAACTGGAGCATGCTGCCGACGCAGATGATGGTGATGATGACCGTCATCATGCTGCTGGTAATTGCAGACATCGCATTGAGGGCAGGACAGTGGCGCGAGTTCATCGTGCTGACGGTCGGCGCCGTTCTGATCGTCGCTATCCAGGAACTGTTCATCCTGCAGGCTTCGCTGCTCGTGCGGCTCTGGGATCCGACCGAATACAAGGAGTTCTTCATTGCCCTGGGGCTTGCGATCTACGGCTTTCAGGCCTGGTCGCGTCTGCGTTCGCCCGTCACCGCATCTGCTGCCGCACGCCGCTTCAACTCGTATCCGCTTGGCGGATAAAAATACCCCGCCGGAGTGGCGGGGTATCTGAACAGTTCGACTTGCCGCTGTGACGAATGGTCGTCAGTGGCTTTCGCGCAGGACCTCGCTGCCGCTGCCGCCGACGAGGAAATCCAGGTCCGCACCCTTGTCGGCTTGCAGCACCGTGTCCTGGTAAAGCTTGTAATAGCCGCGGGTCCATTTCTGCGGCGGCGCCTGCCAGGCGGCCATGCGCGTCGCAAACTCTTCCTCGCTGATCATCAGGTTGAGCTCGCCCTTCATCGCGTCGAGGCGGATGCGGTCGCCGGTCTTGACGATGGCGAGCGGCCCGCCGGCATTCGATTCCGGGCTGACATGCAGGACCACGGTGCCGAAGGCGGTGCCGGACATGCGGGCGTCGGAAACGCGCACCATATCGCGCACGCCCTTCTCGACGAGGCGCCGTGGGATTGGCATGTTGCCGACCTCGGCCATGCCCGGATAGCCCTTCGGTCCGCAGCCCTTGAGCACCAGAATGGTGTCCTCCGTCACCGGCAGGTCGGGATCGTCGATTTTCGCCTTCAGTTCCTCGATCGTCTCGAAGACATAGGCCGGGCCTTCGTGAACCAGAAGATGCTCGCTTGCGGCCGACGGCTTGATGACGGCACCGTTCGGGGCAAGGTTGCCCTTGAGCACGCGAATGCCGGCGGCGGCCCGCAGAGGATTGTCGAGCGGGCGGATGACGTCGTCGTTATAGACCTCGGCATCTTCCCAGTATTTGCTGATCGGCACGCCGAAGACCGTCGGCGCGTCGGCATGCAGCAGGTGCTGGATGCGGTTCATCACCGCCGGCAGGCCGCCGGCATAGGCGAGATCTTCGATCAGATACTTGCCGGACGGCATGCAGTTGACGATGCACGGCACCTGGCTGCCGACGCGGTCGAAATCCTCGAGACAGAGATCGACACCGGCGCGGCCGGCGATCGCCAGCATGTGAACGACGGCATTGGTCGAGCCGCCGACGGCGGCGTTGGCAATGATGCCGTTCTCGAAATTCTTCTTGGTCAGCACCTTCGACAGGCGCAGGTCTTCATGCACCATCTCGACGATGCGCTTGCCGGTCATGTGCGACAGCGCCATGCGGCGTGCGTCGACGGCGGGCAGGGCCGCATTGGTCGGCAGCGACAGGCCCATGGCCTCGACGATCGACGCCATGGTGGTGGCGGTGCCCATGGTCATGCAGACGCCCGGCGAGCGCGACATGCCGCTTTCGGCCGCCATGAATTCCTGCATGCTCATATCGCCGGCGCGTACGGCTTCGGAGAACTTCCAGACATCCGTGCCGGAGCCGATGTCCTTGCCCTTCCACTTGCCATTCAGCATCGGGCCGGAGGAGACGACGATCGTCGGCAGGTCGACGGAAGCAGCGCCCATCAACTGGCCGGGTGTGGTCTTGTCGCAGCCACCGAGCAGCACCACGCCGTCGATGCCATAGGCGCGGATCGCCTCTTCGACGTCCATGGCGAGCAGATTGCGGAACAGCATCGCGGTCGGACGCATCTGCGTCTCACCGAGCGAGGACACCGGGAACTCGACCGGAAAGCCGCCGGCCTCCCAGACGCCACGCTTCACTCCCTCTGCCAGAATGCGAAGGTGGCTGTTGCAGGGCGTCAGTTCGGACCAGGTGTTGCAGATACCGATGATCGGGCGACCGTCGAAAACGTGGTCTGGAAATCCCTGGTTCTTCATCCAGGAGCGATGGATAAACCCATCCTTGTCGGTGCCGCCGTACCAGTGACGGCTGCGCAGTTCTTTCTTCTTGTCGCTCATGCGAGCTTCCTCCTCACCATGCGATGAAACGCGTGGCTGAATTGTATGACTTTTTATTGACGCTTCGCCAAGCCGTTTCCGCTCAGAGACGGAAAGACGGTTCAAACCGGCCCTTGACGCTGATCCCGAGATCGAAGGTCTTGCCGGCATGCGGATCGGCCGCACGCGTTGCTTCGTCCATGTCCTGCCAGGCCGATGTCACCAGCATGCGGTCGGCCTTCGCCCCGATGAAGGCGGTGCAGCTCGGCTGGCCCGTCGGGACTGCATAACGCGCGATGCGCGCGCCGTCGGGCCGGTAGACATCGACCGTGCTGCTGCCCCAGCGGGCGTTCCAGATCAGGCCGTCGGCGTCGCACACCGAGCCGTCGATGCCGCCGGCTTCGCCGCTGCCGTCGACAAGCAGAGTGGGTTCGCCCGTCGGCAGGCCCGTCTCGGCATCGATTTCGACGCGCATCAGGTGGTTGATGTCGGTATCGACGAAATAGGCGACCGTCCCATCCGGCGAAAAGCAGATGCTGTTCGGAATGGTGACCCTGTCATAGAGCTTCGTCACCTTGGTGCCGGCGACGTGGTAGATCGCGCCGGAGCCCTTTTCGGCGCTGCGGCCCATGGTGCCGATCCACAGCGAGCCGGATGCATGGACCCGGCCGTCGTTCGAGCGATTGATAGGCTTGTCCTCAAGCGTGGTGAGCAGGCTGAAGGCACCGGTTTGTGTGTCCCGAATAAACAGCCCCTGGTCGGAGGCAATCAGTTGCCGGGCCGGATCGATGACGGCGAGCACGCTGCCGAGGAAGGGCAGGGCATGCACGGTCTTGCGCCCGCTTTCCAGGTGCAACTCATGCAGTTCCTGACCCTTGATGTTGAACCACCAGGCGGTGCCGGTCGCCGGATCATAGGTCGGGCCTTCGCCGAGGATCGACGTCGCTTCGCAGAGAATGCTGCCGGCAAAGGGAATGTTGTCGCTCATCACTGTGCTCCGTAGACGGCGTCGTAGGCCTTGATGGTGGCAACGGCGCGCTCGCGGACTTCAGCCGCGCTCATGCCGGGCTTGTAGAGGCTGGAGCCGAGACCGAAGCTGCGGATGCCGGCCTTGGCGTAGTCGCCGAAGTTCGCGTCCGAAACACCGCCGACGGCAGCGATCTCAAGCTCTGGCGGCAGGATCGTGCGGATCGCGATGATGCCCGATGGGCCGAGCACACTTGCCGGGAAGAACTTGAGGCCGGTCGCGCCGGCGGCCGCGGCCGAAAGCGCCTCGGTCGGGGTGAGCACGCCGGGCATGGTCACCATGCCCTTCTTTGCCGCGAGCGAGATGACCGCCGGCTCGACATTCGGGCTCACCATCAAGCGACCGCCGACATCGGCCAACTGCTCCACCTGCGCCTTCGTCAGCACCGTGCCGGCGCCGATCAGGCAATTCTCCGGCGCCATCTTCACGGCCGTCTCGATCGAGCGGAACGGATCAGGCGAATTCAGCGGGATCTCGATCGCAGTAAAGCCGGTCTCGATCAACGCCCCGACGACGCCTTCGGTCTCCTCTGGCTTGAGGCCACGCAGGATCGCGATCAGCGGATATTTCATCGACGGAAAGGGAATGCGGGTCATGTGCTTGTCTTTCGTTCAGAGAGGCCAGATCGCCTGGGCGGCGGTCGAAAGGCCGGAGCGGACGGCGGTGTCGGCGTCGACCACCTGAAGCGGGCAATCGAGGCTTTCGAGCGCGGCTTGATAAAGTGTGCCGAGAGAGCCGGAGGCGACGAGGCAGATGCTGTCGATCGTCTTGGCCGAAGCCAGCGCCCCGGCGATCTCAAGGCCGATCAAGGTGCCCGAGAGCAACGCCTTGGCGTCGGTCGCACTGGCGCCGTGCAGCAATTGCCCGGCGCGCGCGCCGAAGAGCAGGCTGGTTCCCAAGGCGGGATTGGTGCGTGCCTCGGCCACTGCCGCCGCAAAGGCGGGATGTTCGCCGGAAAACGCATGTGCGTCCGCGATCGAGTGGCTGAGGATCGAATGCTTCGAGATCACGTCGAACAGTTCGCCGGTCATGAAGGTGGAGAAGCCACTGACGGCACCGTCTTCGAGGCGAACCCACTTGCTGTGCGTTCCCGGCATGCAGACGAGGTGCCGGCCGCGGCCAAGTTCCCCGGCGGCGCCGAGCAGTTGCGTTTCTTCGCCGCGCATCACGTCCGGGTGCCGCCGGTCGCGCTGTGCGAGACCCGGCAGGATGCGAATGTCACGGTCGAGGTCCGGGACGGCCACGGCATGAGAGGCGATGGCCGCGAGTGCCGCCGGGGTATCGAGATAACCGGCCTCGACCCAGCCTTGCTTGGCGCCGGCCATGCCACAGATGATCGCCGGCAGATGGCTGGGCGCGTCGACGGCGTCGAGGTGCTTTTCCAGGATCGTATGAAAACCGGTTTTGCTGGCGGTCGTCATGCCTTCGCCGCTGCGGCGTTCGGCAAGCACGGAGCCGTCCTCGCCGATGATCCACAGCCGAAAGCTCGTCGTTCCCCAGTCCACTGCGGCATAATAGGCTGCCGTCATCAAAGTGCGCCTCCATCGATGATCATTGTTTGCGCGGTCATGCCTGCGGAGCAGTCCGACGCGAGGTAAAGGCAGGGCCCGACGAGATCGTCGGCAGTCAGGCTGCGTTTCAGGCACTGCCTTTCCTGCATCTTGGCGATTGCATCGTCGCTGAGCCAGAGCCGTTTCTGCCGTTCGGTGACGATCATGCCGGGCAGGATCGCGTTGACGCGGATATTGTCGGGACCGAGCCTGCCGGCGAGCGACTTGGTCAGGCCGACGATGCCGGCCTTCGCCGTGGCATAGGCCGGGATTTCGCCCATGTTGAGCAGGAAGGCGATCGAGGAGAAATTGATAATCGAGCCGCTGCCCGCTTGCCGCATGTGCGGCGCGACCGCCTGGCTCATGAAGAACAGGTGTCTGAGATTGACTGCCTGGCTCTCGTCCCAGGTTTCTTCGCTCACGACCTCCAACGCCTGGCGATCGTCGCGCGCCGCATTGTTGACAAGCACATGGATCGCACCGAGCGCTGCGGCCGCCGTTTCCGCAGCGTTCCGCACCACGTCGATGTCGCGCAGGTCGCCGGGAATGAAATGCGGCTTGTAGCCGGTTTGATCGTCAAGCCGCTCGCAGAGATCGGCGCCCGCCCGCTCGTCGATATCGACGAAGGCGACCCGCGCGCCCTGGCGCACGAAGCCTTCGACGAGGGCGGCGCCGATCCCCGAGCCGCCGCCTGTAATCAGCACGCCGCGGCCGGTGAGATCGTGAAATTGTACCTTGGGCGCCGGCATGTCCCGCATTCCCTCGTGAAAGCCGTTTCAGGATGTAATTTGTTCCATTATTTGGAACTCGATTTTAATATGTGGAATTATCGGGTCGAAGCGGCTATCTTGTCAAGATCAGGCGCGACGGCGAAAGCCACTTGAAGACAAGCGAACGGCGATGACGAGCGAGATGATAGCGACGGACGAGGGGCGCGGCGAGGCCGGCACGGGCACGCTCGGCAAGGCAATCGCCGTGTTGGAAGCCGTGGTCACCGCAGATGGCCCGCAGCGCTTTACAGATATTCTTGCCCGGTCCGGTCAACCGCGGGGCACGTTGCATCGCCTGCTTAGCCACCTTGTCGAAGAGGGCTTGTTGATCCAGCGTCGCGATCTTTCCTACGAGCCCGGCCTTCGGCTGCTGACGCTGGCCTATCGCTCCTGGTCTGCCAATCGCTTTCGTGACGTTGCCGAACCGCACCTGCAGCGTCTGCACGAATTGACCGGTGAGACCGTGCATCTCGGTATCCTGCGCGAAACGGAGATCGTCTATGTCGACAAGGTCGAGAGCCGCCAGACGGTGCGCATGAGCTCGCAGATCGGCAAGGCGTCGCCGGCCTATTGCACCGGCATCGGCAAGGCGGCGTTGTCGCTGCTTGCGCCGCCGGAACTGGAGCACGTGCTGGCCAGAACCGCGTTTCACCCTTTCACCCGGCACACGCATCGTTCGGCGGCGACCCTGCGCGCGGAAGTCGAAGAGATCAGGCGCGATGGTCATGCCTTCGATCGCGAAGAGCACGAAGCGGAGATCCGTTGCGTGGCTGCGCCCATTGCTATCCCCGGTAGCGAGCTTGCGGCCGGAATCTCGGTGACGGGGCCGGCCTACAGGGTCAGCATGGAGCAATTGGTGGCCTGGGCAGCGCCTGTGCGTGAGGCGGCTCGGGCGATCGCCGAGGAGGCCGCGATCCGGCTCGGCCCCGGGCGCGGTGGACCTTGAATTCACTTTACGGTAAATTAGAAACATCGACTGGACGTGACGCGTCAAGATCGATAGCTTTTAATATATCAGACTCAGGTTCGTGGATGGTCTTAGTCTGGTTTGGTTTTGGTATTTGCAAAATTTTTGGCGTAATCTTCATGCGGCGTCAGCGGCCGGCCCTTCTGCGGTGCCGGATGTGGAGAAGGGCGGAAGATGATCGATTTCAGTGCGAATTTGTCGTCGTTGAAGCTTCCTGATGGGCGGAGCATCAGGGGGCCGATCTGTTGCGAAGAAGACTTTCGACGAGTAATCGCCCAGGTGGCGGATGCTTACGGTTTCCGCGGCTTTCTGGTGCTTGCTGTTCCGGACACGGGTTGCAATAGCCTGTCGGCCAACGCGCTCGTGACCAATTACCCGACTGCGTTCCTGCAGGGCTATGACAGCGCCGGCCTGATCAATGGCAGTCCGGTGATCCAGCGCCTGCGCCGCAGCACCATTCCCTTCACCTATGACGCGCATCAGCTGGCGCGTCGCCGGTCGGACGGCAAGGGCGATGCGGCCATTTGTGTCTTTGAGCAGGCAAACATGCCGCGCGGCCTCTATCTGCCGGTGCATGATGCAAGCGGTCACCGCGCAGCCATCGCCTTTGGTGGCGATCGCCCGGTCGTCTCCAACGACGAGCTGCAGGAGCTCAATCTGTGGGCCGGGCTGCTTTATAGCAAGTACATGGAAGTCCGCGAGCGTGACCGGCGTGGGGCGGGCAGCCTTTCGCGCCGCGAGGTGGAGTGCCTGCGTTGGGCGGCTGCCGGTAAGACCACCAGCGAGATGGCGAAAATCCTCACGTTGTCCGAATATACGGTCAACCACTACCTCAACCGCGCGACACGCAAGCTGGACTCTGTCAATCGGGTTCAGACGGTCGCCAAGGCCGTGCGCGCCGGTCTCATCAATTGATGACCGGTGCCGGCCGCGCCTGAAGCGGGCAGCCCTGCCTGTGCTTCGCGATGGAAATACACAGACTTTTGGGCCGAGTGGGCCGGGAATCTCGATCATCTGTTGGCATTGGCAGGCCGCTCGGTCTATTTGATACTTAATGAATGCCATGGAACGCGCGAATGCAGGATACGATGACGGCCGGGATGACTGACGCAGATCTGCCCCGGGGCGGCGATTTCGCGTCCGAAATCGCAAAGCTTGAGACCCAGTTCGATATCATCCGCTATATGCGGCGGATGACGCAGGTCTTCGGTTTCAAGACCTTTCTGATCTGCTCGATCCCTTCGATCGACGTGGAACGTCTGGCCGCGAGCACCGTCATCTCCAACATGCCGGCCGAACTGCTGAACAAGTATGACAGCCTTTCGATGCTGCGCTTCAGCACCGGTGTGCGCCGCCTGCGCGAGACGACGACACCGTTCCAGGTAACGCTCGAAGCCTGGGAAGATGAGGGCGGCAAGCCGGATACGGCCGCAGAATACATCGCGATGCTGCGCGAAAACGGCATCTTCCAGGCAAGCTACTTCCCCGTTCATGATGCCGAGGGCGGCCGCGGCGCGGTCATCCTCATGGGCCCGCTGGTCGAGTTGCCGATGACGGTGACCATGGAACTGCAGATGATTGCAATCCATGTCTACAATCGTCTCGCCGAAATCGGTTCGGTATGGAAGAGCAGTGGCGCAACGCTTTCGGAGCGCGAGATCCAGTGCCTGAGCTGGACGGCGGCCGGAAAGACCAGTGCCGAAATCGCCGGCATCCTCGGGCTCTCCGAACACACGGTCAATCACTACCTAAACCACGTGACCAAGAAGCTCGACGCCGTGAACCGCACGCAGGCGGTCGTAAAGGCGATGAAGAAGGGCTACATCAGTTAGCCCTCACGGCCTCGAAGGGCCGAACCTCCTTCCTGCACGCGCTTCTGTCTGCGCTGTGATTGCGAAGCCTGTCGCGCTCGTCGCGCCCGCGCTCCCTCCGGACCGAAATCGCCACTGCCGAGCCGATTTGCTCCATGATTGGACGATTTGCAGACGGCTGCTCAGAAACTGGGCAGATGCTCCCGTGCAATTCTACACCCAGAAATCGACTATCCGGTTGAAAATAATTGATATTCTGACAGAACTTGAATCTGGCACGCATCCTGCATTTCAAGTGACATGTCCAGAGGGGACTAAAATAAGGACAGCGCCCACGAAGGTCGCGACCAAAAGGGCCACTGCCCGCTTCACGGTGATCCCGGATGTACGGACACCGAAGCGGGTGGTGGCCCTTCCTTTTTCCGATATGTCGCATTGGCGAAGCGCCCCGCCTCGACTATCTAAGGGATAACAAAAGAATGAGAGGGCGCGATGCCGGAAGTCACGAAAGAAGTGGTCCTTGAGAAGCTGCGTACGGTGCGTGGCCCGGGCATGGAAGGCAACATCGTCGATCTCGGGCTTGTGTCTGATGTCTTCATCTCCGATGGCAAGGCGTATTTCTCGATTACGGTGCCGGCGGACCGCGCCAAGGAGCTGGAACCGATGCGGGCCGCAGCCGAGCGCGTCGTGCGGGATATCCCGGGCATCACGGCCGCCATGGTTGCGCTGACCGCCGACCGCAAAGCGGCGCCTGCAGGGGCCCCGGTGCAACGTCCACAGCCGTCAGCAGCGCCGCATGCCGGCCATTCCCATGCACCGCGTCCCGCCGGTGGACCGCCCGCCAAGGCCGGGATTCCGGGTGTCGGTGCCATCATCGCCGTCGCCTCCGGCAAGGGCGGCGTCGGCAAGTCGACGACCTCGGTCAATCTGGCTCTGGCGCTGAAGGCCAACGGCCTGAAGGTCGGCCTGCTCGATGCCGATATTTACGGCCCCTCGATGCCGCGCCTTCTGAAGATTTCCGGACGGCCGCAACAGATCGAAGGGCGCCTCATCCGCCCGATGGAAAATTACGGCCTCAAGGTCATGTCCATGGGCTTCCTCGTCGATGAAGAAGTGGCGATGATCTGGCGCGGACCGATGATCCAGTCCGCCTTGCTGCAGATGCTGCGCGAAGTCGCCTGGGGCGATCTCGACGTTCTGGTGGTCGACATGCCGCCCGGTACCGGTGACGCCCAACTCACCATGGCACAGCAGGTGCCGCTTGCCGGTGCCGTCATCGTCTCGACGCCGCAGGATCTGGCGCTGATCGATGCTCGCAAGGGCCTTGCCATGTTCCGCAAGGTGGAGGTCCCGGTTCTCGGCATCGTCGAGAACATGAGCTACTTCGTCGCGCCCGACACCGGCAAACGCTACGATATCTTTGGCCACGGCGGTGCCCGCAAGGAGGCCGAGCGCATCGGTGTTCCGTTCCTCGGCGAAGTGCCGCTGACCATGGGTATTCGCGAGACGTCGGACGCCGGCACGCCGCTGGTTGCATCCGACCCGACCGGCGAGGTCGCACGTGTCTATCGCGATATCGCGACAAAGGTCTGGGAACAGGTATCGGCCACGCAGCAGGACAAGAGCCGCGCCGCGCCGACCATCGTCTTCGAATGATCGTCTCCGGGGCTAATTCTTTCCGAGCGGGTTCAAGGTGCTACGGCGAATTTGCGCGTCAGGCATGACGCGATGCGGGGGCACCGAATCGTTTTGCCCTTGATTCGATTTTGCTTTAAGCAAACATGCGGTAGGGTGGAGCCGGCATGGCGGCACCCGCCCGCGCGCTGGATTGCAAGGGGGCATTGATTTTGCGTTTGCGTTGCGCCATATGCCTTGCCGCACTTGCGAAGGTGCCCAACTTGACGCCCTCTCGCCGGAGATTTTGGCCTCCCGCGATGACTGAGTTGTAGACTTTGTCCTGACTGGCGGAACGTTCGATCCGATGGATCTCTATTGTGGGTATTTTGTGGCGCACGACCTTTCGCCTTCGCTGTCCGGCACACGGCATCGTTCCTTAAGTCGCGATCGATTTGAGGGCAAAGTTATGCAGCAGCTTCACGTTTCACAGCGGTCTTTGCGCGACTTGGCAGACGCACGGCGCAGCAGGCTTCGTTTGACGAGGACGGTCGCATGATCACCGGCTATTGCGCCGATGGGACTGCCGTCGTTCTGACGCCGGCCGAACCGCCCGAAAACCTGCGTCGCGATGTTATCTGGCTGGATCTGGTCGAGCCCACCAAGGCGGAAGACCTGATGATGGAGAAGCTTCTCGGCATTTCCATCCCGACCCGCGACGATCTGAAGGACATTGAACCTTCGAGCCGCCTCTATGTCGAAGAGAATGCCGTGTTCATGACGGCGTCGTTGGTATTCCGTTCGGATACGGAAATGCCTGGCCTGACAGATGTCGGCTTCATCCTCTCCGGCGGCCGGCTCGTGACCATTCGCTATGCCGAGCCCCGGTCCTTCACGCTTTTCAGGACGTCCATGCATCGCTTCCCGGGTGGTTGCCGCGACGGTGCGGTTGTGCTCACCCGGCTGCTGGAAACGATCGCCGACCGGACCGCCGAAATTCTCGAGCAGGCGGTCACGAAGATTGACGATCTGTCGATTGACGTCTTCAGCGACAAGGCGGCAGGCAAGCGCCGGCCGCCGCACTATCTCGAAGCGCGACTGCGCGACGTCGCCGGTCACCACCGCCTGGTCGCCAAGACGCGGGACAGTCTTGCATCGCTGTCTCGCCTGCTGACCTTCGTCTATACCGTTCCCGTTGTGCAGGAAGACAAGGAAACGCGCGAACTCTGCCGCTCGATCTCGCGCGATATCCAGTCCTTGTCCGAACATGCGAGTTTCATTTCCGGCAACATCACCTTCCTGCTCGATGCGTCGCTGGGCCTGATCAACGTCGAGCAGAACGCCATCATCAAGATTTTCTCGATCGCGTCGGTCGTCCTGTTGCCGCCGACCCTGATCGCCTCCGTCTATGGCATGAACTTCCGCGTCATGCCCGAACTGGAATGGTACTTCGGTTATCCCTGGGCGCTTGCGGCTATGGTGATTTCGGCTGTCATCCCCTTTTTCTTTTTCCGCTGGAAAGGCTGGCTTTGAACGCCAGTAGGTTTGCATGACCCAATCGCATGCCCCTTCCACCCAGGAGCCGAAGGACCTGCGCCGTCTGCTGGTCCTCGGGCTCGGTTCGATCGGTGTCGTCTATGGCGATATCGGAACCAGCCCGCTCTATGCCTTTCGTGAAGCGTTGCGCCCGGTCTCCCATGACGGCGTGACCGACGCGGAAATCATCGGCCTGATCTCGCTGATGATCTGGACGCTGACGATCATCGTCACGATCAAGTACGTTTTGTTCCTGCTGCGCGCCGACAACCAGGGGGAGGGTGGTACGCTGTCGCTGCTCGCCCTTCTGATGAAGTCGGCCAACGGGCACGCGTCGATCCTCTTTTTCATGGGGATTGCAGGTGCTGCGCTCTTCATCGGCGACGCGATGATTACTCCGGCCCTTTCCGTTCTTTCGGCCGTCGAAGGTCTGAAGCTGGTGACGCCGGCGCTATCGGAATATGTGGTGCCGATCGCCGTGGTGATCCTGCTCATGCTCTTTGCGGTGCAGTCGAAGGGAACGGCGGCGGTCTCGAATTTCTTCGGTCCGATCACGCTTGTCTGGTTCCTGGTGATGGGCGGCATCGGTCTCGTCCACATCTCCGACGACTTCTCGATCTTCAAGGCGTTCAATCCGCTCTATGCCGTGAGCTTCATGCTCAGCGAAGGTTATGTCGGCATCATCGTGCTCGGCGCCGTGTTCCTGACGGTGACGGGGGCTGAAGCGCTCTACGCCGACCTCGGGCATTTCGGGCGCCGCCCGATCCAATGGGCCTGGTTTCTGATCGTCTTTCCGGCGCTGACCCTCAACTATCTCGGCCAGGGTGCCTTCGTGTTGAAGAACCCGGAAGCCATGTCCGACCCATTCTTCCTGATGTTCCCGAAATGGGCGCTGCTGCCGGTCGTCATCCTGGCGACTGCGGCCACCATCATTGCCAGCCAGGCGGTGATAACCGGGGCTTTCTCACTGACGCGACAGGCGATCCACCTCGGCTTCCTGCCGCGCATGGCGATCTTCCATACGTCTGAAACCCACACCGGCCAGATCTACCTGCCGAACGTCAATACGCTTCTGATGTTCGGCGTCATGGCGCTCGTCTTCGTCTTCGGGTCGTCGGAATCTCTTGCTACCGCCTACGGCATCTCAGTCACCGGTGCGATGGTGGTGACGACGGTGCTTTCCTTCGAGTTCCTTCGCACGCGTTGGAACTGGTCGGGTATCTGGGCAGCGGCCGTGCTGCTGCCGCTGTTTGCGCTGGAGTTCATCTTCCTCGGCGCCAACATGCTGAAGATCCATGACGGTGGCTACGTGCCGGTGTTGATCGCCGCCACCTTCATCATCATCATGTGGACTTGGCGGCGCGGAACCGAAATCCTGCACGCCAAGACGCGCCACATCGACATTCCGTTGGCGAGCTTCATCAAGTCGATCGAACGCAAGAGCGAGCATGCGCCGGTGGCCGTGCCCGGCACGGCCGTGTTTCTGACCAGCGATCCCGAGTCCACTCCGGCGGCGCTGCTGCACAACATCAAGCACAACCACGTGCTGCACAATCAGAACTTCATTCTGACGATCCGCACCGCCAACACGCCGAAGGTGCCGAAATCCGAGCGGGTAAGCATGCAGCCGCTCTCGGACCGCTTCACGCTGCTCGAGATGCGCTTTGGCTTCATGGAAACCCAGAACGTCTCGCAGGCGCTCGGTCTCTTCCGCAAGTCAGGGCTGAAGTTCGACATCATGTCGACCTCCTTCTATCTCGGTCGCCGGAAGCTGGTGCCCGACGCCGAATCCGGCATGCCGCACTGGCAGGACCGGCTCTTCATCGCGCTCGCCAATGCCGCGATCGACCCGTCCGACTACTTCCGTCTGCCGACCAACCGGGTCGTAGAGCTCGGTTCGCACGTCATTATTTGATCGTCTTGCCCGCCTGTCCGGTGCGCCGGGCAGGGGCCTCGCGTCCGCGAAGAGAAATACGGAGCCGTTCCCGGTCGGAAACGGCTCCGTTTGCTTGTGGTGCCCCTGTCTTTCAGCGCCACCGCATTAACCAAACATCAAGGTTAATGCTTCATTTTCAAGGCTCGAACGAAGCGGCTCCGGCGGGGTGTCCGGCCGCCTCATTGTCTTAGCTTCCCGTGCGGAATCTCCGACGCTGGTCTCCGGCTGGCGCGGGCGAAGCCGTGCCGTTCGTCAAGCGTTGCGTGGAGTCGGTTGATGCGTAAGAGTCGGAACCTGCGTCAAAAGTCTCGCCTGAACGTGTCTGCGTGGATGGCGCCTGCAATCATCGGCCTCGCGCTCTATCTCGGCTTCCCCTCCGTTGCAGCCTATGCGGACCTGGCAACCTTCCTCTCCGGCATCAATCGCGGCGGCGAACGCTGGCGCATGTATATGACGCCGTCACCGGCAGGCTCGATCCACGAAGTCGAGATGGTTTTTGCCGATCCGATCACGACCGGTGCGCTTGATGGCGGCGCCGGCATCAACATGCCCGACGGCAGCCGCGTCGCACTCACCTCGGAGACCAAGCACTCCGGTACGCCCGACGAGGAACGCGTCAATCGCCGCGCCAAGAAGGGGCGCATCGTCGCTGTCACGCCGGTGACGCCGCCGAAGGATTTTACCGCCGGCTCCATCCTGCAGCGCACGAGCTCTTTGACGGAGCCGCGCTTCGAGGAGGGCGAGAAGATGGTCTTCGCCAAGTCGCGTATCAAGGGTAAGGAGATCGAGATCGCCACGGCCTTCTATAGAAAGAAGCCGCCAAAGGTGGATCCCGGTGTTTCGCCGATGCTGGCCAAGCTCGTGACGAACAACAAGCCCGACATTCTTGCGACTGCTTACGTCCGGCCCGAGCCGGACTATGCGCGTGAATCGCCCTTCGATTCGATCCTGCGCGAAGACGAGAATGCCGGCCGCTTCATTCCCGAGATCGCACCGGACGATCATGCCTGGGCAGCAACCGTGCTGCCGCCGGCCGTTTTCAGCAAGGAAGAACAGACCTGCCTTGCGGAAGGCATCTACTTCGAAGCGCGCAGCGAGTCGCTCAAGGGCCAGGCGGCGGTGGCGCAGGTGATTCTCAATCGCGTCCGCAATCCGACCTATCCGAAAACCATCTGCGGCGTCGTCTATCAGAACAAGACTTGGCGCAACCGCTGCCAGTTTTCATTTGCCTGCGACATGATCCGCGACCTGATCTATTCCCGCTCGCATTGGAAGACGGCCAAGGACGTGGCGATGGCGGTCACGGCGGGCAAGATCTGGCTGCCGGAAGTGGGGTCGGCCACGCACTACCATGCCACCTACGTCAATCCGCCGTGGGCGAAGACGATGAAGCGGGTCGGCAAGATCGGCATGCACATCTTCTACCGCACCTATGGCGGCGGCTGGAGCTGATCGGCTTCTGACGCGATTTCGCCGTCTTTGGCTTCCGGGCATCGAGCGCAGATTCCTGCACGCCGAGTGCGCGATTCCCGCCTCCAACCTTGCCGAGGATCGCGTGGTAAGCGCCTAACCATTTGAATTATCGTGATAATATTGTCCACGGTGAAGCGGCCTGCATGCCTTGACTATGCGGGTGCCTAAAACTATGTTGCGCGCGACTTCAAATGGGGCCGAAACGTGGCTTGAACGCTGGCCTATTGTATGACCGAAATCGCGGTCCAAGACCCGATGAGGACGGCAAGGGAGTAGCCACGTGGCGGAGAAACCTGAAGAAAGTCTGGAAGCGCGGCTGAAGCAGCTCGGCGAGAAGATTGAGGCCAAGAAGCCTCATGCGCCTGATGCAGTGGAGGCCCGTGCCGCCGAAAGCCGCAAGGGCTATGCGGCGGCGATGAAGCTCTCGAGCGAATTCATCGCCGCGATCGTTGTCGGGGCGTTTCTGGGCTATCTTTTGGACCACTTTGCGGGTACAGGGCCGTGGGGCATGATCGTCTTCCTGCTTCTTGGCTTCTGCGCTGGCGTGCTGAATGTGCTGCGCTCGGCCGGTATGGTGGCAACACCGGAAGCCGGAAGAGGCGGCCCTAGGAATGACAAGAAGGACGGAGACGCCCGCTGAGGCGTTGCCCCGAAGAAAACGGTTTCCGCTCTTGGGCGGGCAGAACGAAAGAGAAGCGCGGTGTCAAACGATCCGACCCACCAGTTCCTGGTCAATAAGATTGTCCCGATCGAGATTGGCGGACTTGACTTTTCCTTCACCAATGCGTCGCTGTTCATGGTTGCGACCGTCGGTGCCGCCGCAGGCTTCCTTTATCTGACGACGTCGCAGCGCGGTCTCATCCCGACCCGCATGCAGTCGGTTTCGGAAATGTCCTACGAATTCATCGCCTCGATGCTGCGCGAAGGCGCTGGCAGCGGCGGCATGAAGTTTTTCCCGATGGTGTTCTCGCTGTTCATGTTCATCCTGACGGCGAACCTGCTCGGCATGATGCCCTATTTCTTCACGGTCACCAGCCAGATCATCGTCACGTTCGCTCTGGCGCTGTTCGTTATCGGCACCGTTATTCTCTATGGTTTCTACAAGCACGGTTTCGGCTTCCTGAAGCTTTTCGTGCCGCATGGCGTACCCGGCGTGCTTCTGCCGCTCGTTGTCGCCATCGAAATCATCTCGTTCCTTTCCCGCCCCATCAGCCTTTCGGTCCGCCTCTTCGCCAACATGCTGGCCGGCCACATCACGCTGAAGGTTTTCGCAGGCTTCGTCACCTCGCTCAGCGCCCTCGGCGCGCTCGGCATCGGTGGCGCCATCCTGCCGCTCATCATGACCGTCGCCATTACCGGTCTTGAATTCCTCGTCTGCTTCCTCCAGGCCTATGTCTTTGCGGTACTGACCTGCATGTACCTCAACGACGCTGTCCATCCCGGAAGCCACTAAGGAATACAGTCGCTTGCTTTCGGCCGGCCCTCCGCCGGAAGCGCAATCCTAAGCCGCAACACCATTCGAAGGAGTTCAATCATGGAAGCGGAAGCAGCAAAGTACATCGGCGCAGGTCTGGCTTGCCTCGGCATGGCCGGCACGGCTCTCGGCCTCGGCAACATCTTCGGCAGCTACCTCTCTGGCGCACTGCGCAACCCGTCGGCTGCTGACGGCCAGTTCGGCCGCCTCGTATTCGGCTTCGCCGTTACGGAAGCTCTGGGCATCTTCTCGCTGCTCGTAGCCCTGCTCCTCCTCTTCGCCGTCTAATACCGGCTGGAGTTTCGGCCGCGGCCCGTCAAAAGGCCGCGGCCGCGCATATTCTTGAGTGCACCTGGAGGTGAGCATGTTTGTGACCGCGGCGTATGCCCAGCAGTCAACCACCACTGAAGGCGCCGAAGCACACGATGCCGCTGCGGCCGGTGAGGTGCACACCGAAACGGGTGTGGCCCACGAAGGCGAGGCTGGTTCCGGCGTGTTCCCGCCCTTCGATTCGACCCATTTCGCATCGCAGCTGCTCTGGCTCGCGATCACGTTCGGCCTCTTCTATCTTCTGATGTCGAAGGTCATCATTCCGCGGATCGGCGGAATTCTTGAAACCCGTCACGATCGGATCGCTCAGGATCTCGATGAAGCGTCCCGCCTCAAGGGCGAAGCAGACGCCGCCATCGCTTCCTACGAGCAGGACCTGGCAACGGCCAAGTCCAAGGGTCACAAGATTGCTGACGACGCTCGCGAATCGGCAAAGGCCAAGGCCAATGCAGACCGCACGGCCGTCGAAGCCGATCTCGCCAAGAAGATTTCGGCCGCGGAAGACCGCATCGCCGACATCAAGGCAAAGGCACTGGCCGACGTCGGTGCCATCGCCGAGGAAACCGCGACCGCTGTCGTTCAGCAGCTGATCGGTGGAACCGTCACCAAGGCCGAGATCACCGCTGCCGTCAAGGCATCGGCTGGCAACTGAGGAGCACTGAGCCATGCATCTTGATGCAACTTTCTATGCCTTCGTTGGCCTGATCCTGTTCTTCGTCCTGATCGCCTATCTCAAGGTTCCGGGCATGATCGGCAAGGCGCTCGACGCCCGCGCCGAAAAGATCGGTAACGAGCTGACTGAAGCAAAGCGCCTGCGCGAAGAAGCACAGAGCCTTGTTGCCGAGTACCAGCGCAAGCGTAAGGATGCTGAAGCGGAAGCTGCCGGTATCGTCGCTGCCGCTCAGCGCGAAGCCGAAATGCTGACGGCGGAAGCCAAGCAGAAGACCGAGGAATACGTTGCGCGTCGCACGGCTCTCTCGGAGCAGAAGATCAAGCAGGCTGAAAGCGACGCGATCAACGCCGTCCGTTCCGCTGCTGTCGATCTGGCGATTGCCGCTGCCGAGAAGGTCGTTGCCGCCAAGGCGGACGCCGGCGCACAGAGTGACCTGTTCAAGAAGGCGCTTGGCGAAGTCAAGGCACGCCTGAACTAAGCCGCCAGGACATTCCCGATTGAAAGAGCCCCGCCTTGTGCGGGGCTTTTTGTTTGTACCATGCGCCGAGTGACGCCTTTCCAAGCGTGTGGTGGTCGAGCCCGGGTGGGCCTATGCCGGCAGTCGCGCTGCTGCCTGCCCGAGACACAGCCGGACGGCCGGGATGTCGTCGGCGCTTCCAGCCCGGTATCGTGTCCGATGGCGCGACTGTTGGCCGCGTAGGCGCGGTGAAGGTGCGTCGAGGTCAGCCATCCGCGCGTTTCGGAACCGGGCGCGTCGGGTTGATCGTCTATTGAGGATGGGGCAGGCGCTAGTCGTCTTTCCGCAACGGCCGGAAGCTCATGCGGTGAAGAGCGCAGGGGCCTTGGGCTTCAATGGCGCGGCGATGGGTCACGGTCGCATAGCCGGCATGGAGCGCGAAGCCGTAACCGGGATGGGCGAGATCGGCGCGGGCCATCATGCGATCCCGGGTAACCTTGGCGACAATCGAAGCAGCGGCGATCGACAACGACCGCGCGTCACCTTTCACGACAGCTTTGGCGTGGCATGAAAGTCCGGGCGGCACGTCACGGCCGTCGACGAGCACGAAGCGGGCGGACGAGGTGAGGCCCGCCACCGCGCGCCGCATCGCTTCCAGACTTGCCTTGCGGATGTCGGTGGCATCTATCGTGCCGGCGGAAGCTGAGGCGATCGATACCTCCGATGTCGCGAGAATTGCTTCGAACAGCCTCTCGCGTGCCTGGGCGCTGAGCTTCTTGCTGTCGTCGAGGCCTTCGGGAATGGCGTCGGGATCCAGGATGACTGCGGCTGCTACGACCGGCCCTGCGAGCGGGCCGCGGCCAGCTTCATCGGCGCCGGCGACAGGCCAGAAACCGTCCCCCTTCGCCGAGAGTTCAAAACTGAAATCGGGTGCTTCGATGATATCGGGAAAAAGGGGAGAATCGGACGACCTGCGAGACATGAGTCTAATTCGCATGATCGACCGATTCTCTTCAAGCCCCCAGGTCCGAGTGCGGCGGCGGACGGGGGGATGGCCGATGCCCCAGGCGGGGGCAGGGCATCGGAACTGCTTTGTGACCTCTGGGCGCTGGCACCGCTTGCTGAGGGGAATTGGCGGCGGTATCCCAT
This sequence comes from Ensifer sp. 2TAB8, assembly GCF_052115125.1. Classification (NCBI taxonomy): domain Bacteria; kingdom Pseudomonadati; phylum Pseudomonadota; class Alphaproteobacteria; order Hyphomicrobiales; family Rhizobiaceae; genus Ensifer; species Ensifer sp. 2TAB8. The sequence goes on along the minus strand of NZ_JBFRGB010000001.1, from coordinate 293,294 downwards.
CTCCCGGCATCGTCAGCGCGCAGCATCGGTCACGAACCCGGAATGGCTCTGCGCCGGCCACCGGGAAAATCGTCAAAGAAGCGAGAGTTGCACCCCCGTTCCCAGCGGCGGCACGAAGAGGTCGTCGCGAAGCTGCCGGCGTGTCGGGTTGAAGCCAAGGCGCTTTGTGGCGAGATCGAAGCGGCGGCCGATCTGCCAGGCATAGGGACCGGCGCCTTTCATGCGCTTGCCGAATTCAGCGTCGTAGTCCTTGCCGCCCCGCATGGAGCGGATGAGTGACATGACATGGCGGTAGCGGTCCGGATAGTTGCGCAGCAGCCAGTCACGAAACAGCGGGCTAACTTCCAGCGGCAGCCGCAAAAGAACGTAACTCGCTTCGGTTGCCCCAGCTGTCCTGGCCGCTTCGAGCACTCGCTCGATCTCATGGTCGTTGAGCGCGGGGATGATGGGCGAGACGAGAACGCCGGCGGGGATGCCCGCCTCGGCGAGGGCGCGAATCGCCTCCAGGCGCTTGGGAGGCGTCGCAGCGCGCGGCTCCATCGTTCGTGCCAGTTTGCGATCGAGCGTCGTGACCGAGATGCCGACCCGGACCAGCCCCTTTTCGGCCATCGGCACGAGAATGTCGATGTCGCGGGTCACCATCGCCGATTTCGTGACGATCATGACCGGATGATTGGCCTCGCTGAGTACTTCCAGGATCTGGCGCATGATGCGCCATTCCTTTTCGATCGGCTGATAGGGATCCGTGTTGGTACCAATGGCGATTGGCCTGACCTTGTAATCCGGCCGCGCCAGTTCGCGCTCCAGAAGCCGCGCAGCATCCGGTTTGGCAAAGAGCTTGGCTTCGAAATCCAGGCCTGCCGAGAGGCCCATGAAGGCATGCGTCGGACGGGCGAAGCAATAGATGCAGCCGTGCTCGCATCCGCGATAGGGGTTGATCGAACGATCGAAGGAGATATCGGGAGAATCGTTCCGCGTGATCACCGTCCGCGGCTTCTCGACCTGCACTTCGGTCTTGAACGGTGGCAGGTCCTCCAGGCTTTCCCAGCCGTCGTCGAAGCTTTCCCGCGCCTGTGGCTCGAAGCGGCCTGACATGTTGAGCCCGGCACCGCGCCCGCGGCGACGGTCGATGTCGATCCGCAATCCGGTTGCGCTCATCATCGCGTCGGCGACATCTGCCGTATTGGCGGGTGCGAGCGCACCCTGCCTGATCTGAGACAGCTCGGTCATTGGAATCTCCCCGGAACCAGATTTCTGATCCCGTTTTGTTCTGACTATTTTCCTATCGCGAAAACAAGAACAATTCAAGAACAAAAAAGCAGAAGGTTTTGGTGTGGATCCAAGATGCCTCCCAGCAAGCTGCCTCCGCCGGTCTGCGGATGTAGCAATTGTAAGGGTGATGCGGTAGGACGGGCTATGCTGACGATTATCATGGAAACACGGGACAACGAAGCCGAACTGGTGCAGACGCTCTCGGTGCTCGTTGCCGGCGCCGTGGAGGGCCTCGTCAGCGACGTGATCATCCTCGATCATGGCTCAAGGGATGGTTCGTCGCGCGTGGCCGAGGCGGCCGGTTGCCGCTTTTGCCTCGATTGGGATCTCGGCGATGTCGTGCGCTCCGCACGCGGCGAATGGCTGATGTTGCTCGAGCCCGGCGCGCGCCCGATCGGTCGCTGGATCGACGAGCTTGCCGAATACGTCTCGCTGAACAGGACGCCCGCGCGGTTCTCCGATTCCCGAATGCATCGCAAGCCGTTTTTCAGCCGTATGGTCCGGCGAAAGAAGCCGCTGGAAGCGGGTTTCCTGATGAACAAGAACGATGCCCTGGCGGCGGCGGCGGGCAACCGTTGCCTCGGCGACATGACGAACGTCCGGGCCGTTCGCAAGCTCTCCACCGAGCTCGTTCCGGCCTGGGTTGCCGTCGAAAGCAGACGGGCGCGCCCTTGAACTCCACGCACTAAAAAGGTGCCAGTCCAGGGGACGGCACCTCTAGGTGTCTCTCAAATGACCTTGTCTGATAAAGTTCTTGCCGGGCAGCATTCTGGCTGCACGTCGTATCCCCTTGTTCTCCCCGCCCGGGGATATTGGCGGGGAGGCGTTCATACAGCCCGAAGAAAAGGTGCGGCGGCCGATTTCGCTTGGCTGATGATCGGACGCTAACGACAGGAAAAATGGCTGTCAGTTACAAAGGTAACAGACGCACCCGAAGAGCGATGGTTGCGCGTGGCGGGTTCTGGCTCAGCCGCGTTTCAGGTGCTCGTCGAGCCGGGGCATGATCTCGACGAAATTGCAGGGCATGTGCCGGTAGTCGAGCTGCTGCTTCAAGATGCCGTCCCAGGCGTCCCGGCAGGCCCCTGGCGATCCCGGCAGAACGAAGATGAAGGTGGCGTTGGCGACCCCGCCGGTCGCGCGCGACTGGATGGTCGAGGTGCCGATCTTTTCGTAGGAAATCCGGTGGAACACTTCGGAGAAGCCGTCCATGCGTTTTTCGAACAGCGGCTCCAGCGCCTCCGGCGTCACATCCCGGCCGGTGAAACCCGTGCCGCCGGTCGTGATCACCACGTCGATCGTCGGCTCCAGCGTCCAGGCCTTTACCTGGTCGTAAATCTTCGCCCGATCATCCGGCACGATCGCGCGAGCTTCGAGGCGATGACCGGCGTCGCGCACCCGCGCTTCCAGCGTGTCGCCCGATTTGTCGTCTGCGAGCGTGCGCGTATCGGACACGGTGAGAACAGCAATTCCGATGGGAATGAAGGGACGTTTTTCGTCGATGCCGGCCATTCTATTTGCCTCTTCCTGTCGTGTTGCAGGCGAGAACGTACCAGCCGGGTTGCGCCTCCGAAAGAGTGCGCGCTGTCGCAGCCGCATGCGCACCGTTGTCGAAAATGCCGAAGCAGGTCGCGCCTGAGCCTGACATCCGCACCAGCGTCGCGCCTGCTTCCGTCAGCACTTGGCAGACATCGCTTACCACCGGCTGCAACTGCTGCGCCGGCGGCTGCAGATCGTTGCGCATTGCCGCCATGGCCGCCAGCCATGCGTCGATCGTTCCAAGGTTCTGCGGCAGAACGAGCGGTGGATTGGTCTTGTTTGAAAGCGTCCGGAAGACCACAGGCGTCGAAACGGCAACGAGCGGATTGACGAGCACGAGGGACAGGGATGGAAGGTGGGCGAGCGGCGTGATCTCCTCGCCGATGCCCTTCGCCACGAGGGGCATGCCGGCAAGACACATCGGCACGTCGGCGCCCAGCGCCAATGCCATCTCGTCGAGGCGAGAAGGTTCGATCGTGGCGCCCCAAAGTTCGAGAAGCCCGAGCAGCGTGGCCGCCGCGTCCGCAGATCCGCCACCGATACCGGAGGCGAGGGGCAAGTTCTTTTCGAGATGCAGGTGAACAGGGCCAGCGGTGGCGGGATCGCGCGCGCGCAGTTCCGCACGCAGGAGGTCCCGCGCCTTTAGCACCAGATTGCCGCCCTCAGCGCTGGCATCCATGGGCAGTTCGGCAGCAAAAGGCCCCGAAACGGTGAAGAGATCGGTGTTTGCTGTTGCAAGGCCGATGCGGTCGCCGCGATCGGCGAAGGTGACGAGGCTTTCTAGAAGATGGTGGCCGTCGGCCCGCTGGCCGACGACATGGAGCGCCAAGTTGATCTTTGCGGGCGCCGCGCGTGTCAGCGTGAAGCCCGCAATGCCGTCCTCGGTCATGGATCGATCAGGACTTCTTGTCCGGCGCCGGCGCTTCCGGGGTCACTTTCTTCGGCGCGGTTTCCTTGGCGTCGGCAGAGGCAGGGACCTCTTCCTTCAGCGGCGGCAGGCCGTTTTCGATCTTCGCCTTGATCTTCGGAATCTCGGCTTCCTCGGGCTTCAGCTCAAGCGTCTGCGTCCACTGGAACACGGCTTCGAGCTTGCGTCCGACGCGCCAGTAGGCGTCGCCGAGGTGATCGTTGATGGTCGGGTCGCCAGCCATCAGTTCAGCCGCCTTTTCCAGTTCCACCACCGCATCGTCGAAGCGGTTCATGCGGAAATAGGCCCAGCCGAGCGAATCGACGATGTAGCCGTCATCCGGTTTCAGCTCGACCGCCTTGCGGATCATCTCGAGGCCTTGGTCGAGATTGATGTTCATGTCGACCCAGGAATAGCCGAGATAGTTCAGAACCTGCGGTTGGTCCGGATTGAGCTCCAGCGCCTTCTTGAAGTTCGGTTCGGCCTTGTCCCAGAGCTTCTGGCGCTCGTAGGCGATACCGCGCTGGAAGAAGACGGTCCAGTCGGTACGCTTCGGCACCGACCCGATCTGTTCGACAGCCTTGTCGTAGAGCGCTCCCATCTCCTTGTAGTCCTTGGCATCGGAAAGCACGCTGCCATAGGCGAGATAGTTGCGGATGTTCTTCGGGTCGACGTCGATCAGCGCCTTCAGATGCTGCTTCGCCTCGTCGACCTTGCCGATGCTGGCGAGGCTCAGGCCGAGCTGCAGCTCCGAAACGCGCCGCATCGGCGAGTTTTCCGGGATAGCCTTGTAGAGTTCGATTGCCTCGTTCGGCTTCTTCAGGTTCTCGGCGATACCGCCGAGCATCACCAGGATGTCGGCGCTGTCGGGGTCGAGCCGGCGTGCGGTCTGCAGATAGAGCGAAACGATATCTTCGGCGCCGTCGCGGTTGAGGGCAGCGCCAATCGAGAAGAGCACGGCTGCAGCACCCTGGCTGGCGTTCTTGACCTGCTGTTCCTGCGGAACACCATTCTCGATATCGGTCCTCAGCGCCTGAAGCGGCGTGTAGTTGTTGACCATGTTCTCGCCGACCGCGACGGTGTCGAGCGCCTTCTGCTTGTTGCCTTCGCGTGCCTCGAACCGGGCGAGCGCTTCGACCGCACGCATGAAGGTATCAGGCGCAGCGCTTCCGCCTTCGCGATCGAGAATGGCGTCGTTGAGCCTGGTCCGGGCTGTCTGCTTGTCGCCGGCGGCAACTGCGATCGCGCCTGCATGATAATTCTTGAACACGCGGAACCAGTCGGGACCTTGGAGGCCGTTGATCTCTGCCAGCGCTTCCTTCGGTTTGCCCTGACCGAACTTCGCCCAGGCGGAAAGCAGTCCGTTCATCAGCCGGTCGAGATCGTTCGGGCCCTGGTAGTTCAGGAGCTTCTGCGCATTGCGATACTCGCGCTTGCGGATCGCTTCGATCGCGCGGATCACGGTGGTGATGCGCTCGACGGCCGGGTCGGACTTGAGCTGCTCGGCAATCTGCGCGCCCTCGTCGAACTGGCCAGCCATCAGCAGCGTGATCATCAGCCGCTGCTTGACGTCGTTGTTGTTCGGTTCGAACTGCAGTGCGATCCGGTAGAGCTGGGTGGCCGATGCGAAGTCGCGGTCCGTATCGGCGGTGCGAGCTGCAAGGAAGGCGCCGGCGAAGGTGTTCACCGACTTGATGTCGAAGGGCTCGCTTTCCTCGACGGGGGCGGCCTTGTCTTCCGCGAAGGCCTGGTGGCTGCCGCTGACTGCGGCGAGAGCCAACAGTGCTGCGCCGCTGAGGAGGCGGAGGATCGTCATTTGCCGCATGTCAAACCTTTCGTGCCGATTGCTCGGCCAATCGCACCACTGAGGGTTGTTTTCGGAGTCAGCCACATATAGCCCAGCACAACTCTTGAGGAACAGAATGGCTTTTTTGGCGCAACGCGGCAAGAAATTCCTGTTGTTTGTCTTGGCTCTGCCGAAGCCTCGTCAGCTTACCCGATCGATGCAGAAGTCGATGACTTCGGTGAGCGCCGATTTCCAGGGTGACGCCGGCAGCGGTGCCAGCGCATCGCGGGCAATCGTGCCGTAGTGCTGGGCGCGGGCGATGGTATCGCTGAGGCCCCCATAGCGCTTGATCAGCCCGAGCGCCTTGTCGAGATTGGCATCGCTGCTGTCGCCGCCTTCGATCGCCTCGCGCCAGAAGGCTCGATCTTCGGCCGTTCCGCGGCGGTAGGACAGGATGACCGGAAGCGTGATCTTTCCTTCGCGGAAGTCATCGCCGACGTTCTTGCCGAGGTCGCTCGACGATCCACCATAGTCGAGCACGTCATCGACGAGCTGGAAGGCGAGGCCGAGGTTCATGCCATAGGATTTCAGCGCGTTGCGGTCGGATTTGCTGGTCTGGGCGACGATCGGCCCGACTTCGGCGGCAGCGGCAAACAGGGCGGCGGTCTTCGCACGGATGACCTGGAGATAATCGTCCTCGGTCGTCTCCATGTTCTTGGCGACGGAAAGCTGCAGAACTTCGCCTTCGGCAATGACGGAAGCGGCGGTCGAAAGTACGTCGAGCGCGTCGAGCGAGCCGACGTCGACCATCATGCGGAAGGCCTGGCCGAGCAGGAAGTCGCCGACCAGAACGCTCGCCTGGTTGCCCCAGATCGTGCGGGCGGTGGACTTGCCGCGGCGAAGGTCGCTTTCGTCGACGACATCGTCGTGAAGCAGCGTCGCCGTGTGCATGAATTCGACGCTGGTTGCGAGCTTGACATGGGCGTCGCCCTCGTAGCCGAACATCGCTGCGGAAGCGAGCGTCAGCATCGGGCGCAGCCGCTTGCCGCCGGAAGAAATCAGGTGGTTGGCGACCTCGGGAATCATCTGAACGTCGGAGCCGGCCTTCGACAGGATGAGCTGGTTGACGCGCTCCATGTCCGGCGCAGTCAGGTCGACGAGCGGCTTAACGGACGCCTGTTTGTTTTTGCTGTCTTCCAGCGGTATCACTACGCCCACACCGGGACTCCTGTTTTCATTGTCGCTTTCGACAATAGGAAGGGGTGCCACGTGCGGCAAGAGGCGAATTGTCCCGCTTGCTGAAATAGGACAGGAAAAACCGCCGGATGAAGGAATTGATCCGTACCAACGATGCCGTCGTGCTCTCCTTTGCCGAGAGCCTGATGAAGGACGCCGGCATTGCAAGCCTCATCGCCGATCAGGGGATGAGCATTCTGGAGGGCTCGCTCGGCCTGCTGCCCCGCCGTTTTCTGGTCGCGGACGAGGACGCGGATGCCGCGCGGCGGATCCTGATCGACGCCGGGCTCGAGGCGGAGTTGCGGCCGTGAGGGTGCCGTGCAAGCCGGTGATGCCGCAGGGGCGCGCGTAATGGCTTCTGCCGCAACTGAAACCGTCGATGCGTTCCATCGCGGCAAGTTCCATGTCGTCCAGCCGTTGGGGCAGGGGCATCGCTCCGGCATGGACGCAATGATCCTGGCATCGCTCGTTTCCTCGGATCACCCCTGCCGGGTCGCCGATCTCGGCGCCGGGGCAGGTGCCGCCGGCATGGCCGTCGCGTCCCGGATGGAGGGCGCGGAAGTGGTGCTGGTGGAGCGCTCGCCTGTCATGGCGGAATACGCCCGCCGCAGCCTGGAGCTCGCCGAAAACGCGCGCTTTGCGTCGCGGGTCTCGGTGCTGGAGGCGGACGTATCGCTTGCCGGCAAGGCGCGTGTCGCTGCGGGCCTGGCGGATGACAGTTTCGATCACGTGATCATGAACCCGCCCTTCAACGATGCGTCCGACCGCAAGACGCCAGACAGTCTCAAGGCCGAGGCCCATGCGATGAGCGACGGGCTCTTCGAGGTCTGGGTGAAGACGGCGGGCGCGATCATGAAGCCGGGCGGACAGTTGTCGCTGATCGCCCGGCCGGAATCGATCGCCGAGATCATCGCCGCCTGCGGCCGTCGCTTCGGCGGTATCGAGATCACCGCCCTTCATCCGCGCGTCGGCGAAAATGCCGTGCGCATTCTGGTGACCGCGATCAAGCAGAGCCGCAAGCGGCTGGTCTTCCGCGCGCCGCTCGTCATGCACGAGGAGGGGCATCGCTTCGCCGATCATGTCGACGATCTCAACAACGGCCGCGCCGCCTACCACCGCCGATGATTTACCGTATGCGGCATTGCGTTTGTCGCGGCAGTGCATACATGCCATGGATGGGCCAATACATTTGGCATCGGAGCGGTATTCAGGAAGAATGTTGCGTGGTTTTCGCCCGCATCCCGCTCCAACGTGACCCAGTAAGCAGGAGTTGAAATGAAGGCGTTCCTGAGACGGTTGTTGCCGAGGCGATTTCGCAAGGAAGGCGTGACGATCCCCGTCGTCCGGCTTCACGGCGCAATCATGGCCGGCGGCGGGCAATTCCGGCCCGCGCTCAACCTGGCAACGGCAGCACCGCTTCTGGAAAAGGCCTTCGCAATCAAGGAAGCGCCCGCTGTCGCAATCTCGGTCAATTCGCCCGGCGGCTCCCCGGTGCAGTCGCGCCTGATCTATCAGCGCATCCGCGACCTCGCCCAGGAGAAGAAGAAGCGTGTGCTGATCTTCGTCGAGGATGTCGCAGCGTCTGGCGGCTACATGATCGCGCTTGCCGGCGATGAGATCATCGCCGATCCGACGTCGATCGTCGGCTCAATCGGCGTCGTCTCCGGCGGCTTCGGCTTTCCGGAACTGCTGAAGAAGATCGGCGTCGAACGACGCGTCTATACCGCCGGTGAAAACAAGGTGATGCTCGATCCGTTCCAGCCGGAAAAGGAAAACGACATCGCCTTTCTGAAGAACCTTCAGCTCGATATCCACGATACCTTCATCCAGATGGTGAAGGCGCGTCGCGGGCAGTTGCTCGCCGACGATCCGGATATCTTCTCCGGCCTTTTCTGGACCGGCCGGCGTGGGCTGGAGCTCGGTATCATCGATGGTCTCGGCGACCTGCGCGGCGAGGTGAAGAAGCGCTATGGCGACAAGGCGCGGCTCGAACTCATCCAGCCGGTGCGCAGCCTTTTCGGCCGCCGGCAGACCGGCGCGGCCGTTGCCGGCGCCATTGTCGAGCCCTTGGCGGCATCGGCCGCCGCGGGTCTTGCCGAAGCAATCGAGGAAAGGGCATTGTGGGCGCGGTTCGGGCTTTGAGCCCTGACCTGCGTGAGATGTCCTTGGAGGAACAATGCCGCAACTCATCCTGCTCCTGATTGCAGGTTTCGTCTTCTGGCTCGGCTATCGCAAGTTCGTGGCCGATGCACAAAAACTGACACGCCAACGCGAACAGACCCGCCGCGAAGAGCGGACCGGGGCGCAGGGCACGCTGGTCCAGGATCCGGAAACCGGTGAGTACAGGCTGAAACGCGACGACGAGTAGCGGGATCAATGAGGACGGAGGCTCCGGCGCGTCTAATTGGCAGGCCGGCGCTGTAGTTGCTTGACCCCTGTCATCAGGCGTGGCACCTGTCCGGCACATTTTTTAGAAGAAATCCGGACGCGATCCATGACCACTCTGCCTGATCATATGAACCCGAAGCGCTCGTTTCAGGCTCTGATCCTGACACTGCACAACTACTGGGCCGACAAGGGTTGCGCTGTGCTGCAGCCCTACGACATGGAAGTGGGCGCCGGTACCTTCCATCCGGCAACGACCCTGCGTGCGCTCGGGCCTCGTCCGTGGCGGGCCGCCTATGTGCAGCCGTCGCGCCGCCCGACCGATGGCCGCTACGGCGAAAACCCGAACCGACTGCAGCACTACTACCAGTACCAGGTGCTGCTTAAGCCGAACCCGTCCAACCTGCAGGAGCTCTATCTCGGCTCGCTGGAGGCGATCGGCCTCGACCCGCTGCTGCACGACATTCGTTTTGTCGAGGACGACTGGGAGAGCCCGACGCTCGGCGCCTGGGGTCTTGGCTGGGAGTGCTGGTGCGATGGCATGGAAGTGTCGCAGTTCACCTATTTCCAGCAGGTTTGCGGCATCGAGTGCTCGCCGGTTTCCGGTGAGCTGACCTACGGTCTCGAGCGTCTCGCCATGTATGTGCAGGGCGTCGACAACGTCTACGACCTGAACTTCAACGGCCGCGAGGGTGCCGAGAAGATCAGCTACGGCGACGTCTTCCTGCAGGCCGAGCAGGAGTATTCGCGCTACAATTTCGAATATGCCAACACCGCCATGCTGCATCAGCATTTCATCGATGCGGAGGCCGAGTGCCAGGCGTTGCTCGCCGCCGGCGCGCCCGGCGATCACAGCAACAACCACCTGCACAAATGCGTCTTCCCGGCCTATGACCAGTGCATCAAGGCGAGCCACGTGTTCAACCTGCTCGATGCCCGCGGCGTGATCTCGGTCACGGAGCGCCAGAGCTACATCCTGCGGGTGCGCACGCTGGCCAAGGCCTGCGGCGAAGCCTTCCTCTTGACCGACGCCGGCGGCGCGAATTTCAACCGGGACGCCGCTTGACCCAGGAGCCTGCCGGCCTCGTCGTTCACATCAACGGCTGGCCGGGAACCGGTAAGCTCACGATCGCGCGCCATCTGGCTGAAAGACTGGGCGCGCGCCTCGCCGACAACCACACGCTGATCAATCCAGCCGAGGCGCTGTTTTCGCGTGGCACGCCCCTCTATCGTTCGCTGCGTGCGGCCATCCGCGAAAGTGTGTTCGAACACATCGCCAAGGCGCCGGCCGAGCAATCCTTCGTCTTTACCGATGCGCTGTCGGATGATGCCGCCGATAGCCGCGCCTTCGAAGACTATGCTGCACTCGCGCAAAGACGGGGCGCGCGCTTCGTCGCGGTCGTCATCGATTGCGGTCTTGAGGAAAACTTGAAGCGGCTAACGCGGGCGGGCAGAGCCAAGCAGCACAAGTTGACCGATCCCGAAGTGCTCCTCGGATTGCGGCGTGCTCACAGGCTGCTGCGGGGCAAAGGCGACCAGTTGGTCGAGATCGACGTGACGGTGCTCGGCGCCGACGAAGCGGCGGAAGCGATCGCGGCTGCGATCGCCGGTCCCGTTGTCAGATGACCCGAGCTGCGTTGACGTCGTTCTTGCAGAACGGCTTCAAGGTGGGGTAGGCGCCGGTATAGACTTGGCCGGAATAGGTCTGCAAGGCGCGGCGAACACCGGTCGGCCGTTCGGCTGAGGCGACGCTCGCATAGGCAACGAAGAGCGCCGTAAAGGCGGTCACGTTGATGAGGGTTGCGAGCGTTTTCATGGGCTTCACTTCGGTTTCGGGTTGTTCGTTGGGGGGACTATCGCCCATCGACCGCCCGGTCGCCGTTACCATTGGAACAGGAATCGAGATGTTTCGGCGTGAGGACGCATTGCTGCGGTGAACAGTGTGTTCACGCTGCGAATGGCAATTGGGGAGGAGTGCGTTTCTCGGCCCGAGTGCTGCAGAAAGCGCTATGAAGCTGAGACGCGGATGCTAATCTCTGCGCGAATTCTTTGGAGGGTGCCCTATGATCGGTCTGGCAATTGCCGTCGTCGTGATCCTGTATCTGGTTTTCGTCTATAACGGTCTCGTCAAGGCGCGGCAGATCGCCGAGGAGGCGTGGTCGGGCATCGATGTGCAGTTGAAGCGCCGTGCCGATCTCATTCCCAACCTCATCGAGACGGTGAAGGGCTATGCCGCGCACGAGAAATCGACGCTGGAAGAGGTAATTGCCATGCGCAACCGCGCCCAGGCGGTGCCATCGGGCGACGTCGAGGGGCGGGCCCAGGCCGAGGGCGCGCTTTCCCGGGCGCTCGGCAAGCTGTTCGCGCTGGCCGAAGCCTATCCGGACCTGAAGGCCAACGAAAACTTTGCCGAGCTGCAGCGCTCGTTGGAGACGATCGAGGGCGAGATCCAGATGTCGCGCCGCTACTACAACGGTGCGGCCCGCGACCTCAACGTCAAGGTCGAGAGCTTCCCTTCGAACCTCATCGCCAACGCCTTCCGCTTCGTCAAGGCCGGCTATTTCGAGATCACCAACGAAGCCGATCGCGCGGTACCGCAGGTCAAGTTCTGACCATATTCAATCGATCGCCAAACACATTCCGGCCGCGGGCTCCCATCGCGGCTCAATTCGCATCAAGAGATCCCATTCGATGACCACCGACAGCATGAAGAAACTGACCATCCTTCCAACTGACCATCCGCTGCGCGGCCATGTGCGCCCGCCGGGTTCGAAGTCGATCACCAACCGGGCGCTGCTTCTGGCTGGCCTTGCAAAGGGCACGAGCCGGCTGACGGGTGCGCTGAAAAGCGACGACACTCGCTACATGGCGGATGCGCTACGGGCGATGGGCGTCGAAATCAGCGAGCCTGATGATACGACGTTTGTCGTCACCGGCACGGGCAAGCTCAACCCGCCGGCAGCGCCGCTTTTCCTCGGCAATGCGGGCACCGCCACGCGCTTCCTGACCGCCGCGGCAGCGCTCGTTGATGGCACGGTCATCGTCGACGGCGATCAGCACATGCGCAAGCGCCCGATCAAGCCGCTTGTCGAAGCGCTCGGCGCTCTCGGCGTCGAGGTCACCTCCGAAACCGGCTGCCCACCAGTCACCGTCAAGGGCACCGGTGGCTTCCCGGCCGGGCGCGTCGTCATCGATGCCGGCCTCTCCAGCCAGTACGTTTCGGCCCTGCTGATGGCGGCACCGGGCGCCAAGGGGCCGGTCAGCATCGAGCTTGCCGGCGACGAGATCGGCGCACGCGGTTACATCGACCTGACGGTCGCCGCCATGCGCGCCTTCGGCGCCGAAGTCGAGCAGGTGAGCCCGTCCGTCTGGCAAGTCGCGCCAACGGGTTACCGGGCCGCCGACTACGTTATCGAGCCGGACGCTTCGGCCGCCACCTATCTCTGGGCGGCGGAAGTCCTGACGGGTGGCGCCATCGATCTCGGTGTCCCGGCGACGGCCTTTTCGCAACCGGATGCGCGCGCCCATGCGGTGATCTCAAGCTTCCCGAACTTGCCCGCCGTCATCGATGGTTCGCAGATGCAGGACGCGATCCCGACGATCGCCGTGCTTGCGGCCTTCAACAAGACCCCCGTGCGCTTCGTCGGCCTCGCAAACCTTCGCGTCAAGGAATGTGACCGTGTGCGCGCGCTGTCGCTCGGCCTGACGGCGATCCGGCCCGGCCTGGCGCACGAGGAGGGTGACGATCTGATTGTCTCCTCCGATCCCACGCTCGCCGGCCAGACCTTGCCCGCCTCGATCGATACCTTCGCCGACCACCGCATCGCCATGAGCTTCGCGCTTGCCGGCCTGAAGATCCACGGCATCACGATCGAGGACCCCGGCTGCGTCGCCAAGACCTATCCGGCCTATTGGGACGCGCTCGCCTCGCTTGGTGTCGAATTCACCGGCGATCGGCCCTAACGCCCGGCGTTGTGCCTTGAAAGTCAACGACAGGAAAGCTTGATCCGCATGGCCCGTCTCGCAGCCGCATTCGCCGTTCTGGTTCTTTTGCTGGCAACGGCGGGCATCGGGCGGGCGGAGGAGGTCTTCTCAGCCTACCGCTCCGTGATCGATCTCGCCAAGGACGGCACGATGACCGTCACTGAGACGATCACGGCGACTGTCGAGGGCGACAAGATCCGCCGCGGCATCTATCGCGACCTGCCGTTGACCTTCACCGATGCGAAGGGCAAGCGCAGCAAGGTCGATTTCAAGCTGCTGTCGGTGGAGCGCGACGGCGACGAGGAACCCTACCGCACGGAATCGATCAGCGGCGGCATCCGCATCTACACCGGTTCGGCCGAGGTGTTTCTGGAGCCGGGCGAGCATACCTTCCAGTTCACCTATGAGACCGGCCGTCAGATCCGCTTCTTCGACGATCACGACGAGCTCTACTGGAACGTGACCGGTACCGAGTGGGACTTCCCGATCGACGAGGCGAGTGCGACGGTGACCTTGCCCGAGGGTGTGAAGGCCGAAGCGTTCGATTTCTTCACCGGCGGCTACGGCGCAACCGGCAAGGACGCTCGCGCATCCAGGGATGGCGGCGAGATCTTCTTCGCCACCACGCGCCGTCTCGACCCGCGCGAAGGGCTGACGATCGCCATCAAGATGCCGAAGGGCAGCATCGAGAGGCCCTCTTCTAGCCAGGAGAACGCCTGGTGGCTGCGCGATCACCTTGCGCTCGTCATCGCCGGCGCCGGGCTCGCGGTCGTCCTTCTCTATTATAGCCAAGCCTGGCTCAGGGTCGGGCGTGACCCGGACCGCGGCGTCATGGTGCCGCGCTGGGACCCGCCGGAGGGGATTTCACCGGCGCTGGTCAATTACATCGACAACAGGGGTTTTTCCGGTGAGGGCTGGACCGCGCTGTCGGCGGCGGCGCTCAATCTTGCGGTCAAGGGCCACGTGGTTCTCGAAGACCTCAAGAACGCCATCGTCATTGCCGCGACCGGCAAGAAAGGCGATGAAAAACTGCCGACCGGCGAGGCGGCCGTGATGAAGGCGGTCAATGCCGCAGGCGGCAAGCTGACCATCGACCGCGCCCACGGCACGCGGGTGCAGACGACCGGCGCGGATTTTCGCAATGCCATGGAACGCGAGCATCGCGGCAAATATTATCTGTCGAATACCGGCTATGTGGTTGCCGGCGTCATCCTGTCGGTGTTGGCCGTCGCAGCCGTCTTCTTCTTCGGCGACCTCAGCGAGGACAGCCTGCCGCTGGTGATCGTTCCCGTTTTCATTGCTTTCTTCGTATCGATCCTCGCCGTCTCCTTTGGCAAGTCGCTTCGGCGCGAGAAGAGCCTGATGAGCCGGATCATGTCGATCGTGGTCGTGGCCTTCATCGGCTTCGTCACGTTCACGATCTTTTCGGCGATCCTGGCCGCGGTCTTCTATTCCGCGGCTGAGACCGACGAATTGCCGTTGCTGTTCGTCATTGGCGCCATCGTTCTCGTGAATGTGCTGTTCTTCTTCCTGATGGGCGCACCGACGCCGCTTGGCACGCGGATGATGGATGGCATCGATGGGCTGCGGCAATACATGACGCTCGCCGAAAAGGACCGGATGAACATGCAAGGGGCGCCCGAGATGTCACCCCGGCATTTTGAGACGCTGCTCCCCTATGCCGTGGCGCTCGGCGTCGAAAAGCCCTGGACCGAGACCTTCGATCGCTGGATGCTTGCCGCTGCGGCAGGCGCTGCTGCGGCGGCGGCCTATCAGCCGAGCTGGTATCACGGCGACAATTTCGGCTCGAGCACCTTCGGCGACCGCATCGGCGGCTTTGCCGGCTCGATGGCGGACACGATGACGTCGTCCCTGCCGCCTCCACCCAAATCGTCATCGTCAGGCTTCTCGTCCGGTGGCGGTTTTTCCGGCGGCGGCGGCGGCGGTGGTGGTGGCGGTGGCTGGTAACCGCCCGCGCATGCGCGCTGAGACAGCCAAATTCATCGACGGGCTTGGTGACATTCTTGCCAGAGATTGCTAAGTCCGCCGCAACCGTCCGGAACAGAAAAAGTCACGCCTATGCCCGATCTTCTTATCGAACTCCGCTCCGAGGAAATTCCTGCCCGCCTGCAGCGCAAGGCGGCCGGCGACCTCAAGAAGCTGCTGACCGATGCTCTGGTCGAAGCGGGCCTCACCTACGAGGGTGCGCGCGAATACTGGACGCCGCGCCGGTTGACGCTCGATATCCGTGGCCTCAACGCCCGCTCGGCCGATATCCGCGAAGAGCGCAAGGGCCCGCGCACCGACGCCAACGAAAAGGCGATCGAAGGCTTTCTGCGCGGCGCCGGCCTCTCCTCGATCAGCGAGGCGCATGTCCACAGCGACCCGAAGAAGGGCGATTTCTACGTCGCCCACATCGTCAAGCCGGGTCGTGCCGCCGAAGAGATCATCGCCGAGGCGATGCCGGGCATCATTCGCAATTTCCCCTGGCCGAAGCCGATGCGCTCCGGCGTCGCCTCGGCAAAGCCCGGTGCGCTTCGCTGGGTCCGCCCGCTGCAGTCGATCGTCTGCACCTTCGGTTCGGAAACCGAGGAAACCCACGTAATCGCGTTTGAGGTCGACGGTATCGTCGCCTCGAACGTCACCTATGGTCACCGCTTCCACGCGCCGGAAGCAATCACCGTTCGCCGCTTTGCCGACTACGCCGAGAAGCTGGAAAAGGCGAAGGTCGTTCTCGACGGCGAGCGCCGCAAGGAAATGATCCTTGCCGATGCGCGCAACGTGGCCTTCGCCAATGGCCTGGAGCTCGTCGAAGACGAAGGCCTGCTCGAAGAGGTCTCGGGCCTCGTCGAATGGCCGCAGGTGCTGATGGGCAGCTTCGAGGAGGCCTATCTCGAAATCCCCTCGGAAATCATCCGGCTGACCATCAAGACCAACCAGAAGTGCTTCGTCACCCGCGCGCCGGGTGCCGAAACGCTCTCCAACAAGTTTATCCTCGTTTCGAACATCGAGGCCAAGGACGGCGGCAAGGAGATCGTCCACGGCAACGGCAAGGTCGTGCGCGCTCGCCTTTCGGATGCGGCGCATTTCTGGCATCGCGACCAGGGCAACCTGCCGGATCTCGAAACGCTGGAAGCGTCCGCGAAGAGGTTCAGCCTGGATCTCAAGAAGCCGCTCGACCAACGCATGGCCAAGCTCGACGCGCTGAACGTTACCTTCCACGCCAAGCTCGGCACCCAGGGCGAACGCGTCGCCCGCATCCGGGCGCTGGCCGCTGAACTCGCCAAGGTCACCGGCGCCGACCAGAGGCTCGTCGATCGCGCCGTTGTGCTCGCGAAGGCGGACCTGCGCACCGAAGCTGTCGGCGAATTCCCCGAGCTTCAGGGCATCATGGGCCACAAATACGCGCTGCTTCAGGGCGAAGAGCAGTCGGTCTCCGACGCGCTCGAGGATCACTACAAGCCGCAAGGTCCGTCCGACCGCGTGCCGACCGAACCGGTCGCAGTGACGGTCGCGCTTGCCGACAAGCTCGACACGCTCGTTGGCTTCTGGGCGATCGACGAAAAGCCGACCGGCTCCAAGGATCCCTATGCGCTGCGCCGCGCGGCACTCGGCGTCATCCGTCTGATCCTGGAAGGCAAGGCGCGTCTGGCGTTGCTGCCGGCTTTTGAAACGGCACTCGTCGCGCTTCGTGCGCAGAAGCCGGCGCTTGCGGATGATGTTTCCGCCGATCTGCTCTCCTTCTTCCACGATCGCCTCAAGGTCTACCTGCGCGATCTCGGCGCCCGTCATGACCTGATCGACGCCGTGCTGACGTCGGATTCGGACGACCTGCTGATGATCGCCCGCCGCGTCGAGGCACTCACGGCCTTCATCACCGACGAAGAGGGCAGGAACCTGCTCGCCGGCACCAAGCGTGCGACGCAGATCCTGGCGGCCGAGGAAAAGAAGGGCACGACCGTCGCCGACGCCGTCGACGCCGGCCTCTTCCGTCTCGATGCCGAAAAGGCCCTGCACCAGGCCGTCGAAGCCGGCTCCGGCGAAGCGCGCGCGGCGATTGCCAAGGAAGATTTCCGCTCGGCGATGGAAGCACTGGCAAAGCTGCGCCAGCCGGTCGACCAGTTCTTTAACGACGTGCTCGTCAATGACGACGATGCGGCGATCCGCGGCAACCGCCTGGCGCTGCTCGGCCTCATCCGCTCGGCCACTGGCACGGTCGCGGACTTCTCGAAGATCGCCGGCTAGGCGGGGCCCGCCACCGGTCCGCCGGCGGGTCTCCTCGCACAAACGTTCAAGCGGGTTGGCCCCGGGCGTCCTATATCCTGTCTCCATCATCCAGATGGAGACAGCCGATGAACATCGCGACGAAAACCTACAAGCCGATCAATTTCACGGAGAAGCTCTCGCTCTTTAGCGATCAATGGCAGCCGCGCGTCATTGCCGAACTCAATGACTACCAGTTCAAGATCGTGCGCATCGAAGGCGATTTCATCTGGCATGATCATGAAGATACCGACGAGGCCTTCATCGTGCTCGAAGGCACATTGCGCATCGATTTCCGCGATGGCGCGGTGACGCTTGGCCCGGGAGAAATGTACGTCGTGCCAAAAGGTGTAGAGCACAAGCCCTATGCCGAGCGCGAGGTGAAGATGCTGCTGATCGAGCCGCGCGGCACACTCAACACCGGTCATGAGGGCGGGGAGCGTACAGCCGCGAGCGACCGTTGGATCTGACACTGCGGGACGCTGGTGCTTGGATCACGCTTGATGGATGAGGGAACCTCAGAGTAGAGGAAGACATGTCCGAAAAGATCCTCGTCAGCGCCTGTCTCATGGGCCACGCCGTTCGTTATGATGGCCAGTCGAAGCCGCTCGTTCATCCGGCGATCGATCGCTGGCGCGCCGAAGGCCGCCTTGTGACCATCTGTCCGGAAATGTCGGCCGGCATGCCGGTGCCGCGCCCGCCGGCCGAAATCGCCGCCGGTGCCGCCGGCAAGGACGTTCTGGCAGGCGGCGCAAGGGTGGTGGAGATCAACGGCCGCGACGTCACCGAAGGTTTCGTGCGGGCAGCCGAAAACGCGCTTTCGCTGGCGAAGGAGAGCGGCTGTCGCTTCGCGCTGCTGATTGATGGCAGCCCGTCCTGCGGATCCAGCTTCGTCTATGACGGCAGTTTCTCCGGCGCACGCCATCCGGGTGAAGGCGTAACCGCAGCCTTGCTCGCCGGCAACGGCATCGAAGTCTACTCGGACAGGCAAATCGACGCGCTGGTCGCGCGGATCGAAGAATTGGAAGGCCCCTAAAAGAAGATTGCGCCCCTGCTTCTCTCAGGGGCGCAATCTCTCGCTCTTGCAGCGATACGCCCGTCAGCCTTGCAAGCAGGGGACGGCTGAGCGGGGCAGGGAACTTTCCCGATAGGAGATCAGTCTAGCCGAAGTTCGAGGGAGGACGGATCAAAATGCCGTGAGGTGGTGTCGGCGTCTGGTGTGGAGGCGGCCTGGCCCGCCATGGAAGCGCCGATCGGCGTGACGGCGGCGGTCTTTGCCGTCCGGTCGATAGCGATCAGCTTTGCGTCGTCGGCGACCGCGTTCTGGTCGTTTGCATTCGTCGAGACGATGACCGTCGGAGAGGCATCGCTCTCGGCGGCGGCAGCCTTGACGATCTCCTGCGAAGGCTTGCTGACGAAGACGACCGGCGAGCCACCGAGCCAGGCTTCGGTGCGCACCATCTTCATCTCGCCGTTGATCTTCTTGAGCTCGATCGTTTCGTCGCCCGCCGCAATCGTCGGTACGACATAGGTCACCTTCTTCTTCGATTGCAGCGGCGGGCATGCGGCGCAAGAGACCGTGGCGACACTGGCATTGTCGGTCGTGCCGGAAGCGACCGCCTCGATCGAGGATGCCGCTGCGTTGCCGGCGGCAAGCCCGAGGGCGGTGGTGATCAGCAACAGGCGCATACGCTTTCTCCCGCAATTGTTAGCGGCGAGAATATGCGCTCTCCCTTACTTTCCCGTCAGGAGAATTGGTAAAAATAGAATGATCCGGGGAAGAGTTGCGCTTCGGATCACGCCTTTTCGCG
Source organism: Ensifer sp. 2TAB8 (assembly GCF_052115125.1). Taxonomy (NCBI): domain Bacteria; kingdom Pseudomonadati; phylum Pseudomonadota; class Alphaproteobacteria; order Hyphomicrobiales; family Rhizobiaceae; genus Ensifer; species Ensifer sp. 2TAB8. The sequence goes on along the minus strand of NZ_JBFRGB010000001.1, from coordinate 274,114 downwards.
GGCAACGGCGCGCCAGCCGATATCGTGGCGGTAGAAGCCGTTTTCCCAGGAAACCGCCGCGACCGCCGCATAGGCCCCGTCCTTCGCCGCGCCGGCGCTTTCACCCGTTGCGGTGATGTTGAGCACGCGGCCGCCGGTTGCGACCAGGGCGCCGTCCTTCATCGCTGTGCCGGCATGGAACACCTTGGTTGTAGCCGAGGCCGCAGGAAGGGCGTCGATCGGGGTGTTCTTGGCGTAGCTGCCCGGATAACCCTTGGAGGCCATGACGACGGTGAGTGCCGTTTCGTCGCGCCATTCCGCGGTCATGCCGGCTAGCGTGCCGGTCGCGGCGGCGTAAAGCAGCGGCAGCAGGTCGCTCTTCATCCGCATCATCAGCACCTGGCATTCCGGGTCGCCGAAGCGGACGTTGTATTCGATGAGTTCGGGTCCCTTGGCGGTGATCATCAGACCGGCAAAGAACACGCCGGAGAAGGGGTGGCCGCTTTCCGCCATGCCGCGCATCGTCGGCTCGATGATTTCCTTCATCGTCCGTTCGATCATTTCGGTGGTCATGACCGGGGCTGGAGAGTAGGCGCCCATTCCGCCGGTGTTCGGTCCGGTATCGCCGTCGCCGACGCGCTTGTGATCCTGGGCAGAGGCCAGCGCCAGCGCCGTCTTGCCGTCGCAGAGACAGAAGAAGCTTGCTTCCTCGCCATCGAGATAGGCTTCCACCACCACTTCGGCGCCGGCGGCACCAAAGGCGCCGGCAAAACAATCGTCGACGGCAGCAAGCGCCACGTCGAGCGCCATGGCGACGGTCACACCCTTGCCGGCAGCCAGGCCGTCGGCCTTGATGACGATCGGCGCACCCTGTTCGCGCACATAGGCCTTCGCGGTCTCGGCATCGGTGAAGCGGCCATAGGCGCCGGTCGGGATGTCGTAGCGGGCGCAGAGATCCTTGGTGAAGCCCTTGGAACCTTCAAGCTGGGCGGCGGCGGCAGAAGGGCCGAAGACGGCGATGCCGGCTGCGCGCAGCACGTCGGCGAGACCGGCAACCAGTGGACCCTCAGGTCCGACCACGACGAAATCGATCGCTTCCTTGCGGCAGAAGTCGGTGACGGCCGCGTGGTCCTCTGCGTCGAGGGCGACGATGACAGCTTCTTCGGCGATGCCGGGATTGCCCGGTGCCGCATAGAGCTTCGTCAGTTTGGGAGACTGCGCAATCTTCCATGCCAGGGCGTGCTCGCGCCCACCCGATCCGATCAGAAGAACCTTCATTGCAGCCCCCGATATCCTGAAATTGCTGCGCTGCGGTTAGGACGGCAGGGCGGCAAGGTCAAGGGAAAACGGGAATGGGGCGGCGATTCCCCGCAGTTGCTGCCGTTCAGGCGATCGCCTGTCGGCTTTGGAGGTCGTCCCGCGCTTCGTCTCGCGCGTATCGAGCGGTGCGTGTAAGCGCCCAGATTGCGAGGTCTTCGATCGGCAACGGCTTGCTGATGAGATAGCCCTGGAACAGGTCGCAGCCGGCAGCCGTCAGCATGGAAAGCTTCTCCGGCGTGTCGATGCCTTCGCCGACGACCGCAACGTCCTTGGCGTGGCAAAGGGCGATCAGCGCCTTGAGCACCGGCAGCGACTGCGATGCGGTAAGGTTCGACACCAGCGCCCGGTCGAGTTTGATCGTGTCTGCCGTGTATTCGATGATCTGCTGCACGGAGGTGTAGCCTGCGCCGAAATCGTCGATCGAAAGGCGGAAACCCTTTTGCCGCAGGGCATCGATGTTGCGGCGAAGCTGATCGCTGAACTTCACGGCGAAGGTTTCGGTCAGTTCGATTTCGATCGAGCTCGCCTCGAGGCCATGCCGCTCCAGGCACTCGGCGAAATGGTCGGCAATCGCCTTGGAATGCAGTTCGGCCGAAGAAATGTTGATCGCCAGCACCGTTTCCGGACCGAAGAGCGCCTTGAGCTGCCCGCAATCGGACATCGCCTTGTTGATCACCCACCAGTCGATCTTGGTGAAGAGGCCGGAGCTTTCGGCAATTGGCACGAATTCGTCCGGGGTAACGTTGCCGAGGACCGGCGAGTACCAACGCAAGAGCGCCTCGCAGCCGGTGACGCGGCCTTCGGTGTCGACCATCGGCATGTAGACGAGATGGAACTGCTCGTCCGGATCGAGGGAGCGCAGCTCGTCCTGGATCTGGCGCAGCCGCGTGCGCTTGTCGTGAAGCGCGCGCGAGAAGCGGGCGGAACGGTTCTTGCCGCTGGTCTTTGCCTGATACATAGCCGCATCGGCGTTGGAAATCAGCTCGGCAAGGTTGGTGGCATCGTCGGGGCAGATCGCCGCTCCGATGCTCGCCGTCACCGGATAGCGCTTGTCGGACACCTCGAAGCCGTCTTCGAACAGTCCGAGAATGGCGGCGGAGATTTCACGGACCGTTCCGTCGCCGGGTCGAGACCGCACGAACACGGCGAATTCGTCGCCGGAGAGGCGTGCCAGAATGGCCGGCTTCTGGCCGCGCCGCTCGGTGATCGCGTCGACACGCTCGCCGATGCGAACGGCCAGTGTCTTCAGCAGTTCGTCGCCGATCTCGTGTCCGTGCTTGTCGTTGACGAATTTGAAGTTGTCGATGTCGATGAACAGCAGGCTGCACTTCTCGCCGGCGGCGATCGCCTCGCGCACGGCGCCGGCGGCAAGCGCGTTGAAATGGCCACGGTTGCTGATCCCGGTCAAAGTGTCGGTCCAGGAACTGCGTTGCACGAGTTTCAACGACTGCACCGACTGCCGATGCAGTTCGCGGATATTTTCCGTGAGGCGCCCGATCTCGCCCTTTTCCTCCATGTCGCGGATCTCGTCGCGCGCGCCAACCATCACCGCCATCACATTGGCGTCGAGCGCGGCGATCGGGTCGGTGATGAAGCGGCGGATCAGCACGATGATCAGCCAGATCGAGAACAGGCTCATGGCGACGGCGCCGAGCGCCAGCAGGAACTTCTGCCGGGCCATGAGTGCATCGAAATGCTCGGTCGAAACCGTGAGCGTCGCATAGAGCGAGGGCCCGAGATGGACACTCGCCGAAAGATCATCGGTGATCGCCAGCGGCCAGGGCTGCAACATGATGTCGGAGCCGTATTCCTTCTTCAGGGCCCGCTGCATGTCGAGGAAGCGGTCCGGCTGGATCGCGACCTGCACGAGCAGGGCGCTCGACTTCTTGCTCGGCAGCGGTCGGGTAAAGGCCACCGGATCGAGGAAGAAGGAATAGACGATGCGTGGTCTTTGTCCCGCTTCGTAGAGATAGGTCCAGTCGACGAGCTTGTCTTCGCGGATCAGGCGGCGGGCAAGGTTGAGCTGGGCCTCATCGATCTGGGCGAAGGGGTCCCAGCTGTTCTCGAAATAATAGTCCGTCTTCAGATCGGAGTTCAGCAGCGCCAGCGAGACGTAGCCCGTCGGGTCGTCGAGCAATGACTTCAGGCTTTCCTGCAGCCTGACACCAAGGGCATTGGCGCGGTAGTCCTCATCCGTTTCGGACACATACTGGCGCAGCGAATTGCCGTTCAGGAGCGCATTGAGGAAACCCTTGCTGCGGCCGATTTCGTTCTGGAAGACGGCGGCGGCATGTTCGAGGCGTTGCGACAGCTTGGCGTGCTCGAGCGCGCGAATGGAACGGCTCTGTGTGACGTGGACCGAGACTGCTGCCAGCAGGTAGCCAGCGAGAACGACGGGAAAGATCAGGATGAGCGCGCGTTTGCCGAGGTTCACTGGAAGTTCGCCAATGTGCTGATGATGCGCCGGCGCAATTGCACCGACTCTGTGGACAGTTCCTGTTGATACTGGCTCTTGGCCAGGATGTCGGGTGAGGGGTAGATCGCGGGGTCGGTGCGGACTTCTTCCGGCAGGAGCTTATAGGCTGCCCGGCTTGCCGTCGGCATGTTGAGCGCCAGCGCGTTGGCGGCAGCACTGCCGGGCGAGCCGAGATAGTCGAGCAGCGCCAGCGCCCGGTCCTTGTTCGGGGAATTCGCGACCACGGACATGCAGTCGAGCCAGGAAAGCGTGCCTTCCTTGGGAACGGCGTAGCGCCAGGCGCCGGGCGTGCCGGCCTTGTCGTTCAGCACGTGCTGATCGCCGCTGTAGCCGAGCGCCATGTAGATGTCCTTGCTGACCGTCGGGTTCTGGATCGCGCTGATGATATATTCATAGGTCAGCACCGAAGGCGCCTGCTCTTTCATCAGGCTAAAGGCGGCCTTCAGCGTCGCGCTGTCGTTGGTGTTGATCGACTGGCCAAGCAGCATCAGAGGTGCGACGAAGGCTTCGTTGTGGTCGTCGTACATGGCGACATGCTTGGCGAGTGCCGCGTCTGGACGCATGAGATCCTGCCAGGAGGTCGGCGTCGTCGATACGACGTCCGACCGGTAGAGAATGCCCATCGTGCCCCAGAGATAGGGCAAGCCTCGGTTTGAGCAGCGGTTGCGCCAGGTTTCGTCATAGTCCCGGAGCGAGGCGACGTTGGTCTCGTCGAGCTTTTCGAGCACGCCCTTTCGGCCGAAGAGGGCAGCGCTGTTTTCGCCGGTTACCACCAGGTCGACGCGGCTGTTCGGATCGGCCAGCACCTCATCGCGGGTGTCGCCGCTGTCGTAATAGACCTGGTGCACCGCGACGCCTGTTATTGACGTCCAGCGCTCGAGGATCTTCTGGTCGATATAGGATTCCCAGATCAGCAGGTTCAGGGTTTCGGCCTTTACCGCCGTCGCAAGAAGCAACGTCGCCAGAAAGGCCGGAATCGCCGTTCGCCCCTGCATTGTATACCCCTGCCCAAGCCCGTCGGACGACCGTAGCGCGCAAAAATTGATGAATGATTACGTAGGGCTGCGACGAGTAGCAGGGGTCTCGCGTGCTGTTTGCGGCGCAAACGAAAACCGGGCGCCGCATGACGGCGCCCGGTGAAAAATGACGTGATAACGGAAAGCGATTTCGGGGCGACGAGCCTTATCTCGCGGGGATCTTCGGCAGCAGGATCGTGAGGATGCCGAGCAGCGGAAGATAGGAGCAGATGGTGTAGACGAATTCGATGCCCTGCCGGTCGGCGAAGATGCCGAGCACGGCCGCGCCCATGCCGCCGAAGCCGAAGGCGAAGCCGAAGAAGACGCCGGCGATCAGCCCCACGCGCCCAGGCACCAACTCCTGGGCAAAGACGACGATCGCCGAGAAGGCAGAGGAGAAGATCAGGCCAATGATGACGGAGAGAACTCCGGTCCAGAAGAGGTTCGCATAGGGCAGCAGCAAGGCGAAGGGGATGACGCCGAGGATCGAGAACCAGATGACGAAGCGGGCGCCGTAGCGATCGCCGATCGGGCCGCCGAGGAAGGTTCCGGCCGCCGCCGCGCCGAGGAACAGGAACAGCATCAGCTGAGCCTGCTGTACGTCGATGCCGAACTTCTCGATGACGAAGAAGGTGAAGTAGCTGGAGATGCTCGCCATGTAGACGTTCTTCGTGGCTGTCAGCAGCACAAGCACGGCAACCGCCCACATCACCCGACCCTTCGGCAGGGGGAGGGCACGGCTCGGTGCCGCCCGGCTCATCGTCGTGCGGCGGTGGCGGACATACCAGGTGCTGACCCAGGAGAGCACGAAGAAGCCGATGATCGCGACGATCGAGAACCAGCTGAGGCTTCCCTGACCGAAAGGAATGACGATGAAGGCGGCAAGCAGCGGACCCATGGCGCTGCCGGCATTGCCGCCCACCTGGAACAGCGACTGCGCCAGACCGTGGCGACCGCCGGAGGCGAGGCGGGCGATGCGGGAGGATTCCGGATGGAAAATGGCCGAACCGACACCGATCAGGCTCGCTGCGACCAGGAGCACCCAGAAATCATGCGCATTCGCGAGCAGGATCAGGCCGCTGCAGGTGGAAAGCATGGCGAGCGGCAGGGAATAGGGCAGGGCCCAGCGATCGGTGATGATGCCGACAGCCGGCTGCAGCATCGACGCCGTCAGCTGGAAGGTAAAGGTCAGGAGGCCGATCTGCACGAAGTCGAGTGAATAGTTCGCCTTGAGCAGCGGGTAGAGCGCCGTCAGCAGCGACTGCATGATGTCGTTCAGCATATGGCAGAAACTGACGGCCAGGATGACGGAGAAAGCCGTCTTCTCCGGGGAGATCCCGGAAGTTGAAGTCACGGTAGACATGGGTGATTCCTTGCCGTCTCGAAGGTTGTATGCGGCGTGGGCTATCTGTACTGAGGTTGCGGTTGGCCTGCTTTTGTGATCTGGTCGATTTCTTTCGTGAGTGGGCCAAATGCCGATCCGCCGATTTCCCCTGCCGCAGCTTCCCGATGACGACCACTTCCGGAACCTCGACTGGGTCGAGACGGGAAACGCCCCGGTGCTGGCGCTTGGGCGAGACTACAGCGCTGGCCTCCTGGTTCCTTTTCACAGCCATACGCGCACGCAGCTCTGGTGGGCACGCGGCGGCGTGGTGCTGATGCGCACCGAACGCGGGCGGTGGATGGTCCCGCCCGGCCACGCCCTGTTGATCCCGGCCGGCATGGAGCACTCGGCCGAAATGATCAGCGACGTGCGCATGCACTCGATCTATTTCGCGCCGGACCTTTTGCGTGCCGAGCGGCCGATGGTCATGGAAATCAATCCGCTTGCCGGAAGCCTCGTCGATGCGCTTGTCAGCGTCGAGAACGAGGCGATGTCGGAGCGGCGTGAACAACTGGTCACGGATCTCTTGCTCGAGGAAATCGGACGGTTGCAGGAGCGCCCGCTCGGCCTACCGTTCCCGCGCGACGAGAAGCTTGCGGCCCTCTGCCGGCAGTTCCTGCAGGCGCCGTCGGCGGCATCGAGCATCGACCAGTGGGCAGATCGGATGGGCCTCAGCCGGCGATCGTTCACCCGGTTCTTTCGCAAGGAGACGGGTGTCAGCTTCGTCACCTGGCGGCAGCAGGCCTGCATTTTTGCGTCGCTGCCGCTCCTGGCCGATGGCGAGCCGATCACCAATGTCGCGCTCGACGCCGGCTATGAGAACGTCGCGGCCTTCACCACCATGTTCCGCCGCATGCTCGGCAGCCCGCCGAGTGTCTATCTCAAGACCTATCTCGGCCAGTGATCCACGTCGGCCGGCCGGGTATGGCGAAAAAAGGCTGAATTGACCTGGTTAACGGAATCGTAGGAACAAGCCGCAATAAGTCGCCCTGTGCCATTCCAGCCCATCTCCCTCCCTCGGTCTGCCGGCACGGTCAAACTTCGCCCCGGCGAATGATTCTTCCGGAGTTGTTTCTTGCGTATCCGTTATCTCGCTTTCCTTTCTGGAACCCTTTTGTTGTCGGCGAATGCCGCCTCTGCCGGTGACGGCCAATATTTCTGGTCCGGTGACTGGTATCTGAAGGTCGGCGCCACCGGCTTTTATGGACCGAAGTACGAAGGCGCCTCCAAGCGCATGTTCCAGGCAGCCCCCCTGATCTCCCTCGGAAAGGCCGGCAGCACCGTCCGCTTTTCCTCGCGTAACGACAACATGTCCTATGCGCTGGTCGACCAGGGAAGCTTCCGTGCCGGTCTCGTCGGCAAGCTGATCTTCGAGCGCGACTCCGGCACATCCCGGGACCTCAAGGGTCTGGATCCGGTCAAGTTCGGCGGTGAAGTCGGCGGCTTTGCTGAAGTCTACCCGACGGACTGGCTGCGCGTTCGCGCCGAAGTGCGCCAGGGCATTCGCAGCCACCATGGTGTCGTTGCCGACGTCGCGGCTGACGCTTTCACCGATGTCAGCAGCAATGTCCGCATTTCCGGCGGCCCGCGCCTGAGTGCGGCCACGAGCGGCTACTACTCGGCCTATTATGGCGTCAATGATCGCGAGTCGGCCGCGTCTGGGCTCAACACCTACAGCCCGCATGGCGGCGTCGGTTCCGCCGGCGTCGGTGCCGCGATCACCTGGCAGGCAACCGAAAAGCTTGAGACGAGTGCCTATGCCGAGTACCGGCGCCTGCTTGGACCGGCTGCCGATTCCAGCCTCGTTCAGGAGCGCGGCAGCCGCAACCAGGTGCTCGTCGGCCTGTCGGCAAGCTACCGCTTCGACTTCACTCTTCCCTGATCGGGTGCTTGGTGCCAAGGTCTGCGGCGATCTCGCCGCTTGACCGGCCGGATGCGCGGCGTCAAACAGGGACATGAACACGATCTCTGCCGATTCCGGCCGCGTCCAGGACGCACCGTCGAACAACTGGGTCTATCGCGTGCTGCCGCGTGCGCTCTGGCCCTACGCGCAGCTTGCCCGTTGGGATCGCCCGATCGGCTGGCAATTGCTGCTGTTGCCCTGCCTCTGGTCCGCGGCCCTGGCCGCGGGCGCAGCCGCAGGCACCGATCAGTTCTCGTTCGGCCGCTTCCTGTTCCACTGCCTCCTGTTCACCGCCGGTGCGATCGCCATGCGCGGTGCCGGCTGCACCTACAACGACATCGTCGACCATGACATTGACATGGAAGTTGCCCGCACCCGCTCGCGGCCACTGCCGTCGGGACGCGTCTCGCGGTTCCAGGCCAAGGTGTTCATGGTGCTGCAGGCACTCGTCGGTCTCCTCGTGCTGCTGCAGTTCAACACCTTCTCGATCGTGCTCGGCATCCTGTCGCTGGCGATCGTGGCGATCTATCCCTTCGCCAAGCGGTTTACCGACTGGCCGCAATTCTTCCTTGGCCTTGCCTTCTCCTGGGGTGCGCTGATGGGCTGGGCGGCCGAGTTCGGTACGCTGTCGCTGGCCGCCGTGCTGCTCTACGGTGCGGCGATCGCCTGGACGATTGGTTACGACACGATCTACGCCTATCAGGACCGGGAGGACGACGAGTTGATCGGCGTGCGCTCGACGGCGCGTCGGTTCGGGGAAAATCCACGGCCGTGGCTGATCGGCCTCTATGGCATCGCGACGCTGCTGTTGCTGCTGTCCTTCGTGGCTGCCGGTGCCGGCGCCGTCGCCTATATCGGACTTTTGATCGCGGCAGCGATGCTGACCTACCAGATCCTGGTCCTGAATATCCACGATCCGGCGCAGTGCCTGGCGCTGTTCAAGTTCAACGGCGTGGTCGGCCTGATCATCTTTGTCGGCCTGGTGCTGGCGTTTCTCGTTCGCCTGATATGAAAAATCCTCCGTCGCGGCGGAGGATCTCGTCTTCATGCATTCGGTCCGTCCCGCTCCTGGCGGGTCGGGAAAGCCTCAGGCCCAGCTGATGTCGCGGGCGGCCTTGCGCTTCTTCGCTTCGTGACGCGCACGGAAGCTGGACAGAATGACGGCAACGGCGGCGGCGATATGCTTGCGCATCGGGTTTCTCCTTCTTTCGTGTTCTTGGCTATGAACGCGATATGGCACGAAGAAGGCGGCCGAGCTGTTTCCGTGGGAACATCGCAAACGATCCCGGAAAATCTGTGCTGTGGCTTGTCGGCCGCAGCGTTACCCCCAAGAACCGGCGGACGGAGATCGAACGACAACAGCCGGCCGCAGGGAACGGCCGGCTGCTGCGCTGGAGGCACTGCTGCGGAATTAGCTGCGGGCGATGATCTCGCGCCCGTCGATCTTCATGTGAACGCCAAGCGTGCCGGTGGAGCGGCGCACGAGGAAGCGCGGCCGACGCTCTGCGAAGAAGGAGTGGCGGCGCCGCGGCTTGACCGGTGCGGTGCGCACGTCGCCGAGATGCTCTTCAAGCGGCCTTGCGACACCGTCGGCTTCGACCATCAGCATCGGAATGCGATAGGCCTCCGCCCAGGCGCGCCAGTCGGCGGCGATGTCGGACAGGTCGTGTGCGACGAGCAGCGGAACGCACAGGTCCGGGTCGTCGTGATGAAGTTCCAGCGTCACTGTCACGTCTCCGTCGCCGTGATCGATCGCGCGAGCCGCGACCCCTTTGAATGCCCGCGCCGGCAATGCGATCGAAAGCGGCAGGCCGCTCGATGGTAGCATCTTGCGCAGAACTGCGCCACGCTCGTCCAGGCTGATCGTGACATTACCCGTGTGACCGCGCAAAGCGTAGCTTGCCTGCTGTGGAAAGCGCTTCGGATCAAGACGGAGCGTGTTTTCGACCCAAGCGGGTTGAGAGAGTGTGTTGCGCATTTCAATCGCCCTTGTTTTTCCTTGAGAGCCGGTTTCCGGTCTTCTCGTCGGGACTTTTTCGTCCTCTATGGGCTGGAGAATAGGCGCCCCCCTTTCCGAACGGCTTAAGAATCGCGGTTAAGAAAACTTTGCGTTTTTCGATGGTTAGCAAAAGCCGACCGCTCAGGGTTTCCGTTTCGTCAACGGCGTCGGCGGTGTTGTTCCGATCGGGCGCAACAGGCAGCATGCCGGCCGCCGGCGAAAAGCCACACACAAGCCAGTGCTGCAATCATGACGCGTCAGAATTCTGTTTCGGGGTTGGATCGGCCGCCCCATGGGTAACCGACGGGGCCAGGCATGGTATCGACCTATCTCGACTACAGTCGCATCACGCGTGATTTGCGCAGCAGCCTCAATCGCGTTGCCCAGCAGCCGCAGATCGCGCGCGAAGCCGAGTACTATCGGGAAAACATCGGCAGCGTGAAATCCGTCGATGAGTTCCTCGACGACTATCGGCTCTACTCCTACGCGATGAAGGCGCATGGCCTGGAGGACATGACCTACGCCAAGGCCTTCATGCGCAAGGTCCTGGAGAGCGACCTCAAGGACGACAACAGTTTCGCCAACCGTCTCACGGATGAACGCTACCGCAATTTCGCGCAGGCCTTCAATTTCAGTTCCGCCACTGCGGTGGCCCAAACCAACGCACAGCAGGACGCGCTGATCGGCCTCTACAACGACCGCATCACGAATCTCGATACAGTCATGCGGCAGGAGATGGCCTATTTTGGCGCGGCCATGGATCTGGTGACCGACGTCGACCAGTTTCTGGGCAACGAAAAGCTGCGCTCCTTTGCCTTCACCGTGTTCGGACTGGACCCCAAGACCTTTTCGTACACCGAAGTTCGCAATGCATTGACCAGCGATCCCGCGACCTTGACCGCCAACCAGACGGCAGCCAAGACGCGGTTGACCGAAGCGAGCAAGCAATTGACGGATCTCGGGGCACGCGACACGGCGCTGGCCCAGATCACCAGCCTGACAGCCCAACTGGCCGCCGCACCCGATGCGGACAAGCCTGCCATCCAGACGAAGATCGATGAGCAAAACGCGATCGTCAGCGACCTCGATGCGCGGCTGCCGCCGCGCGACCAGGCGCCGGCGCTGAAGGCGCAGCTGTCGCTGGAGGTGAACACGCTTGCCAGACAGATCAGCGGTCTCGATGTCTATATCCAGCTCGCCTCGACGTTCAATTTCAATGCCGACGGCAGCGTGCCGGCCGGCGAGAAGGCGATCAGCGACGAAAAGAAGACGCTGCTCAACGAGGCCTATGTCTTCCAGCGGCCTGGCGCCACGCCGTCGGGCGGCACACGGCTGACCGGCGCTGGCGCGCTGCTCAACAAGGAATATTACGAGCAGAAGATCGGCAGCATTACCAAGGTGTCGGACCTGATTGCCGACAACCGCCTGCTCAACTACGTCATCACTGCCTTCGGCTTGCCGTCCGCGACGACGATGCCGTCCACGGTCGAAAACATCCTCACCAGCGACATCAACGACCCGGAGAGCTACGTCAACAAATATGGCGGCGAATACAACGCCGCCTACAAGAGGATGCTCGCCGCCTTCAACTTCCAGACTGACGGGACACTGCAGGCGGGCAAGACCGCGCAGGATGCGGCCCAGATGAAGACGACGTCCGACGAGTACATGGTGCGCTATAACGACAAGAGCGACGCCGAAGACGAAGCTCTGGTCAAGCGCTTCAAGCTGCTGATCGGCACGATGAAATCGGTCGACGACCTGCTTGCCAACAATGACATGAAGAAATTCATGCTGCGCGCTTTCGGCCTCGAAAATGAGGATCTGAGCACGCGAACGCTGAAGCGGATTCTGACCAGCGATCTCAATGACCCCAAGAGCTATGCCAACACCCTGCGCGACGAGCGCTACGTCAAACTCGTAAAGGCGTTCAACTTCAACCCGGACGGCACGCTTGGCGCACCGAAGCTGGCGCAGGGCGAAGCCGACATCATGAACACGGCCAAGGCATATGTGATTGCCAAGTCGCGTTTCGGCACGGATGAAGAAAAGAAGGTCGCCAAGGAGAAGGCGCAGGAGGAAGCCAAGTACTACACCGCCGAGATCGAAAAGGTGGAGACGCTCGACGCCTTCCTCGCCAACCGGCGTCTGGTTGATTTCGTTCTCGTCGGCGCCGGCATCGATCCGGAAACGGTCAAGACCGAATACCTCAGGGACATGTTCACGTCCAATCTCGACGATCCCAAGAGCTTCATCAATACCGACCCGAACGGGCTGAAATACCGCGAGATCGTCGCCTCCTTCAATTTCGACCAGGAGGGGAAGATCATCAGGGGTGAGGCGGGCCAGATCCAGACTCGGCGGGGACTTGTCACCACAATCGACCTCTATCTCAATCAGTCGCTTGAGGAGACGGAAGGCGCAGACAACGGCGGCGTCCGACTTGCGCTCTATTTCAAGCGCAAGGCCCCCGAGATCAACACCGCTTACGACATCCTGGCCGAGACCGCCCTGTTCCAGGTTATCAAGACGGCCTACAGCATGCCGGAGGGTCTGCAGAACGCCAAGATCGAGGCGCAGGCCGCCTATATCGAGCGTGTCGTCGACATCAAGGATCTGCAGGACCCGGAAAAGCTCGAGAAGCTCCTGCAGCGGTTCACGGCGCTTTATGACGTCGAAAACAACACGGACGTATCACCGGGGTTGGCAATCCTCAGCGGAAGCGGTGGAGGCGGTGTCAGCGCCGAGACACTCCTGTCCCTTTCACAGCTGCGCGCGGGCGGACGCTGACGCTACCCAACCTGAACGTATGAGCCGCTGCGGAAGGGGCGCGGGCCGCCGGCAGAGGCGCGCCCGCTTCAACGGTCTGCGCGCAGCACCTTGTCCGGATTCATGACGCCTGCAGGATCGAACGCGTGTTTGATCCGTTGCATCAGTTCGATCTCGATCGGCGGACGGATCTCGGCAAGCTCGTCGCGCTTCAACTGGCCAATGCCGTGTTCGGCCGAGATCGAGCCGTTGTATTTCAGAACGATGCCGTGGACGATGGCGTTGATCTCGCGCCAGCGGTCGAGGAATGCCTGCTTGTCGGCGCCGACCGGCTGCGAGATGTTGTAGTGGATGTTGCCGTCGCCCATGTGGCCGAAGGAGCAGATGCGCGCTCCCGGGATCGCCTTCATGACTGCGGCGTCCGCTTCCTCCATGAAGGCGGGAATGCTGGAAACGGGCACCGAAACATCGTGCTTGATCGAGCCGCCCTCGGGCTTCTGCGCCGGCGACATGCTTTCGCGCATATGCCACAGCACCTTCGCCTGCGCCTCATTGGCGGCAATCACGGCGTTTTCGACAAGACCGGCGGCAAGGCCCTGTTCAAGGAGATCGTTGACCATGCGCTCGGCGCTTTCGGCCGAATCTGCGGTCGAGATATCGATCAGCGCGTACCAGGGATGGACGGTTTCCATCGGGTCACGAACACCGGGAATGTGTTTCGTGGTGAATTCCACGCCGAGGCGCGGCATCAGCTCGAAGCCGGTCAGCGCCGGTCCGCAAAGACTGGAGGCCTTGTCGAAGAGGGTGAGCGCGTGCTCGACGCTGCCCACGCCGGCGAAAGCGACCTGGTGTCCGAGCGGCTTCGGGAACAGCTTGAGCACCGCACCGGTGATGACGCCGAGCGTGCCCTCCGCGCCAATGAAGAGGTCGCGCAGGTCGTAGCCGGTATTATCCTTCTTCAGCCGGCGCAGACCATCCCAGATCTCGCCGGTTGGCAGGACGACTTCGAGGCCGAGGCAAAGCTGGCGCATGTTGCCATAGGCGAGCACGGCGGTGCCGCCGGCATTGGTGGAGAGATTGCCGCCGATCCGGGCGGAGCCTTCCGATCCGAGCGACAGCGGGAACAGGCGATTGTGATCGTCCGCCGCCTTCTGGATGTCTGCGAGAATGCAGCCGGCATCCGCAACGATCACGTTGCCGACCGGATCGATGTCGCGAATCCGGTTCAGCCGTTCGAGCGAAAGCACGATGTCCGCCTTGCCTTCCCGGGGGATCTGCCCGGCGACGTGGCCGGTGTTACCGCCCTGCGGCACGATCGCCGTGCGGGTCGCGCTGGCGAGTTTCATGATACGTGAGACCTCGTCGACCGAGCCGGGACGCAGCACCATCGGCGTCGTGCCGCGATAAAGCCCCCGGGATTCGACAAGATAGCGCGCCTTGTCCGCTTCCGCGATAAGTGCATTGGCGCTGCCGACGATCTCGACGAAGGAGGCGATGAGTTCGGGAGAGGGAAGCGTCGTCATGGGTCAGCCTTCGCATTGCGCTTGCGCGCGCTATCGGATCGGTCGATCTGAAGACGCGATCCTCGGTTGGTATCGCCTGCGATCATAACCGCAATCGCAGCCGCTCGCTGAGGGTGGGTGCGGAGGCGATGCCGCCCGCAATCTTACCCTCGTGGTGCCGCCGCCCGTTGCAGCCGGTCGATGATCGCTTCTCCCAATCCTTCCGAAGGGATCGGGCCGAAGGCGATCGTCTGAGCGCCGCTGGCGTCGGCCCGCTTCATATAGTCGAAAAGATTGGCGGCCGCTTCGCGCAGATTTCCGGTCGGGCTGAGATCGAGAACGACAGCCGCCTGTTCTTCGCCGAGGACCCGGCCGCCGCCGAAACGGATCAGGGCCTCGCCCGCCCGCACATCGGTGGCTTCCAGCCTGACGGCAGCACCCGGCGCATAATGCGAGGCCAGCATCCCTGGAGCCTCGATCGTCGCACCCGCGGTTTCCGCCCTGATCACCGGGCGGTCGAGCAGGCGCTCGATCTCGGCGGCATCGAGGCCACCCGGCCGGAGAAGCCGGATCTCGTCGCCATCGACCTTGATGATCGTTGACTCGAGCCCGATTTGCGCCGGACCGGCATCGAGGATCAGTTTCAGCTTTTCTCCGAGATCGGCATCGACATGGTCCGCACTGGTCGGGCTGATCTTGCCCGAGGTATTGGCACTCGGTGCGGCCAGAGGTCGTCCGAAGCGGGCGATCACCCGGCGCGAAAAGCCGTCGGGCATGCGAATGCCAAGCGTGTCCAGGCCGGCCGAGGCGAGGGCGTGCACGGTACTCTTGGGCCGCTGCGGCAGGATCAGCGTCAGGGGGCCGGGCCAGAACGCTTCCGCCAGGCGTCGGGACAGGGGATCGAAGCGCACATGGGCCTCGGCCATTGCCATGTCGGAAACATGCGAGATCAGCGGATTGAAGCGCGGCCGGCCTTTCATCTCGTAGATGCGGCTGATCGCATCGGGATTGGTGGCATCGGCGGCAAGGCCGTAGACGGTTTCGGTCGGGATGGCGACCGGTTCGCCCTCGGCGAGAACGGCGCAGGCGCGATCGATCGCGCGGTCCGGTTCCTTATCCGTGTCGATGATCTCTGCCATGCCGTTTCCTTTCCGACGCTTCCTTAACGGACGCGCCGGGAAAACAGAACGATTTTCTTTGCAGGGAGCGGGCTGCTGGCTCAGAGGCTGCGAATGATCCGGCGCAGTGCGTCGTCACGGGCACCCAGCATCAGCACGTTCTTGAGAGCGACCTTTGGGTTGTCGGTGCGGAAGAGAAGCCCGTTGTCGCGGACGTTGCGATTGATGACCATCTGTCCGTCTTCGGCGTTCGGTTCGATCGCGACGGCAAAGTACATGCGGGAATAGCCGGCCCGGATGCGGTCGAAGAAATGCGTCTCGTCACCAAGGTCGCTGAAAAAATTGGCGAAATAGAACGACCAGGTGATGTCCTTGGAAGGTGTGACCGCCGTCCGCGCGGCCGTCACGTGGCAATAGCCGAGGTGCGGCTTGCCAACGAGCGTGCGGTGGAAGATGAGCTTGGGAAACTGGATCGAGGCATGAAAGCCGTTGATCCGCCTGTGCGTCGTGTCCCCGGCGGTCGAAAGCTTCTTGCCGGTTCGGTCAGCGACTTCCTCATAGCTCAGGTAGCGTCGCTCGCTCGGCATCCATTGCCGGCGGTTGATCCGGCCGGTGCGCAGAAACTCGGTGTGAACTGCCGTCTTCGGCATGATCGCCGGCGGCTTCTCGGCCGCTGCGTCGTAATATCTGAGCTTTGCCATGATTGTCAGCGCGCCATCTGCCTGCCGGACATCTTCGTCCGCCGGCGAGACTAGCGGCTTATGGTTAATGAAGAATTTCCTTTCGCTAGCGGGACATGGCCCCTGACATCAATGGGAATGTCGCAAACGGGCGAAATCTTCCCGCGCCTGCGCCATATCGGTCGCAAAAGACGGCATATGCCTATTTTTTGATCTATCTATATGTTTATAAAGTGAAAAAGTTTCGTATCCGCTTGCGGACGACGGTTTCAGACGTGTCGTCATTCTGGAATTCGATGTCGCTATCCGGCGCCTGCCAAGACGGTTTCCGCGATTACATATCCTTACTCAGGGTGTCGTCTTCCAGAAGGGAAGGCGAAGAATTGGGAAGCCGGTCAAATCCCGGCGCTGCCCCCGCAACGGTGGTGGAGCGAAAGCCTCGGCGAAGGCCACTGGACGGTTCGTCCGGGAAGGCGCCGGGCTGGTCCGCAAGGACGGCTCCTGAGCCCGGAAACCAGCCTTGACACACATAACCGTAACGGGTTGCGGCGGGCAGCCGGATCGGAGCCGAGAACGTGTGGGCGCATGCCCGTGCGGGTTCCTGTCCTGCCTCTCCGAAACATGGCGCATGAGGACAGGACATGGATACCAAGACCGATATGCTTCGCAAGCTGAAGGGCCGGCGTGACGGCTACAGCCTCGATCGGGCCTTCTACATCGACCCCGACTACTACCGGCAGGATCTGGAAAACATCTGGTACAAGGACTGGTTGTTCATCGGCCATGACTGCGAAATTCCGCGAGCCGGCAACTACTTCACTGTCCAGGTCGGCGACTATCCGGTTGTTGTTACCCGCGATCGCCAGGGCACGATCCGTGCGCTGCACAATTCCTGCCGGCATCGCGGTTCCCGCGTCTGCACGCAAGCAAAGGGCTCCTCGGCAAAGCTCGTCTGTCCCTATCACCAGTGGACCTACGAACTCGACGGCTCGCTGCTCTTCGCACGCCAGATGGGCGAGGATTTCGACAAGGCGGCCCACAGCCTGAAGCCGATCCATTGCGAAACGGTCGGCGGCTACATCTTCATCAACCTGTCGGAGACGCCGGCCGATTTTGCGGCCTTCCGCGAACTCGCCACGCCCTATCTCGCGCCGCACCGGCTGGGAGAGACCAAGGTCGCCTTCGAAAGCACGATCATCGAAAAGGGCAACTGGAAGCTCGTCTGGGAAAACAATCGCGAGTGCTATCACTGCGCCGCCAATCATCCGGAGCTCTGCCGCACCTATCCGGAGGCGCCGACTGCGACCGGGGTACAGGGCGCCAAGGATGATCCGGTGATTGCCGCCCATTGGGCGAAGTGCGAGGCCGAGGGCCTGCCGAGCGAATTCCGGATGTCGCCGACCGGCCAGTTCCGCGCCGCGCGCATGCCGCTGGTCGACAATGCCGAAAGCTACACCATGTCCGGTGCGGCCGCCGTTAAAAGGGCGCTGTCGGCCGATGTCGGGCAGAAGCAGATCGGCACGCTTCTGATGTTCCATTACCCCACCACCTGGAACCATGTGCTTTCCGACCATGCCATCACCTTCCGTGTTCTGCCGCTCGGGCCGGAACTCACGCAGGTGACGACCAAATGGCTGGTCAACAAGGACGCGGTCGAGGGCGTCGACTATACGCTCGATGACCTGACCCATGTCTGGACCGAGACCAACGACCAGGATCGCCAGATCGTAGAAGAAAACGCCTTCGGCATCCGCTCGCCGGCCTATGAACCAGGCCCCTATTCACCGGACCATGAAGGCGGCGTGATGCAGTTTGTCGAATGGTACTGCAAGTTTATGGAGCAGCGCCTTGCAGGCGATGCGGCTCCGCTGTCAAAGGTCGCCTGACATGCAGATGGCATCCTCCTTCCACCATTTCGACGAGCTGCATGTCTGGATCGACCGGCAGCAGATGCTCGAATGCACCTCGGCGGTCGTTGAAACCGCCGATGTCATGACCTTCACCTTTCGCGCCGAAAAGCCGGCCTGGTTTCGCTACCTGCCCGGCCAGTTCGTCACCCTGGAACTGCCGGTCGCCGACGAACCGGTCATGCGCACCTATACGCTGTCGTCCACACCATCGAGGCCGTTGTCGATTGCGGTGACGGTCAAGGCACAGGCCGACAGCATCGGCACGCGCTGGATGTTCGACCATCTGAAGCCTGGCGTGAAACTGAGAGCCTTCGGGCCGCTCGGCGACTTCAGCTTCGTCCGCCATCCCGGTGAAAAGTACCTGTTTATCTCCGCGGGGTCCGG
Organism: Ensifer sp. 2TAB8; assembly: GCF_052115125.1. Lineage (NCBI taxonomy): Bacteria > Pseudomonadati > Pseudomonadota > Alphaproteobacteria > Hyphomicrobiales > Rhizobiaceae > Ensifer > Ensifer sp. 2TAB8. The sequence goes on along the minus strand of NZ_JBFRGB010000001.1, from coordinate 255,674 downwards.
CATCACGCCGATGATGTCGATGACACGCTGGATGGCGGATTGCGTACCGGAGACGGACGTCACCTTCATCTCCTGCGCGCGCCGGCCGGACGACCTCCTGTTCCGTTCCGAGCTGGAGGTGCTGGCGACGCAGATGTCCGGGTTGAGCCTCGGCTTTATCGTCGAGGGCCACGAAGCGCGCCACGGCTGGCACGGGCTGCGCGGCCGCATCGATGGCGCCAAGCTGCCGCTGCTTGCGCCGGATTTCATGGAGCGCACCGTCTTCTGCTGCGGTCCGGAACCGTTCATGCGCGGCGTGCGCGAGATGCTGAAGGCGGCAGGCTTCGACATGGGCCGCTACCACGAGGAGAGCTTCCAGCCTGCGGCCGCACCGGCGGCGGAGGAGATCGCTGTGCGCGCCGGCGTGGTGGGCGACAGCGAGGTCGCTGCCGCCAAGGTCGCTTTCACCATGAGCGGCAAGGAGGTCGAGGCGAAGCCAGGTCAGACGATCCTGCAGACGGCGCGTGCCAATGGTGTGCGGATCGGTGCTGCCTGCGAGGGCGGCATCTGCGGCACCTGCCGGGTGATGAAGGTCGCGGGTGACGTCGAGATGAACCACAATGGCGGCATTCTCGATGACGAGATCGACGAGGGTTACATCCTCGCCTGCTGCTCGCGGCCCCTGGGGGATGTCCAGATCGAAGCCTAAAGGATCAGGGCGTGTTGCAGGGCGGCGGCTGGACGGTCGCGGGCCCTGCGCCGCCGGTAGCGGCCGATGGCTTGGAGCATCCGCCCTGTGCGGCGTCATCGGCTGCGACGGCTACCTGCATGGCGCGTTCGTGGCGAGCGAAGTCGATGGAGCCGGTCACCAGCATGTCGACGCCGCTGCCGGCCCCGCTTGAGGCACCGGCACGGCTGATGAGCAGCGGCTCGCTAAACGTTGCGGTCGCCCGTGCAAACGCGTGCGCGCCCGTTCCCTGCTCGGCTTGGGCGATAATGGTAAGCGGCAACGGCTTTTCAGCCAGCAATGCGCCCTGCGCCCAGATCGCCTTTAGCGCCTGCGGCGACATCGCCGCGACGTTCACGTCGATGTCGTCGAGAGTTCCGGGCACGCGGTAGGGACAGCGCCGCTTGCCGCAATTGATGCCGGAGGAAAACTGCCACAGCGCGTAGCTGTCCCAATTGCCCATCGGGAAGACCTGGCGGATATCCGGCTTGTAGCGGGCGTACCAAAGCGGCAGGCGCGACAGCAGCCGGTATTTGGCACGGTGCGCAGCGATATATTTGGCGGTGATGTGATTGGTGTAGAGGATCGGGTAGCGCCCCGTCCGGGTCTTGATATGGCCGGCGAAGATGGCGGCATCTTCGAGCGACATGTATTTTTCCGGATCGATGCCTTCGAGATCGAGCACCATCAGTTCGTCGTCGCGCGGATCGGCGTAGTCAAGGAAATGGTTCGCCTGGTCCACGGGATTGCCGGGACGGGCGAGATGGTAAGCACCCCATAGCAGCCCGTGCGTGCGGGCGATCATGCGCCGCGTCTGGTAGAGTTCGCGGCTGACGGCGTATTTGCGCCACATGGTCTTGCAGTGGTTGAAGGTGTCGCCGTTGTGATCGCCGGTGCAGGAGAAGCTTTCGGGCAGGCCGTCGGAGGCCTTGGCGATGAAGCCGGAGATGCGCTTGTCGGCAAGCATCGTTTCCCAATCGATGCTGTTCATCTCATAGGCGTCGACGATGATGGCGTTGGACTTGGTCTTCCAGGGCTCCAGTTCACCGGCGCGTGCGATCGTCGCCGCGAATGCCAGACCTAGGAAGGTCGCGAGGCGCAGAATCATCCCTGTGGTGGAGATATACCGCTTTGCCATTCTCTGAGATTGCCGACAGTATCGTTAATGCATCGTAAATCCCAGCCCCCGACCCGGACTGTGCTGGAGCGGCGCGCGAATGTATACCGACCTCCGGCTGTATGTGAGCAATGTCTTTCATAATTTGATATGTCGCCACGGTGCCGTGACCAGCCCCATGCCGCTGAACGAAATGCACGGAAGTCGGCACAGGCACGCGTCTGTCGCTATGCGGCGGCACCAGCCGCGATGCCTGAAGATGGAACAAAACCGGTGGCTTATGCGTTGCTGGTCGGTTTCAGGTTTCCCGGCTGAGGGTCATCCCCGGTTCTGCAGCGACCCGGGTGAAATCATGCAGAGGCTGAAGTTCCCGTGGTTGCGCGATTCTTTTCGCAGCCTGCGGAGCGTGGATACGGTTATGGAGGTTTTGATGAAGGCTTTGCTGAAGACCGGGAAGAGCCGGTGGTTTTCTTCGATCATTGCCGCGGCAGTCCTGATGACATCCGCGGCCCCGTCACAGGCGTTCATGCCGACGCCGCCGCGCGTCGAACAGCAGAATGACGCGACGAATGTTCAGTATCGCCGGCCGGGCTATGAGCGCCGCGGCAATTATTATTATTACAATGGCTACCGCGGTTATCGCTACGAGCGCCCTGGCTATCGTTACTACAATGGTTGGTGGTACCCGATGGCTGCCTTCGGTGCCGGTGTGATCATCGGCGGGGCGATCGCACAGCCGCCCCGTTACACGCGTCCCGCGCCCGGTTACGGCAATCGCCATGTGCAGTGGTGCTATGACCGCTACCGCTCCTACAGGGCCTACGACAATACCTATCAGCCCTATGGCGGCCCGCGCCGCCAGTGCTACTCGCCCTATAGCTAAGCGGTAGGGCAGGGCCGGGGCTTCCGCTTCCGGCCCGCTCTCAAGGGCTCAGAGAATCCCGATCCGCCGCAGGATCCACCAGGCAAAAGCCATGGAAAGCGCGATGAACAGCGCCGCATAGAGCGTGCCGCTGCCATCGGAGAACGGGAGCGCGCCCGTGTTCATGCCGAAGAAGCCGGTAACGAGCGTCGGCGGCAGCAGGAAGGCGGTCATCAGCGACAGGATGTAGAGGTGGCGGTTGGTCTCCGAGGAGATCTTGCTGTCGATTTCTTCGTGCAGCAGTCGCGCCCGTTCCTGTAGCGCGAAGACGTCGCGGTCGACCGTCTCGAGCCGGTCGGAAAGCCGTTCCGCAACGTCGATGAAGCCAGGCGGAACCTCGTCTTCATCCGAGGCGGCAGCCCGTCTCAGCAGCGCGAGGATCGTGCGCAGATGCCGGTGAAGCCGCACCACCGTGCGGCGGAGCGGCGCAAGCCCCGGCTGCTGGCGATGTCCGGCCTCGCCATAGACATGATCCTCGATGACGTTCAGTTCTTCGGTCAATTCCAGAACCAGCGAGATCAGCGTGCGCTGGAACTCGATCACGATCATCTCGAAGAGGTCGATCGACCTTGCGCACTTGGCGCTCTTTTCCACCGCCGCCTTGACGCGGTCGATGCTGCGCAACGGATGCAGGCGCGTGGTGATGATGATCCGGTCGCTGACGGCGAAATGCAGCCAGCCGATCGTCTTGGTCACCGCGTCGAAGGTGCGCTCGAAGTCGACGAGCGTGCCGTGTACGATATCATCCGAAACCGTGATCGCTGCTTGCGTATCGTGGCTGGTCAGCGTGGTGACCGCGAGCGGCGGCAGGTTTCCGATCCGTTCGATCAGCGCAGGTGTGCGTGCGTCGGAGAGCGCCAGATGAACCCAGACCCATCCTTCGCCCTTAAGCAGGCTGTCGATAGAGGCGTCGGTGGCGATGCGCTGGCAGCGGCTCTCGCCGGGCAGGAAACGATAGGCCCAGACGATACCGGGTATTTCGGGGGAAATCAGGTTCATCGGTACGCCTTGGCAGGGGCCTGCCACATGGTTTCTCAAACCGCTGCCGGTATGAGGGAAAGAACATGCAGCCGTTCAACGTGCTGCGGCGACCTCAGTGCACTCCATAAGGACGCGCGGCGCCGTATGTCTTGGCTTCTATGCGCCGTTGATGACAGTTTTGTTACGCGTCGCGACGTCGCGACGGAGCGCGGCAAATGACGTTGACGTTTACGTAAAAATCAATAGTGTTCGGCGCAACGAGGATGCGCCCAGCGCAACCTGGCCATCTGGGAGGATCACCATGTACAAGGCACCCGTCGACGAGATCGCGTTTACGCTGAAACACGTGGCAGGCATGGGCGAGGCACTGCAGACCGGCGCGCTCGGCGACCTTGGCGAAGATCTGGTCGATGCCATCCTGTCGGAAGCGGGCCGGTTCGCGACAGAGGAGGTTGCTCCCCTCGGCGATATCGGCGACCGGCAAGGCTCGCGTCTGGTTGAAGGCAAGGTCGAGACGCCGGACGGCTGGCGTGATCTCTATCACAGCTGGATCGCCGGCGGCTGGAATGGGCTGACGGCGCCGGAAGAATTCGGCGGCCAGAACCTGCCGCACATGCTGCACGTCGCCGCCATGGAGATGTGGAACGCCGGCTCCATGGCCTTCGCGCTTGGGCCGACGCTCACCATGGGCGCGATCGAAGCGCTGGAGAAACACGGCTCCGATGAGCTCAAGGCCACCTACCTGCCGAAGATGGTCTCGGGCGAATGGACCGGCACCATGAACCTGACCGAGCCGCATGCCGGGTCCGATCTCGGCGTCTTGAAAACTCGCGCCGAGCGCCGGGACGACGGCACCTACCGCATCTTCGGCCAGAAGATCTTCATCACCTGGGGCGAGCACGACTTCACCGACAACATCGTCCACCTCGTGCTGGCGCGGCTTCCTGACGCGCCTGCAGGTACCAGGGGCATCTCGCTCTTCCTGGTGCCGAAATTCCTGGTCAACACGGATGGTTCGCTCGGCGAGCGCAACGATCTCTTCTGCCATTCGCTCGAACACAAGCTCGGCATCCATGGCTCGCCAACCTGCACGATGATCTACGGCGACGGCAAGTTCGGCGCCGAGAAGGGCGCGATCGGCTATCTTATCGGCGAGGAGAACCGTGGCCTTGTCTGCATGTTCACGATGATGAACAACGCTCGCCTTGCCGTCGGCATGCAGGGCGTTGCCATCGCCGACGCCGCCACGCAAAAGGCGATCGCCTTCGCCAAGGAACGCACCCAGGGCAAGGCGCCCGGCTGGACCGGTCAGGGCATGAGCCCGATCATCGAGCACCCCGACGTCGCCCGCATGCTTCTGACGATGAAGGCGCTGACGCAAGGCTCGCGCGCTATTTCCTACGCCTGCGCCCACGCCGTCGACATGGGGCACGCGGCACAAGGCGAGAAGGCGAAGTTCTGGCAGGAACGCTCCAGCCTGCTGACCCCGATCGCCAAATCCTTCTCGACCGATGCCGGCGTCGATGTGGCTTCGCTGGGCATCCAGGTCCACGGCGGCATGGGCTTCATCGAAGAAACGGGTGCTGCCCGCTACCTGCGCGATGCTCGCATCGCCCCGATCTACGAAGGCACCAACGGCATCCAGGCGATTGATCTCGTCACCCGCAAGCTGCCGCTGTCTGACGGCGGCCACGTGCGCGATTTCATCGACGAACTGCGCGAAATAGCCTCGGCCGTGCGCGCCTCGAACCGCAACGGCTTCGGCGAGACGGCCGAGCGGCTCGATGCGGCGCTGGACGATCTTTCGGCCGCGACCGAGTGGCTGATCGCGGCAGTTGCCGGCGGCAAGCTAGCTGAAGCGCTGGCCGGTGCCACCGCCTATCAGCGCCTCTTCGGACTGGCGCTGACCGGCGCCTATCTGGCCAAGGGTGGCCTGGCTGAAGTGGCCGACGGCAAGGAAGACCAGCGCATCGCGCTTTCCCGCTTCACCGCGGAAAACCTGCTGGCGGAGACTGCGGCGCTTAAGGATCGTGTCGTCAACGGCGCCGATAGCCTAGCCCTCGCGCGCTCTGTTCTGGCTTGAGAGGAGCTATCATGACCGACCACGTGCTCACCGAGCGGCCGGAAGCGTATCCCGGCGTCCAGGTGATCCGCTTCAACCGCCCGGAAAAGAAAAACGCCATCACCCGCGACATGTACGCGAAGATGACCAATGCGCTGACGGTCGCTTCAAGCGACCCGGCCGTGCGCGCCACTGCCTTTCTGGGTACGGACGGCTGCTTCTCCGCCGGTAACGACATGGCCGATTTCCTTGCCTTTGCCATGGGCGGCTCCATGGGCATGGAAGTAATCGAGTTCCTGAAGGCGCTTGCGACCGCCACCAAGCCGGTCGTGTCGGGCGTCGATGGTCTGGCGATCGGCATCGGTACCACTATCCATCTCCATTGCGACCTGACGATCTCGTCCGAGCGGTCGCTGTTCAAGACCCCCTTCGTCGATCTGGCACTGGTACCGGAAGCGGCTTCGAGCCTGATCGCGCCGCGCATCATGGGCCACCAGCGGGCCTTCGCGCTGCTTGCCGCCGGCGAACCGCTGACCGCCCGCCAGGCCGTGGATGCGGGGCTGATCTGGAAGATCGTCGCGCAGGATGCGGTGGAAGAAGAAACCCTGGCGCTTGCCGCACGTCTTGCCAAGAAGCCGCCGGAGGCGCTTCGCATCGCCCGCGATCTCGTTCGCGGCGACCGGAGCGACGTACTGGCGCGGATCGACGAGGAAGCGAAACACTTTGCCGCGCAGTTGAAAAGTGCTGAAGCGCGGGCCGTCTTCGAGGCTTTCATGCGCCGCTAGACAGCCTGCAGGCCTGTGACTGAGCGATAAACGGGTGCCGCTGCGCATCCGTTTTTTTTGCGTTCGGGGCGGCGTTCTACCCACCGCAACGTAAAGATCGCGTTGCCGCTGGCATCGCGAACTTGCATAGATCAATTTTAATTTGTTCTTAAATAGCGATCGCTAGCGTGCGGCGCGATAGGCCTATCCTCTTTTCGGATGGCCCCGGCCGCATGAAGCATGGCTGGCCCCGCCTTCTGGCATGTTCAACGTTTTCCCGTCAGCGTCAGCGCTCCGTCCTTCCGGCGGACGAAGGATGCTGCGCGAAAATCATCGAGAGCTCATGTCCGGCGGCAGGTAGCGCCGGCATCCATTGGGAGCCCATCTTGTCCAAGCGATCGAACCTCATGACGCGGATTCTCGTTGCCGCGTCCTGTGTTGTCGTCGGCGCCTTTGCCGGCTTTTCCGTTTACATCGACACGCTGCAGCGTAGCACCACGACCAAGGCCGTCGAGGAGAACATTGCCTCCTCCGGCACGCAGGCAGCGCAGAGCGTCGCCAAGTGGCTGAATGGCCGCGTCACGCTGACGGCGATGGTGGCCGATGCCACCGGCAGCGTCGCGGACGACGGCGCCATCCAGCCGATCCTGAAGAACGACGTACTGACCAGCGAATTCATGTCGACCTATGTCGGCAACGAAAGCGGCAAGTTCATCACCTGGCCGGACAATCCGATGCCGGCCGGCTACGATCCGCGCCAGCGTCCCTGGTACCAGCAGGCCGTGAAGGCCGATGCGCGCGTGCTGACCGAACCCTATGTCGACGCTTCCACGGGCGCGCTGATCATCAGCGCCGCTGTTCCGGTCAAGCGTGACGGCAAGCTCTATGGCGTTGCCGCCAGCGACTTCTCGCTCGATACGCTGGTCTCGATGATCAAGGGCGTCGATGTCGGCGGCGAAGGCTTTGCCTTCCTCGCCAGCAAGGACGGCCAGATCCTCGTCCATCCGGACGCCAAGCTCGTTACCAAGTCGCTCGCCGACGCCTTTCCGATCGACACGCCGGCGATCGGATCCGGCATCATGAACACCGAGCTCGACGGCAAGCCGATGCTGGTGAGCTTCGTTCCGGTTCAGGGCCTGCCGTCGGTCGAGTGGTATGTCGGCTTCGTCATCGATGCCGATGCCGCCTATTCCGCCATCGACCAGTTCCGGATTGCTGCCACCATCGCCACGATCCTTGCGGTCGGCGTCATGCTCGTCTTCCTCGCGACGTTCCTCAATCGCCTCGTCATCCGTCCGGTGACGGACATGACCGGCGCGATGGAAAAGCTTGCCGCCGGCAACCACAACGTCGAGATCCCCGGCGAAGAACGCCGCGACCAGATCGGCTCGATGGCTGCCGCCGTTGCCGTCTTCAAGGCGAATGCCGTCGAGCGCGCGCGCCTCGAAAGCGAAGCGGATGCGAACCGCTCGCTGTCGGAGCGCGAGCGTCTGGAGCGTCAGGCCCGCGATGCGCGGGATGCGGCCGAAGTGCAGCAGGCCGTCGATGGCCTGGCGACCGGCCTTGGCCGTCTGGCTGAAGGCGATCTCGCCTACCGCATCGACAACCCCTTCGCTGACCGCCTCGACCGTCTGCGCGCCGACTTCAACAACTCTGTTGCGAAGCTTCACGACACGCTTTGCGCCGTCGGCGCCAACGCCCGCGGCATCGATGCCGGCGCGACCGAGATCCGCTCGGCGGCTGACGATCTCGCCCGCCGCACGGAGCAGCAGGCAGCTTCTGTCGAAGAAACCGCCGCAGCGCTCGAAGAGATCACGACGACGGTCAAGGACTCGGCTCGCCGGGCCGAGGAAGTCGGTGCGCTCGTTGCCCGCACCCGCGCCGGTGCCGAGAAGTCCGGTGAGGTCGTCGCCAACGCCGTCGAGGCAATGCATGCCATCGAAAAGTCCTCGGGTGAAATCTCCAACATCATCGGCGTCATCGACGACATCGCCTTCCAGACGAACCTGCTTGCGCTGAACGCCGGCGTCGAGGCGGCACGCGCCGGTGAGGCCGGCAAGGGCTTTGCCGTCGTCGCCCAGGAAGTGCGGGAGCTTGCGCAGCGCTCGGCGAATGCCGCCAAGGAGATCAAGGCGCTGATCACCACCTCGGGCAACCAGGTGCGCAACGGCGTGACCCTGGTTGGCGATACCGGCAAGGCGCTGGAAACGATCGTCGCCGAAGTCCAGGAGATTAACAAACACGTGAGCGCGATCGTGACCGCAACACGCGAACAGTCGACCGGTCTTCAGGAGATCAACACCGCCGTCAACACCATGGACCAGGGCACACAGCAGAATGCGGCGATGGTGGAAGAGCAGACGGCGGCGAGCCATGGCCTCGCGTCCGAGGCTGCCTCGCTCAACGCGTTGCTTGCCCAGTTCAATCTTGGTGACGCTCGGATGGCCGGTGGTGGCCGTCGTCGTGCGGCTTGAGTGCGCGCGGATCGACAGAATGCTGTAGCAACAAGGCGGTAAGCCGCTGTCGTGAATCTGTATGGCAAGTGCTTGAAGCCTGAGATGATAGAGGCCCGGGAAACCGGGCCTTTTCTCATTTTTCCAGCGTCGCCACCGCCTCGACATGCGCGGACCAGAGGAACTGGTCGATCGGCGTCACCGAGGTGATGCGATAACCGGCGGCGGTCAGGATCGAAAGGTCACGCGCCAGCGTCACCGGATTGCAGGACACGGCCACGACCTTCTTGACGCCGGAGCGGGCAATCTCGTGGCACTGCGCCTCGGCGCCGGCCCGCGGCGGATCGAAGACGATCGCGTCGTAGACCTTGAGTTCCTGCGCCATGACCGGGCGGCGGAAGAGGTCGCGCTTTTCGACCGTGACCGGCTTCAGCCCCTGCGTATTGCGGGCGGCAAAATCCAGCGCCTTCAGGGCCTTGTCTTCGCCTTCGACCGCATGGACGCGCGCCTTGCGGGCGATCCGCAGTGCAAAGGTGCCGCAACCGGCAAAGAGATCGGCGACGCGCTTCGCCTTGCCGAGATGATCGAGCACCAGTTTGGCCATTGCTTCTTCGGCCTGTGCCGTTGCCTGGGTGAAGCTTCCCGGCGGCGGTGACACGGCGACGCCGCCGAAATCGATGACGGGCTTCACTGGCTCGACGATGATCTCGCCATTGAGGCTGACGCGAGCGATGCCGCGCTCGCCAAGGACGGCCTCCACGGTGCGGCGGCGCTCGCCGTCGTCGAGCTTCTTGATGCCTTCGATGGAAAGGTCGAGGCCCGCGCGCGTTTCGAGCACGGTGATGCGGAAGGGCTCGGCGTTGACCGCCATGGCCGCGCCGATCTTCGCGATGATCGCGAGCTTCGAGACGATACCCGGGCTCGCGATCGGACATTCTGTTATCGCGACGATGTGGTGGCTTTCCGCCTGGTTGAAGCCGAGAAGCAGTTCCTTCTCGGTCTTTCGCGCCGTGAAGACCGCGCGCCGGCGTTGGCCGGGCTCGGCGGTGATGAGCGGCGCCACCTCGGGCTTCAGCCCCTTCGACTTCAGGGCGGTGATCACCAGATCGCGCTTGAAGCCGTGATAGAGCGTGTCCGAGGCGTGCTGCATCGTGCAGCCACCGCAGGTGCCGTTGACACCATCCGGCCCGAAGTGACGACAGTGCGGATCGACGCGCTCTGCGGAAGGCTCTCTCAGCGAGATCAGCGTGCCGTGCGATTTGTTGACAGCGAGTGCTACGCTCTCACCGGGCAGGGTGAAGGGCGCAAAGATCGGTCCATCAGGGCCTTCGGCGATGCCGTCGCCCTGGGCGCCGAGCCGCTTAATGGTGACGGTTTCCGTGCTCATGGCTTCTTGCCTGCGAGCAGGAACTCGACATTGCCGTCGCCGCCGGCAATGGGGGAGGGGATGAGGCCGAGGCTCTGCCAGCCCATATCTTCGACGAGCCAGCGCTCGAGTTCGGCTGCGACCGCCGGTGCGCTGTCGGGATCCTTGAGCAGACCCGCCTTGCTGATCGCGTCGCGTCCGGCTTCAAACTGCGGCTTCACCAGGAGGATGCAGTGTGCGCCGGGAAGCGCCATATCGAGCGCCGGGGGCAGCGCCAGCTTCAGCGAGATGAACGAAACGTCGGAGACGACGAAGGTGACGTCGCGGTCGTCGATATCCTCCTCTGTCATCGCGCGGGCATTGAGGCCCTCGATGCTGGTGACGCGTTCGTCACCCTCGATGCGCGGATGGATCTGGCCATGGCCGACGTCGATCGCGACCACGTGCTCGGCTCCGCGCTTCAACAGCACCTCGGTGAAGCCGCCGGTCGAGGCGCCGATATCGAGACAGCTTTCGCCTGCGGGGTCGAGCCCGAAATGATCGAGCGCCGCGACCAGCTTCAGCGCGGCGCGCGAGACATAGTCCTGCGCCGGATCATCGATGGTGATCGTGACGGTCTCGGCAAACATGGACGCTGCCTTGGTGACCGTGCGGCCGTCGACCTTGACGGTCCCGCGCTGGATGGCGTCACGCGCGCGGGCACGACTGGCGACCAGTCCTGTGTTGAGCAGCAACTGGTCCAGGCGCACCCGGTTCTTGTGTTCTTCGTTCTGGCGATCTTCTGACATGTGTTTCTCATGGCGACTTGCCGCCCCGATGGCAAGCCCCCGAGCGTCGAGCAACGACACGTCCTCGGCTCAACAGTTAGGAAACCCTAAAAAATAATTGAATATTCATCTATCCTTAAATGGTGGATGCGAATTTGCCGGCGATGTCGCACCTGCATGATGCAGGCACTCCGCCTCAAACCGGACCTCCCGACAAAACCCGATCTTCCTCACCTGACGCCCTTTGGCGCAAGGAGTTGCCGCATGCCGCGTTTTCACCTCAAGCTTTCCCATCGCATCGGCCTACTCGTGCCGATCGCCGTCGCCGGAATTCTCGCGATCGTCGCGATTTTCGTCGTCGAGAAGGACATAGAGGAGGACTACCGCCAACAGGTGGCGGTTCAACGCGATGCCGAGCATGCCTTGCTGACACTGGAGGTGCAGTTCCTGCAGACCCGTCGTGCAGAGAAGGATTTCCTGCTGCGCAAGGAAGACCAATATGCTGCGACCCATACGGAAACGGCCGCAAAAGCTGAGGAGACGATGGCCGCGCTCAGCAAGCTGCTCGGCAGCGCCTCTACGCGTGGGCAGTTGCAGGCGATCTCCGAGGGTTACGACGGATACCTGAAGGCCTTTTCGGCCGTTGTTGTCGCCAACCGGACGCTCGGCCTCGATCCGGAAAGCGGCAAGGAAGGCGCGATGCGCACCGCCGTGCACGCGATCGAAGAGCTTTTGAAATCGGTAAAGGACAAGGGCCTTCAGGCGAGCATGCTGATGATGCGCCGCCATGAGAAGGACTTCATCATGCGGCGCGACCACAAATACGTGGAAAAGCATGCTGGCGAAGTGAAGAACTTTGCCGCAACGCCGGCCGAAGCCTTCGGCGGCGCCGATGTGCAGGACAAGGTACTGGCGGCGCTCAAGGACTATGCCACCGCCTTCAACGACTATGCGGCGCTCGCCGAAAACGAGACCGAACTGCGCGCCACCATGTCGAAGGCCTTCGCCGCCGTCGAACCGGAATTCGAGCAGGTGGCCGGCGCAATCGAGACGGAAAAGGCCAAGGCCGAAACCGAGAGCGTCTCGACGCAGCAATCGATCGAGACGATCGCGCTCGCGGCAATTGTCGCGGCGATCGCGGTGATCGCGGCGACGGTGTTCCTTGTCGGACGCACCATTTCGCGGCCGATCGTTGCCACGACCCGCTCCATGACCCGCCTTGCCGAGGGCGACGTTACGTCTTCGATCCCCTATGCCGGCCGCAAGGACGAGATCGGCGAGATGGCCGGTGCGGTTGAAGTCTTCCGCCAGGCGGCGATCGCCAACCGTAGGCTGGAAGCGGAAGCCGCGGAAAACCGCACTCGCGCCGAAGCCGAACGCATCCGCCTGCAGGAGGAAGCGGAAGCTGCCGCCCAGGCACGTCTGCTGCAGGCGACGTCGGGCCTCGCCAGCGGTCTGCGCCGCCTTGCAGCCGGTGACCTCGCCTTCCAGCTCAATGAGCCTTTCGCAGCGGATTTCGAGCAGTTGCGTCATGATTTGAACAGCGCCGTCGCCCAGCTCGGCGATGCCCTGGCGGCGGTCGCCGATTCCAGCCGCTCGATCGACGGCGGCTCGCGCGAGATCAGCGAAAGCGCCGACGACCTGTCGCGTCGCACGGAGCAGCAGGCGGCAGCTCTGGAAGAGACCGCAGCGGCACTCGACGAGATCACCGCCAATGTCACGAACTCGACGAAGCGGGCGGAGGAAGCACGGCACGTCGCGGCCGAAGCCAACGCCAGCGCTGCAAGATCCGGCAGCGTCGTTGCCGATGCGGTTGAGGCCATGCGCCGGATCGAACATTCCTCCGGCCAGATCTCCAACATCATCGGCGTCATCGACGAGATCGCCTTCCAGACGAACCTTTTGGCGCTCAACGCCGGCGTCGAAGCGGCGCGGGCGGGTGATGCCGGCAAGGGCTTTGCCGTTGTGGCGCAGGAGGTGCGCGAGCTTGCCCAGCGCTCGGCGCAGGCCGCCAAGGAAATCAAGGAACTGATCCGCAATTCGTCCGTCGAGGTCGAAGGCGGGGTCCGGCTGGTTCGCGATACCGGTGCGGCGCTCCAGGCGATCGACGATCATGTCGCGACGATCAACGAACATATGAGCGCGATCGCCGTCTCGGCGCGCGAACAGTCGGTGGGTCTCGGCGAGGTCAACACCGCGGTCAACCAGATGGACCAGGTGACCCAGAAAAATGCGGCCATGGTCGAGGAGGCCAATGCCGCGAGCGCACAGCTTGCCAATGAAGCCGTCCGCCTTCGCGAACTGATCACCCGCTTTACGCTTCCCGGTCAGGCGCGTACCGCATCGACCGCCGATCTGCGCACCGCCGCGCGCGCCATGGCGGCACCGGCAGCCACGCCGGCGCAGCGTTTGACACCCGCCCGCCCAATGTCACGCGGCAACGTCGCGGTGGCGCAGGACGACTGGCAGGAATTCTGATCAATAGATCCAGAAAACAAGAACCCCGGCGATGAGCCGAGGTTTTTGTTTGATGCTGTGCGAGGATCAATCAGCCGGCAGCGCCGATACCGATATCCTGCTTCTGGCCGAGCGCCTTGAAAACGGTCGAGACGATGCCGGCGCGGTCGAGACCGGCGGCGGCATACATCGCCTCAGGCTTGGCCTGCTCCATCCAGACGTCGGGCATGACCATCGGCCGGACTTTCAGGCCGCCATCGAGCAGGCCGTCTTCGGCGAGGAACTGCAGCACGTGGCTGGCAAAGCCGCCGACCGCACCTTCCTCAATGGTGATCAGCACCTCGTGGTTGCGGGCAAGCTGGCGGATGAGGTCATGGTCCAGCGGCTTGGCAAAACGGGCATCGGCGACCGTGGTCGAAAGACCGGCGGCATCGAGATCTTCTGCAGCCAGCAGACAGTCGGCGAGGCGGGTGCCGAAGGAAAGCAGCGCCACCTTCGACCCCTGCTTGACGACGCGGCCCTTGCCGATCTCAAGGATCTGGCCGCGCTCGGGCATTTCGACGCCCACACCTTCGCCGCGCGGGTAACGGAACGAGATCGGGCCGCCGTCATAGGCGGCTGCGGTGCGCACCATGTGCTTCAGTTCCGCCTCGTCGGCCGCGGCCATCACCACGAAGCCTGGAAGGGTCGCCAGATAGGTCGTGTCGAACGAGCCCGCATGGGTCGGGCCGTCGGCACCGACGAAACCGGCGCGGTCGATCGGGAAGCGCACCGGCAGGCCCTGGATCGCCACGTCGTGCACCACCTGGTCGTAGCCGCGTTGCAGGAAGGTCGAATAGAGCGCCGCGAATGGCTTGTAGCCTTCGGCGGCAAGGCCGGCGGCAAAGGTGACCGCGTGCTGCTCGGCAATGCCGACATCGAAGCAGCGTGAGGGATGAACCTTGGCGAACTTGTCGAGACCGGTGCCCGAGGGCATGGCGGCGGTGACGGCGACGATCTTGTCATCGAAGCCGGCTTCCTGCGTCAGCGCATCGGCAAAGACCGAGGTATAGGCCGGCGCATTCGGCTTGGCGTTTGCCTGGGCGCCGGTGATGACGTCGAACTTGTTGACGCCGTGGTACTTGTCGGCGGCAGCTTCCGCCGGCGGATAGCCCTTGCCCTTTTGTGTCACCACATGGATCAGCACCGGACCCTTGGCATTGTCGCGCACGTTGCGCAGCACCGGCAGCAGATGGTCGAACGAATGCCCGTCGATCGGGCCGATATGGTAGAAGCCCATCTCTTCGAACAGCGTGCCGCCGGTGACGTAGCCGCGGGCATGCTCGACCGCACGGGTGATCGCCCGGTCGACAGTCTTGCCGAGATAGGCCGTCAGTTTCTTGCCGACTTCGCGGATGCCCATATAGGTGCGGCCGGAGGCAAGGCGCGCGAGATAGGCGCTCATCGCGCCGGTCGGCGGCGCAATCGACATGTCGTTGTCGTTGAGGATGACGATCAGGCGCGCATCGAGCGCGCCGGCATTGTTCAGTGCCTCATAGGCCATGCCGGCCGAAAGCGCACCGTCGCCGATGACGGCAATGACGTTGCGGTTCTTGCCGTCGAGGTCGGCGGCGACCGCCATGCCGAGGCCGGCGGAAATCGATGTCGAGGAGTGCGCGGCACCGAAGGGGTCGTATTCGCTCTCGGCGCGGCGGGTGAAGCCCGAGAGGCCGCCTTCCTGGCGCAGCGTCCGGATGCGATCGCGGCGGCCGGTCAGGATCTTGTGCGGATAGCACTGGTGGCCGACGTCGAAGATCAGCCGATCATGCGGTGTGTTGAAGACCTTGTGGATTGCGATCGTCAGCTCGACGACGCCAAGGCCCGCGCCAAGGTGCCCGCCGGTGCGCGATACCGCGTCGATCATTTCTGCCCGGACTTCTCCGGCAAGCTGCGGCAAATCCTTGTCGTCGACCTTCTTCAGATCGTCGGGAAAGGTCACCTTGTCGAGCAAGGGAGTAGCCGGCATCGGATTGGTTGGCAGTTGTGTCACGCTGCATGCCTCATGCGCGCCGTGGGATCAGGCGCGCGATAGTTGGTGGTACCGTCGAAGCGGCTCTTTAGACGCAATCGTTGCTGAATGCAAAATTAGGCGTTCCTGCGTCGTCAACCAAGAGACTAGCGCATGATTCTGTGAATCGAAATCGATTCAAGCGCCATGAGGCAATGTTGCGCGGTTTTCCGCACCCAGCCTGTGCCACTTTAGGTCGCGGTCAGCCCTCGGGCAGCGGAACGAATTCCTCTTCGTCTCCGGGCACGATGTCGAAGCGGCCGGTGCGCCACTCTTCCTTGGCTTTCTCGATGCGCTCTTTCGAAGACGAAACGAAATTCCACCAGATGTGGCGGGAAGACCCGAGTGCGGCACCGCCAAAGAGCATGACGTGACAGCCCTGAGGTCCTGCCGTCACCGTAATCTCGTCGCCCGGACGGAAGACAAGCAGCTGGTTGTCGGCAAAATGGTCGCCGGCGATGATCGCCTCACCGGAGAGGATGTAGAGCGCGCGTTCTTCCCATTGCGCCGCGAAAGGCGCGCTCTTGCCCGGCGCTATGTTGAGGTCGACATAGATCGTGTCGGTGAAAACCGAGACTGGCGATTTCGCGCCTTCGAAACTCCCGATCACCACCCGCGCCTTGATGCCGTCGTCGCTCATATGCGGCAGCATCTGCTCTTCGGTATGGCTGAAGATCGGGTCGATTTCTTCCTTGTGGTCGGGCAACGCCAGCCAGGTTTGCAGGCCCGAGATCGAGCGCGCATGGCCGCGCTGGTTTTCCGGCGAGCGTTCGGAATGCACGATGCCGCGTCCGGCGGTCATCAGGTTCACGTCGCCGGGGCGGATGACCATCTCGGTGCCCAGGCTGTCGCGATGCTTGATCTCGCCGTCGAAGAGATAGGTGACGGTCGAAAGGCCGATATGCGGATGCGGACGCACGTCGATCGCCTCGCCGGCGCGAAGAAGCGCAGGCCCCATGCGATCGAAGAAGATGAACGGTCCCACCAGGCGCCGTTTTGCCGACGGCAGGGCGCGGCGAACCTGCAGCCCGCCGATATCGCTGGTGCGCGGAACGATCAGATGTTCGATGGCGTCGCAGGCGGGCTTGTCGCCGGCAAGCGGATCGGGGCCTGGGAAGAAGGACATGCGCGTGCTCCCGTTTTTGCTGTCGCATCAAGTACTAACGCCTATGACGTCAGGCGGGTAGGGGCGAAGCAAGGACGCAGTGTTTCCGCGCAGCGATCAATCCGATCTTGGCAATTCCGGGAGAAGCGTGAGGCGGTTTTCCGTCCGGAATTGCGACGAAACGATCAATCGGCGTCGAGTGGCTCCACGCCCTGCGGCTTGCCGGCGCGGTCGAGGCGGATTTTTTCGATGCGGTCCTCGGCGGCCTTCAGCAGTGCCTCGCAATGCTTCTTCAGAGCTTCGCCGCGCTCGTAGATCTCGATCGACTTGTCGAGGGCGACGTCGCCGCGCTCCAGCGCCGAAACGATCCGCTCCAGTTCCTCGACGGCCTGCTCGAAGGAGAGGGCGGAAACGTCCGGTTGCGTGGTGGTGTTCATGGTTACCCTCTCATCAGTCTCAAGATGTGCAGACCGGCCGATTCGGCCAGGCCCTGAAGGTCATAGCCGCCTTCGAGCAGACTGACCATGCGGTTGCCGGCGCTGCGATCGGCGATCTCGTGCAGGCGGCCGGTCGCCCAGTCGAAATCCTCGGCGACGAGGTTGATCTGCGCCAGCGGGTCGCGGTGATGCGCATCGAAGCCGGCGGAGATCAGGATGAAGTCCGGCCGGAAATTGGTGAGCGCCGAAAGCACGCGGCTGCGGAACGCCTCGCGAAAATGCTCACTGCCCATGTTCGGCGACAGTGGCGCGTTGACGATGTTGCCCTTGATGCCCGTCTCGTCCTTGGCGCCGGTGCCGGGATAGAGCGGCATCTGGTGCGTCGAGCAGAAAAGCACCGATGGATCGTTCCAGAAGATGTCCTGCGTACCGTTGCCGTGGTGCACG
Organism: Ensifer sp. 2TAB8; assembly: GCF_052115125.1. Lineage (NCBI taxonomy): Bacteria > Pseudomonadati > Pseudomonadota > Alphaproteobacteria > Hyphomicrobiales > Rhizobiaceae > Ensifer > Ensifer sp. 2TAB8. Next base: position 238,043 of record NZ_JBFRGB010000001.1, on the reverse strand, counting down.
TCCCAGTCGACGATCGCGACGCGCTCGGCCCCATGGACCTTCTGGGCATATCGGGCGGCGATCGCCACCGTGTTGAAAAGACAGAAGCCCATCGCCCTGTTCTTTTCGGCGTGGTGTCCCGGCGGCCGCGCAGCAACGAAGGCGTTGTCGGTCTCGCCGGTAAAGACGGCATCGACGGCCGCAACCGCGCCGCCTATGCCCGTCAGCGCGGCTTCCAGGCTCAACGGGCTTGCATAGGTATCCGCCTCTAAATGATTGAGGCCTTCCTCCGGAATGGCGCGTTTGACCTCACGCAAGTGTTCTTCAGGGTGTGCGAGCAGCACGAGATCTTCGCTCGCCTTCTTCGCCTCGATCCGCTTGAGGTCGGCGAAGTTCGGATGTTCGAGCGCGAGGTTCAGCGCCTTCAGCCGGTCCGGCCGTTCAGGATGCCCCTCCGGAACCTCGTGTTCCAGAAAGACCGGATTTTCATAGAGGAACGTGGTCATGCCCGGAACCTAGTGCGCCCACCCCGCAAGGTCCATGGTGACGCAGCCGAAAGACAGATTTTTCAACAGCGCGGATCGATGAGCAGCTTGCCGTCGCGGCCCGGATCCGCCTGATGGGCAAGCGCCGCGTCGAGTCGGCTCAACGGATAGATCTCAGCGATGCGGCTGGAAAAAAGGCCGGTTCGCAGACCTTCGAAACTTTTCGCAAAGGCCGCTTCTATCGCTGGCCGCCGGGCCGAATGCACCCAGGTCCGTAGCCACAGGAAGGAAAAGCGGATATCCGGCCGCGCCTGGATCGCCGCCTGCGGCACCGGAACGCCGCTGAGCGCGCCATACTGGATGAAGGCGCCGCCCGGGGCGAGTGCGTGCTGGATGAGATCGCCGGCCAAGGCGCCGCCAACCGCATCGATGATTGCGTCGAGGCGAAGCTGTGGCACGTGGCTCTCGCCGCCGAGCACGATGCGGCCAGGAACCTCGGTTGCCAGCCGCTCGGCGCTGCGCTCGCTGCGGACGATGCCGGTGGCATCGGCTCCTTCGCCGGCAAGCAGCTTCATCAGCATGCCGCCGATCGCCGATCCGGCCGCCGTAACGCCGATGCGGCGACCATCGAGTGAACCGAAATGCGCACGCAGCGCCTCGATCAGTTGCAGCGCCGTCAGCGGATTGACGTAGCAGGTCGCTGCATCGGTCTCGCTGATGTCCTCGGGCAGGTCGAAGCACCATTCGGCCGGCCTGATCAGATACTCCTGCCACAGACCACTGGCGCCGATCGGGATCACCCGGTCGCCGACTTTCAGCGTCGTGACGCTGGCGCCAATGCGCGTCACCGTCCCGAAGCCCTCGAAGCCCGGCACGAAGGGGAGAGTGGTGCGGGCGCTATATGCGCCAGTCACGGGGATGAGATCGGACGGATTGATGGCGGCGAGCGACACTGCCACCTCGACTTCGCCCGCCGCAGGTGCCACGCGTTCGGCGTCGACGAGCGCAATCACTTGCCGGGGATCGCCGAACTGGCTAACGAGGGTGGAGCGCATCGTCAGGGAGCCTCGCATGGACGGCAGGGAGCTGGAGAACGTCACGGAAATCCGTATTCCGTTTCGCGATATAGACATGCACGGCCACATGCACAATGCCGCCTATTATGCCCACGCGGAAGCCGCCCTTTCCAGTCTCTGGCGCCATCGCCCGCATGTGGTGAACGAGCCAAGCTATCTCGTGCGCCGCTCGGCCTGCGTCTATCATCGGGGTTTGCGCTACGACGAGCCGGCCCGTTTCACCGCCAACGTGGCGAAGGTCGGCGGCAGCTCGATCAGCTTTGTTGTCAAGGTTGAGGCGCGCGGACAACTCGCGGCGGAGGTCGAGGTTGTCTGGGTCGCGGTCGATCCGCAACGGCACACACCGCTACCGCTGCCGACGGCAACGCGCGAGTGGCTGGCGGCCTACGCCGTTTAACCAAAGCAATTCCAGGAAAAGTGCGAAGCGGTTTTCCGTCCGGAATTGCGGACTAAGAGACCAATTCCAGGAAAAGTGCGAAGCGGTTTCGTCCTGAGTTGGGCGTTCTTAAACCGCGCGAAACAAGGCGACGATGCCCATGCCGCCGCCGACGCCCATCATTGCCAGCCCTTCCGTGCCCTTCGGCGATGTCTGCATCTGCGAGAAGAGCCGGACGGTAAGGATCGCCCCCGAGGCGCCATAAGGATGGCCGAGCGCGATAGCGCCACCGTCGAGATTGACCCTCTCCGCCGGGATATCGAGCTGTTCGAGGCTTCCGAGCACCTGGGAGGCGAAGGCCTCGTTGAATTCGATAAAATTGGTCTTTGCCGGATCGAGCGCGGGTTGTCGCGCTTTCAGCTTCTGCATCGCCGGAACAGGGCCGAGCCCGAGCAGGTTGGGATCGACGCCCGCCGTCGCCGCATCGACGAATTCGAGCGCGAAGGGAACGCCAAGTCGGCGCGCTTCGGCAAGGCTCGTGACCAGTACCATAGCCGCGCCGTCGTTGATCGGGCAGGCATTACCGGCGGTCACCGTCCCACCCTCGACGAAGACCGGCTTCAGCCGCTGCAGGGTTTCTATCGAAGCATTGGCGCGCGGGCACTCGTCGTTCGATACCGAGCCTGCCGCCGTTTCGATCGCCACGATTTCGCGGGTGAAACGGCCGGCAAGGGCCGCCTCGACCGCGCGTCGATGGCTTTGTAGCGCAAAGACGTCTTGCCGTTCGCGGGAGATCCCGCAGGCGGCCGCGACGTTTTCGGCGGCCACACCCATGTCCGGATCGCCGATCTCGTCCGGCGCCATGCGCGCCCGTTTGACCGGTGCCAGTTCGCCGCCGCGCTCCAGCGGCGGCCTCAGGCGGATATGCGCGCGGCTGGCGCTCTCGGTGCCGCCGGCCAGATAGAAGCGGCCGGCACCCGCCTGGATCATTCGTGCGGCAAGCGTGATCGCCTCCAACCCCGATCCGCACTGGCGGTCGACAGTGACGCCCGGTGTCGAGACCGGCAGGCCGCCTTCGAGGGCTGCGAGCCGGGCGAGGTTGCCGGCGCTGTTGGCGGCATTTCCAAGGATGACATCGTCGATGTCGGTCGCTTTCAGACCGGTATCGCGGAGAATGCGGGCGATCAACGGTGCTGCCAGCCGCGACGGCTCGATATCGCGAAGCGCGCCGTTGACGCGGCCGATCGGCGTCCGGAGCGCGGCGATGATCACCGGTATGCGTGCGGGGTCAGTCGATGAGTTCGAGAGCATCGTTTCCATCCGCGATCCATTGCCTGAGCGTGCCCGCCGCCACCTTGCCCGACTGCGTCATCGGCATATTCCGGCAAAGCCAGATGCGACGGGGATGCTTGTAGCGCGGCAGATGGGCGGCGAGATGACGGTCAAGCGCTTCTCTATCAAATATACCGCCCTCCGGCTCGATGACGGCGACGAGTTCGCTGCCGAGATCCGGGTGATCGAGCCCGAGGACAAGCGCTGCGTGAACGCCGGCATCTCCGATGAGCACCGCTTCCACCTCCTGGGGGTAGATGTTGTTGCCGCCCGATAGCACCATGCCGCCGGCGCGGCCGAGAAGGTGCAATGTCCCGTCTTCACCGAGGAAGCCGAGGTCACCGACGGTCGCAAGCGACCCAAGGCGGCGAAAGCCGGCGCCGTCGGCGTCGCCGACATAACCGTCGGAGATGAGGGCGCTGTCGACGAAGATCGTACCCGTCTCGCCCGCCGGTATTTCACCCCCTTTGTMATTGCGAATGCTGAGCATGATGCCGGGAAAGGCGCGGCCGACGGCGGTGGCCGAAGCGGTGTCGCCCTCGGTCGCAACACTGATGAAGCCCAGCTCCGAGGCGCCGTAATATTCGATGATATTTGCTTTCGGACAGGCGAGCGCGGCGCTGGCACGATCACTCGCCGACAGCTTGGCGCCGGCGACCGTGATCTGGGTGACCGATACCTGTGATCTGTCCGTCGCTGCCACGCAGAGCCGCCGCAGCATCGTCGGCACCAGCACCAGACGCCGGACTTTTTCCGCCTCGATGATGGAAACCGCCCGGGTCGCTTCGAAATGCGCGGCCCCGATGAACTGAGCACCGGCGACAAGGGTTTCGGCAAGCGCATAGAGTGTCAGCCCGTGCGCGAGCGGACCGGGGGCAAAGGTCAGGGTATTGCGGTCGATGCCGAAGAAGTGCTCGCCGATCGCCAGACTCCTTCGCCACGAGCCGCGATCGCGGACGATCGCTTTGGGCGTTCCTGTCGTGCCCGACGTGAACACGATCAGAAAGGGCTCGCTGTCTTTGCCGACCGCGAGCGGCTCTCGTTCCATGCCATTGGTCTCGCGGAAGGTTCGCGTCTTGCCGCTTGCCGGGGCAAGGAGCGACAAGGCGGCGCCATCGGCGACGATGATGAGATCGGGAGACAGGCGATCGCGCATGGCTTGGCGCGCCGCTTCCGGCAGATGCGGGTCGATCAGTGCGACGCAGTTGCCGCCGCTGGTGGCGGCGAGAAAGGCGGCTGCGAAGAGCGGGTGATTGCCGGCCTCCAGCACAATCAGGCGGGTGCGGTCGCCCAGCACGCTACGGCGTTCGGCAATCCCAACCAGATCGTCGAAAGCTTCGGCAAGTGCGCCGGCGATGCAAGCGAGTTCGCCGAAAGTGAAAACCCGGCCCTCGATTTGGAAGGCCGGGGCATGCGGACGGTCTTCCGCGTGGCGATTGATCGCGGCGGCAAACGGCATCGGCTCAGGTGCGAGCCGGCAGCAGCGGATAGCCGGCGTAGACGGCACGCGCGGCGAGCGTCGCGATTGCAGCCTTCAAGAGGTCGCCCGGGATGAAAGCGAGCGAGCCGGTGGCAACCGCCAGCAGCGGCGTGCCGGTGACGACCGAGACCCAGGGCATGCCGATCGCATAGAGCACGGCGATGCCGCCGAGGACGGACGCCAGGAAGAAGCCGATGAACTGGCGCGTTTCGGCGTGGCCTTCGCGCACGGTGCGCTCGGCGATGAGACCGGTAACGAAAGCGGCGACAACCCAGCCGACGATGAAGCCGCCGGAAGGGCCGGCGATGACCGCAAGGCCGCCGCGGCCGCCCGAAAGTACCGGCAGGCCGATCGCGACCAGAAGCAGGAACAGCAGGAAGGCAAGCGCCCCACGCTTGGCGCCGAGAATACAGCCGGCGAGCATCACGCCCATGGACTGCGCGGTGATCGGCACCGGAATGAAGCCGAGCGTGATCGGCGGGATGAGGCCGAGCACGACGACGATCGCGGCGAAGAGGGCGATGAGGACGAGGTCTCTGGTGTTCATGCGGATCCGGTTCCCTTATGTATTAGTAGGCGCGAATTTATTGGCGGCGAAATCCGCGCGCGTCAATCGCAGCGGCAATCGTATCGGCGTCCTTGAGCGTCAGGATGATCAGCGGCCCGATGATCGTCAACGGTCTGACGGGTATCCCGCGGGCGCGATGGGCCTCGCGGATCGCCTCGTAGCGCGCAAAGATATCCGGGACGAAGCGCAGCACGAGCCCGAGCGCCAGGCTGACGTCGGCTGCCCGCACCAGGCCGAGGCGCTCGAGCGGGGTCAGCAGGATGGTGATCTCATCCATGAAGGCGCTGATCGTCGTCGTCGCCGTCACTGCGGCTGCAAGCAACACCAGCGCCATCAGCCGTAATGTCAAAGTCGCGACCTCGGCAACGGACAGATAAAAAAGATTGACGGCGGCCAGAAAGAAAATCGTCAGGAACACGAAGCCGACACGCTTGAGCGCGTCCTTCGGCGACAGCCCGACGGACAGATAGAGGCCGGCGGCGATGATGAAGGCGATCGTCTGAAGGGCGAGCGAGGAGCTGAGGAAGAGGCCGATGCTCAGCACCAGCAGCGCGACAAGCTTCGCCCGCACGGGCAGCCGGTGCAGCAGGCTTTTGCCCTCGATATACAGGCTCGTCAGCATCCGGCGATCTCGTGATAGTGGCGGATGGTCTCGCCTGGATTGCCGTCGGCGGTAAGTCGGCCCTCGTGGAAAAGCAGCAGCCGGTCGACATTTTCGACGAGCCCGAGATCGTGGGTGATCACCACCGTATCTTCCGGCAGGCCATCGATCGCGGCGGCGACACGGCGGCGGTTTCTGAGGTCGAGCTGGTTCGTCGGCTCGTCGAGGATCAGGATCTTCGGATCGGTGACGACGACGCTTGCCATGGCGACGAGTTGCGTCTCGCCGCCCGAAAGCTCGTGCACGCGCCGACGCGCCAGATGCTCGATGCCGAAGCGTGACAACGCGCCTTGCATGCGGCGGTCGATCTCCTCGCGGGAGAGCCCGCGGTTCTTCAGTCCGAAGGCTATATCCTCGGCGACGATAGGCATGATCAGCTGGTGCTGTGGGTTTTGGAAGATGAAGCCGGCTTCGGAAAGCACGGCACGATCATCCGTGACCGTATCGAGCCCATTGACCCTTACGCTGCCGGAGGAGGGCTTGACCAGGCCGTTGATCAGCCGGGCAAAAGTGGTCTTGCCGGAACCGTTGAGCCCGATGATGCCGATGCGCTTTTCGGCAAGCGTGAGCGTCAGGGGCTGCAATGCCACTCGCTCGCCGAAGCGGACCGCGCAATCGGTAAAGCGGATGTCCATCCCGTTCCTCGCTGTCTCCGGCTCGCGCCGTTTTCGGGTTGCTCTATAGGCCAAGTCCGCCAACAAGGGCAATGCGGGTGATCTTCCGGATCCCGCGTTTGAATTATGGGAATAAAAGCCTATTCTTGTTGCCATGACGATTCGCCTTTCCAACAGCGACGCCCGTCGCATCTTCCTCGCCAAGCAGGGCCTTTCCGGCGCGCCGAACCGTGTGCTCGGCAAGGAGGGCCTGCTGAAGCTCATCCACGACATCGGCTTCGTGCAGGTGGACAGCATCGCCACCGTCGAGCGCGCCCATCACCAGATCCTGTTTGCCCGCAACCAGACCTATCGTCGGGAGCATTTGACGGCGTTGCTGGAAGACGATCGCGATCTGTTCGAACATTGGACGCACGACGCCTCGATCATTCCGAGCAGTTTTTTCCGCTACTGGAAGCATCGCTTCAAATGGGAAGGCGAGACGATCGTCGAGCGCTGGCAGAAATGGCGCGGCGAAGGTTTTGAGAAGGGCTGCGACGACACCTATGCCCGGATCGCCGAGGGTGGCCCGGTGCTGGCCCGCGATCTGAAGGAAGCCGAGCACGAATCCGGTGGCTGGTGGAATTGGCATCCCTCCAAGACCGCGCTCGAAGTGCTCTGGCGCACGGGCAAGCTCGCGATCGCGAGGCGCGAGAATTTCCAGAAGGTCTATGACCTGACCCAGCGGGTGATCCCGCCGCATCATCAGGACGGCGACGTCAGCCACCAGGAATTCATCGACTGGGCCTGCCGCAGCGCGCTTGAGCGCCTGGGCTTTGCCACCCACGGCGAGATCGCCGCCTTCTGGGATCTTGTCTCCCCGGATGAAGCGAAGACCTGGGTCGCCGAGCATCGCGATGAACTCGTTGAGGTGCAGATCGAGGCGATCGATGGCGGCCGCCCGCGCGCCGCCTTCGCCTTCACCGGTTTTCCGGAAACGCTGGGCGATATACCCGAGCCTCCCGGTCGCGTCCGAGTGCTCAGCCCCTTCGACCCGCTGCTGCGCGACCGCAACCGCACAGAAAGGCTCTTCGGCTTCTTCTATCGCATTGAGATCTTCGTGCCCGAAGCCAAGCGCGAATATGGCTACTACGTTTTCCCGCTGATCGAGGGTGACCGGCTGATCGGTCGCATCGACATGAAGGCGGACCGCAAGCGCGGCAGCCTTGATGTCCGCAAGCTCTGGCTCGAAAAGGGCGTCCGCGCCTCGGCAGGGCGCCTGGAGCGCATCGATGCGGAGCTTGAGCGGGTCGCCCGGTTCGCCGGCGTCGAACGGGTCGAGCGCCTCGAAGGCTGGAACCCGTCATTCACATGATATTTTCCTTGGCTTGAACCCGCGGCCTTCCTAAATGGAGGCAATAGATTTCTCGATGCGGGAGCGCAGCACATGAACACCGATCTGATGAGCCTCTTCGATGCCGACGAGGCAACGATCCGCAAGGTTCTCTCGGAAACGCTCGCCGGTGCCGACGACGGCGAACTGTTCCTCGAACATGCCCGGGCGGAGGTGCTGTCCTTCGACAATGGCCGTCTCAAGGGCGGCAGCTTCAACACCGACCAGGGCTTCGGTCTTCGCGCCGTTGCCGGCGAGGCGGTCGGCTATGCCCATTCCGGCGAGCTTTCGCTGTCTGCACTGCGCCGGGCCTCCGACGCGGTGGCACAGGTGACGCGCGGCTACGCCGGCTCCTATGCCGCCGCCCCGCAGCGCACCAACAAGAAACTCTACGGCGACGAGAACCCGATCGGCGAGCCGAGCTTCGAGGCGAAGGTTGCCCTGCTGCAGGAGATCGACGCCTATCTGCGCGCCAAGGACCCGAAGGTCCGCCAGGTCACTGCGTCGATCGCCGCCAGCTGGCAGGTCGTCGATATCCTGCGCGCCGACGGCCATCGTGTGCATGACGTCAGGCCGATGACGCGCATCAACATCTCGGTCGTAACCGGCGATGGCGATCGCCAGGAAAGCGGCTCCTTCGGCACTGGTGGGCGCCGTGGTTTCGGCGATTTCGTCACCGAGGAGAACTGGAAGATGGGCGCCGACGAGGCGCTGCGTCAGGCACTGGTCAATCTCGAAGCCATCGATGCGCCGGCCGGCACCATGGACGTGGTGCTCGCCTCCGGCTGGCCGGGCGTCATGCTGCATGAGGCGGTCGGCCATGGCCTCGAAGGCGACTTCAACCGCAAGAAGACTTCGGCCTTTGCCGGCCTTTTGGGTGAGCAGGTGGCTGCCAAGGGCGTCACCGTCGTCGACGACGGCACCATTGAGGCACGCCGCGGTTCGATCTCGATCGACGACGAGGGCACGCCGTCCGGCTACAACGTGCTGATCGAGGACGGCAAGCTTGTCGGCTACATGCAGGACCGCCAGAACGCCCGCCTGATGGGCATGCAGCCCACCGGCAACGGCCGTCGCCAGGGCTACGCCCATGTGCCGATGCCGCGCATGACCAACACCTACATGCTCTCGGGCGACAGGACGCCGGACGAAATCATCGCCTCGGTGAAAAAGGGCATCTATGCCGTTTCCTTCGGCGGTGGCCAGGTGGACATCACCTCCGGCAAGTTCGTCTTCGGCTGCACCGAGGCTTATCTGATCGAAAACGGCAAGATCGGCGCGCCGGTCAAGGGCGCCATGCTGATCGGCAATGGCCCGGATGCGATGAAGCGGGTGACCATGGTCGGCAACGACACCAAGCTCGACACCGGCATCGGCAATTGCGGCAAGGCCGGCCAGTGGGTGCCGGTCGGCGTCGGCCAGCCGCACCTGCGCATGGACCAGATCACGGTCGGCGGCACCCAGGCGTAGCTTCGAGAGCGCTTGGCTTCACCGACGGTTCCGTCGCCTTGGGCGGAACTGCCTAAATCGCGCCGCTGCCTCAGCCGCGTGATGGCAGCATCATGCAATCATAGGAACGCTGCTTGAGCGCATCGCAGGCGGCCGCTGCTGCGTCGCGGCTTGAAAAGCCGACAAAGCGGGCGCGGTACACCGCATTGGCGCCTTTGCCGACAGCTTCCGTGTAGGGTGTGGCCCCTGCGAGCGGCACACCGGCTTCCGAGCGTGCCTGGGCGAGCAGCATGCGTGCGGCCTCCGCTGACGGTGCCGCCGAAATCTGGATCTGCCAGCCGCCGGTCGCAGCCGGAACCGCAGCCGTCGTTTCGATCTCGGCAACCTCGGTCGGGCGTTCAGCAGGGATGGCGGTCGTGGCGGTTGCCGCAATCAGGGCCGCAACGGAATCCTGCTTGGCCCGCTGCGGCGCGGTGTAGGGCATAGGAACGTCCGATGTGCTGGCCGCTGCGACCTCGACCGGCGCTTCAACCACTTTGCCGCCACGCGTCGACGCCACGAGTTGCCGGCCGCCCTTGGCCGCCTTTCCGACATGGCGATCGAGAAGTGCAGCCATCTTGGCATCGCGGCTGCGTGCCGTCTTGCCGCCGAGCACGACGCCGACCACCCGGCGATTGCCGTCCTTGACGGCGCTGACGAGGTTGAAGCCGGAGGCGTTCGTATAGCCGGTCTTGATGCCGTCCATGCCCTCGTAGCGATACATCAGATTGTTGTGGCCACGGACCTTGCGGCCGCGGAAATTGAAGCTCTCGGTCGCAAAGAGCTGATACTCGCGCGGGAAGTCGCGCATCAGCGCGACAGCGAGCGTCGCCATTTCGCGCGCCGTCGTCACCTGCTGGCTCGCCGGCAAGCCCGAGGCATTGATGAACACGGTCTTGTTCATGCCGAGTTGACGCGCCTTGGCTGTCATCATCCGGGCAAAATTCGCTTCCGAGCCTCCGAGCTTTTCTGCCATGGCTGCGGCCGCATCGTTGCCCGAGCGCACGATCATCCCCATTACCGCTTCGCGGACCGTGATCGTCATGCCCGACTTGAGGCCGAGGCGCATCGGCGGTTTTGCTGCCGCCGCCTTCGACACCTTGATCTTGCTGTCCCAGGAGAGTTCGCCGCGCTTGAGCGCCTCGAAGGCCATGTAGACGGTCATCATCTTGGTCAGCGAAGCCGGGTGATTGAGGACATCGGGGTTTTCTGCCGAGAGAACCTTGCCGGTGCGTGCGTCGAGAACCAGGGAGGCGGTTCCGGCGATGGCGGTTGCAGACCCAAGGGCGAGAGCAAAGGTCGCCAGCAGGAGGCAGCGCAAGGTCTTCATGTTGGTCCCCGTCAAAGAGCGCCTTTGGACAGGCGCGAAGCTGTTTCGTTTTGTGACAAGATCCGTGGCTTTGCTGCAACTTTAGGGCGGAATGTAACATTCCTACGCTGTTTTCCGGGTTGTGGTAAATGGCTGATGAACATCCTTCCGTTCAACAAGGTTTAACGCCCTCGCCGTTAACTTTCCAGACTGTTAGGCCGCGCTGGCACCATGCGGGGCCAGATTTTGGGGGCGACCATCAAGGGCATGATCACGACAATTGTTCGCCGCGCCGCAATTGCCGGCGGGCTGGAAGTCGCCGGGGGCTTGAGCCGCACCGGGCTGATGGCCGGCGCGCGCGGGCAGGGGGCGATCTTTACGCTGCACCATGTCCGGCCGAAGCTTGCCCGTGCCTTCGATCCCAACGCCCATCTGGAGATCACGCCGGATTTTCTCGACGTCGCGCTACGGACGCTGAAGCACGACGGCTATCGCTTTGTCCCGCTCGAACACTTGTCGGAGGCCTTGGCCGCCGAAGGTGGACCGGTCGCCTGCTTTACCCTCGATGACGGCTACCGGAACAATCTGGAGCACGCTTTGCCGGTGTTCGCACGTCATCAAGCGCCTTTCACCGTCTTCGTCACCGGCGGGTTCGTTGATCGTACTCACACGCTCTGGTGGGAAACGCTCGCCGACATACTGGCGACGAACGAGACGCTGCGCTTCGACTTCGGCCAAGGCGTCGAGACGCTGCCGACGCAAGCGGCAGCGGAAAAGCAGGTCGCCTTCAGTCGCGTCGCGGCCTTCATTCACGGCCGTGATGAAGCGGCGGCGATTGCTTCACTCAATGCTGCGGCGATCGCGCACGGTGTCGATCCGCTGGCGATCACCGAACGATTGATTTTGGATCAGGCAGGGTTGCGGCAGCTGATCGAAAGCCCGCTGGCAGGCCTAGGCGCGCACACGATCAGCCATCGTTCTGTCTCGCGCCTGAGCGGCGACGACGCAAGGAGAGAGATCGCCCAGTCGGCGGAGCGCGTCGAGGCGGTTGCCGGCCGCCGGCCGCCGGCCTTCGCCTATCCCTATGGCGACGCACCCGCGGTCTCGGCGCGCGATCATCAGATCGTCGCCGATCTGGGTTTCACCCTGGCCGTCACTACCCAACCCGGCACGCTCACCGCTCGTGCGCAATCCAGCCCTTATGCCCTGCCGCGCATTTCATTGAACGGCCATTTCCAGCGCGCCCGCTACGTTTCGGCTCTGGCCTCCGGCATTCCGTTCCGCCTGGCCGCCGGTTAGAAAAGGTGACTTGGGCAGCCGAGTGCTTCGGCGTCAATTGAAGGCAAAAGCCATGAGGATGCTGTCCTGGTAAACACCATCGTGTTTCCAGTCGCGGACACGACGGCCTTCGATCTGGAAGCCAAACTGCGCGTAAAGCGCCCGGGCTGCAGCATTCTCATGAAGGACGGAAAGCTCGATGCGTTCCAGCCCTCGCTCGCGAGCGCGTTGCATCGCCAGTTGCAGGAGCCGGCTGCCGATTCCCTTCCCACGATAGATACCGAGGAGCCCCATGCCCAAGGTCCCGACGTGCGCGCGAACGGGTGAGGCATCCAGCCGGATATCGCACCAGCCGACCACGTGATCGTCGACCGCGACGATCTGGGGCGCCCGGGCGCGACACAGGTCGCTCATGTATGTGGCAAAGCCGTCGAAGGGTGGTGCGCTCAGCCGTGAAAGCCAGCGGCTTTCCTGGGCGACCTCGTCGAGGCAGCGGTGACAGCCGGCTATATCGTCGAGCGTCGCGTCACGAACATCGATCGTCATCAAAAGGCACCCGACGAAAACGCCCGGAGGGGCCGGGCAAAGGGCAAATCTGCCCGGCCACCTGAGCGGCCGAGCGTCGTCGTTGCATCTGGCGTCTCTCTTGCGAGAGACAGGCAGGCCTCAGGGGTACATTCGCACCTTTTCCCATCCGCCTTCAGGCGTCGCCCGACGGAACTCCATCCGGTCATGCAGCCGGAATGGACGGTCGTGCCAGAACTCGATCGAGGTCGGGAGGATACGGAAACCCGACCAGTGGCTCGGACGCGGGATCTCGCCGAGCGCGTGGCGGGCCGTGTATTCGGCGACTGCCTTTTCCAGAGCGAACCGGCCCTCGAGCGGGCGCGACTGCTTCGAGGCCCAGGCGCCGATGCGGCTGCCGCGGGGGCGGCTCTTGAAATACTCGTCCGCCTCTTCGTCGGTCACGATCTCGACCGGCCCGCGCACACGCACTTGCCGCCGGAGCGATTTCCAGTGAAAGCACATCGCCGCCTTGCGGGCGCCAAGGATTTCCTGGCCCTTCTGGCTTTCGAAATTCGTGTAGAAAACGAAGCCGCGTTCGTCGAAGCCCTTGAGCAGCACCATGCGGACATTCGGCAGTCCGTCGCTGTCGACGGTGGCAAGTGCAACGGCATTCGGGTCGTTGATCTCGCTGCCTTCCGCGTCCTTCAGCCATGCGCCAAACAGGGAAAAGGGCTCATTTGATTCGGTGAAGTCACCGCTTGTTAACTCATTCGCCGCCATTATTGCGTTCCAATGCCGTGATGTCTGGCGCGGAAATACTTCGGGATGAACCCGATCGGTGTTTCCGCATCGAAAATGTCGGAGCCTGTATGTTGACCACTCGAGCAACGTGCGGCTCCAGCGAGTCTGACAGGATTGCCGTGCAAGACATAGCAAAGTGGATCGACGCCAAGAAGGGGTTTTCCTTCGCCTTGCTGCGTAGCGCGGCAATTTGCCTGCCGGTCCTGGCGCTTTCCGGCTGCATGGGCGCGGGTCTCGATCTCTTTGGCAGTGGCGTCGACCGTACCGTCTCGACCGGCACCGTTCCTCTCGCCAAAACCTCCGATGGCCTCTCCGATGCGGTCATGGTCCGCAATGCCGTAACTTCGGCCGAACTCGGCAGCGGCTCTATCAATCCGATCCCCTGGGCCAATGCGACTTCGGGCAGTGCCGGTGTCATCAGCAGCATTCAGGAAGACCGCGCGAGCGGTATGCTCTGCCGCCGTTTCACCACGACGCGCCATTCCTACGAGGGCATTGCAAAGTTCGACGGCAACACCTGCCAGGGTGGTGATGGCGCCTGGTATCTGACCAGCTTCGGCCCGCGCGCCTGAAGCGGGGCTTGGAAATCGGCGATTAACCACAAATCCCTAAAAGTGCGCGTGATCGCCCGCAGGTCTCATTCCAGCGCCGCGCGCACGGTCGCGGCTAACCACTATTTAGCAAGTTCTTTGGATCATCGGTGCTCAGTGGACGGGCGACAATGACGCCTTCAATCGGGGCATAAGGCGGGCGTCAGGGAGAGGCCGCCGATCAGAGAAGATGGTAGAAGCCATGCGTGATCCCTATGCGATCCTCGGTGTCCGGCGCAATGCCGGGCCGGACGAAATCAAGGCGGCCTGGCGTTCGCTGGCAAAGGCCGTGCATCCTGACCACAACCAGGACGACCCGACCGCCGCTGAGCGCTTTGCCGAGGCGGGCAAGGCCTACGAGCTTCTGCGCGATCCGAAGCTTAGAAGCCGCTACGACTATGCGCGCCGCGAGGCCGAGCTTCGTCGCATGGAGGCGATGAAGGCGAAGATGCGCGGCAATGCGCAAGAGGAGGCGCCTGTCGATGCGGAGACGGCCGAAGACGCCATCTCGCAGATCTTTGGCGCCGAGGCGCGTGCCAGGTCGGCCCGGCCATCGCCGAAGCCGTCGTCGAACCCATCGCCCAAGCCCGCGCCGAAACCGGCAGCCGCAAAGGAGCCGGAACGGCCGGCTCAAGCTGCCGACGCAAAGCCGGAACCTGTGGCCGAAGCACAGCAGGAAGCTACCGCCAGGACGGAAACGCCGCTGATGCAACGCGCCGCAGCACCCGCAGCCGAACTCGTCGCAGCCATCGTCCGGCGCATCCGGGGTCGCGCGGCAAAAACTGCAGAGAAGGTGCCTGATCTTGCCGTCGATCTCACTGTCAGCATCGAGGATCTGATCAATCGCCAGCGCTTGACGATCGAGCTTCCGGATGGCGAGAGTCTGAAGGTTCAAATTCCACCGGGTGCCGTCGACGGACAGACCATTCGCCTTGCGGAACAGGGCTATCGCGTCACCGGCATGAGCCGCGGCGATGTCGTCGTCACGCTCCGGGTCGATCAGGGCGGCGCCTTCCGCACCCGCGGCCTCGATCTGCTCACGACCTTGCCGATCGATCTGCAGGGGGCTGTCCTCGGCTGCGAGGAGCGCCTCGAAACGCCGGTTGGCCCGGTCACCGTCGTCGTGCCGGCCTGGTCCGGATCCGACAAGGTCATCCGCCTCACCGGCCAGGGCCTGCCGGGAACCTACGGTACCCACGGCGATCTCCTGGTGGAGCTGCGGCTGGTCCTGAAAGACGCGCCGGATGAGAAAGTGACCGATCTGATGAAGTCGCAGCGCGACGGACTCTATCTGTGACGGTCCATTTGTGACAGTTCGCTGACACTTTGAACCAATATTACGGGGACTAACAGTTCCTGATCTCAGGCGCGCTTGAACCACCCCTGCCACTATGCCATAGGCAATTCTCGACAATTTGCCGCACCCGTTTCGGTGGGGTGTCTATGACATTTGTGAACTTTGGCACCGGCGCCGGCCGTTGCTGGAAATAGTATTGGGGACTTACCATGGCTCAGGCATCCGGTCTGATGAAGGGCAAGCGCGGCGTCATCATGGGCGTTGCAAACAACCGTTCCATCGCATGGGGCATTGCCAAGGCCATCCACGCGCAGGGTGGTGAAGTCGCGTTGACCTATCAGGGCGATGCGCTGAAGAAGCGCGTCGAGCCGCTGCTCGCCGAAATCGACGGCTTCATGGCCGGCCATTGCGACGTCAGCGACGAAGCCAGCATTGATGCCGTCTTCGATACGCTCGAAAAGCACTGGGGCAAGATCGACTTCGTCGTGCACGCCATCGGTTTCTCCGACAAGGACGAACTCACCGGCCGCTACGTCGATACTTCGCCCGAGAACTTCGCCAAGACGATGCAGATCTCGGTCTACTCGTTCACCTCGGTTGCCCGTCGCGCTGAAAAGCTGATGACCGATGGTGGCTCGATGCTGACCCTGACCTACTACGGCGCCGAAAAGGTCATGCCGAACTACAACGTCATGGGTGTCGCCAAGGCTGCGCTTGAAGCCAGCGTGAAGTACCTCGCGGTCGACCTCGGCCCGAAGAACATCCGCGTCAACGCGATTTCCGCCGGCCCGATCAAGACGCTGGCTGCCTCCGGCATCGGCGACTTCCGCTATATCCTCAAGTGGAACGAATACAACGCACCGCTGCGCCGTACCGTGACGATCGAGGAAGTCGGCGACGTCGGCCTCTACATGCTCTCCGACCTGTCGCGTTCGGTCACCGGTGAAGTCCACCACGCCGATAGCGGCTACCATGTCGTCGGCATGAAGGCTGTGGACGCGCCCGATATCTCCGTCATCAAGGACTGATCGAACCTCCGCTACCGGTTCGACGGCCTGCTGCCCGGAGGCATGTTGTGCTGATCTATGTGATCCGTCACGGACAGACCGACTGGAATGCCGAAAGCCGGCTCCAGGGGCAGAAGGACATCCCGCTCAATGATTTCGGTCGCCAGCAGGCGACCGGCAACGGTGTTGCGCTCGCCGGCATTCTCGGCGCAGACGCCGCGCATTTCGATTTCGTCGCAAGTCCGCTTGGCCGCACGCGCGAGACCATGGAGCTCTTGAGGCTGGCGATGGGGCTCGAACCCACCGCCTACCGGACCGACGAACGGCTGAAGGAGGTTTCCTTCGGCGACTGGGAAGGGCACACTCTTCCCGAGCTCAAACGCTCGGCGCCGCAAAGGATCGCCGAACGGCGTGCGGTGAAATGGGACTTTATCCCGCCGGGACCTGACGCCGAGAGTTACGAAATCCTGTCCTGGCGTGTTGCCGCCTGGCTGAAGGACGTAGCGAAGCCGACCGTCTGCGTCAGCCACGGCGGCGTCATCCGATCGCTTTTCAAGCTGTTTGGAGAGATGGAGGCTGAGGAGGCGGCGTCTGCGGCGATCCCGCAGGATCGTCTTCTGCGCATTTCCGGCGGTACTATCGGCTGGATCTGACGGCCGGAACGGTATCCGCCCCAAAAGCAATGCCAGGAAAAGTGCGAAACGCCTTTGCGTTCGGTATTGCGTAAGCCGAGGGGCGGGCCGCTTATTTACTGTACGATTTCGAGGTCGTTGATGACCCGCTTGCCATCGACTTCCGTGTAGAAGACCAGAACCTTCACGCCCGCCTTCAAGCCCTCGAAGTTGAATTCTTCGGGTGCCTGGTAGCTCTTGCCGTCATCGAGTTGGAGGCTGAGGCGTTCGGTGTCGACACCCGTAATGGTAGCTTCCACGTCAGCGCTTTCCGCAAGAGCGGACAAAGGCGAAAGCAAGCCAGCGGTGGCCATGAGCGCGGCAATGACAAAACGCATCTTTCTTGCCCTCTTCAACGATTCTGCGAACATTCTTGTCATCACCCTTGGCCCCCGATTGTGGCAAAAATTGCCTTGTAACTTGGCTTTTGGCCGTCAGGCCCCGGTTTTTTGGTGACCTATCCGACGCCGAAAGACTGGACGGCGACGTCGTTTTTTTCAAGCGGGGGAACGCCGAAGTGGGGGACGCGGAATGCCGATTTCCCCATGAATCATGGGGTTTTCCAAGGATTTGTGACGAAAGCCAATCTTAAGACTCGCTCGCTACCTTTGGTTGGGGATCGAGGGGAAAAGATTGAAGATCATCGACGTTCTGCGCCAGCGCATTCGGGCGGCAGCCAGATTTGCGAAACCGTCGCTCATACCAGCGGCGATCGCCGGCCTCGTCGTGTTTGCCGGCGGCTATATCTATGAGCGGCAGAATCTCGAAAACTTCCAGAACGACCTCCGGATCGACGTCGAGAACGAACTGAACCTCATCGCCAATCGGTTGCAATCGGAGGTCAACACCAACATTGCGGCGCTGAACGGATTCGCCAACAGTATCGGCGTGCACCCGGCGATGACGGCTGACGATTTTACCGTCATGGCAACGAAGCTTCTTCTGCAGAACCCACAGATGGTTCGCGCTTCGGCGGCGCCTGCCGGCGTGGTATGGATCGCCTTTCCGCGTGAAAGCCAGCAATGGTTCGTCGGCACCGATTTCAACAGGTTCGGCGCGACGAGGCACGCCATCGAGCGTGCATCGTCGACGGTGAGGCCGGTGATGATCGGCCCCATTCGCCTGCCGAGTGGCCGCAACGGCTTCGAGCTTTTCCTGCCGGTCTTCTCCAAGATCCAGGGGCGGATGGAGCGCTGGGGCTACGTCGAGGCCATCATTGACGAGAATGCGCTTTACCGCGCCGCGCGCCTTTTGGAGGCAGGCACCGAAGCGCCGGAACTGACGAAGGATCATCGCCACGTCGACGTCCACCTCGCGATCAGGGACATCTCCGAAGAGGAGCGGATCCAGGATGCGTTCTTCGGCGAGGACGCGCTCTTTCGCAAGGCGCCGGTGACACGCCGGCTGGATCTGGCGGGCGGCGCATGGGAACTCGCGGCCATGCCGGTTGGCGGCTGGGAACAGCTGCCCGCAAACATCGAGAGCATTCGCCTCGCGATCGCCGCCGCTGTCGCCATCGTGGTGATCCCGATCCTTTTGACCGGCGGGCTCTTCAACGAGCGACAACGCAATATTGCGAAGCTGAAAGCGCGGGAAGGGGAGGTGATGACGCTGTCTCATCGGCTGAACCTCGCGCTCGACGCATCTAAGATCGGCATCTGGGAGATCGACGTCGAAACGCAGCAGCGCTCGTGGGACGATCGCATGTTCCACCTGCATGGGCTCGAGGCTCACCTGGAGGAACCGACCTACGAAGAGTGGCGTGCGACCGTTCATCCCGATGACATAGGCATCGCCGCCAACGCGCTGTTCCGCAGCCTGGACGATGGACTGGAATACCGCTCGCAATATCGGGTCGTCCTGCCAGGCGGCGCCGTGCGCCACATCCGCAACGTAGGATCGAGCCATCGCGGCGCCGACGGTCGCGCAAAGGTGACCGGCATCAGCTGGGATGTCACCGACGATGTCATGAAGACCGAGCGACTGACGGCGGCCAAGGCACAAGTCGACCAGCAGAACCTCGAGCTTGAGCAGGCGCTGAAGGGTCTTTACGAGCGTGAGCAGGACCTCGAACTGCTCTCGCGCCGCCTTGACCTGGCGCTCGATTCCTATCGCTGCGGTATGTGGGAGGCGGACCTCGACAACGACGTCGCCTATTGGGACGAGCGCATGCACCAGCTTTACGGTCTGGTCTACTCGGATGGAGCCACGAACGAAGAAATCTGGCTCACAACGCTTCATCCCGATGACCGTTCGCCAGCGCTGGACGCGGTCAACCGCGCCATTGCAGCGGACGAGACCTACGTACACCAGGCACGTGTGGTTCTGCCCGCCGGCGGCGTCCGCCACATCCGCTCTGTCGGCAAGCTGCACGTGGCGCCGGATGGTGCCCGCAAGTTCGTCGGCATGGCGCTCGATGTCACCGAAGACGTGCTCATGACCGAGCAGTTGCGGGCGGCCAAAGCCATGGCGGACGCGAAGAACGCCGAGCTGGAACAGGCGCGGGTGCGAATCGAACACAACGCCCTGCACGATCCCCTCACCGGTCTCGGAAACCGCCGCATGCTTGACAAGGCGTTGGAGCGGCTGGCGAGGGCCGGCGATCACGAGGATATCGCCATCCTCCACATCGATCTCGACCGATTCAAGCAGATCAATGACACGCTCGGCCACGCAGCCGGCGACGCGATGCTGATCCACGCTTCCGAAATCCTCCGGGCAAATACGTCGCCGGGTGATATCATCGCCCGCATCGGCGGCGACGAGTTCGTGGTCGCCGTCACCGGTGCGCCGGGCGAGGGGGCGCTGGCGGCGCGCTGCGACCGGATCATCGCCGCTATGCGTCAGCCGGTCGACTACAACGGCTTTCCCTGCCGCTTCGGGGTCAGCATCGGCGTTGCCGTCGGCCGTGGCGCAGAGATCGACGCGCGCAAGTTGCTTATCAATGCCGATATCGCGCTCTATCGCGCCAAGGAGGCAGGCCGCAACCGCTATCAGTTCTTCACCCAGGTGCTGCAGGCCGAAGTGGTGACCGCCAAGCGGATCGCCGACGAGATCCTCGAGGGCATCGAGAGGGACGAGTTCGAGCCCTGGTATCAGCCGCAGTTCGATGCGACGACGCTTGCGCTCTGCGGGGTGGAGGCGCTGGTACGCTGGAACCATCCGCGTGAAGGCGTCCTCACGCCGGATCGCTTCCTTGGCATTGCCGAGGAGTTGAATGTTACGGCCGCGCTCGATCGGCTCGTGCTCGAGAAGTCGCTGATCGACCACATGCGCTGGGCGGCCGCTGGCCTAAAGGTCCCCAAGATCTCGGTCAATGTTTCGGCGAAACGGCTTCAGGACGACGACCTGTTGCCCTCGCTCGAGGGCTTGAGCATCGCGCCCGGCCAGATCTGTTTCGAACTGGTGGAGTCGATCTTCCTCGACGAGAGCGACGATATCGTCGCCACCAACATCGAGGGCATCAAGAAGCTCGGCATCGATATCGAACTCGACGATTTCGGCACCGGCCATACCTCGATCGTCAGCCTGCTGAAGATCAAGCCGAAACGGCTGAAGATCGACCGCCAGCTCGTCGTTCCGGTGCTGAGCGCCCGGCGCGAGCAGGCGCTGGTACGCTCGATCATCGAGATCGCCCGCTCGCTGAACATCGAGACCGTGGCCGAAGGCGTCGAGACGATGGCGCATGCGGAGATGCTCGGCATCCTCGGCTGCGACGTCCTGCAGGGCTATGCCTTCTCCCGGCCGTTGAGCGCGGAGAAGTTTCTCGCCTTTGCGACCGATCGCGGCCTGCGCCTGGCATCGTGACGAAGCGACGGCGGCAGGCGCAAAAGTCTTTCCCCGTCCCCGGCTTTCCACTAAGAGAGGGCATCCGCGTACGAAACGTACGACATTGCTTGCTTAAGGTCCGGTAGCCTTCATGTCGCATAACACTTTCGGTCATCTCTTCCGCGTCACCACCTGGGGCGAAAGCCACGGGCCGGCGCTTGGCTGCGTGGTGGACGGTTGCCCGCCCGGCCTTCGCTTCACCCTTGCCGAACTCCAGGCCTGGCTCGACAAGCGCAAGCCCGGACAGTCGCGTTTCGTGACGCAGCGCCGCGAGGACGATCTCGTCAAGGTCCTTTCGGGCGTGATGTTCGACGAGGACGGCGAGACGATGATCTCGACCGGCACGCCGATCTCCATGCTGATCGAGAACACCGACCAGCGCTCGAAGGACTATTCCGAGATCGCCAAGCGTTACCGCCCGGGTCACGCCGACTACACTTACGATCTGAAATACGGCATTCGCGACTATCGCGGCGGCGGACGTTCGTCGGCGCGCGAGACTGCCGCGCGCGTTGCCGCCGGCGGCATTGCCCGCAAGGTCGTTCCGGGCCTTGTGGTGCGCGGGGCGCTCGTCCAGATCGGCAAGCACAAGATCAACCGGGCCAACTGGGATTGGGCCGAGGTCAACAACAATCCCTTCTTCGCTCCGGATCCGGAGATCGTGCCGGTGTGGGAAGAATATCTCGACGGCATCCGCAAGGCAGGCTCTTCGGTCGGCGCGGTGGTCGAAGTGGTCGCCGAGGGCGTGCCCGCCGGCATCGGCGCGCCGATCTATGCCAAGCTCGATCAGGACATCGCCTCCAACCTGATGTCGATCAACGCCGTCAAGGGCGTCGAGATCGGCAACGGCTTCGGCGCGGCCGAGATCACCGGCGAGGAGAATGCCGACGAGATGCGCATCGGCGCCGACGGCAAGCCAGTCTTCCTCTCCAATCACGCTGGCGGTATTCTCGGTGGCATCGCCACCGGCGAGCCGGTGATCGCGCGTTTCGCCATCAAGCCGACCTCGTCGATCCTCACCGAGCGCCGCTCGGTCGACAGCGACGGAAACGAAGTCGATGTCCGCACCAAGGGCCGCCACGACCCCTGTGTCGGCATCCGCGCGGTGCCGATCGGCGAAGCGATGCTTGCCTGCACCATCGCCGATCACTACCTGCGTGACCGCGGCCAGACCGGCCGTCTCAAGTAATTTGGGTCCGAGCAATTCGGCCTAGCGCAAATCGGGAAGAGCACCATGTCCTATGATCAGAAGCGTGTCGTCGATGCCATCCGCGCCTTCGAAGCCGGCGAAATCGTCGTCGTAACCGATGACGACGGCCGCGAGAACGAAGGCGACCTGATCGTCGCCGCGGTGCATTGCACGCCGGAAAAGATGGCCTTCATCGTGCGCCATACCTCGGGCATCGTCTGTACGCCGATGCCGCGCGAGGAGGCAAAACGCCTCAACCTCAACGCCATGGTCGCGGAAAACGATTCCGCCCATACGACGGCCTTTACCGTCTCGGTCGATTTCAAGCACGGCACGACGACGGGCATCTCCGCCGACGACCGCACGCTGACGGTGCGCAACCTCGCCAATCCCAATGTCGGGCCGACGGACTTCGTCCGCCCGGGCCACATCTTCCCGCTGGTCGCGCGCGAAGGCGGCGTTCTCATGCGCTCCGGTCACACGGAAGCCGCCGTCGACCTCTGCAAGCTCGCAAGCCTGCCGCCGATCGGTGTGATCTGCGAACTCGTCAACGACGACGGTACTGTCATGCGTGGACCCCAGGTCGCAAGCTTTGCCGAGACCCACGGCCTGAAGCAGGTTTCTGTCGCCGACCTCATCGCCTATCGCCAGCGCAAGGAAACGCTGATCGAACACGGCGGCTCCTTCGATATCGAAACGCCCTATGGTCCGGCCAAGGGGCATTCCTATTCGCTGCCCTGGGATCCGATGCAGCATCTCGCCGTCGTCTTCGGCGACATCCGCGACGGCGTCGATATTCCGGTTCGCCTGCATCTCGAAAATGTCGGTGCCGACGTCTTCGGCAAGGACTGCCAGATCGATCGCATCATGAAGCGCATCGCCGAAGAGGGCAGGGGGGTGATCGTCTACCTGCGCGAAGGGTCGGTTGGTGTCGGCGTGTCGCAGACCGCCCGCAAAGGCAAGCACGAACGCGAAGCGCATGACGAGGCGCAGGCCCGCGAGAACGAGTGGCTGGAAATCGGCCTCGGCGCGCAGATCCTGAAAGACCTCGGGATCAGCTCGATCCGGCTGCTGGCTTCGCGGGAGCGGCACTATGTCGGCCTTGAAGGTTTCGGCATCAAGATCGCCGGAACCGATATCATCTGAGAACGCAAAGCCCGGACAGTCGATCCGGGCTTTCCTCTTCCGGGTTGGTACCGGGCCATTAAAAAAGCCGCGCTTTGGGCGCGGCTTTTCGTTGGAAATCGCAGTCCGGTCAGGGCAGCGCGTCGTAGCCTTCGCCGAAGCCCTTGAGGTCGACGGGGATGCCGATGCCTTCTTCCGGCGACTGGAAGACGATGAAGGTCGCCGTTGCGCCGGAGCGGAAGGTCTTCAGCAGCTCGTCCTCGAGCACGACCTCGGCGTAGCAACCGTCGGAGAAGCAGCGCACGAAATAGGCGCGGCCGATATCCTTGCCGTCGACGTTGAGGCCGAGGCCGTTCGGCAGCAGTACGCCGAGCGGGGCGAGCACGCGCAGGATCTTCGCCTTGCGATCCGCCGTCTTCAGCACGACGACCGAGAGGCCGACTTCCGGCCGGTCTTCGGCAATGACGTTCTGCATCAGCGCGCACTGGTCGCTGGATGCGCCCGCCGGCTGATCGCAAACGATCGACCACGCACCGTGATTTGACTTGACCGTGCCGGGTGCTCCGGCGGGTTGCTGGGCCAGGCTCTGAACGGGGAGAGCGAGAACGGCAAGGCCGAAGGCGGCGTAGGCCGACAGTCGCGAAAAGAGGGGCAGGCCCATGTAAACCTCAAAACGTCGAATCATCAGGGCTATTCTTGAAGCGCGTGGGAATAAATGAAAAGCCCTGCGGGGCACATTCCAGCGTCATATGGCGGAAATTGGGCGCGTTAAACACCCTATCCTGTGTGTTGCCGGGCGAGCCGCATGCAATCACACTGCTGGAGGCGGAGAAGACGTCATATAAGTCGATTCGCGACGGCTTCTAAGGGGTGCCTGTGTGAAAAGATGCGTTTGTGCAAAAATGCCGCATGGGGTTGATTGGTCAGATGTTGCGGCATCGGACAAACTGTGGTTTGAAGCGCAGCAGTATCGCAGGGATTCTGCGTTCCGGTTTGATCCTGATCAAGCGCATTGGGGAGACACATTGTGAAAAACAAGGCTTATGCAGTTCTGGCAGCGCTTGCCTGTCTGCTTTTTGCTTCGAGCGCCTTTGCTGACAAGCCTGTCGAGTGGCAGACGAACTTTCAGCAGGCCGCTACGGGCATCATGGAAGAAATCACGTGGTTTGAACATTATACCCTGTGGTTCATCATTCCGATCACCCTCTTCGTTCTCCTCCTGCTGGTCATCGTCGTGGTCAAGTTCCGCGAGAGCGCCAACCCGGTCCCCTCCAAGACCAGCCACAACACCGCGATCGAAGTCGTCTGGACCGTCGGTCCGGTTGTCGTGCTTCTGTTCCTCGCTATTCCGTCTTTCCAGCTTCTGACCGCGCAGCTTACGCCGCCGGCCAATCCGGACCTGACGCTCAAGGCGACCGGCAACCAGTGGTACTGGTCCTATGAATATGAAGTCGGCGAAAGCCCGCTCTCCTTCGACAGCATCCTGATGAAGGAAGGCGATCGCGCCGCCCTCGGTAAGGAAGACAAGAAGGAATATCCGCGCCTGCTCGCCGTCGATAACGAAGTTGTCATTCCGGTCGGCAAGACGGTTCGCGTCCTCGTCACCGCTGCCGACGTGATCCATGCCTTCGCAATGCCTGCCTTCGGCGTGAAGATCGATGCCGTTCCCGGTCGCCTCAACGAAACCTGGTTCAAGGCTGACCGCGAAGGTCTCTACTATGGCCAGTGTTCCGAGCTCTGCGGTAAGGACCACGCTTACATGCCGATAGCGATCCGCGTGGTTTCGCAGGAAAAATACGACACCTGGCTCGCAGCCGCCGCCACCAATCTCGGCGATGCGAACAAGGCGCTCATGGCGTCCATCGATGCGGCCAAGACCGTCGATGTCGCCGCTAACGCCGCACAGTAATTCGGAAGGGGAGCTCGACCCATGGCTGGAACAGCCGTTCATCAAGATCAACGCCATGATCACTCCGATCATGGCCACGCAGACCACGCGCACAAGCCTCTGAGCTTCTTCCAGCGCTGGTTCCTGTCGACCAACCACAAGGACATCGGCACGCTGTACCTGATCTTCGCGATTTTCGCGGGCATCATCGGCGGCACGCTTTCGGTGTTCATGCGCGCCGAACTGCAGGAACCTGGCATCCAGATCTTCCACGGTCTGGCGCAGATGGTCTACGGTTTCGAAGGTGATGCTGCCATCGACGGCGGCAAGCACATGTTCAACGTGTTCACGACCGCTCACGCGCTCATCATGATCTTCTTCATGGTGATGCCGGCGCTGATCGGCGGCTTCGCCAACTGGATGGTGCCGATCATGATCGGCGCGCCGGACATGGCGTTCCCGCGCATGAACAACATCTCCTTCTGGCTGATCATCCCGGCATTCCTGCTGGTTCTGCTTTCGATGTTCGTGGAGGGACCGGCCGGCGCCTATGGTGCAGGCGGGGGGTGGACGATTTATCCACCATTCTCGACAGCGGGCATGCCCGGGCCGGCCATGGACTTCGTGATCCTCGGTCTGCACATCGCCGGCGCATCCTCGATCCTCGGTGCGATCAACTTCATCACCACGATCCTGAACATGCGCGCTCCGGGCATGACGCTGCACAAGATGCCGCTCTTTGCCTGGTCGGTTCTGATCACCGCCTTCCTGCTCCTGCTCTCGCTGCCGGTTCTGGCAGGCGGCATCACCATGCTGCTTACCGACCGCAACTTCGGCACGGCCTTCTTTGCGCCTGAAGGCGGCGGCGACCCGATCCTGTTCCAGCACCTGTTCTGGTTCTTCGGTCACCCGGAAGTGTACATCCTGATTCTGCCGGGCTTCGGCATCGTCAGCCACATCGTTTCCACTTTCTCGCGCAAGCCGATCTTCGGTTACCTCGGCATGGCCTACGCCATGGTCGCGATCGGCGCCGTCGGCTTCATCGTGTGGGCGCACCACATGTACACCGTCGGCATGTCGCTCGACACGCAGCGCTACTTCGTCTTCGCGACGATGGTCATCGCTGTTCCGACGGGCGTTAAGATCTTCTCGTGGATCGCGACGATGTGGGGCGGTTCGATCCGCTTCACGACCCCGATGGTCTGGGCGATCGGCTTCATCTTCCTGTTCACCGTCGGTGGCGTCACGGGCGTTCAGCTCGCCAATGCCGGCCTCGACCGCTCGCTGCACGACACTTACTACGTGGTTGCTCACTTCCACTACGTTCTGTCGCTCGGCGCCGTGTTCGCGATCTTCGCGGCCTGGTACTACTGGTTCCCGAAGATGACCGGCTACATGTACTCCGAGTTCGTCGGAAAGCTGCACTTCTGGGTCATGTTCATTGGCGTGAACCTGATCTTCTTCCCGCAGCACTTCCTCGGCCTCGCCGGCATGCCGCGCCGCTACATCGACTATCCGGATGCCTATGCCGGCTGGAACATGGTTTCGTCCTACGGCTCCTACATCGCAGCCGTCGGTGTGCTGATCTTCCTCTTCGGCGTCTTCGAAGCCTTCGCCAAGAAGCGCGTCGCAGGCGACAACCCGTGGGGCGAGGGCGCGAACACTCTGGAATGGCAGCTGTCTTCGCCGCCGCCGTTCCACCAGTGGGAACAACTCCCGCGCATCAAGTGACGGGCAACGAACAGAAGCCGCCGGTTCCGGCGGCTTCACCCCGCCGCGAAACCGGCGATACACGGCCATTGCGGCCGGGACTTGCACAGGGACACGACATGACGGTCATCGACAATCACGAAGCAGTCGGCATGGAAGGCGTTGCACGCCTGTCCGAAGCCTCTGCACGCGATTATTTCGAGCTTCTGAAGCCGCGTGTCATGTCACTCGTCGTCTTTACGGCGCTCGCTGGGCTGGTGCTTGCGCCGGGCCATATCAATCCCTTCATCGGTTTCATCGCCATTCTCTGCATTGCCGTCGGCGCAGGTGCGTCCGGCGCGCTGAACATGTGGTATGACGCCGACATCGACGCGGTCATGACCCGTACCGCCAAGCGCCCGATCCCGGCCGGCAAGATCCTGCCGCAGGAAGCGCTGGCTTTCGGGCTGACGCTTTCCGCCTTTTCCGTGATCATCCTCGGGCTCGCCGTCAATTGGCTCGCAGCCGGGTTGCTCGCCTTCACCATCTTCTTCTACGTGGTCATCTACACGATGTGGCTGAAGCGCTCGACGCCGCAGAACATCGTCATCGGCGGTGCCGCCGGTGCTTTCCCGCCGATGATCGGCTGGGCCTGCGTCACCGGCGCCGTATCGATCGAGAGCATCGTTCTCTTCCTGATCACCTTCCTGTGGACACCGGCGCATTTCTGGGCGCTTGCCCTCTTCAAGATGGGCGATTACGGCGCCGTCGGCGTGCCGATGATGCCGAACGTCTGCGGCCAGGCGACCACCAAGAAGCAGATCGTCATCTATGCCGTGCTGACTGCGCTCATCGGTATCTGTCCCACCTTGCTCGGTTTCGCGAGCATCGGTTACGGCGCCGTCGCAACGGGTCTCGGTCTGGGCTTCGTCTGGTATTCGATCGGCGTGCTGCGCATGCCGGAAGCGGATGAGCGCATGGTGCCGGCCAAGAAGCTGTTCGCATTCTCGATCATGTATCTGTTCGTGATCTTTTCCGCCCTGATGGCGGATCACCTGATCGTCAATATCTGGCTGAATGCCGGGAGTATTGCCTGATGGAAACCGTCAAGCTCACTGAAGCCCAGAAGAAGTCACGCCGCGGTCGCAACATCGCGCTCGGCTTCGTCCTCGCAGGGCTCGTCGTCCTGTTCTACATCGTCACGCTGATCAAGTTCGGCAACGGCATGGTCAACTGAGGCGGGATGGCATGACGAATTCACCGGAAACCACGCCCAAGCAGCGCTCGAACCGCGTCGTCGTCGGCACCTGCCTCGCCTTCGTCGCCGGCATGGTCGGCATGGCCTATGCGGCCGTGCCACTCTACGACATGTTTTGCCGGGTCACCGGTTATAACGGCACCACGCAGCGCGTCGAGCAGGCTTCCGACGTCATCCTGGACGAAAAAGTGAAGGTCACCTTCGACGCGAACACCTCGGGCGGTCTGCCCTGGGAGTTCAAGCCGGTCCAGCGCGACATCGATATCCGCATCGGCGAGACCGTGCAGGTGATGTACCGGGCGAAGAATCTTTCGTCGAAGCCGACGACAGGCCAGGCGACCTTCAACGTCACGCCGATGCAGGCCGGTGCCTACTTCAACAAGGTACAGTGCTTCTGCTTCACCGAGACGACGCTGCAGCCGGGAGAGGAGATGGAGATGCCGGTGGTATTCTTCGTCGATCCGGACATGGTCAAGGCGGTGGAGACCAAGGACATCAAGACGTTGACGCTTTCCTACACCTTCTACCCGCGCGAACCGTCGAAACCGGTGGCGCAGGTGAAGACGGAAGAGAACAAACTTTGACTGGAGGTCCTTTTCGGCTATGCCGGAAGGGCGACAAGAGAGAGACATATCGGGGATTACTGACATGGCCGGTGCGCATCAGAAGAATCATGACTACCACATCATCGACCCGAGCCCCTGGCCGTTGCTTGCCTCGATCGGCGCCTTTGTCATGGCGTTTGGCGGCATTTGCTACATGCGCTACCTCGCGGGCAGCTCGCTGAAGATCTTCGGCCTCGAGCTTGCCAACGTCTGGATCCTGCTCGCCGGTCTCATCATCGTTCTCTACACCATGTTCGGCTGGTGGTCGGACACGGTGAAGGAAGCGCACGAGGGTCACCATACCCGCGTCGTGTCGCTGCACCTGCGCTACGGCATGATCATGTTCATCGCTTCGGAAGTGATGTTCTTCGTGGCCTGGTTCTGGGCCTTCTTCGATGCGAGCCTGTTCCCGGGTGAAGCCATCCAGGCAACACGCGCCTCCTTCACCGGCGGCGTCTGGCCGCCGAAGGGCATCGAAGTGCTCGACCCGTGGCACCTGCCGCTCTACAACACCGTCATTCTGCTGCTCTCGGGCACGACGGTTACTTGGGCACACCACGCGCTCTTGCACAACGACCGCAAGGGCCTGATCTCTGGCCTGTCGCTGACGGTTGCGCTCGGCGTGCTGTTCTCTTTCGTCCAGGGCTACGAATACGCCCACGCTCCGTTCGCCTTCAAGGACTCGATCTACGGCGCGACCTTCTTCATGGCGACCGGTTTCCACGGCTTCCACGTCCTGGTCGGCACGATCTTCCTGCTCGTCTGCCTCGTCCGTGCGCTCCGTGGCGACTTCACGCCGAAGCAGCACTTCGGTTTCGAAGCCGCAGCCTGGTACTGGCACTTCGTTGACGTTGTCTGGCTGTTCCTCTTCTTCTCCATCTACATCTGGGGCAGCTGGGGTGCGCCGATCGCTCACGGCTAATTTCGTGAGCCTGTAAGTCTTCGAACAAGGCGGTTGCAGCCATGCAGCCGCCTTGTTCTTTTGGTGGTCTGCGCCAAGGGAACACACCGGGGAGGCGCGCAATGCGGGTTGCATCGATTGCAGGCACGGCGGTTCTGGTCGGATGCGTTTCGGCCACGGCGGCCGATGTCGCCGATCGGGTCGTCGTTCACAAGGAAAGGCGGCTGTTGCAGCTCTTCCGCGGCGTCCAGATGATCCGCGAATACACGGTGGCGCTTGGCGGCAACCCCGTTGGCCACAAGCGGCAGGAGGGCGACGAGAGGACGCCGGAAGGGCTCTATTCTCTCGACTGGCGCAATCCAGGCAGCGGCTACTACAAGTCCATTCATGTCTCCTATCCGGCGCCGGCCGATGTCTCTGCCGCTGCCGCAAGCGGTGTCGATCCGGGCGGCATGATCATGATCCATGGTCAGCCCAATTATTTCGGTTGGCTGGCGTTTTTGACGCAGCGCTACGATTGGACGAACGGTTGCATTGCCGTTACCAATGCCGAAATGGAAGAAATCTGGGCAATGGTTCCCAACAACACGCCAATCGAGATCAAGCCGTGAGCGAAGACAAGGCACATTTCCCGCCGGTGGACCCGGTGATGACAGGGATCAAGGGACTTTGCCCGCGCTGCGGCCAGGGCAAGCTGTTCGACGGTTTCCTCAAGGTGAAGCCGACCTGTGCGAGCTGTGACCTGGACTATCGCTTTGCCGATTCCGGCGACGGCCCGGTGGTGTTCGTGATCCTGATCGTCGGCTTCGTCGTCGTCGGTGCGGCGCTGTGGGCGGAGGTCAATTTCAACCCGCCGCTCTGGCTGCATTTCATCTTGTGGATCCCGCTTGCGGTCATCCTCAGCCTTGGGCTGACACGGATGCTCAAGGGCGTTCTGATCAATCTGCAGTACCGCAACAATGCGCGCCCGGGCGAGATCGACCGTGGCTGAGATCGAAGTCAAGAAGCGCAGCCTTCTCGGACGCCTCGGCGCTTTCTTTTTGCTCGCCGTTGTCTTCGCCACCCTTGTTTCGCTCGGCACCTGGCAGATGCAGCGGCTGCATTGGAAGGAAGGCCTGCTGACCGCAATTCAGGAGCATCGGTCGGCGCCACCGGTGCCACTCGCCGACATCGAGAAGATGCTCGCCGAGGGCGGTGACATCGACTACCGCACCGTCACGGTGACCGGCAGATTCGACCACACCAAGGAGCGGCATTTCTTCGCCACGTTCAATGGCCGCACCGGCTACTACGTCTTCACGCCGCTACGGTTGGATGACGACCGCTTTCTCTTCGTCAATCGCGGTTTCGTGCCTTTCGAGCAGAAGGATGCGTCGACCCGTCTTGCCGGTGAGCTTCCCGCCTTCGTCGGTGTCGTCGGCCTTGCACGGCCCAAGCTCACCGAAAAACCATCGTCGCTCGTTCCGGACAATGATCTGGCCAAGAACATCTTCTACTGGAAGGACCTCGACACGATGGCATCATCGGTCGGCCTTCCCGCCGACAAGGTCGTGCCGCTGTTCGTCGATGCCGATGCGACGCCCAACCCCGGCGGCTTGCCGATTGGCGGTGTCACCCAGTTCGACCTGCCCAACAACCACCTGCAATACGCCTTGACCTGGTATGGTCTTGCGGCGGCACTGGTGCTGGTCAGCGGTCTTTACGCGCTACGTCGCGGGCGATAGCCCAGGCGACGGCACTGTGCCAACCCTGCCGGTAGCATGACGGCGAGGAACAAGGGTGGCGGTCTTCGCAAACGCCCTGATTGGCTTGATGGGGTTGCTGCATGTCGGCTTCCTCGTGTTGGAGATGCTCCTGCGGACCAGGCCCCAGAGGAGGGTTGTCTTCCGCATGACGCCGGAGCAGGCGGAGGCAACACGGGGGCTGGCGACAAACCAGGGGCTCTATAACGGCTTTCTTGCCGCTGGCCTGTTCTGGTAGCTGATCCAGTTGGAACCGTCCTTTGCCTTCGAGCTGAAGGTGTTCTTCCTTGTGTGCGTGGTCGTTGCCGCTATATATGGCGCTTGGTCGGTCATGCCGCGCATCCTCTTCATCCAGGGCGGCCCGGCGATCGCAGCGCTTGTTTTCCTTCTAGTGGCATTCTGATCCATGGCATCATCAGCGGCAGCAAAATCCCCGATCACCATTCGCCTCTGCGGTCCGCGCGGTTTCTGCGCCGGCGTCGACAGGGCCATCCAGATCGTCGTTTTGGCGCTGAAGGAGTTCGGCGCCCCGGTTTATGTCCGTCACGAGATCGTGCACAACCGCTATGTCGTCGAGGGACTCGAGGCCAAGGGCGCGATCTTCGTCGAGGAACTCGACGAGATCCCGCCGGAGCACCGCAAGCAGCCGGTCGTCTTTTCGGCCCACGGCGTGCCGAAATCGGTGCCCGCGGATGCCGACGCCCGCAATCTCTTCTATCTCGACGCTACCTGCCCGCTGGTCTCCAAGGTCCACAAGCAGGCAATGCGCCACAACCGCCTCGGTCGGCACGTCGTGCTGATCGGCCATGCCGGCCACCCGGAAGTGATCGGCACCATGGGACAGTTGCCCGAAGGCGCCGTGTCGCTGGTCGAAACGGTCGAGGATGCCGATGTGTACCAGCCGCCGGATCCGGACAATCTCGGTTTCGTCACCCAGACGACACTCTCTGTCGATGACACCGCCGGCGTCATCAAGCGGCTGCACGAGCGCTTCCCGAACCTAACCGCGCCGGCTGCCGACTCGATCTGCTACGCCACCACAAACCGCCAGGAAGCGGTGAAGCAGGCAGCACCCGGCTGTGACCTGTTCCTCGTCGTCGGTGCGCCCAACTCATCCAATTCCAAGCGTCTGGTCGAAGTGGCGTTGCGAGCGGGCGCGAAGAAATCGGTGCTGGTACAGCGTGCGTCGGAAATCGACTGGGACGAGATGGGCGATATCGCAACGGTGGGCCTGTCGGCTGGCGCCTCGGCGCCTGAGGTGATTGTCAACGAGATCATCGAGGCCTTCCGCGAGCGTTACGATGCAAAGGTCGAACTTGCCGATACCGTCGAGGAAAACGAAAACTTCCTCGTCAATCGCGAGATCCGCCACGTGCCGCTGACCGCCGCCGACATGGCCTTCGTCAACGGCGAATAATCACATTCCTTGCCCGCATATTCTTGAGAGTGGAAAACCTTGGCAGTTTACACCGATATCACGGAAGACGATCTCTCCCGTTTTCTAACCGCCTATGACGTCGGCCAGCTGACCTCCTACAAGGGGATCGCCGAGGGCGTGGAGAACTCCAACTTCCTGCTGCACACGACCAAGGGTTCCTACATTCTCACACTTTACGAAAAGCGGGTGAACGCCGGCGACCTGCCGTTCTTCCTGGGCTTGATGCATCACCTTGCCGAGCGAGGGCTGTCTTGCCCGCTGCCGCTGCCGCGGGCCGATGGCGAACTGCTTGGTGAGCTCTCGGGCCGCCCGGCCGCCGTCATCTCCTTCCTCGAGGGTATGTGGCTTCGCAAGCCCGAGGCAAAACACTGCCACGAGGTTGGCAGGGCGCTTGCCGCCATGCATCTCGCTGGTGAAGGCTTCACGCTGAAGCGCGCCAACGCGCTCTCGGTCGGTGGCTGGCGGCCCCTCTGGGTCAATTCCGAGGCGCGCGCGGACGAGGTGCAGTCGGGTCTCAAGGACGAGATCTCGGCGGAACTCGAGCATCTGGAGCGCCATTGGCCGAAATCCCTGCCTGACGGAGTGATCCACGCCGATCTCTTCCCGGACAACGTCTTCTTCCTCGGCGACAAGTTGTCCGGCCTGATCGACTTCTATTTCGCCTGCAACGACTATCTTGCCTATGACGTCGCCGTCTGCCTGAACTCCTGGTGCTTCGAGAAGAATGGCTCTTACAACATCACCAAGGGCATGGCGATGCTTTCGGGCTACGAGAGCGTGCGCAGGCTGACGCCAGCCGAGGTCGATGCGTTGCCGCTGCTCTGCCGCGGTTCGGCGTTGCGCTTCTTCCTGACGCGGCTCTACGATTGGCTGATGACGCCCGCTGGCGCGCTCGTGGTCAAGAAGGATCCGCTCGAATATCTGACGAAGATCCGCTTCCACCGCGCCATCGCTTCGAGCGCGGAATACGGCCTGAGACGCGAAGAGGGCCGGGCATGAAACATGTCGATATCTTTACCGACGGCGCCTGCTCCGGCAATCCGGGGCCGGGCGGGTGGGGCGCAGTGCTGCGCTACGGTGAGGTGGAAAAGGAACTCTCGGGCGGCGAGGCGGAAACGACCAACAACCGCATGGAACTTCTGGCAGCGATCTCGGCGCTCGACGCGCTGAAGAGCGCCTGCGAGGTCGATCTGCATACCGACAGCAAATATGTGATGGACGGTATCTCCAAGTGGATCCACGGCTGGAAGAAGAATGGCTGGAAAACCGCGGACAAGAAGCCGGTGAAGAACGGCGAGCTCTGGCAAAGGCTGGACGAAGCCAACCGTCGCCACAAGGTGACGTGGCATTGGGTCAAGGGCCACGCCGGCCATCCGGAAAACGAGCGCGCTGACGAACTCGCCCGCAAGGGTATGGAACCCTACAAGAAGGGGCGCCGTTCGGACTCTCTTCTCGTGAAATAAGAAAACGGGCCGTTGAGGCCCGTTTTTCGTTCGCACTACTTCTGCGCTCAGAGCTGCTCGAGCATGGCGGCAGCGCCCGAAACGGTCGCCTGTCCGGGGCTTTCTTCGAGATTGAGCGATTTCACGACGCCATCTTCCACCAGCATCGAATAGCGCTTCGAGCGGACGCCGAGCGTTCCGGCCGACAGGTCGATGTCCATGCCGAGCGCCTTGGTGAAGGCGGCGTTCCAGTCGGAGAGGAAGTGGATCTTGCCCATGCCGCCGGACGCGGTTGCCCAGGCGCCCATCACATGCAGGTCATTGACCGAGACGACGGCGATATCGTCGATGCCGCGGGCGAGGATCGCGTCGCGGTTTTCGAGGTAGCCGGGCAGATGGTTGAGAGAGCAGGTGGGCGTGAAGGCTCCAGGAACGGCGAAAAGCACGACGCGCTTGCCCGCAAAGAGCTGATCGGTGGTGATTTCCACCGGACCGTCGGCGGTTTTTTCCTTGAAGGTTGCGGCTGGCAGTTTGTCTCCGACGGCAATGGTCACGGCACTCTCCTTGCGTTGCTTGCGTCCTTGCTTCTCCGCACGTGTCGGAGAACTCGGCGGACTATAGATGTGGCCTAATCAAAGGCAAGGGTCGTCTCCATGCTGCGGCCCTTGGCGCGTATGGTGACAACGATCGGTTTGCCCTTGAGTTCCCTGTCTTTGCCGGAAAGGCGGACGGGAACGGCAGCGCCGAGGCTCGCCTCGCCCTCGACCGCGATCTCGGGCTTGCCGAAGGAAACCCCGGTGGGGCCGGCCAAAAACAGCTCCGGATGGTCCGCGCCGTCCGGCACATGCACGGAAAGGCGCAGCAGGGCTTTTTCGGCATCATAGTGGCTCGCCGTGACGGCGAAGTCCTTGGAAGGCGCTTCCGGCAAAGCAGCGACGGCGTCTTCGATGCGCGCGCTATCGAGCGGATTGTCGAAGTCGCCCGCTTTCAGCGCCAGCGTCAGTTCGCCTTGGACCGGGATGCAGATGTCCTCGCAGATGCCGAGAAACACCGAGGCGCGAAGCGTGACGTCGCCCGTGCCTTGGACCCGCTTCAGCACCAGCGGGAAAGCGACCGGCTTGTCGTAGCCGACATAGCGCACCACGCCATCGTCGAACGTCTTCGGTACCGGGAATCCGACCTTTTCGAGCACGACGCCGCTTGCCGGGTCGATCGTCACTTGCGGGGGAATGCCGCTTGCGCCCGGTTCACGCCAGTAGGTTTTCCAGCCGGCATTGAGCTTGACTTCGAGCGTTGCGGGGATCGTCCCATCTTGCCTGGGCTGCGCCGCGACGAGGCGGATCATGCCGCCGGGGGAGGTGACCCATTCGCTGGTGGCGGCCTCTGCGGCGGGGCCAAGAAAAAATCCGGCGACGAGGCTTGCCGCGCCAATCAACTGGGCCATGTTGTGGTGTGTGGGGCACTGGGTCATGCCGGAAGCAATATCGCTTTTGCCGGTGAGGCTCCAGACGCTCCAAAGAGAGCAACGATCATAATCACTTGATCGGACACGGCGAAGTGAACGCCGTGCGTGCAATATTTCCAGGCCGCGACGCAGAGGCGCTTTTCATTTCGCGGCGAATTGATAGGCTGTTCCCATGATGTCGACTCCGATGGCGCAAAAGAGACGGGAGCGAGGTTTCCTTGACGGTCAGTTCCTGATCGCCATGCCGGGAATGTTTGATGCCAATTTCGCCCGCACGGTCATCTTCATCTGCGCCCACTCGGGCGATGGCGCGATGGGCTTCGTGCTCAACCGGCCTCAGCAACTGACCTTTCCCGACGTGCTGCTTCACCTTGATATTCTTGATGAGGACGAGGCGATCCGGCTCCCGCAGATGACGCGGGATTTCCAGATTCAGGCCGGCGGTCCGGTCGAGACGGGCCGCGGCTTCGTGCTGCATTCCGACGACTATCTGAGCGATTCCAGCATCCCGGTCAGCGACGACATCTGCCTGACGGCAACGCTCGACATCGTCCGCGCCATATCGCGCGGCGAGGGGCCGGTGAGGGCGACCATGATGCTCGGCTACGCCGGCTGGGGCCCAGGCCAGCTCGAAGCGGAAATCACCCAGAATGGCTGGCTCACATGCCCGGCACGTGACGAACTGATCTTCGACAAGGCGCTGGACGATAAATACGACCGGGCCTTGGCGCTGATGGGCGTATCGGCCGCGATGCTGTCCGTGGATGCGGGCCACGCCTGATTGCCGGATTAGCTGCCGGCTCCATTCAGATCATTCACGCTGAAACAAAAAGCCCGTCGAGCGGTTGCCGACGGGCTCTGGTCGCTGCGCGGCGGCGTTAGGCCGCGTTCACGCCCGCTTCATCAGGGGAAAGCGCTCCTTCAGCAGCCGCTGGATCGATTCCGAGCCGATTGGGGGACCGAAGAGGAAGCTCTGGCCGTAGTCGCAGCCCATCTGCGAGAGCTGGATCGCATCGTCCTCGGATTCGATACCTTCGGCCACCACCTGCATATCGAGCTCGCGCGCCATGGTGATGACCGAACGCAGCAGGATGCCGCGCTTGTCGCTCGGGTCGCGCACCAGCGCCTTGTCGATCTTGATCGTGTCGAAGGGGAAGCGGGTGAGGTAGGAAAGCGACGAATGGCCCGTGCCGAAGTCGTCGAGTGCCAGCTTCAGACCGGCTTCCTTCAGCTTTTCAAGCACGAGGCGGGCCTGCTCGGGATTTTCCATCACGAGCGATTCCGTCAGTTCCATCTTCACCTTGCCCGGATCGCAGCGGTTCTTGGTGAGGATCGCGCGAACGTCGTCATAGAGCTCGTTGTTGAGCAACTGCGCGCTCGACAAGTTGATCGAGACGAAGATCGGCAGGTCGCCGGTCTGCAGCTGCCATTCCGTCAGGTCGCTCGTCGCCTTGTCGAAAGCGAACATGCCGAGCTGGTTGATAAGGTCGGAATTCTCGGCGATCGGAATGAACTCGGTCGGCGAGATGTTGCCGCGCTTCGGATGGTCCCAGCGCATCAGCGCCTCGAAGCCGGCGATCTCCGCGTCGTTCAACCGTACGATCGGCTGATACACCAGCGAAAGCTCCTTGCGCTCGATCGCCTTCTTGAGGTCTGCTTCGAGCTGAAGCCTGTCCGATCCGGAGGTTCGGAAAGCAGGGCGGAACGGCTCGACACGGTTGCCGCCTTCCTTCTTCGCCCGGAACATGGCGAGCTCGGCGTCGTCAAGCAGGCCGGCGGCGCTTTGCTCCTGATCGAGCCAGGAGACGAGACCGATCGATGCCGTCAGGTTGATTTCACGGTTGCCGTAGTTGAGCGGCACCATGATCGCCTTGCTCACCGCGTCGGCGAAATCTGCGACCTTGGCGGGGTCACGCTCGGACATCAGGATCAGGCCGAACTGGTCGCCACCGAGGCGGGCAAGCGTGTCCTGTGGGCGCAGCAGCCGGCGCAGCCGCCGCGTCAGCGCGATGAGGATGTTGTCGCCGGCGGCAATGCCCAGGAGATCGTTGACCTGCTTGTAGCGGTCGATGTCGATCGCAAGCACCGTCGGGCGCGCCGAATTGCTGCCGTCGGCCATCAGCAGGATTGACTGCAACCGATCGAGAAACACCTGGCGGTTCGGAAGGCCGGTCAAATTGTCGAGCAGCGCATTGTGCAGCAGCCGCTCGACGGAATTGCGCTGTTCGGTGATGTCGATGATCGTGCCGACGCAGCGGATGATTTCGCCGTTGGCGCCGAGCACCGGCCGGGCGCGAATGGAAAGCCAGTGATAATGGCCGTCTTCGGCGCGCACGCGGAACTCGTGGTTGAGCTTGCCGCGGCGACGCTCCAGAAGCACGTCGAGCGTCGCCCGGAAGCGGTCGCGATCATCAGGATGCAGGCGCGGCAACCAGTTGCGCAAGGGGCCGTGCATGCTGCCGAGCGACAGCCCGAGCTGGGTCGAGATATCCGGCATGGTCACCACCCGGTCGCGGGCGACGTCCCAGTCCCAGACGGTGTCGCCGGACCCAGTGAGCGCGAGCGACTGGCGCTCGAGATCGGAGAACAGGCCCTGCTGGTAACCACTGCCGGCAACCGCATGCTGCATGACGGTGAAGCCGATCAGGAGCACGATGAGCACGAGACCACCGCCGAGCGCCGGCTGCACGATGTCGTTGGCAAGCTGGCCGGTGACGGTCAACCATGCGCCGAAGAGCCAGACGAGGATGAGCAGCCAGGCAGGCACCAGCAGGATCGCCCGGTCATAGCGGTTGAAGCCGAGATAGGCGATCAGCACGATGCCGACCGTTCCCGTCAGCGCAAAGGAGAGGCGGGCGATACCGGATGCAATCGCGGGATCGTAGACGGCGACGCCGAAGAGCAGGCCGAGGCCCAGAATCCAGGCGAGCGTTGCGTAACCGAGATGCTGATGCCAGCGGTTCAGATTGAGATAGGTGAACAGGAAGATCACCAGGCCCGCCGCCAGGAACACCTCGGTGCCTGCTCGCCATATTCGCTCGTCACCGGCCGTCACGCTGATGAGCTTCGATAGGAAGCCGAAATCGACGCAGATATAGGCAAGGACCGCCCAGGCGAGCGCCGCGGTTGCCGGCAGCATCGAGGTACCCTTGACGACGAAGAGGATGGTCAGGAACACCGCAAGCAGACCGGCAATGCCGAGCACGATGCCGCGATAGAGCGTGAAGGCGTTGACCGTATCCTTGTAGGAGTCCGGCTCCCAGAGGTAGATCTGCGGCAGTTCGGGTGTCGCGAGTTCAGCGACGAAGGTGATGATGACGCCCGGCGCCAACGTGATGCGGAAGACGTCCGCTTCGTCGCTCGGCTCGCGGCTGAGCGCGAAACCTTCGCTGGGCGTGATCGATAAGATGCGCTTGGAGCCGAGGTCTGGCCAGAACAGCTTGGAATTCACCAACCGGAAATGCGGTGCGACGATCACGCGGTCGAGCGGTTCGGCAGAAACGTTGGCAAGCGCGAACACCGCCCAGTCGCCCTGGTGGTCCTCGCTGCTGGAGCGCACCTCGATGCGGCGCACGATGCCGTCGGTTCCGGGCGCTGTCGAGACCTGGAAGGCTTCGTTGCGGCCGCTGTAGATTTCGGTGGTTGCTGTCAGGTCGAGCGCGGTGTCCTCGCGCGATATCTTCACTGGCTCCAGAGCCTGGGCCGCACCGCCGAGCGCGCAGAAAAACGTTGTGAGCGTAATCAGAAACGCTGCCAGCTTCGAGGCTGACCAGGCGAAGGGCGAGCGGGCTAGGGGCATCAAAGGGGCATATTCCTGTTCGGTAGGGCATCGTCGGACAGGAGAGAAAAGAGCACGTGGTCGCGCCACTGGCCATTAATTCTCAAGTACTGTCTTAAGTAGCCTTCACGCGCAAAACCGGCCTTTTCAAGGAGCCGGATGCTTCTTGAGTTGTCCGGAATACAGGCTGCTTCAATACGGTGCAACTCAAGGGTCGAAAAGATGTAGGGAATAGCGAGTCTCAGGGCCGCAAACATGTGGCCCTTGCCGGCGTGGCGCGCGCCCATCCAGTAGCCGATCATACAGTTTTGCCCGGCGCCGCGGCGGATGTGGCCGATCGTAAGTCCCCCGAGCAGCATCTCGTCTGGCTTGTGGAAAAGAAAGAGCGGCACCGCTTGCCCTGAGGAGTATTCCTGCTCGTTGCGGATCACCCGGCTGCGATAGGCGCTCTCGGTCATCTCGTCGGTGCGCCAGGTTGGTTCCCATGGTTCCAGGAAGGCGCGGCTCTCGCTTCGGAGCTGATACCATTGGCGATAGTCGGCATAGCGGGGGAGTCGCAGCAGATAATTCTGGTCGGCGATTTCGATCGTCTCCGGCTGCCGCGACAGGAACCGAAAAACCGATCGTGTCATAGGTGCCTCCGAGGCCGTCCAGTTTGCGTGCGGGGACCTTTTATCATCCGCCCGGCAGCGCGCCTTTGCGCTGTCACAAACCGAAACCTTGCACAACTTTGCGCGCAAATCGAATCCGATTTTGCGAAAAGACGCAAAGACTTCACCATTCGAGCACGACGTTTGCGCCAGCTACGCGTTCGCCGGCCCAAGGCTAATCCAGGATTGGGCTCGGATGGTCTCCGCCAGGAATTGCGCAGGCGCCGAAAGGTTTCGATCATTTCACGGTTTCAATGAAACCATGAAATGATCGAAGCCGGTTAGCTGGCGACGGCGTGCTGAACGGCGGTCTTGCCGGTCAATGACGACAGGATATCGTTCATGGGAGCAAGCTGCTCCAGCGGGCCGATTGCCGAAAGGGTCGGCGTCGTATCGAAGAACAGCCGGCCGGCAAGGTCGGTCAATCGCTCGATGGTGATGCCGGAGAGGCGCTCCATCAGTTCTTCGTTCGGGATCGGACGCCCATAGAGCATCATCTGGCGGGCGATCTGACCTGCGCGGGCGGCCGGGCTTTCCTGGCCCATCAGCAACTGTGCACGGATCTGGGCGCGCGCCCGTTCGATTTCCTGCTGCTCGATGTTCATCGAGGACTTGCGCAGCTCGTCGACGATGACGGGCATCAGTTCCGGCAGGTTCTCGCCGCCGGTTGCCGCATGCACGCCGAAGATGCCGGTGTCGGAAAAGCCCCAATGGAAGGCATAGACCGAATAACAGAGGCCACGGTGTTCGCGCACTTCCTGGAAGAGGCGGGAGGACATGCCGCCGCCGAGGATGTTGGCGAGGATTTGCGAGCAGTAGAAGTCGCGGGCGTGATAGGCCTTGCCCTCGAAGCCGAGCAGCACCTGGGCGTCCATCAGGTCGCGCGTTTCGCGGCTCTCGCCGCCCGTATAGCGCGCTGCTTCGAGCACCGGGGTTGCGATCGGCGTACGCGGAAGCGATGAGAAGCGCTCCTCCACCTGGCGCACGAAGGCGTCGTGTTCGACGGCGCCGGCTGCGACCACGAACATGCGGTCGGTGGTGTAATTGCGGCCGAGATACTGGCGGATCTGGTCGGCGGAGAACGACATGACCGTATCCGGCGTGCCGAGGATCGGCCGGCCGACGGTCTGGTTGCGATAGGCGGTCTCGGCGAAACGGTCGAAGACGACGTCATCCGGCGTGTCGTCGGCAGCGCCGATCTCCTGCAGGATCACGTGCTTCTCGCGCCGCAGTTCCTCGTCGTCGAAGCTGGATTCGGTAAGGATGTCGGCGAGAATATCGACTGCCAGCGGCACGTGATCCTTGAGGACACGGGCATAGTAGGACGTCGTCTCGGTCGAGGTCGCAGCGTTGACTTCGCCGCCGACATTTTCGATTTCTTCGGCAATCTGGCGGGCGGTTCGCCGCGCGGTGCCCTTGAAAGCCATGTGCTCAAGCAGGTGGGCAATGCCATGTTCGCCCAGGGTTTCATTGCGCGAACCGGATTTGATCCACACCCCGAGCGCCACGCTTTCGAGATGCGGCATCTGCTCGGTTACCACCGTCAACCCGGAAGGGAGCCGGGTGCACTCAACTTTCATCATACGTTTCTTCTCGTTCTTACCCCCGGAGACGGGTGCGCTCGCCGATAAAGGTCTCGACGCTCTTCAGGTCCGGATCCAGGATATCGAAACGCTCCTCCCTGTTCATGAGGTCAGCAAGCCACGTCGGAAGCGCCGGGTCAATACCACTTGCCGATTTTACAGCGTCCGGGAATTTCGCCGGATGGGCGGTGGCGAGCGTCACCATGGGAGCAGCCGGCTTCTCGTGCTTGGCGGCGACGAAGACGCCGACGGCGCTGTGCGGATCAAGCAGATAGCCGGCTTTTTCCAGCGTCTTGGCGATCGTCCTGGCGACGTCCTTCTCCGAGGCGCGACCGGAGCGGAACTCCTTGCGGATGGCCTTCAGCGCTTTTTCGCGGATGGTGAAGGAGCCGGACTGCTTGAGGCCGTCCATCGCCGAGCGCACTTCGCCCGGATCACGGTCGTTCGCCTCGAACAGGAGCCGCTCGAAGTTCGAGGAGATCTGGATGTCCATCGACGGTGCGGTCGTCGCCTTGACGTCTCGCATCTCGTAGCGACCCGTCTTCAGCGTGCGGGCGAGAATGTCGTTCTCGTTGGTAGCGATCACCAGTTTGTCGATCGGCAGGCCCATGCGCTTGGCGACGTAACCGGCGAAAATGTCGCCGAAGTTGCCGGTC
Organism: Ensifer sp. 2TAB8; assembly: GCF_052115125.1. Lineage (NCBI taxonomy): Bacteria > Pseudomonadati > Pseudomonadota > Alphaproteobacteria > Hyphomicrobiales > Rhizobiaceae > Ensifer > Ensifer sp. 2TAB8. The sequence continues at coordinate 195,915 of NZ_JBFRGB010000001.1, read as the reverse complement.
GGGACCGTGAAGGAGATCTTGCGGTCCGGCCCTCCGAGCGCGACTGCCGTGGTGAAGTAGTAGACGATCTGGGCCATGATGCGCGCCCAGTTGATCGAGTTGACGCCCGAAAGCTTGACGCGGTCGCGGAAGGCCGCGTCGTTGAACATGGCTTTGACCAGGTTCTGGCAGTCGTCGAAGTTGCCCTTGACGGCGATGGCATGGACGTTGGATGCGTTCGATGTCGTCATCTGCCGCTGCTGCACCGGCGAAACCTTGCCGTGCGGGAAGAGGATGAAGATGTCGGTACGTTCACGGCCGGCAAAGGCGTCGATGGCCGCACCGCCGGTGTCGCCCGAAGTCGCGCCGACGATGGTGGCGCGCTCGCCACGCTCGGCGAGAACATAGTCCATCAATCGCGCAAGCAATTGCATCGCCACATCCTTGAAGGCGAGCGTCGAGCCGTGGAAGAGTTCCATGACGAAGGCGTTCGGACCCGTCTGCACGACCGGCGCGACCGCAGGGTGGCGGAAGGTGGCGTAGGCTTCGTCGATCATTTCGCGGAACTTGGCCGCCGGAATCTCGCCATTGATGAAGGGCTCGAGCACCGTGAACGCGATTTCCTGGTACGACTTGCCGCGCAAGCCCCGGATTTCCTTCTTGGAAAACTTCGGCCATTCCTTGGGGAGATAAAGACCGCCGTCGCGCGCAAGACCGGCCAGCAGCGCGTCGCAGAAGCCGAGAGGAGCGGCTTCGCCGCGCGTCGAGATATACTTCACCATGGTTGTCCTTCGTCCCACCTCAAGGATGGCCGCGACCCTGGGAAACGGCGCCGCGGCATGCCCGTCTTATTGCGTCAGTCCTTGACAAAGTCTGCATCTATTCTTGTCACCAACGCAATTTCCGGCCGTAAATCAGGCTTCGGAAAATTCGGAAGGGACACGCCGACCCAATCGATTTTTCAGTTTGTCGCTGCTATAGACGATGCCCGAAGGCCATGAAAGGTCTTCCGGCCGAGATTTCGGTCAAGGAGTTTCAACCGGTCCAGCAGAGGTTGTTCAACGTGTTTGGCAAAGTATCCCGGCCTGTTCTCGCAATATCTTTTCTCGCGGTCCTCGCCGGCTGTAACAAGACGCAATCCGGCGGAGCGATCGAAGCGGGCGGCAGCGCCACCGCTCCGACGCCAGCCGTCGTCCAGGCCGCGTGCCCGCAGGTCGTCCTGCGTGATGGCACGTCGGTGTTCACCAGCTACGCTAAGGGTGCCAAGAACGACCCGACCAAGGTCGTCTACCAGGCCTCACTCGCCGACACCACGCGCCAGTGCGTGCAGAGCGAAGGCGCATTGTCGATAACCGTCGTGGTGCAGGGACGTGTGGTCGCCGGTCCGGCGGGCGGCCCCGGCAAGATCACCATGCCGATCCGTGTCGCTGCCACCGACGACGACAAGACGCTCTACTCCGAACTGACGCAGCAGGCGGTGGAAATCCCATCCACCGGCTCGGCGCAATTCGTCTTCACCAAGGCGAACGTGGCGCTGCCGGCTGGCGCCGGGTCCAACGTCACCGTCTATGTCGGCTTCGACGAGGGCCCGCCGGCCAAGGGCAAGAAGAAGTAGGCTGCGGCGCATACCGCACAAAAAAAACGCCGGGGCTTGCCCCGGCGTTTTCATTTCCATCCTGCGCCGGCTTACTCGGCCGGAACGCTCTTGCCGCCTTCCCACTTGTAGAGCGAGAACGCCTGCGAGGTCAGGTCGCCGGCTTCGCCGTAGGTCAGCTTGCCGAGCACGGTGTCGATTGCTTCGCCGGACTTGATCGCGGTGGCAACCGCAGTCGCGTCTTCGGCAGAACCGGCTTTCTCGATGCCGGCCTTCAGCACCTGCACGGCGGCATAGGCGTTGAGAGTGAAGGCTTCGGCTGGAATGTTCTTCGCCTTCAGCGCTTCGACGGCCGGAGCCGACGCCGGGTTGCGGGTCGCGTCGCTGGCGTTGGTGTAGATCGTGCCGGTCGCAGCTTCGCCGCCGATCGCCCAGAACTCGGTGTTCGACAGGCCGTCGCCGCCGAAGATCTGTGCCTTCACGCCCTGGTCGTGCATCTGGCGCGCGAGCAGGCCGCCTTCCGGATGGTAGCCGCCGAAGTAGACGACATCGACGTTCTCGGACTTGAGGCGCGTAACGATGGCGCTGAAGTCCTTGTCGCCCGGGTTCAGGCCTTCATAGACAACTTCGGTGATGCCGCCTGCGTTGATCGCCTTCTTGAAGCCGTCAGCAAGGCCCTTGCCGTAAGGCGCCTTGTCGTGCAGGACGGCGACCTTCTTGTCCTTGAGGTTCTTGACCACATAGGCAGCGGCGACTTCGGCCTGCTGGTCGTCACGGCCGCAGGTGCGCAGCACGTTCCAGAGGCCACGGGTCGTGAGGTCAGGCGTCGTTGCCGTCGGAGTTACCATCAGGATGCCGTTTTCGGCGAGAATGTCGGAAGCCGCCATCGAGGTGCCCGAAAGCACCGGGCCGACGACATAGCGGATGCCTTCGCCGGCTGCCTGGTTGGCCACCGAAACGGCCTGCTTCGGGTCGCCGGCGTCGTCGAGCAGCTTCAGAACGATCTTTTCACCGTTGATGCCACCAGCCTTGTTGATCTCTTCCGCGGCCGTTTCCGCGCCGTTCTTCACCTGCTCGCCATAGGCCGCGACCGGGCCGGTGAGCGGCGTGATGACGCCAACGGTGATATCGGCGAAGGCGAGCGGGCCGAAGGCGACGCTGGCGGCCAGGGTCAGGCCAGTCAACATTGAAAGACGCATAGTGTTTCCTCCTAGAAATACCCCTGATGGGGCTTGCTTGATATGGCCCTCGTGCGCGGCTTTTCGAAAACCGGGGAGATTTTCTAAGGGACACGGTGCCACTTCAATGTGTCATCGTGTCCCTCGGCGTCTAATCGGACGCCTGCCGTGGTGGCCGAAGGCTTTTTTCTCACTCCGGCCAGAAGGCAGGAGCGAAAGGGGTGGGGCCGTTGAGCGGCGTCAGGCCGTCAACGATTCCGACCATTCCGAAAGCGCTGAAATCACGCCCGGCAACGCCGTCATGCGCGAGATCACGGTTTCGGCGCCGGCTTCCGTCAGCTTGTCGGCATGCGACGGGAAGGTGTGGGAGCCGCCGGTGAAACCGACGACGCGCATGCCCGCGGCGCGCGCGCCATGGATGCCATGCACCGAGTCCTCAATTACGAGTACCCGCGACGGGTCCACGCCCATCTGCTTGGCGCCGTGCAGGAAGATGTCCGGCTTCGGCTTGACGCGGTCGGGGCCGAGGTCGCGCGCCGAGTAGATGCGCGGGCCGAAATGGTCCTTGATGCCGACCTTGCCGAGCATCATCGCCAGGCGCGCCGAGGTGGAGTTGGAGCAGATGCAATGGGGCAGGGTTAGCTGCAGCAGCATCGGCTTGACGCCGTCGATGATCTTGACATCGCGTTCCAGGCGCTGGTCGAGGATGGTGTCGACCTTGCCGATCAGCGATGCGGAAAGCGGAATGCTCGCCTCCCTCTCGATCTCAAGCAGCGTGTTGTGCCAGGTCATGCCGGCAAAGCGCTCGGCCATTTCTTCGACGCTGATCGGGTAACCCGCTTCGGTCAGCAGTGCCGCTTCGACTTCCGAGGCGATGATTTCGGAATCGACGAGAACGCCGTCGCAATCAAAAATGATGAGATCGATACCGGTCATTTGGAACAGTTCCCTGGGAGGAGAAGGCGCCGCAGGCGGGGGGAGGATGGCTCGCGCGGCACGGGGCTTCGTACGCCAGAGCTTTATACGATGGCAGCCGAAAGCTCAACCTTTGGAAATCATCGAAACCGCTGCTGCGCTTGCTCGACAGTATTGTTTCGCGGCTCTATCTGTAGGCGATGGAAAAGCAACAGGACGATACGCTTGCAAGTCGCATCAGCAGGGCTCTCGCCGAGAGGATCATCTCCGGTATCCTGATGCCCGGGGAGCGCTTGCGGCAGGATCACATCGCCGAGGAATTCGGTGCGAGCCACGTTCCCGTTCGCGAGGCCTTTCGACGGCTGGAGGCTCAGGGGCTTGCCGTCAGCGAACCGCGCCGCGGCGTTCGCGTCGCCTCCTTCGATCTCAAGGAGGTGAGGGAGGTCGCGGAGATGCGCGCCGTTCTCGAGGTGCTGGCGCTTCGCCATGCGATTCCGCATCTGACGCCGGCGATCCTCGACCGGGCGGAGGCCGCTACCATGGCCGCAGACACCTCGCGCGACGTGCGCTCCTGGGAAGCGGCAAACCGCGCCTTTCATCGTCTGATCCTGCAGCCGTGCGGCATGCCGCGGCTGCTTGCCGCCATCGACGATCTGCATGCCGCAAGCGCCCGTTTTCTCTTCTCCGCCTGGCGCACGAGCTGGGAAGCGCGCACCGACCATGACCATCGCGCAATCCTTGCGGCCCTGCGCGAAGGCCGCGGCGACGAAGCCGCAAAGATCCTCGAGCGGCATGTGGGCTGGATCGGCAAGACGCCGGTGAGAACAGCCGCCGGCGAAACGCGCGAGGCGTTTTCGATCGTCGGCTAGAGCAAATCCGGGAAAAGTGCGTCGCGAATTTCCGTGCGGAATGCGCCGATTGAGGCACATAGCTTGGCTATTGCGGAAACAGCTCGGAGAAGGCCTTCTCACCGCTGGAGGTAAAGCGGATGGCGCGGCTGTTGGCCTCCCGCTTCGCCCAACCCTTGTCGATGAAGAGCGTCAGCAGTGCCTCACCGAGCGAGCCGGCGAGGTGCGTCCGTCGTTCGCTCCAGTCGAGACAGGTGCGGCAAATCGGACGACGCGATTTCTTGAGTGCCGAGTAGTCGATGCCCAGAGCCTCGATCCGATCTTGGCCGGCCGGGGTCAGTGCGAGATCGTCGCCGTTGATCTCGATCTGCTTTTCGGCAATCAGGCTGTCATACATGCGCACGCCATAGTCGCCGGCGAGATGGTTGTAGCAGACGCGCGCCTTCCGGAGCGCCGGATCCTTCGGGCCCGGGCGATGACGGTTCATGCCGCGGCTGGCGGCAAAGCCCATCAGGTTCTCGAGCATCAGGCCGACTTCGTCTTCGGCAAGTTGAAAATAGCGATGTCGACCCTGCTTGCGCTGTGTCAGCAGGCCACCAGCCTCGAGCTTAGCAAGGTGGGAACTGGCGGTCTGAAGCGTTATCCCGGCATGGGTGGCAAGCTCGGTTGCCGTAAGCGCGCGACCGCCCATCAACGCCGTCAGCATGTTGGCGCGGGCTGGATCGCCGATCAGCGATCCGATGAGGGCGATGTCGGGGCCTTCCTTCATACTTCGATCGTAGTCGAAGCATTCCCGTCGGACAAGCAGGCATAGTCATCCCATCGAAAGCCGGGTGCTATGCCCGGCCACAAGGAGACGACGATGATCACCTGCTTCATCCGCTACGAAATCGATCCCTTCAAAAAAGAGGAGTTTGCCACCTATTCCCGCAACTGGGGCGAGGCGATCCCGCGCTGCGGTGCCGACCTCATCGGCTATTTCGGACCGCACGAGGGTTCAGCGACGACGGCCTTTGGAGTCTACAACATCGAGAATCTCGCGGCCTATGAGGCCTATCGCGCCCGGCTTGCCGCCGATCCGCTCGGCCGTGAGAATTATGCCTTCTCCCGCCGCGAACGGTTTATCCTGAGGGAGGACCGGATTTTCCTGAAGAACGTATCCGCCCCCGTTGGAGGTAAGTGAAACATGATCGCCGTCATCTTCGAAGTCCTGCCCGCCGAGGGCCGGCGCGACACCTATCTCGGCATTGCCGCCGATCTGCGCCCGCTGCTCGACGACATCGATGGTTTCATCTCGATCGAGCGGTTCCAGAGTCTCTCCAATCCCGACAAGGTGCTGTCCCTGTCCTTCTGGCGTGACGAGGAGGCGGTGAAAGTCTGGCGCAATGGCGCAGAACACCGCGCCGCCCAGGACGCCGGACGTCATGGCGTCTTCGCCGACTACCGCTTGCGCATCGCCTCCGTCATCCGCGATTACGGGCTGAACGAGCGCCGTGAAGCGCCGGCCGACAGCCGCGCCTTTCACGACGCCTAGTGAATCGTCGCAGCAAAAGAACTCACTAACATGGCGTGACTACGCACTTTTTCGGAACGGCCTTCAGGCTTTGGTAACCATCTTCGGTAACCATAAGCTCCATGATCCGTTCCGAGTAAGCGTATTTGCGAGTTGTCCATGTCTTCAGTTGTTTCGCTTGCCGAAGTCTCCCGCTCCACCCGCCCGCTGGGCTGGCTCGACAGCATCATCAAGGGTGACTGCGTGGCCGCGCTCAACGCGCTTCCCGACAATTCGGTCGACGTCGTATTCGCCGACCCGCCCTATAACCTCCAGCTCGGCGGAATGCTGACCCGTCCCGACCAGTCGGTGGTCGATGCCGTCGACGACGAATGGGACCAGTTTGCCTCCTTCGAGGCCTATGATGCCTTCACCCGCGCCTGGCTGCTCGCCTGCCGCCGCGTGCTGAAGCCGACCGGCACCCTCTGGGTCATCGGCTCCTACCACAACATCTTCCGCGTCGGTGCGATCCTGCAGGACCTGCATTTCTGGATCCTCAACGACATCATCTGGCGCAAGACCAACCCGATGCCGAACTTCAAGGGCCGCCGTTTCCAGAACGCCCATGAAACGCTGATCTGGGCGACGCCGAACGCCAATGCCAAGGGCTACACCTTCAACTACGATGCGATGAAGGCGGCCAACGACGATGTGCAGATGCGCTCCGACTGGCTGTTCCCGATCTGCTCGGGACACGAGCGCCTCAAGGGCGACGACGGTAAGAAGGTGCACCCGACGCAGAAGCCGGAAGCGCTTCTCGCCCGCATCATGATGGCATCGACCAAGCCGGGCGACGTCATCCTCGATCCCTTCTTCGGCTCCGGCACCACCGGTGCCGTTGCCAAGCGCCTCGGCCGGCACTTCGTCGGTATCGAGCGCGAACAGGAATATATCGACGCGGCATCGGCGCGCATCGACGCCGTCGAGCCGCTCGGCAAGGCGATGCTTTCCGTCATGACCGGAAAGAAGGCCGAGCCCCGTGTCGCCTTCAACACCTTGATCGAGAGCGGGCTGATCAAGCCCGGCACGGTTCTGACGGATGCCAAGCGCCGTTACAGCGCAATCGTCAGGGCCGACGGCACGGTCGCTTCCGGCGGAGAAGCCGGTTCAATTCATCGCCTGGGCGCCAAGGTCCAGGGGCTTGATGCATGCAACGGATGGACATTCTGGCATTTCGAAGAAGGGAACACCCTGAAGCCCATCGACGAACTCAGAACCGTCATTCGAAATGATCTGGCAAAACTGAACTGATCAACCAGTTCCGCCAGATCCTTCGAAAAGCGCTCTAACCGGTTTTTGTACCTTCAGTCCCGGAAGGAGAGCTTTAAATGCCCGGAATCCTCGACGTGAGGGTTCCGGGCATTTGTTTGTTGTCGGTCTCCTTGCCGAAGCGGCTGATAAGGAGAGGCAAAGAAGCTGCACCTGATTGCCAATTCTTACGTCGGGAAATAGGGTTCGGCGTAACCAGTTTTCACCCGAACAAGGGTTGCCATCCGCATGACCTCGCCCGATCGCCTCCAGCGCGCCAAGCAATGGGCACGTCAAATCAAACGTGACGTCGTCGCACTTTGGTTCGCTGCACGAGATCCTCGAACGCCGATTTCGGCGAAATTCGTTGCCGGCGCCGTGGCCGCCTACGCGCTGTCGCCGGTGGATTTGATCCCCGACTTCATTCCGGTACTCGGCTACCTCGATGATCTGATCCTCGTTCCGCTCGGCATCCTTCTGGCGGTGCGTCTCGTGCCGCCGGCGCTCATGGATGAATTCCGGCAACGGGCGACGGCACAGGAGAGGCGCCCCTCCAGCCGAGGCGGATTTGTTGCGATCCTGTGTATCTGGTTCGTGGCCGCAGTCGTTGCGGCCTGGCTCGCCTGGGGCTTTCTCTCGGCCAAGCCATGAAGAGGGTTCGCGGCGATCGGTGCCGCCGCGAAGCGTTGGCACGCTGCCTTTAGAGGTCCGGCGCTCCCCGTGGGCGCAAATGGTAGAGGACGCGGGCACCCTTGTCTTCGAAGCCGCATGCTGCAAGCGCCGGCACAAGCGGCCCCAGTTCGTCGGGCTCCGCCTCGATCGTGACGATGCCGATCTGCGGATGCGTGACACGGATGCGCTCCAGCAATGCGGCAATGAGCGCGGTCAGGCCTTTCGTCGTTGCCTGATGCTGGGTAATCACGAGCATCATCTCATCACCGCCGGCAAAGGCGAAGGCTTCGCCTGTAACGCATCCCTGTTCGTCCAATACCTGAGTCAGCCCGTGACCTTCGCGTTGAGCAAGCTCCTCTGCAACCATGGTCGTGTCCCAGGTCGTGGTGCAGCTCTCCTCGCTGCAACGCGTGACCTTGGCTTTGGTGAAGAAATCAGCGTACCGGCCTAGAGCCTCGTCAGCCAGTGGTGTGCGGATGGCCGATGTTTCGGCGAGCGGAAAATCTGAGGTGGCTGGCCAAGCTTCGCGCGGCGTCTGCCACACCCTGAACAGTTCTCGATGCGCGACGGCGCCGGTTTCTCCGGCTAGCTGTTCATGGAATTCGCCTATGCGCGAAGGCCACACAACGCCGTCAGGGCGGACCTCCTCGGCGGCGGCGTGCAGCAGCCGGGAGAGCACATGGATGTCGTCTTGGTCGGCGTGGAACGTGATGGCCGCGCCCCGCAGTGAGGTCGTCTCGTCCGTGTCGCGTTCTGCATCGCAATGAAAGCCAGCCCAGCCGACGATTCGCTCTTCCTTGCGAGCGACGACGATCCGGCTTTCGGAAAGATGTTCCCTGAACTCGTCCAGAGTCACCTCTTCGCGATATCCCGCATCGGTGGTCGCATAGATTTCCACGACCACGGCCTCCTTGGCCTCACCGTCCCGTATCACGCACAATTCTAAACTATTCATATATCACTCCTTCGTATTGCAATCTAAGGTAGTGATGGTGAATCGTGGCGAAAATCGTGCCGTTGCGGGGCGGCCAAGAGCGAAATGTCGGCCTATGGATGGACACCGTAGGCGGCGAGGTCGGACTTCAATTTTTCCGGGTCGACGAAGTGCACCGCATGCCAGCCGGCCATCCGCGCGGCCTCGACGTTGGGCATGCTGTCGTCGATGAAGAGCGTCGCCGATGGGGTCAGGCCGAAGGTCCGCGTGTGGGTTTGATAGATGGCGATATCGGGCTTGATCAGCTTGACGTCGCCAGAAACGGTGACGCCGCGCGGCAGCGTCAGGAAGGGATAGAGCACCTGCGCCTCACGGAAGGTGTCGGAGGCGAAGTTCGTCAGCATGGTGACGTCGCGCCCTTCGGCGATCAGCCGTTCCAGCAGCGCAACCGTCTCGACATAGGCGTGCGGCACCATCTCCTGCCAATGCTTGCGGAAGGCGCGGATCTGCACCTCGCGCTCGGGAAAATCCTTGATCAGCAGCGCTTCGGCTTCTTCCCAGGTGCGGCCGCGGTCCTGCTCGATGTTCCAGTCATGGGTGCAGACATTGGCGAAGAACCATTCGCGCTCGGCCTCGTCCGGGATGATGCGGCTATAGGGCAGGTTGGGGTCATAGTGGATCAGCACCTTACCGATGTCGAAGACGATGTGGCGGATGTCGATGCTGCTCATGGACGTATTCCTTGCTTGGTCTTTTAGATCAGGAGTTGGGCCGGATGCGGGCGGAAGCCGCGCCTTCTTCCTCACGCTGTTCTAGCGCTCGGTCTTGAAGGCATGCGGGATCGCCTGGGCGATTGCCTTCTTCATGACGGTTGGCAACGCCTGGGCCTTCAGCGAGTGAACCGGTTCCCACCAGCCGTTGCCCTCCGTTCCGGCGCGCGCGACTTTGGCGCGATAGACCGAGAGACGCAACTCAAAATGCGTGAAGACGTGGCTGATGGTGCCGCAGTCTTCCCAGGAGGCGGCAAAGGGTTGGGAGGCGAGCGTGGTGTCGCCATCCTGTCGCGATGTCCAGTCGGTTCCGGGCACTTCTGTCATGCCGCCAAGCAGGCCGGTTTCGATCCTTTTTCGCAGATAGACGGCATTGTCGGCATCGATTGCGACGAAGGCGGCGCCGCGCCGAAGTGGCTTGTCTTTCTTCTGTGCCTTGCGCGGAAAGGTTTCGGGATCGGCAACGACCAGTGCGCGACAGTGCGCGCGGAAAGGACAGAGCGAGCAGGCAGGCCGCTTCGGCGTGCAGATCGTCGCGCCGAGGTCCATCATCGCCTGGGCGAAATCACCTGGACGATCGTCAGGCGTGAGGATGGCGACACGCGCCCGCATCTCGGGCTTCGCTGCGGGCAGGGGCGTTTCGATCGCATAGAGGCGCGAGATCACCCGCTCGACATTGCCGTCAAGCACGGCACTATTGCGGTTGAAGGCGATGGCTGCGATCGCAGCCGCGGTGTAGTCGCCGATGCCGGGAAGGGATTTCAACCCGTCTTCCGTGTCGGGAAACCGACCCCCGTGATCCTTGGCGATAACCTCGGCACATTTCTTCAGGTTGCGGGCGCGGGCATAGTAGCCGAGCCCGGCCCAGGCCTTCATCACGTCCTCACTGTCCGCACGCGCCAGGTCCTCGACGGTCGGCCACAGTGACAGGAACTTCACGAAATAGGCCTTTACCGCTTGCACTGTCGTCTGCTGCAGCATGACCTCAGACAGCCAGACGTGGTAGGGATCGGCAACGATCCCTTGGCTGGCCATAGGCGGCGAGACACGCCAAGGCAGGTCGCGGTGGTGCCTGTCGTACCATTCCAAAAGAAGGGGAGCGGCGTCGGCCGCCGGTATTGTATCGTGCATGATTTGCCGGGAGTTCTGTTTCCGGCCTATACTTGGCGAAGCGGAGCCGCGGCATCAAGGCTCAATCGACGTTGCATACAGAAAGTCGCATTCGTGAGTGAGCAGAAGCCCCGCAAGGGTGTCGTCCAGATCAGTGAGGTCGCCAACGGCCTGATCGACCCGGTGCTCGCCAAGCGGGCTGGCATCAATACAATGTTGCTCGGCTCGTGGGACGAAATCGCCGGCGAAGACTTTTCCGATTGCACGCGGCCCGAGAAGATCGCCTGGCCGCGACGTGTCTCGGAAATCGCAGGCGAGGGTGGCTACCAGCCGGGCGTGCTGACCGTCGCCTGCGAAGGCGCGCGTGCGCTTTTCCTGACCCATGCCCAGGGAGAACTGATCCAGCGCATCAACGGCTTCTTCGGCTTCTATGCCATCGGGCAACTGCGTATCGTCCAGAAGCCCGTGTCGGTACAGCCGAAACACCGCGGCAAGCCGAAGCAGCTTTCGGGCGAGCCCGCGCGTCGGCTGGAGGCGATGGTCGAGGGTATCGAAAGCGAAGAACTGAAGGCAGCTCTACGGCGCCTCGGGACGGCCGTGCTGGCGCCGCGTCGGCGATAGAGCCATCAGCCGGTCACAATTCTTTGAATTCTGTTGACGCCCGGCCACTTGCCGCCCTGCGCGCGGCAAGATATCGAATCCGCACCACAATTCCCTCCGAACACGGGTCAAATCATGTCCGCTTCCGCAATGAACCTTACGAAACGCCTGCTCAGCGGTGCCGCCATCGCAACCGTCGCCCTGGTGCTTGCTGCCTGCAGCGACGAAAAGAAGGAAACGGCATCGACCGCGCCAACCCAGGCGAGCGAGACGGCGGCAAAGCCGGCGACTGACGCCATCACCACGGCATCGACGGCCGCGGCGCCGGCAGGCACCGAGGCGAAGCCGGCCACAGGCACTGAAGTCGCTCAGGCGACGACCGCTCCCGTGAAGGTCGAGCTCCCGTCGTCGGAAGGTTCCGTCGATGCGGCCAAGCTGATGGAGCCGGGCGCCCTGCCGGAAATGGCGCTGGGCGAAGCCAATGCGCCGGTGACGATCGTCGAATACATGTCGATGACCTGCCCACACTGCGCGGCCTTCCACAACAACACCTTCGAAGCAATCAAGACGAAGTACATCGACAGCGGCAAGGTTCGCTTCATCGTGCGCGAATTCCCGTTCGACCCGCGCGCGGCGGCCGCCTTCATGCTGGCGCGCTGCGCCCCGGAGGGCCAGTACTTCCCGATGATCTCCATGCTCTTCAAGCAGCAGCAGCAGTGGGCTGCAGCCCAGAATGGCCGCGACGCCTTGCTGCAGATGTCCAAACTCGCCGGTTTTACACAGGAGAGCTTCGAGGCCTGCTTGACGAACCAAAAACTTCTGGATGATGTGAACTCTGTTATGCAGCGGGGCGCAAAGGATTTCGGCGTACAGTCGACGCCGACCTTCTTCGTTAATGGTGAACACTATTCGGGGGACATGTCGGTTGACGTTATGTCGGCCCTCATCGACAGCAAGCTCTGATCCTTCGCTTTTCCTGAAAACGGGCGACGGCAGCAGCCGTGCGCCCGTTTTTTTCGTTCTGCCGCGCGGTAGAGGGGGGGATCTCACCCCAGCGTTCGCCGCATGAAGTTCAACAAGCTCCGCCTGCTCGGCTTCAAATCCTTCGTCGAACCGACCGAGTTCATCATCGAGCGCGGACTGACCGGCGTCGTCGGGCCGAACGGCTGCGGCAAGTCGAACCTCGTCGAAGCGCTGCGCTGGGTGATGGGGGAGAACTCCTACAAGAACATGCGCGCTTCCGGCATGGACGACGTGATCTTTTCCGGATCCGGCAACCGTCCGGCGCGCAACACGGCCGAAGTTGGCCTCTATCTCGACAACAGCGATCGCACCGCACCGGCTGCCTTCAACGATAGCGACGAAATCCAGGTGACGCGCCGCATCGAGCGCGAGCAGGGCTCGGTCTACCGCATCAACGGCAAGGAGGCGCGCGCCAAGGATGTGCAGCTTCTGTTTGCCGATGCCTCGACCGGCGCGCGTTCGCCGTCGATGGTCGGGCAGGGGCGCATCGGCGAATTGATCGCGGCAAAGCCGCAGGCCCGCCGCCAACTCTTGGAAGAGGCGGCCGGCATCTCCGGCTTGCATTCGCGTCGCCATGAAGCCGAATTGCGCCTCAGAGCAGCCGAGACCAATCTCGAGCGGCTCGACGACGTAACCTCGCAGCTCGAAAGCCAGATCGAGAGCCTTAAGCGCCAGTCGCGTCAGGCCAACCGCTTCAAGATGCTTTCGGCCGATATCCGCAAGCACGAGGCGATCCTCTTCCATATCCGCTGGGTGCAGGCCAAGGAGGCGGAAGCCGAGGCGACCAGTCAGCTCAACCAGATCACAGTGCTTGTCGCCGAAAAGGCGCAGGTGCAGATGCAGGCGGCGAAGGATCAGGCGATTGCCAGCCTGAAGCTGCCGGAATTGCGCGAGAATGAAGCGCGGTTCGCTGCGGCACTTCAGCGCCTGCAGATTGCCCGTTCGCAGCTCGAAGAGGACGCCGGCCGTATCCTCAGGCGGCGCGATGAATTGCAACGCCGTCTGGCACAGCTTGCCGAAGATATCGCGCGCGAAGAGCGCCTCGTCGTCGACAATGCCGGCATCCTGTCGCGGCTCGACGAAGAAGAAGCTGAACTCAGCGACATGCTGGCCGAGGCAGACGACCGTGCGACGGAAGCACGCGAGCGGCTGGAGGAGGCGAACGAAAAGCTTGCCGGCAACGAAGCGCTTCTGGCTCGATTGACCGCCGAACGCGCCGAGGCGCAGGCCGGGCGCAACCAGCTGGAGCGGACGCTGCGCGACCTTTCCGAGCGACAGGCGCGCCTCGCCCGGCAACTGGCCGATCAGTCGCGCGATCTCGATGAGCTCGACCGGCAGATGTCAGCACTTCCCGACCCGCATGAAAAGCAGGGCCAGGTCGAGGTCGCCGAGGCTGCGCTGGAAGAAGCCGAAGCCAACGTGCTGGCGATCGAGGAGGCACTGGCCGAGGCGCGGCGCGCGGAGGTCGAGGCGCGTCCACCGGTCGACCGGGCACGCGCCACCCTCAACGGCATCGAGACCGAGGCGCGCACGATCCGGCGTATGCTGGAAGCGGTGGCCGGCGGCGCCTATCCCGCCGTCGTCGAGGACATGAAGGTCGACCGCGGCTTCGAGACGGCACTCGGCGCAGCACTTGGCGACGATCTCGACTCGCCGCTCGAAACGGCGGCGCCAGCCCATTGGCGTGCGCCGGGAGACCACGTCGGCGACGCCGACCTGCCGGAAGGCGTCAGCCCGCTGATCGCTCATGTGAAGGCGCCGGAGGCGCTGACCCGCGCGCTGAAGCAGATCGGCATTGTCGCAAGCGAGGCGGACGCGGAACGGCTGCTGCCGCTGCTGAAGCCCGGCCAGAGCCTCGTTACCAAGCAAGGTTCCGTCTGGCGCTGGGACGGCCACGTGACCGGCTCCGAGGCGCCGAGTGCTGCGGCCTTGCGTCTGGCGCAGAAAAACCGGTTGGCGGAACTCGACGCCGAGGCTGATGGTGCCGCAGAGGCGCTGCGACGCGCTGAGGCAGAGCTCGCTGTTGCCGGCACGCGCATCCGCGCCGAGGACGAGCGGCTGCGGCTATCGCGCGACGCGCAGCGCATGATCTCGCGGCAACTCGGCGAAGCCCGCGACGCGCTTGCGGCTGCCGAGCGTGCTTCCGGCGATCTTGCCCGCAGGCGCGCGGTTCTTGCCGAAACCCGCAGCCAGATCGAGGCTCAGGTCGAGGACGTGGCCGAGCAGATCGAAACGGCCAATGATGCGCTGGCGGATGCGCCCGATCTCTCGGAACTGGAGATGAAGCTGCGCACGCAGACGGCCGATGTTGCTGCCGATCGTGCCGCCGTTGCCGAAGCGCGCGCCGCTCATGACGGTCTGGCGCGCGAGAACGAGGCCCGCCAACGGCGCATCACCGCGATTGGCGCGGAAAGGCAGACCTGGAAGGCACGTGCGAACAGCGCCGAAGAACACATCGCGACGCTGCGAGATCGTGAGGCGGAAGCCCGCGACGAAGTGGAAGAACTGATCGATGCGCCTGATGAGTTCGAGGACAAGCGTCGCGCATTGATGAACGAGTTGCAGAAGGCGGAAGCAGCCCGGCGCGAGGCGGCCGACCTTCTCGCCGAGGCGGAAAATCACCAGCGCGAGGCGGACCGTCTGGCGGCAACCGCGCTCTCCGAGCTTGCCGAATCGCGCGAGAAGCGCGGCCGCGCCGAAGAGCGGCTGGTCTCTGCCCGCGAACGCCGCGTCGAGATCGAAGCGCGCATTCACGAAGCGCTCTCCTGTGCGCCGCACGAGGTGATGCGGCTGACCGGGCTTGCCGTCGACGAGGCGCTGCCGGACATGCGCAATATCGAGCGGGAACTCGAACGGCTGAAGATCGAGCGCGAACGCCTCGGCGCCGTCAACCTGCGTGCAGAAGAGGAGCAGAAAGAGCTTTCCGATAAGCTCGCTCTCATTCTCCGCGAGCGCGACGACGTCATCGAGGCGATCCGCAAGCTCAGAAGTGCCATCCAGAACCTGAACCGCGAGGGCCGCGAGCGCCTGATCGCCGCCTTCGACGTCGTCAACGTGCAGTTCCAGCGGCTGTTCACCCACCTCTTTGGCGGCGGCACGGCCGAACTGCAACTGATCGAGAGCGACGATCCGCTGGAAGCGGGTCTCGAAATTCTCGCCCGCCCGCCCGGCAAGAAGCCGCAGACGATGACGCTGCTTTCCGGCGGCGAGCAGGCGCTGACGGCGATGGCACTGATCTTCGCGGTGTTCCTCACCAATCCGGCCCCGATCTGCGTGCTCGACGAAGTGGACGCGCCGCTCGACGACCACAATGTCGAGCGCTACTGCAACCTGATGGACGAGATGGCGGCTTCAACCGAAACCCGCTTCATCATCATCACCCACAACCCGATCACCATGGCTCGCATGAACCGACTGTTCGGCGTGACCATGGCCGAGCAGGGCGTTTCCCAGCTGGTGTCCGTCGACCTGCAGACGGCAGAGCGTCTGAGAGAAGTGGTCTGATCGTTCGCCGACCCGACCAGGCAGCGGTCAGTGCAAGAGTGCCATTCGAACGCGGCGATGAAACCTGTCGCGCGCAGCGTGTCTTCGCGTTGGCCCAGGCGATCGGCATGGGCCCTCAGCGGCACCTTGTTGGCGTTATAGGCGGAGCGCGTGGCCGAACCACTTGCTGTAGGTCATGGGCGTGCCGGTCGCCCAGCCGTGACGGGACATTCTCGGATGCTGTGCGAGGTGGTGTGGCTCCGTCACTCGAATTCCAGAATGAGGCTCGGGCTCATATTGTTGAGGCCATGTCCTGCGATGTGTTGAGATAGGCGCCCTTCATGTCGAGCCGGCCTGAGCGCTGGGTATAATATATCGCGAGATCGTCGCCCGGTTTGTATTCATTCGGCGCGCCCGGGAACCATCTGGAATAGGTCATCGCCTCGCCGCTGTCCCAATACCTGCCGCCTTTGGGCTCCTGACTTGCGATCTACCCCGTTGTGCGAGTGTGTCTGGACATCCAGGCGGTCACTCGAATTCGAGAATGAGACCGCCCGTTCCGTCGGTCGATCCCATGTCGTCCCAGGTGTCGACATAGAGGGATTTGGTATCGGCCTTACCATTGCGATGCGCGTAGTACATGCCGATATCGTCGCCCTTCTTGCCTTCGTTCGGCATGTCCTGGAACCATTTCGTGTAGGTCAAGGGCGCGCCGTTGTCCCAGTGCCAGCCGCCTTTGGGTTCCTTGCCCTGTGGGTCCTGCGTCAGGCCGATCCAGGGTCCCATCTTGTAGCTGACGTTTCCGGACGGATCGTAGCCGGTCTGGAAGAAGCTCTGGTCGGCGTTGAAAAGCGATGCGACGAATGCGTTTTCCTCCGGAGACGAAATCGCGGCGAGGTGCGCGCCGCAACCGCCGGCGATCCCGCGCGCATAAACTGCCAAAATCGTTCCCGTGCGAACGGCGACGTAGAGGTGCCCGCMGAAAACGCCATAGACGGTCTCGAAGTGGCGCAGACAGGTCAGCGCCCGCAGGACGGTTTGGTCGGTTTCCAGCCCTTCGAGGTTGGCAACGTCGTAGCGTCGCGCTTTCGTCGCGCTATAGATGCCTTCAGCCCGCGCGTTGACCTTTATCCCGAGGGCTGCTGCTGTGTTCTCGGTAATGAAGCCGCTCGCCGGCTGCTGGTTGGTGCTTTGGAAGCGTTTGATCGCTTCCCTGGTCTGTCCGCCGAAGACGCCATCGGCAGTGCCCGCTTCAAATCCCCGCGAGGCAAGCGCCAGCTGGACATTTCGCCGCTTCTCTTGGTCCGGCAACAGCTGCGCTTCGACGGATTGCGGCAGATGTGCCTCGTTGCGCACGGCCGCCGGTTCGATCTGGGCAAGCGCCTGGCGTCCAAGGTCGGCATACTCGCCGGTGCGGTGCTTTTCGACGAAGAAGTGCCAGATGCGCGCCGTTCCGATCTTCAGAGCCTTCTTGAAGTCCTTTTCAGCTTCGAGCGCTTCGGGGTCGATTGCCGGTACCGCCAGTGYCGGCTGGACCGGTTGCACCGTCGGGGTCTGTGGCGCTGCCGTTTCCGGACCGAAATAGAACTCCAGCGACAGCGACGACAGGATCTGCGGCTGCTGCTTGCCCTGTGTTTCCTTGCGCACGTCGCGCACGACCCGCTTGAAGGCGGTGCCGACTTCCAGCCCGGCACCGGAGAGATTGGCGATCAGGGCGCGGGTAAACGGCGAATGCCCATCGGTGCCGTCGGCAGCGACCTGGCCGGGGGCGGCGGCAAAGGCCACGAGCGTGCCGGCGCCTTGGGTCTCGATCGGTGCCAGGCCTCTGGTTGCGCCCCCGCGGGTGGCGCCTTCGACTTCGGTGTTCAGCCGATTGGCGAGAGGGTTGTTGCGGCAGGCATCAAGGAAGACCATCGATATCCGGGCGCGCTTCTCCAGCGCATTGATGATCTCTGACAGGGCTATGGTTTCGGCGGGAACGTCGAACTCACTCTCGAGCTTCGCGTCCGTGCCGATGAGAAAGTTTTCTCCGTGCAGCTGCATGCCGTGTCCGGCGTAGTAGAACAGGGCGACATCATCTGGCCCGATCTTGCGGGAAAAGTTTGAAAGCGCCCCAGCAAGGCCCCTGCGATCTGCGTTGAGCACAAGATCGGTTTCAAATCCTTGTCCCTTGAGGAAGGTTCCGAATGCTTCAGCGTCGCGAGCGGCATTGGGAAGCGTTCCCGCTGCGACGTAGTTCGTCATGCCGACGACGAGCGCAAGCCGCTTGCCATTCTCCTCGGCGAAGCCATGCCCGACCACGAGCAGGAGCATAGGGACCGAAAGGATCCAGGATCTCAGTTTCGCACGCCACTGCATGACCTACCCTCCAAGCCCCGGGGACTGAAACGGATTGCCATGACGGGATATTCTTGGATGCGCCCCATCGCGTGCATTTATATTAGATTTTTATAATGTAGCGGGCAATGTCGACCGTAGACCGTTGACGGGTATTTCAGATGCGATAAAGGCCCTCGAAGCCCATAGTGTCCGGGGTCGAGCCCCCAAGCGTGCCAATATGTTGCAATGTTACAGAAAATGATGCGGTGCAGCATAAATCTTCACCAGATGCATTTTCAGCCTGAAGCATATACTGTAAATCGTCATAAAAGACTGTTTCTGGGTGGAGAGCAGGGCATGACGAAATGGGTTTACACCTTCGGTGGGGGCAAGGCCGAGGGACGTGCAGGTGACCGTGAACGGTTGGGGGGCAAGGGCGCCAACCTTGCCGAAATGTGCAACCTCGGCTTGCCGGTGCCGCCCGGCCTGACGATCGTCACCGATGCCTGCAATAGCTTCTTCGACAATGACAGGCAGATGCCGGACGGCCTACGCGACCAGGTGCGCGAGGGGATCAGCCGGATGGAAGAGGTGACCGGCCGCGTCTTCGGCGATACGACCCATCCCTTGCTGCTCTCGGTTCGATCCGGCGCCCGTGCCTCGATGCCGGGCATGATGGATACGGTTCTGAACCTTGGCCTCAACGACCAGTCGGTGCATGCGCTCGGCCATGATGCCGGCGACGCGCGCTTTGCCTGGGACAGCTACCGCCGCTTCATCCAGATGTATGGCGATGTGGTGATGGGCGTCGACCACGATGTCTTCGAGGAAATTCTGGAAGACGAAAAGGCGCGGCTTGGCCACGAGCAGGACACGGAGCTTTCAGCGGTCGAGTGGCAGCACGTCATCACCCGCTATAAGGAAGCGATCGAGGAGGCGCTCGGCGAGCCCTTCCCGCAGGATCCGGAAGTGCAGCTTTGGGGCGCGATCGGCGCTGTGTTCTCGAGCTGGATGAACCCGCGCGCGATTACCTACCGCCACCTGCATGCTATCCCTGCTGCCTGGGGTACGGCGGTCAACGTTCAGGCGATGGTCTTCGGCAATCTCGGCAATTCGTCGGCGACCGGCGTCGCCTTCACCCGCAATCCCTCGACCGGCGAGAACGAGCTTTACGGCGAGTTTCTGGTCAACGCCCAGGGCGAAGATGTCGTTGCCGGCATCCGCACGCCGCAGAACATCACCGAAGCGGCACGTATCGCCTCCGGTTCCGACAAGCCGTCGCTTGAAAAGCTGATGCCTGAAGCCTTCACCGAGTTCCGCTCGATCTGCGACACGCTGGAGCGGCACTATCGCGACATGCAGGACCTGGAATTCACCATCGAACGCGGTACGCTCTGGATGCTCCAGACCCGCTCCGGCAAGCGCACCGCCAAGGCGGCGCTGAAGATCGCCGTCGACATGGCGGAAGAGGGGCTGATCTCCGAGCAGGAGGCCGTCGCCCGCATCGATCCCGCCTCGCTCGATCAGTTGCTGCATCCGACGATCGATCCGCATGCGCGCCGCGACATCATCGGCTCCGGCCTGCCGGCCTCGCCGGGTGCGGCCACCGGCGAAATCGTCTTCACCTCCGAAGAGGCGGTGCAAGCCGACAAGGAAGGCCGCAAGGTCATCCTGGTGCGCGTCGAGACCAGCCCGGAAGACATCCACGGCATGCATGCCGCCGAAGGCATCCTGACGACCCGCGGCGGCATGACCAGTCACGCGGCCGTCGTTGCCCGCGGCATGGGCACCCCTTGCGTTTCCGGTGCCGGCAGCATCCGCGTGGATCTGCGCAACGAGTTGCTGACCGCCGGCGGAGTGACGCTGCGAAAGGGCGACATCATCACCATCGACGGCTCGTCCGGCCAGGTGCTGAAGGGCTCGATCGCCATGCTGCAGCCGGAGCTCTCCGGCGACTTCGGCAAGATCATGGCCTGGGCGGATGCGACCCGCCGCATGACGGTCAGGACGAATGCCGAAACACCGGCGGACGCGCGTGCCGCGCGCTCCTTCGGCGCCGAGGGCATCGGCCTTTGCCGCACCGAGCACATGTTCTTCGAGGACGACCGCATCAACGTCATGCGCGAGATGATTCTTGCCGACGACGAGGCCGGCCGCCGTCTGGCGCTCGCCAAGCTGCTGCCGATGCAGCGCTCGGATTTCGCCGAACTGTTCTCGATCATGCACGGTCTGCCGGTGACGATCCGCCTGCTCGATCCGCCGCTGCACGAGTTCCTGCCGAAGACCGACGAGGAGATCGCCGATGTCGCCGGCGCGCTCTCGCTCGACCCGTCGGAACTGCGCCAGCGCGTCGACGAATTGCACGAGTTCAACCCGATGCTCGGTCATCGTGGTTGCCGTCTGGCGATTTCCTATCCCGAGATCGCCGAGATGCAGGCACGCGCCATCTTCGAAGCCGCCGTCGAGGCTGCCCGCGAAACCGGTGCGGCCGTCGTTCCCGAAATCATGGTGCCGCTCGTTGGCCTTCGGGCAGAACTTGATTACGTCAAGGAGCGCATCGACATGGTGGCCAGGGAGGTGATCGGCGAGGCCGGTATCGGCATCGACTATCTCGTCGGCACGATGATCGAGCTGCCGCGCGCGGCTCTGCGCGCCGGTGTGATCGCCGAAGCCGCCGACTTCTTCTCCTTCGGCACCAACGACCTGACGCAGACGACCTTCGGCATCTCGCGTGACGACGCCTCGCAGTTCCTGGCGACCTACCAGCAGAAGGGCATCATCGAGCAGGACCCCTTCGTCTCGCTCGATTTCGATGGCGTCGGCGAGCTGATCCAGATCGCCGCCGAGCGCGGACGGCGGACGAAGAACGGTCTCAAGCTCGGCATATGCGGCGAGCATGGCGGCGACCCGGCCTCGATCCGCTTCTGCGAGGACGCCGGCCTCGATTACGTCTCCTGCTCGCCCTTCCGTGTGCCGATCGCCCGGCTTGCCGCGGCCCAGGCGGCGATCAACGGCAAGGGCTAGGGTCCCGGTCCGCGTGTTGCAGCGATGCAACGCGCGGGAGATGATCGGCTGAAGCACTGCATTCCTGGTTGCAAGCAAAGAGCGGATGGTGCATCAGCATCTCGTTCGCGCCGTATCGGCGCGAGCGATCGTTGGCCATGCATGCGCATGGCGGTTTGTTCAGAACGGGAGCGGAAAATGACGCAGTGCGTTTCCACACGCCCCTTGGGGCTTCGCGGCCGATCAGCGTTGATGCGCTGAGAGAGCCCGTCCTGCCGGCTACGCGGAAAATCTAAAGTATTGCAGCGACCTGAGCGCGATTGAGAGACGCGCGGAGCTGCGGTGTGCCGGCTGTTTGACCCTGTTCTGGATTATTTTCATGGGCAATCATTCTTCCGGGGACGTCGTCCCTGAAGGCGATGATGGTGCGCGCAAGGCGGCCG
Source organism: Ensifer sp. 2TAB8 (assembly GCF_052115125.1). Classification (NCBI taxonomy): domain Bacteria; kingdom Pseudomonadati; phylum Pseudomonadota; class Alphaproteobacteria; order Hyphomicrobiales; family Rhizobiaceae; genus Ensifer; species Ensifer sp. 2TAB8. Next base: position 174,244 of record NZ_JBFRGB010000001.1, on the reverse strand, counting down.
TCACGCATTACTTCACTGCCGGCAGCTGGATCGAAGGCGCGGCAGTTCAACAACTGGAGGAGATCGCCGGTCTCCCCGGCATGATCTCTGTCGCCGGCTTTCCTGATCTGCACCCGGGCAAGTATGGCCCCGTCGGCATAGTCGCGCTCTCGCAGCGGCTCAACCCACAACTGATCGGCAACGACATCGGCTGTGGCATGTCGTTCTTCGAACTCTCGTTGCCGCTGCGCAAGTTCAGGGTGGAGAAGGCGGCCGAGCAATTGCGCGGGCTGGAACAGATCGATCTCGGCGATATCACGACCCGCCTTGTGGAGCACGATCTTGCGCCCGATATGCGCCCGCAATCTCTCGGCACGATCGGTGGCGGCAATCATTTCTGCGAGCTGCAGGCGGTGGACGAAATGTTCGAGAGCGAGTTGGAGGGCGTCGCCGACAGGCAGAAACTCTACCTGCTGGTTCATTCCGGCTCGCGTTCGCTCGGTGCAGAGCTTTTCGGTCAGACGCTCGGCGGAGATGAACACCTGCGAGACGGCTTGGCTGCCGGCTCGGATGCAGCCGTCGAATGGCTCGCCAGGAGCGGTGAATGCGTTCGATGGGCGTCACTCAACCGGCAAATGGTTGCCGAGCGCGCGGCACGGGCGCTTCGTGCCGACCTGTCGCTCATCGCCGATGTTCCGCACAATCTTGTCCGGACCACGGCGTCCGGCTTCCTGCACTACAAGGGTGCGGCCGCTGTCGGCGCCGGTGTCGTTGCTCCGGTCGCCGGTTCGCGCGCAACGCGAAGCTATCTGGTGCAGGCGCTCGCCGGCGCGGAGCGATCGCATTGGGGCATCTCCCATGGTGCCGGGCGCAAATACGACCGCAAGGCCATGCACGGTCGGGTGGGGACCAATCGTTCCGAGCGGGATGCCTTGCGCGTCAACGCCTGGGGCGGCGTCGCGATCTGCGAGGATCGCAACCTGCTGATCGAGGAAGCGGCAGGCGCCTACAAGGATGCGGCGAAGGTTGTCGCCGACCTTGAGGCGTTCGGGCTCGTGCGTCCGGTTGCGGCAATGAAGCCACTCGTCACCTACAAGAACGCGCAACCGCAGGAACGACGGCCGCAGAAGGCCAAGTGGGAGCGGACGACGATCAGGAGGATACGCCATGGGTGAAGTGACGCTCTTCCTGACCTCCGGCAACGGCCCGGTGGAATGCCGCATCGCCGTTGCCGCGCTGATCGACATTTTGCGCAAGGAGGCCAAGGCCAACGGTTGCGGCTTTGACCTGGTCCTTGGCGGGCAACCGGACGCCTTCGGTCCAAAATCCGCGATCGTCACGATGGCGGGCAATCGATCCGAAGAGGTGGCAGACGCCCATTGCGGGACGATCCGCTTTGTCTTCAAGAGCCCGGTCAGAAGGGGACATCAACGGCAAAACTGGTTTGTGGGTGTCCGGCAAGTGGACCTTTCCGGTTCAAGCATCGTTTCGACGATTGCACCGGGGACTTGCGCTTCGAAACCCTGAGGGCCGGCGGTCCCGGTGGCCAACATCAGAACACCACCGACAGCGCGGTGCGGGCGACCCATATACCCACGGGCCACACGGTGGTCTGTCGGGAGGAGCGGTCGCAGCACCGCAACAAGGCAACTGCAATCCGCAGACTTCAGGCCATCCTGGATCTCATTGCCGCCGGGCACGAGCAGCAGGAAAAGGCAGCCCTGTTCATGGCGAGCAAGGAGCTGGAACGGGGGAACGCGGTGAAAACCTTCCGTCTTTAGCCTTCCTTGGCGACCCGGGTCGTTGCGCGCGGATCGCTTTGATGCGCCGGTTGCCGCGTCGTGACACGACTGGCCGCCTCGGTTGAACGGGCGTCAGCGCATGATGACGACGGGGCGGTCCCAGCCCCACATCATCATGTCGTTCTGGTAGCGGAAGGCGCGCGATTCAGCGCGCCGGTCGAGCTCGATGCGTTGCAGGCAGGTGGCAAAGGCGTCAGTGCCGCGGCGGAAGCCGTAGGAAGCGCAGGTGTTGCCATCGGCGACGCGCCGTTCCTCAGGCGTCATCGTCTGGCACGCCGTCAGCAGCAGCGCGGCTGCGACTAGGATGGTCAATCGGGTCGTCATGGTCTTCGTGCCTCCAGAGAGCCGGCGCGCGCCGTCTGCGGATTCATTTCTCGAATCGCAATTAATATAGGGAGTTGCGCCGGAAATCGAAGCGGACCGCGCCAATTCCGTGGCAGGCCCGTGGTCGCGCGTAGGCGATGCCGGACGATTATCTGAAGTCGTCCTGAAAACTGATTTTCGGGAGCGTGGCTAAGCAATCAACGCGCCCGCACTGACGCGAGGCTGCGGGAGAACAGTCGCCGAACCGTCTCGGAGTGTCGACGGATCGGTCTTTGGATGGAAGTCAGCTTACGCTGCGGCCGGTCTGTCGCGATCGATGCGCTCCAGCACACCGACGAAGGACTCGGCGAAGCGCTCGAGATCCCGCGTGTCATCGCCCGGGTGCTCGATGCGGATGGTCGCGCCCTGCTCGTCGAGACAGGCAAACAGGATCGATGGCTCGCTGTCCTGCTCGCCGAGCCTTAGCACGGCGATGCTCAGGCAATCCTCGATCAGTTCCGAAGCAGGCAGGGCAAAGAGAAACTCGCCGCCGGCGCTGTCGGCAACGGTGCGGACAAACCCGGTGAAATCTTCCTTGTTTCCGGAAAAGCCATCGAGGGAGAGTTCGAGCTCGAGGAGCCCCATTGGAATGCCGCCGTCGCCCGGGGGAAGAGGGGTAGGGGTGGCATTGACCACAGCTGCCTGCGATGCGCCCATGTCGGTTCTCCGTCGATCGCCGTGCACTCTTGCATGAAGCCGTGCGCGGCTGTTGCCTCCGATTGAAACTCCGCGTGCCGGCCGATTCCTGGGCGCGCGGGCACATTCCTATGCGTTGATAGGTGGTTAACGAGAATGGCGAATTTGCGGCGAAGCCTCCGGCGTGGCCTGCGGCCCGGCGGCAGACTGGCGCATTGCCTGTTTCCACGGCAAGGGGCATGGTCTAAGAATGCGGTCTGTTTCGCGGCAGGGGATTGATTCAACTACATGATGGTCCGGTACGAGCGCCCCTATTCCTACGCCGCCCACTGGGCGCGTCGCTTCGCCCGTATTTCTTTCTTGCTGTTCGCGCTCTCGCTGCTGGCGCACCGCTTCGGACCGCTGACGACACCGCACTTCCTGGCTCTTGTCGGTCTGTCGGGCATTTTCGCACTGCTTGGCGTATTGCTTGCCGTCGTGGGTCTTGCGCGGCTCTGGCAGGTCGCTGCGATCGGTGGCCTCGCGTCCGCTGCGGCGCTTGTCTATGCGGCGCTGGCGCTTGGTTTCATTGGCTTCGGCGCGGTGCAGTATTTCACCCGTCCGGCGATCTACGATGTCAGCACCGATACGGTGACGCCGCCGCCATGGCTCAAGGTGCCGCAGACCGAACAGAGCTGGTTGAAACGCAAGGATGCCGTGACGCCTGAGGACAGGGAAGCGCAGATCCTTGCCTATCCGGGGCTCACCGGCCGACGCTACGATGGCGCGCTCGACCGTGTTTACCAGGGCGTGCGCACCGTCATCGAACAGAACCGCGTCGGCATCACCGAAGAGCTTGGCGTCGAAAATGCCCGCGCCGATCTCGAAGATCTGGCCGTTCGGCAGAATGCCGGGGCAGACACGAACGCCGAGCCGGAAAACGTGCCCGTGCCGGCGGCCCGGCCGGAACTCTCACTCGAAGGGGCAATCGCGGGACGTCGCGCCAGCGACGTCGTGCTCCAGGGCGAGTGGCGCACGCTGATTGCCGGCTTCCGCTTCGATGTGTTGATCCGGCTGCGCGAAGAGGCCGAGACGACTTTCGTCGATTTGCGCGTCGCCTCCCGTTACGGGCCGCATGACCTCGGCATGGGCGCCGCCTTCGCCGATCAGTTCCTGCGGTCGCTCGATGCCGAGTTGCTCGGTATTGCCGGCGATTGATCGGCACGCCAGAAGGCGTCAGTCGTCTATGAGGGCACCCCGACGAGCAAAATCATTGGCGGCTTCGGCTTCCAGCGCGGCGGTGCGCGACGACGACGGCTCGTTCGCTGGTCGCAGCCAGCCGCGATAGCACACGATCAGGCCGGTCAGCGGGCTTTCGACCTCCACATGGAAGTGAAACAGACCATCGCGATCCTCCTCGAATGTGCGGCCGCCCGGCGCAAGCACCAGGGGAAGAGGAAGGCCGAGGAAGGACCAGGCGCGAACCGACAGATGCAACCGGCTTTCTGTGGGCTCCAAAGCACACAGGATGCGGAACGGTCCGAACTCCTCCGCCAGCCACTGTTCGTTCGATCTCTCTACCCTGTGCTGCGTGCTGTGCAAGACCTTCTCGCCGAAGCGCCGGGTCCAGACCTCCCGGCCATTCCGGCATGCAAAGTGGATTTCGACTGGCACACCCGTCGCAGCGGCGGGAAAGCCGAGGACAGAGGCGATAAGACGAGCCCATACAGATCCGCCCCGTTCGACAACAGCGCGCCCGCGAAAGATGGCATGCCCCTCCGACGTCTCATGCAGGGCGCGGATCGAGCCGGGCAGGCGATCCCAGTCGCACCCGAGGATCTGCCGATAGAGGCTCTGCCGCTGGCTGCTTTCCGTCTTCATGCGATGAAGCGCCCGCGCTCTTCCGGCGTTGGCACCATGCAGCTCTGGCGTCGTCCGGCGATGCGATAGCGGTTTCTCGCGACGAGATCATAAAGTGGGTCGCGAAGGATAGCCGGCAGGATACGGCAGAGGTTTACGAGCGACCATGGCAGGCCCAGCCGCGCCAGCGTCCGGATCGATCCGTCGGATTTGAAGCGGGCGACGCCATCCTCGATCAGCATGTTGCTTTCGAAGCTGACGGCGTCGAGCCGTAGTGCCGATAGAGCGCCTGGCCAAGCGGCGACTGTGCCGTGAGATAGCGATATTGCGCCCACCGATCGCGGCGAAGCAGGAAACGCACCCAGCCGGAACAGAAGATGCATTCGCCGTCGAAGACCACCACGGGCTTGTCGTCGGCAAAGGCGGGCACCGAGGCATCGTTGCGATAGCTGTAGGCGCCGCGCCGCATGGTCAGCCGGCTCCGCCCGGCGTCAGCCGGTAGGCGCCGAGCAGCGAGGGTGGCCCCTCGGTCTCGACTCGCCCTTGCTCGATCAGGTCTTCGAGATGGGCAAGCACCGAGAGCGCAGCTGCTCCATGCAGCCGGACGTCGGTGGTGGCATAGATGACCTTGACCATATCGGGAATCCGGCTGTCGCCGGCACGGATGCGTTCAAGCACGGCGCGCTCGCGCATCTTGCGGTGAGCGCGCAGACCCCGAAGGAAGGACAACGTCTCGGTCACCGGCCCGCCGTGGCCCGGCAGATAGAGATGGTCGTCGCGGGTAAGCAGCTTTTCGAGCGAGGCCATGTAATCCGCCATTGCGCCATCCGGCGGCGCGACGATCGTCGTCGCCCAGGCCATGACGTGATCGGCGGAAAAGAGGATGCCGGTGCCGTCGAGCGCGAATGCCATGTGGTTGGCCGTGTGGCCGGGCGTGGTCAGGCCCGTCAGGCTCCAGCCATCACCCTCGATGCGCCCGCCGTCTGCAAGTAGGAGATCGGGGGCGAACTCCATGTCCGAACTCTCGGCGAAGGGATTGGTCTCGCCCGCATGCAAGGGGCGGGCAGAGCGGTGTGGCCCTTCGCCAATGATCAGCGCCCCGGTCGCAGCCTTCAGCCGGCGCGCAAGCGGCGAGTGGTCGCGATGGGTATGGCTGACGGCGATGTGAGTGACCTCGCGACCGGCAAGGGCGCCCATCAACGCCTGAAAATGCGCCTCGTCGTCCGGCCCCGGATCAATTACGACAACGGAACGCTTTCCGACGATATAGCTGTTGGTGCCGTGGAAGGTGAAGGGGCCGGGATTGTTGACGGTGATGCGCTGCACATCGTCTGCGACCGTCACGGCCTCGCCATGGGCCGGCTTGAATTCGAGATCGAAGTCTGGCCCCTGCATGCGTCTCTTCCTGGCCTTCACTTGTACTCGATCTCGATGAACGACATCGGCTCGCTGCCGGCATTGACGACATTGTGTGCCACACCAGCCTCGCGGCGGTAGGCAGCACCCTTGGCGATATCGACCCGCCGGCTGCCGCCTTCCTCCTCGAGCAGGAACTGGCAATCCGTCATCGGCACGACGACATAGCCGAGACCGTGGACATGGTGTCCGGTGTCGGCGCCGGGCTCGAAATCCCAGCGGGTGACCCTGACGACGGCGTCATCGACGAGCACGCTCGGAACGGCAGGGGGGCGGGCGCGAAACTGGCTCATGAGGTTCTCCATTTGCCGGGACAATAAGAGGTGCTTTCAGGGAAGGGAAGGGCGTATGCGCTTGCCGCGTTTGAGGAGCCGGAGCGCCTTTTGCACAAGGCATCAACAAATCCGCCGAAATTTCAACTTGGTGCCAACTTAGTGATTGTGACGGGCGGCGAGCTTTGGTAATCAGGCGCTCGATTTGGCGGACATCTTTTCCGTCAGCTCTGTTGGGGCGTCGCCAAGCGGTAAGGCACCGGTTTTTGGTACCGGCATTCCCAGGTTCGAATCCTGGCGCCCCAGCCATCTATTTCAAGTCGATTGCTTCAATCACCTACATGAAGGCTCGCGCTTCATGTAGGTGCGCTCGGTCATTCTGCTCAATGGTTCGCCGCTGCGGCCACAAGACGGCAGAGACCGGGGACATTTACCAGCCCACGCTCGGCGACTTCTTCTGCGTTGGTACGGCTGTGGCCCCTACCACCGGCTGCGCGTTGACTTGCTATCGCTGTTTTCTCGAGAAAAGCGGTCTTCTCTTTGCATCCAAATCGGCGATTTGAAGGTGATCGGCGTGGAAGCGGGAGGTGAAATGCTCAAGCCACCGGGAATGCCGGGCTGATTGTTACCCTTGCCTCCCCCTACCTGGCCGTGCGTGCCTCCGCCGCCGGATTTGGCAATCGCGCGGGAACTGAGGCTTGTACCAAGCAGTAGGGTTATGGTGGGAGGCGTTACCGCGGCAAAGCGCCCAGCCTTCATGAGAAAATTTCGGCGAGCTTCAGCTTCTGTTGTCAGTTCTTCGGGGGTTTGTTCTAATTCTTTTGTGTTATTTTTAGACATGATCCACCTAATAATAATTAAGTTAAAACAACATCATTATGTTAACAGCATTTTTAAGGGATGCAATTGGTAGAAATATTTATGTAATACTTAGATGTTGCACGAGGAGGGTTTTGTGGAAGGGAATGATTGTGATGCGGCGCCGATATAGATCGGTTCACGTCGCGCCTGTTTGTGGATGATGCCGAGCTTCCTGGTATCCCACAGGGGGAACGTGATCGCTGAGATCATTCCTTCCGCAGTCAACAAAGACCCCGCGTGCTGAACGCCGAGCCGACCGGTGGTTGGGCCACGTGAGAACAGGCGGCATCCGATCGGAACAGGGGTGAAGCGTGGAGCTTGTCAAGGCCTTCTTTCAATCACCCGATCCGAAACGGCCGATCCCGGCCGTGGGTTCGGGCTTCTACTTGCACTCTTGTCAAGTCACTCTGCAACTGACACGCTAACTGCGTTGATTCCTACTTGTATGAGGGAGAAGATGGCTCACAAATTCGAAATCTACAAAGACAAGGCTGGTGAATACCGGGTGCGCTTCAAGTACAACAGCGAAGTGATGTTCTCGACCGAGGGCTACAAGACCAAGGCCAGCGCGCAGAACGCCATCGACTCGATCAAGAAGAACGGTCCCGAAGCACCCGTCGAAGACAACAGCAGCAGCTGAGTTCGACACGATCTCCTAGAAAAAACCCGCCGATTTTCACCGGCGGGTTTTTTGTTTCTTGAGGTTTAGCCTGCGGTCGCTGCCGGCTTGGTCTGGGCCGGGGCGCCCAGGAACTCTTCGCACCAGCTCGGGCCTTCCGCGCGCTTGTGGTCGCCGGCGATGCGGATCGAGCGGATGACATAGTCGGACGAGACGGTGAGCTGAACGGAGCAGCTCAGGTATTCCGTGCGGGCCGAGGCGATGCGCTTGCCGCGCTTGCCGTCCTTGGTGGTTTCGTATTGGGCCGGGACCTTGCGGGTCTTGTAGCCGCCCTTCCAGCTATAGACGGTGGAGCTGCCGCTTTCGACGTCGGAGATCGGCGGACCGTATTGGGCGAAGAAGCCGCCGGCCGGCTGGCCGAGCCAACGCGCTTCGACCGCGTTTCTGGAGATCCCCGTTCCGGTCGTGGTGCAGCCGGCGAGCACGAGCGCGAGGCCCGCCACCGTCATCATGCGGAAGTTCATGTTTCTGTCCCTTTGGCTCTCGTTCTGAAATAGGCGTGGCGCGGAAGCCCGTATCCCCTGGTTTTCCGCGCTTTCCGTTGTGCCTCTAGCGCCAAACCAATAGAAATGAAATCCACGCCGCACCCTCGATTTGAGGAAAATATGAAGCGTTGCAGAAAGTCCCTATTGGGCGTGCTTCCAGGCGTCATCGACCCCCGCCAAACGGCAATCTCCGCACGAGTTTTCCACCGTCACAAATTTTTTGAAAAAGGCGCAAGGTTTTTCGAGATAAGCGCTTGTGAAATCAAAATGCCTGTTCTATAGAGGCGCCGCTGGTCACGGAGTGTAGCGCAGTCTGGTAGCGCACCACGTTCGGGACGTGGGGGTCGCAAGTTCGAATCTTGCCACTCCGACCAGCCGAAAAGCCTGCAATTGCAGGCTTTTTTCGTTTCAGCGGTAGACTCACCCCTAACGAAACACCTAACGATTGGATCGTAGCGTTAGATGTTGTACCCGGCGGACCTCGAGTCGGAGCTGGGTGACGGCGACAAGTAGGAAAGCCCTCCGAAGAGGGCCTTCGCGATCTCAATACCTGCACGCGACGTTCAGCAAGTCCGCCCTGAGGCGGTCCAGTTCGTACACGGCTTCCATCTTCTGATGGAATTCCACGTCGTCGAGGCCAAGCTCCTCGATCTCCCTGAAGAGGTTCACGATGCTGAGTTCGATGGCCTCGTCGACTTCGGTCGAGGTGAAGGTCTTCATATCTCGTCGTCCTCCAGGCTCTCCAGCTCATCGATCTCCCGCAAGTAAGCATCGAATGCCTCGCGCAGCTCTTCACTCCTGTCATCGATGAAAAGGTCTAGCTCGTCGTCTGATTTGAAGGGGCCGTAAAAGGTGCCCACGAAATCTCGGAATGACCAGTCGATCACGGTCAGCTCTTCCTCGTCTTGCTGCCGCCCGTGACTACGTGGAAGATCAGCACGCCGACGAAGACCACGACCCATATCGCGAAAGCGATCCAGAACGGCGACAGGACCCAGAGCCACGGCCACGCGATGTAGCCCGTCAGCTTGAGCCCGATGAAAAGTAGGCCCAGCAGGCCAGTGAATCCGATTTGCATGCGTGTCTCCCTGTGCGCCATGTGGAGCGCAAAAGGGATATTTTGACCCGGATTCGGGAGGCGCAAATTTCGCCGGCCAGAATCGCTTGCCTGGCATCGGAGTTGAGGTCAGATTGCGATTGCAATCGACAGGGGGCGAGAATGACAACTGGTGGGAAATCGGGGGCGGCGAGCAAGCGAGTAACTGTGCCCCCTCCCGCTCCAAAGGTGGAGTCGGTTCACCAGTTCGTAAAGCTCATCATGGAAACGAAGCTCAACGGTGCCGATCCTACCGCTTTTCGTGGTCAGAAAAACTTTTCGTGGAAAGGTCTAGCCCCCATTTTTCGTCCAGGCGAGCGCCTGGTTGAACATGAACGCGAGATGGTACGTGAGCTAATCTCAGTTCATCCTCAGGAGTTCCAGCAAGATTCGACTATGTTCGACCGTCTGGTGCGGATGCAGCACTATGGCCTTCCTACGCGGCTTCTGGACGTTACACTTAACCCGCTCGTTGCGTTGTTCTTCGCGGCCCAGGACTATTTCGACGAAACGAAAAAAGACGGCAAAATCACCAAGACGCCAAAAGATGGCAAAGTTATCATCTATCGCGTGCCTGATGACAGGTCGAAGTATTACGACAGCGACACGGTTGCGTGCGTGGCCAACTTGGCCAACCTGCCATATTCCGAGAAAAAGGCGATCCAGAAATTTGGTGAGATGCAGACAGGTCCATTCAACGGAAAGCCTGAATTAAAGAACTTGCTTCATTACATCGAGCTTGAGCGACCCATGTTTCAAGGACGTATTGAGCCGATCAGTCTCTACCGTCCCATCTTCGTACGTCCCAAAAACAACAATCGTCGTATCATCGCCCAGGCTGGAGCGTTCATAGTTTACGGCCTCGAGGCGACTGGAGATTCAAGGCCATATGACACCACGATCCGTCAAAAGGCGATACGGGTCCCTGCAGACAAGAAACCAGAGATACGTGAGCAATTGGGGCGACTAGGTATCGATGCCAGCGTCCTCTTTCCTGAACTTGACAAGGCAGCAGACATCATCGCTGCGAGATATCGAAAGCGCGCGGAGGACTTCCTGGACCTCATTTGACAGAAAGCCGTCGCCAGGAGAGCAGCTCCGCCAGCTTGATTTCTGGCTCGAACTGCAAGCCGCGCGGTCAGCGTACATGGCGGACCTCGAGTCGAAGCTGGATGTCGGCGACAATCAAGAGGCCCCCTTCGGAGGGGACATCAGTCCGCTTTGCGCTGCGCCTTCTTTCTTTGCAAGTCCTCATAGAGCTTCAGGGACCCGGCCTCGATTTCGTCCTCGCGCATCAGCGTCGCGGGCCCCGCCTGCTCGTTTTCCAACTCGGCTCTCATCTCGAGGTAGGCCTTCCTGCGCTCGGCCAAGTTCCGAATATGCCTCGTTCGCCACTTCGCTAGCGCTTCCGGGCTGTCAAATTCCGGATCGGTCGTCATTGGTGCGTCCTTTCCCTCGTCTTTAGAAACAAGAATGTACCAGTTTCCGCGGTTGTCGATTGTAGGATTCAACAATCGACAACGGCGACGATCTCCGTCACACCTGCCACGTGCAACGCATGGAGACAGCCAATGGGTATCACGGTCTACGCATACGAAGTCGAGCCAGGTGTTTCGACGCCGACGGGTTTCGGGTCGTCGATCGAAGATGTAGTCGCCGATCTGCGCAACGTCCGCGCAGACATCGCTCTCGAGGACGGCTACGAGGTGCCGACGTCGGCGGTCTACGCATACGATCTCTATCGCCCTGAGCTTGAGCAGCTCTTCGCGGTGCTGAGCGGGGATGCTGAACTTGCCAACCTGATACTCAAGAACAAACGCCTTGTTCGGCATGTGACTGGCGAAGAGGAGATGGGATTGACACGGTAGAGTTGCCCGCCTCAGATATGGCTCCGGCGTCTATGGGGGAGCAGATGAGGCGGATACTGATTGCGGTGCTGGTCGTCGGCGGGTTTACACAGGTAGCCGAAGCCAAGCGCGCTGAATGCTTCGTTGCTGACCGGCATGACCGCTCCCAGAAGTTGATGTCATTTGAGGTCGATGACGACAAGTACCCGTATATTCTCAACATCAACGGGGTCGATGAGGGGGCGACGCCTGCTAAGGTGATCGATATCCAGCTGTACGACAAAGCCAACGGCCGGATCGAGACTTGGTACCTGTCCCGGGTCGAGCGCTCGGTTGATCGGCAGCGCTCTATCTACCGTATGCACTTCGGCGAGATGCGGTTCGATACGCGCGAAGTCGCCGACCAGAGCAACTATACGCTCTACATGGACTGGGAACACGGCAAAGCCGGGTGGCTCGATGAGGATTTGGCGTTCAACCTCTTCGACACGGTCGAGGAGAAACCGAATCTCGTCGTTTGGCCGGTATCCTGCAAGCGGCTCGACTAACGATTCTCGTTGTCCTCGATCGGCTCCTCGCAGTTTCTCAGCCGACGCCGAGGATGTTCCATGGCGGTTGGATTTTGGCGATCAAGCCAGCCTCGAGCCCAGCGGCTGTGTTGACTGGTAATCCTCCCCAGCTTTGCGCATCTGGCACGGCGATCAGCACCTTCACGCGCTTTCCGCTAGAGAGAGCTTCCGTGATCAGCGTTTTGACTCTGGCGTTCGTTCTCTGCCGTTCATGGCCCCGCCTGTAGGCGTCGAGCCGGGACCGGAGGCCTCGCTGGGTCAGACCCACATATTTCACGAAGTCATCCACGACAAAGGCATATACGCCTCCGTCAGTGGGCGCTCGAGCATCGAGGACGAAACCGTCGTCGCCAGGCTGCCACTCTCCCAAAAACAGAAATCCGCCGCGCAGGAGAACTTCCCACGATGTTGGTTCTACAGCAGGTTGGTTCTCTTCCTCCTCCAAGGAGACGGTTACCGGCTCACGCTCGAGTTGAACCTCGCGTGTCCTGCCGGCGGTGATTCCCGCCTTCGTTAGGACGCTGCGTACATGCTGGTATCTGATCTTGAGGAGGCCGCTGATTTCAGTCCGGAGATACCCAGCTTTGGCAAGCGCTCGAATCTTGTCGGATTTGGTCTCAAGTCCTGAGACAACTTCTTCGAAGGACGGTCTATCGGCCATCGTTGCGTGCCTATCGGTTATGGAGGTCCATTCGGGGTTTTTGACCAGTGTGCTTTGGTACATCGGGATGCCACTGCACCCCCGGTCGCGGATAAAGTCGAAGGAGATGCGGCTCGATAGGCGTACGGTGTACGTTTTCGAACGATTGGCGGCTACGTAATATGCAGGCCGCCCTCGATACCCTTTTTTGTATACGGGAGATTTTTCTTGAACACAGCACGATACAGGGTGTCGACTCCCTCCAAGATCGCTCGCATGGCCGCAGTGAGCTGCTCTTCTGAAAGCGAGTGAGCCTCTCGCGGATGCACGAGTGCGTTTCGGACTTTTAGGGCATCTTTCAGTTTGGAAAACCAAGTTCCTTTTGCTTGTGCAAGGTCTACCGAGCACTTGAACAACAGGAGCTCAATTCGATCTGTCAGTCGGCTAAATTTGGTTTTGGCCGTCATTGAGAATGCCCCATTCTCGAAAACGATCTCTCTTTCAAGCAGAATTCCGCGCTCATGTAGGGTGAACATTGGGCTGGTTTCAAAGTGCTCAGCCATATAGTTCAGGTGGGCCTCCAGAAAAGAAAAGGCATGTAGCAGTGCAGCGCGAAGATATGCTTGCTTGAGACCGTCATCGCTCGCCGCGGAGGCTTTTTCGCGGAAACCTTTAGCGGTCTCCATGAGGTCTTTGGAATAGTCGATGAAATCGCTCATCAGATTTTCGACTTGCTCTCTTCGTAGGCTAGGTTCGCGCGTTTCGCTTCATACCCTTTTATCGAAGAGTCGATCATCGCCGCTGTGAATCCCCCACCTTTCTCGGCCTGCAGCCAGAACAGCTGAGTGAATCGGCCACGTTCCTTGGCGTCAGATCGGAAGCCCAACCCGCGGTAGCTCTCGGAATCGGTATGGTGCTTTCCTTTGACCAGTAGTTCGGCCTTCAATGGGTCTTTGGATTTGGGAGTTCTCAGGCCGTAGTGACGCTCTAATCGGGTTGGATTCGCCTGGAGAGTACCTGCCACGAACGCCCAGGCCGCCAAAAGGGCGATATTTTTCGTCTTGTAAATCTGATCAGCTTTGCCCTTGAGCTTTTTCGATTTCGGGTCCCTGTGATATTCAACCTGAGCCTTAATAAGGGACGCAAACTCTTTGCCTGCCTTTAGCAGTCCAGCATCGTCCCAAAGCTCGGGGTGCTCCTCTTTCGCCTGAATCCAGAGCTTGGGATTTCGGGTGCCCGACTCAACTACTGCAGGCGTAGTTTCAACGGACTCGAACTTGTCCGGAGATATTGCTCGCCCGAGAAAGTAATTCACAATAAAGGTTCGAGCCTCCTTGACCGTGATAGGGTTACCTCTCTTATTCATATCAGCAAAGTCGCGTCCCTTTTCGAGTAGACCACACTTCTGGCACCACTCACGGAGGTCCGTCCCCTCAATCGTGGCAAACATGCGATCAAGGAGGTCGGTCGGAACAGAGATGTTGGTGTTTGAGATTACCTGAACATCCAGGCGTTGTTCTTTGTTCAGGTTGAAGTAAACCTTCAAGCCGTGAAAAACATTTACGCCAGCCGAAACACCGCCAACAATAGCTTCAAACCGGTGTTGGCCACCGATGACCTCTAAGCTCCGCGTTTTCCCGGGCGAATACTCGCAAACGATGTTGCTAAACTTGCGACCGAGAAGGGCATCCTGTTGCATCCGCTCAAAGGCGGCATGGCTATAAACAACGTCACGATTGGCACGATATTCGGGAGCCTCGTCTGGGTCCAACGGGACATCGGTCGTGCCCTTCGTAATTATCTGGTCCGCCTTCACGTGACATTCAGTGAAGGCCGCCCCTGTAAGGTCGTCTTTCAAAACGATCATGGCGGCGCGTTCGAGTGGATCGAATTCCGCGCAGAATGCTTTTGTAACTTCTTCGAGTTCAGTGGTATCCAGGTTCTCCTCGAAGCCGGAAAAAATAACGTTATCTATAGCGCTCATGAAGGCATCCAACCCAAGATAGAATTCCGTCCATGGTGGATAGCGCAAAAACAGGGAACCACAAAGCAGGTTTCGTGGAGATCATTGGTTGGGTGCACAAGTGAAACTCCTCTCTACTGAACGGCGTAGCCGGAACATGGCGCGCATCCGTTCCACGAACACCAAACCCGAAATGACCGTTCGAAGACTGGTGCATTCGCTGGGATATCGGTATCGGCTGCACCGAAAGGACCTGCCGGGAAAACCCGACCTGACCTTTGGACCTCGACGGAAGATTATCGAGATACGCGGGTGCTACTGGCACGCGCATGTTCGATATGATCCCACGTGCTGGGAAGCTCGATCAGAGGCCAAATCAAACCGGTCGTACTGGGGCCCAAAGATGGACCGCAACGTGGAGCGGGATCGAAAAAATCTCGCCTCGCTCGTGGCAGCCGGCTGGCAGGTCCTGGTCATCTGGGAGTGCCAGCTTCGGGATATGGATGAAGTCCGCGCGCGTATCGTCGACTTCCTCGAAGAAAGTCCTGTGGGTTCTGGCTCCGTTCCCCCGGTTAAGTTTGGGGAAACCTTGTAGAGATAGCTTGATGGATGAACCGTTGCGCCGAGTCGGTCGGCGTGGTATGGCGGCTATGTTCTCATTTTGTTCCTGTATGTTCATGTATGGAGGCCTCCAATGTCCCTTACCTCGCTCGAAATGTGCGCCGGGGCCGGCGGACAGGCGCGCGGTCTTGAGCTCGCGGGGTTCGACCATTCCGGCGTCGTAGAGATCGACCGCGACTGCTGTGAGACGCTGCGCCTCAATCGCAAGCAGTGGACGGTTCACGAAGAAGACCTGTCTCTATTTGACGGTACGGGATACAAGGGAATCGACCTTCTTGCAGGGGGCCTCCCATGCCCGCCGTTCTCGGTAGCCGGCAAGCAACTCGGCGACAAAGACGAACGCAACCTGTTCCCCGCCGCGATCCGTCTCGTTGACGAGACGCGCCCCAAGGCTGTGATGATCGAAAACGTTCGTGGGTTCCTCAGCGCCGTCTTCGAGGACTACCGTGGCTTCATCAAGGGCGAATTGAAGAAGCTCGGCTACGATGCCCACTGGCGTCTTTTCAATGCGTCCGACTACGGCGTGCCGCAACTTCGTCCGCGCGTTCTGATCGTGGCGCTGCGCGACGACATCAAGGACAACTTCGAATGGCCAGCCCCGTCGCCGATCGATGCACCCACGGTCGGTGAGACGCTCGTCGATCTCATGGCCGAAAACGGCTGGAGGGGCGCGAAGGCTTGGGCGAAACGCGCCAACGACGTCGCCCCGACGTTGGTCGGCGGCAGCAAGAAGCACGGCGGCCCAGACCTCGGCCCGACTCGCGCAAAGCGGGCGTGGGCAACGCTGGGTGTGGATGGCATGGGTGTCGCCGATGAGGCACCAGCTCGGGACTTTGTTGGCATGCCGCGGCTGACTGTTCGCATGACCGCGCGCATCCAGGGGTTCGATGATGCTTGGCAGTTCCACGGACGGAAAACAGCCGCCTACCGTCAGGTTGGTAATGCATTCCCTCCGCCAGTGGCCAAGGCCGTCGCCCTGAAGCTTCGCGAAGCTATCCAGACAAGGGCGAGCCGTCCCGTTTCGGCACTTGCAGGTTGATTTCTTAACCATCCGCTAACCATGTCCGGCGAACATCCGGCGCATGTCACATGCGCCTCTCGATTCGTCACATCAAGACTATTTGACCCTCTCTGTCATTGAGCAGGCAATCCTCTCCGCTGCGGGAGGATTGCCTGCGTTTACGGAAATGGTGACTGGTCTGTTCCGCCAAGCGTTCGACGAAGTCATCGATGCACCCCGAACAAACAGGTTTACCCTCGCGGAGATCGAGAAAACCGAAAAGACCTATATCGGGACCAAGGTCGAAATCCTGCTGCGGAATTTCCTCGATATGCCCAAGGGCGCGGTGCTGGACCTCTCTGTGAATGGCACAGAGGTTGACATCAAGATGACGACAAAGCGGGACTGGATGATCCCGCGGGAAAGCATCGGACGCCCTGCAATCCTCATGAAAGCGGACGAGCGGACCGCGCTGTGCGACGTCGGCCTCATCGTCTGCCGGCCGGAATATCTCCGTAACAGCAACAACCAGGACAGGAAGGGTCAGATCGCGGCGGCGCAGTACGTCCACATCTGGTGGATACTGAGGCGGCAGAAATATCCGAAGAACTTCTGGGAAGTGCTACCTCTTGCCGAACGGAAGGCGATTATGGACTCCGGCACGGGCAAGTGGAGACTCGCGGCACTATTCGAACGAATACAGGGGCAGCCGATTTCCCGAAGCCAGGTGAATGCTATCGCTCAGCAGCATGACTACATGAAGCGGCTCCGCAAGAACGGCGGTGCTCGCGATATCCTGGGTCCCAAGCAAATCGCGATCCTTTGGGGATCGAAGGATCGTGATTTGATTGAAAGGTTCGGACTTGGTCCTGTGACGTCGGAAGAGTTCGTCTCCTACCACGCTACCGACCCCGATGAGATTGCACTCCTCCGCGCCCGCGATCATGTCGACTGATCGCCAGAGGGGGTAGAAGCGCGCTAAGATGCGGCGTGCCAGATCGCCCCGCCGAGGAGTACGACGACAAGGGCCGCCATTCCTAACTCCATATGGGCCTGCCGATACGGTCTCCTCGACTCCCGGTACTCCCGTATGCGCCGTTCATTGGTCGCACCAACCAGTTCCTTGTCGCCGTCCTTCATAACCGGGGGCGGATGATGGAGATCAATCCACCACTCAACAATCCGGGGATGTCTAAATTTCACGATCTGCTTCCCACGCTTCGATTTCCCTGCCGTTAACGGATCGATCGCCAAAAGCAAACCGTCGACTTGAATCTACAACTTAGCCGCGTCATATGTGGTGAAGACAATTTGGTTGACGGAGGCATGATATGGCTAACTTTGGGTCGCCCGCACATACCGCTGCTATGGGCAATGCCAGCGGCATGATGCTTCTCGCCGCGGGTGGTGTCGGCCTCATCAACGCTCTGGGCGACGGGATCGCGGCTGCGCGCGAAGCACGTTATCAGGCTCGCTATGACGACGCGCTCGATACCGCGATCAACCACGCGAACGAAATGACCGCAATGGCACGCGCCGCAATGGAAATGCTGGCCGAGTTGGAAGCCGAAAACGCCCGTCTCCGCGCCGCATGCCAGCAGCGTCAGGCGTATATCGACCGTCTGAAAAAGGGCCGTGTGCAATGACTGACGAGCAGTGGCAACGTATTCGTCGGCATTTTGGGGACCTTGTTTATGAGCATCCCGAAATGGCCGAGATCATGCTCGAGATCGTCGAGCAGTTGGAAACACCAAAATGAAAAAAGCCCGCGATTTCGGCGGGCTTTTCGTTTGCGTCATCCAGGCATTTTGAACTGAGCGCCGGACTTCTCCGCTCTCGCTCTGACTCTCCAGAGCATTCGCTCCTGAGCGGTCATCGGCTCCTTGGGTTCGGGATCGGTCGCCTTGACAGGCTGCCCGGGTGTGAACGTTCTGACTCCAAAGACGCCGTGCTCCTTCCCGCCCACGAACTTGCGGATAGCGGAGAGACCTGCACGGCCGAGCGCGTCGAGTTCGAGGTCGCTCATGTCGAGTAACGTGGTCCTAAGGTCTTCCTTTACGGAACCGAGATCAAACGTCGTCCGTGCTGCCTTTGACGCCTTGGTGTAGCTGAGGACAGTGTCTACGCCGTCGCGATCGAGTGTGTGGATAGGGGCTTGGCGTGCCCGGGCCTCCTCGAATTCATTAAGGAGTTCATTCCCGGTTACATCCGGCTTGTATTCCGGGTTCGGCATCGCCCGGCCCGCGCCGTTGCCAAAGATGATCGAGAATGGCCACCTGACCAGTTGCTCGCACCAATTTATGACGCCAAGCGTATTCTTCCAAAGCCCTGACACGGCCGACATCAAAGCTCTACCAATTGCTCTCAGCACGGTGATTTCCCCTCGTTTGTGTTGCATGCCGATCTTTTGCGACCCGAACGCAAGGCGCAAAAAGGCCGAGGCGAACCTCGGCCCAAGCGATCGGCGCACTCTGAAGGGACAGGTGCCGCTCACCTATGATGATGTTGTTTCGGTCGGCGGCGAGGGGCAAGACAGCCGGCAGAAAATTATGGCTTCCAGCAGCCATTGTGTTCGCCCCAGAGATTGTGAGCGACGACATCGCGCTTCGTGTGGCGTCGGGGACGGTGGTGACCACGATACCGTCAATCAGGTCGAACAGCTCGTCAGTGTGAGGCCGACGACAAACTCCTCGATCTCGTCCTGAGCGCCGACAGTGCCGCCGAGCGACCTTACGGCAAGCCATCTCGCGAGAGACGGGACCTTCCGAAGGATCGTGGCGACATCGATCTGTCCTTCGGCGAAAGCTTTGATGTCTTCCTGGCCAACTTCGGCTTCGACGCGTTCGATGATCTCAATGAGACCCGGAGGCGAGATTTCCACCTTGGCATCGTCGACGGTGACCGTGTGGGTGCGCTTCATCGCCTTGAACGCGACGACGTTACGTTGTGCAAGTGTTGACATGTCTACTCCCTTGTCTGCGCGTGTCGGGCGCAGGTATCAGGAGAGCGTGAGCCGTGTGCGTGAGACCCGGCGGAAATTCAGGAGGGGCGCTTGGGCGAGTTCATCGACGCGTATTCGGACGACCAGATAATGGTCGAACTGCTGGAGAAGCTAATTGCCGCTGACCCAGTTGAATCATTGACGCCGGAGCGGATCATCGCATCGTCGTTGTCCAGGCTATGGGCGACAATCATGGTCGGCGCGATAGAGACCATGATCAAGTCCTGGCGGACCGATCACCCGGTGTGGCGGGAGATCGGTCGATATCTGGATTCGGGGAATAACCGGGATCGTGTTCGGCACCTGCATTCCGCGTTTACGAACTTCGGGATCGAAATCGACGAGAGTGTTTTTGAGGACTTTCTCGCGATCAAGTGCATCCGCAACACCTATATTCATGGGAAATGGAGCGAACCGCAGAGGGAATTCGTGGTGAGCCGTGGCTTTCCAGGAGACCTCATGCAGTTCACTTCCGAGCATCTCTCGAAGATCAAGGGCGTCTACATGCGGATTCTCAATGCCCTTGGCACAGTCAATGCCGTGTTAGCTCTCCACGCTTCCAAGAAAAGCTGAAAGCGTAGAGAGTGCTGAGGATCAGGCCGCCAGATCGAACATGTAGCCGAGGCCCTCAGACGTATCGAGGATCGAGCCGGAGAATTCGACGCTGGAGAAGTCATCTTCCCCGATGAGGTTGATTTCGCCGTTCGGGGCAACCTCGACCTCATAAAGGCCGTAGACCTTCGGATTTGATGTAGCGCCGACGTCCCGGACCAAGATTTCGAGTGTCGTCGATGCGCTCGCGCCGATCTTGGTTTTACTCCGGGCACCAGCGGCAATCGCGGCCGCGGTCCCCTTGATCTTGATATCCGTAGCTTCGGTCACGCCGCTCGGAAGCGACAGGATTTCAACGATGCCCAGTTCCGGGTCCCCGATCCTAAATTTCTCGGCGGGGAACGCCGTGGGCGTAGCGCCATGCTCGATCGTTACCGCGCTGATGTCCTGCTTGCCGACGAAATGGAGGCCTACGGCCGCTTACGTCTCGTAAGTGAACGAACCAGCCGTCTGAGAATACGCCACGTTCTCGCCGAGGAGCGCCATCAGGCGCACGAACGGCGTGAACTGGAAGCACGTGAACGAAACGGCGCTGTCGGTCTGTGTCACAACCTCGATCGCCTTAGTCCGAACCCGGGCGTTCTTTCTGAAGCGGGAGACCTTGGTCGGCGTGAACGACATGGCGAACTTGTCTACGTCACCAATCTGCTGCCATGCGGAGCTGACCAGCACGCCGTTGATCTTCTGGCGGACTAGGACTTCAGCACGCGGGATTTCGTAGTAGCCGGAGCTGAGAACGGAGTAAGAAGCGGCCATTGCGGTCTCCTGTTATGCGTGCAACGGCACGCTGGGATGGTTTTCTCTCGTCCGCCACGTGACGCTCCCCATGAGCTGCCTAACGGCGACGACTGTGCCACGATTGCTCACTGGGTCTGCGTGAGACCCGGCGATTCTTAGGTCTGAGGCGCGGTGCTTGCCGTCAGCGCCGGTGAGGTACGGGTCGCCCAGGAGAGCCGCTTCAATCCACTCCGTGATCTCGCGCTGGATGGTCTCGAAATTATCGGGCCGGCCGTCGTGTATGACGGAAATGACTACAATCCCAGACCTGGTCTGCGGACGTGTGCCGGGGCGGCCGCCATCAGGCGTTGATACGGAGATGTCGGGCATCCGGACACGGCAGCACGGCCACTCGGAGGGAACCATTGGGAAGTGCGCCGATTGGCCGACACGACCACCGAACTCAGGGATAGCGGCGATGACGCGCGCCTGGATAATGTCGAGAATGGCGGATTCCTCGATGGTCCATGGCTGTCCGAGATGAGATGTGGAGCGGGATAGTCTGAGGCGCATGCTGCTCTCCGTGTTTCCACGAAGAGAGCGCGATGGGCGTGCGTGAGACCCGGCTATTGTTGGGTGACAATCACAGTAATAAGTTGATGCGGTCACCGTATGATTGTGCCAAAAAGCTCATGGCGGCATTGATCTCGGAGACAACATGGCTTTTTGGAACAAGATCAGCGGGCTGAGCGGAGACAACGCAAAAGTCGCGACACAGGCAACACCCGATCAGCAAGTCGAAAAGGCATTAGACCGGGTTTGGGACGACGCATCTACAGCAATAAAGTTCTACGTTGATTTCCGGACGAAGTATAATCTTCCGCCTAGCCCAGAGATGTGGCGCGATGACTTCGCGCTTGGGTTCCTTGACGGCATCGGGTTTATCCATTTCTCTGCCTTAAACCCTGGAATCCCCGGTGCTTTAGAAGCGTTACACTCATGGAACCTTATGGTGATCCGAAATGACGTTGCTCTCCAGGACGCGTGGCTATCCATCGTGGGGGAAGCAAAGGGACATAATGGACGAGGAAAGGATGGCTTTCTGTCTGCGCTGATCCTCGAGTCATGGCGGTTGAAACGTGAGATTACGCCTGGAGCATTGGATTATCTTGCGCGTCACGAAGCGGAGTACAAAGAGCAGCATCCTGACGCTACCCAGTTCAATATGGACCACTGGTTGATCATGAGCCGCTTCGTCATGCCGTTGATCATGGCCGACAAGGAGGTCCATCCCTTATTGAAGGGATTATGATTGCTCCTCGTCGACTGGTAACTGCGGAGCAACCGACGCCGAAGTCTGGATCGTCGCCATATCAAGGCCGAGTGCACGCCTTCTGGCCTGTTCCGCCGCGCGCTGCTCGAGGACTTCTTCCCAGTCCTTGCCCTCCTCGGCGCACTCGTCCTGCAGCGTGCTGATGCTCGTCGTGATACGAAGCTGGGCGGCCTGGGCCTCGCGAACGGGGTCGAGCCAACCAGTGCCGTCGAAAATCCAGTGGCAGCGTGTCCATGCTCTCTTGAAGCGGTAGAAGTTCGGAGCCTCGGTGTACCCGCAGCCCACGGCTTCTTCGACGATCATCGGATAGATGATGTCGAGGAGATGAGACTTGAGCCATTGTTTAGCGGTCGCAACTGTGCGCCAAGCCGTATTGAAGGCCATCTTCAGGCTGACATACGATCCGCCGTCAAAGTCGCGCAGGACGAAATTCTTCGGCAGCTCCAGTCCACCGGCGGAAAGATGTCGGGTCCACGGGTCACGACGTCACCGATCTCGAAGGTCGTGCCAGTCATCCAGCACTTGGCCTGTTCATTCTTGTTGTCCGACATCAATCTCTCCCTGTTGTTGGTGTCCGACATCAATGGTGTGTCCACCGGCCGACCGGCACAAATCCGCCGACAGCGCTTTTTCTCAACAATGTTGACAGATGCCTATGTGTTGTGATTACTTTATTTTGCAAATCGTAAACATAGGGATATAGCGATGCAGTTCGACACCGTGAACGACTACCTCGAAGCCTACCGGGACAATCCGTATAATCACGGCGTCCTGCCGATCCCTTTGGTTGCCGAATATCTCGAGCGATCCGCACCGGCCATTACCGCCATGCTCAAGGCAGGAAGCCTGACCGAGATCAGCATCGGTAAGAACCGCTTCGTCCAGACGGCAAGCGTGCTGGAGAAGGATGACGCCGAGGCCAAGGATGTCGCCACCGTGCGCCAGTATCTTATGGACATGATCGACCGGGGTGAGACGGCGACGTTTTACGAACCTCTCATGACGGCGATCGGCCTGACCACGACGACCCCCGCGCATCGAACGAAGATCGGCGCGATCCTCGATCGGATTTCCAAGGACTCCCATGAAGAGAAAGGCGTCGTTCTGTCGGTTTTGGTTCACCGCAAAACGGCGGGGACGACACGGCCCGGACCGGGCTTTTGGGGGATGGTCGAGGGCGAAGGTCTTTTCAATCCAAAGGAGCAGGACAAGGACGATTTCGTCAAACAACACACGAAGCTTGTAATGAAGAAGTACGGAAAAAAGTGAGCGGAGATTCCCCGGGGAGACTGCTTGCTGTAGCTGACGGCCGTTCCTATGTGACGCCAGCAAGATAGAGGAGATTCCATGACGCAGACATTTGAATTCGACGTCGCCCAGAAACCCGTCGGCCCGCACGTCCATTCATGGGAAGCCATCGATCGGGCGAACGGCAAGAAGATCGATCTGCCCAAGGGTGGTAATGACGACGGCGTGAAGAACCTGGTCGGCCGCTATCCAGAGATCGAGGCATATCTCGACAGCGAATACGGCGTGAAGACCGACCTCACGAACGCTCGCCCCGACGACAAGATGGAATACATCGACGGCGGCACCAGGTGGACGCTGCCACGCCTTGGCGACGGTGTCACGGTTATCGTAGACGACATCAACCGCACGGTCCTTTCGGTCTCGGTTACAAGCTACCCGCCGACCGTTTGATCTCTCATGTCATGAGATCGAAAAACAAAGACCCCG
Source organism: Ensifer sp. 2TAB8 (assembly GCF_052115125.1). NCBI lineage: Bacteria > Pseudomonadati > Pseudomonadota > Alphaproteobacteria > Hyphomicrobiales > Rhizobiaceae > Ensifer > Ensifer sp. 2TAB8. The sequence goes on along the minus strand of NZ_JBFRGB010000001.1, from coordinate 150,776 downwards.
TCGGTGAGGACGGGGTCTTTTTTTTGGTATCCGGAGGTGCGACGTCAGGTGATGGGGCCGAGTGCTAGGCGGATCGTGCGCTTCATCAATTCGCGGCGATCATGAAGGGTCTCGCATCGGTCTGCCGGCAGGACTTACACCGGCAGATAGAATGCAGCATCGGGTGTCAGGCAGCGGGTCGGACTTCGTATCCGGCCGCCGAGCAGATGTCCGAGAGGCGGTGGAAGACATGACGCTCGATCGGCGACAGGATCGTGTCCGGTACGTATCGGGCTGACGACGGCTTGCGGTAGGACTTGATGGTCAATGGGGCCACGCCTGCAATGATCGCGGCCGCCTTATAGTCGAGGCCGCCGATGTCGAGCAGGAATGCCAGACGTTCTTGCGACGTCATTTCCGAGCCGTCCGGGCGACGGTATAGTGTGTTGCGGTTCGGGGTCATGAAGAATGCTTCCTGATGAGTGCGAGCAAGCGATCCAGCTTCGCGTGTACGACCTTCTCCACGTCCGTTGCATAAGCGTCCAACGCCCTTGCCGTCTCAATGGTTGCCTCTGGATGCTTGTCCGAATAGCTGCCTTCGCCGACAAGATTTCCGTGATCGTCGATCCACTCGAGCGTTTCTATGCTAACCGACTGTGAAAAGTCCTCAAGGAGCGCGGCAATCGAGAACCGGATGCACGGGCGGCCTTGCTCCTGGCCGAGCCGGGGGGTGTCTAGCGAGATCAGCGCGTCCAGCCGATGAACGTTGCCTCTCCGATCGCGGTGGAAGCCAGTATTGAACAAAATATTGGCGATGCTCGAATTGAACTCATATTCATCGACAGGCATTCGGAACTTCCGGGCTTCGTCGACGAAGGCGGCTCTGGCTTCGTCGACGGCTGCCCGTACGTCATTGAAGGACTCCGTCATATGCGCGATGTCGCCGACGTCACGAAGGGCGCTAAGCCAGTTTTGACGGACGCGAGGTGAACGGATTTTGGTGGTTTCGGTATTGATCTGAAGCATTTTCATTCTCTCCTGGTGCGCCGGGTTCCAATCGGCGACGGGCGGGGGTTGTTTTCCGACCGTAGAGTAATGATTGCTCGTCTCCTTGAGGGACACTAGTATAAAATCATCAAAAAGCGAAAAAATTAACGTTGGTTAACCAATATATACTTAGAATGCGCTTGGGAAATATTTGAAATAGAAAAGGCGCGCGGTTATTTTTGGAACCCCCGCGCGCCTCCAGGAAAGATACATGCTCAACAAGCTGCATCCGTCCGACTTTTATCCGTCGACCGTGGCCGAGTGTCAAGAAAAAGCCCCGGCGTCGGGTGGACGCCGGGGGGCTGTGTTTTAGGCCGCTTCTGCTGCCGTCAGGCCCTTGCTCGCAAGGAAGTCTTCGAGCATGGGACCGAGACGTTCGGTTGCCCATTTCGCAAGGCGCAGCGGGTATGCTCCGAGCTTGCGAACCTCCAGCTCGCTTTCGACCGTAGTGAGCGGCAGGCGGAGCCAGAACAGCTCGACGGCGGGGTCCTGGATGCCGTCGAGCAGGCAATTACCGAACGGGACGATGGCTTCGATACGCCACATCTGATCGTTGTCCATGATCAGCGCGATCACAGACTCATTCGGCAGGTTCAGACGCGACGCGATGGGACCATCGCGCCAGTCGGCCTTTCCGAAGACCTCGTAGCAGCGGATGAACTGGACTTCATCGCCGTATTTCAGCTCGAACACCGGTTTGCGGTGAACGCGGAAACGGGGATCGAATGCCTTGCTCATTCCGTTCCAGTGATACAGGTCCTTGGGCATGCTTGCCTCCTTGGGCTTGGCCCCGGTCTTTCAGCCCCGGGAGCCTTGGAGAATGTTATGCTGAAAGTGGTTAGTGTTGAGGGAAGCCCCGCCGGGATCGACGGGGCCATTGGAGGCAAGAGGGTTAGACCGCCTGAGCGAACTCGGCGACGAAGTCTGCGATGAGGTCCTTCGCCTTGGCACGTGCCGCGTCGAGGTCCTCTTTGGCCTTGGCGACGAACGTCACCGCCTGTTCGAGGCCATCATGGCCAAACGGGAAGCCAAGGGTATCGAAGACGGCACCGACCTCGACGCCGTCCGGGAATTCGACCGATACGGCGAGCGGACCGGGTTCGCGGGCAGGATTGGGCGTCAGGAGATAGACGTCGTCATCGAGGGTGAGGGTGCGGCCGTCGAGAACGTCAGCGGTGGCGCGCTGGTGATGGAGCTGCATAGCAAGCTGCAGGAGCGCAGCGGCGGCCTTGAGATCAGTCGCTTGCGGCTGCGGTGCCAGTGCCGGCGAGCAAGGATGCATGCGGAAGTCCTTTCGACGGATTTTTCGACCGGCATCCGGAAGCCGAATAGCAAGATGGCTTGCTACGTATAAGCTCCTGAGTGCGGTGAATGATCGTCGACATGACTACTGCTCCTGCGAATTGAGCTCCGCTTGTAGATATGATTTCGAAATGAAACCTTGCACCGAAAAATAGACTTTTAGCTATCTCAAGGAATTTCAAATGAAAAAAACCCGCCAGTTGGCGAGGTTTCGTTTTAGAAGAGCGGTCTCAGCGGGGAAGGCACCTCGGCGTCGGCGTTGTCTAGCTCGCGCTGTTCGAGCGCCTCCGGCCACCACTCCCCCCACTCCGGGCAGTCGTCGTCCACTTCGTTTTCTGGGCGTTCAATCGTAGCAGTCATAAACGGCGTCTCCGAATTCATCCATTCCATGCTGAAGGTAGGTTGTCGCCGTGGCAAGTGACGACCGACGTGACTGACGGACAGCGCTCTGCACCCGCGTGGATATGTGGCGCTCATCGAGCGAAATGACGTCGGCGGTCTTCCGATGCGCCGGCCGTATCGCAAGGTACGCCTTACAGCCTCGAAGGAATTTCAGTGCTTTATGCCGCCTGTTCTCCTCGGTAATTGCCGACAGATACGTTTCGACGGCGTCGTGGAGGATGTCGATTATATCCAAGTCTTTCATGGCTCCCTCGTTTCTCCGGTTTCGCGCCGGCTAACCCGATGTTGTTTCCGCCGGCGGAGCGCCGCAAGCTCACGGCCGGCGGCGAGCTGGTGGCAGATCACGGAGGATGACGAGGGCTTCGGGGCCGTAGCTGCCGCCGCGGGCTGCTTCCTCGAGGCCGAGCCAACCCCACCTGAAAGCGACGTCGGCGACGAGATCGATGACGGCTGGTGACGGGTCCTCGTTCTTTGGTCCCCGGAATTGCCTGACTGCGGAGCCGTGGACTTCGAGGGTTGCCAGCGGTTCGCCGTTCTGGTTGCGAACGCCGTAAAGATGCCGAGCAGGATCGGCGAGCAGCCAGTCATATCCGCCGTGGCCGATGCAATGGCGCAGGATGCTGCCCTCTTTTCGGAGCGCCACGGGAGACAGCAATTCGACGAGGGTGTGGCCCGCGCCGAGATCGGCGGTGAAGGCCTCGTCTTCGGGCCCGAGTGTGACGTCGGCGACCTTGCGCGTCCGAAGACCTTTGTCGGCTTCATGGACGAGGCGCTCGATCGAGCCGCATTTCATCAGTTTCTTCGGGTATCCCGTGCCGTCGAGGCTGCCGAGCCAGGCATGCCCTTCGGACCGTGCAACGCTTAGCCAGTCTATGACGTGCGTGACGGATGCGCTGTGTCGCATCGTCCAGAATTGAGCCCTGTGCGCCCACTTCCGACGGACAATGTCGCCACCCAGGTCGGGCCAACCGTCGATGCGACGCCATTCTTCGCCACCGTGCTCGTCGATCGTCTGAAGCCATACCGGGTCGACAGCGTCTTGCCGAATGGCTTCGGCAAAGAAGATGCGGACCAAGCTGCATCCGATGAGGTCCTTTATCGTCCACAGGAGACGCTCCGGAACTCGAAGTTCGTGGAGCAGCTCCTGCCGTGCGACGGCGTATTCTGGATTGTCGTACTTGCTCATCACGCCGCTCCAGCAGGTTTCAGGCGGGGAGCATGCCCACGGCCGGCGAGAACGCGATCGAGGTGCATCGGCTCGTAGTCGGCGGAGCGATAATCGCGACCGACTTTAACGATGAGCTGCGAATACACATCGGCCCATTGCGCGTTGATGTCTACGAATGCCTGGAACATGGTGCGACCGTACCGACGTGCTTCGGGGAGCTTGTTCCACGACTGCTCGCGCAATCCCAGTGACGGCCACCTGAGGGCGTCCGGGGTCGGCGTGCAGCACGCGAGCGTCATTCCCCTGTGTCGGGCGACACGCTCCATTTCTCCGGCTACTTTAGCGAGATCGAGGTTGGTGACGTCGGCGAGCAGGAAGAGATCGGCCAAATGTTTGACCCGGTAATCCGTCGCCGGCTGATTGAGAACCGCCAGCCATTTCTCAGCCGCGACGGTCTCGAGTGGCACGGTCTTGATGCGGAGCGGATCGAGGCCTTTGACGAAGGAAGGCAGGTTGGAGTCGACAATGACCGGCGGCAGAGCATGGGGCTGCGGGCGAGCGACATGTCTATCTGGGAGTTCGCCCGGACGCCGCCGACCTTGCCGCGAAACTTGTATCGGCTGACAGGGTCACCGTAGCCGGTGTCGATCTCCTGGGCTTCTGGGGAGAGGAACTCGAGCGTTATGCCTCTCGCCTCAAGCAGGCGAGCTATGGTTTTGAACCCGTTCTGGATTTCCAGGTTGCTATGGCGGCGGATCGCGAGGATATCGACATCGTCGGTCTCACGGAGGGTCTGCGGAAACAGGCTGCCGCCTTTGAGGATGATCGGAGCCGGCCCCATGCCGTAGTGCCATGTGGCGCAAATGGCGTCGCCGAGAACCCGGGCGGCCGCCTTGTCGATGTTCAGGCCATGCGCCGTCACTGCCTGCTTGAGCTTGCGATCTATGCTCTCAAATATGCCGGACACTCGTGCCATGCTCGTCCCCTCAGATTTCGTTGGCTGAGGGGATCGTGTGTGCCGGCGACGCAAGTCACTACATCACTACGCGATTTTGCCGTCCTTCGATTCTAAAAAAGGAAGTAATGGGGAGAGGACACCCAAATCCAACAGGCTCAAGACGGCTTGCGCGAGGAGCTGGAGACGGCCGGCTGGGAAGTATCGGAAACCATGGGAACGAGGTCTTCGACATCCAGACGTCGAACACGTCTACGAACCTGGCGCTCGGCCATCCGTGGATCGTAGCCGCGGGAGACCAGATAATTGATCGCCATGAGCTCCAGGCCGTCCGAGCGGCGGACATCTTTCTCGGACCCGCGCTGTTCCGCCGTGTGACGGTACACGGCATGTGCCGCTGACAGTGCGGTGTCTACGGCATCCGCCTCAGGGCGCTGCTGGCGGCGAAGGCGCTCACGATACCGCTCCTGCGCTGACCGCTGCACCTCGCTCTCTGGATTTCTCGCTCTCGGCATAGCCCGATCCCTCATCACTACGACATCACTACGACATCACTACGCGATGATGATCGGCGTAGCCGACGCAAGAAACAAAGCCCCGCCGTGATCGACTAGGCTTTCAATTTTGAAATGGGACGCGCATGTCCCATTCTCGATTTTAGATGATCGACCGCAATTTGCGGACCGTTTCGGCGACGGTCAGCGGTGGATACGAGACGTACTTCGGTTTCAGCCGGCGGTCGCGGCACTGACCCCTGATAGTCATGGGAGCGCCAATCTGGACGTCAAATACTTCGCGCAGCACTTCCATGATCCGATCGGTCCCCGGGCCGTTCTCGTGCAGGATCATCATCGCGGCATCCGCCAGTGCTTGCCTGGTCGTGTCGGCAGTGCGTATCACGGTCTGACGGTCTTCCTCGGTCTTGGCAATTTTCGCCCGGCGCTCCCGAGCCTGTCGCGTCCGATGCGCCCGGAGTTCCTCGTCGGACATACCAGAAAGATCGGCCCTCGGAGGGCGGCCGCGCTTTGCCTTTACCGCTGCTGGTGGTGCCGGTTGGTCGATGAGTTCGCGCAGCAGCGCAATATCAAGTCTCTCCGCCATATTCGTCTCCCTCGTTTGCGGATTGAAGTATAGCGTGCGTGCCGGTAATGAATTCGTCAATCAAAACTACAAGTATTTTTCGGATTAAAATCTACATGTAGTTTAGAAATATAATGCCATATGATGTATATATTAAAAATTACATGTATTTTATGATATAAAAACGGCGTCGCGCACTAGGAGGCTCCGCCGCTTCGCCAATCGAGACACCTTGGCTCCCTGGTAATCCAGAAACCCATAGGCTTCGCCCACAGAACCCGAAGGGAACAGGACAGCTATCCCGTCGGCTGCAAGTGGCCGATTACCTCATCCACTCCACGGCACAACATTTTCCTCGGGGCAGGGAAGAACAAAAAACAAGCGAAGCGCCCCGTTTAAAAAATCGGGCGGAGTACAGGAAACCAGAGCAGACAATAAGAACCCTGAATCCGGAGGTCAGGCTATCTATATAGATGTCTTTCTATATCCCCATGCAATTCTGTTGATTTCTTCAGATGGCTCTAGGTCAAACTAAGGGTTTTATTGTGCACGCTTGTCCGAATTCGATGACTGCCACAATCAGGAGTCAGTAGGTCATATATGGCGATCATGGTATATATACAAGATATCTTTCTATATCACCATGCAATTCTGATGACGAGGTCATGTGGCTCTAAGGATAGGTGGAGGTTTTATTGTGAACGATTGTCAGAATGACGAGTGTATTCGTGAAGAAATTCCAAAAATATCACAAATATACTTGTGCCGGTCGTCGCCGACGGTCAGCATAGTGGTGAAGAGACGGGAACAAGAACGTGGCAATCTCAACATCGCATTTCAAATCCGACGGCACTGAAGTCATCCAGGCGTCACAGCTAACGGGAAAAGACATTCGTCGAGGCAAGGACCGCCGCGGCTTCCGGGCGGGGGACTTCGAAAAGGAAACTTCCTCAGAGCGTCACCTACTCGACAATCCGCAGGTCGAGCGCGTCCGAAACCTCGTCGAGACGCTAGGCGTCGTGGGCGCTGACCGGCTGACGGCACAAGACATCGCGGTCCACGAATATCTGATGGCGTGGGCTCGGCGCGCGGGTATCGACAAGCCGAAGCACAAGGTCGAGCTTGGGCGCTTGACCGACTATCTCGGCATCAACAAGCCGGAACGCGTATGGCAGAGCCTTGAGCGCCTCATGTCAACACTGGTCAAATATCGAATTGTCGATCCGAAGACGTCGAAACGGGCAATCAAGCCTCTGATCGAGCAGGTCGCGATGTCGACAAATCGCCTGACCTCCAAGACCGTAATCGACTATGCCATCCCCGGCGTCATCCGGGACACGATCCTGCAATCACGTTCGTGGGCGTGGCTCGACATCAACGCATTTCCAAGGTTCACGACGAAGTACACGGGGAGGCTGTACCCCAAGCTGGCCTTGATGGCAGGGTATGACTACCGAGCCCGAAAGCCATGGACGCCGACTATCGAGGAGCTGGCGCAGTTCATCGGGTATTCGGAAGCCGGTGAGGATATCCACGTCGGAAGCTTCCTCCGGGCCATCGACAAGGTCCTCATCGATCTGGAAGAACACGTGGATCGCTTCCAGGTTACATGCGTGAAGCCGAAACGAGGATCGGGCCGTGGCGGGCCGAGGGAAGGCACCTTCTTCTTTCAGACGACGACCGCCGCGAAAGGCCTGTACGAGCATCAGCCCGCCGTACTTGGTCCGACACAAGTCAATCGCATCGAGTTCCGAAAGCACTCTCCGCTGGCGTCTCGGGAGCACCCGGAGACGAGATGGTTCGCCCAGGCGCAAATGATGACCGGGATCGATGCCGACGAGCTTTCCGATCGCTGGAGAATGAATGTCGCCGACGCCCGTCTTCACCCGGAGAAACGCTTTGGGGCAATGACAGGCGCGCTCGTGACGTCCGTACTCGATGACGAAGGAGTGCGTCAGGCTTTTCGGATGTGGATCAACATGTGCGTAGTTGTCGGCGACGAAAGTCCCGAATTGCCTGTGGTTAGCGATGATACGCCGCGCGTGGCGCGGGGCAACATCGCCGGCACGTGGATCGAGGAAGAGGTCTGGTACTCCGAGGATTACGACGAGGAGGACGAACGCGAGGACCTGCGGACCGCAGGCGACTTTGCGGAGCTTGCATACGGCGAAATCGAATACTGAAAATTGGAGGGAACCAATGGAAACGATCAAACAGAAATTCATGCGCATCTACGCAAATCAGGTCCATATCCTGACGCAGGAACACATGCGCTCATTCCCGGTTACCGGCTATTGCCGGATCGACATGGTGGGCGATGACGCTCTAAAGGGCTGCATCGGTGATCAACTCTATTGTCTCCTCGGCAGCGCTCTTACGCGGCTTCGGGAAATGGACGCCGAGATCGTTCGGCGCAGGCTCTACCTGAGGCTCATCACTCTCCTCTCGAAAATGAACCTCGGAGAGCTTGAAGACGAATGTCTCGATATCCTCCGTATGCCGAGACCGGAGAAAACAAAGGTTCGAAAACCCGCTAGGCAGCACAACGCACTTCTGTTTGTCTGACGATCGCGTCTCATTAACCGTGCGATCGATCTGCCCACGAATGCCGCGTTGACAATCAAAGTCGCACGCGGCAAAGTTGCAAATACGTTGACCTCGAACTACGAGCCGAAAGCCATGAACTCACTGCGAATAGCGCCGATAGCCGCCTGATCCCCAACCCGGGGACGACCGCTGTCGTCTATTCGCAGGAGTACCAAAATGGCTGAAGACAAGCCTTCGGTCGAGCGTCGTATCGCCGACTTTCATATTTCCCGTCATCTTCGTTCTTTCCGCCGCGCGAACGCCTGTTTCCTCGTCGCCATCCTGCCGCAGGGCGTGTCTTCCCTGACTTGGAAAGATGCGACAATGGCTTGGACGAAGCATGGCGACGATGCCTCTTGGCGCTACAAAGAACCTGTCATCGTAGCCAGCGAGAGCATCCTTGACGATCTCAAGGTCTCTCGCGAGCGCGTCATCGTGCTGATCGAGCACGATGACCGCGAGAACTTGCTTAAACACGTCACTATTGCCGCCGCGGACGCAGTCATCGAAATCGACTGCCTCGATCCCAAGCTCATCCAGCTTGCCTTCCACGAAGTTGTCGGCGGCGCTCTCTCGTATTCTGAGGCCGCTGCTCTCGCCACGCTGCCTGCATCCCGTCGCCGCTTGATCTCGCTCAGCGGCCGGCCGATGTCGGCAACCATCGCACGCCTGTCGGCGGCACTGAAAAACGAAGAAGTCGCAAAAACCGAAACCGTAACTTCGCCGAAAAAAAAGACGCCAGTTCGCCCGCTGGACGAACTCCACGGTTACGGAGAAGCAAAGACCTGGGGTCTTGAGCTGGCGCGCGACCTCGCGGACTATCGCGCGGGCAACATCACCTGGGCGGACGTCGACTCTGGCCTGCTGCTTTCGGGTCTTCCGGGAACGGGCAAGACCACGTTTGCTAAGTCGCTCGCGGAAACCTGCGGCGTTGGCCTTGTCATCGGTTCCTACTCGACCTGGCTCGGCACGGGCGATGGACATCAGGGGGACTTGCTGAAGTCGATGCGCCAGGCATTTGACTTGGCGCGCAAGCTTGCGCCGTGCATCCTGTTGATCGATGAAGTCGACAACTTCGTCCAGCGCGGTAGCCTCGGAAGCAAGCGCTCAGACGAATGGATGCGTGGCGTGGTCAATTGCCTCCTCGAGTTGCTCGACGGTGCGACGTCGCGCGAGGGTGTCGTGGTAATCGGTGCTTGTAATGACGCCTCGGTAGTCGACGAGGCGCTGCGCCGTCCCGGACGTTTGGACCGTCACATCGAGCTTGGCCTTCCCGACGCCGGCGCGCGCATGCACATTCTTCGCGATTACCTCGGTGTCGACCTCGACTTGCGTCCGTATCTTCGCCGTTCCGAGGGCATGTCAGGTGCCGATTTGGAACGCGTAGCCCGCGACGCCCGTCGCTTGGCCCGCCGTGAACGCGCGGAGATTGAGCATCGCCACCTTGTCGCGGCGCTGCCGACGCGTATTCGCCGTACCCCAGACTGCATGCGCCACCTCGCACGCCATGAAATCGGACACGCCGTCGTCGGCCACGCCCTCGGCATCGGCAGCTTGCTCGTCGTGCATATCACGCAGGAGTACGATCCCAAGGCTGTTGGACCATCGGTCGCAGGAGCAGCTTCATTCCGTTCTCCCGACGGGGAACTTCGCAACGCGGCGGCTTTCGCTGATGCCATCTGCGCTAAACTGGGCGGTTTGGCTTCGGAAACGATGTTTTACGGCAGCCACGGCGAAGGTTGCATCTCTGACCTGGAAGACGCCACGTCTCTTGCTACATACATGCTGTCCTCGCTCGGCATGGGAGGCAACCTGTCGTCCGCCGGTCACCGCGATCAGAAGGCGCTTGAACAGGCTCGTTTGCTGGACCCGAAGCTCGCTCAGGCCGTCGAGGAAATGCTCCAGACGCAAGCCGTACGCGCCCGCGAAATCCTCGAGCAGCATCGCGACGCAATCGACGAACTCACCGAGTTGCTCATCCTTCGTGGCCGCATGATGGGTGCCGAGGTCGTGGAAACGATCCGCTCTTACGAAGTAGGCACAACCCTGCCGAAGGCGATGTGAAATGGCGTTCGTCAGAAAATTCTACATCGCGGACACTCACCTTATGCACGAACGCCTACTGTCGATGCAGCCGCGTAATTTCGCATCGATCGACGAGCATGACGAAGCGATCATCCGGCGCTGGAATGCGGTCGTTTCCGACGAGGATATCGTCTACCACCTCGGCGATGTTGCGTTTGGGCTCGCCAAGAACGCCGACCGTGTCCGGGAGATTTTCGCACGGCTGAAGGGCCGAAAGCACCTGGTAATCGGGAATCATGACATCACCAAGCGCGGGGACCTGCATCCCGTCTTGGCGGAGCTCGACTGGGCGGCTCGGCCGGAACACGGGCTGCGCACTCGCGACGACGGCCACGATCTCTGGCTGTCTCACTATGCCGCGCGGACGTGGCCATGTTCCGGATACGGAAGCTTCCACTTCTACGGACATAGCCATGGAAAGCTTCCCGGACAGGGCAGGTCTCGGGACGTCGGGGTAGACATGCCTGACGTCGATTTCAGCCCGCGCACGTTTGCGGAACTCACGAAAGGGATGATCGAATGATCGCAAATGGACTGAATGAGCTTTACGGTGCGGTCATCAGCCCAGCGGCGGCTGTCGAGATTCCGGAACACTGGCTGCCGGCAGTACACGAGGCGCTTGCCGCATTTCGCGATCTCCCTTCGCCGATCTGTTCATTTATGATCGTGCTCGGAATCCGCTCCGAAAACGGTATCGGCGCGACGCCCGATTTTATGCCGGCGGACGGCCTGACGCGTATTGGCGAAATCGTGGAAAAAGCGCAGGCAGCCGTGAAAGCGAGCATGCATTGATGCGCCTCGAAAATGATCTCGCGATCCGCCGTGAGGCCCGCGACATCCTGGCAGCCGACGTCGCGCTCGGCGTCGGCGATGGCTGGCACCGTCTGGTCGGCAAGGCGCTCGTGCAAATTCAAGACGCCACCGACGGCAAGGTCAATGTCCGGCAGGTCAAAGAACGGCAGGGACTGCTCTCGATCTTTACTGACGTCATGATCCGTGCTGTCGTTGAGAATGTCATGCAGCGCGTGGTCGACATCTGCAACGACGCCTCCGAGGCGTCGGCGTTGATCTGCGAAATGTGTGGATGTAGCGGTCGACTGATCTCGGCTGATCGTCTTCGTGTACGTTGCCACGCATGTGAAGCGGACGAGCCTGAACGCGAACGGGTCTGGCGAGAACACAAGAGCGACATCAGGGAGGCCGCCGCATATTACCTCCAGGTATGCCTGGAGCACGGCCGCCTGTTCCCGGTCAAAAACATCGTCATGCGCGTATGCACCGCGGACCGCGATAACCGGCTGTTTCTCGACGAAGTCCACGATCGGCTCGTCTGGTGGGGTGCAGGCTCGTGGATCGAAGGCGTTGACGAGGCGCTACGCGAGGACTTCCGGAGGCTCGATTTTGGCCAATGATGACAACGATGACCCCGACCTTGGCATCGTTCTCGACCAAAGGAGGCGGCGAGCCACGGAAATCCGGGCGGCCGCGCGTGCGTACGTGCGCGAATGCGGTCGAAGGCATGAGGTCGTCGACCGCGAATTATGGGGTCAGCATCGGTGGAGGCGCGATGGCGAGATCAAGCGCCGAATAATGTGCGACGCACTGCGCGACGAGATTGCCCAAGGCATCGCGGTGGTCGACGTGTGGCGGCGGTTCGAGGTCTCCGGGAGGATCGCGCTTCGGCATATTGGCGCGGCAAACTACACGGCGCTCTACGACATCCTTGATCGCAATGGCCTGGCCGCTGGCTTCAAACCGCGCGACATCGCGGCGTGGGTTTGGGAAGGGAAAATGTCAGTCGAGGACGGCATGGATATCCTCGGCATCGAAGACGCTGCCGAAATCGAAGACCTCGTCGCACGTTGGCTTGCCGGCGAGGGCTGATTGCCTTTGCAGGGTTGAAAATTCAAGACTTCGAAGTGAGCTCGTATAAGTTGAAGTCTTGAATTTTCATTCGGTTGGAACTGAGGTCCTTAAATTTTTACTCATTTTATTAAATAGACCTTAGAACGCACTGTTTTTCCGATGCTTTCAGAAATTAAAGAACTCGATTGCAACACTCCATCGTGTTTTTGGTGGCCCGCGTAAAGGTTGTATAATAGTTGTTGACAGGACCTGAGATGTTGAGGCTTTTACACCCAACGAAACGACGAGGTGACGATGAAAGAGGACGATCCCAGTCTCCTGGACGACACGAGGAAGCTCCTGGCCGATATCGACGAGGCGTATGTCGAATTCGAAATTGGGTCGGACCAGATTTCCAACTCGCTCAGGGTTGCCGTGGACTGCCTAACCAGGGAAACGTCAGGTTCTGCGCCGCGAGATATCCTGCCTAACACGCCGCTCTCGCTAGAGGAGGCGGCATGCCTGCCGATTTTTGGCGGCCGCCTGTGCGTAGACCCGACATTCAACCGACAGGGTAATGTCTCCGCGAAGGTGCTGCGCGACGCCATCAACAACGGTCAGCTTGGCCACGTCAGCCGGAACAGCAACCGACAGGTCACATTGAACAATATCGAGGAATGGATCGCCGCATGCCAAGAGCCGCCAAGCCCCCGCATCTCGTCTGGATCAAGCCAAAACACGACAAGGTCACGGGCAAGCTCGTCTCGAACGGCTACTGGGCAATCAAGCACCGAACAAAGCTCACTAGCACGAGCCTCGGCTATGAGCATCGTGATGAAGCTGAGAAAAAGCGGCTCGAATACGAAGTAGCGCTCTACGCCACGGAACGCCGGCCCACCGTCGGCGAACCCGGGACGTCGGTGCGCGAGGTGCAGATCACCGACCTGATCTCCTTCTATCTCGAACGCAACAAGGAGAAGATCGAGGCCAAGAGGCCCGATCGGCTGCGCGACTATCTAAACAGCGTCGAGCGGCTGATCAAGTTCTGGGGTGGTAAGGTCGTCTACGACATCACGGAGGAAAACTGCCAGGGATATCAGAAGACGGCCCGTCCTTCGAAGCCGCTGGCGAACGACACCGCCAAGCGGGAACTTGAGGACCTCAAGGCGATGGTGATGCTCGGCATCCGGAAGCGCCTAGTCGCTATGGACGGTCACATCATCGACTGGTGGTTCCCGTCGAAGTCTCGACCGCGATACACCCACTATTCCCGCGACGAAGTGGCGCATCTCGTCTGGACGACATATCGACGAAAGAACATGGCGATCGGCACGGAAGGGCACAAGACGTCCGTTCACCTCGCAAGGTTCATCCTCGTGGCGGCGCGCACCGGCACTCGTGCTGACAGGATCGAGCGTGCCTCCTTCGTCGACATTCCAGGTAGGCCGTGGCTCGACCTCCACGCGGGGATCGACGAGTATGGCGAACCGTACGGCATCTTTTACCGTGCCGGTGACGGAGAGCGCGTCCCCGACAACAAGCAGGCCGACGCCTGCCGTATCCCGAAAGGCCTGCGTGCTCACATGATCCGCTGGGCCAAGGAGGGCGACGATCTGATTGCGCACAACGGCAAGGTAGGATCGACAAAGAAGTCCTTCTACAACCTCAAGACCGAAATCTTCGACGAGAAGCGGGCGAAGAAGGTCAACAGGCATACCCTCAAGCATACGGCCGCCACATGGTACCTTCGTGACGGCGTATCGCTCCGCGTCGTGGCCAATTACCTATCGACGACGGAAGAAGTCATCGAACGGGTCTATGGAAAGCATCATCCCGGATGGCACGCCGAGATCGACGCCGCCATGAGCAGCGCCCGCGAAGAGCGCAAGAAGAGCCGCAAGGCGGCCCAGGCCAAGGCCGACAAAAAGGCGGCATGAGCCTCGATCCCCGCTTGACATGGAACGTCGAGCGGGGGGCATTCACGGGGAAATGCGCCTAACGATATCTAATGGAACAGCGGAAACTTACGGGAACGAACGGGCACCAAACCAGAATAGGAATCCTTAGTTTGCAGGGCTTCTAGCTAAATCCCCCGAAGTTCGGGACGTGGGGGTCGCAAGTTCGAATCTTGCCACTCCGACCAGCCGAAAGGCCCGGAAATCCGGGCTTTTTTCGTTTTTGGCGGTATGTTCCGTTTTCGCCGTGGCAACGACGGCGACGAAGATTTCCCACTGTTTTCGACCAGTTCGACATGCAACCTGCAAAATCAGGTGCCGTTGCGCTGCGATGAGCTTTCGATGCGTGAACGCTGACGGCAGGTGCTGGCAGCCACTTGCATTTTTCTATAGGGTCGCTGGGACAGCGCTTGGGGGCGTAATCCTTGCACTACAATCCAGCTCTTGATGGATTGCGGGCGGTGGCGGTTTTCACCGTCGTCGCGTTCCATTGCCGTTTTCCGTTTGCTCTGGGCGGGATGGTCGGGGTCGACGTCTTTTTCGTTCTTAGCGGTTATCTGATCACCACGATCCTCCGCAGCGGCATCGGGTTGCCGGAATTCTACTGGCGCCGGGCGACCCGCCTATACCCGCCGCTGTTGCTGATGCTGGCTGCCTATGCAGCTTCGGCGCCCTTGGTATTCCCGACGGCCAATCCAGCCTTCGACGTCCTGCTGGCAGGGCTTTACCTGTCCGATTCCACGATGGCCTTCTGGTATCAGCCATTGAGTATCGGCCACACCTGGTCGCTTGCCGTCGAAGAGCATTTCTATCTCGTTTGGCCTCTGATCATTCTGGCAACTCGACCGCTTCCTGTGCGGCCGTTGATGTGGTTGCTGGCGGTTGGATTTGTCGTCGCAACGACCTGGCGAATCGTGGATGCCCATGTGTGGCAAGATTGGCATCGCACTTATTTTCGGTTCGATACGCGCATGAGCGGCCTGATCCTCGGCGCGCTGATCGCCGTCATGCCATGGCGGCCGCGAGGGGAGCGCGTTCGGTTCATAGGACGGATATCGATTTACATGCTGCTTGTGGCGCTGTTGTTCTTCCGGTTCCGCAACATCTGGTTCATCGGCTGGGGCGGCATCGCCGTCGATTTGGCAGCCGCGGGCTTGGTCCTGTCGTTGGTCTCGGGTGAGACGGCGATCTCTCGATTCCTCGCGAGAGACGGGCTGCGCTATCTCGGCCTGCTTTCCTACTCGATATATCTCTGGCATTACCCCATTGCCCTGGCGCTCCGGGACCAATTGGATCCCTTCACCACATCAATCGTGGTGGGTGGGCTGGCGACACTCATCGCCGCGGTCTCGTACAGGTACATCGAGAAGCCGCTGAAGGACCTTAGAGACCGCAGGCGAGCCGCCTGATCCCCTCAAGAGGGGTCAATGGGGGCAGTGCTCTGTCATTCATCGCCTCCTATGAGCCGTTGGTCGAATAGCCGTGCATTCGCGCCCGGGTTGGCCTGTCTGCGTGCAGGCGAAGGCTCTAGGTTCCCGCCACAGTCCATCAACGATGAGGAACGGGAATGTCGATCAAGCACCTATCCATTGCCGCCGTTCTGCTAGTCGCCGGCCACACCATGGCGGCGGCGCAGAGCTGCGAGAAGAATTTCAAAGCGTCGGGCGTGCCGCTGGTGACACCGGTCTATTACAAGACCTGGCAGGAGTTTCCGAAGCTGAAGCCCGAGGCCGCCTTGCAGCGGATGGCGCGGGGTGTCGCCGCGGAAGGGTTTTCCGGAATCGAGATCAACAAGTCGCTCGGAACCATCGAGGCCTATCAGGATACCGCCGGTTCCGGACGGCTGCAGACGTTGCGCGTCGTTGCCCGCAAGCGTGGATCAGGCACGCGGGTTGATGCGATGTTCGATATTCAGGTGGGGCAGGTGGCCACCAAACAGGTGGTGCAGGAGGGGCTCTGCAACATCATCCGCTCCGCAGTCGAGTAGGGACCGGGCGGGCCCGGCGTCCAGGTAGAGGCAAGAGAGCGTTCCCATCATCGATGGCAACGCTCCATCCGCCTGTCAGCGCTGCCGCTCGAGCGTCGTTAGCACCGACTGGGCAGCGGCCTGCGCCTGCAGCATCGATGTAAAGTTGCCCTGGGCGGGATAGGTGACACCGCGAAACTTGATGACGAAGCACCATTTGCCATTGACGCGCTTCTCGACCTTCACGGTGGTTTCCGGTTGCTTATCCGTGCTCACCTTCTCGTCTCCCTGATTCGGCGCATCGTTGCGCGAAAGTCGTCCAGATACGCCGGAGTGGCCGCTTGTGTCCATCGGTACCGCTGATGCGGGATAGAAGGATCGCATTGGGAGAAGGGCGAGAGGATAGGCCTTGCCGGGTGATATCCTGCTGACGTTCACGGTCAGGCGGACTGTCCCACAACGTTCAGAAACGGTGAAACAGCCCTTTCGATCCTCATGATCGACGCGCCAACTTACGAATGCGAAGGCGGATGAAAAGGTGCGATCTGTGCGATTTCGGGTCAAGGTGAAGCGATTGCCAGCCCTGTCCTGTTTTGGGACGATCACGCCAGACGGCGAGACCTTTCCGAAGCAATGCGATTGGGCGCGGGTGCACGGCGGTCCTTTCAGCGCCGACGGCGCCGCAGCATCATCAGCGTGCCACGGCTTTATTGTTCACTTTGAAACGCCGTGTTCACCGAACGGCGCCTTATCAATGTGAACAATCGGGGCGATATTGCATTCAACACTTGTTTTTACCCGAGAGCCGAAGATGTTGAAGGAACCGATACTCACCTTTCGCGAGATCGCCATATGGACCGCCATACTCGGCAGCGTCGTCGGCTATCAGCTTTGGCAGCACGCCGAACCCGCTCCGCTGACGATGGTCCTTCCGGCAATCGAACAGCAGCTTTGACGATGGATGCCGGGAGGAGGTCACTCCTCCGGCATGCCGTTACGTCGCGCCGCCTGCAGCAATTCGATTTCGCCGGCAACCGGGCCGAACTGGTTCTCCAATCGCTCGGCTTCCTCCGCATCGAGGCGATACTTCCTGGCAAATGCCTCGATCGATACGCTGCGACCGCGAACGCCGTGCTGTCTCGCGCCTTCGTCCTGATGTTCCGTTTTCATGACGCTCCTCCCATGCGGCAGGGAGATAGGGCGACAGAATTCTTTGCAAAGGCCAAACTCGGCCGCGTCGTTTCAACAACGCAAAAGGGGCCCGTTCGGGCCCCTTCTTTTATCTGCGGCGACGATCGTTCAGCCGTCGATATCGTCGATGATCTCGATCGCCCTGCCGGCGCTCACGCGCCGGACCTCGGCTTCCTCGCGGCGGCCCGCAAAGAGTTCGGTCGCCATCAGCTGGTCGGCAAGGTCGGCCGGCAGCGAGAGGATGACGCGGGCGTCTTCCGTATGGATGCCGCCGAGTGTCGAACGCTTCGCCGTGATCATGCCGCCGGCCACCGTGTTGTTGGTGTCCGGATCGATCAGGATGAAAGCACCGGTGGTGCGGTTCTGCTCGTAGGTGTCGAAGATCGCCTGCTCGTCGAAGGCGAGATGCACCTTGCCGATCGCGTTCATCGGCAGCTGATCGGCGTGGTTCCACTTGCCGGTCTTGAGGTCCAGCTGGTTGGCCGGCTGCACCTGAACGCGCTGGCGGCGGCTGCCGCTCTTCAGCCAGTAGCGCTTGCCGGGCTGGATGCCTTCCGGCTGCAGTGCGACGAGTTGAGCGTCGAAGGCGAGGCCGGTCAACGGCTGGCTGTCAATCGCCACGATCATGTCGCCACGAGAGACGTCCACCTGGCGGTCGAGCACCAGCGTGATGGCGTCACCGGCCACGGCCGCATTGCGCACCAGATCGAAGGTGACGATCTTGGTGACGTTGGCGACCATGCCTGAGGGCAGGATGACGACGCTGTCGCCGGGCTTCACCGAGCCGCCGGCAACCGTGCCCTGATAGCCGCGGAAGCTTTCACCGGGGCGCGAGACGCGCTGTACCGGCAGGCGGAAGCCGACGGTCTGGGCTGAACGGATCTTTGCCAGTTCCAGCACCTCGATCAGCGTCGGGCCATCATACCAGGGCATCGAGGCGCGGCCGTCATAGACGACGTTCTCGCCCTTCAGCGCCGAGACCGGGATTGCCGTGACCTGGCGCACGCCGAGCGACAGCGCCAGTTCGCGGAATTCGTGGTTGATCTCTTCGAAGCGGTTAAGGTCGTAGCCGGTCAGGTCGATCTTGTTGACCGCCAGCACGAACTGCTTGATGCCCATCAGCGTTGCGATCGTCGCATGCCGGCGGGTCTGTTCCAGGAGACCGACGCGGGCGTCGACGAGCAGCACGGCGAGATCGGCGGTCGAAGCGCCGGTCGCCATGTTGCGGGTATATTGCTCATGGCCGGGCGTGTCGGCGACGATGAACGAGCGCTTGTCGGTCGAGAAATAGCGATAGGCGACGTCGATGGTGATGCCCTGTTCGCGCTCGGCCTGGAGGCCGTCGAGCAACAGCGCGAAATCGGGCAGGCCGAGATCGTTCTGCTTGCCGTTGGAATCGCGCTGCAGCGTCGCCGCCTGGTCTTCCTTGACCGCCTTGGTATCCCAGAGCAGGCGGCCGATCAGCGTCGACTTGCCGTCGTCGACCGAGCCGCAGGTGATCAGGCGAAGTGGGCGGCTGTCACGCGTGGCGCGCGCCGGCTCCTGTGCCGGGAAAGCGAGAACTTCGCCGGCTGCAACGTCCTGAACGGCATTCGCGGTTGCGGGAGCAGTCATCAGAAATATCCTTCGCGCTTCTTCTTTTCCATCGAGCCGGATTGGTCACGGTCGATGGCGCGGCCCTGGCGTTCGGAAACGGTCGCGGTTTCGAGTTCGGAGATGATGTCGTCGAGCGTCGTGGCGTTCGACCGGATGGCGCCCGTCAGCGGGAAGCAGCCGAGCGTGCGGAAGCGGATCACTTCCTCGCGCTTGGTCTCGCCCGGCAAGAGCTCGAGACGCGGATCTTCGGCGAGGATCATCATGCCGTCGCGTTCGACGATCGGGCGCTTCTCGGCGAAGTAGAGCGGCACGATCGGGATCTCTTCAGCCTGGATGTAGCGCCAGATGTCTACCTCGGTCCAGTTGGAGAGCGGGAAGGCGCGCACGCTCTCGCCCTTGCGGATCATGCCGTTGTAGACGTTCCAAAGTTCCGGACGCTGGTTGCGCGGGTCCCAGCGGTGGTCGGGCGTACGGAAGGAGTAGATGCGCTCCTTGGCGCGGCTTGCCTCTTCATCGCGGCGCGCGCCGCCGAAGGCAGCATCGAACTGGCCGGCGTCGAGCGCCTGGCGCAACGCCTCGGTCTTCATGATGTCCGTATAGAGCGCCGAACCGTGGGTGAACKGCGTGACGTTTTCGGCAGCCCCCCGCGGGTTGACGTGCTCGATCAGGTCGAGGTCGTAGCGCTCGACGATCTCGTTGCGGAACGCGATCATCTCGGCGAACTTCCAGCCGGTATTGACGTGCAGCAGCGGGAACGGGACGCGGCCGGGATAGAAGGCCTTGCGCGCGAGGTGCAGCAGAACGGAGGAATCCTTGCCGATCGAATAGAGCATGACCGGGCGCTCGAACTCGGCGGCCACTTCGCGGAAAATGTGGATCGCTTCGTTTTCCAGTGCCTTCAGATGCGGATCGAGCGGCGGTTTGGCGCTCTGCGGATTATGCAGTTCCGTTTCCGGATGGATATGGGGCATTTCAGTCTCCGGGAGGATTTGTCTTCAGAAGAGCGCGCCAGCCTCAGGCGGCGCTGCTCGCATTCGGGATGGTGGAACTGGCAGCAGTTTCCGGAACATGCAGGCCACATTCGCGCTTTTCGTCGTTTTCCCACCACCAGCGGCCGGCGCGCTCCGGCTCGCCGGGCTTGATGGCGCGGGTGCAGGGCTCGCAGCCGATCGACGGATAACCGCGGGCGTGCAGCGGGTTGACCGGTACGGCATTGGCCGCGACGTAAGCGCGGATGGTCTCGATGTCCCAGTCCGCCAACGGATTGATCTTGATGAGGCCGCGTTCGGCGTCCGCCTCGGCAAAGGGTGTGGAGGCGCGGTTACCCGACTGGCCGCGACGCAGGCCGGTGATCCAGAAGGTTGCCCCTTCGAGTGCGCGCGCAAGCGGCTTCAGCTTGCGCACGTCACAACAGGCATGCCGGGCTTCGGCGCTTTCATAGAAGCCGTTGAGGCCGTAACGCGCCGCATAGGCGTCGACGTCGGCCTGCTCCGGGTGATAGCGCTTGATCAGGATACCGTAGGTTTCTTCGGTCTTGTCGATGAGGGCGACCGTCTCATTGAACAAGCGCCCGGTTTCCAGTGTTGCGACATCAATGGACAGCTTGTTTCCGCCGATGGCAGCGGTGATCACCTGGTCCTCGATGCCAAGCGAGGTCGTGAAGACGGCACGTCCTTCAAGACTGGCGACAAGCGCCAGCCGCCCGGCGAGATCCAGGCTTTCGAGCGTCTTGTTCAGTGCCTTGGCAGTGGTTTCGAGGGATGACGTTGTCATGGCTGCGTCCTGTTCCAAGTTGGTTGGAATATCACAGCTCGACGCGACAATGGACAGAAATAGCGGTTTCTAATGCTCTTTGTTTGGAGCAAATCTGCCTCTCAGAATGAAAGGCAGCGAAAAACCGAATATAGACTAGTAAATTACTAGATTTTATACTTTAATTGCGGTCGGAGAACAGCGTTCAATAGGAAAAGGCGCGAACCAGGCGGTACGCGCCTTCGCTACGGATGGGCCAAGCCGGCCGTCAGAATTCAGCCCAGCCGTCCTCCTGTGGCTGCGCTGCGCCGCGATAGGCGCTGGCGAGCTTGCGGCTCAAGGCGCGGGCGCGGGCGGGCGCGGGCGCGGCAGTCTCTTTGCTCACCCTTGCCACGAGGTGGGGTGTGGCCGGGCGGCCGCCACCGGTCGTGAAGCGCATCAGCAGATCGTTGAGCGCGCCAGCCTCACGGGCGAGGCTATGGCTTGCTGCGGTCGATTGCTCCACCATTGCCGCGTTCTGCTGTGTTCCCTGGTCGATCGCGTTCACCGCGGTGTTGATCTGCTGGATGCCGGCAGCCTGTTCGCGTGCGCTTTCGACGATCGCGGTCACGTGGCTGCTGATCTCCTGGACCTCAGTGATGATGCTTTCGAGTGCCGTGCCGGTTTCGCGCACCAGCGTGACGCCGGACTTCACCTGCTGGCCGGATGTGGCGATCAGCACCTTGATCTCCTTGGCGGCCTGTGCGGAGCGCTGGGCAAGCTCCCGCACCTCCTGGGCGACGACGGCGAAGCCCTTGCCGGCTTCGCCGGCCCGTGCCGCCTCGACGCCGGCGTTCAGCGCCAGGAGGTTGGTCTGGAAGGCGATATCGTCGATGACACCAATGATACTGGAGATCTCCCGCGATGAGGCTTCGATGCCGCTCATGGCGGTGACTGCATTGCCGACGATCTCGCCGGACTTCTCCGCAGCACCGCGGGTGCGGGTCACGAGCATGCCAGCTTCCTCCGCACGCCGGCTGGCATCCGCAACGGTGGTCGCGATCTGGTCGAGCGCCGCCGCCGTTTCCTCGACCGATGCGGCCTGCTGCTCCGTGCGCTTGGAGAGGTCGCCGGCGGCCGCGCGGATTTCGCTGGCGCCGGCATTGATGCTGCGGGCGTTATCGCCGACCGAGCGTAGCGCATCTTCGAGATTGGCGACGGAGCTGTTGAAATTGGTGCGCAGCGCGTCGAGCCGTTCGGCAAGCGGCGTTTCGATCCGGAAGGTGAGGTCACCTTCGGCCAGCCGGTCGAGGCCGTGGCCGAGTGCATTGACCGCGGTCTGGATTTCGGCTGCTTCCTTGGCCTTCTGTGCCTCGCGTTGCTTCCGCTCGCGTTCTGAAAGTGTTCGGCCAGCCTCCGCCTCCTGCTCCAGCCGCTGGCGTTCCAGCCCATTGTCGCGGAAGACCGCGACGGCACCGGCCATCTGGCCGATCTCGTCGCGACGACCTTCGCCGAAGATCAGCGTCGCGAGATTGCCGGCTGCGAGTTGCCGCATGGCCTCGCGCAGCTTCGTCAGCGGCCGGAAGAGGCCGGCAACCACGAACCACACCGTTGCCCCGAGAAGCGCGATGGCAAAGGCGGCGATCGTGACCTGCCATCGTGTCAGGGTGTCCTTTTCCACCTTGGCTGCTTCCAGCTCCTGGTTGGCTTCTGCGAGCTGAAGCTTGACGAGAGCGCCGATCGGCTCTGCCAGCGGGTCGATGGCCGCATAGAGGCGGCCGTCGATAAACCGTCCGAACTCGGCCATGTCCTGTCGATCGATGATCTCGAGCATGTCCCTGACCGCCTGCTCGCTGTCGACGCGGGCTACGTCGAAGGTCTTCGCAAGCTTCTGTTCCTCAGGTGTCAGTCTCGTTGCTTCGTATGCCCGCCATTCCTCATCGATGGTGGCGAGCGCTGCGCTGATCTTGTCCTTGCCCTCCGTCCACCCGAGCGCGCCGCTTCGCATCTTGTGAGTCGTATCGACGATTTCGACGGCATACATGTCGGCGACGGTATCGAGTTGCGCCACAGGCAGCAGCCGGTCGGCGACGATCGATTCGGTTCGTTTGGAGATCGATGTCATCGCATTGAAGGCCATGACGATCATGACCAGCATGGCGACGGCGAGCAGGGATAAACACAAGAGCAGGCGTGCTTTGATTGTCATGAGTAACGCTCCGCGGTTACCCGCAAGGCAAATCATCCTCGGCCGGCGACCGCGGGCGCACCGCAAGGACGTCGGGAAGCGAGCTCGCCTTGGCAGGGGAGTGATGACGATGATGGGATGGAGCACGCGACATCTCGCGGCGAAACTGCCGTCATGGCGTTCGCCCAGCGTTCACTCCGTCTCATATAGACATAACAACCGGAGATTAAAAATGGCTAAATTTTAAGCTGTTTATTAATGTTCGCGCAACCCTCGGTCATCGCAACTTTAAGCGGCGGCTGGTTGCATGCTCAAGAAGTGTTGAAGATCTTGTGCTTTCGCAAACCGTCCTTCCGGTTCAAGCTGCCGCTTCTCCGAAACAGGCGAAGGAGCAGGCACATGTTGAAGGCCATTTCGCGCCATGGCATTGCAGCGGGTATCCTGACAGGACTTCTAGTCACCGGTGCCTATGCCCATCACGGCTGGTCCTGGGCCGAAGCCGGCCAGGTCGAGCTTGCGGGCACCATCCGCGAAATATCGATGGCACCACCGCACCCGACCTTGCAGGTGGAATCGGCTGCGGATGGCATGTGGCATGTCGAGCTCGGCAACCCCCGGCAGACGGAGCGTTCAGGCTTTGTCGATGGAACGGCCAAGGTCGGTGACGCCGTCGTCGTTCTCGGCAACCGCTCGCTCGACCCGAGCGAAAAGCGCATGAAGGCCGTGCGCATCACTGTCGCCGGTAAAACCTATGACATCTACCCGGAACGCATCCGGGCTGGCGGATGAGCGCAGCCGATCTTGTCGAATGGATTGCCGGCTGGCCGGTGGGAATGGCGCTCAGGCGCTCGGCGCTTCTCTATCTCGTCGTCAATGCAGCCCACATCCTGGCGATTGGCCTGCTGATCGGCGCCATCCTGCCGCTGGACCTCAGACTGCTCGGCCTCGTTGGTCAAACGCCCGTTGCGGTGCTCGGCCCGTTTCTCGCCCGCGCGGCGGTCATCGGTCTTGTGCTGGCTGTTCTGACCGGCATCTGCCTCTTCAGCGTCCGGCCGTCCGCCTATCTCGCCAATCCGGCGTTCCTGACCAAGCTCGCCTTGCTGGCGCTCGGCATTTTGAACGCACTTACTGTCCGCGTGAGCCCTGGCTGGTCAGCCGCTCTTGCCGGAGGCGCGATCGCCCCGCGCTTGCGCGTGCAGGCATTAAGCTCCCTGATCCTATGGCCAAGTGCGCTGCTCGCGGGTCGTTGGGTCGGTTTCGCCGGATAGTCGTGCTTACCGGTCGCTGACCTGCCAGCGCGGGTTGATCCACGGTTCCTGGTTGGAACGCGCCAGCGGCTGCTTGCCGAGAATATGATCGGCCGCCTTTTCGCCGGTCATGATCGAGGGGCTGTTCAGGTTGCCGTAGGTCACGTGCGGGAAGATCGAACTGTCGGCGACACGAAGCCCGTCGACGCCGATGACGCGGGTCTCCGGATCGACGACCGCCATCGGATCGTCCTTGGCGCCCATCCGGCAGGTGCCGCAGGGGTGGTAGGCGCTTTCCAGATGCTCGCGCAGGAAGGCGTCGATCTCGTCGTCCGACTGTACATTCTCGCCCGGCTGGATCTCCGGGCCGCGATAGTGGTCGAAGGCCTTCTGGCCGAAGATCTCGCGGGTGAGGCGCACGCAGTGGCGGAATTTCTCCCAGTCCTCCGGGTGGCTCATGTAATTGAAGCGAATGACCGGGTCGGCCATTGGGTCGGAGGAGCGCAGCGTGACGTTGCCCCGCGACTTCGAGAGATTGTAGCCGACATGCACCTGGAAGCCATGCGTATTGGCGGCAGCCTTGCCGTCATAGCTGATCGCCACCGGCAGGAAATGGTACTGGATATCAGGCTGCTTGACGCCAGGAGCCGAGCGCAGGAAGGCGCAGGCCTCGAACTGGTTGGAGATCCCGAGGCCCTTCTTGAAGAACAGCCACTGCGCGCCGGCAACGCCCTGCCAGAACCAGGGCAACCAAGAATAGAGCGACACGGGCTTCGTTGAAATCTGCTGGAAATAGAACTCCATATGGTCCTGCAGGTTCGCCCCGACGCCGGGTCGGTCGACCTTCACCTCGATGCCCATGTCCTTCAGGTGCTCGGCCGGACCGATGCCCGAGAGCATCAGCAGTTTCGGCGAATTGAACGACGACGCGGAGACGACCACCTCGCGGTTTGCCTTGACGATCTCGATCTTGCCGCCGCGCTCGATTTCGACACCGGTCGCCCGGCCGTTTTCGATGATGATCCGACGGGCGAAGCAGCGCACGAGCGACACGTTCTGCCGCTTCATCGCCGGCTTCAGATAGGCGTTCGCCGCCGACCAGCGCCGACCCTGCCAGACGGTCTGCTCCATCAGCCCGAAGCCTTCCTGCTTCGAGCCGTTATAGTCGTCGGTGAGTTCGAAACCGGCCTGCTGGCCGGCCTCGATGAAGGCATGGAACAACGGGTTGTGCACCGGGCCGCGCTTGACGTGCAGCGGCCCGTCGGTGCCGCGCCAGCCGGCTTCGCCGCCGTGCGAATGCTCCATGCGCTTGAAATAGGGTAGCACGTCCGCATAGGCCCAGCCGCGCGCACCGAGCTCTTCCCAGCGGTTGAAATCTTCCGCGTGGCCGCGCACATAGACGAGGCCGTTGATCGAGGAGGAGCCGCCGATCACCTTGCCGCGCGGCGCGGTGATGCGCCGGTTGTTGAGGTTCGGCTCGGGCTCGGAGAGATAGCCCCAGTTGTAGCGCTTCATGCTCATTGGCCAGGCAAGGGCCGCCGGCATCTGGATGAACGGCCCGGCATCCGTTCCGCCATATTCCAGCACCAGAACGGTGTTCTTGCCGTCCTCGGAGAGGCGATAGGCGAGCGCCGAGCCGGCGGAACCGGAGCCGATGATGATGTAATCTGCCTGCATAAGCGTCGTCTTTCTCTAGCGTCTCTAGAACCGGCTGGTCTTGCGCTGCTATCTCGGCCCCTCGTTCCTGTGCCTGTCACAGGAATCCAGCCAAGCGACGTCTGTCGCTTGAAGACTCTGGTGCGCCACCGACGTGGCGTTGCTGGATCCCCGGAACTCGCTACGCTCGCCCGAGGATGAGGGAGGTAAAACAGCCGCCTTTCAAGGGGGCGGCCGCAGCCCTCAATCTCAATAGGGCGCCTGCACCGGCCCCATGCCGACATAGACGGTCTTCAGCTCGCTGTAGTGGTTGAGCGCCGCCACCGAATTCTCGCGGCCGAAGCCTGACTGTTTCGAACCGCCGAAGGGGATTTCCACCGGGCAGAGATTGTAGGTGTTGATCCAGAGCGTGCCGGCTTCGAGCTGGTCGACCACGCGGTGCGCGCGGGTGATGTCGGCGGTGAAGACGCCGGCCGAAAGGCCGAATTCGGTGGCATTGGCGCGGGCGACCACCTCGGCCTCGTCGTCGAAGTCGAGCACGCACATCACGGGCCCGAAGATTTCCTCGCGCGCGATCGTCATGCCGTCAGTGACGTCGGCAAAGACCGTCGGCTGGATGTAGGTGCCTTCGCTGTTGACCGCATTCGGGATGCCGCCGCCGGTCACGAGCCGTGCGCCTTCGGCCTTGCCCTTCTCGATATAGGAGAAGACCTTGTCGCGCTGCGGCGCCGAGACCATCGGGCCGAGCTGCGTCGCCTCGTCCATGGGATCACCGATGACGATCGCTTCAGTGCGGGTTTTCAGCCGTGTGAGGAACTGTTCCTTGATGCCCTTCTGCACGAAGACGCGGGTGCCGTTCGAGCAGACCTGGCCGGTCGAGTAGAAATTGCCGAGCATGGCGCCGCCGATGGCGCTTTCAAGGTCGGCATCGTCAAAGACGATCAGCGGCGACTTGCCGCCGAGTTCCATGGTGATGTGCTTGAGTTCGGCGGCGGCCGCTCCCGCCACCTTCTTGCCGGTCGGCACCGAGCCGGTCAGCGACACCTTGGCGACGTCAGGATGGTTGACCAGCAGCGGGCCCGTCGACCGATCGCCCTGGATGACGTTGTAGAGGCCCTTCGGCAGGCCTGCCTCCACGAGGATCTCGGCGATCTTCAGGGCGCCGAGCGGCGTGTTTTCCGACGGCTTGAAAACCATGGCGTTGCCGGCGGCAAGCGCCGGTGCGCCTTTCCAGCAGGCGATCTGCTGCGGATAGTTCCAGGCGCCGATACCGACGCAGACGCCGAGCGGCACGCGCTTGGTATAGGCGAAATCGCCGCCGAGCGGGATGTAGTCGCCGTTGAGCGCCGTGGCGATCACGCCGCCGAAGAACTCGAAACTGTCGGCGCCCGAGGTCGGGTCGGCGACGATCGTCTCCTGGATCGGCTTGCCGGTGTCGAGCGTTTCGAGTTCGGAGAGCTCGCGGTTGCGCTCGCGCATGATCTCGGCGGCGCGCTTCAGGATTCGGCCGCGGGCCGTCGGGCTCATCGCCGCCCATTCCGGCTGGGCGCGCTTGGCCGCGGCGATCGCCCTTTCGACGATCGCAGGGGTTGCCGCATGCAGCCGCGCGATGACTTCGCCCGTTGCCGGGTAGATGCTCTCGATGACGGTGCCGCCGATGTCCTCGACATATTCGCCGTCGATGAAGTGCGAGGCTTGTGGTTGGGCTTTCATCTCATTCTCCTCGCGGATAGCGTTTGGATTCCTCGAGATTGTCGAGGTTCATATGGTTGCGCATGTAGCGCTCGGATGCCTTCTGCAGCGGCTGGTGATCCCAGGGGTAGTAGGCGCCGTTTCGCAGCGCCTCGTAGACCACCCAGCGCCGGGCCTGGCTTTCGCGCACCGCCGCATCGAAGGCGTCCATGTCCCAGTGGGCGGCGCACATGTCGCGAAACGCCTGCAAGGTTGCCGCCTGCACCGGCGTTTCCGGATTGGCCGCGAGGTTTTTCAGTTCCAGCGGGTCGGCTTCGAGATCGTAGAGCTGATCCGGGTCGAGCGCGCAGTGGATGTATTTCCACTTGCCTTCGCGAATGGCTACGAGCGGCGCGTAGGAGGCTTCCGCCGCATATTCCATCAGCACCGGCTCTGAGCGCTCCTCGCCGTTGATCATGGGCACGAGGCTGATGCCGTCGGTCCAGGGCTTGACCTCGTCCATGGAAATGCCGGCGAGGTCGGCAAGCGTCGGCGTCACGTCGAGGTTTGAGGTCGGCGCCAGGTGCAGGCCGGGCGCGACGCCGGGTCCGGCAACCATCAGTGGC
The DNA here is from genome assembly GCF_052115125.1 of Ensifer sp. 2TAB8. Lineage (NCBI taxonomy): Bacteria > Pseudomonadati > Pseudomonadota > Alphaproteobacteria > Hyphomicrobiales > Rhizobiaceae > Ensifer > Ensifer sp. 2TAB8. The sequence continues at coordinate 122,500 of NZ_JBFRGB010000001.1, read as the reverse complement.
ACGCGAGCCGAACCCTCGAAGAAGTTCATCTTGAACCACAGGCCGCGCTCGCCGAGCATGTCGCCGTGATCCGAGCAGAAGAAGATCAATGTGTCGTCGAGCATGCGGCTGCGCGTCAGCGTGTCCACGAGTTCGCCGACTTTTTCGTCGAGGTAGGAGATGTTGGCGAAGTAGGCCCGGCGCGAGCGGCGGATATTGTCTTCCGTCAGGTCGAAATTGCCGTAATCGCAGGAATGCATGATGCGCTTGGAATGCGGATCCTGCTGATCTTCCGGCAGCATGCCCACTTCGGGCAGCAGATGCTCGCAATTCTCGTAGAGGTCCCAGAACTTCTTGCGCGCCACATAGGGGTCGTGCGGATGGGTAAACGAGACCGTCAGGCACCAGGGGCGGCGCTCTGCGTCATCGTTTTCACGCGACAGCTGGTAGAGCTTCTGGTTGGCGAGGAAGGCAACCTCGTCGTCATATTCCATCTGGTTGGTAATCTCGGCAACGCCGGCGCCGGTGACCGAACCGAGATTGTGATACCACCAGTCGATGCGCTCTCCGGGCTTGCGATAGTCCGGCGTCCAGCCGAAATCGGCCGGGTAGATATCGGTCGTCAGCCGCTCCTCGAAGCCGTGCAACTGGTCCGGCCCGACGAAATGCATCTTGCCCGACAGCGCCGTGTAGTACCCGGCGCGGCGCAGGTGATGCGCATAGGTCGGGATGGAGGACTGATACTCGGCGGCATTGTCGTAGACGCGGGTGCGGCTCGGCAATTGCCCGGCCATGAAGGAGGCGCGGGCAGGGGCGCAGAGCGGCGACGAGGTGTAATTGTTGCGAAACCGGGCCGAGCGGGCTGCCAGCGCCTTCAGGTTCGGTGCATGCAGGAACGCGGCCGGCCCGTCCGGAAAGAACTTTCCGTTCAACTGGTCGACCATGATGATCAGGATGTTCGGTCTTGCGGTCATGCGGCCGTTCCCCGGTATTTGAGCCGATCGATGTGCGAGGTGACGTAGTCTTCCGTGAGTGCGATCGAGGCTTCGATGCTGATCGGCGCGGAGCGCAGACTCTGGCGGATATAAAGCCCGTCAATCATCGCAGCAGCGCCTTCGGCAATGCGTTCCGCGTCATCGTCGGCACAAAGCGCCTTGAGGCTTGCCATGAGATTGGAGCGCAAGCGCCGGGCATAGACAACGAGCAGCCGCCGCACCTCTTCCGACCGCTGCGCCTCCGAATAGAAGGCGAGCCATGCGGCAATCGTATCGGGGGCAAACTGGCTTGCCTGGAAGGAGACGCGGATGAGTGCGCTCAGCCTTTCGCGCGGGCTCACGACTGCGCGAAGCGCCGTCACCGTGTCGTCGCGCAATTGCCTTAGAAGGCTGCGGATCGTCTCGATCAGCAATTGTTCCTTGCTGCCGAAATAGTGGTGGGCAAGGGCAGGGGAGACGCCGGCCTGACGGGCGATCTCGGACATGGTGACGGTCAGCGTGCCCTGGTCGCCGATCACGCGCAACGCTGCGTCCACCAGCGCCTTGCGGCGCACCGGCTCCATCCCGACCTTCGGCATTCGTCTCTCCCTTGACGGTGGTCAGTTTATTTTTGATTGACTCATCAATCAATAAAAATCTTCGGTGTTTTTGCTTTCCTTTTTCGTAGAAATCCGGCTCAATCCTCCGGTAGCGATCCTGAGTCTCGAAAGACTGGAGGTTGAAATGACCCATGCATTCGATCATGCCGACAAGACTGCTATTGCCGGGAAATGGGGATGGTTCGTCGCCCTCGGCGTGCTGTTGATCATGTGCGGCGGTCTTGCCTTCGGCAATCTGCTGATGGCGACAGTCGCATCGGTCTATTATGTCGGGATCATCATGCTGGTCGGCGGGCTCTTCAACCTCGCCCATGCCTTCCAGGTCAAGGGCTGGGACAGCGTGCTCTACTGGGGCTTGAGCGGCGCCTGCTATACGATCGCCGGTCTCTTTGCCTTCATCAATCCCGTGCTCGCCTCGTCCTTCCTCACCTTCGTGATGGCGATCGCGCTGATCGTCGCCGGCTGCTTTCGCATCTGGGTGGGGCTGAAGCTTCGGCCGGTGCAGGGTTGGGGATGGGTGGCCCTCGGCGGTCTGGTCACGCTTGTGGCCGGCCTCATCATCGCCGCCGGCTGGCCAGTCAACAGCCTCTGGATCCTCGGCCTGTTCCTCGCCGTCGATCTCGTGATGCAGGGCCTGTCGCTGATCGCTTTTGGCGTGTTGGCAAAGGGCTGATCTGCCCTCGATCCGTGGAGCTGCGAGCGCAGCGTTGGTCGGTGCGCAAGTGCCGGCCTCAGCGCTGGGGCTCGCCTCAGCAATTGCTCATGAAACCACTGATTTCATTAGAGTGTTTGCAGCTGATTGGCGCAGTTGCGGTTGTCACATAGCTTTCATCAAAGCTTCGTAATGGGGAAAGACTTCCTTGACGGTTGGCGGCCATGCTGTGGGCGTCTGATCGTCCGTTCCCACATTTCTGGAGCCCGGCATGTCCGCCGCCCCCGCCGATATTCTCTCGCTGCGCCGGTTCGGCGACGACCAGATCGTCACGCTTGCGAAGCTCGTGATCGAGAGCGCTTTCCAGCCAATCGCGGAAGCCGCGACCGGTACCGTCTTCGGTTACGAATCCTTGATGCGCGGCTTCCACAAGCTGGGTTTTGCCTCGCCGCTTGAATTGCTCGACAAGGCCGAAGAAGCCGGACAGCTGCTGGCACTGGAGCACATGATCAACAGCCGCGCCGTCGCCGGTTTCGCGACGCTGCCCGATCATTCCGCACGCACGCTGTTCCTCAATTTCGACTCGCGCCTCGTCGGTGGCGAGGGGGATATCGTCGAGCGCCTCGTCAACCACCTGAAGCGCGCCAACATCGCCCCGTCGTCGCTCTGCTTCGAGCTTTCCGAGCGCTTCGACGGCGGCAAGATGCCGGATTTCTCCGCGCTGGTGCGCGACCTCCGGCTCGCCGGCTTCAAGCTGGCAATCGATGATTTCGGCGCCGGTTTCAACGGGCTGAAGCTGCTTTGCGACCAACCGGTCGATTATGTGAAGATCGACAGGCACTTCATCTCGGGCATCGAGGCTGACGCCCGCAAGCGTCACCTCGTGCGCCACACGGTCAATACCGCCCATGTGCTTGGCACGCGTGTCATTGCCGAAGGCGTCGAGACGGAAGCGGAGTTTCTCACCTGCCGTGACCTCGGCTGTGATCTCGTGCAGGGATACTACGTCGCCCGGCCGACGACCCATCTCAGCGAGCTTCTTCCCGCCTATCCGCATCTCGACCAGAGTGTCAGCGGCAGACGCACCTCCTCTTCGCTTGACGGCATCCTGATCCGCAAGCAGATCGAGCAGCTGCCGACGGTGCGTGAGAGTGACGAGCTCGATTCCGTCTTCGATCTCTTCCGGCGAAATCCGCGCCAGGGCTTCTTTCCCGTCTTGAACGCCAATGGCGAACCGCGCGGCATCCTGCATGAGTATCACGTCAAGGAACTGATCTATCACCCCTTCGGCCGCGATCTCCTGAAGAACAGGATCTACCAGCGGCGGATCTCGCATTTTGCCAGCCCGGCACCGATCGCCGACCTCGACACGCCGGCGGACGAGATGCTGAAGATTTTCGCCGGCATGGACGGAAGCGATTGCCTGATCCTGACGGAGAACATGCGTTACGCCGGCACGCTTTCGGCTTCGTCGCTCCTCAAGATCATTAACGAAAAACAGTTGAAGATGGCACAGGAGCAGAACCCGCTGACGGGTCTGCCCGGCAACCGCGCCATCCGCGACTATGTCCAGGACGCGATCCTCGATGGTGACCAAGCGCGCTACTTCTGCTATTGCGACTTCGACGATTTCAAACCCTTCAACGACACCTACGGCTTCCAGAAGGGCGATCTTGCGATCACGCTCTTTGCAGCACTCCTGCGCCGCCATTTCATCGGCGAGGAGAAGTTCCTCGGCCATGTTGGCGGCGACGACTTCTTCGTCGGCGTCAGCGGCTGTTCGGTGGAGGAGCTCGAGGCGGTTCTGAACCGCCTGCTCGACGATTTCCGCTCCGATGTCTGCCAGCTCTATTCGCCGGAACACCAGGCGGACGGCCGCATCAGCGGACATGGCCGCGACGGCGCGCCGAAGGAATTCCCGTTGATGCGCTGCTCGATCGCCGTCCTCGGGCTGCCGGAAGGCTTCGTTTTTTCGGACGCCCAGGCCGTCAGCGCCCGCATCGCCGAAATCAAATCCCGGGCCAAGGCGAGCGATACCGGGCTTGTGATGGATGCACTCGGCGGCTGAGCTACAGCGAATGTAGTTCAGGCAGGCGGTGAGCCAGATAGTCGCGCATCTGCGCGAGCGCCATGTCGCGCGTCAACCCGCCCGACTGCAATCCGAGCCGCAACCATAGCCCATCGATCAGCGACGTAATGCCCAGTGCCGCGGCCTCGCATTCGCCGGCCGGTAGAAGGTGCGACAGAGCGGAGAGTAGGTTCGACCGCATCCGGGCGTGGATGACCTTCTGGATTCGGGCAAGCTGGGGTTCGCGCGGCACTTCGGCGCAAAGCGAAAGCCATGCGTGGCAGACCGAGGGCTGGAAGAAGCGTTCTTCGAAATTCGCCTCGATGATGGCATCCAGGCGCTCGCGCGGCGTGCGCGCCCGATTGAGCCGCTCGACCACGGCCTCCTTTAGAGCTGCGTTCGCCTCGCGCATCGCATGCTCGAAAAGCTCCTGCTTGTTGGCGAAATAGTGCAGCACGATGCCTTTGGATGCACCGGCATGGGTCGCCACCTTCTCGAGCGTCGCGCCCGCCATGCCCTCCCTTTGCAACACTTCGAAAGCTGCCCGGCGCAGCTCGCGCCGTCTGATTTCACTTATTCTGGTCAGTCGCATGGCCGCCTCCAAACGATTCCCACATTGACAATCTTTCCGGAAAGATCAAATGTTGACCCATGGGACAATAATTAGTCCAATTGGGCAAGTTTGGAGAGAGCGATGCTGAATATGAGACTGCTGATGTCCACCTTCGCGCTTGTCGCCGCCGCGAGCCCAGCCCTTGCTGGCGACACGGACTCCTGTCGGCAGGTAAGGCTGGCCGAGCCCGGATGGAACGACCTGGCGTTCACCACGGGCGTGGGACTGACGGTGTTGAAGGCGCTCGGCTACGAGCCGGAAAGCAAGCTGCTCGGTATAGACGTGATCTATACCAGCCTTCGAAGCCGGGACCTCGACGTCTTCCTCGGCTATTGGGACCCGGCGATGGTCTCCTACTATAAGCCGTACAAGGACGATGGGTCGGTCGAAACGGTGCGAACCAACCTGACTGGAGCAAAGTATACATTCGCGGTACCCGACTATGTCTGGGATGCCGGCGTGAAGGACTTCTCCGATCTCAAGACCTTTGCCGACAGGTTCGAAAAAAAGATGTATGGCATCGAGCCCGGTTCCAACCAGTTGATGCTCGATGCGGTCAAGGACCCGAGCCTCGGTCTCGATGGCTGGGAGGTGGTCGAATCGAGCGAGCAGGGGATGTTGGCGGAAGTGACTCGCCGGGCGCGGGACAAGTCCTTCATCGTGTTTCAGGGCTGGGCACCGCATCCGATGAACACGGCGCTCGCGATCAGGTATCTGACCGGCGGCGACAAATTTTACGGGCCGGATTTCGGCGCGGCGACCGTCTCGACGCAGGTGCGCAAAGGCTACCTGCAGGAATGCCCGAACGTCGCCAAGCTTCTCAACAATCTGACGTTCGATGTCGACTTCGAGAACCGCGGCATGGGTTACTTGATGAATGATGGGCTGGCACCGGAGGAAGCCGGAGCGAAGGCGATCAAGGAAGAGCCGCAGCGTCTGCACGCCTGGCTCGCTGGTGTCACGACGTTCGATGGACAGCCGGGGTTGGCCGCGGTCAAGGCCGCGCTTGGGCTGTGACCGCCAGCGGCGAACAGCAATGGACGACGTTGAAGCGGCGGATCGAGCTGCCCGGCGGACGCCAATTCGCCTATGTCGATCGCGGCGAGGGCCCGGTGCTGCTGCTCCTGCATGGATATTCCGATAGCAGTCGCAGCTTCTCGCTGATCGCTCCATTCCTTGCCGGTTACCGTCTGATCATTCCGGATCTTGCCGGGCACGGCGGCTCGAGAGCCGGCCCGGGATTGACGGTTGCTGATCTTGCCGGGGATATCGATTGTCTGGCCGCCAGACTCGGCCTGCGTGACATTGCGGTCGTCGGCCACTCCATGGGAGCGATGATCGCCATAGCGCTCGCCGCCCGGCGCCCGGATCTGATCGGGGCGCTGGGTTTGCTATCCGGCAGCCTGCAGCCCGGTCTCGGGGAGGGTAACCCGACTGCGCGGGCGATCCGCGCGCTCAAGGACCCGCTACGTCCGGACCATCCGTTCTTCGATACCTGGCACGCCTGCAGCCGGCCGGTCGACGCCGCATTTCTCGCCCAGCTGCGCCGGGAGGCTGCGGAAATCCCAATCCGGGTCTGGCGCGCCATCCTCGACGACCTTGCCGTCATCGACCTTAAATCCGACGCGCGACAACTGCGGGTGCCGGTGCTGGCCATTTCAGGCAGTGAGGATCCGCTTTTCGATGCCGGACACCGCCAGCAGCTTGCCGCAATGTTGGCTTCCATCCGTTCGATCACGCTGGAAGGGCATGGCCACAATCCGCACTGGGAGAGCCCCGGGCTCGTGGCCGAACATGTTCTCTCCTTCCTGTCGGCCGCGTTCGGTCCTCCCGGTTCGACAGAAACCCTTTCCGCGGCGCATCACCAGCGCTAGATGTGGCGCATCAGCCAGCGCGAGGTAATGCCATGTCCCTTCCATCGGAAATGAATTTCGTCGACCTTCCGACCCCGGGCGGGCCGGAAAACATGATCCTGAAGAAAGGACCGTTGCCGGAGGTGAAGCCAGGCGACATCCTCGTTCGGGTAGAGGCGGCCGGTATCAATCGCCCTGACGTCCTGCAGCGCAAGGGCGATTATCCGCCGCCGCCGGGCGCAAGTCCGATCCTCGGCCTCGAAGTCGCGGGCGAGGTCGTGGCGCTGGGCGCGGGTGCCAAGGGCTTTCAGGTCGGCGACAAGGTCTGTGCGCTCGCCAATGGCGGCGGTTATGCGGAATATGCGGCAGTCCCCGCCACCCAGGCGCTCGCCTGGCCGAAGGGCTACGACGCGGTGAAGGCGGCGGCCTTGCCCGAAACCTTCTTCACCGTCTGGGCCAATGTCTTCGACATGGCGGGCCTCAAGGCGGGTGAGACAATCCTCATCCATGGCGGCTCGAGCGGTATCGGCACGACGGCGATCCAGCTTGCCAAGGCCTTGGGCGCCGAGGTCCTCGTCACGGCCGGCAGTGCCGAGAAATGTCGGGCTTGCGAGGCGCTCGGTGCAAGGCGCGCGATCAACTATCGCGACGAGGACTTCAAGACGGTCGTTCTCGAAGAGACCGGCGGGCGCGGCGTCGACGTCATTCTCGACATGGTCGGCGGGCGTTACTTCGATCGCAACATCGCATCGCTTGCCAAGGACGGCCGCTTGTCGATCATCGCCTTCCTCGGCGGCGCCAAGGTCGAGGCGGCGAACATCGCGCCGATCCTGACGAAACGGCTGCATGTCATGGGCTCGGCCCTTCGTCCGCGCACGGCGGCGGAAAAGCAGGCGATCCGTGATGGCCTTGTCGAAAAGGTCTGGCCGTTGCTGGAAACAGGCAAGGTCGCGCCGGTCATTCATTCCGTCCTTCCCTTCAGCGCAGTGGCCGACGGTCACCGGCTGATGGAAGAGGGCGACCATATCGGCAAGATCATCATGTCCATGTGATCGGCACGATCATCATGTCCATGTGATCGGCAAGATCATCATGCCTATGTGAACTGCGGCACGACGAAGGAATGCGATCTTCGACCATCGTCGGTCTTGTAATCGGTGACGGATCGCTTACCTTCACCTCATCAGCAACGAACAGAAAGGAAGGTGGTCCAATGTCTAATGAGATTTCGGTCTTGGTGAAGGGCATGGAAGAGGTGAACGTGTCGAGGCAGCCCTCGGCGTGATTCCCGCCTTCCTTCGGGTCTGAAAGCCCGGGCCATTTACACGGCCAGAACTCATGGAAGGGTCGCCTCGGGCGGCCCTTTTCCATTTTCGGTGTTCCACGCCAGAGCCTTCATCCTCAAATGTTGGAACTGTGCAGATCATACCCAGAAGCGCCCGAGTGCCGGGACCTTGATCCCGGGCCTGGCAAAATCGAAACCGGCGACGAGTCCGAAGAAATGCAGTTCGAGGCCGCTGCGCACGCCAGCCGAGATGCCGGCCAGGCCATAAAGCGTCGCGTGCATGTCGCGGCCGTCGGCGTCGATCTGGAACAGCCTGCCCTCCGGCAGATAGTCGCGGCCGACGGCGTCTGGCGGTAGCACTGCGCCGAGTTCCGGCACGGAGCGCAGAACATGGGCGACGAAGGTGTTGGAGTTCGGGCCCGGCCAGATCCGATAGCCGCCGGGCGACGCATAGGGATAGCTGGCGATCGCGGCCTCGATCCTCGGGATCAGCCGGTCGGCTTCGGCGCCCTTGACTGAGACGACCAGCCTCGGTTCGTTGGAGTACCAGCGGGCGTCGGCGGGATAGCCGTTCCGGCGGATCGGCTTGCCCCATCCAACCTTGTCGTAGCGATCGTAGGAGGGAGCGCCCTGTCCTTTGGTTACGATCCAGGCGTGGCTGGCGACTGCGCCTTTCATGCCGCCGGTTGTCGCGGAGAACACGTAAATCGCTGCTTCCGCGCTTTCGCTCGCCTTTGGCAGAAGACCGGCCGAGGACCAGTCCGCATCGCGCCAGCTCTGGGGCCGGTCCTGCATATACCACCAACCAGCCGAGGCCAGCGCCGGCAACAGGTAGATGACAAGAAAGGCGGCGGCGAGCCTGCGGACGAATTTCATGAAAACTCCGTTTCCTGTTGCTGGAATCCTGCTAAATGCACGGATCAATTTCGGAAATTTGAGGGCAAGACATGTCGAATCCCGTTCTCGTCGAAGTCACCCGTGGAAACCTGGTCGAAAGCCGCCATCGCGGCTTCGTGATCGCCGTCGACGGCGACGGCAAAACCGTCTTCTCGCTGGGCGATACGGACAGCGCCGTCTTCCCGCGCTCGGCCTGCAAGGCGATGCAGGCGCTGCCGCTGATGGAAAGCGGTGCGGCGGATGCCTACGGCTTCGGCAACAGGGAACTGGCGCTTGCCTGTTCGTCCCATTCCGGCGAGCCGGAGCATGTGGAGCTTGCCGCCAAGATGCTTGCCGCCGCCGGCCGCGATGTTTCGGCGCTGGAATGCGGCGCCCATTGGTCGTCCGACCAGAAGACGCTGATCGCCCAGGCTCGCAGCCTCGACGCGCCGACAGCGCTTCATAACAATTGCTCCGGCAAGCATTCCGGCTTCATCTGTGCCTGCTGCCACTCCGGCACCGACGTGAAGGGCTATGTCGGCTACGATCATCCGCTGCAGCGGGAGATCCGCGGCACGATGGAAAGCCTGACGGGTGCGATCCTCGCCAAGGACAATTGCGGCGTCGACGGTTGCTCGATCCCGACCTATGCCGTGCCGCTGAAGGGCCTCGCACACGGTTTTGCGAAGATGGCGACCGGCGCTGGTCTTGAGCCCGAGCGCGCCCGTGCATCGAAGCGGCTGATCGAAGCCTGCATGGCCGAACCCTTCTTCGTCGCCGGCACCAAGCGCGCCTGCACACGGCTGATGAAGACGGCGCCCGGCCGCATCTTCGCCAAGACCGGTGCCGAGGGCGTCTTCTGCGCCGCCATTCCGGAAAAGGGCATCGCAATCGCGCTGAAATGCGAGGACGGCACGACGCGCGCCGCCGAAGCCATGGTCATCGCAACGCTTGCCCGCTTCTTCCGTGACGAGCCGGATCTGCACGCCGCCCTGATGGCGCAGGCAAGCCACTCCATGCATAATTGGAATGGCATCCACGTCGGCGACGTCAGGGTGACTGAAGCTTTCGCCGCCTGAGGTCTGACGGGCCGAAGGTCCTGCGGCCGTATGCGATTGAAGCGGGCGAAGGCGCCCGCACAGGCATCAGGCGGTGATGATTGTGATCTTTGTGTTTTGATACGGCGCGAGCATCTCGTCGCCGATCTCCTCCGGTACGATGAAGCCGCTGAGGTCAGAGATATCGGCCACGCGGTGCGGCGAGACCGCACCGAATTTCTCAGGCGTGGCAAGCACATAGGTGTCGGCCGCCTGTTTCAGGATCGCGCGCTTGATCGCCGCCTCCTCATAGTCTCCGGTCGATACGCCGTGCGCCGGGTGAATGGCGGTGACGCCAAGGAAGAACAGGTCGACGCGGATGCCGGCGATTGCGGCCAGGGCAGCAGCCCCCGTCGCAACCATCGAATGCTTGTAGATACGGCCACCGATCAGGATCACCTCGGCCTCGTGCCGCTCGAGTTCGGCGGCAATCGTCGGGCTGTGGGTGACGACCGTCAGCCGCTTCTCGCGTGGCAGCGCCCGCGCGATTTCCGCGTTGCTCGTGCCCCCGTCGAGAAAGATCGTCTGGCCCGCCTCGATCATTGATGCGGCCTTTCGCCCAAGCCGGCGTTTGACATCGCCGGCGATCGCCTGCCGCGCGGCAAAGTCCGGTAGTGGCGGCATCAGTGGCAGCGCGCCGCCATGCACGCGCTTCAGCAAACCTTCCGCCGCCATCTCGCGCAGATCGCGCCGAATCGTGTCTTCGGACAGGCCCAGTTCGTCCGCCAGGCGCTTGGCGACGATCTCGCCGTCGCGCGACAGCCGTGCCGAAATCAATGCCCGTCTCTGTGTTGTCAGCATCAATGCCTCCTTGACTCTTCACGATATTGCACGAATTATCATGAATATTCCAGAATGATCTGGATATTTCGTGTAAAAATGTGGAGAAAAACATGCTGATTTTGATCGCAGGACCCTATCGCTCGGGAACCGGAGACGATCCGGCCAAGATGGCTGCCAACCTCAAGCGACTGGAGGCACCGTCTCATGCGCTGTTTCGGGCGGGCCATGTACCGATGATCGGCGAATGGGTGGCGCTGCCGGTCTGGAATGCGGCGGGTGGCGAGCGGGTCGGCGACGACCTCTATGAGGAAATCTTCCACCCGGTGGCCGGACGACTGCTGGCGCTCTGCGACGCGGTGCTGCGCCTGCCGGGCGACAGCAAGGGCGCCGACAACGACGTGCGCATCGCCCGCGAGCGTGGCATTCCCGTCTACTACCGTCTGGAAGACGTGCCCGGTTGCGGTGAGGCGCTCGTTGCCTGATCGCGAACGGCCCGGCAGGGATGCCTGCCGGGCCTCATCGATAGGTCGGGCGACGCGTTCGTGCCCAACGGCCGTCATCCCGGGATCTCGAGGATCGCCACGCGATGACGAGGTGGGCTATTCGTGCACGTGCGGTTCGGCGACGAAGGTCAACGTCGCCGTCAACCCCTTCTTGTCGGCGGCGACATTGCCTTCGAGGGGGATCGCGTGGCTCACGGCGAGAATATTGACGCCGGCATTGCGCAGCATCACCTCGGCCTCGCCATTCGCGTTCGTCTTTTCGGAGACGAGTTCAGGCAATCCGGCATAGTCGAGGGTGATTTCCTTACCTTCGAGCGGTTTGCCTTCAAGCAGGAGGCGGACGCGAAATTTTTCGCCCGGTTTCAGGCCGACAGGGTTGTCGAGCGGAATGATCTGCAATGGCTGAGCCGGGAAGGCTGGTAGGTCGCCAGGCGCGTGCACCAGCGCGATGCTGTATTTCACCGAGTGGCTCGCCTGCTTGGCGCCAGGCACTTCATTCTTCGGCTTGTTTACCCATTTGCCGTCAGCACCTTCGCTCCAGTAGCCGTTGTCGAACTCGAGCGCGACGAGGGCCGGTTCGCCGTCGAGTTTCAGCGAGGCGTGGTTGTCCGCTGGCACGATCGTCACTGGCAGCGCCTTGCCATTCTCGCCAATCGCCGAGACGGATTTTACCTTGGCCGGGTCGTAGGCTTCGTCCGCCGGGCCATGGCCGTAGATCACCGCGAGCGTTCCCCAGCGTTCGCCGATCCATGCGCCGTGGGAAAAGGCGGGTGTGGCGACGGCAGTAAACAGGCCGGCGGCGATGAGGGTTGAAAAGAGCGTCTTCATAAGTAACTCCGAATAATGTTATAACGTAACAATGGCGTTGTATTGAAATCCGTTCGGGCTTGTCAATCGGGATGACATCCTTTCTTCTGCGGCCGATCATCGTTAGTCACTAAAGGGCAGGACGTCCGCGGTTCACCTGACGCAGTCCGCTTCAGTGCATCAGAATTGAAAGGGTAGGATCGGGTCTGCCGGCATCACGTCATCCGATCCCCATGATCGCAGAGGAGAGTTCAAGTGTTGAAATTGTTCTATGCACCGGGCACCTGCTCATTGGCCTCGCATATTGCGCTGGAGGAGGCGGGCGCGGACTACGAGGCGCGCCGCATCGATTTCTCGACTGCCGAACAGACCAAACCGGACTATCTCGCGGTCAACCCGAAGGGCCGTGTCCCGGCACTCCTGACCGATCGGGGCGTCATCACCGAAACGCCGGCGATCCTCACCTATATCGCTGAGACGCATCCGGCGGCGAACCTGGCGCCGAGGGGCGATGCCTTTGCTTTCGCGCAGTTGCAGTCGTTCATGAGCTATCTCTGCTCGACGGTTCATGTCGCCCATGCCCATGCGCGTCGCGGTGCTCGCTGGGCCGACGATCCGGCAACGCACGAGGCCATGAAGGCCAAGGTCGCCTTCAACATGGCGGCCTGCTTCGAGCTGATTGAAGCGAAGATGTTCGAAGGGCCGTTCGTGCTGGGCGAGACCTATTCGGTTGCCGATCCCTATCTCTTCACCATCGCCGGCTGGCTCGAATCGGACGGGGTTGATCCGGCTCGTTTCCCGAAGATCCTGGATCACCGCAACCGCATGACTGCGCGTCCGGCCGTCGCCCGGGTATTGGCGGTGCTCAAGGCCTGAGCCTCGCCCCTCCGGCTACATCAGGATGTAGTCCCTCGGCTGCGGCAGCGGCGGAAGGTCCGTTTCGCCGAGCGCTTCACGCAGGTTGATCTCGATCGTTTCGGCAAGCGCCATGATTGGCAGGTCGTTCGGCAATACACCGAACGGCTCCTCCAGCTCGTCCCCGAGAGCATCGAGGCCGAAGAAGGTGTAGGCGACCAGCGCGGTAACGAAGGGCGTCGCCCACCCGAGCGCATCGGCAAATCCGAAGGGCAGCAGGAAGCAAAAGAGATAGGCGGTGCGGTGCAGCAGCAGCGTGTAGCCGAAGGGTACCGGCGTGTTGCGGATGCGCTCGCAGGCCGCAAGCATCGCCGACATCCTGCCGACCGTGCCGTCCAGTTGTGCCCACTGAAAGTCACTGATCGTGCCGGCGACACGCAAGCCCGCGAGGTCACGGCCCATCTCACGCAAAAGATAGTCCGGCGCGTTGCGGCTCGCCTTGTAGCCCGAAACGAGATCTTCTGGCAGTCTGGCGAGCGCTTTGGTGGCGTGATTGCCCGGCCGCAGGTGACCAACCAGAGTGTGGGCGAAGCCGATCGCGATGTTGAGGAGCCGGTGTCGCGCCGCGCCCCCCGATGCTGTCGCGTCGACCAGGACCAATGTCTGGCGTGCGAGGTCGCGCGAGGTGAAGATCAGTTGCCCCCAGTCTTTCCGCGCCTCCCACCAGCGGTCGTAGCAAGCGTTGTTTCTGAAGCCGAGAAACACCGAGAGCGCGATCCCGAGCAGGGCGAAGGGGCCGCTGTTGACACTCGGAACGATGCCGGGATCGACACGGTGCGCCCAGACGACAAAGGCGGAAAGGCCGAAGACGAACAGGACCTGAGGAAAGATCCGCTGGATGACCGATCCCCTGAGGATGAAGAACAGTTTCAGAAGGCTGGGGCGGTCGCGAACGATCATGGAAGAGCACCTGTGCGGCTATCGTTTCCACCGGTATAGGCGCCGGCTCTGAAATGGAAGGCCGCTCATCGGGGCTGCCAGCTGTCGGAGAGAGATTTTTGCCGCTGGTGTCGGCGCGGTCGCCGCGCGCACGTCCTTGTTGCGTCACGCCAACAGGGAGACAACGATGATGCGCAAGGTGGTTGCCGGCATGCAGATGTCCATCGATGGGATGATCGACGGACCGGATGGCTACACGGATTGGGTCGATTCCTGGTCGGACACCTTCGACCTCTTGCCAGAGATCGATGCCTGTGTCCTCGGGAGCGGCATGTATTCGGGCTACGAACAATATTGGAGTACGATTAAACGCGATCCGCATGCGCCGCTGGAGTTCACCGGTAAGGAACCGACGCAGGAGGAGATCGAATACGCGGATTTTGCGCTCCGCACGCCGCATTATGTTCTTTCGAAGAGCCGCGCCGATGTGCAATGTGCCAACGCCAGCATTGTTCGCGATGTTGAAGGGTTGGAGCGGTTAAGACGCCAGCCGGGCCGAACCATCTATGTCGTCGGCGGCGCAAGGACGGTGTCGAGCCTGATGGACCACGGCCTGATCGATGAACTGCGTCTCACCATCCATCCCCTGGTGGTCGGCCAAGGCAAGGCGCTGTTCGATGCCGTCAGCCAGCGCCACTACCTTCATCTTGAGGACGCAAAGAGGATGGATGACGGCAGGGTCTGCCTGATCTACGCAGTCGGCGATCGGAGCTGAAAGCGTTCAGCCGGCGAATTTCGCCGAAAGCCGCTTCGGTGCTTTCTGGCGCCAGGCGGCGACCAGCCGCCCGGTCAGGCTCCTGTCATCGATCGCCGAAAGCCTGACCAGCATCGCCGGCCAGCCTTTGTAGTGATCCGTTTCGAAATAGAGCTGCGGATCGAGTTCCAGCAGCATTTCCTTTTCTTCGAGCGCGCACATGACGACGAGCGTCTCGTCATCCTTCATGCGCGCGAAGCTCTTGTCTCTCACCAGCAGCGCCGGCGTGCCGTAGGAGGTGCCGATCGAAACCTCCGGCAGGCCGGCGGCTTCCGCCAGCTTGACGACCCGTGTGAAGTTGCGGTCGAGGCCCTCGCTCATTCCGTCAGCATATCACACGGACATTGCCCGTCACCGGTTCCCGGCCTGCAGGCAATCTTGCGTGCAGTCGGCGGCGCGCGGCCAGGGCCAGCCGGGAAACGGCAGGTCTCCAAGTGCACGCCCGTCCATGCGCTCGAGATCCGGGTGCTGCAGCGGGTCGCGCGTCCACGCCAGCGGCGCATCCTGCTTCCGGTGTTCCGAAGTGGCGAATGCGGTCAGTGTCGAGAAAAGCTTCAACATGGCGGACCATCCTTTCGATGCTTGGATGATCTGCCTCTCGGGCCTCATTTTCAATTGAGAATGGCACCGAACGGGTTTAGAAAAACTATATGAGAGATCTGAACTACGTACATCTGAACGGGCTGCGCGCTGTCGAAGCGGCTGGCCGCCTGGGTTCCTTGGCGGCAGCCGCCGAGGAACTCGGCGTGACTTCCGGTGCGGTGAGCCAGCAGATTGCCAAGGCGGAAGCCCAGCTTGGCCGCATCCTTTTCGAGCGAACGCCGCGCGGTCTCGTTCCGACCGACTTTGGCCAGCGCTTCCTCGCGCGCCTCAGCACCGCCTTTCAGGAACTGGCGGAGGCCGTGGCCTCGGCACGGCGGCGCGACGAGTCGGTGCTGACGATCTCGGTCGCGCCGGTCTTTGCCGCCCGCTGGCTGGTCTACCGGCTGAACCGTTTCGCCGAGCGGCATCCCGACATTCGCCTGCGCATCGACGCCACGACCAAACTCGTCAATCTCGACACGTCCGATGTCGATGTCGGCATCCGCGTGGGCTCGGGTGAGTGGCCGGGCGTGAGGTCCGAACTGCTGCTGCAGCAGGAGATCTTTCCCGTCTGTTCGCCGGCCATGGCGGAGAACTTGCGTGTGCCCGCAGATATTCTAAAGCTCCCTGCCGTCATCGACGGTCACTCGATGTTCAGCTGGGAAGTGTGGCTTCGCGAGGTCGGCCTCGCCGGCGCCGAAATGAACGTGCGCCACACCTTCAACGAGGCATCGCTGGTGCTCGATGCGGCGATCTCCGGGCAGGGGGTCATGCTCGCCTGGCAGACGCTTGCGGGCTTTGCGCTCACCCAGGGCAGTCTGGTCGTGCCCTTCGGTATCCGGGTCGCCACCGGCTACGGCCACTACTTCGTCAGCTCGCCATCGCGGCGGGAAAGCAAGGCCGCAGCCGCCTTCAAGCGCTGGGTTCGTGACGAGGTGGAGGAGGGCATGCGTCTGCTCGACATCAGGGCGCCGCGCGTTCGCTTCGACGCGGCGACCATGAGCTGATCACTGGAAGCGCCCGTGCGGGTCGCTCAACCCGCCGGCTCCTTCAGCCGCTCTTCCATCATCGCCCTGAAAGCCGGGCGCGCGTGGCAGCTGGCAAGCCAGGCCGAAACGCGCGGATGTTTCTCGAAGAGTTGCTTCTGGCTCATGGCGTAGCGGAAGACTTCCGCAAGGTTGAGGTCGGCGACGGTGAAGCGATCGCCGACCAGATAGTCGCGCCCGTCGAGGTGCTTCTCCAGGCGGGCAAACACCTTGTCGAGCGACTTGGCGCAGGTGGCGATCGTCGCCCGGCCTTCGTCCGTTTCCTCGGCGCCGTAGTCGTAGGTCAGGATGATCTGCACCGCATGCGGCTCGACCTCGGTCGCCGCCCACATCGTCCAGTTGCCCATCAGCCCCTCTTCGGCGATGTCGGCGGGCGCGAGCGGGCCGCCGTACTTGCGGGCGAGATAGAGATTGTTGGTAAGCGATTCCGTCAGCACGACGCCGTCGTCTTCGATCGCCGGGATCAGCCCCATCGGGTTGACGGCAAGGAAGGCCGGCGACTTGGTGTTGATCGGTGCGTCTGCGGCGAGTGGATCTGCAACCCGGCGCGCCTGGATGACCGGAACGGATGTGAAGGGGATGCCGAGCTCCCGCGCCATCCAGTAGTTGCGTGATGCGCGCGAGCGATAGACCCCATAGATCGTCAGCATGTCGAACTCCTCCCGTCGTTGCCGTGGCCTGTCTTACGGCAAGCGCGCAGGAGGACGGAAGCTGGCGCCGCTGATATCACGCATGAAATCTTTTGATGCGCCATGCGGCTCATTGTCGGCTTGTCTTTCCAGCCGTTGGTCTTTAGCTGTCGCAGTCGATTTTCGGGGGCATTTTTGGCACGACGATATCTGGGAGATCGGTTGACGAACTTGGCGGCGCGTATGCTTTGTGCGCTCGTTCTCGTCATATCGGCTCTGGTCCAGCAGCCGGCGGTCGCCATGCCGGTCGCAACGGCAGCGGCCGCCTACGTGCTTCCCGATGGCACCTTTGCCGATCTCTGCCTCACCAGCCACGATGATGCCGACGGAAAGGGCGGCACGAAAGGCCATGGATGCCAGTCCTGCTGCCTCGTCGCGCCCGCCGATCTGCCTACGCCCTATCCGATCGCCGCACCGGCGCCATCGCTCACCTGGCACGCGCCGATCCCTGCGAACGAACTTCTGCTTGTCCGCGTGGTCCTGCGCGGCGGCACGGGGCCGCGGGCGCCACCATCGGGTTTCTCCGTCTGACATCCGCTTGAGGAGCGGCTGACGGCCTCCCAGGCGTCGAAGCAGCTGTTCGACGTCGCCGGCCGTGATCCGCGACCGACCCGACCATCGTGAGGCAAGGCCGCGAAATGCGGCTTTCCCTGGAGAGACCCATGACAACCGCATCCTTTACCGGCGCCGCAGCGCAGTCGGTGACCGCCGAGCGCGGCATCTCCCTCTATCGCGCCATCTGGCGCTGGCACTTCTTTGCCGGTCTGCTCGTTATCCCCTTCATGATCAGCCTGGCTGTGACCGGCGGCCTCTATCTCTTCAATGACGAGATCGACGATACCGTTTTTGCCTATCGCAACATCGTGCCTGTCGGCACCGAACGGCTGGCGCCCTCGGCCATCGTCGCTACAGCCGTCGAGTCGGTGCCCGGCAGCGCCGCGGTCTCCTATCGCACGCCCGCAGGTGTCGATCGCTCGGCGCGCGTCACGGTCGGCATCGGCAAGGCCCGCATGCAGGTCTTCGTCGATCCCTATACCGGCGCAATCCTCGATCAGATTGCGCCGACCGAAGAGTTCAATCAGGTGGTCGAGGACCTGCACAGCCTCGACTATTTCGGCAAGTCGGTCGAAATGATCATTGAGATCGTTGCGGGTTTTGCGATCCTGCTGGTTTTCACCGGCATCTATCTCTGGTGGCCACGCCAGCAGACCGGCGGCGTGCTGACCGTACGCGGTACGCCTTCGCGCCGCGTGTTCTGGCGCGACCTCCATGCCGTGACCGGCATCGTCGCCGGTCTGCTCATCGTCTTCCTGGCCTTCTCCGGTTTGCTGTGGTCCGGCTACTGGGGCGCCATCGTCAACGCCAAGCTGACGTCCATGGGGCTCGGCTATCCGGCGGTGCTTTGGGACGATGTTCCGACTTCGACCAAGGTCTCGACCGACGTCCTGCCCAAAGCCAACTGGCTGATGGAGAACGCGCCGGTCCCGACTTCGAGCAGCAGCGGCGCCGAGCCTGTCGGCATCGACCGCGCAGTGGCGATCGCCGATGACGCCGGCATGCTGCCCGGCTATGAGCTGGCGCTTCCGGCCGACGAGAGCGGTGTCTATACGGCCGCGATCTTTCCGGCCGAACTCGCACGTGAGCGCACGATCCACATCGACCAATATTCCGGCAAGCCGCTCGTCGATGTTGCCTTCGGCAACTATCCGGCACTCGGAAAGGCGATCGAATGGAGCATCAACGTGCACAAGGGGCAGGAGTGGGGACGCGCCAACCAACTGCTGATGCTCGCGGCCTGCCTGTCCATCGTGCTCGTTTCCCTATCCGCCATCGTCATGTGGTGGAAGCGTCGCCCGGCGGGGCGCATTGGAGTGCCGCCGATGCCGCCAAGGCGCAGCGTCTATGCGGGATTGTGGATCATGGCCATTCTCTTTGGACTGGCCTTTCCGCTGACGGGCGTTGCCATCCTCGTCATGGTGGTGGCCGACCAACTGCTGATGCTCTTTCCGGCGGCACGCCGGCGCCTGTCCTGAACATGCCTGGGGGTGGCTTTGTCCACCCCTTCGTTCATCTCTGCCGACTTCGAGATTGCAACCTCTACACGATTTTTCTACAAGTTATTTAGGAAGGGCTAACTCTTGCTCGTCTAACGTGAAGTGGGGAAAGATCGACCAGCGACGTGACGATAAACGTCGGGAGGCCTCTTTGGCGAAGAACACGTCCCGCAATCCGCGATATGCTGCCCTGAATGCCGGCGGCAACGAGGATACACGTCGCCTGATCGATGCCAGCCACCGGCTGGCGGAAGAAGTTGCGCGCATCTTTCCCGCCGAGCCCGACATCGCCGATCGCCACTACTGGTTGGAAACGATGATCAACCACGTGCCCGACTACATCTATGCCAAGGATGTCGAGGGGCGTTTCCTTATTGCCAACCAGGTGACCGTTGCCGACAACGGGCTCGAGGCGCTGAAGGATATCGTCGGCAAGACCGATTTCGATCTCCATCCGCCGCAGATGGCACAGGCGATCGCCGAGATCGAGCGTCGCGTCATCGAAACCGGGGAGCCGATTTTCGGCATCGAAGAGCGGGCAATCGTCAGCAAGGGCCGCGACCGCTGGCTGATGACCTCCAAGGTGCCGCTGCGCAACAAGCTCGGCAAGATCGTCGGCATCGTTGGCGTGTCGCGTGATATCTCCGACCGCAAGGCCGCCGAACGCCTGCTCGAAGGGCAGGCTCGCCTCCTGGAAATGATCGCAAACAGTCGGCCGCTCGACGAGTTCTTCCGCGACATGATCCTTTTAATCGAGGCCCTGATGCCCGGCATCAAGGGGTCGGTGCTGTTGCTGTCGGCCGACGGCCGCTACCTTTTCCACGGCGCGGCGCCGAGCCTCGACGAGAGCTATTGTGCGACGATCCATGGCGTCGAGATCGGCCCGCGTATGGGGTCCTGCGGCACGGCCGCCTGGCGCGGCGAGCAGGTGATCGTCGCGGATATTCTCGCCGATCCTCTCTGGGACGATTATCGCGAACTCGTTCGTCCCTATGGTTTCCGCTCCTGCTGGTCGACCCCGGTCCATTCGCGCGACCGCAAGGTGCTCGGAACCTTCGCGCTCTATTCCGGCTCGGTCAGCGTTCCAGACGATGGCCAGAAGGAACTGATTGCGATGGCGGCGCATCTGGCCGGTATCGCCATCGAGCGCAAGCATGCGGAGGATCGTATCAGCTTCATGGCGCATCACGATGCGCTGACGGGCCTGCCGAACCGCGCGCTGTTCGAGGAGCAGGTCGCCGAGGCACTCGAGGCGCTGCGCGGTACCGTTCAATGGGCTGTGCTTGCCTTCCTCGATCTCGACAATTTCAAGCTGGTCAACGACACGCTCGGCCATGCGGCCGGCGATGAACTGTTGAAGGTCACCGCGTCACGCATGCGCTCGTCGGTGCGCAAGTCGGATATGGTCGTGCGCGTCGGCGGCGACGAGTTCATCCTGCTTCTGAATGGCCTTCCCTGCGAGCGGGACGTCGTGCTGGCAAGACTTGAGGATATTCGCCGCGCCATCGCCGCACCGATGCAGATCGAGGGCCGGAGCCTGCAGGTCACCTGCAGCATGGGGGTCGCCTGTTTTCCCAATCAGGGCAAGACCGTCGGCGAACTGCTCGCCAATGCCGACATGGCGATGTACCGGGCCAAGGAGCTCGGCCGTAACAATTTGCAGGTCTTCACCGAGGAGATGGCTGCCAAGGCGCACGAGAAGCTGCGTCAGCAGGAGGAGTTGCGTGAGGCGCTGGCGCATGAGGAGTTCTTCCTGCAGTTCCAGCCGCAGATGAACCTTGCGAATGGCCGCGTTTTTGCAGCAGAAGCGCTGCTGCGGTGGCGGCACCCGGAGCGGGGCACGGTCTCTCCGGCCGAGTTCATTCCGCTTGCCGAAGAAACCGGGCTGATCGTGCCGATCGGCGACTGGGTGCTGCGGGCCGCCTGCCGCCAGGCCAAAGACTGGCAGGATGCCGGCCTGCCGCAGCTGATTGTCAGCGTCAACGTTTCGGCGCGTCAGTTCCGGGAACGCAACTGGGCCGGCCATGTGGCGGCTATTCTGGCCGAGACCGGGCTTGAGCCCTGCTGCCTCGAACTGGAGCTGACGGAAAGCCTGATCATGCAGGACGTGCCCGGCGCAATCGCCACCATGCACGAGCTGCAGGCGATCGGTGTGCATCTGGCAATCGACGATTTCGGCACCGGCTATTCGAGCCTCAGCGCCCTGAAGCGCTTTCCCGTGCGCCGCCTGAAGATCGACCGTTCCTTCGTCGCCGACATTCCTGTCGATCTCGACGACAACGCGATCACCGCGGCGATCATCTCGCTTGCTCAGAATCTAGGTCTGCGTGTCATCGCAGAAGGTGTGGAAAACCAGGCGCAGGTCGAGTTTCTTCGCCAGAGCGGTTGCGACGAGATTCAGGGCTACTTCTTCAGTCGGCCGCTCTCCGCGTCCGATTTCGAAACACTGATGCGCCAGCCGCGCTTCAACGCCCACAGCGTTTGAGTTCTCTCCGGTTCACGCCACGACGCAAGCTTCGGTCCAGCCGGAAATGCAAGCATCGCCCCATTCCGAGGGGCTGGCGCGTAGTATTTCGTTAAGCAATTTCATGCAGCACTCCTCAGGCCGCACTCAAGCCCTTCAGAGTTCGATGTCCTCTTCAGTCCTCTTTTCCCGCCGTCAGTTTCTGCGCTCGTCCGGATTGGCAGTTGCCTCCGCCGGCCTTGCGGGCTGCACCTCCTCGATGAACACGGATGTCTTCCGCTATGAGACTGCGCCGGTGTTCCGCAATCCCGCGATCGAAGGGCGCTTTACCGATCCGCGCGCCGGCGGCATCTATGAGGGGCAGGATGGCCCGGGGCCGGTTCCGACCGGGCTTCCGCCGCAGGGCCTCTATGTCTCGGACATCTATGCCTCCATAAGCGACGGCGGCTATCAGGTGCCGGAAGTGCCTTTCCGACAGATCGACGCCCGGTTCTATCGCCAGGAGGTCAGCGATCCCTTTGGCGAGCAGCCGGGAACGATCGTCGTCGATACCGGCGACCGCTACCTATACCTGATCCAGCCGGGCGGCCGGGCGTTGCGCTACGGCGTCGGCCTCGGCCGCGAGGGTTTCGCCTGGTCGGGCCGCGGTGTCATCCAGTGGAAGCAGAAGTGGCCGCGTTGGACCCCGCCGGACAGCATGGTCGCCCGCCAGCCGCATCTGAAGCCCTATTCGGCCAAGAACGGTGGCATGGCCCCGGGCCTCAACAACCCTTTGGGTTCACGTGCGCTCTACATCTTCCAGAATGGTCAGGACACGCTCTACCGCGTCCACGGAACGCCCGAATGGAAGTCGATCGGCAAGGCCGTCTCGTCCGGTTGCGTGCGCATGCTGAACCAGGATGTCATGGATCTCTATGATCGTGTGCGCGGCAAAGCGCCGATCCTCGTCATCTGACATCCGCGGTGCGTCGTGTTGAGCGCACTCCGCCATCTCATGAGGTGGCCGCCTCCGCAATTTCGGGAGGCGGCAGTCAGTCCGCGCCGTGGCCGGCATTGAGCTGCCGCGTCAAGTGATGCAGCGTTTCCCGGATTTCACCGGCTTCTTCCAGGCTGCAGCCTGACGCCTTGCCGATATCCATCAGAATGCCGAAGGCCTCGCTCTTGAGGTCGCGGCCTTTTTCCGTGAGGCGCACGATCACCTGCCGCTCGTCACTCGGATCGCGTTGCCGCGCGACAAAGCCGGCTGCCTCCAGGCGTTTCAGAAGCGGCGACAGCGTTCCGGAATCGAGCCCGATCTCCTCGCCGATGCGTTTTACCGTCATCTCGTCCTGTTGCCAGAGTGCGAGCAGCACGAGATATTGGGGATAGGTAAGCCCGAAACGATCGAGCAGCGGCTTGTAGGCACGGTTGAAGGCATGTGCCGCCGAATAGACGGCAAAGCAGAGCTGCTTGCCGAGCGCTAGCGCCTCCTCCGGGATTGTCTCGCTATGTGTCGCCTTGTTTGCCATGGTCGCATTTTCGCAAAAACACGTCCAAAACGCAATTTGCAAAATTGATTTGCGCGCAATTGAATTTTGCGATATCTAATTCGCATCCACTCGGAACCGCAAAGGAGACCCGCCAATGCCCATTCTCTATCGCACCACTGCATCCGCAACCGGTGGCCGTGCCGGCCAGGCCAAGAGCGCAGATGGCGTTCTCGACATTACCCTCACCGTTCCGAAGGAACTCGGCGGCGACGGCGCCCGCGGCACCAATCCGGAGCAGCTGTTTGCCGCCGGCTACTCAGCCTGTTTCCTCGGCGCCCTGAAGTTCGTTGCCGGCAAGGAAAAGGTAAAGCTTCCGGAAGACACGAAGGTGACGGGAACGGTCGGCATCGGCCCGCGTGAGGACGGTACCGGTTTCGGGATTGACGCCGCACTCGAGATTTCGTCGCCGGGCGTCGACAAGGCGGTGCTCGAAGACCTCGTCCAGAAGGCACACATCGTTTGCCCCTATAGCCACGCGACCAAGGGCAACATCGACGTCAAGCTGACGGTTGCCTGATATCTGGCCTGCAATCCAAAACAAAAACCCGGCGGGTTCTTCCGCCGGGTTTTTGCGTTCTCAGGGACTATAATGCTCGTCCAGCCAAAGCGCAGCAGGCCGGCAGCCGGGGAGGGCTATGCCTTCTTCAAAAATTCAGTGCGCAGCACCAGGCCTTTGATCTTCTCCACCCGGCATTCCACTTCGTCAGGATTGTCGGTGAGGCGAATGCCCTTCACCATCGTTCCGCGCTTCAGCGTCGTCGAGGTGCCCTTGACCTTCAGGTCCTTGATCAGGGTTACGTTGTCGCCGTCCTGGAGAATGGCGCCGTTCGAATCTTTAACGTCCATGCGAATGTTCCTTTCAAAATAACGACGCGCCCCGATCGAAATCAGGGCGCGGGCAAGAATATCAGCCTCAAGCTTTGCGCGCGGGCGCGGCCATGTTCAGCGCCGGCTGAGGCTGCCGAGGATGCCACGCACCAGTGCGCGGCCGACCTGGGTTGCGACGGTGCGGGCGACCGATTTCATCGCCGCTTCGACGACCGTCTCGCGCTGGTAGCCGGAGCTGCGCGGGCGTGCCTGTTTCCCTGCCGGTGCCGCCTCATCGTCGTCGCCGAAGCCCGGAAGCGTCCAGCGGCTGCCGCCGGTATTGGCTTCGGTTGTCTGCTGCTCGGCCTGGGCTTGCGCATCGGCGGTCTTCTTGGCGCGTGCGGCCAGGATCTCATAGGCCGATTCGCGGTCGAAGTCCTCGTCGTAAAGGTCGCGAACGGGGCTGACGTCCATCACCTTCTGGCGCTCGGCATCGGTCAGAGGACCGACGCGCGACTGCGGTGGGCGCACCAGCGTGCGTTCGACCATCGAGGGCGCACCCTTGCCTTCAAGCGTCGAGACCAGCGCTTCGCCGGTGCCGAGATTGGTGATGACGGTGGCGCAGTCGAATTCCGGATTCGGGCGGAAGGTGTCGGCGGCGGTCTTGACCGCCTTCTGGTCGCGCGGCGTATAGGCACGCAGCGCATGCTGCACGCGGTTGCCGAGCTGACCGAGAACCGTGTCCGGGACGTCGAGCGGGTTCTGCGTGACGAAATAGACACCGACGCCCTTGGAGCGGATCAGGCGCACGACCTGTTCGACGCGTTCGATCAGCGCCTTCGGCGCGTCGTTGAAGAGCAGGTGCGCCTCGTCGAAGAAGAAGACGAGCTTCGGCTTGTCCGGATCGCCTACTTCCGGCAGTTCCTCGAACAGCTCCGAAAGCAGCCAGAGCAGGAAGGTCGCGTAGAGCCGTGGGTTCATCATCAGCTTGTCGGCCGCCAGTACCGAGATCGCGCCGCGTCCATCATTGGTGGTGCGCATGATATCGCTGATCTTCAGCGCCGGCTCGCCGAAGAAATGCTCGGCGCCCTGCTGTTCGAGGATCAGGAGTTCGCGCTGGATCGAACCGACCGACGCCTTCGAAATGAAGCCGAACTGGTTGGAAAGCGCGCTGGCATTGTCGCCCATGTAGTTGAGCAGCGCCTGAAGGTCCTTGAGGTCGAGCAGCGGCAGGCCGCCCTGGTCGGCGATCTTGAAGGCGATGTTGAGCACGCCTTCCTGCGCGTCGGTCGCATTCATGAGTCGCGAGAGGAGCAGGGGGCCCATCTCCGACATGGTGGTGCGGACCCGATGGCCCTTCTCGCCGTAGAGATCCCAGAAGATGACCGGGAATTCCTGAAACTCGTAAGGGTTCGTCGGCAGGCCGATCTGTTCTGCGCGCTTCAGGATGAAATCCTTGGCTTCGCCGATCGCGCCGATGCCAGAGAGATCGCCCTTCACGTCGGCGCAAAAGACCGGGACGCCGGCGTTGGAAAAGCCCTCGGCAAGAATCTGTAGCGTGATCGTCTTGCCGGTGCCGGTGGCGCCGGTGATCAGGCCGTGGCGGTTGCCGAATTTGAGCTCCAGATATTCGCCCTTGTTGATCGAATCATCAGGCTTGCGGCTGGTGCCGATAAAGAGCTTGCCTTCTTCCAACATGTGGGCTTCATCTCCGTTTTATCAATGAAAGCGGGCGGTTCGCGTCTTTCGGCAAAGGCCCGTCATCGAAATGTGGCTGGCTCTATGTTATAGGTGGTGCGGTTGCGCCCGGCAACAAGACTGTGCCCGCCTGCAACCGGAATGCAGCCGGCTTCGCGGCCCCCGATCAGCATCGTGGATGGCTTGTCATTCCCGATCTGATCATTTACCTTGACGTCAACGTCAAAAATCGAACGAGGGAGTTTGGTCCATGAATGAATTGGTCACGCGCGTCGCGGAGAATGTCGGTATCGAGCCGGCAACGGCCGAAAAGGCTGTTGGCATGATTCTCGGCTTTTTGCAGCGCGAAGCTGCTGACGGCCCGGTCGCACAGATGATTGAAGCGATCCCGGGCGCGTCTGAGTTGATCGCTCAGTACAATGGCGAAGGCACGGGCGGCGGCGGTCTGCTCGGCGGCTTGATGTCGGCGATCGGCGGCGGCGGCGTCATGGCGCTCGGCCAGCAGCTGATGAGCCAGGGCCTCGGCATGGGTGAAATCACCGGGCTCGCCAAGGAAACGATTGCCTTTGCCAAGGAAAAGGCCGGCGACGACATCGTCGACGAAGTGGTCGCCTCGGTTCCGGGTCTCAGCCAGTTCGTCTGATCCGCACATAGGTTTTCCGTAGTGCCGAACCCACCGGTTTGCCGCCGGTGGGTTTTTCTTTGCGCTCCGCCTCTGCAGGCGGCATCACCTCCGCTGCATTTTGGTTCGCAGCGCCCGTTCGAGCGTCGGCGCAAGCACGATGCAGAGGAGGGCGCTGCCGCCGATGAAGGCTGCCCCCGAAGTCCAGCCGTAGAGCTCGATCGCCGTTCCGACTGCGACCGGCCCGATGAGCTGCCCCAGATTGCTGCCCTGCATCAGCAGACCCATCGCCATCGGCGCAAGCGCCGGGCGCGGCGAAAGAATCGGCACCGACGAAATCAGCGTCGCCGGAATGAGACCGCCGATCGCGGAAAACAGGATGCAAAGCCAAAGGACCAAATGTCCGCCAGACTGGCTCAGGAAGATCCACAGGCCGAACACGCCCGTCAGCAAGGCGGCGCTCGCGACCAGCCGGCCTCGGGAAAAGCCACGGGTGAGAAGATGACCGGCGGCCAGATTGCCGATGACGTTCACCAGCGTGATGACGGCGCTCAAGAGGCCAACGGTACCAAGCGAGACGTGCAGGCGTTCGATCAACAGGATCGGCAGAAAACTCGAAAGCGTAAAGCTCATCAGACTGTAGAGCGAAAACAGCACGAAAAGCAGCATCGGGCCGTGGCTCGTGAGCGTCTCGGCCGCATCACTACGGAAAGTGGTGTCGCCGCCGGATGTTGCCGGAGATGGTGACACCGCCAGGAAGACTAAAGCGAGGCTCGCCAGCGTGAGCAAGCCATTGCTCCACCAGATCGCTTGCCAATCGGCAAAGACCGGACCGGTCAGCATGGCGATCGCCATGCCCGCGGGCATGAAGCAGCTCCAGAGTGCAAAGACGAGGTCGCGTCGATCCGTTGTCACCAGGCGCATGAGAATAGCCGGGCCGGCAACGACGACCAGCAGGAAGCCGAAACCTTCGACGATGCGTGACAGAAGAAGCAGCGTGAACGCCGGGCTGGCTGCTCCCGCGAAGGAGGCGAGCGCCAACAGGGCCATGCCGATTGCGAGCAGACGCCGGTCCCCGGCTGCCGCGACGAAGGCACCCGCCGCCATGCCGCCGATGACGCCGACGACGGCGAAGACTGAGGTGATCCAGCCGAGGGCGGAGAGATCGAGACCGAGGTCGGACTGCAGCATGGGTCCGGCAATCAGCCCCTTGCCGACCTGCATGGCTGCGACCACGCCGGCGGTGACAACCGTCATCACACCCGGCCAATCGGTTCTTTCTCGAAGGAAGGTCGCTGCCGTGGCCATCAGGCGATCTCCGCTACGCGCGCACGGCCGGCGACCAGCGCCGCTGCGAGTTCTGCGACGTGGCGTCCCTGGAAACGGGCGCCTTCCAGTTCATTGGCGCTCGGTCGTCGGTCACCACCATTGCCGTCGTCGGCGAGGGTCGAGGCGCCATAGGGCGATCCGCCGGTGATTTCGTCCATGCGCATCTGACCCTTGAAGCTGTAGGGCAGGCCAGCGATCACCATGCCGAGATGGAGAAGCACGGTATGGGTGGCAAGGATCGTCGATTCCTGGCCGCCATGCTGGCTTCCCGTCGAGGTGAAGACGCTGCCGATACGGCCGACCAAGGCGTCTCGCGCCCAGATGCCGCCTGCCTGGTCGAGGAAGTTTTTCATCTGCGCCGCCATGTTGCCGAAGCGTGTCGGCGTGCCGATGATGATCGCGTCATAGTCCGGCAGCTCCGCGACGGTCGCGACCGGTGCGTCCTGGTCGCGTTTGTAACCCGCCTTGATGGCTACGGCCTCCGGCACGATTTCGGGAACCCGCTTGAGCGCGACCGTGGCGCCGGCGGCGCGCGCGCCCTCGGCAACTGCCGTCGCCATCGTCTCGATATGACCATAGGATGAGTAGTAGAGGACGAGTATCTTGACCATCGGTTTGCCTCTTGCTGAGCACTTGCTGTTCGGAGGAGAAGATGGGGGCTTTCCTTGATCTGATGAAGTGAGATAAAATTCATCAAATTGATCTATGGAATCGATCATGCTGGATGCCCTGACGCTCGATCAGATGCGGACCTTCGTTACCGTCGCCGAAAGTGGGAGTTTCCGCGCGGGCGCTGCCCGCCTTTCTCGGGTGCAATCGGCGGTCAGTCATGCCATCGCCAATCTGGAGTGCGAACTTGGCGTTGCGCTCTTCGACCGCTCGGGCCATCGGCCGGTGCTGACGCCGGAAGGGCAGGCGCTGCTTGCAAATGCCCGCGACATCCTGCTCAGGGTGGACGCCATGCGGGCGCGTGCACGCGGACTTGGCGAGGGGATCGAACTGGAGCTTTCGCTGATCGTCGACACGCTCTTTCCGATCGAGACGATCGGGCTGGCCCTGAACGAAATGCGGACGATCTACCCCACTGTTTCGATCCGGCTTGCGGTTTCGCCGCTCGGCGGACCGCTGGACGGACTCGTCGAACGCCGCTTCACCCTCGGCATCATGGTCGGCGAAGACTTCCGCGATCCGGCGATCGCCCGTCAGGCACTCGCGACGGTTCAACTCGTTGCGGTCGTCGCGGCGCATCACCCCCTGGGGCTTGCCCGCGATGGCGCACTCGAAAACGCCGAGCTCGCCGACCACCTGCAGATTGTCCAGTCCGATCCCTCGCAGCGCACGGTAGGACGGGATTTCGGCGTGCTCTCGCCGCAGACCTGCCGCGTCAGCAGTCAGGACACCAAACATGCGATGATCCGGGCAGGCCTCGGCTGGGGCCGGCTGCCGCTCTGGCAGGTACAGCGGGATCTCGATGAAGGCCGGCTCGTACGCATGCCGACGGCAGCCCTTGGCCGCAACAGCCAGGTCGGCGCCGAGTGCTATCTCACTCACCGGATCGATGAGCCGCTCGGACCTGCTGCGCGGGTTTTCGGGGAGGCACTTGCCCGGCTCTGTGCCGCGGGCTAGCGCCGACCGGCAATCGCGAAGGCTAGGGTGAAGATCACGAGCACGGCGCCGACGCCGAGAGGGCCGGCGACCGGATCGACGAAGTTCATCAGTGCGCCGGTGGCGCCGGAACCGGCAGCACTTCCGGCCGCATAGGCGAGCGAGAACGCGGCGCTGCCGGCAACCAGCATGCTGCCACGATACTCTTCGCCGAGCATGGTGAGCGCTGCCGTATACAGCGCGAAGCTCGCCGCGCCGATAAAGGCGAAGCTCAGTAGCAGGGCGATATCGGAAGACAGGAACGGCACTAGCAAATAGCCGGTGGCGGCGACGGCGGCGGCCGAAATCGCCACCCGGCGGCGCGGCAGGCGGTCGAGCAACACACCGATGAACGGCTGCGCGAGTGCCGTCGGTATCGCCAGCGCCGTGACGCTGAGCGCGGCAAAGGCCTGGCTGTGACCGGTCTTGACGAAGTAGACCGGCATGGCCGAGATCGCGGCGATATCGGCAAAACCGAACATCAACACCATGAGGATCAGGATTGGCGCCTTCTGGAAAAAGGCAAAGAGGTCACGCGTCGAGGTGGGTTCGGGCCGGGTGCGGGCGCCCATGGTCAGAAGCCCGGTGAGGAACGCGACCAGCGCGATGTAGATCGCCAGGAGGGCAAAGCCGAGACCGCCGCTGGTGCCGAGCAACGGGATCGCCAGCGGTCCGGCGGCAAAGCCGCCACACATGCCGGCGCCGTAAAGCCCGGAAACACGACCGCGCAGCCGGTCCGGACAGGCGGTGTTCAGCCAGGCTTCACCGAGCATGAAGACCATGCTGACGAAGAAGCCGAGGGCAAAGCGGGCGATAAACCAGATGACGAGTTCCGACGTCGAGGCCAGCGTCGCGAGACAGATGGAGCAGCCAATCAGGCTGGCGATGATCAGCTTGTCAGCGGAGGCGAGCCGTGTCAGCCGGCCGAGAATGAGGGTCGCAACGCCGAGACCGGCGGCAAAGCCCATGGCATTGAGGCCGATCATGCCGGCAGAAACGCCGCGGCTTTCCAGCGAAAGCGAGATCAGCGGGTAGGTGAGCCCCTGCGCCACCGAGAAGGCGGTGACGCCCAGAACGACGGCGATGATCGCCGGCCAGTCGGGCGCGAAATCGCTTGGCTGTGCCTCATGGAACGACATCGCCCCCTCCCTCTGATCGGTGTCCTTGAGGCGGTGTCCATAGCCTATCCGCCGCCGGCAGGGAATTGGCCGGCGGCGAAATGACGGAGCGGGATGAGGAAAAGTGTGCGCGGTTTTCCGCCCGCATCCCGCTCCAACCTGAGATCAAGCAGCCTTGTCCCAGGCGGGAGCAAGGCCTTCCGGGTTGACGATGCGGCCGTCGGCGCGGGCAAGGGCGTGGATCTCGGCCATTTCGCCGTCGCCGAGCGCGAAGTCGAAGATCGCGAAGTTTTCCTTCAGGCGATCGATCGTCGCGGTCTTCGAAAGCGTGATCACGTCCTTCTGCTGCACGAGCCAGCGAAGCGCAACTTGCGCGGCAGTCTTGCCGTGGCGGGCGCCGATCTCCTTCAAGAGCGGATCGTTCGGCACCTTGCCGTTTGCCATGGCGTAGTACGCGGTGATCGACATGCCGTGCTTGCGGGCGGTTTGAAGCACCTTGGTCTGGTCGAGATAGGGGTGGTACTCGACCTGGTTGGTGGCAATCGGCGCGGCGCTCAGCTTCACTGCCTCTTCCATCTGCGCCGTGTTGAAGTTGCTGACGCCGATGTGGCGGACCTTGCCGGCCTTGTGAACTTCGTTGAGGGCGCCGATGCGCTCGGCCATCGGCACGTCGCTGCCGCCCGGCCAATGCAGGAGAAGCAGGTCGACATGGTCTGTCTTCAGCTTTTTCAGGCTCTCGTCGACCGAGGCGAGAAAGTCGCGATGCGCATATTTGTCGACCCAGACCTTGGTGGTGAGGAAGATGTCGGCGCGCGAGATGCGGGAATTCTGGATGGCTTCGCCGACCTCGGCCTCGTTGCCGTAGATCTGCGCGGTATCGACATGGTGGAAGCCGAGCTTGAGCGCTTCCGGCAGTACCCGCAGCACGTCTGCTCCTGGCATGCGGAAGGTGCCGAAGCCGAGCGCCGGAATGTTGGCGCCGTTGGAATTGACGGAATGCATGATGTGTAACTCCTTGTGCATGACCTGCTGAACGTGACGAGCGCCCGGCCATAGGGCCGGGCGAAAAAGGAACGATCTATAGGTGGTCCTCAGGGACGGCGGTTCAAGCCGGTTGGTAGGCCGCGTTGGCCCGCCGATCAAGTGCGCCGCTCAGAAGCGTAAGCAGCAGGGCGGCAGCGACGAGCAGGGCGCCGATAACGGGCGTCATCCCGAGCCCGAGCGGTGAGGCGACGATCACGCCACCGAGCCAGGCTCCGACGGCAATACCGAGGTTGAAGGCCGCGATGTTGAGCGCCGAGGCGACATCGACGGCGCCCGGACGGTGCTGTTTGGCAAGCTGGACGACATAGAGCTGCAAGCCGGGGACATTGGCGAAGGACAGGAAGCCCAGCGCCGCAAGTGTCGCCAGCGTCAGCACCGGCGAGGGAGCGGTGAAGGTGAAGAGGACCAGCACGGCTGCCTGCGCCAGGAACAGGCCGATCAGCGCCTTTACCGGGTCGCGGTTGGCGATCTTGCCGCCGGCAATGTTACCGATGGCAATGGCGATACCATAGAGCACCAGGATCAGGCTGACGGCGCCTTCCGAAAAGCCGGTGATATCCTGCAGGATCGGTGCCAGGAAGGTGAATGCGACGAAGGTGCCGCCGTAACCGAGCGCGGTCATGGCAAAGACGATCAGCAGCCGGCCGGAACCGAGCACGCGGACCTGATCGATGAGCTTGGCCGGCGGCGCCTTGGAGAGCGTGTTCGGCAGCAGGGCAACGATCGCGGCGAGCGCGACGACGCCGAGACCGGTCACGGCCCAGAAGGTGGCACGCCAGCCGAAGGTCTGGCCGATCCAGGTGCCAAGCGGCACGCCGGTAACGATCGCGACAGTGAGGCCCATGAACATCATGGCGATCGCGGAGGCGCGGCGGTCTTCCGGAACGAGGTCGGCGGCGATGGTAGAGCCGACCGAGAAGAATACGCCATGGGCAAAGGCGGAAATGACACGGGCGACGAGCAGCGGTTCATAGCTTGGCGAGAGTGCCGCAGCAGCATTGCCGACGATGAACAGGGCCATCAGGCCGATCAAAAGCGGCTTGCGCTCGATCCGGCCGGTGAGCGCAGTCAGCACCGGCGCGCCAAAGGTGACGCCGAGCGCATAGACGCTGACGATCAGGCCCGCGAGCGGCAGGGTAACGTTGAGGTCGGTAGCGACCGTCGGCAGCAGGCCGACGATCACGAATTCCGTTGTTCCGATCGCATAGGCCGCGATCGTCAGGGCGAGGATTGACTTCAAAGGTGAAAGATGGACAACCGGGCGGGTGAGATGGAGGTCTTCGTTGCGGTTTCGGAGACGCGGAGTTTCTCGGCGGCCGCGCGGCGGCTGACGCTTTCGCCTTCGGCCGTCARCAAGCTTGTGACACGCATCGAAGATCGGCTCGGCACCCGTCTTCTCGTGCGCTCGACCCGGACACTGCAGCTGACGCCGGAGGGGGAGGTCTACCTCCAGCGGGCACAACGGATATTGTCTGACATCGTCGAGACCGAACAACTGGTCGCCGCCGGTGGCCGCATGACGCCACGCGGGCTGTTGCGGGTGAATGCGGCGGTCGGCTTCGGTGAGCGCTATATCATGCCGCTCGCGCCGGAGTTTCTGGCTCGCTATCCGGAGGTGCAGCTCGATCTGACGCTGACCGACAGCATGATCGACGTCGTTGGCGAGCGTGCCGACGTGGCGATCCGCACCGGACCTTTGCGTGATTCATCCTTGAAGGCGCGCAAGCTCATGGACAGCCGGCCGGTGGTGATCGCATCGCCCGACTATCTGGAAAAGCATGGGATGCCGCAAACGCCTGACGATCTCGACGGCCACAATTGCATCCGCTTCAACTTTCGCCGCAGCGTCGACGAATGGGCGTTCCGTATGCCCGGGCAGCCGGCCGCGGAACTCCGCTCGGTCTTCGGCAACATGCAGGTCTCGAGTGGCTCGATCGTCCGCCAACTTTGTCTTGCCGGCATGGGCATTGGCCGCATCGGCCGTTTCCACGTTGAGCCGGATTTCGAGGCGGGCAAGCTCGTGCCGTTGCTGGAAGACTATCAATCCGGCGAGATCGAGACGGTTTATGCCGTCTATGCCGGCCATGAGCATCTCGCCGCCCGCATCCGTGCCTTCATCGATTTCCTGGTCGACCGCATGTAACGGCGACAGGCCCCGATGCGCTACGCCTTCACCGCGACGATGAAAATTCGGGGAAAATGCAACAACACCTTGCCGTCGCTCATGGCAGGATAGGCAGCGCGGATCCGGTCCGTATAGGCGGCAACAAAGGCGTCGCGCCTGTCTTCCGGCACGGCGTCGAGATAGGGGCGCAGGCCCGTGCCTTTCACCCACTCGACAATCGCTTCGGCATTGGCCAGCCGATGGTGGTAGATCGTGTGCCAGACCTCGATGCTCGCCGCCTGCGGCGCCAGGCATTCGACATAGGTCGCCGGTCCCGGCATCGGATTGCGGCGGATGGTCTTGCCGGCGAAGACCTCGGCGAAGGCAGGGCTGCGGGCGGTCTCCTCCATCAGCAGGTGGCTCGGCTCGGCGAGATTGTCCGGCATCTGGACCGCGAGCGTGCCGCCCGATGCAAGGGCGTTCATCAGCCTTTCGAAGATCGTGAGATGGTTCGCAAGCCATTGGAAGACGGCATTGCCGTAAAACAGCGATGCACCGGCGGGTGGGGTCCAGCTTGCAAGATCCGCCCGTTCGAAGGTGATGCCGGGCAGCCGCTTGGCCGCCGCAACGAGCATGTTCTCGTCGCTGTCGAGGCCGGACAGCGTCGCTTCGGGAAACCGGTCGCGAATGAGTTCGGTGGAATTGCCGGGCCCGCAGCCGAGATCGAAGGCTGGTCCCTCGGGCAACTCAGGGACTTGGGCGAGAAGATCTCTGGCTGGTCGGGTGCGTTCGTCTTCGAACTTCAGATATTGCGCAGGCGACCAGACCATTGGGGAATCCTTCAGATGCCGAATTGCAGGCTTTCGAGCGAGGGCAGGATCAGCGCCGGCCCGTGATCGAGATATTCGTCCGGCATGTCCGCCCGGTTGATCCAGACGGTACGGAAGCCGAACTTCGTCGCCCCGGCAATATCCCAGCGGTTCGACGACTGGAACGAGACTGCGTGCGGGTAGAGCCGGTAGCTGGTGGTAACGAGATCGTAGACCGTGGGCGCTGTCTTGAACGCCTTCACCGCGTCGACCGAAAAGACGTCGTCGATCACAATGTCGAGCGCGGCGTTGCGCACCGCGGATGCGAGCATCGCCGGCGAGCCGTTGGAAAGGATGGCGATCCGCGCGCCGCGCTCCTTCAGCCCCTTCAGGACCGCCGGCACTTCCGGATAGCAATCGAGCGTCCAGTAGGCATCAAGCAGGCGCTTGCGAAGTTTCGGGTCGGCAGAGGGAAAACGCGCGAACGCATAGTCGAGCGACTGTTCGGTCAGTTGCCAGAAGTCCTGGTAGCTGCCCATCAGCGAGCGCACCCAGGAATATTCGAGCTGCTTGGCGCGCCAGAGTTCGGAGAAAGCCTGCCCGTCCGGACCGATCTCCTGCGCGTGGCGCCTGACGGCCGCATGCACGTCGAAGAGCGTGCCGTAGGCGTCAAACACATAGGCCGCGTGGGACATCTTTTCCTCCGTCTTTTGTTTTCGGCGCTGGGATGACACGGCGATAGAGCCACGTCAAAGCCTATCCGAAAACAAAGGCTTACAGCATCATGCCCGATCGGGTAGCCAGCTGTCACCGTTCTTTCGTGG
This sequence comes from Ensifer sp. 2TAB8, assembly GCF_052115125.1. Taxonomy (NCBI): domain Bacteria; kingdom Pseudomonadati; phylum Pseudomonadota; class Alphaproteobacteria; order Hyphomicrobiales; family Rhizobiaceae; genus Ensifer; species Ensifer sp. 2TAB8. Next base: position 87,419 of record NZ_JBFRGB010000001.1, on the reverse strand, counting down.
GATCATGTCAAATATTTGTGCATTGCACAACGGTCACGGATTTCTTGCTTCAACCTTTGGCTGGTTTCCAGACTTTTGCCGGAAAACGCAGCGCCTGCTTGGCAAGCCTGCCCTTGAGGCCGAGCGCCGTGTCGCAGAGGTTGACCACATGACGGTTCGGCTTGGCTTCCGGCCGCAGCGCATGCAGTGCGGCGGCTGCGTCTTCCGGCGGCATGTAGCGCGCAAGGATGCCGAGCGTCAGCGCCGTCGCGCGGCCAATGCCCCGAAGGCAATGGATGAGCAGATGGGCGTCTTCGGGCAGACCGTCGACAAAAGCGAAGGCAGCGTCGATCGCCTCCGGGCGCGCCGCGTCCGGTTCGTCCGGATCGGTGGTGTCTCCGAAAAAGAGTTCCAGATGCCTTTCCGGCGGCAGCTCGATCATCGAGAGCAGCCGGCTGCCGGGCGCGCGGATGGAGATCAGATGCGTCGGTGCCCAGAGCGCGCGATTGTGCCGCGCTTCGGTCTGCGAGCTGACGATGACCCGAATGGGCCAGCCGGCCGGATGCGCCGGATTGGCGTTGAGTACGGGATGGTAGAGTTCATCCCCGGTGACAGCTGCCGCAAGCGCCATGGCAGGACCTCGCTCGTGATTCTTTCGTGCGGATTTTGCCCTGAAACCGGCCGAGGCTTAAGAGCAAAATCATGGGATAGGCGAAAAGCGGCCATCGGGCGGGGCGTCAACCCGAATGGATATAGCGCCGCGACCAGCGGGACGGCACGAGAACGGTGGCAAGCCCGAGCCCGGTGCTGAGTGCAAAGGACGCCCAGAGCGCGACTGCKCCGAAGTGGCGCTGCAACAGTGCGCCGGCGACCGCGCCGGAGAACATGCCGAGCCAGGGCACGATCTGCATCATCCACTGGCGGTTCCTGTTGCCGAGCAGCCAGCGGCCGAGGCCACGCCCGAAGCGGGAAAGAGCGCCGGTCACGTAGGTAAGTCCGATCGGCAGGCCTTCGATATGCTCGACTGCCGCATTGACCAGGCCCATGGCAAGCACGACGCCGTAGAAATAGAAGGGCTTCGGCATCCAGCTGCCGAAGCCGGCGCAGAGCATGAGCACGAAACTGACGGATGAGAGAACACCGACGACGCCGAGGCGTGCGGCCGCGATCACGCCGAGCGCGTTGCCGACGATGAAGGCTCCGAGCGCGCCGACGAGCAGGAGGGCGTCGATGAAATCGCCGTCGCCGAGCGCGATCGCCGCCCGCGTCGTGTTGCCGCTCATGAAGGAAACGAAGTCGCCAATGCTCAAGAGCCCGATCGCGTCGGTCATGCCGGCGAGAAACGAGATCGTTGCGGCAATGGCGAGCGCCGTGCCGGTCCGCTGCCGCTGTATCAATCTTCGCCGTCTCGCGATGGTCATCTGCCTTGCCCCCGATTGGGGACAAGGCTAGCGCATCCGGACGGTGAGTCGGAATGGGCGCTCGTCATATTGCCTGCCGGATGTGGCGTTTCCAGCTTGCCACGGCCATCAGAAGCGCGTGATGACGCTGATGCCGAGGTCGGTGGCGCGGTCCATGGTGGTCAGCGCAGGGATGGCTTCTGCCAGCGAGATTTCCCGGCCGATCAGCTGCTGCGGCTTCAGCTTGCCGTCGGCAATCATCGCCAGCATGGCGTCGTAGCGCCAGGCCTGCATGCCGTGGCTGCCGTAGATCTCGAGCTCGTGGCCGATCACCTGTGCCATCGGGATCTGCGGTGTCGCCTGGTCGCCGAGCATCAGCCCGACCTGGACATGGCGACCGCGCCGGCGCAGGTTCTTGATCGAGTTGAAGCAGGTCACAGGATTGCCGAGCGCGTCGATCGAGACGTGCGCGCCGCCACCGGTAATATCCTTGACGGCGGCTGCGACGTCCTGCACGTCACGGCCGTTGATCGTTGCCACGGCACCGAGCTTTTTGGCGAAGGCGAGCTTGTCTTCGGCGATGTCGATCGCGATCGGCTTGGCGCCGAGTGCTGCCGCGATCATGATCGCCGAAAGGCCGACACCACCGCAGCCATGCACCGCCACCCACTCGCCGCCCTTGACCTTGGCCTGGTCGGCGACGGCGCGGAACGAAGTGGCGAAACGGCAGCCGAGGCTTGCGGCCGTGGTGAAATCCATGCTTTCGGGCAGATGCACGAGGTTCTGGTCGGCGAAATCGAGCGCGACATATTCGGCAAACGAGCCCCAATGGGTAAAGCCCGGCTGGAACTGCGCCTCGCAGACCTGCTGGTTACCCGAGCGGCACTCACCGCAGCGGCCGCAGCCGGAAACGAAGGGCACGGTGACGCGGTCGCCGACCTTGTAGCGCATCACGCCGCGGCCGGCCGCGGTGACCACGCCCGCCAGTTCATGACCGGGCACATGCGGCAGGCGGATATCGGCGTCATGGCCCATCCATCCATGCCAGTCGGAACGGCAAAGCCCGGTGGCCTCGACCTTGATGACGACGCCGTTTTCGGTCGGGGTCGGGTCGGGAAGGGTCCGGATCTCCGGCGTCTTCTCGAACGCGTCGTAATACATGGCTTTCATCGGGGCGCTCCTTGCAATGTCTGAATGGGGGCGGCGCGACCATCGATGTGCCGCGCCATGAGAATTTCGTCGACTTCTTCCTCTCCGTCGAGGAGCCCGCCCGGAACGCATCCGATTTCGCGGAAACCCTCGCGTTCGTAGAAGCGGATTGCGGTGCCGTTGTCGGCGCGGGCGACAAGCTCCAGCATCCGGATACCGTCCGAACGCGCATGTTCGGTAAGACGGGTAAGAAGCTGGCGCGCTACACCGGATCCGCGTGCCTCGCGGCGAACGTAGACCATGATGATGGTGGCCCGGTGCACCATCCGGCTGGCGCGCTGCCGCATCAAGCCCATGATGCCGACGGGCTCATCGCCGTCGAGAGCGACGAAGACGGCGTTGGCAGCAAGCCGTGCCTGCCATTCGGCAACAGGAAGCCGCGCCCAGTCCGCCTCGGTCGAGGCGAAGGCCTGTGGCTCGTGATGGAGTGCCTCCAGCCGTATGCGGCGGAAGATTTCCACGTCGTCCTGATCGAGATGTCTGATCTGCACGGATGTCCCTTTCCTTTGCGGCAGAGACTAAGCGAGAGGCCGTTCCGGTGCCAGAATGGTCGCCATGACATTTTTTGATAGACCCATTCACCCCGATGCTGTTTTTTCGGGGTATGCGGAAAGACTAGAATAAAAACCTCAAGGAGACGCCGATGGCCGTCGATACATCCCCCCGCTCAGTGACCTGGACTTATGTCGATGGCGAATGGCTCTCGGGCAACCCGCCGCTGATCGGACCGACTTCGCACGCGATGTGGCTGGGTTCGACGGTATTCGACGGTGCCCGAGTCTTTGATGGCGTCGCCCCTGACCTCGATCTGCATTGCCAGCGCGTCAACCGTTCGGCGACTGCGCTTGGCCTGAAGCCGACCATGACAGCCGAAGAGATCGAAGCGCTAACGTGGGAAGGCGCAAAGAAGTTCGACGGCAAGACTGCACTCTATGTAAAGCCGATGTACTGGGCCGAGCACGGCGCCGCCGGGGTCGTCGCCATCGATCCGGAATCGACCCGTTTCGCGCTTTGTCTGTTCGAAGCCCCCATGGGCAACGGCCATGGCGGTTCGTCGCTGACGCTCTCGCCGTTCCGCCGGCCGACGCTGGAATCGATGCCGACTGACGCGAAGGCCGGCTGCCTCTACCCGAACAATGCCCGCATCCTGACGGAGGCGCGTTCGCGCGGATTCGACAATGCGCTCGTGCGCGACATGCTCGGCAACATCGCCGAGACCGGCTCTTCCAACGTCTTCCTGGTCAAGGACGGCGTCGTCTACACGCCGGCTGCCAACCGCACCTTCCTTGCCGGCATCACCCGCTTCCGCGTCATGACATTGCTGCGGGAAGCCGGTTTTGAAGTGGTCGAGGCGACGTTGACCATGGCCGATTTCGAAGCGGCCGACGAGATTTTCACCTCCGGCAATTACTCCAAGGTGCTGCCGGTGACGCGTCTGGAGAGCCGTGACCTGCAGGCCGGTCCGGTCGCCGCCAAGGCGCGCGATCTCTACATGGATTGGGCGCACGCGGCGCGCGACGTTTGAGAAAATCCGAAGGCAAAGGCACCGAGCGCGAGGCTCCTGCGCTCGGATAGTGCGCTTTGAAGTACGGCCACATTCCGGTCGCTCCCCTCCCGCGATCAGCGGGAGAGGGATGTGCGCGCCGTCGCTGCAGCGCGCCTGTGGATCAGATAGGCCTGGACTGAGATGCCCGACAGGAATATCACCAGCCAGACGAGCGACGTTGTCTGCACGATCGGTGATTCCGGGCCATTTGCGAGCGGCTGCGAGACCGGCAGCCGTTTCAGCGTTTCATTGACCGCCGGCACGATCAGCAAGAAGTAAGTGAACGAGAGGCCGAGTGTCGTCAGGTAGGGTTTCAGGCGTCCGAGGAAATCGATGCGCGCAACGGCAAGGCTCCCGGCGATCACGAGGAGCGTGACGATGCCAAGCGCATGCCCTGCATTGAAGCCGCCGGTGCTCGACAGCCCCGCCGTCGTCAAAACGGTGAGGAGGAGAGTGGCGAGATAGATCTTGCCGGAGCGCGTCGCAGGATCGATCGCGCCATAGCGGGCGAAACCGTAGAGCCCCGCGGCGACGGGCGCTAGGCTGATTGCCGTATGTATGATGCCAAGGGTGGACAGCGGATTTGCCATGATCTTGCTCCTTCGAATATTGCCGACCGACTAGTTGGTCAGTGTTGGTTCAAAAAAAAGAAATGCGCTTGCTGCTTCTGCCGGCGCATCGGGTACGTCCAAGTTTGACTTTACGGCCGCTACAGACTGTCCGCCGTTACCGTGGGAACAGTCCTAGCCGATTTTGCGTCGACATTCTTGCACCTTGATGACGCCACGCCAACGCCAGCGGCACCTTCGATCACATCGTCTTGTTGGCCAGAAGCTGATCCAGTGCGCGACGGGCGATAGCCGAAAACACGGTGGGATCGGAGTCGGCGACGCGCGCCGCAAGCATGGCGCCGTGAACGGAGGCAATCAAGCAATCAGCCGCTACTGCCGATCCGTGTTCGGCCTTGAGCAAGCCATTGGCGACGCCGTCCTCGATCACCGCACGGAGCCAGCCGGCGAGATCGGCGAAATGGCCACGCACCTGCTGAACGACGGCTTCCGGCAGTGACGGGATCTCGGAGGCGAGCAGGGCTCCTATGCAGAACGGCATGTCCTGTCGGCGAATGCAGTCCTCCCAGAAGCCGATATAGGCTTCAAGCCGCGCAACCGGATCGGCGACGGTAGCCAGCAGCCCTTCGACATGGCGGCGATTGTTCTTGCGGTAGCGCGCAAGCACCGTTGCCGCCAGATCCGCCTTGCTCGGGAAGTGATGATGGATCGTTGCCTTGCCGACACCCACTTCAGGCGCAATGTCGGCATAGCTGAAGGCGTTGTAACCCCTCGACGCCATCAGGCGTTCCGCGACGTCCAGGATCTTTTCGTAGGTCTCACTCACCATGGCAAACCTCTACCAACTGGTCGGTTGAAGCTCAAGCCGCAGGTGGCGCTCAAGGGAGGGCAGCGTAGAACGGACGACCTTCCGGCCGCCTGGCAGATCGGCAGCCACGCGCTGTCGCGTGATCGTCGCTGTTGGCTCAGCGATCTTGCAGGATCTTGATGAGGCTCACGGTCGGCCCGCCATTCATGTTGCGCCGAACGTCGGCATATTTCAGTCGACCGGATGCCAATGCGTTGACGAGCCGCTTGCAAGTGAGGGCCGGAACCTTGCTCGGTGGAACACTGAGCAGCATCGCGCCACCTTCGAGGTCGGATCTCGACCACTTCTTGCTGACGCAATCCTGGTACATCGCCTTTTGAAGTGCGGGACTGCCTTGGGCTGCTGCCTGCAGGCGCGCATATTCATCCTGCGACGGTGCGCAGGAAGCGAGGACGGCGAGAGAAAGAACAAGCGAGGCAGTGCGCAGGGACTTCATAGCAATCTCCGGTTGGTGTTGACCCGGTAATTGCGTGTGTTTCGGTTCGCAACCCTTTGTAGCGGCCACGGCAGCCGAGCGGATTGCGGCAGATCCCTCGCGCCTTCTCCGTGCGCGGGTGTGCTATTTCTTCTTTGCAGGCACGCCCACCTTCACCGTGTCAGGTGCAAGCTCGCCTCCGAGTTCGACCGTCTTCTTCTTCTTGTCGAAGACGCAGATCTGCGTGACGGCGGCTTTGGAGCCTTTCGGCGTGCCGATCACCAGTGCCAGGCCGAAGCTCTCCGAGCCGAAGGGATCGTCCACGGCGCTTGCCTTCTCGAGTGAAGTGGCGGCCGCAAGGCACTTCTTGGAAACCTTTGTCCGGAACGCCTCCCATGCATCGCCGGAGGAGGCTGCGGCGTTGGACGCAAACAGGGCCGCGGCAGCGGAAAGAGCGAGGGCGGGGATGAGGCGCTGGGGCATGGGCGGTCCTTCATGCAAGGTTGTAGCGGCGGCCAAGCTGCAAGCAAACCGTGGCACGATTGTGCTCGAAAGTGTCATGCTTTCAAAATGATGTTGAAAGTATATTCCGTGGGTTGAGGAAAAATTGGCATTGCATCGGTTGCCTCCATGGGGACCGGTGCCTATGTTCCCGCTCACAGATTTCCCACACGAAATCCCATGCCAAGAGGAGATGCCCACATGGCTTTCGAATTGCCGAACCTTCCCTACGACTACGATGCGCTGGCGCCCTACATGTCGCGCGAGACGCTCGAATATCACCACGACAAGCACCACCTTGCCTACGTGACCAACGGCAACAAGCTTGCTGAAGAAGCCGGCCTCTCCGACCTGTCGCTCGAGGAAGTCGTCAAGAAGTCCTATGGCACCAATCAGCCGCTGTTCAACAATGCCGGCCAGCACTACAACCACATCCACTTCTGGAAGTGGATGAAGAAGGGTGGCGGCGGCACCAGCCTGCCGGCCAAGCTCGAAGCGGCCATCAAGTCCGATCTTGGCGGCTACGACAAGTTCCGCGCTGATTTCATCGCCGCCGGCACCGGCCAGTTCGGCTCGGGCTGGGCGTGGCTCTCGGTCAAAAACGGCAAGCTCGAAATCTCCAAGACCCCGAACGGCGAAAACCCGCTCGTTCACGGTGCTTCGCCGATCCTCGGTGTCGATGTCTGGGAACACTCCTACTACATCGACTACCGCAATGCTCGCCCGAAGTACCTCGAAGCCTTCGTCGACAGCCTGATCAACTGGGATTACGTGCTCGAAATGTACGAAGCGGCTTCCAAGTAAGTCGTCCGATTTCGACGCATGACCTTTGGACCCGGCGCTTGCGCCGGGTCTTTTCGTTTGGGCTGCACGCGGATGCGCGATGCCTTACGCCGCCGTCGGTGGTGTCTTCCAGCCGCTCACCCAGAGTTCCCTCAGGCGATTGCCTTCGCCTGGAAAATAGGCGTCCGCGGCTTCGCAATGCTCCACGCGATCGGCGCGGAAGTTGCGGATCGCCTGCCGCAACTCGCACCAGGCAACGAGATTGGCGGTTTCCGAATAGTAGATCAGCGCCACCGGCCGGATCATCCGTTCCGTGGCGCGACCGAGCTCGTCGCGATAGTTGAGCTCGAGCTTCTGCTCATCGCGGATCGCCCGGCGGACCAAGGCGAGATCGATGCCGGCGGGCGAGGGAGCGATGGTGCCCCAGGCATGCAGGGCCTGGGAGCGAAAGGCGCGCCTGAGCGGCTCGGGCACCGCGGCCGTGATCTTCTTGTTGACGCGGCCGGCGGCCGCCTTCAACTCCTCGTCGCCGGTTCGCGACAGCAGCGCCAGCGCCACGGCGATCGCTTCCGTTTCTTCGATCGAGAACATCAGCGGCGGCAGGTCGAAGCCTGGCCGGAGGATGTAGCCGATGCCGCGGCCGCCTTCGATCGGCACACGCATCGCCTGGAGCGCGGCGATGTCGCGGTAGATCGAGCGCACCGTCACCTCCAGCGTCTCGGCCATCGCCGCGCCAGTCACGGGCTTCCGCGCGAGCCGGAGGATCTGGATGATCTCGAAAAGCCGTGCCGCCTTGCGCATCGAAAACCGCTCCCGCCGTCAACGCTCCTGACAATACCTTGTCAGTTGCCCGGATTTATACCATCAGCCAACGAATTGAAAAAACAGCAATTCGTCTTGAGAATTGAAAAATCGGGCGATGGACAACTGACATGACCTACACGGAAAACCTCTGGCTCTTCTTCACCTTGCTGTTCGGCATCATCATCGTGCCGGGCATGGACATGGTCTTCGTTCTGGCGAACTCGCTGACCGGTGGGCGCGCCTCCGGGCTGTCGGCGACGGCCGGCATCATGGCGGGCGGCGTGCTGCACACGCTTTATGCGGCGCTCGGCGTCAGCGTCATCCTGCATCTGGTGCCCGGTCTCTTCAACGTGCTGCTCGTCGCCGGTGCGGGCTATATCGCCTGGATCGGCTTTTCGCTCATCAGGAGCTCGATCACCATCGGTGGGATAGAAGGTTCAGACCGGCTCTCCCGCTGGGCGAGTTTCCGCCAGGGCGCGCTGACGAGCCTGATGAACCCGAAGGCCTACCTCTTCATGCTGGCGGTCTACCCGCAGTTCCTCAAGCCGCAGTTCGGTCCGGTCTGGTCGCAGGCCCTTGTCATGGCCGCGATGATCGCGACGACGCAGCTCGCAATCTATGGTGGGCTGGCGCTTGCTGCCGGCCGCGGTCGTGATTTTCTGGTCGGCAGCCCCGGCGCAACGGTTTGGATCGGCCGCGCCGCCGGCGTCGTGCTCGTTCTGGTCGCGGCCTTGACCATCTGGCAGGGCTGGGCGAATTGATCGGAGTGAGGGTCGGAGATGAAGTATAAACATGATTATAAAATTCACGTTTATACTTCGGGCTGGTCGAAATCCCGAAAATACAGGGCGGCCATTCGAAATTCCGTTGTCGTAACAAGCACATCAAAAAAATGTTACTTCCGCTGGATAATCAAGATGACATCATGCCGGCGCATTGGACATGAAGGCTAGCCAGGCAGATTCGCCAAACAGATTTGATTGACCGGGAGATCCTGATGAAAATACGCGCACTGATGTTGGCTGCCGCACTTGCGGGCCTGGGTGTTACTGCCGTGACCGCAGCCGACGAGCCACAGGTGGTTCGCCAGCAGGCGATGAAGAAGGTCGGTGCAGCGACCGGCGCGCTTGCCGGCATTGCCAAGGGCGAGAAGCCCTACGATGCCGACGTCGTGAAAGCGTCGCTGACGACGATCAGCGAAACGATGAAGACCTTCCCCGACCATTTCCCTGTCGGCTCGGAGACGGGCCACGAGACCGAGGCGAGCCCGAAGATCTGGGAAAACCTGGATGACTTCAAGGCCAAGGCCGTCAAGCTCGGCACCGATGCCGAAACCGTTCTCGCCCAGCTTCCCGCTGATCAGGCGGCCGTCGGCGCTGCCCTCGGTGGAATCGGCAAGGATTGCGGCAGCTGTCACGAGAGCTATCGCCTGAAGAAGAATTGACGGGCGTCGATTTCGCATCGTGTTGAATATGGGAGGCACGCGACTTTGAGCCGCGTGCCTCTATCTGTATTTAGGGCCCGTCGGTTTGCGGCAGGGCGCGAGGGGTGACAATGGGTCGTCGCACGAGAAAGCTGATATCGGGTCTTGTGGTGCTGGGCGTCGTCGGTGGAGCAGCCTTCTGGTGGCTGACGAAGCCGGCGCCATGGAGTGCCTCCCACTGGGAAGGGCTCGGTGAACCGGATCTCGCCAATGGCGAACAGGTCTTCTGGGCGGGCGGCTGCGCGAGCTGTCATGCCAAGCAGGGCGCCGAAGGCGATGCGCGCCTGGTCCTTGCCGGCGGTGTGCCGCTGAAAAGCCCGTTCGGAACCTTCCATGCGCCGAACATCTCACCGGACGAGACCGCCGGCATCGGCGCGTGGACGCTTGCCGAGTTCGGCAACGCCATGACCCGCGGGGTAGGGCGCAACGGCGAGCATCTCTACCCCTCATTCCCCTATGGCTCCTACACGCGAATGACGGCGAAGGACGTCAACGACCTCTGGGGCTACATGAAAACCCTGCCAAAGAGCACCGATGTGGCGCCGCCGCACGACCTGCCTTTCCCCTACAACATGCGGATAGCGCTCGGTGGCTGGAAGCTGCTGTTCCTCACCGACAAGCCGCGCGCCGGCGTCGACGGCAATGATCCGAAGCTCACGCGCGGCCAGTATCTCGTCGAGGGACCGGGCCATTGCGGCGAATGCCACACGCCGCGAAATGCAATTGGCGGCTTTGAGCCCGAGCAGTGGCTTGCAGGAGCGCCAAACCCGGAAGGCCAGGGCCGCATCCCCAACATCACGCCCGGGTCCAAGAGCATCGGCGGCTGGAGTGCATCGGACATCGCCTCCTATCTGGAAACCGGCTTCACGCCGGAATTCGATTCCGTCGGCGGCTCCATGGTCGAGGTGCAGAAGAACATGGCGAAATTGACGCCGGCCGACCGGGAGGCGATCGCGAGCTACCTCAAGGCAATCCCGGCGCTCTGACCCTTGATCTTCGCTTGAAGGCGCGCTCAACTCGTCCTGAATGCTTCGCTTGATCGTCGCCGATCGAGAGGGAAAGCATGCAGGAATTCAAAGTGCTGCAGCGATCTTCGTGCGTCGAGAGGGACGCGTGACGCAGCAGGACAAGGAGGAGAAGACTGAATGCGCCCACACGAAACCGTGCCCTATGATCAGTGGATCGAACGCACCCCCGAGGAGATGGCGACGCGCGCCGCCGATTTCTACGAAGAGATCAACCGCCGCCGGACCACGCGCTTTTTCAGCGATCGCGCCGTGCCGCGGGAGGTCATCGAAACCTGTCTGAAGTCGGCCGGCACGGCACCGAGCGGCGCCAATCATCAACCCTGGCACTTCACGGTCATCGAGAGTGCCGCGATCAAGGCCAAGGTCCGCAGCGCGGCGGAAGAGGAGGAGCGCATCTTCTATCGGGATAAGGCACCGCAGGAATGGCTCGACGCACTGGCCCCGCTCGGTACCGATGATGACAAGCCCTTCCTGGAGACCGCTCCCTATCTGATCGTCATCTTCTCGCAAAAGCGCGGCGGCCCCAGACCGGGCGACTTGAAGAAGAACTACTACATCAACGAGAGCGTCGGCATCGCCACCGGCATCCTGATCACGGCGCTGCACCATGCCGGGCTTGCGACGCTTACCCATACGCCGGCGCCGATGAATTTTCTCAACACGATCTGCGGTAGACCCGAAAGTGAAAAGCCGTTCCTGATCCTGGTCGTCGGTTATCCCGCGCCAGATGCGACAGTCCCGATCGCCGGTAAGGTGAAAAAGTCGCTCGATCAGATCTCGAACTGGCTCTAACCCATTGATGGGAGCGCATCTTTCCGCCTCCCGCGGGTCCGCCTGGAATTCGGATGTGCGAAGCGCCAGCCGCCATTCTGAAACGCGTCCCGGGACGCGTTTCTCAGCCGACACTGGCGCGTTCGTTCACCTGATGCTCGTGTCCGTAGAGCGCGAGGAAGCCGTCGAGTTCCGCCGAGCCGAGGCCGAGGCCGTGCAGGATCTCGCCGGCAAAACTGATCGGCGCAGTTCCGGCAGCGGTGACGACATGGCCGCTGCGCAGCGCCTGCGGCTGACTGCGGTAGCGCTGCCTGCCCTGATAGCCGGGCAGCGCTGCAAGGCTTTCAGCGCTGTTGCCGGTATGGTCGATACTATTGAGAAGTCCGCTTGTGGCGAGCGCGTTGACGCCGCCGCAAATGGCTGCGACCACGCGCCTGTCGCGATCGAAAGCACGGATCGTTGCTGAGAGATCGGGAGCCTCACGCGTCTCCCAGATCGATCCGCCGCAGATCACCAACCCGTCGAAGCCTGCGGGATCGAGCGCGTCGACGGAGAGATGCGCCGAGACGTCGAGCCCGCCCATCGACGTCACCCGCGCACCGTCGGCGGTGGCGACGTCGATATCTATACCGAGGTGCGTACGCGCTGCCGCCATCAACAGCGCACATTCCCAATCGGCGAAGCCTTCACAGAGCACGATCGCAAGACGCATCGTTCGATCCTCATCCAAGCTTCTGCATATAGCGCATGCCCGTCACCGGACGAGGCACGAAGCGCTCGGATTCGTAGAAATGATGCGCCTGAAAATTGCCCGTGGCGGCGCTGACCGAAAGGAAGTCGCAGCCGGCCATCTTCGCCTGCTCGCGCGCCTTGGCAACGAGATGGCGGCCAATGCCGGTGCCGCGGCTTTCAGGGCGAACGAAGAGATGATGCAGTTCCATGCCACGCGCGCCTTCGGCGGCCCGGTAGATCGGCACCAGGATCGCGTAGCCGATCAGTCGGTTGCCGGCCTCGGCAACGAGCGCGGTGATCCAGGGCGCGCGGCCGAAGAGGTCGCGCTCAAGCTGTTCCGGTGTGATCGGCGCGGCGTCGCCGTGATGGGCGGAAAGCTCGGCGATCATGTCGCGCAGTTCCGGCAGGTCACGCTGCTTGGCGCAACGGATCGTGACCATCGGCGGTCGTGTCGACGGGACAGGGTGAAAGGTAGGGATGGCGGTCTGTAGCATTTCTGGGCTCCTCGGGTTTTTTCGCCATCAGGAGCCGGAAAAACAAAAGCCGCCTGATGGCGGCCTTGTTGAATATGATCAGCAGGCCGCTCCTATCGGAACAGCCAAAAATACACGCGGCAAATGGGTGCGTTCTTGATCATGGGCGCTAGATTGTTCGTTTTGGCGATTTTGTCAACGGGGATTTTTCAACCATCGATCGCGGCCCTCATTTTTTGGAGCGCCGCCTCAGTGTTCGCTCTCGCACATGGAGTGGTCGGCCAGGGCCCGGATCACATAGCAGTCACCCACCGTGTGATTGCCGTCGCAGGCGACGATGCGCTCCAGTTCCTGCTCCAGCTTTCTCAGCCTGGCGATCTTTTCGCGAACGGTCGCCAGGTGCTCGCTGGCGATCCGGTCGGCCTCGCCGCAGGGACGCTCCGGATGCTGGCTGAGGGCGAGCAGGTCGCGGATCGAATCGATCGACAGGCCGAGGTCGCGCGCGTGACGGATGAATGCCAGCCGCTCGAGTTCGCTTTTCTCGTAGCGCCGCTGGTTGCCTTCGGAGCGTTCGGGCGCCGCGATCAGCCCCATCTGCTCGTAATAGCGGATCGTCGGAATCTTGACGCCGGTGCGCCGGGAGAGATCGCCAATGGAATACATGCTCGCCTCAAACCTATAGCTTCTGGAGCAATAGATAGTTGCGTGCTGCATTGTGTCAATGGCGGGGTGAGGGAAGGGCCCACACGGGCCCTTCCCGACGGCAAGTAGTTCCGGCCCGGCCTAGCCGGGGTCCTTGCCGAGGAACGAGAGCAGCACCTCGTCGAAGTGATCGCTTTCTTCCAGTTGCGGCGTATGCCCGCTCTCCTCGAAGGTTCGCACCGTCAGGTCAGCGAAGTCTCCCCGGTACTCGTCCCAGGTGGAGGCTGGAGCAACGAGATAGTCCGATCGGCCAAGGGCCAACAGCACGGGCGCCGTCAGCGCGTTCAACCCTTTGCGGATGTCGATATCGCGAAAGACCTCGCCCCAGAGATGGTCGAAGACAGCGTTGTTGACCGTGACATCAAGCCAAAGCGGCGCGGCATCGAAGTCCGGCTGATGCCAGCTCCTGGCGCCAAGCCGAATCAGCAGCGATTTGAAGCGCTCCTCCGGCCGAGCTGCGATGTCGGCGCCAAGCGCGGCCATCTCCCGCTCGAAGGTTGCCTTGCGCTCAGGCGATACGGTCTCCTCCCAGATCCGGTCGGCGACGGCCATATGGCGGGCAGAATGGCTCGGGCCGGTACCGACCATGACAAGATGGCTGATGTGCTCCGGATGCCGCTTGGCATATTCGAGCGCCATGTAGCCATGGCCGGAATGGCCGAGGATCGCAAAGCGCTCGAGACCGAGATGCGCGCGCAGCCGGTCGATGTCGGCAAGCACCGTCTCGAAGCCGATGTCGCCAGAGGCATATTCGCCCCGGGCCGGTGCGAAACCGCGATGGTCGACGAAGACCAGGCGCAGCTTTTCGCGAAGCGCCTTGGAGAAGGTGCGCGGATAGTAGATGGCGCTGCCGATGACGAGCAGCGGCATGCCGCTGCCTTCGATCGTATAGCCAAGGTCGAAGGGACCGGCGCGAAGGCTTCCGGTTTCGGAAACAAATCCGTTTTTCGAAGTCATGAATATGATCCCAGCGGTGGCCGGTGAGCGGTCATATCGACGTCAGGCGTTCACGCGGCCAGAAAAAGCAATGCCAAAAGCCGCCGAAAAGCGGTCGTGGCGTCGGTAGTTTTCTGTCGGTGAGCGTCGCTAGCGGATCAGGCGCACGGGTCTTGGTCCTCTTTTGGGGACCGCTGAATACCATCCTTGGTCAGGGCAGGACAAGTCGTGCGTCCTGCCCGAGGTCCCACAAGGCTCTGTCAGGCGATGTCGCTGCCGCTGTCGGCAATGTCGGTGGCTGCGTTGTCACGCTGTTTCTCGACACCCATCGCACGTTCGACCCCCCGGCGAATTTCGTCCTCGACGGCCTTCCGCTGTTCGGTATCCATCGCCTTGAGATCCTCTTCGTTGAGGCCAAGCGATTCCAGGATTTGAGCGCGGATCTGTTCTGCCAGGCTCATCTTCGACCGCTTCAGGAACTCGTCGCTGACCGAGTTTCCTGACGGTGTCGCCCCTTCCTGGTCCGTGATCGAGGCGGAGCCGGTTTCCTCGCGGGTCGCGGTCGCCCACAGGGCGTTGGAGAGCGCGCTTGATGTCGAGGGCGGCGCAATCGTTGGGGCCTGGCGCGGGCGCGCGTCTGTCCCGGTCTCCTCGATCGGCGAAACCGTGCCCATCTGCTGGCGGCGCTGGGAGAAGTAGTAGTTCGAGATGCTGTTGTCGATCTTCATGGGAATCCCCCGGAATCTGTCGTCCGGGGGAAGCTGCTGTCGCGGGCTTGCGCGGAGCTTGCTTTTGCAACCCTCTAGCGAGATTTAGGGATGCCTCTCGCGCTTCACGGCAGGGTGTAGGCGATGATGTAATCGCCGGGCTTCGTGCCGACCGAGCCGTGGCCGCCGGCGACGATCAGCACATATTGCTTGTCGCCGACCGCGTAGCTCATCGGCGTCGACTGGCCACCGGCGGGCAGGCGCGCTTCCCAGAGCTGGCGGCCAGTCGTCAGGTCATAGGCGCGCAGATAGTCGTCGACCGCAGCGCCCAGGAAGGCAACGCCGCCCTTGGTGATCATGGGCCCGCCTATGCCGGGTACGCCCACCTTGAACGGCAGCGGCAATGGCGTCATGTCCTCGACGGTGCCGTTCTTGTGCTTGTAGGCGATCTTGCCGGTTCGAAGATCCGCGCCGGCGACATAGCCCCATGGCGGCGCCTGGCAGGGAATGCCGAGCGGTCCGAGGAAGGGACCCATGAAGACGCCATAGGGCGCTCCATCGTTGCGATTGAGGCCCTGTTCCGAACCTTTTTCGTCCTGGCCCTTCGGCGGGACCTGGTCGCGGGGCACGAGGCGCGAGGTGAAGGCGAGATAGGTCGGCATGCCGAACATCACCTGCCGTTCCGGATCGACCGCGACGGAGCCCCAATTGAAGGTGCCGAAGTTGCCAGGATAGACCAGAGTGCCTTCGAGCGACGGCGGCGTGTAGCGCCCCTCGTATTTCAGCGACCGGAACTCGATGCGGCACGCAAGCTGGTCGAAGAGCGTGACGCCCCACATATCCTTCTCTTGCAGCGGTGCAGGCATGAAGGTGAGGCCGGAGACCGGTTGCGTCGGCGCAGTGAAATCCTCGCGGATCGCCCCGCCCGGCGCCTGGACTTCCTCGACCGGGATGATCGGCTCGCCGCTTCTGCGGTCGAGCACGTAGATGTCGCCCTGTTTTGTCGGTCCGACCAGCGCCGGCACGACCGTGCCGTCTTCCTTGGTGATGTCGAGCAGGGCCGGCTGCGCCGGCACGTCCATGTCCCAGAGATCGTGATGCACGGTCTGGCGCACCCAGCGCACCGCGCCCGAGGCGATGTCGAGTGCGACGATCGAGGAGGAATATTTCTCGACGTGCTCGCTCCGGCCCATGCCGAGCTGGTCCGGCACCTGGTTGCCCATCGGAATGTAGACGAGGCCCAGGGCTTCGTCATAGCTGAAGACCGACCAGCTGTTCGGCGAGTTGGTCGTGTAGGTCTGGCCCTCGGGAAGAGGCATCGTCACATCCGGGTTGCCGCTGTCCCAGTTCCAGATCAGCGCGCCGGTGTTGATGTCGAAGGCACGGATGACGCCGGACTGTTCCTGGGTCGAGTAGTTGTCGTTGACGGCGCCGCCGATGATGAGCTTGCCGGCGACCGCCACCGGCGGGGACGTCGAATAATAGTAGCCGGCGGGGTTGTACTTCATGCCCGCTTCGAGCTTCAGCACGCCATTATCGGCAAAGCTGGTGCAGACGGAACCGTTTGTCGCGTCGAGGGCGATCAGGCGCGCATCGGAGGTTGGCAGGTAAACCCGCTCGGCGCAGGGGCTGCCGGGCGCTGCGGCCGGATCGGCCCAATAGGTGACGCCGCGGCAAGTCTGGTGCTGGCGGTCGGGGTTCATGCCCGAGTTGGAATCATACTTCCATTTTTCCTCGCCGGTCGCCGCGTCGAGTGCGATCGCCCAATTGTGCGGCGTGCAGGCGTAGAGCGTATCTTTCACCTTGAGCGGCGTGACCTGATAAGTCGTCTCGCCGACATCCTCCGGTCGTTTGACGTCGCCGGTCTGGTACTGCCAGGCGACCTTCAGATTGGCGACATTGTCAGGCGTGATCTGGTCGAGCGGCGAATAACGCTGGCCGAAGGAGCTTCGTCCGTATTGGTGCCACTCACCCGGAGGCACCGAGCCACCGAGCGGAGGGTCGGCGGCAACGACATCGCTTGGCAGATCTCCGCGGATATCGTGCGGATCCAGCGTCAGCGCATATCCGGCCACGCCGATCGCGATGAGTACGGTGATCGCCAGCGGCCAGGCGCTCACCGCATAACGTTCGCCCGTTGGGCTCTCGAAGCCGAGCGGCCGACGGACGGAAGGCAGCAGCAGCCAGAGCCCCAGGAGCACGATGACGCCTCCGCGCGGGCCGAGTTGCCACCAGTCGAATCCGACCTCCGAGATCGCCCAGCCGAGCGAGCCGAGGATCATGAACGCATAGAGCCAGATCGCCGCCGATTTTCGCTTGAACAGGAGTACGGCCGTCAGCAGGAAGCCGATGCCGATGACGAGATAAAAGGGGCTGCCGCCAAGCATCAGCAGCTTGACCCCGCCACCGCCGAGCACGAGGCCGATGAGAGCGAAGACGATGGCCGTCAGGATGAGCATGATGCAAACTCCCGCATTGAAGCACAGTGCCGCGACACCGTTTTTCCATGACGCTGGTCCCCGTTCGGGGCCGCGTGAGACAGGTCGGTTTCGGAGTCGGCGGTCGCAATCGACGTCGCGGCAACCAGGTCGGCAACGGCGCGTTTGGCGCGCCCTTACCGCTAGCACCTAACGCGCGGCACCTGCCTTTCAATAGCCACAATTCCGCCATGCGGAATTTTAGGGGTATGCGATGGGGTTGTGCTCAAGGTGCTGATAGGTCGGACGGCAAAGAGCTGACACGCACTTCGCCGGCACCTGCTGGCAGCGAAAAGGGGCGCTGCCTTCGCTACGCGCAAAAACAAGAGGATAGAGCGTTTCGGTGAATCAGGATTGGAGGAACTGCGCGGGATCGCCACAGGGCGACGCCGCCTCAGCAAGCGTGAATGCGGCGGCCGTCACGTGCCGCAGAAGGTTCGCTGCACTTCCTCTTCGGGTTTCGGCGGCTCCTGGTAGGCGGCAAAACGCGGCTGATCCTCGTAAGGCTTCGCGGTCACGTCGACCAGCGCCTCGAACAGCGAAAAGTCGGCGTCCTCGGTGGCTGCCGCGATCGCCTGTTCGATCCGGTGATTGCGGGGGATGTAGGCGGGGTTCACGGTCTTCATCGCCGCCGAGCGCTCTTCAGGTGTCGTCGTTTCGCGGCCAAGCCGTTGGCGCCAGTCCTGAAGCCATGGCTCTATCGCCTCGACGGAGGCGAACGACGAGCCCAACAGTGCGTCGGCCGCGGGATCGCGTGCGCTCTCGCAGAGCCGGCGGAAGGTCAGGGTAAAGTCGGCTTCGCCCTTGTGCATGTCGGTTAGCAGCGATTGCACGAGGTCGAGATCGCCTTCTTCGCTCGTGGCCAGCCCGATCTTGGCGCGCATGCCGTCCAGCCAATGGCGCTGGAAGATTGCGCCGTATTCGCCGAGCGCATCATTGGCCAGTTCAACCGCCGTATCCGCGTTGTCATCGAAGAGCGGCACCAGGGTCTCGGCCAGGCGGGCGAGGTTCCATTGGCCAATGGCGGGTTGGCTCGCATAGGCATAGCGGCCGATCTGGTCGATCGACGAGAACACCTTCTTGGGATCGTAGGCATCCATGAAGGCGCAGGGGCCGAAGTCGATCGTCTCGCCGGATATCGTCATGTTGTCGGTGTTCATCACGCCATGAATGAAGCCGACATGCAGCCAGCGGGCGATCAGTTCCGCCTGACGCGCGCTCACCGCCTTGAAGAAGGCGAGATAGGGCCGCTCCTCGTCCTTGATCTCGGGATCGTGCCGGTCGATCGCGTAGTCGGCGAGAATCTTCACCGAGGCCATGTCGCCGCGCGCGGCGAAGAACTGGAAGGTGCCGACGCGCATGTGGCTGGCGGCGACGCGCGTGACGATGGCGCCGGGCAGGATCTGTTCGCGATAGACCGGCTGGCCGGTGACGACGGCGGCAAGCGCCCGCGTCGTGGGGATGCCGAGCGCAAACATCGCCTCGCTGACGATGTACTCGCGCAGCACCGGACCGAGCGCCGCACGCCCGTCGCCGCGGCGCGAAAACGGTGTCTGTCCCGGCCCCTTCAGCTGGATGTCGCGCCGCTTTCCGTTGCGATCGATCACTTCGCCGATGAGGATCGCCCGGCCGTCGCCAAGTTGCGGCACGAAGGTTCCGAACTGGTGGCCGGCATAGGCCATGGCGAGCGGTTCGGCGCCATCAGGCACGCGATTGCCCGAGAAGATCTGCGCACCGTCGCGCTCGAGTGCGGCCACATCGAGCCCGAGCTCCTCGGCGAGCGGCTTGTTGAGCTTGATCAGCCAGGGTTCGGCGACGGGGGTGGGCTCGACGCGCGCGAAGAACTGCTGCGGCAGGCGCGCATAGCTGTTGTCGAAGGCGAAGGCTTCGGCGTTTCCGGTCGGTGAGGGGGGAGCGTAGTTCATGATCAAGCGGTCAACGGCGTCTGCCGGGAGAACCCGGGGCCGTCCTTTCCGCCCAAGTCTACACGAGATCGCGATAATTTTGGGTCGCATCGACCAAAAAACGTCAACACGAAAAAAGCGGCGCCCTCCCGCGATCACTCGCGAGAGGGCCGGGAGGGCGAGGCCCCGTACCTCAGGCGCTCAGCGCCGTCGGTGGAAGGCAGGCCTCGCAGATTGCCGCGATGTGGCGATGATCGGTGCCGCAGCAGCCACCGAGGATGCGCAATCGTGGCAAATGCGTCGTCAGTGTTCTATACCGCCGACCGAGGTCGGCGGGGTCGCCGGCATCGAGCGTTTCGCTATTGTCGAGTTCGGCGTGGCTCATCGTCGAGGCGTTGGCCCGGATACCGGCAATGCGATCGGTCCATGGGCTGCGGCCGTCCAGGCTCGTCTCGAAATGAGCGGGATGGGCGCAATTGATCATGTAGTAATGCGGGTAGCCGCCGGTCTCCGCGTCGACGGTCTCGATCGCGGACTGGAGGCTGCGGCCATCCGGTAGCCTGCCATCTGTCTCCACCGTGAAGGAGATGGCGCAGGGCATGCCATGGCTCTGAGCCGCCCGGGCAATGCCGATCGCTTCGTCAACGCTGGTCAGCGTATAGGCGCTCACCATGTCCGCATCGCTGGCAGCGAAGGCTGAAACCTGCGGCGAATGATAGTCCTCGGCCTCGTCGGGCACCATGCGGCCCAGGCGATAGCCGTCGCCACGTGGTCCGATCGCTCCGCTGAGCACGATCGGCGCCTGCGGCCGCTCATACTCGCCGCGCAGTTCCGTGAGCATGTAGATCGCGTTCTGGTTCGTGACGGTCAATGCCTCGTCGTCGTAGCCGAGCTTTACGCCCCAATCCGAACTCGCACGCCATGTGGGCGTGTCGAGCACGAAGCCGGTGCCGTGTTGCTGAGCGATCGCGAGGTAGCGTGCATAGTAGCTCAGCAGCCGACGCCGTCCGTCGGCCGTGGAAAGCATTACGAAGGCTGCGAAATGCGGAAGCGTGACGCCCTCGTGGAAGATCAGCGTCGTCTCCATGCCGCCGTCGCTTAGGAAGAGTCCACCCTTCAAGAGCGGCAGGCTCCGTCGGTATTTGGCCATATCGGTCTCCACCGGTTCAGTCTTGCTGATGAGGCCCGGGGACACCTCCAATCCCGCAGAACCAGCTAAATTACTGCCTTTTTATCGTCTTCTAAACTAGACGACTTAAGGTATACTGTTGCTAATATACCCGCATATTTTAGTGAAATCAGTCACTTACTGCGTTGGTTCCGTCACGGCGTCACCGGCTGGTGGCCCCTTCGCTGTCGGAAACCGCACCAATGGTAGGGCAGCGGCTAATGCGAAAGGGTGAG
The DNA here is from genome assembly GCF_052115125.1 of Ensifer sp. 2TAB8. Classification (NCBI taxonomy): domain Bacteria; kingdom Pseudomonadati; phylum Pseudomonadota; class Alphaproteobacteria; order Hyphomicrobiales; family Rhizobiaceae; genus Ensifer; species Ensifer sp. 2TAB8. The sequence goes on along the minus strand of NZ_JBFRGB010000001.1, from coordinate 66,728 downwards.
GAAACGCGAGCGAGAATCCTCGACACCGCTGAGGCCGCGGTGCTGGCGAAGGGTTTCGGCGCGACCTCGATCAACGAACTGATCGCCGAGATCGGCATTACCAAGAGCGGCTTCTTCTACCATTTCCGGGACAAGAACGAACTCGCCCGGGCGCTGCTCGAACGCTATATCGAGAACGACGAGCGCATCTACGACGAAATCTTTGGGCGGGCTCATCAATTGGCCGATGATCCGCTGCAGGCTCTTCTGCTCGGCCTGAAACTGCTGTCCGAAACTCTGTCCGATTTGCCGAACGGCCATCCGGGTTGCCTGGTCGCTGTCATGTGCACCCAGGAGCGGGCCTTCGATCGCGAGATCCAGGAAATCAACCGGCAGGCCGCGCTGATGTGGCGCCGCCGCTTCGGTGCGATGTTCGAGGAGATCATGCGCGTCTATCGGCCACGCGAGCCGCTGGACGTCGACCAGCTCGCCGACATGGTTTCGACCGTGCTCGAAGGCGGCATCATCCTGTCGAAGGCGCTGAAGCAGCCCGAGAGCCTGCCGCAGCAGTTGCTCGTGCTTCGGTCCTTCGTCCGGCTGCTGTTTCAGCCTGCGGCGTGAGCAATTCCAGGAAAAGTGTGAAGCGGTTTTCCGTCCGGAATTGCGGCATAAAAAGCCAATTCCAGGAAAAGTGTGAAGCGGTTTTCCGTCCGGAATTGCGGCATAAAAAGCCAATTCCAGGAAAAGTGTGAAGCGGTTTTCCGTCCGGAATAGCGCCTCGCGGAGCGTCAGCCTTCCATCTCAAGCGCCAGGGTGGCGAGCTTGCGCACCGTATTGAGGTTGCGCGCGGTGCCGGCCTTTGCGGCCGGAAGCTTGAATTTCGACGGGCCCGAACCGTTGGGGAAATGAATGTAGATTTCGCTCCCGGCCATCTGTACCTCTTCGCCGTCAGGGGCGACCAGCTTGTCTAGCGCGTCGGCGGGCGCCGGCTCACGCAGGAAAACGACAAGCAGCAGATTGGGCCGGGCGCTCGGGAAGGGGGCCTGATCGGCGATCGCCTGCAATTGCGCGCCCGTCCTGATCATCACGCCCGGCGCCTTGCCGAGCTTTTCCTGAAGGGCGCTGTCCAGCATCGCGGCTGCTTCTGCCGCCGGCAGATCGGAGCGGAACAGCACGTTGCCGCTCTGGATGTAGGTCTTGACGTCGGCAAAGCCGAGCCGCTCGCAGATCGCCTTGAGGTCGGCCATCGGAAGCGATCCCGTGCCGCCGACATTGACGGCACGCAGTAAGGCGACATGGACGGGCATGACGGGACCTCCGGGATCGCGATGATTTTGGGTCAGTCGGACCCAAAATCATCAAGGCGATCGATTTTCACATTAGGAAGCGGGGCGTGTGCGGAAGGCCGCATACACTTCCCTCATCCAGCTTCGGTTACATCTTGCCGGCGACCTTGATCGCGAAGGCGTATTCGAAGGCGATCTCTTCGAGCCGCTGGAAGCGTCCCGAGGCGCCACCATGGCCGGCATCCATATTGGTCTTCATCAGGATCGGCGCGCTGCCCGTCGTCTTCTCACGCAGCCGCGCGACCCATTTTGCCGGCTCCCAATAGGTGACACGCGGATCGGTGAGGCCGCCGAGTGCCAGGATCGCCGGATAGGATTTGGCGCCGACATTGTCGTAGGGCGAGTAGCCGGCGATGATGTCGTAGAATTCGCGGCTTTCGATCGGGTTGCCCCATTCCGGCCACTCCGGCGGGGTGAGCGGCAGCGTGTCGTCGAGCATGGTGTTGAGCACGTCGACGAAGGGCACCGCCGCGATGATGCCCGTGAATTTCTCCGGAGCCATGTTGGCGATCGCGCCCATCAGCATGCCGCCGGCCGAGCCGCCCTCGGCGACGATCTTTGCGTAAGACGTGAACTTCTGTTGATTCAGATAGTCAGCGGCGGCGATGAAATCCTTGAAGGTGTTGGTCTTCCTGGCCATCTTGCCGTCTTCGTACCAGGCAAAGCCACGGTCCTTGCCGCCGCGGATATGGGCAATCGCATAGACGAAGCCACGGTCGGCGAGCGACAGGCAATTGGTGTTGAAGCCAGCCGGAATGGTGATGCCATAGGCACCATAGCCGTAGAGCAGGCAGGGCGCAGAACCATCAAGCGGCGTGTCCTTGCGATAGAGCAGCGTCACCGGCACTTCGGTGCCGTCCCAGGATGGCGCGAAGACGCGACGGGTCACGTAGTCGTCCGGGTTGTGGCCGGAGGGCACTTCCTGGGTCTTGAGCAGCGTGCGCTCGCGCGTTGCCATGTCGTAGTCGAAAAGCTGCGACGGCGTCGTCATCGACGAATAGGAGAAGCGGATGACATCGGTGTCGTATTCGGCAGAACCGGAAAGGCCGAGCGAATAGGCTTCTTCCGCAAAGGCGATCGCATGTTCCTCACCGGTCTTCCGGTCGCGAATGACGATTTCCGGCAGTCCTTCGCGCCGCTGCAGCCAGACGAGATGGCGGGCATAGGCCATGTGGCTGAGGATCAGCGTACCGGACTTGTGCGGCACGATCTCACGCCAGTTCTCCTTGCCCGGTGCATTGACCGGCGCTTCCACGATCTTGAAATCCTTGGCGCCGTCAGCATTGGTCAGGATGTAGAAGACGTCACCGCCTTCGGTCATCGAATATTCGAGCCCGACGACGCGTTCGGCAACGAGCTTCGGCTCGGCCGTCAGGTCGCTGGTCGAAAGCAGCCGATACTCGCTGGTCTCGTGATCATGGATGTCGATGTAGATGAAGTCGTCGAGCAGCGAGCCGCCGACCGACATGAAGAAGCCGGGGTCCTCTTCCTCGTAGACCAGCCGGTCGTCTGCCTGGGCCGTGCCGAGAATGTGATGGAAGATCTTCGACGGGCGATGGTTGTCGTCGAGCACGGTATAGAAGAAACTCTTGCCGTCGGGCGCCCAGGCGCCGCCACCGCCGGTGTTCTCAATCACATCGGCGAGGTCTTCGCCCGTCGCAAGGTCGCGAACCCGCAGCGTGAAATATTCCGAACCCTTGTCGTCATAGCCCCAGATGCCGAGGCTGTGGTCGGTCGAATGGTCGAGGCCGGCAAGACGGAAATAGGCCTTGCCCTCGGCTTCCTTGTCGCCGTCGAGCAGGAGTTGGCGGATCGTCTCGTCCTTGTGATCGCCGTCACGGGGAATGCGGAAGTAGCGCGGCTGTTCGCCGTCGGTGACATAGGCATGGCCATAGGCGAAGGGGCCGTCCTTGACCGGGATCGAGCTGTCGTCTTCCTTGATCCGGCCGCGCATTTCCGAAAACAGCGTCTTCTGCAGCGCCTTCGTGTCATCCATGGCCGCATTCATATAGGCGTTTTCGGCTTCGAGATGCTTGCGGATTTCCGGGTCGAGGATCGAGGGATCGCGGAACATCGCCTGCCAATTGTCCGCGCGCAGCCAGGCGTAGTCGTCGGTGCGGGTAATGCCGTGGCGCGTGTCGCTGACCGGCTTTTTGGCGGCGACGGGAGCTTGGGGGAGGTTGCTGAATACGGACAAGATGCGTCTCCGGGATCAATGCGGCGGGAGACAATGAGATAGAGAGCCTGCCGATGGGGATCAAGCGCAAAGGCGGTCGCCGGACGCGCGTTCGTCATCCGGCGACCAGGTCGCCTCTTCCCTGTTTGTGGGGAGAGGGCCCTGTCCTTCCTACGACTTGGCCCTGGCCTGGCGTCGATATTCTTCGACCGGCAGTCCGCCAACGCCCCAGTCTTCCAGCGCCACTTCGTCGATCACCACGAAGGTGCTGGCCGGATCCTTGTCGAGCACCGTGGCAAGCAGGTCGGTCACACCCTTGATCAGGGCGGCCTTCTGTTCGGCGGTTGCTCCTTCGCGAGTGATCTTGATGTTCACGTAGGGCATTCGGTTCTCCTCATGTGGAAGGCTTGAGGTCGTAGTGGAAGACCTTTGCGATGATCTGCCAGCGGCCGTCGACGAAGACGAGCGACAGGAGATCGGTGAAGGCCTTCTCGCCGATGGCACACTGCACCTTGGCGATTGCCGTCACCGGTCCGGCGAATTCGATGGAAAGGATCCGGTCTGCGCGTTCTTCGCCTCGGCTTTCGGGCGAAGGGCGCTTGTCGACGATCGGAAAGTACCTGTCCATATCGAGTTCGAGCAAGGTGCCATCCGTCGCCGTGGCGTAGAGTGCCTTCGGGTGGAAGACCTGCTTGAGGATGCCGGTGTCACCTCGGTAGAGCCCGTCGAAGTAGCGCTGCAGCAGCTCGACGACGGCCGTGAATTGCGGATCGTTCGGTGTGTTGCTCATGCCGCGATCAACCCCTCGGCCTGCAAAGCGGCGCGCACCGCCGGCCGCTCGCCGATCCTCTGCATGTAGGCGGTGAGATGCGGCCAGGGATCAAGCGAAACACCGGTGACGCTGCCCCAGTTGACGACGGTGAAGAGATAGGCGTCGGCAACCGAGAAGGCCTCGCCGAGCAGATGGGGGCGCCCGTCCGAAAGCAGGCTTTCGACATTGCCGAAGCGCTTCGCCACCTGGGCCGCGGCCGCGTCCTTCGCCTCCGCGCTCGCCGTCTTGCTGAACAGTGGCGAGAATGCCTTGTGCAATTCGGACGAGATGAAGTTCAACTGTTCGTGCAGGCGGGTGCGCTCCAGCGTGCCGTTGGCCGGTGCGAGCTTTGCCGCCGGAAAGCGATCTGCGATGTATTGCACGACCGCTGCACCTTCGGTGACGACATCGCCGCTCTCCAGCACCAGTGCGGGCACGTAACCCTTGGGGTTGATGGCCTTGAAATCGGCACCGGTTTCCGTGCGGTGCGTCGCGGTGTCGACCTTGACGATCTCGAAGTCGGCGCCCGCTTCGCGCAGGCTGATATGGGGAGAAAGCGAGCAGGCGCCGGGGGCGTAGTAAAGCTTCATGACCAAGTTCCTTGCTGAAATCATCGTCTCCTGTCGAAGACGGGGGAACCTAAGCGCAAGCGATAACCTTTGTATATCAGATAACCTTATGTTACCTCCTTTTCAGGTTTCCCGACGGTAACTGGAAAATATGCCTATGAGCTTGAAAATCCGGAAAAATCGGGCTGCGGCCTTGCCGCCCACCTGCCCGGTCGGCGAGTGCATGGTGTTGCTCGGCGGAGCCTGGACGCCGAACATCCTCTGGTCCTTGAGCGCCGGACCGCGCCGTTTCAGCGAACTCAGGATCGATGTTCCCGGCATTTCGGCAAAGGTGCTGAGCACGCGGCTGAAGGAACTCGAGGAAAAGGGGGCGATCGACAGGCGGATCGTCCCGACTTCGCCGCCCTCGGTGGAGTATAGCTTGAGCGAACTCGGTCTGGAGTTCATTCCGGCGATTCATGCCATCGTCGAAGTCGGCCATCGGCTGAAGCAACGGCGCGAGGCCGAGCGGCTTCGTAGCGAAGGCGCTGACGGGAATGCCATGCCCGCGGCAGTCGCTGGCGTTTGACGTCTACCAGCGCCCCTTCAACGATTGCACGGCGTGCTCGATGAAGGCTCTGACTTTCGGCGTCTCGGCCTGGCGGTCGGCAAAGCAGGCGTAGAAATCGAAGGGTTCGTGGTCGGTATTGGCCACGCCTTCGCGCGGCACGCCGCCGAAGAGCGGCACCACCAGACCCTGCTCGATCAGCGGTGCTGCGATAAAGGCGCCAAGACGGGTGATGCCGGCGCCGGCGATCGCCATTTCCGCGAGCGTGTCGATGTCGTTGCTGACGATCGTCGCTTTCAGTTCCGGTTCGAAGCGCAGGCCATCGCGGTTGAACGCCCAGCGAAAGATGCGACCGTGTCCGGCATAGCGATAGACGAGGCAATCGTGGTGGACGAGATCTTCGGGTCGTTGCGGCCGGCCGCGTCGCTCCAGATAGGAGGGCGCGGCGCAGATGATCATCGGCACGGAAGCGAGCTTGCGGGCAATCAGGCCCTGTTCGAGTTGCAGGCCGAAGCGCACGCTGATGTCGATGCCCTCGCCGATATGGTCGATTTCCCGGTCGGTGACGACGAGTTCGATCGAGACATCGGGATACCGGACGGCGAAGGACGGCACGAGCGGAGCCACGACATGGCGGCCGAAGGCGACCGATGACGCGATCTTGAGCTGTCCGCGCGGCTCAGTGCTGAGCGCGGAGACGGCTGCGGCCGCGAGTTCCAATTCGTGCACGACGCCGCGCACCCGCTCGTAATAGATCCGGCCGCTCTCGGTCAGGCCAAGCTGGCGCGTGGTGCGGCTCAGCAGCCGGCTGCCGAGTGTCCGCTCCAGCCGCGCGATGTTCTGGCTTGCCGATGCGGGCGTGATCCCCAGCTTGCGCGCGGCCGCGGCGATGCTGCCCTCTTCGACGCTTCTGACGAAACTCTCCACTCCGCGCAGCGTGTCCATAATTTCATCCATCGAATGTTTATGACTATTCGATGGTTTTGCCTATTTCTGACGGAGGTTGCAACCGCCTACCTCGCCGGTCCGTGATCCGTATAGTGCGGCCCGAAGCGAGGGGATGGTCCCCTTGGTCATTGCAGGAGAGTTTCTGATGGAAGATACACTGTCCGCTCCGCGGCTCGCGCGCAGCCGCAAGCTGCCGCCGCGCACGGCGCCCATCGCCTTCGCCTTCTTCATGTCTGCGATCATGGCGTTCTTGATGTGCTGCGTCATCGTCGGCGCCAACACCGGCATCGATGCCGGGTATCCGGCCCGCGTGCTCGGCTCCTACGCGCTCGCCATGCCCGTCGCCTTCGTTTGCGTGTTGCTCGTCCGCCCGCTGGTCGCAAGGCTCGTTGGCGCCGTCTGCCGTCTGCCTGGTTGAGCAGAGCACCGTCCCGGAAAGCCGGGACGGGCTGCCCGATGCATCGCCATGCGGATCAACGGACGGAGCCGCGATAATCCGTCGACGTGGCTGGCAAACAACATCTCCCGCTCATGCGCTCCTGTATAAAGCGTCACGTTGCTTTGGTTTTTGATCGGGAGCAGGGGTATCGTGAACAATACATATGGCAGACTTGCCTCTCATGTTTATAATTTAGACAAATATATTGGAAGGTCCTTCGGCGACGTAGAGTACTATCGGGCGCGGCTTGATGGCTGTGCCGGGCCGATTCTCGAGCCCGCCGTCGGCAACGGCCGGGCGCTGATCCCCTTGCTTGAGGCTGGCTTCGATGTCTGCGCCTTCGACGCTTCGCAGGACATGCTCGATTATTGCCGGGCCCAATGTGTCGAACGCGGGTTTGCCCCGGCATTGTCGCGCCAGATCTTTGAGAGCTTTACCTACGAGCAGCGTTTCGATGCGATCGTCGTTCCCGCCGGCTCCCTGCAATTGATCGGCGATCATGCCGTGGCGAGCGCGGTGCTGAGACGTTTCCACGATCATCTGGCGCCTGCCGGACGTTTGATCTTTGATCTCTATCCGAACGACATGGTCGCGGACCTGCAGCCGAATATCCGAAGCTGGCAGACGGAGACGGGCGACCTGCTGACGTTGAACAGCCAGCGGGTGAAGACGGACTTCATCGGCCAGACCACGGTATCGCACCTGCGCTACGACCTCTGGCAAGTGGGGAGGCTGGTATCGAGCGAGCTCGAGTTCTTCACCATGCGCTGGTGGGGTGTTCAGGAAATGGTGCTCACGCTGCAGGCCGCCGGCTTCGTCGATATCGTCGTTACCGGCGACTATGCATTTGGCCGCGCGCCGCAACACGGTGACCATGTCGTCACCTTCGAGTGCCAGCGATCGGGTTAATCCGAGCGAACGTCAGAGAAGTCACGCCCGGTTTCCCGGGCGTGACTTGCATCCTTAGCGGCAACGCGTGGCGGCGTTGCCCTGATCGAGCTTGGAGCCGTTGACGGTCAGCACGGCGCCCGCCGGCTGGGTGATCGTTCCGGTCGACCAACCGTTGTCGAGAAGGCAATCCTTCGGTGTGTTGGTGACGCCGACATTGCCCTTGATGTCCTCGGCCGGGCCCGAGAAGTAGAGGCCTGCCTTGCCGGCCTTGTCGACCGTCATGTTGTTCAGCACGATGTTGCTGACCGGCCCGCCCAGGAACGCGTAGTCGCTACCGTAGATATAGGCGCCGTAGGTGCCGGCATTGGTGATGGCGACGTCCGTAAGCGAGATCCCCGAGACCGGGTTGAAGAAGATGCCGGCATTGCGCGTGCCGTCGACCTTCAGGCCCTTCACGTTCACATTGGTGGTGGTGGCATCGAGGTTCGGGCTCGAAATCAGCATCAGGCCGTTGATGCCGCCCATGAGCCGCATGTCGTTGATCGCGACGTTGGAGGTGCCCTGCAGCACGACGAGGTCCATGTCGCGGTCCTGCTTGGAATTGTCGATGGTCACGCGGTCGAGCTTGACGTCCTTGCCCGCGACCAGCAGCACGCCTTCGCGGCGGGAGTTGCTGATCGTGACATTGTCGAGCGTGACGTTTTCCGTGCCGGTGACCAGTTCATACTCGGTACGGCTGATCTTCTTGAATTCGCCACCGGCAAAGACGCCATAGGTCACCTTGTCGATCGCGGTGTCACGCACCGTCACGTCGCGGCTGCCGACGGAGCTGATGGCGGCAAAGGGTGCCTTGTTCGGATTGTAGACCGAGAATTCGCAACTCGTATTGTTTTCGCAAATGAAGAGGTCGTGGATGCGGCTGTCCTGAACGAGCGCGCCGTCGACCCGCGCGAAGCGAATGCCGTCATGGTTGGTGGCTGAAATGTCGACGTTGTCGACCGTCACGTTCGCCGCATCGGTCGCCGAAATACCGGCGAGGCCGCCGCGGACGGCAAGCGACGAGATGGTGCTGCCTGACGCCATGGCGATGACGTCCTGGGCCGGGTTGTAGCCGGTGATGGTGGTGGCAGCACCCTGGTTGACGAAGGTCGCTGTCGCGCCGCTTCTTGCGCCGCGCACCGCAAGTACGCCGCCTCCGCCAAGAAGCGTCTGGCCGTTCTGGAGGGCCAGTGTCCGGTCGAGGCCGAGGTCGCCGTTGGCAAGGATCAGCGCGTTCGTACCCGCCGAACCGATGAGCGCGTTGATGGCATCGGCATCGCCGGAGGTTGAGGAAACGGTGACCACGCGGCCGGCGTCACGACCGCTGTCGGCGAACTGCGCCGCTTCGATATCGCCGGTCGCGCCGGCGTGAGTGCGGATCCCGGTCGCGCGCTCGACGCGCTGCGTCATCGGGTCGAAGGCATCGTTGGCCGAGCCGGTCGCGCCGAATGGGATGCGCAGCCGCGCCATGACTGCGCCTTTCAGCTTGTCCTCGTTGTCATAGGTACCGGTGACGCCGAGTGACACGGTCGAGCCCTCGGAGAGACCTGGCAGGTCGGCAAAAGTCAATTCCGCGCGCAGCTTTGCGCCGAACATGTCGTCGAGGTTGCGGCCGCCATACCAGTAGCTGCCGCCGAAGACCTTGAGCTGCACCTTTGAGTCTCCCTCGAACACCGGCAGCCGGCCGCCGATTTCGGCGTCGACGCCGCGCCGCGCCCGTTCCTTGCCTTCCTGGATGACGAGCACGTGGTCGCGCACATAGGCGGTGTTGAAGGCGTTCAGCGCCTTCGCGCCGGTCAGCGGCAGGTAGAAATTGCTGCGCATTTCGAGGTCGCCGCTCAATGCCTCGAGGCCGAGGGACAGCTGGCTGAACGAATTGCCGTAGCTGCTTTTCAGGTAGTCGTAGTAGCCGTAGGCACCGATGATCCACTGGTCATTGGCACGGAAGCGATAGCCCGCGCCGATCGAGCCCTGGCGGACGGAATCATTGGCAATCGTTCCGCGTGTATCGATGAAGACCGCATTGCCCGAATCGAGCACGAAGGGCAGGAAGAAGCCACCGCTCGCATCCGAGCCGCCGCTGAAGAATCCACCTTCGATTTCCGCCTGCGGACGGAAGTCGACGGCCAGGGACGGACTGGAAAGCAAGGTGCTGCTTGCCAGGGCGGCCATAAAAATATTCTTATTTTTCATATCATTAACTCCGCATGTATGCGGCCTTGGGCGAGGCCGTCTGGGCATGCGGTTAAAATATGTGAGTAAAATACTCAAGTTTATTGATGGGCGAACGCACAACTATCCAGCGGCGTGTTGACGCAGGCGGATGGATGCGGGGCGTTCGCAACTTTAAGGAATGTCCCATCCGGCATCGGAGCCGCCCGCCAGTCGGCGGGCGGACCGGTAGGAGAGAGCGGCCTAGGCTTTGAGTGCTGCTACGTTTTCCTTGGCATAGGTTTCCAGGCTGCGCGGCTCATGGCCGGTTAGCGTCTTCACGTCGCCGGTCGGCTGTGCCACCCAGCCCTCGCGCACCGGATGGAAGATCGAGGCAAGAAGGCCCGCATAGTCCGCCGGCACGCCTGCGCCCGTCAAAATGCCGACGAAGGTGTCGTCGTCAACGGGGGCATACGCAATCGGGTTACCGGTGACGCGCGACAGGATGGCGGCGGCCTCGCCATAGCTCAACGCTTCTGGACCGGTGAGGTTGAAGGCGCGCCCGTTAAAGGCATCGCTGGTCAACGCGGCCACGGCGCTTGCGGCGATATCGCKGGTGTCGATGAAGCTCGTCTTGCCCTCGGCCGCCGGCACCGCTATCGCGCCGTGGCGGATACCCTCGATCCAGTAGGTCTGGAAGTTGTCGGAGAACCAGTTGGGGCGAAGGATGACGAAGGGCGCGCCGGTTTTTGCGAGTTGCAGTTCAAGCTGGCGATAGGGGATCTTGTCATCCGCATCGACGCCGATGACGGTCATCAGCACGATCTTGATGCCGCGCGCCGCTGCCGCTGTGACGATCGGGCTAAGAAGGCCCAGCGGGTCGAGGTAGCCACCGGGCGTCAGAACGAAGATGCGGTCGACGCTGTCGAGGGCAGGCCCGAAGGTCGCTGCGTCCAGGTAGTCGAAGGCGACGGCTTCGGCGCCGTCGACCGGGGTCGCCTTGCGGGATGCCGCCTTGACCGCTTCACCACGGGCGACCAGCGCTTGCACCACCTTGCTGCCGATTGTTCCGTTTGCTCCGAGAACCAGAATCTTGCCTGACATCATTGTGCTCCTTAGTATCCAAGTGAAACTACATTGCGAATGGATACTAGATATAAGCGGAGAAAAATGCTGTAAAGGAGGCAGGTTTTGGTGACATGGTTTCCCGCCGGAAACCGTCGTGTGGAGCGCCTGATGGAATACGACGTCTATATCCAGACCTGTCCGACGCGTTTGGTGCTGGATCGCCTTGCCGACAAATGGGCGGTGTTGGTGCTCGGCAAGCTCGATGAGCAGCCGGTCCGTTTCAACCAGCTGAAGCGTGAGATCGACGGCATTTCGCAAAAGGTGCTGTCACAGGTCCTGAAGAAGCTGGAGCGCGATGGTCTCGTCAGCCGCAGCGTCTTTGCCACTGTGCCGGTAACCGTTGAATACGCGATCACGCCGCTTGGCCGCACGCTGACGTCGACGGTCGCCGCCCTGACGCGCTGGGCCGAGGACAACATCGAAGCGGTGCTGCAGGCGCAGCAAAAATACGACCGCAGTGCCTGAGGCGGCTGCGGCCGACGAGTTGCCGCAAACATCATTCGTTTGCGGGCCGGGAGAGAGGGGTCAGGCCACCAGCTTGAGGCCGATGCCCCAGGGATCGATGAGGCTGTAGCTATCGCCGGCGCGGTTCACAGCGATTTCCAGCGCATCGAGCTTGGCAAGGGCGGCCGCGCGTTCAGCCGGGTCCTTGTACTGGATCGTGTAGTCCGAAAGCCCTGTCATATGGCCCTCCCGCTTCGGTGCGTTGCGCGAGTTCCAGATATTGGCGGCGACGTGATGATGGTACTTGCCCGAGCCGAAGAAGCTCGCGCCCGGATAACGTGCCATCAGCCCCAGTCCCAGCACATCGCGGAAGAACGCGTCGGCCTGCGGAATATCGGAGACCTGCAGATGGATGTGGCCGATGGCGGTGCCGTCAGCCATGCCGTCCCAATTGTCCTTGGGCGCTTCGTCATAGAGCGCCTGGAGATTGAGCGGCAACGTGTCCATGCCGACAGTGCCGTCGGGCTTGAAGCTCCATTCCGAGCGCGGCCGGTCGCGATAGACCTCGATGCCGTTGCCTTCGGGATCGGCGAGATAGATCGCTTCGCTGACCAGATGGTCGGAAGCGCCCTGCAGCCTGATGTTGTTGTGCGCGGCATGGGCGAGCCAACGGCCAAGCTCCTCACGGTTCGGCACCAGAAAGGCGTTGTGGAAGAGACCAGGCGCATTGCGCGGCGCCCTGGCAGCGTTGCCTTCGGTAGTCAGGCTGAGGAGCGGGCGTCCGTCAACGCCGAGCGTCTCGCCGCTCTTGCTCGTTTCGATCGGCTTCAAGCCCATGATCTTCTGGTACCAGGCCGAGACGACGGGCAGGTCCTGGACGACCAGATGCGCGTGGTCGACATGCGCCGGCATGGCAAGGGCGTGGTCGGTCGGGAGATCCATCATGTCTGCCTCCTTGGCGTCGAAACCGCAGCCGGTCAGCCGGCTCAGTTTCGGTGAAACTGTTGCTCGGAATATGGGCCGGCTCGTCCGTTCACGGAAGCCCGTCAGTCGCTTGATGTTGTGTTCGATGAGCGTTGACAGTGGATGCCGTCGCCCTACCTCACCTTGAGTAGGGTCACGCGAGCGCGGCGCTTTCGATTTGATTTCAATCAAAGCCGGGAAAGCTGTCGAGGCGCAATCTCCAGACGAGGGATTGGCCCGCCACATCTGGCGCTGCGATCCGTGAGGGCAACAGAAGGAGTACAGCATGTACAAGAAGATCATCGTCCCGATTGCAATGGATCAGCTTGAGCACGGCGAATCCGTGCTGGGCATCGCTGAGAAGCTGATCGATGAAGGGGGCGAGATTGTCCTGCTCAATGTCGTCGAGGATCTGAATGCCTATGCGCAAGGCTACATGATCGTCGATTTCCCGTTGGAGATGGTCGAAGAATCCCGCAAGCAGGCAAAGAAGACGCTCGAGGACCTCAAGACCAAGCATGGGATCAACGGCCGGGTCGAGATTCGCACCGGTGGTGCTGCCGGCACCATCAACGCCCTTGCGAGCGAAGAGAACGCCGATCTGGTGATCATCGCCTCTCATCGGCCAGGCCTCATCGACTACTTCATCGGATCGACCGCAAGCCGGGTGGTCAGCCATTGCCCTTGCGCCGTACTCGTCGACCGGTAACCTGCCAACAATAAGAGCGGCTGCGGCGCGATCATGCGCCGCCACCGCCGAGGAGTCTTCAGATGGACAAGTTTGCGCTTGACGACTTTCGCAACCGCCTCACCCACCGCAAGCAGGAACTGCAGGGGCGGCTGGTCAAGATCGAGCATGATCTCGATGAGCCCATGAACGCCGATGTGCCGGATCGTGTGACCGAACGCGAGGGCGATGAAGTTCTCGAAGGTCTCGGTCTGGCAGGGCAGGAGGAGATCCGCGCGATCGACGCGGCACTCGACCGGATTGCCGCTGGCACCTTCGGCACCTGTGTCCGCTGCGGCCTGCCGATTTCGTCAGCGCGTCTGCAGGCCGTTCCTCATGCACCGCTCTGTCAGGAATGTGCGGCCGAGGTGGCCCGCGGCGCAAGGTGAGCCTTCGAACGATCGCCGCTACTTCATCCGCGGCGACCTCGGGGCATTATCCGAGCTCCAGCTTCAGTCTCGGCAAGAAGCGGCCGGGGATTACCGTCGATGCGATCACGCCGTCGTCGACGGCCCCCATGCGGCGATAGAAGTCGGCCGCGCCCGGATCGGCGTCGATCGTCATGACCGTGGCGCCACGGTTGAGTGCCGCTTCGACACACCAGCCAAAAAGGCGACGGCCAACGTCCGCCGAACGGGCGTCCGGATCGATGAAGAGCTTGTCGAGTTCAGCGACGCAGCCATCGAAACGGACCTGGGCCAGGCCAAGGATCCGGTCACCGTCGACGGCGATCTGCAGATCCGAATCCTTCCAGTCTTCGGCCGTCAGCGTCAACGCCGGACGGCATGCCTCCAGGAAGGCGGCATCGTATCCCCACACGGCTTTCGATCGCAGACAAAGGTCGCTGAGTGCAGCGGCCTGTTCCGGCTGAGGGACGTGCAAGGCTGGCATGGTTTTCCTCCCGATGGCATCGCGTGCAGGTGCATGTGGTCATCGCGGAGCCTGCGAACAAGGCCCTTACGCACTTTGCCGACGTGTCATGGAATTGTTGTAATGCGTTGCAAAAGTTGATGCTTTCGCCACGGCGCATATCTTTGCGGCGGCTCGGTGCTGTGGCAGGATGACGATGATGGCGCGAAAGCTATGAGTGCGCCGCAGAAGAAGACAGAAATCCGGAGAGGGATGGCGTGGAGTTTGCTGGCGTCAAATGGAACTATGATCGCTCGGAGCTGATTGCCGACGGTATCGTGCATGGCATTGGTCTTGCCGCTGCACTCGTCGGTGTCACGGCGCTGATCTTCTATGCGACGCTTTGGAGCACGAGCGGCCAGCTTGCAGCTGCGGCCGTCTACGGGGCAGGATTGCTTGCGACGCTGTCGATCTCGTTTCTCTACAATCTCTATCCCATTTCGCGGACCAAATGGTTCCTGCGTCGCTTCGACCATTCCTCGATCTTCGTCCTGATCGCGGCGACCTATACGCCGTTTCTGCAGCGTGGCCTGGACGACCCGTTCCTGTTCGTGATGCTGATCGGCATCTGGGCGATCGCTGCCCTCGGCGTTGCGATCAAATGTCTTTTTCCTGGCCGGTTTGATCGGTTGGCGATCCTGCTTTATCTCGCCATGGGCTGGAGCGGTATACTCGCTGTCGGACCACTCCTGTCGGCGTTGACGGCGACGACGCTGGTGCTGATCCTGATCGGCGGCATCATCTATTCCGCCGGTGTGATTTTCCATGTCTGGGAAAAGCTGCGCTTCCAGAACGCGATCTGGCACGGCTTCGTCGTGACCGGTGCGGCCGTACACTATTCGGCTGTGCTCACCTGCTTCAGCGCCGCATCCTGAGCCGCGATCAGTTTGGCGCTTCCCCTGCAACCGCGGCGATGGGTGGATGCTGGCAGCCCTCCGAGGGCCTGAGGGCTTCCGCCATGCGTGAGATCACGCCGTCGAAACTGGTGAGGCGGCTCTTGCGGTATTGCAGGCGGAAATAGGCGGCGCTGCCGTCGCAGAGCGCAATGGCGCGCGTATAGAACACTTCCTCGCCGCGCACGCCGGAAAAGCTTGCCCAGGCCGCTGTCACTCGCGAATAGGCGATGCGCCAGCTGCCATCGCGTTCGACGCCGATGCGTTCGTTGACGTCGGTTTCGAAGTCGCCATCCAGCAATGTGCTGCCAAAAACCGAGAGGGTGGCGCCATTGTCGTTGGCTTGGAAACTCGCGCCGTCGCCGTTGTCGCCCTGGCTTTGCAGCTCGAAGCCAGGCGGAATGTCGAGCACGTAGCCGAAACGCGCATTGGCATAGGATATCCAATCATCGGCAGCCGCAGCGCTCAGGGGAGACGAGAGCAGAAGCGTGAGTGCTGTCAGAATGCGCAGCATGCGGACCTCCTCTCACTTGCTCGACCCAAAGTCTAGATAGCACGGTTGCGGCGCGGGGCCTGTTCCTAGTGGAACAGCGGGCCCCATGCCACTCCTTCCGCGCGTCAGTGTCAATCCTCGGTAAACGTCATCGCGTGGCCATTGAGGCAGTAGCGAAGCCCGGTCGGCGGCGGGCCGTCCGGAAAGACGTGACCGAGATGCGCGTCACAGTCGGCACAACGGATTTCCGTGCGCACCATGAAGTGCGAGCGATCCTCGATCTCGCGGATCGCCTGGTCGTCGATCGCCGCGAAATAGCTCGGCCAACCGCAGC
Organism: Ensifer sp. 2TAB8; assembly: GCF_052115125.1. Taxonomy (NCBI): domain Bacteria; kingdom Pseudomonadati; phylum Pseudomonadota; class Alphaproteobacteria; order Hyphomicrobiales; family Rhizobiaceae; genus Ensifer; species Ensifer sp. 2TAB8. The sequence continues at coordinate 50,941 of NZ_JBFRGB010000001.1, read as the reverse complement.
CGGAATCGAACTTCGTGTCCGAGCGGAAGAGGGCTCGGCCGCAGCAGACGCATTCATAGGTGCCGGTCTGCTTGTTGTTGAGGAAAGGACCGGTGAACGGACGCTCGGTACCCTGCTGCCGGGTGACGCGGTATTGTTCTGGCGAGAGCATGGCCCGCCATTCCGCGTCGGTCTTCACCACCCTGGGCGTCTTTACGTTCGTCATGGATATCTCCTGTCGTTGCGGCGACTATATAGGAACGCCACAGGAAGGGTGCAATTCAAGTAGGCGTCTGCGCCCTAAGGTCGACAGGCGTGACGTCAGGCGATCTCGCGGCGGATTACCGCTGGCCCGGCGCCGCGCTGGCGCTTGCTGTTGTTGTAAAAGGCGATGAACTCGGCGGCCGGCAGCGCCTTGGAAAAAAGCCAGCCCTGGCCGTATTGCACCCCGCGCTCGATCAGATAGTCGGCCTGTTCCTGTCGCTCGATACCCTCGGCGACGACGTGCAGATTGAGCGATTTGGCGATGTCGATGATGTGCGGTGTGATCGAGCTTGTGGCGGAGTCTGTGCCGATCGTGTCGATGAAGGACTTGTCGATCTTCAGCGCATCGAGCGGCAGTTCCTGCAGATATTGCAGGCTCGAGTAGCCGGTGCCGAAATCGTCGATCGCCACCGAGTGTCCGCGCCGGCGAGCCTCCTCGATCGTCGCGCGGGCCGACTTCACGTCCATGAAGCCGCGCTCGGTCGCTTCGAGCCAGATCTGCTGGGGTAGTATGCCGGTGCTTTTCAGTGCCGTGTCCATCATCGGCAGGATGCGCCCCGATTTGATGTCATCGGCGGCGAGATTGACGGCGATGTGCAACGAGCGGTCCGCAAGAAGGACGGTCCTGAGCTCCGCGATCATGGCGTAGATGACTTGGTCGGTGATTTCTTCAATCAGACCGTTCTCCTCCGCCAGCGGGATGAACAGGTCGGGGCGGACCATCTGCCCATCGGGACGCCGCCAGCGCACAAGGGCTTCCGCGCCGACGCAGATGCCGGATTTCAACTCGATGAGCGGCTGATAGTGGACGACGAATTCACGCCGCTGCACGGCGATCGAAAGTTCGCCAAGCGGCGAAAGCCGGCGCCGCGACAGCCAGACGACGAGACCGACCATCAGCGCTGCGATCAGCGCGCCGGCCGGGAGCAGCAGCAGTCGTTCCCGGTCCATGTCGTTGAGGATGGCGATACTGGGGGCACTCGCAACCGCAATCCAGTTCGATCCCCTGGAGGTCGCAAACAGATCCTCCGCGTCCTTGCCCGTCTTCGGAAGGTCGGCGAGCCGCGCCGTGAGCGACGCATGCGGCTCGTTCAGCGTGCTGACGACGATGCCGGTCCTGGTGGCAACGGCAATTCGTGTGCCGGGCTCGGCGATAACGTCGACGAAGCGGACCGGATTCGTCAGCGCAGTGTAGGATCGGTCACGGAACGCCGTCATGGCGATGCCGGTGCTGATCGTCGGATAGGTCCGCGCGATCACTTCGATGCCGTTGTCGGTGGTAAAGTCGGCCGGCGGTGAGCGGACGAGATGACGAGGCGGGGCGCCCCAGGAGGTACATCTCAACAGTCCGTTCTCGAAGTAACCAATATCTTCGATGGCAGCCGTATTGACGACCAGGGAGCGCATGGCAGAGACATGTGCTTCCGCGCATGCCGGCATGCCGAACCGATTGGCCGTTTTCAGAGCGCGCGTGGCCTCCTTCAGCGCCGAATCGGCCCGCATGACCGCGGAGTCGGCAAGACGCGCCAGTTGCGCCTGCTCGTTGCGCACCGCGATCGACCAGGAAAGATAATAGGCAGCGAGCATCGGCAGGATCGCGCCGAGTGCAGCCAGGATACCGGCGATGACGACTATGCGAGATCGTTCCAAGCAGGCCTCGCCCGTGATCGTTGTGGTCTTCACTGCATGCTGCCTGCGCCAGAAAGACCGTCGATGAACCGGAGCCCGGCGGTGCGCAGATATCGTCGAAGGCAGGCGTTACGAGCAGTCGTTGGTGTCGCCGGCTGCGCTGATCCAATCGTCGTATTATTTTGAATTGAAGAAGCCTTTACCTACAACTACCACGTCTTATTGTCCCAATTCTAGGACGTTCGATCCTGCTGCGACGGCGACTGAATATTTTGCTAACAGCGCTTTAATTGTCGTCGGTCGACGCCGCATGAAACGAACGAATCTGATAGTGCATGGACTGCTGCTTGCGCTCTGTCGTGGCGACTTAACGGCACATAACGTCGATTTTATCTGGATAAGGCTTGAGGCGCCATAACCCTTCTTTTATGTCGGGTGTTCGATTGATTGTACGGTGAAAATATAAAGGAGTAGGCCAGGACGATGGATGTTGCGGCCCTGACATTTCTGGCTCTCGCACTCCCTTTCGTCGGGGCGTTGGTTGCACCGCTGCTCACGCGCCTCCTCGGCCATAACGCGGCCTGGGTTCTGGCGCTCTTCCCTGCAGCCATCGTCCTGCATTTCACCCGCTTCTGGCCGGAAGTGGCCAAAGGCGAGGTGGTTACCGGCGGTTATGCCTGGATCCCGTCGTTCAATGTCAGCTTTTCCTGGTTGATCGATGGTCTGTCGCTGACCTTCGTCCTGTTGATCGCCGGTATAGGCATGCTGATCGTGCTCTATTCCGGCGGTTACCTGAAAGGCCATCCGCAGCAGGGGCGGTTCTTCTCGTTCGTCCTGATGTTCATGGGGGCGATGCTCGGAGTAGTCGTCTCCGACAGCTTCCTGATGCTGTTCGTCTTCTGGGAACTGACCTCGATTACCTCGTTCCTGCTGATCGGCTTCGACCATTCGCGCGAAGCGGCAAGGCGCGCCGCCCTTCAGGCACTGGTCGTGACAGGAGGAGGGGGGCTGTTCCTGCTCGCCGGTCTGCTGATCATCTGGAATGTCAGCGGCGTCACCCAGCTTTCGCTGCTCGCGGCCTTTGGCGCAGAGATGCGCGAGAGCCCGTTCTATCTGGCCGCGCTCCTGCTGGTCCTCGGTGGCGCCTTCACCAAGTCGGCGCAGTTCCCCTTCCACTTCTGGCTGCCGAACGCGATGGAAGCGCCGACGCCCGTTTCGGCCTACCTGCATTCGGCGACGATGGTGAAGGCCGGCGTGTATCTGTTGATGCGGCTCAATCCCGTGCTCGGCGGCACGCCCGAATGGCAGATCCTGCTGCCGCTCTTCGGTGGCGCCACGCTCGTCATAGGTGCTGCTCTTGCCTGCCGCCAGAGCGACCTGAAGCTGATGCTCGCCTATACGACCATGGCCTCGCTCGGCCTGTTGGTCATGCTGACCGGCCTCGGCGTTCCGCATGCGATTGAAGCAGCGGTGCTCTATCTGGTGGCGCATTCTCTGTTCAAGGGCGCCCTTTTCATGGTCGCCGGCATCATTGATCATGAGACAGGCACGCGCGACGTGACCAGACTTGGGGGCTTGCGCTCCGCCATGCCGCTTACTTTCGTCATTGCGCTTGCAGCCGCATTTTCGATGGGCGGGCTTTTCCCCTTCTTTGGCTTCATCGCCAAGGAGGAAATCTACTATGCGCTCTCGGGCTTCGACCGCCGCTCCATGGTCTTTGCGGCAATCGCGATCCTTGGCAATGCGCTGATGTTTGCGGTGGCATTTGCCGTTGCCCTGAAGCCCTTCATCGGTGCGAAGGTCGAGACGCCGAAAGCGCCGCACGAGGCTCCCTTGCTGCTCTGGCTCGGGCCGGCGCTGCTTGYCGCCAAGGGGCTTTCCGCCGCCCTGCTTTCGGGGCTGACCCACGAACTCGTCTCGACGCCGATGGCATCGGCGATATCAGGCGAACCGCGGACGGTCACGATATCCGTCGTTCCGCATGTCGGGGTGCCTCTGGCCATGTCGATCGCGACCGTGTTGATCGGCATCGTTTTCTACCTGAAGCTAGATCGCCTGCGGGCCTTCATGGCGACGATCCTTGCCGATATCGGCTGGGGGCCGGATCGCGGCTTCGACCAGTTCATCCGCGGGCTCGTTCGTTTCTCCGTCGCGCTGACGCGCCGGCTGCAGTCCGGCCGCCTCGACGTCTACATGACCGCGACCTTCATCCTCGTCGCCTTCGTGCTGCTGATCGTGCCGCTATCCTATGGCGAACTGCCGCGCGCGCCGTTCTTCGCGCCCGACGTGCCGCTGCACGAGCTTGCGATCATGGCAATTGCCGTCATCGGTCTCGTTGCGGTCGTTCTCGCGCCCGACCGGCTGACGGCAATCGTCTCGCTCGGTATCCAGGGCTTTGCCGTTGCCGTCATCTTCCTGCTCTACGGCGCGCCGGACCTTGCCTTCACCCAATTCATGATCGAGACGCTGTCAGTCGTCGTTCTGGCGCTGGTGATGACGCGGCTCAGGCTTTCGCCCTCCGACCATCGGCCGTTCGCCCAGAAGGTTCCGGATTTCGCCATCGCACTTGCCTGCGGCCTTGGCTTCGGCCTGATGCTGCTCAAGGTGACGGGCGTTCCATTCGACGCCACGCTCACGGAATTCTTCAATCTCTATTCCAAGTCGATCGCACATGGCGCCAACGTGGTGAACGTCATCATCGTTGATTTCCGTGGCACGGACACGCTGGGTGAAATCGCCGTCGTGATGGTCACCGGCCTCGCGATCCTCTCGCTCGTTCGCCTGCGGGCCGGCTCGCTCCGCCGCATCGCCGACAACGATCCGGATGCGGAGGAGCGCGCATGAGATCGGTGATCTTCCGGGCCGTCGCGCCTTTCCTGACCAGCCTGATGGTGCTGTTTTCGATCTTCGTGCTGCTGCGCGGCCACAATGAGCCCGGCGGTGGTTTCATCGGCGGCCTGATCGCAGTCTCCGCCTTGGCGATCTACGGCATTGCCTGCGGCGTCGAGACCGTGCGCCGCGCCATCTATTTCCACCCGATGGCAATTGCCGGGGCGGGGCTCTTTGCCGCGACGGTCGCCGGCCTGATCTCGATCGCGGCGCGTGTCCCCTTCATGACCGGTCTCTGGATCTATCCCTCGGTTCTCGGCCTCGAGGTCCCGCTTTCGACCGTGATGCTGTTCGACTGCGGCGTCTATCTCGTCGTCGTCGGGGCGATCAGCTCGATCGCGCTCTCCCTCGAAGAGCGGGGAGGCGAGTGATGGAAGCCTGGTTTGCGCTGCTTGTCGGCATCTTCTTCACGGTCGCCGTCTATCTTCTGCTGTCGAAGTCCATCATCCGCGTGCTGCTCGGCGTTGCCATCCTCGGCAATGCGGTCAACCTGTCGATCTTCACCGGTGGGCGGCTCACGCGTGGCGTGCCGCCGGTCATTCCCGGCCACCAGGATGCGCTCACGGGACCGGCAGCAAACGCTCTGCCGCAAGCCCTGATCCTGACGGCGATCGTCATCTCCTTCTCCTTCTTCGCTTTCCTGCTGGTTCTGGCCTGGCGTGCCTACGAGGAGCTGCAAACCGACAATACCGACGAGATGCGCGTCGCCGAGCCGAAGGACGAGCCGGCTCCGCCGCTTGGATACTGACCGACCCATGGCCGCTTCTACCTCTCCCCCCGCAGATCTTTCCGCAGCACTCGTTCTCGAGCCCGTCGCCTCTGCCGATTGGCTGGTGATCCTGCCGGTTGCCTGGTGCCTTGCAATCGGCGCGCTGCTCGTGATGCTGCGCCGGAAGATCGACTGGCATCCTTACATCGCTGTCCTCGGACTTGCCGGCCTCGTTGTCGTCGACGTTCTCCTGCTGCGGCACGTGCTCGCAAGCGGTCCGGTAACGATGGTGATGGGACGCTGGCTGCCGCCCTTCGGCATCGCGTTTACGGTCGATCTGACGGGCGCTCTCTTTGCGCTTACCGCCTCGGTGGTGGCGCTTGCCGGCGGGGTCTATTCGCTCGCTGACATCAACGACAGCGGCCGGCGCTACGGCTTCTATCCGTTTCTGATGTTGCTGATGGCGGGTGTCTCCGGCGCCTTTCTGACCGGTGACATCTTCAATCTCTATGTCTGGTTCGAGGTACTGCTGATCTCGTCCTTCGGCCTGATCGTGCTCGGCTCCGAGCGCGAGCAGATCGACGGCGCGGTGAAATACGGCTTCCTCAATCTGGTCGCGACCACACTGTTCCTGATCACCACCGGCTATCTCTACGCGAGCTTCGGCACGCTCAACATGGCCGATATCGCGCGCAAGGCGGAGGGCCTCCGCGGCACGGCGCCTTTGATGACATTGACGGCGCTGTTCGTACTTGCCTTCGGCATGAAGGCGGCGGCCTTCCCGGTCAATTTCTGGCTGCCGGCCTCCTATCACACGCCGCGCGTGGTGGTGTCGGCGCTCTTCGCCGGCCTGCTCACCAAAGTCGGCATCTATGCCCTGATCCGCGTGACCGTCATGCTCTTGCCGCTCCAGCGCGAGGAACTGAGCTTCGTTATTGCCCTTGCCGGCGCTTTGACCATGCTCGTTGGCGTATTCGGGGCGCTGGCACAGTCGGATTTCCGCCGCATGCTCGGTTATCTCGTGATCTCGGGCATCGGTTCGATCCTTGCCGGCATCGCCGTCGGTGGACCGGGCGGCATCGGCGGCGCGATCTTCTACGCGCTGCACTCGATGCTCGTGATGACGGCGCTCTACTTCGCGTCGGGCGTCGCGGCCAGGCTCGGCGGCAGCTTCTCGCTTTCGTCGCTTGCAGGCCTTTATCGCCGCCACGCCGGTTTTGCGGCGCTGACGCTCATGCTTGCCTTTGCCGTTTCCGGCCTGCCGCCATTCTCCGGCTTCTGGCCGAAGGTGATGCTGGTTAAAGCGGCACTCGATATCGGCGCCTGGTGGCTGGCGGCAGCCCTGCTTCTTACCGGCTTCCTGACGACCGTCGTTACAGGACGTTTCTTCCTGCTGGCATATTGGCGCAATGCGGCGGCCGGGGACGGCGCAACGGCATCTGGGAGGATCTCGCCCGCCGCGCTCCTGCCGCTCGCCGCATTGACCGTGCTGACCCTGGCGATCGGTCTCTACCCGGAGCCGCTTCTTGCGACCATTCAAAGTGCTGCGTCCGGGCTTGCCGAGCCCTCGGCATACCTGAACTCGGTTTTCCCGGGAGGTGGCCCATGATCAAGTTCCTGACCATCAACCTGGTGTTCACGGTGATCTGGGGCGCGATCAGTGCCAGCTTCTCGCCGGCCAATCTGATCCTCGGTTTTGCCGTCGGAGCGCTGTCTCTATGGCTGATCCGGCGCGAGCTCCAGCCCGTCGCCTATCCGGTGCGCCCGCTCAAGCTTTCCTTGCTGACGGCTTTGTTCTTCAAGGAGCTGGCGATCTCGGCAACCAAGGTCGCGCTCATGGTCATCCAGCCGAAGATGAAGCTGAAGCCCGGCATTTTTGCCTATCCCTTGACGGTCAAGAGCGACTTCGAAATCGCGTTGCTCGCCAATCTCATCACGCTTACGCCTGGGACCTTGTCGGTGGACGTTTCCGACGACCGACGCACGCTCTACGTCCACGCCCTCGATTGTGCCGATCCCGGCGGCCTCAGGCGTGACATAGCCAACGGCTTTGAACGGCGGATAAAGGAGGCTTTCGAATGAGCCTGCCAGACCAGCTCGAAGCCTTCGCGACAGGCTTTGCACTTATCGCGCTGTCTGCTGCCCTTCTGATTACTGTCTGGCGCATCATCCGCGGCCCGACCTTGCCGGACCGCGTGCTCGGCCTCGACATGCTGGTGGCGATCGCCATCGGCCTGATCGCGATCGTCGCGATCCGCACCGGCTTCAACCTCTACATCGATATTGCCATTGCCCTTGGCCTCGTCGGTTTTCTCGCGACGGTCGCCTTTGCCCGCTTCATTCTCGCCCGCGGTCTTTCGCCGGAGACAGCAAGCGCCGAGCGCGGCCTCGCGGAAGCAAAGCGTGGGTCCGCACCTCGGTCCGATGCGGTGCGCCGCAAGCGCAAGGGAGGGCGCCGATGAACCCTGTCCTGGATGTCGTAATTGCTGTGCTGGTTGCAGCTCTGTTGATCATCGGCGCAATCTTTTCTCTGCTTGCGGCGATCGGTATCGTGCGTTTTCCCGACCTCTACACACGCATGCATGCGGCTTCGAAGGCCGGAACTATAGGTTCGGGCCTGTTGCTGCTGGCCGCGGGCGTGCATTCTTTGGATCCGGCAATATTGATTCGCGCGCTCGCGGGCTTCTTTTTCTTTGTTCTGACTGCCCCAATTTCGGCTCATCTCTTGGCAAAGGCGGCACATCAGGCCGGTTACAAACTTACGAAACTGTCAGTCGTAGATCAGCTTCCACAAAAGGAAGAGCCACGTCGCCGCTGATCGACGACATTTCTGAATCTGTATTTCAGAACTTTGCGATGAAGTGTGGCCATTTTAGCAATTTGGAGATAAACTTGCTAAGTATCGGCAAATTTATGTTTGGACATTTCACGCATCGATGTTAATCGAGTAAATGTAAAGTGTCGTCGTGGAAAATACTTTGATCTGAAATTCCAGCTTGAGTTGTGAATGTTGGTTGTTGCTTTGAGAGTTCGGTCGTCCCGGTGACTCGGCAGCAGGTTTCGTAATCAGAATTCCTACTCTTGATATCGCGGACGGCGTTTGTCCTTGCCGCGTTTGATGGTCCATCCCAAGGCAGCGAAGGCTTCCTGGCGGCTCTTGCAAGCGTTCCTCCCCCGAGACGCCGTCTCGGGTTGTGCTGAAGTCCGATAGGAGAAAGAAATGACTGAAACAGCGCTTGGCGCGAGCCATGAACTTCTGGTTGAACTGACGGCGGAAATTGTTGCCGCCTACGTCAGCAATCATGTGGTTCCTGTCGCCGAGCTTCCCACGCTGATCGCAGATGTGCACTCGGCGCTCAACAACACCGCGGCGCCGGCACCGGTCGTCATCCCAGTTGAAAAGCCGAAGCCGGCCGTCTCCGTCCGCAAGTCCGTTCAGGATGACCAGATCACCTGCCTTGAGTGCGGCGGTACCTTCAAGTCGCTGAAGCGCCACCTGATGACCCACCACAATCTGTCGCCGGAAGAATACCGCGAAAAGTGGGACCTGCCGACCGACTACCCGATGGTCGCGCCCGCTTATGCGGAAGCACGCTCGCGTCTTGCCAAGGAAATGGGCCTCGGCCAGCGTCGCAAGCGTCGCGGCAAGTAAGACTTTAACCGTCCGGTGAAGCGGCTGTTGCTGCGATTTGCCTGACGGTATCTGGTTTGATCACAAAGGGCCGGGCCTGAGCGTCCGGCTCTTGTGTTTTTGCCGTCAGCAGCGCTGTCGCTGCGGCGGCGCTGGCAATGGCTCAAGCGGCCAGCCGAAGCTCCGCTTCGTTCTTGATGCGGCGGATCATCGAGCGCAGACCATTGGCACGCTGCGTCGACAGATGCTCGATCAAGCCGATTTTGCCGAAGGTATCGATAGCGTCGATCTTGGCGATCTCCGAGGCATGCTTGTCGGAATAGATGGCGAGCACGATCGCGACTAGGCCGCGCACAATGTGCGCATCCGATTCACCTTCGAAGGTCAGGACTGGATCCTCCGGATTGCCTGCCGTCTGGGTGACGAGCCAGACCTGGCTGGCGCAACCCTGGACCTTGTTTTCCTGGGTGCGCTTGGCCTCCGGCATTTCCGGCAGAGCCTTGCCGAGTTCGATCACATAGCGATAACGATCCTCCCACTCGTCGAGGAAGGCAAAATCGTCGATGATCTGGTCAAGCGTCGTCATGGTCCGGGTCCAGCTATCGGGAAATTATACGCCCGCCGGTCCTTACCGTGAACGAGCTTCGTCCCTGTTCATGCCCATTGCCATCAGGCATGCAGGCGTTCAGCCCTCATATAGGGGATGGCGAGCCGGTTGAGAACCGTCATTCGCGATTGCCTTGGGCGTCGGTAGCCTTTCGCCGGTGCGGTCAGATCGAAACGCTTGTCGGGAAGGCGAGCGCATTGCCGGCGCTCGCGTCGAACCCGCCGAGCTTGCCGACAGCTGCCGACAAGGCATGGCCGGCCGCGCGGGCATCGTCAGCGTCACGGGCAGCCCCCTCGCTGCGCAGTTCCTGCTCTGCCTTTCGCAGGAGCTGTTTTATCTGTTCGGCAGCCGACTTGAGTTCGGCGGCCACCTTCGCCTTGGTACCGGGTCCACGGTCGTCGTCGCTGAATTCGCGATAGGCGCGCTCGGCAAAGCTCGTCGGCTCGGGGGAAGTGGGGGTATCGTCTCCGGCCGTCGCGTCTTGCATTGGCGCACTGCCCGCATCTGCCAAGGCCGCAGCGGCGGCAGCGGCGACAGCACCATTTGCCGCTCCGGCACCATCTGCGCCGGCCAATTGCTGGGCAGCCGTGCCGAGTTGCTGAGCGAGTTGCTTGGCAAGCCTTGCGAGAGTTTCCGGATCGGATGCAAAGAATCGGAGCATCCGAAGCTGCTCCTTGATGTCATCGATCTTCTTCTTGGCCGCAGCCGCGCGATCGGCAGTGTCTTCGTCAGAGCCAAGAAGCAACGCAGCGGAGGCCGGGCTCTTGCCTTCGACGGCGGTCGTGGTGCCGGGTGTCGCCGGTCGTGTCACGCCCGCATTCGAAAAAAGCCCGTAGATCTGCATTGGGGTGCCTCCGCTTGTCGTGCGGCGGACCTAAGCAGCCACGGCTTGTGCGTGGCTGGCTGTGAACAGATCAGCGGTTGCGCCCAAAAAAGAAAACGCCGCGAGGGGATGGGATCCTCGCGGCGGCCACGACAGGGCGGCAAGTCAGGCAGTTAAGTTGCGAATGGGGTGGGGCGGCCCACTGGGCGCGACCGGGAACGTGTGGGTTACTGGATGAACGCGGCCTTGGGGTCGAGGCGCTTTTCCGGAACGGGCGTGCGTTTGAACACAGGCTCTGCGTCGATCGTGCTGACCTCGGCCGCAGCTGCCACATCGGCTGCCGGCTTGGCCGTGCCGGTCATCATCGGTGTGACCGTACCGGTCATCACCTTGGCATCGGGCTGAGCCGCATCGGTTTCGGCAAACTGGGTATCCAGGAATTCATAGGCGATCCGAGCGCCTTCGCGAGCCCGGTGGCCGAGGGCGACGAAGGTTTCCGCGCCCTTCTCGCAAACCTCGGGCTTCTGGATGCAGATGGCGCTGATGTATTGGAACGCTTCATTGGCGGCGGAGAAGGTGTCGCCAAGCTCGACCTTGGGACCGTGCTCCAGCTTCTGAGAGCTCGACGGATCGAGGAATGGCAGCAGCACCAGCACCAGCGAAAACCAGAATGTCGCCTTGATGAGAAACCACATGTTCTGCCCATCCTTCGTTCAGCTGCCTGAGCTCGCCAGTCTTTTAGCCGGCTTTTGTGCCTTCGGCATCCCGCAGCGCCGTCGTATCCCCTGATACCCGTTCACGCTACCGTCGTTTCCTCGGGGAAGCTGCTGCTTTCGATGCAGCGTCCGGCCCTTCGTTGACACCGACATTAGGACGGGAATCACAAGACGGCTTTTCAAAATCGAGCGGCATTTGCTTCAAATTTTAATGAAATGCCGCCGTCGAGTGCTTTTCCGCGCATTTGTTTCGCATTTTAGCTTTCGCCGTTAAGGTTCGTGGCAAAGCCTCAAGCCCGAAGCCCGGAAGCTTCGGCGATGGCGTGTCGAAGGAGGCGCCACAATCGTTAACGGTGTGCAGAAAATGCACAGAAATCCGTTGCTTACGCCCCGTTAACCACAAGAAATGAAGGTCGCCGGTTTTGCTCCAAAACGGGATTTTTCGGCGGTTTCGCACCGTTCCGGCACGGCCGCGTTTATTCTTTCATTAAGCCGGGGATGCGAGATTCCGACATGTCACGAGGCGGTCTGAATCGCGGTCCGCAAGTCGCGGAAATCGATCGCGCCAGCCTCGCAAGAACAACAAATGTAGCAGGGTAAAGCGTGAGCGTATTGCGTAACATGGCTGGCAGATGGGCGTCCCGCGTGGACGAGATCGCGGCCCTGTGGCTGCCCCGTCATGAAGCCTCCTCGCTCGCTGGACGTCGCGATACGAAACGTCTGCGGGCTGTCGCGGCCGTCTCGCTGACGACGCTGCCCGTGGCGCCGCTCGCCCTGTCGCTCGCCATGCCGGTTTCCTCGGCCCTGCCGCTTGGCACGGCGCTTTGGGCTTCCGCCTCGCTCTTGGCAGCAGCCGTCGCGATCGCCCGTGGCCGGGTGCCGGAAGCCGGTGCGCCAGCCCCGACCGATCCGGTTCTCCCGGACCTTTCGGCGGCGTATGATCTTTTTGCCGGTCTCGTGACCGTGCATGACCTGCGCGGCAATGTTCTTTCCGTGCACGGGCGAGATGCAGCCGAGCACCTGACGCTGATGCGCGATCCGGCGGGCCGCGGTTTCATCGAACAGATTCACGTCTCCGACCGCATCACTTTCCTGAGTGCGATCGACATCCTTCGCCAGGGCGGTGATCGGGCGACGGTCGATATCCGTATCGAACGGCGGACTCTGCCGATCGAAGGCGAGCAATTCGTCTATATGGCTTGCGAATTGGCGCCGTTGCGCGATCGCGACGGCAACCTGACGGCAATCCTTGCGCAGTCGCGCGATGTCTCCCAGGAGGCAGGCTTGCGCGCGGAGGCGGCGGCCCGGACGGCCGAAGCCGAGTCTGCGAACGACGCCAAGACCCGTTTTCTCGCCGCCGTCAGCCACGAGCTGCGCACGCCGCTCAACGCCATCCTCGGCTTTTCCGACGTGCTGGCCGGCGAGTATTTCGGCAAGCTCGAGAACGATCGCCAGCGCGAATATGTGGGCCTCATCCACAAATCGGGCGAACATCTACTCTCCGTCGTCAACACCATGCTCGACATGAGCAAGATCGAGGCGGGACGCTACGAGCTCATGCCTGAGCCTTTCCGCGTCGCCGAGGCGGTTGCCGCCTGCGAGGCGATGCTGTCGCACCAGGCGGCGGAAAAGGGCGTCAAGCTCGTGAGCCGCGTCACCCGCGGCATCGGCGAAATCAATGCCGATCAGCGCGCGTTCCAGCAGGTTCTCATCAACCTGGTCGGCAATGCCGTGAAGTTCACCGATCATGGCGGTGTCGTGACGATCGACGCCGAGGTGGACGGTGAGACGCTGAAGGTTTCGGTCAGCGACACCGGTATCGGTATCGCGGCCGACAAGCTGGAACTGCTCGGCCAACCTTTTGTCCAGATCCAGAACGACTATACACGCCGCTACGAAGGCACGGGTCTCGGCCTTTCGCTGGTCAAGGGCCTCGTTGCGCTTCATGGTGGCGATCTCACGATTCGCAGCCGCGAGGGCGAGGGGACTGTCATCGTCGTGACGATACCGCGCGACGGCTCTGGCATTGCCCTTGCCCAGCAAGAGGAGCAGCGCTCGCCGGTGACGGTGGAATTCCCGCCGCGCCTGCGCGACGGAGAAACGAGGCCGGCCGCCGAAGGAGGGCGGTCCGAGGACGTTGGTTTGAACGAGGAACGGGGATATGGCTCCGCGCAAGCGAAAACAGCCTGAACGGAAAAAGGCCGCGCAGCGTGCGCCCGGCCTGGCCGTGCGCGGGCTGGCACTTGCCGGACAGGGTGTTGGACTTGCCGGCCGCCTGATGGCGCGCCATCCGCTGGTCTCTGGCGGCACCGCGGCCTTCGTTGTCGTGTTCTCCTTCGTTGCCGCCAACGCCATGTGGTACCAGCACGGCGTGCACCCGTCGCCGCTCATGCGCACCCGCGTGCCGCTCGTCAGCGCCGAAACGGCGCAGCGGATCGCCATCGCCAAGGGCGAAGAGATCGAGCAGCGCAACGTGACCACCTTCGTCATCGAGCGCGAGGGAGAGGCCAAGGCGGACAATGTCGAGGACGTGATTGCTGGGGCCTCCGCGGATCTGCCGGCGGATAAGCCATCACCTGAGCGCGTGGCAAGTGTGCCCGACAGCGCGCAATCGAAGCTCGTCGCCGATATCCAGAAGGAACTGAACCGGGTCGGCCTTTATGACGGCGCACCGGACGGGCGTAGCGGCCCACGGACCACGGCGGCGATCCTGCGTTTTGAAGCGCAGGCCGGTCGCGCCGAGACCGGCTCGGCCAGCACCGAGCTGCTGCAGGCGCTAAGGGCGGCGCCAAGCGACAAGGTTGCGCAGGTCATGCCGGCGGGAAGGCCCCTTGCAGAGGCAAAGGGCAACGGCGTGGAGATAGATCCGGTCGCGGCGGCCATTCGCTCGTCCGAGAAGGAAAGCAATTTCATTCCGCGTGCGGAGATACCGGTTTCGAGCGACCTGGTGCTGAACATCCAGAAAGGGCTCAGCAATCTCGCCTATGCGGATGTAGCGGTCGATGGTGTCGCCGGAGAGCAGACGCGAGCGGCAATCCGCCATTTCGAGAAACATTACCGCCTGCCGCAGACCGGGGAGCCCAACGCCCAGGTCCTGAAGAAGCTCAAGGAAATCGGCGCGCTCTGATTGCCGGCGGGTTTTGAACGTACCGCCGATTTGCCTGCGCCGGCTGGCGCGTGTATCAGCCTTTCATGCGCTTGAAGTCTCACATCTTCGTCTCGTCCCTCCTGCGCCGTGCGTTTTCGCTCGGCGGCTACGCGGCCGTGCTGCGCAAGGGTGCGGAGGACGCCGGTGCAATCTTCATCCGCCAGCGGACACGGCTCGGCACCGAGACGCTCTTTGCCCCGGCGCCACAGAATTTCTTCGATGACGAAGTCGAACTCGGCCGCAAGTTCGAGGCGAGGCTTCGGGACAGCGAGGCTGAGCGGGTCGATGCGGCGCTTGCAAGCGAGGTCCGGTTCGATCCGGACTGCTGGATCGTGGAGATCGAACTGGACGACCATGGCGACCTGTTCGAGGTGGTTCCTGAGGATGGGACAAGCCGGTCCTGACACCGTCTTGCCCATCGCGCGGACCTGCTTGACTCTCCACTTGGTGGAGGCCGTAGGACGCACGCATGGACGATCAAATCTTTTCGATAGGCGAACTCTCGAAGCTGAGCGGCATCCCGGTCAGGCGGCTTCGGTTTTATTCGGACAAGGGGCTGTTGCCGCCGTCCACGCGGACCGAGAGCGGCTACCGCATGTATTGCGGAGCGGATCTCGCCCGGCTGGACCTCGTGCTTGCTCTGCGTGAAGCGGGTGTCAGCCTTTCAGAAATCCGGAAGATCCTGACCAGCAGAACCTCGTTTGCCGATGTTCTGGCGTTGAGGCTTCGTACGCTCGAAACCGAAATCCGATCGAAGCGCCGAATCGCGGCAGCCTTGCGAATGGCTTTGAAACTCCATGAACCCTCCCCAGCCGATCTCAGGAGATTATGGACCGTGACCAAGCTTTCAAAGACGGAATTCCGCGCCGCGCTCGAACGTTTCTACGACGACGTTGCCGGCGGCGCGCCGGTGGACGCAGAGTGGAAGAAGAAAATGATGGATGCCGGTGCGCCGGATCTGCCAGAGGATCCGACCCAGGAGCAGATCGATGCATGGGCGGAACTGATGGACATGTTCTCCGACAAGACCTATGCGGCCGAAATGCGGTCCCATATGTCCACGCTTTGGACCGAGGAATTCGACCCTGCCGCCTATGCCCAGGCGGCCGACGCTACCTTCGCACGGGTGAGGGCTGCCATCGAAAACGGCTTGAGCTCGCAATCGGCCGTCGGCAGGGAGATTGCCGCCGACTGGTTGGTAAACTCGGCAAAGGCGATGAAGCGGGCTCCCGACAAGGAATTCCTGGACTGGCAACTCGAGCATCGCAAACACCACGCCCGTTCCGCTCGGTACCAGGAGCTGATGGCGGTGTTGCAGGGGCAGGGGCCACAGGCTCCGACAGGCCGCGAGTGGAGCTGGATCATCGACGCGATGAAACAGCTCTTCTAAGGGCGCGGCCGCAGATTCATCCGCACATCATCAATTGTCCAGGCATGGGCTCGATAGGGAGCATGGCTGCATCAAGACGACCTGGATGGTGAGAGATTACGGCGCCTAGCCGCGTCGGCGGCCGAAAAGCCGTTGTGGCTGGACATTGCCGACGGCGGCCGCGACCCTGCGAGGGGCAACCTGGCGCGTATCATTGGCGGAATTTTCGGCGAAATAGGCTTCGTGCCTTGCGGCCGGAGCGGCGTCCTCCGCCTCGAACCAGGCATCGAGTTGCTCGCGGCAGTCCGAGCGGCTCATGGCGCCGATCAAGGCTTCCGCGTGGCTCGTTTCGCCGAAGGGTTCGCGAAGGTGCGGATAGAGGGCCTGAAGCACGAAACCGGCATCGGCCGCCCCCACATCCAGCGCGACGAGGCTCGTCGCAAGCTGCTGTCCGGAAATATCGAGCAGGATACGCTCGACCTGCGCGTCCTTGGTGCCGAGCGCCTGACCGAGGACGCGCGAGAACAGGATAATCTCGCCGCTACGGGCAAAGCGCACAAGCAGCGCCGCATGAACGTCGTTGATTGCCTCAGACGAAGCTGCGGGCGCGGTAGCGGGTGACCCCGTCCGCGCCAGCGTCTTGATCTCGTGCCGAAGCGCTTCTTCGCGGGCAGCCCGCAAGGAAGCGGCTTCGGGCTCCAGGTTTGGTTGGTCCGCCGCCACCGCCTGTTTCGCGGCGTTGCTGCGTGCGGCGAGTCCGGGCGGATTGTGGTGCTCGACCAGGGCATCGACGACGAGGGGAGAGAGGTTCGGACGCCGCGCGATCGCTGCGGCATGTTCCGGGCCGCGCTCGCGGATGACCGAAATAAGGGTACGGTCTGCAATCGCTTTCGAGCGCGTCAGGAAAATTGCGGCAATCGAAATCGGCATGCTGCCGATCAAAGTTGCGACCGGTTCCGGGATTTGCAGGCATTGGGAAAGGGCTGCCGCCGCCTGGCGGCGCGCTTCGTTGCTGGAACCGAGGAAGAGGGGCTCGAACAGTTCGGCAAACTGCTTCATGTCGGACTTGCGGGGGATGCGCAGGCTTTCGAAACCAGTGACCGTCGCCATCAGGACCACGTCCTTCAAGCGGCCGGTCTGTGGCCTTTCCAACTCACGAAAGCGATCCGTCACGGTAATTCCCTGCACGCAAAACATGATCGCCGTTTCCGGTGATCCGGAAAGGCACACGTCGCAAAAATTAGAAGAAAAGCGTTAGCGCACTGTTAACTATGGATGTTGGAGCTTTATTCAGGCTTACGGCACGGGCGTGGCGCCCGAGAGGGTCGCCCAGTCGCCTCGCCAGCCCCGCATTTCTCGGGGACATCCGCGGCATCAGCCATAAAAAATCCACATGCGCTGACGAGTTATCGCGGCGACGGTCAAGGGCTCCGGACGCCCGCCGACGCTTGGAGGCCAGGTGAAGAGGGGCCTCTCCATGGGAGATATGGAACTGTGAAGAAATTTATCCTGCGCGCGGCGGCGGTCTGCGCGCTCCTCGCGGCCCCGGCGATCGCCGAGGCTGCAGAAGGCTTTGCCACTGCCAATGTCAATATGCGCTCCGGTCCGAGCACCCGCTATCCGGCGGTATCGATGATCCCGGTCGGCGAATCGGTGGAGATCCACGGATGCCTTGCTGACCTGCCGTGGTGCGACGTCTCGTTCTACGGTGGTCGCGGCTGGGTTGCCGGGCGCTATGTTCAGGCCGACTATCGTCGCAATCGCGTTTATGTCGAGCCCCGCTACTATCGGCCGCTCGGAATTCCAACGGTCGTCTTCCAGTTCGACAACTATTGGGACCGCAACTACCGCGGTCGTGACTTCTATCGCGAGCGTGACCGCTGGCGCCGGGGTCCGGATTGGGTCGACGACCGCCGGAATCGTCGCGACTGGGAACGCCAGCGCGAGCGCGATCGCCGTGACTGGGAAGGTGATCGGCGCCGCGAGCGGCGAGACTGGGAAACCGGCCAGCGCGACGAGGAATGGCGTCGCCGCGAAGGTGAATGGAACAGCGAGCGGACGGTACGCGAAGAACGCCGCGAGTGGGAACGTCGCAGTGATGGCGTGCGCGTTCGCCAGGACGATGGTGTCATTTACGAAGGCGCCCGCCCTGCGCCGCTCGTTCGGTGCCAGTTCGACGATCCGAATTGCGAAAACTGACCTGGAGCGCCTGAAGCGGCGCCCTTCCGATGGACTGGAAAACGGGCGGCTCTGGCCGCCCGTTTGCTTTTGGCGCTTCGGCTTTCTGCGGTTTCAAGCGGAACCAAACGCTATCCGGAGCGTTGAGACGGCGCAGACAAGGGAGCGTTGTAATGGTGGAAAAGAAACTGGAGGCCGTGCAGAAAGTCAGCGAAAACGTTTCGCAGGTGCAGGCGCGTGCTGAGGTTGACGTACAAATCGCCGAACTGCGGGCGGAAATCGCCCGGCTGACCGAAGCGGTCTCTGCCATTGGCAGCGGTACGAAGGCAGTCGTGCAGGGCGAGGCGGAATTGATGGTGGAACGCGTTCGCGAACGCGTGCGCGAAGAACCGCTGTCGACACTGGTGGCGGTTGCCGGGGTGTCGTTCCTGTTCGGTCTGATATCGCGACGCTAGTGGAAGCGACGGCTTAAAAAAGCGCTCCGGGTTGTTACCTCGGATACATCTCGGGGCCTCGTCTGGCGGGATAATGAGACTTGGTTGGTGTTGCAGCGGTGTATTAGCATTCTGTTAACCAGCCTATGGCTCAATCGGGGTAGACCCGTTATCATCGGGCTGCGTCGTGTGAACCAGAAGAGCAACATCCGGGCGACCGGAAGAAGGAGCAAACGAGAAAAGCGCGCCTGTCCAGGCAAAGCCTGGAAAAATGCGCTGGCCCGAGAGGGCAGGGTGAAATCTGTACGGTAGTTCATCCGTCTCAAGACTTTGTGGAGACGAGCATGGCAGACGTGATCAGAATTCAGGACCGAAAGGTCCGCGTACCGCCGCGTAGGCCTCCGGCCATATCGGGCGGAGCCAAAGTGCTTCTGTTCACCGGTATCCGTTACGAACGCCTCGACCGCGACCCGCAGCCGACGGCACCGGATGGACGCCGGATCAAGAAGCAGTAGCGTTCGATTTCCTGCGTCGGCGGCCGGCTATGACCGGGCGCGCGCCTCCTTGAGCCCAAGCATCAGGGTCCCTCCACCACAATTCCTGCATTGAACGTTGTTTTGCGTCGGCTCTCGGCCGAGCGCCGTAACTGCGTGGTCAGCCGTCTTCACGTCCGAGGGCTCTAGCGGCGAAATGGCTCGCAGCTTGATTCCGCGAGGAAGTTGCGGACCTGCTCTTCGAAGCTGTCGACCGGCGCCATCGCCCTCAAGACGGCATAGCCGTCCTGTTCCTTCATCTCCACCATGATCGATTGCGCGAGCGCCTCCGGCGGCGACTTGCGCAGTTCCACCAGCTGGATCGGCGTCGCGACGACAAGATCGAGCTTGCCGTTGACCGCTGTGTGGTCGTTCATGCTGAAAACTTCGTTCGAATTGCTGTCGAAGACCGCGAGAGACCAGAACGGCACGCTGCCGCTGGCGAGGAAGCGCGCCGGCCCGTCGGAGATCGAGAAGCTGCAAACGGCCGTCCTGAGATAGGGGTCGTCATTGGCAAGCCCGGTCGGCCCCGGCGTGCTCGTCAGCGCGAAGAAACTGTCCATTTCGAGCAGCCCGAGTACACGGGTATAGGCATCGCGGCCGGTGAACTGCGGCAACGACAGAATGATGATGATGTGCAGCAGGGCGGCGCCGACAAGGCCGAGGACCGTGGCGAAGAGAACCTTACGCATCGCCGCACCCGGTCTTGGTGATGACAGGCATGGCGAGGTCGATCAGGCCCGAAGAACCGGCCGTCGGTGTGTCGAGCAGCGTCAGGATCAGGCGGAAGTTGCCCGCATGGCGTATGGCCAGCCAATTGTCCGGTTGGGCATTCGGCGACACATGGATGGTGAAGTTGCTGTTTTCGCTGCGCAGCACGGTCCAGGAATTAAGCGCCGAGGGCAGGTCGGAGCCGGGACGCAGCGGCAGGCCGTCGGCGTTCGCCGCATAGAGCGTCCAGAAGCGCGCCTGCGGCGTCAGCCCCGTCACGTCATAGGAGCAGGTCGCCTGCAGCTTCTGGCCCTTGTCGTCGATCTGTGCGCTGAACATCAATCCTTCGGCGCCGCCGTAGAGAAGTTCTCCAGCACGCGCCCGGTGCGCCTTGGCATAGGGGTCGGCATTGATCGTCTGCGCTTCCGGAAAGGCAACCCATGGGCCGATCGCGATCGAGCCGAAGCCGACGGTCGCCTTCAGCGCCCAAACGGCCGAGGCGATGCCGCCGCCGAAGGTGATGGCAAGAGCGATGGCGACGAGGAAGGGAATTCGGAACAAGGGCGGCTCTATCGGAAATCGGTCAGCGACGGGGCAACATGGGGTTGCCCCCATATCTCGCCGAAATTGGCGCCCGGCGCAACGGCGACCGACGGGTCACGCGCGGCCGCACGATGAGATGGCTGCCGGGGGGCTTTAGTTGCTGGCGGCATCGGGATCCGTCTGTCCGGAGCGTTTTTCTTCGGCAGCGCCGAGAGCCGCGAGCTTACCGCCGGCTTTTTCCGGCGCTTTCAGCGTCGGCGCCTTTTCGAAGGTCTCGCCGATCGTGCGTAGCAGGCGGGTGACCTCGGCCGACAACGAGCGCGGACGGATAAGGGGCGGCAGGGCGTTTTCGTCCGGCTTCGCCGCTGCGACCTGCGGCTGCTTCACTGGCGCCGTCGGGGTGGTCACTCCGGGGATGGCGCGGTGCTCGATGCCTTGCTCCGCATAGTCCATCAGCCGCTTGAACGTCATCGCCGGCAGCGAGCCGCCGGTCATGTTGTTGGTGGACGTGTAGTCGTCGTTGCCGAACCAGACCGCGGTCGTATAGTCGCCGGTGAAGCCGATGAACCAGGCGTCGCGATAGGCCTGCGTCGTCCCGGTCTTGCCGCCGACGAGGATGCCATTGTCGAGAGCGGCCTTGCGCGCGGTGCCGATGATCGGGATCTGCGTCAGCATCGAATTCATCGACGTGTTTGCGTTTTCCGAAAGCACGCGCCGCGCCGGCGGTTCGTCACGCCCGAAGTCGTAGAGGATGTCGCCGTCATAGTTGAGGATCTGGCTAATGCCGTGACGGCGTGACTGCACGCCGCCGGCCGGGAACACCGCGTAAGCCGTCGCTTGATCGAGCACGGTGACTTCCGATGTGCCGAGCGGCATGGTCTTGTCGGTACGGATAGGGGTCTCGACGCCCATCGCCTTGGCGGTGTGAGCGATCAGGTCGGTGCCGAGCTTGTCCTTGGCGAGGCGTACGGGGATGGTGTTGATCGACTTGGCGATGGCTGTCAGGATAGTGATGCGCCCGGCATAGCTGCGGCCGTAATTCTGCGGCGACCAGCCGCGCCAGGTGATCGGCGCGTCGACGACGATCGTTTCCGGCGTCATGCCCTTCTCCATCGCGGCCGCGTAGGTATACACCTTGAATGAGGAGCCCGGTTGCCGCAGCGCACGGGTCGCGCGGTTGAACTGGCTCTCGCCATAGTCGCGACCGCCGACCATGGCGCGCACCGCGCCGCCATTCTCGAGCATGACAAGCGCGCCCTGCTTCACGCGGAAGCTCTCGCCATATTGGCGCAGGCTCGATTCCACCGAGTCCTCCGCGGCGTTCTGCAGGCCCATGTCGATCGTGGTGCGCACGATCAGCGAATGCTGCGCGAAGGGACGGGCAATGCGCTGGACCTCATCGAAGGCCCAGTCGAGGAAGAAATCGGGCGCCTTTACCTGGGCGCGGTCGATAACGCTGGCGGGATTGAGGCGCGCGGCGATCACCTGGCCCTCGGTCATCAGGCCGCCCTGGACGAGGTTGGTCAAAACCTCGTTGGCACGACCGCGCGCAGCCGGCAGGTTGACATGCGGTGCATAACGCGCCGGCGCCTTGAAGAGGCCGGCAAGCATCGCCGATTCCGCCAAGCTTACATCGGTGATCGATTTGCCGAAATAGAATTGCGCCGCCGCAGCCGCGCCAAAGGTGCCGCCGCCCATGTAGGCGCGGTCGAGATAAAGCCGGAGTATTTCCTTCTTCGACAGGTTGCTTTCCAGCCAGATGGCAAGGAAGGCCTCCTTGATCTTGCGTTCGATCGTTCGCTCGTTCGAAAGGAAAAGGTTCTTGGCGAGCTGCTGGGTCAGCGTCGAGCCGCCCTGGACGACACCGCCGGCACGGGCGTTTTCGGTCATGGCGCGGGCAAGGCCGAGGAAGTCGATGCCCCAGTGGTCGAAGAAGCGGCGGTCTTCGGTCGCCAGCACCGCCTTGATCAGGTGGTCGGGCAGCTCGTCGATCGGCACGGAATCTTCGTGGATGATGCCGCGGTGGCCGATTTCATTGCCGTAGCGGTCGAGGAAGGTGACGGCGAAGTCGCTCTGGGCACGCCAGTTTCCCTTGGTTTCCTCGAAGGCGGGAAGCGCCAGTGCCAGCATCAGCACCGAGCCGACGGTGCCCCAGGTCATGCCTTCGCCGAGGACCTCGAAGACGACCTTTTTCCAGCCAGTGACGCGGAAACGGCGGAAGAAGATGGTGGTATCTTCCCACCACTGCGCGAGCTTGAACCCGGTATTCCAGACCGTCGAATCGATCCAGGAGTCGATCCTGAGAAAGATGTGCCGTTTCTTCGGCCGGTTATCGTCTTTCCTCGGTTCCCGCACGTCTCAACGTCCTGAAGGCTTTGTGGCATCATGCCGGCGCCGCGCAATATTTGCACGGCGTCAAATTCCAATCTACTTGCATATCGCGCTGCCGGCCTTAAAAAACCGGCAATTTTCTGCGAAATTTCTGTATCGCGGGCTATTTGACGAAAGTGTGATGACGATGGGCGAAATGCCTTTCTGGAAGGCGAAAAGCCTTGAGGACATGACCAATACGGAGTGGGAGAGCCTGTGTGACGGCTGCGGACTCTGTTGCCTGAACAAGCTGGAGGATTGGGATACCGGCGAGATCGCCTGGACCTCGATCCGCTGCACTTTGCTTGATGGCGAGAGCTGTCGTTGCAAGGACTATGAAAACCGTCAGGCGACAGTGCCCGACTGCATCCAGCTGACGCCCAAGGCCGTGCGCGAAATCACCTGGCTGCCGCCGACCTGCGGCTACCGCCTCGTGGCCGAGGGGCGCGATCTCTATTGGTGGCACCCGCTGGTCTCAGGCGATCCGGATACTGTCCATGCCGCCGGCATCTCCGTGCGTGGCCGCACCGTTGCCGAGGACGGCATCGATATCGAGGACTACGAAGACTATCTCGTCACCTGGCCGCTGGAAGTGGGGCAGGAAAGCGTGGATTGAAAATGGATTGGTCCGCGCTTCGCAAGCGACTTGCGTGCGGGGCGCTCGCACTTCGGCGAACCGGCCATTCGCCTGATGCAGCCTAGTGGCTGCCGCCGTTCTTCCTGACGAGGTTTTTCGGTGCGACGTTGCGCCATGCCGTTTCCATAGACTGGCGCACGAGCCCTTCGTCGGCTTCGACGAAGTAGAATGATGTCCAGCCACGGTCACCCCAACCGCCAGGCACGGCGGCACAGACCCCGGGCTCCATTTCCAGGAGCATGCGCTGTTGATCAGGGGTGAATTTGAAGACCGCGCGGCCGGCTTCCGGCAGGGTCATGAAAATGCGCTTGCCCACCCGGAAGTCCCGTGTGCCGAAATGCGCGTTTTCCTCCGTTCCCGGCAAGCTTAGCGCGAGTTTTTCAATCTCTTCGGTCAGCATTCGGAAAGAGTAACATGGATTTTCCGAATGGCCAAAAGGCTGAAAATAGCCACAAAAATTCAAGGGCCGCAGCTATTGCCACGGCACCAATCCAATCGGCCAAGACGGGCCATTCGGCGTTGCAGGATGTGTTTCATCCTGACCCGTAAGGGTTCAACTCCGTGTTGCGTCTTGCATATGTCAGGATGGTCTTGGCGCAGGAAAACCGGTGCGCCGTTGACAGGCTTTACTCAGCCGGCTGGATCGGCTTCGGGGTGCTTTCGCCGGCGTCGCGCATGGCGCGCCATTCGTTTTCGAAACGGTCGAGCAGCGATTGCGGTACTTTGGACTGCTGAGATGCGGGCTGGTTGTTGGCTAGCGTCTGCATCCGATCCTCCCGGGGCCTATGACGGTTTCATGACATTTGATGTAGTGGACAATTTCATATCGTAAAGGCTTTGTAAATCAGTGGCTTAAATCATTTAAACGATTGAAAAATATTTAAATCGATTAATTTTTCGTTGATCCACAGCCGTCTGTCAATCCAAAGATCTGCCGGTGCAGATACGACTAAATTGGCTGTTCTTTTGAAGTATTTTTGCGGGCGTCCTGTCTTGTGTGGGAACGCCAAACCTCACGTGATGAGGCTCCTACAGAATGTGCCGAACGCCGGCACGCTCGCTCGCATCGCGGCGAAGCCATCGCGATGAAATCGAAGGGTGTCAGGGGCTTAGTGCGAATACCGGATTCGGCGCGCGATCAAGTTGACTCAACCTCGCAGGGTGTTGACTCAACTTTCAAACGATCGTCGGCAAGGGATTCAATGGAATCGGAAATCGCTCCTGCCCGATGCGCTGTCCCAGTGTTCGGGCTTATGGCGGATGCATCCACCATCGCGGCATGCGCACCGCTGCCGACTTCGGAATGCTAGCGAAACATGCTTAACAAAAGGCTGATCTCATGGCCTGCAGTGAAGTATGCCCGTGATCTTGAGGCCCCATTCTGTCGTCGGCATCGAGATGAAACTGTCGCATGAGATGGCTATCGCTTGCTGGCGCAAGTCTCGTTCCGGGTTTCGTCACAAACGGAATCGCTGCAATCTAGGGTCGGATCCGTCGGCTCCCCAGTGGATACCTGACGGCTCTGAAAGCCGACATTCATTTGCCATTCAGCCTCATTCGGTTATTGCTTCTGCCATGATGCTTCCCAAGTCGAAAGTGCGTTCATGTCTTCACCAGTGATCATAGCCGCGCTTGCCGCAGGCCTCGCGGGCTTCAGCCCGCCTGCGATCAACGTGCCGTCGGATAACGTCGTCCGTGTGTCCGGCGATTGCAGCGCGGCCGCTGCGCAGGTGGTTGCCGATACCGGCGGCGAGCTGCTGTCGGCACAGCCGACATCCGATGGCCAGTGCGTGATCACGGTACTCGTTCCCGGTAATGGTGGACGGCCGAAGAAGGTCACCGTGAAGGTGCCGATGTAAGCGGTCCCCGCAGCGTTGCGCGTCTTGTCAGGCGCGCAAAGGTCGCTGTAGCGCTTTGAATGCCTGCATGTTTCTGTCCTTAAATCGGCTAGGTTTGACGAAACAGGCAGCGGAAATGGCCGCGAGAGGAAGTAGAGACGAATGCGCATTCTGATTGTCGAGGACGACGCCAACCTGAACCGGCAGCTCGCCGAGGTGCTGAAGGAGGCCGGCTATGTCGTCGACCAGGCCTATGACGGCGAGGAGGGGCACTATCTCGGCGACGCCGAGCCCTATGATGCCGTGATCCTCGACATCGGCCTGCCGGAGATGGATGGCATCACCGTTCTCGAGAAGTGGCGCGGCGACGGCAAGACCATGCCTGTGCTGATCCTGACGGCGCGCGATCGCTGGAGCGACAAGGTTGCCGGTATCGATGCCGGCGCCGACGATTACGTCGCCAAGCCGTTCCATGTCGAAGAGGTTCTCGCCCGCATCCGCGCCCTGATCCGTCGTGCCGCCGGCCATGCAAGCTCGGAGATCGTCTGCGGCCCGGTGCGCCTCGATACCAAGGGTTCCAAGGCAACCGTCGATGGCGTAGCCCTCAAGCTGACGTCGCACGAGTTCCGGCTGCTCTCCTATCTCATGCATCACATGGGCCAGGTCGTTTCGCGCACGGAACTCGTCGAGCATATGTACGATCAGGATTTCGACCGCGATTCCAATACGATTGAGGTGTTCATCGGCCGGCTGCGCAAGAAGATCGGCAACGATCTGATCGAAACGGTGCGCGGCCTCGGATACCGAATGCAAGCGCCGGGCAATGGCAATTAGGTCCCTCACAGCCCGCGTATTGGCGGTTTCCACCGTCTGGGCGGTCGTCGCCCTGGTCGTGATCGGCGTGGTCATTTCCGAACTCTATCGCCAGGGCTCCGAACGCGGCTTCAAGGACCTGCTGCGGGCGCAGCTTTTCAACGTCGTCAATTCGATTTCCGTCAACGAGAAGACGGTACTTTCGGGCAGTCCGCAGCTTGGCGATCTGCGATTTTCACAGCCGCAGACCGGCTGGTACTGGATCGTCGACCCGATCGGCGAATTCGACACGCCGCCTTTGATCTCGACGTCGCTCGGCAACGGAAAGCTGCCGATCGCCAGCGTCGATGAGGTTCCCTTCGACACCGGCTACGTCCGGTTCTACACGACCAAGGATCCGTTCGGTAACGCGGTCGAAGTTTCCGAGACCGAGGTCGTGTTGGACATCCAGGGCCACACAGCGCGCTTTCGCGTGGCCGGCAACCGCGACGTGCTCGAAGCCGACATCAATCGCTTCACCCGCAACCTGACCATCGCGCTTTCCATCTTCGGTCTCGGCGGCCTTGGTGTGAACGCGCTGACCATTCTCTTCGGCCTGCGCCCGCTCGATCAGGTCCGTCGCTCGCTGGAGAAGATCCGCGCCGGCGAAAGCGAGAGGCTTGATGGAGCTTTCCCCCGCGAAATCCAGCCGCTTGCCAACGAAGTGAACGCCCTGATCGACAGCAACCGCCGCATCGTCGAGCGCGCCCGCATGCAGGTCGGCAATCTCGCGCATTCCCTGAAGACACCGATCGCCGTGCTCCTCAACGAGGCCCGGGTGCTCGACGCGTCGCACGGCGAACTGGTGCGCAACCAGGTCGATGCAATGCAGATGCAGGTTCAATCCTATCTCAGCCGCGCGCGGATCGCCGCACAGCGCGAATCCGTCCTGGCGCGAACCGAAGCGCAGCCGGCGCTCGAACGTCTGGTTCGGGTGATGCGCAAGCTCAACCCGGAAAAGCAGGTGCACCTGTCAATCAATCCGCCGGCGTTGGTGCTTGCGATGGAATTGCAGGATGTCGAGGAAACCGTCGGCAATCTGCTTGAAAACGCTGCCCGCCACGCCCGTGGCGAGGTGTGGCTGAACGTCCGACCAGCGCCGAGCGATCTGCATGCGAAGGAACCGGGAAGACAGTGGATCGTGCTCGACATCGATGACGACGGCCCGGGGCTCAATCCTGATCAGATCGCGCTGGCAATGAAACGCGGCAAACGACTTGACGAAAGCAAGCCCGGAACTGGGCTCGGGCTGTCGATCGTCAGCGAGATCGTGCGGGAGTATCAAGGCACCATTACGCTGTCGCGCCGGGATGAGGGGGGACTGCGTGCCCAGCTCCTGTTGCCGGCCGCGGCTTAGAGCGGGGTGAAGAAGGGTGCGCGGTTTCGTGATTTAGGTGTCACACCCGTGCTCGAAAATGTCACAGTGGCAGGGCGCGCCGTTGCCTCGGCAGGCGGGGAATGCCAAAAGAAAATCAAGGACAAGTCGTCATTTGACCCGAATGTACCGGATTTCACGAATGCGGCTTCGGATAGGAATGGTTGAGTGTCGCGGATCATGAGGAACCAGGCAGAAATGGCACGGACTTTTGTCGTTGGCGGTAGGATCGCGGTGATCGCGTCGGCCGTGGCTCTTGCCGGTTGCAGCACGACCGCGGGCGGCAAGTCGACAGCAACCCGTAGTGTCTCCTCGACGACCTACATTGCCGCTCTTCAGGGCGGCGTGATCGGCCGTCTTTCCGATCTCGATATCGGTACGTCCGATCGTCAACGCGCACTCGAGGCAGAGTATCGTGCGCTCGAGGCAGCGCCCGGCGGCCAGCCTGTGACCTGGGCTGGACGTGGCGTCAGCGGCTCCGTCGTTGCCGCCGCCCCCTATCAGGTCGGGTCGCAGAATTGCCGCCAGTACAGCCATACTGTCACGACCAAGACTGAGGCGAAGACGGCCCGGGGTGCTGCCTGCCGCAATCCCGACGGCAGCTGGACGCCGCTCAGCTGAGCGCAGTCCCTTCTGAGGCCGTTTGAGAGCGTCGGGGGTGGCATCGTCGTCCGTTGCGGCGAAACGCCTCAAATCTCCGTCATAACCGGTTTTCGAGTTGGAAAGGCATGGGCCTCATAGTATTGAGCGTCCATGTTGTTCTGGATCCTCGTCGCCACTTTGACGGCGGCCGTCGCCGCCGTGCTGATCCTCCCGCTGATGCGGGCAGGGGAAGCCCCATCGTCTCCCCACAGCCACGACATCGAGGTCTATCGCCACCAGCTCGATGAACTGAAGCGCGATCAGGACAGCGGCCTGATCGGTAGCGCCGATGCCGAGCTTGCGCGTGCCGAAGTGGCGCGCCGGTTGCTGGCAGCCGGTGAGAGCGACCGCAATGTGGCGCCGGCCGTTTCGCAGCGGCGCGGGGCCAATCGTCTGGCCCAGGCTTTCGTGCTGCTCTGTCTTCCGGTCGTCGGGCTCTGTCTTTACCTGCTGACGGGTAGCCCGGGCGTGCCGGCACAGCCGCTTGCCGCGCGCTTGGCCGACCCCAATGGCGATATCAATGTCCTGATCGCCAAGGCTGAAAACCACCTTGCGGTAAACCCGAATGACGGTGCCGGCTGGGATCTGCTCGCACCGATCTACATGCGCAACGGCCGCATCGAGGAAGCGGTCGACGCCTATGACAGGGCCATCCGCCTGCTCGGGCCGACGCCGGCGCGCCTGGGTGGATACGCTGAAGCCCTGGTCGTGCAATCCGATGGTCTCGTGACGACCAAGGCGCAGGAGGCATTCCAGCAGGCACTGACGATCGACCCCAATGATCCGCGCTCGGAGTTCTACCTTGCCCTCGGCCTCAAGCAGGAAGGCAAGAAGGAGGAGGCGCTGACCGCCTTCAACAGGCTGGTCGCGACGTCGCCTGCCGACGCGCCCTGGCTGCCGCTCGTCAAGCAGCATGTGGCGGAACTGGGGGGCGCAACCAGCGCTGCCGCGCCCGGCAATCCCAGTGCCGAGGATGTCGCCGCCGCCGAGAGCATGACCTCCGGCGACCGTCAGGAAATGATCCGCGGCATGGTCGAAAGCCTCGAAAGCCGCCTCAAGGAAAATCCGGATAACCTCGAGGGCTGGGCGCGGCTGATCCGCTCCCATGTTGTCCTTGATCAACGAGACAAGGCCGCGGCCGCGCTAAAGGAGGGCCTCAAAACCTTCCCGGCCGATGGCGACGGGGGCAAGCAGCTCCTGGCGCTCGCTCGCGAACTCGGGATTGCGACCGATGGAGTGACGCAATGACGCGCAAGCAAAAAAGACTGGCGATCATCGGTGGTGGTGTCGGCTTTCTGGTTCTCGCAGCCTTTCTGGTAATGTTCGCCTTCAGCCAGGCGATCGCCTATTTTTATGTGCCGAGCGATCTCGCCAAGGCGAACGTTGCTCCGGGCACGCGCATTCGTCTCGGCGGCGTGGTCGAAGCGGGTTCGGTGAAGCGCGGCGACGGCAAGACGGTCACCTTCACTGTGACCGACACACTTGCCGGCGTGCCGGTAACCTACACGGGCATCCTGCCCGACCTGTTCCGCGAGGGGCAGGGCGTGGTGACGGAGGGAGCCTTCGTTCAAGGGAACTCCGTCTTCGTGGCGGATACGGTTCTCGCCAAGCATGACGAGACCTATATGCCGAAGGATGTCGCCGACCGGTTGAAGGCGCAGGGCGTTGAGCTCAGCGGGAAGGAAACGATTAAATGATCATCGAGCTCGGACATTACGCGCTGGTCCTGGCATTGGCGACCGCGGTCATCCAGGCCGCTCTGCCGATCCTCGGGGCGCGGCTGAACGACCGCGGCTTGATGGAATTGGCGTCGAGCGCGGCGGTCGCCTGTTTCCTGCTGGTCGCCTTCGCGTTCATCGTGCTCACCTTCGCCTACGTGACTTCGGACTTTTCGGTCCGCAACGTCTGGGAAAACTCCCACTCGTTGAAGCCGCTGATTTACAAGATCTCAGGTGTGTGGGGGAACCACGAGGGATCGATGCTGCTGTGGCTGCTGATTCTGACATTCTTCTCGGCGCTGGTCGCCTCTTTCGGGCGCAACCTGCCGGAAACGCTGAAGGCGAACGTGCTTGCGGTCCAGGCCTGGATTGCCATGGCCTTTGCGCTCTTCATCTTGCTGACGTCCAATCCGTTCGCGCGGCTGATCCCGGCGCCGGGTGAGGGCAAGGACCTGAACCCGATCCTGCAGGATGTCGGCCTCGCCATTCATCCGCCGCTGCTCTACCTCGGCTATGTCGGTTTCTCCGTCTGCTTCTCCTTTGCGATCGCGGCACTGATCGAGGGTCGCATCGATGCCGCCTGGGCGCGCTGGGTCCGTCCCTGGACGCTCGCCGCCTGGACGTTTTTGACCGCTGGCATCTCCATGGGTTCCTACTGGGCCTATTATGAACTCGGCTGGGGCGGCTGGTGGTTCTGGGACCCGGTCGAGAACGCGTCCTTCATGCCCTGGCTCGCGGGCACGGCTTTGCTGCATTCGGCACTGGTCATGGAGAAGCGCGAGGCGCTGAAGATCTGGACCGTGCTGCTCGCGATCATGACCTTCTCGCTTTCGCTGCTCGGTACTTTCCTCGTGCGCTCCGGCGTGCTGACTTCCGTTCACGCCTTCGCTACCGACCCGACGCGCGGCATCTTCATTCTCGCCATCCTCGTCTTCTTCATCGGCGGTGCCTTCACACTCTTTGCTTTGCGTGCCTCGCACCTGAAAGCCGGCGGCATCTTCGCGCCGATTTCGCGTGAGGGCGCACTGGTCTTCAACAACCTGATCCTGACAACGGCGACCGCGACGGTCCTCACCGGCACACTCTATCCGCTGGTGCTTGAGGCGCTCACCGGGGACAAGATCTCCGTGGGCCCGCCCTTCTTCAACATGACCTTCGGTCTCCTGATGCTGCCGCTGCTCTTTGCGGTACCGTTCGGTCCATTGCTGGCGTGGAAGCGCGGGGACCTCGCCGGCGTCGCCCAGCGGCTCTTCGCGTCCGTCGCGATCGGTCTCGTCGCCGGCACGATCTACTATTACGTGATGAACGGCGGCCCGGTTCTGGCGCTCCTCGGCATTGCACTTGGCGTCTACCTGATCGCCGGTTCGCTCACCGATCTGGCGCTGCGCTCCGGCGTCGGCAAGGTTGCGGGCAATGTCGCCTGGCGGCGCTTTGCCGGCCTGCCACGCTCTGCCTTCGGTACGGCTCTTGCCCATATCGGTCTTGGCGTCACCTTGATCGGCATCGTCGCTGTCACGGCATTCGAAACCGAGACGGTCGTCGAGATGAAGCCGGGCATGACGGTTGACGCCGGCGGTTACACGCTGCGCTTCGACGGCATGCGCAACGGCAGTGGCCCGAACTACACGGAAGAATCCGGTCACTTCACCATTAGCCGCGGCGGCGTCGCCGTTTCCGAGGTCTGGTCGTCGAAGCGCCTCTACCAGGCGCGCCGCATGCCGACGACGGAAGCAGGCATCCGCACCTTCGGTCTCAACCAGCTCTATGTTTCGCTCGGCGACCAAATCAGCGAAGGCGGTATCGTCGTGCGCATCTGGTGGAAGCCGATGATCCTGTGCATCTGGGGCGGAACCCTGTTCATGATGGCGGGTGGCTTCGTATCCTTGAGCGATCGCCGGCTGCGTGTCGGTGCGCCGACACGGGCCAAGCGGCCGAAGACAGTGCCAGTGGGGGCTGCCGAATGATCCGTCTGCTGCTGGCGCTTGTGCTGTTCACCCTGCCGATCGGATCAGCCTTTGCAGTCAATCCGGATGAGGTGCTGGCCGACCCTGCGCTTGAAGCCCGCGCTCGGGCGATCTCGGCCGAACTGCGTTGCATGGTCT
This sequence comes from Ensifer sp. 2TAB8, assembly GCF_052115125.1. Classification (NCBI taxonomy): domain Bacteria; kingdom Pseudomonadati; phylum Pseudomonadota; class Alphaproteobacteria; order Hyphomicrobiales; family Rhizobiaceae; genus Ensifer; species Ensifer sp. 2TAB8. The sequence continues at coordinate 19,244 of NZ_JBFRGB010000001.1, read as the reverse complement.
GCCAGAACCAGTCGATCGACGATTCCAATGCCGAGCTTGCCAAGGACCTGCGCGTGCTGGTGCGCGAGCGGCTCGCCAACGGCGATAGCGACGAAGCGGTGATCGACTATGTCGTATCCCGCTATGGCGAATTCGTGCTGCTGAAGCCACGCTTCGAAACGAAGACGCTGATCCTGTGGGGCATGCCTGCAACCCTGCTGCTCGTCGGGGCGATCACCCTTGTCATTGCGTCGCGCCGGCGCGGGGCTCAAGCCAAGGGAACGCCGCTTTCCGAGGATGAAAAGGAAAAGCTGAAGAAACTCCTTCAGCCCTGACGGGACGCTTGGAGCGGCGTCGCGCGTTCGACGATGTCGAACGCCAATAGCCTGATATCGCAGGCGAATGTTCTCGGCGATAACGGTCGCCGTTCGCGGCGACATGCGGTCGGCAATGGGCTATCGGTCCATCCCTAGTCATCTCCCGCAACATTACCAAATATTCATCTTCCGGACAGAACTCAGTAAGGTCCCATCCGTTACATCTTTCGTCATCGGCTGTTCCTCCAGTCAGCCAAACGAGCCCGCCTCTTCCCTGCGAGGTGGGTATCGCAACCAGGTTTCGGTGCCGTCTTCGACGGCATCAAGGAAGAGAAAAGGCAAAACGGATGATTACGACCAAATCCCTGCGTCCCTCCCTCAAGACCGTTCTGAAGACCTCGACCGTTGCCGGTCTTGCTGCCGTCATGCTGACCTCCGGATTGCCGGCCAGCATCTCCCAGTCCTTCGCGGAAGCGGTGAAGGTGGAAGCGCCGTCGGTGCCGAGCTTTGCCAACGTCGTCGACGCGGTTTCGCCGGCCGTCGTCTCGGTTCGTGTCCAGTCGCGCGTCAACCCGGTTTCCGAAGACGGCAGCGACTTCAGCTTCGGCTTCAATGGCCGTGGCTTCGATGAACTGCCGGATGATCACCCGCTGAAGCGTTTCTTCAAGGAATTCGGCCCGCGCGGTGATGACCGTGCCGAGCGCGGTGGTCCGGGTCGCCGTGGTCCGCATGGCGAAGGTCGCCTGCGCCCGACGTCCCAGGGTTCGGGCTTCTTCATCTCGGAAGACGGCTACCTCGTCACCAACAACCACGTCGTTTCCGACGGTTCGGCCTTTACGGTTATCCTCAACGACGGCACCGAACTCGATGCCAAGCTGATCGGCAAGGACAGCCGCACCGATCTCGCCGTGCTCAAGGTCGATGACAAGCGCAAGTTCACCTATGTCGGCTGGGCTGACGACAGCAAGGTCCGCGTCGGTGACTGGGTGGTTGCAGTCGGCAATCCGTTCGGCCTCGGCGGTACCGTGACCTCGGGCATCATCTCGGCCCGTGGCCGCGACATCGGCTCCGGCCCCTATGACGACTACCTGCAGGTCGACGCTGCCGTGAACCGCGGCAACTCGGGTGGTCCGACCTTCAACCTTTCGGGCGAAGTGGTCGGCATCAACACCGCGATCTTCTCGCCGTCGGGCGGTAACGTCGGTATCGCCTTTGCGATCCCCGCGGCCGTCGCCAAGGACGTCGTCGCCGACCTGATCAAGGACGGTTCGGTTTCCCGTGGCTGGCTCGGCGTACAGATCCAACCTGTCACCAAGGACATCGCTGAATCGCTTGGTCTTTCGGAAGCAAGCGGCGCGCTGGTCGTCGAACCGCAATCCGGCTCGCCGGGTGAAAAGGCCGGCATCAAGAAGGGCGACGTCGTAACCGCGCTCAACGGTGACACCGTCAAGGATCCGCGTGATCTTGCGCGCAAGGTTGCTGCCATCCGTCCGGGCACCACCGTTGATCTGAGCCTGTGGCGTGATGGCAAGTCCGAAAGCGTCAAGCTGGAAATCGGCACCCTGCCGAAGGATGACAAGGACGCTGCCAAGACCCAGGACAGCCAGACCGAAGAAGCACAGCCTTCGAGCGAACAGGCACTGGCTAACCTCGGCGTTACCGTCGTGCCGTCCGATGACGGCAAGGGGGTCACAATCGCCTCGGTCGACGAAGACTCCGACGCCAGCGATCGTGGCCTGAAGACGGGCGAAAAGATCGTCTCCGTCAACAATCAGGAAGTGAAGTCCGCCGACGACATCCTCAAGGTCATCAATGCTGCCAAGAAGGACGGCCGTAGCAAGGCGCTCTTCCAGATAGAGGCCGAGAACGGTAGCCGCTTCGTGGCCCTCCCGATCGATCAGGGCTGATCGCGGCAGTCAAATGATTGACCGGAGCGCCGCGATTTCCAAGTGATTTCGCGGCGCTTTCCGTTTCGGGCGGGATGAGGAAAGATCTCTGCGGTTTTCCGCCTTCATTCTGCTCTTGTCCACGAGAAGCGCTCGCCAATCCGGTTGTCGCAAAGCCGAAACCGGTTGAGACAGATAGGGGTCCGGGACTATGGTCGCGCGTATGAAGATTCTCATCATTGAAGACGATCTCGAGGCGGCAGCCTATCTGGCGAAAGCCTTCCGTGAGGCAGGCATCGTGTCCGATCACGCCAGCGATGGCGAGAGCGGTCTCTTCATGGCCAGCGAGAACAGTTACGACGTTCTGGTGGTCGATCGCATGTTGCCGCGTCGTGACGGCCTGTCTGTCATCACAGAGCTCAGGCGCAAGGACGTTCACACGCCGGTGCTCATTCTTTCCGCACTTGGCCAGGTCGACGACCGTGTTACCGGCCTGCGCGCCGGTGGTGACGACTATCTTCCGAAGCCCTACGCCTTCAACGAGCTGCTCGCGCGGGTCGAGGTGCTTGGCCGCCGCAAGGGCACGCCCGAGCAGGACATGGTCTACCGCGTCGGTGATCTCGAACTTGATCGCCTGTCGCATTCCGTCCGCCGACAGGGCAAGGAGATCCCGCTGCAGCCGCGCGAATTCCGTCTGCTCGAATATCTCATGAAGAATGCCGGCCAGGTCGTGACCCGCACCATGCTTCTGGAAAACGTGTGGGATTACCACTTCGACCCGCAGACCAACGTCATCGACGTCCATGTCTCGCGGCTGCGCTCGAAGATCGAGAAGGACTTCGATGTGCCGCTGCTGCGCACTGTTCGTGGTGCCGGCTACATGATCAAGGATGACCGGGCCCCCGCATGAGCAAGCTTCGCGTTCTCTTCAGAACGACCGCGGTTCGTCTTTCCGCCCTCTATCTCATCCTCTTTTCGCTCTGCGCCGCCTTCCTCGTTTTCTACGTTACCGGCATGTCGGAGCGGTTGCTGCAGCAGCAGACCCGGGATTCCATCACCGCCGAGGTGACGCAGATCGAGCAGGTCTACACGCGGGCCGGCATGAACGGCCTGTTGCGCTCGCTCGAGCGCCGCGCACGCCAGCCGGGGGCCAATCTCTATGTCATCGCCGGGCCGAACGGCGAGATCCTCGCGGGCAACGTTGCGAGCCTCGAGCCCGGACTGCTCGACAGCGAAGGTTGGACCGAGCGCCCCTTTGCCTATCAGCGCTATACGGACGAGACGAAGACGGACAGCCATGTGGCGCTCGCCCATGTGCTGGTGCTCGACAATGGCCTGCGCATTCTCGTCGGTCGCGACTTGCAGGAACCGCAGAAATTTCGCGCGCTGGTGCGTCAGGCGCTGATGGTGGCGCTTGGCGTCATGGGGCTTGGTGCACTCGTCATCTGGTTCGGCATTGGCCGCAATGCGCTCAAGCGCATCGACCGCATGTCGGAGGCAAGCACCAAGATCATGGCGGGCGATCTTTCGCAGCGCCTGCCGATGAGCGGCTCTGGCGACGAGTTCGACCGCCTGTCGGAATCGCTGAACGCGATGCTCGGCCGTATCGAGAAGCTGAACGAAGGTCTGCGCCAGGTCTCCGACAACATCGCCCATGACCTCAAGACCCCGCTTACGCGGTTGCGCAACAAGGCGGAAGCGGCACTTGCCCGCAAGGGCACCAGCCAGCGCGGCGCGCTCGAGGAAATTATCGGTGAGTCCGACCAGTTGATCCGGACCTTCAATGCGCTGCTGATGATTTCGCGCGTCGAGGCCGGTTCGTCCGCCGCCGAGATGAGCGAGATCGATCTTTCGCAGATCGTTTCCGATAGCGTCGAACTCTATGAGCCCGTGGCCGAAGACGTCGGTTTGAAACTCGAAGCCGACGTCGCCCAGAATCTGGTGATTTCAGGCAACCGGGAACTGGTCGGCCAGGCTCTCGGCAACCTCATCGACAACGCGATCAAGTATGCCGATGGCGCGGACAATCCGCTGATCAAGGTCTCGCTGGAAAAGCGCGATGGCCATGTGCTCTTGTCCGTAGCAGATCACGGCCCCGGCATCCCCACCGCGATGCATGACGAGGTGGTGAAGCGCTTCGTTCGCCTGGACGAGAGCCGGTCGAAGCCGGGCACGGGCCTCGGCCTTTCGCTGGTAGAGGCGGTCATGGAAATGCACCACGGCTCGCTGCGTCTTGCCGATACCGAGCCCGCGGCCGGTGACGGCGGCAAGGGGCTGACGGTGCGGATGGTTTTCCCGGTGGCTGCAACCTGATAGACCGGTTCCCGGAGAGTGAGAATGGAATGGGCAGCTGCGGCTTTCTGGCCGCATCCCGTTCCAGGCAAGGGGAGACGGCATGCAGGAACAGGTGCAGCAGTGCTGGGAGATCGAGACGGCGCCAATCCGTCCGGCGACACAGGCCGACGCCAAAACGGCGCTCTCCGTGCTGAAAGACATGGCCAAGGGGCACGAGAGGATCGCAAGCCTGCTTGCCTCGGAGAGCCCGTTCAAGACTTTCGTCGTGTCGGCCTTTGCACTTTCGCCCTTCCTGCGCGACACCGGCGACAGCCGGCCGGTCATTCTCGAAGAGCTCCTGTCCACTGATTTATCGACCTTTCTGACCGAGCGGGTGCGTCGCGCCCGGCATGCCTGGAAGCCGAACGAGGGCGGAGCGGCCCTGCCGGACACGGAGATCATGGCTCGGCTGCGAAGGGCCAAACGTGAGCTGGCCTTCGCCGTGGCGCTCGCCGATCTCTCCCGGCATTTCGACGGCCGCGAAACCACGCGCTGGCTCAGCGAATTTGCCGGTGCTGCCGTGTCGGCGACAATCGATCACCTGCTGCTCAGCGCACACGAAGGCGGCAAGCTGATCGTCAAGGATGTCGCCAGTCCCAGCATAGGTTCCGGCGTCGTCGTTCTCGGCATGGGCAAGCTCGGTGCCGTCGAGCTCAATTACTCCTCCGACATCGACCTCGTTGTCTTCTACGATCCGCAATCCGGCATCATCGTCGATCGCGACGATGCCTCGGAAACCTTCGGTCGCCTGCTGCGCCGCCTGATCCGCATCCTGCAGGAGCGCAGCGGCGACGGCTATGTCTTCCGCACCGACCTGCGCCTGCGGCCGGATCCGGGCTCGACGCCGCTGGCGATCCCGGTCGAAGCGGCGATGCTCTACTACGAGGGCAGGGGGCAGAACTGGGAACGGGCCGCCTTCATCAAGGCGCGGCCGGTGGCCGGCGATATCGAGGCCGGCGAACGCTTCCTGCGCGAACTGGTCCCCTTCGTCTTCCGCAAATATCTCGACTATGCGGCGATCGCCGACATTCATTCGATCAAGCGCCAGATCCACGCCCACAAGGGGCATGGCGAGATCGCGGTCAAGGGTCACAACATCAAGCTTGGTCGCGGCGGCATCCGAGAGATCGAGTTCTTCGTGCAGACGCAGCAGTTGATCGCCGGTGGCCGCATGCCCGATCTGCGCCAGCGCGCGACGGAGCCGATGCTGCGGGCCCTCGTCAAGGCCGGCTGGATCGATGAGGAGACGGCCGATGAACTTGTGGAGGCCTACTGGTTCCTGCGTGATGTCGAGCACCGGATCCAGATGGTGCGCGACGAGCAGACCCACGTTCTGCCCGAGACCGAAGCGGAGCTGAAGCGCATCGCCTATATGCTCGGCTTCGAGGATACGGCAGCCTTTTCCAAGGCGCTTTCGCGCGTGCTGAAGACGGTTGAGCGCCGCTATGCCCAGCTTTTCGAGCAGGAGGCCAAGCTCTCGACCGAGACCGGAAACCTCGTCTTCACCGGCCAGCGCGACGATCCCGATACGCTGGAAACGCTGAGGAAGCTCGGCTTCCAGCGCCCCTCGGACATCTCCCATACCATCCGCACCTGGCACTATGGCCGTTACCGTGCGACGCAATCGGTGGAGGCGCGCGAGCGGCTGACCGAGCTGACACCGGAACTCCTGCGCGTCTTCGGCGAAAGCCGCCGGGCCGATGATGCACTGCTGCGCTTCGACAATTTCATTTCCGGTCTGCCTGCCGGCATCCAGCTCTTTTCGCTGCTCGGCAACAATCCGGGCCTGCTGTCACTGATCGTCAACGTCATGTCGTCGGCCCCAAGACTTGCCGAAATCATCGCCGCGCGCCCGCATGTCTTCGACGGCATGCTTGACCCCGGCCTGCTCGCCGAACTGCCGACGCGGGATTACCTCGCGCCGCGCATCGCCAATTTCGTCGGTGGCGCCCGGCACTATGAGGAGGCGCTCGACCGCCTGCGCATCATTGCTGCCGAACAGCGCTTCCTGATCGGCATCCGGCTCTTGACCGGCGCCATCTCCGGCGCCCAGGCGGGCCGTGCCTTCACTGACCTCGCCGACCTGATCATCGCGGCCGCCATGAAAGCGGTTCAGGACGAAGTCCGCTCGGCGCACGGCGATTTCCCCGGCGGCCGTATCGCCGTCGTCGGCATGGGCAAGCTTGGCAGCCACGAACTGACCGCCGGTTCGGACGTCGACCTGATCCTGCTCTATGACTACGACGAGACGGCAACCGAGTCCGACGGCGCCAAGCCGCTCGACCCGACGCGCTATTTCACCAGGGTGACGCAGCGCCTGATTGCGGCACTCTCCGCGCCGACGGCCGAGGGCATTCTTTACGAGGTCGACATGCGGCTTCGTCCCTCCGGCAACAAGGGGCCGGTCGCTACAAGGATCAACGCTTTCGCCAAGTATCAGCGCGAAGAGGCCTGGACCTGGGAGCACCTGGCGCTGACCCGGGCGCGCTGCATCTGTGGCGACGACAAGCTGATGGCCGAGGCCAACGCGATCTTTGCAGAAATTCTCGGCCGCAAGCGAGACGTTGCCAAGGTCAGCGCCGACGTGATCTCCATGCGCGAGATGATCGACAGCGAGAAGCCACCGAGCGACATCTGGGATTTCAAGCTGATCCCCGGCGGTCTCGTCGACATCGAGTTCATCAGCCAGTACCTGGCGCTGGTCGCCCCGGCGAAGGGCGTGCAGCCGCTGACTGCCGGCACCAATACCGGCGATGCGCTGAAGCTTCTGGGCGACGCCCTCATGAACCCCAACGATCTCGATGTCGCCCTGGAGGCCCTGCATCTCTTTACCGAGTTGTCGCAGATCGTGCGCCTGTGCATCGAGGGAGAGTTCGAGCCGAAGGAAGCGCCGGCCGGGCTGATCGATCTCGTCTGCCGGGCAGGGGACTATCCGGACCTGAAGACGCTTGAGGGAGATATCCGCCGGCTGTCGAAGGCCGTCCGGCGTGTCTTCCAATCGGTGGTTTCTGGCTAAATGCCGCACAGGGGCGCTTGAGCGGGGTGCGAGCGGAAAACCGCACGCGCGCCTCCGCTTCACGTTTGGTCCGGGATTCTGACCGAGATGATGGTGCCGACATTTTCCGTCGAGTGAATTTTCATGCTGCCACCGTGCAGGCGGGTGAGCGAGCGCGAGATCGCGAGCCCAAGCCCGGATCCGCCCTTGCTCTTGGCGTACTGGCTCTGCACCTGCTCGAAGGGTTGGCCGATCTTCTGAAGCGCGTCGCGCGGTATGCCGATGCCGGAATCGGCGATCGTCAACGTCACGGCACCCGTTACCTTGCGCGCCCGAAGCGAAATGCGTCCACCCTCATTGGTGAACTTCACCGCATTCGAAAGCAGATTGAGCAACACCTGTTTCATGGCGCGACGATCCGCAACCATGGTGAGGCCCGAGGAGATCTGTTGCACGACGTGGATGCTCTTCTGCTCCGCCGGAATGGTGGTGAAGCGCAAGGTCTCTTCGATCAGCGGCGCCAGATCGATCCTCTCGCGGCTGATGCGCATGTGCCCGGCCTCGATCTTCGACATGTCGAGGATGTCGTTGATGACGTTCAAGAGGTGCTTGCCGCTCTCGTGGATGTCGCGCGAATACTCGTTGTACTTCTCCGAGCCGAGTGGCCCGAACATCTGGTTCTGCAGGATTTCCGAGAAGCCGAGGATGGCGTTGAGCGGCGTGCGCAGCTCATGCGACATGTTCGCGAGGAATTCCGACTTGGCGCGGTTAGCCGCCTCGGCGCGGTCCTTTTCCGCCTGATAATTGGAATTGGCGACCGAAAGCTCGGTTTTCTGCCGCTCGAGCGTCATGCGCGATGCCGAGAGGTCGCCGATCGTCGCCATCAGCCGCCGCTCGGATTCGCGCAGGCGCACCTGGTGCCGCTTCAGCAGCGTGATGTCGGTGCCGACCGACACGAGGCCGCCGTCGCGCGTGCGCCGTTCGTTGATCTGTAGCCAGCGCTCGTCGGCAAGCTGGACTTCGCTCGTCTGCGACTGGTTGCTGCGGTCGGGATCGGCGATGCGTCGTTCGACCACCGGCCGGGCCGCGGCCGTGTGCACGGCGATACGCTCCGTCCCCGGAACGAGCACGTGATCGGGCAGCTTGTAAGCTTCCTGAAAGTGGGTGTTGCACATGACCAGGCGGTCATGCTTGTCCCAGAGGACAAAGGCCTCGGAGGTACATTCGATCGCGTCGGCAAGCCGTTGGTCAGCCTCTGCATAGCGCTGGGCAAGCCGGTGCTGCTCGGTGACATCCATGGCGATGCCGATCAGATGCGCCCGCCCGGAAACGGTACGGATGATTTCCGCGCGGGCGCGTAGCCACACATAGTGGCCGTCCGCATGTCGCATGCGGAATACCTGGTCGATCTGGCGCGCATCGCCGCGCGCGATGGTACGTGCCACGCCATAGATGCCGCGATCATCGGGATGCATGAGCCGCGCAGCATCGCCGAAGGAGAGCACGCTGCTCTCGCCGGGCATGCCGAGCATCTCGTACATCGACCGCGACCAGAACAGCCGACGGTTGGCAAGGTCGAAGTCCCACAGGCCGCAGCGGCCGCGCGACAGCGCCGTCTCGACACGCAGGTTGGATTCGGCAAAAACCGAATCCGCGTCGCGGGCCCGCTTGGCCTGGATGTAGTAGGCATAGAGCACCATCAGCAGGATGGCCGAAATGCCGGCAAAGAGCGTCACGTTGAGTGACACCTCGTCACGCCATGTCGTTTCGAGCTGGGTGATCGGCGTCGCGACCAGTACAACTCCGGCCGCCTCAGGCAGCTGCGCGAGTGCCACGATATGATCGACGCCGACAATCGGCGTCTTCATGACGCTGGAATGCTCGCCGAAATACTGAAGCGTCGCGATATCCGGCGCGACTGCCGCGAGTGTCCGGCCGATGAGTGGTCCGCCCTCCTGGGTGCTGGCAAAGATCCGGCCGTCCTTGCGCACCGCAAGGATGAACGTGCCGGGATCGAGCATGCCGGTTGGCAGATACTGGCTGAAGCGTTGCTCCGCGTCCGTCCGTCGGCCCTCGTCGAAAAGCGCTGCACCGTCCGTCTGGAAGGCCGCAACCGCGATGGCGGCCGCGAGCCCGACCGTCTGGCGCGAACTTTCCTCCATACGGGCGTGCTCGCCCATGATGCTGGACATGCGCGAGACCGCGACGATGATCAGGAAGGCGATGATGAGGATCGGAATGGAACGCTTGAGAATAGGCTCCGCGCTCGCCAGACGCCGTGAGGTCGGTCCGGCAAAGATCTTCGCCTGCGCGATAAACTCCTGCTCCAGGCGGCCAGCAAGCCCCGGAAGCTTGAGTCGCAACCGCCCGTCGGCTGCGCTCGCCTGTCGCGCGTCCGCCATCTTTCCCAATTCTCTAAACCCTCTGATGATTCGGCGCGCCGCTCGCCCGAATCTGACTCAATGAATCACAGGGCGATTCGCCTTGTCCAGAGGCGCCGGTAAAGATTTGTTAACCATTTCTTATCGTTGGGAAATAATAGGCCGGGTCGCAGGGGCAACCTGTCCCTACTGCATCGTTCCTTGATCCGGCACCGACCAAGGCAAAATTATACAGAAGATTCAAAGCACTACAGCGCCGCGCGTCTGAAAGACGCGCGGCGCTGTAGATGGCATCAATGAGTTCCAGGCTTCAGGCCTTGAGCATCCGTTCGACGATGTCGCCGACATCGGCCGAGAGCTTCGGTGCTCCAGCAATTTCCTTCAAGGCCTTGCGAGCATGCCCCGCGCGCTTGTCCTCAAGCGAGCGCCAGGAGCGCATTGAGGTCAGGATACGGGCTGCAAGCTGTGGGTTGCGCGGGTCGATGTCGAGGATCTGGTGCGCGAGGAAGCGGTAGCCCTCTCCGTCGGCACGGTTGAAGCCGGTCGGGTTGGCGAAGGCATAGGTGCCCACCAGCGAGCGCACGCGGTTCGGATTGTTGCCGTTGAAGAGCGGTTCGGCCATCAGTGCCTTGACCCGATCGAGCGTGGCTGCGCCGGGGATGGTCGCCTGGACGGCGAACCACTTGTCGATGACCAGCGCGTTGTCGGCAAAACGCTTGCGGAAGATTGCAAGCGCTTCCGCAGTCTCGGCGGCGTTCGGGAAGCGGTGGGCGAGCAGCGCTAGCGCATGACTGAGATCGGTCATGTTGTTGGCAGCGGCAAAGGCCTTGGCGGCGCGCTCCGGACCTTGATCGCCCTGGACGAGGTAGGTGAGGGCGCTGTTGCGCAGCGCCCGCCGGCCAGCACTCGCGGCATCCGGGCTGAACGCCCCCGTGGAGACGAGGTCGTCGGCCAGGTTGAGGAAGGTGTCGCGTCCGGCCGCAGCAACGGCCGTCAGGATCTGCTGACGGGCGGCGTGGATCGCGTCTGGATCATTGTTCGTGCCGATCTCGCGGGCGATGTCGGATTCGCTCGGCAGTGCCAGGGCTTGCGAGCGGAAAGCGGGCTCGAGCGCTTCGTCCGAGGCAGCGCGGATCAGGCCAACAATAAGCGCCTTGTCGCAAACGACCGGCTTTCCGGCGCGGACATTCGCCGTGGCCTCGACCAGATTGGCCAGTGCAATTGCGTTGAGCGCCTGCCAGCGGGCGAAGAGGTCGCTTTCGTGATGCGCGATCAGCGCGAGATCGTCGGCGCTCTGCTCGATATGCAGATTGATCGGCGCGGAGAAGCCGCGGTTGAAAGACGGCACCGGGCGCGACGGGATGCCGGAGAAGACAACCGTCTGCTTGCGCTCCGTGAGATGCAGGACGTCGCCGGTCATGTCGGCGCCGGCGACCGCGGAAAGGTCGGCTTCGTTGCCCCCATCGAGCAACAGGCCCATGCGCAGCGGAATGTGCATCGCTTCCTTGGCGCCCTGTCCGGGTGTAGCCGGAACGGTCTGCTCGAGCGAAAGCGTAAAGGTCTGCTTGGCGGCGTCATAGGCGCCCGAAGCGGTGACCAGCGGTGTTCCGGCCTGGTGGTACCAGAGCGCGAACTGACCGAGGTTGCGACCGCTTGCCTCTTCGAAACAGGCGACGAAATCTTCGATCGTCACCGCCTGGCCGTCATGCCGGTCGAAATAGAGATCCATGCCCTTCTTGAACAGATCGCGGCCGAGGATCGTCGCGATCATGCGGGTGACTTCCGATCCCTTTTCGTAGACGGTCGTCGTATAGAAGTTATTGATTTCGCGGTATTTCGTCGGCCGGACCGGATGGGCGAGGGGGCCGGCGTCCTCAGGAAACTGCTCCGATTTCAGGTGCCGCACCTCCGCGATTCTCTTGACCGCGCGCGAGCGCATGTCGGCGGAGAATTCGTGGTCGCGATAGACCGTCAGGCCTTCTTTCAAGCAGAGCTGGAACCAGTCGCGGCAGGTGATGCGGTTGCCGGTCCAGTTGTGGAAGTATTCGTGCGCGATGATCGCCTCGATATTGGCGTAGTCCGCATCGGTCGCCGTTTCCGGATCGGCAAGCACGTACTTGTCGTTGAAGATGTTGAGACCCTTGTTCTCCATCGCCCCCATGTTGAAATCGGAGACGGCGACGATCATGAAGATGTCGAGATCGTATTCACGGCCGAAGGCGTCTTCGTCCCACTTCATCGAGCGCTTGAGCGCGTCCATGGCGTAGGCAGCGCGTGGCTCCTTGCCGTGCTCGACATAGATCTTCAGCGCGACTTCGCGGCCGGACATGGTCGTGAAGGTGTCCTCGATGACACCGAGATCGCCGGCGACGAGGGCGAAGAGGTAGCTCGGCTTGGGATGCGGATCGAACCAGGCCGCGAAGTGACGGCCGTCGCCCATGTCGGCGCCGCCGAGATAGTTGCCGTTCGACAGCAGCAGCGGAGCGGACGCCTTGTCGGCAATGATGTTGACCGTGTAGACGGCAAGCACATCCGGACGGTCGGGGAAATAGGTGATGCGGCGGAAGCCTTCGGCCTCGCACTGGGTGCTGTAGATGCCGTTGGTGCGGTAAAGCCCCATCAGTTGCGTGTTCGTATCGGGCGAAAGCAGCGTGGTGATGGTGATTTCGAAGGGTGCGGTTTCCGGCAGGCCGCGGATCGTCAGCGTATCGTCGGTTGCGTCGTAGAGGGAGGTCGCGAGCTCTTCCTGGTCCAACAGCAGGCCGGTCATCTTCAGTTCGTCACCGTCGAGCAGCAGCGGCGCCGACGCGTCGACGCCTTCGCGACGATGGAAGATCAGTCGGGCTTCGACCTTGGTTTCCTTCGGATCGAGCTCGAAGGTCAGATCCACTCTCTCCAGAACGAAGTCGGTCGGCCGATAGTCTTCCAGATGAATGATCTGGCCAGTATTTGTCCGCATGGTCAGTCCCGCTTGCGCCGTTCTACTGGAGAATTTGTAGTGGGCGCCTGTGATGGTGAAAAGGCCAAGGGGCGAAAAGTCGGATAATGCCACACGATTGTGATGCCGGCGACCGCACTTTCGACAGAAAAGACATGGCGTCCGATCTTCTTCCCGCTCCCTTATCGGATTGACGTGTACCGAAGTGGGACTAACAAGACATGAATTGGAAAGGTTTTTTTCGCGCAAGCTAAAGAAAAGCCGACGTCATTTTGCCGAACGTCAATCGATCAAGAAAAAACGTCATTCATCACGAAGTTTGATCCGACTTTCTTGCCGGGCGTCGCTAAGGTGACGAAGTTCTGTGGCGGTTTCTCCGCTTAAAAAATCTCCAAACCAGCCCTCGTGTCTGCTGATCGCCGGCGGAGGCTGTTCGAAAAGTGCCCTCAATGGATGCGGAAGTCGAAAGCCCGATGAAGGGGATCCTGCTCAAGGTCCTTTCCGTCGTCATTTTCGTTTGCATGTCGACGCTGATCAAAGCGGCCGGAAACGAGATCGCCACCGGTCAGATCACCTTCTACCGGTCGGCCTTCGCCATGGTGCCGATCCTCGGCTATCTCGCCTTCCGCGGACAGCTGCGCGATGCCTTTAAGACCGAGGATTTTACCGGCCACATCGCACGCGGCTTCGTCGGCATTCTGGCGATGAGCTTCGGCTTCTATGGCCTCGTGCATCTGCCACTGCCTGAAGCCATCGCCATCGGCTACGCCATGCCGCTGATCGCCGTCGTTTTCGCAGCACTTTTCCTTGGCGAGACGGTGCGGCTCTATCGCTGGTCGGCCGTGTTTATCGGGTTGGTAGGCGTGATGATCATCACCTGGCCGCGGCTGACCCTGTTCCGCGACGGCGGGTTCGGTTCTCTGGAGGCGCTGGGCGCCGCAGCGGTGCTGATTTCGGCTGCCCTTGGAGCGGTTGCCATGGTGCTGGTGCGAAAGCTCGTCAAGAACGAGCGCACCCATACGATCGTGCTCTACTTCTCGCTGTCGGCCTCGGTCTTTTCGCTGGCGACGTTGCCCTTCGGCTGGCCGTCGATCTCGCGCGATGCCTTTCTGCTGCTGATGGTCGCCGGCTTTTGCGGCGGTGTCGCGCAGATCCTTTTGACCGAGAGCTATCGCCACGCCGACATGTCGACGATCGCGCCGTTCGAATATACGTCGATCGTACTCGGCCTGATCATCGGCTATTTCCTGTTCGACGATATCCCGACGGCGGCCATGCTCGTTGGCACTGCCATCGTCGTCGGCGCCGGCATCTTCATCATCTTCCGGGAACATCGGCTTGGCCTCGAACGCCGGGGCGCCCGCAAGCATATGACGCCGCAGGGCTAGGGAATTCCCCCTGAAGTAGGCGCGAGTTCGCCTTGCGTCGTCGCCCTATGGGCGCGGCTTCTCCCAGGCCGGAACGGTGTCGTCGTCGATCAGCGGCTCGTGTGCCATCTGCTGGGCGACGGGGCTCGTCACGTCGGGGCCAGGTGTTGGCATCACGCTCGTTGCCTGGAAGTCGGTCTTGGTGACCAGACCCTTGTGTTGCTCGCGCTGGAGAATGCGCAAGGCAGCATAGCCGCCATAGAGGGCGAAGTAGACGGCGAGAACGAGAAACAGCGAAGCCGGACCGAAACGATCCATAACCGGGCCGACCATCAGCGGGCCCGAGATCGTGCCGAGCCCATAGGTGATCATCAGGCCGGAAGACGTCTCGACATATTCGTTCGGCCTGGCGAGGTCGTTCGCATGCGCGACGTTCAGCGCGTAGATCGGGAACAGCACCGAACCGATGAAGGCGGCGACGATGTAGAGCACCGCCGGCTGGCTGCCGATCGATGCCGACATCACCAGGCAAGAGACGACACCGACGACACCGCAGCCGACCATGACGATGCGCCGGTCGATCTTGTCGGAGAGGCGGCCGATCGGGATCTGCGAAATCGCGCTGCCGGTCAAAAGCGAGGCGAGCAGCGTCGCACCCTCGGCGGTGGAAAGGCCGATCTGCTGGGTGAATACGCCGCCGAGATTGAGCCAGGCGCCGGAGAGCGCGCCGGCCAGGAAGCCGCCAACGACTGCAACCGGCGAGCGGCGGAAGAGCGCCGGGATATCGAACTTCGCCTGCGCCGGGGGAGCCGGCATGGGCGAGGAGGAAAGTGCCGTCGGCAGCAGCGCCAGGGAGAACAGCACGCTGCACAGCATGAACAGCGACGTATTGGTGGGGTCCCCGAGCGGCACCATGTATTGCCCGCCGATGGTGCCGACCATGGTCGTGATCAGGTAGAGCGAAAAGAGGAGGCCGCGGTTTTCGTTGGTGACGCGCTCGTTGAGCCAGCTCTCTATGACCAGATAGCTGCCCGAGATGGCGAAGCCGGCGATGGCGCGAAAGGCGATCCAGGCGCGCCAGTCGACGACGAGGCCGCAGAGCAGGATCGCGATCGACAGAAGCGTGATCAGCGCCGTGAACACGCGCACGTGACCGACCCGMAGCACGAATTTGGGTGTGACGACACAGGAAAGCGTGAAGCCGACCGTATAGCCGGTGGCGATCACCGAGACCGTCAGCGTTGACCAGCTTTCGGCGACGGAGCGTACCGGGATGACATAGCTCTGCAGGCCGAAGGCGACCATCATGAGCAGGGTCGATACCATCAGGCTGAAGACGGAAGCGAGGCTGGCCAGCATCGGCGCTCCTGAAAACGTAACGCTCCCGCATCGAGGCCGATGGCGGGCAAGCGCAGCTGGAGCGAGCTCGTTCTGGCGGATGCCGGATGAGCCTGACACTCCAAGGTCATAGGGAGTGTGGCTCTATCCAGTTTTTTGGGCCCTGTCGATTGCGACAGGCGATGGCAAAAAGGCGGTAAGCCTCTTTGCCGGCAGCGATCAGTTCGGCAGGAGCGGGCTCACGACCACGCGATGGGCGCGGCGAGCATCCTTCTTGGTGCTGAGAGCCGTGTATTCGCGCGAGGCACGAACGGCTGTGCCGATGTCGGAGATCGAATCGAACAGAACCTTGAGGCTTGCAATGGGCTTGGTCATGGTTTCGTTCCTTTCATCGTCGTCACCGATTGTGGCGACACGGGCACGCGACACGCAGTGACGCATGTCGCGTGGGGATCAGCGCTGAATGAAGTCAGCGAAAATCTGCGCCGGACGGGTTGTCCGGGCGAGGCCGATCGCGGTCATCTGCTCGTTGGCTGCCGTGCCGAAGCGGTTGAACGGCGTCCGCTGAGCAGCACCGGCGTACCGGAGCGTCTCAAAGCTGCTGTGGATCGGACGAAAGCGGGCAGTCATGGTTCAATTCCTTAATTCCATTCCTCCCGTGTACATATATTGCACTGCAGCATCGTGTTTTGCAATGCGTCATATTGCGCCGCTGATATGCGCAAACCGCATGGCTTTCTTCATTCTTTGTTCATAAAGCGGGCATGCGGACGAACGCCGCGTTTGCGCATAGCGCTTCGGTGCGGATCAGCCGTGGATCCGGGCCTTGAAGGCAAGCAGGTCCTGCCAGGCGAAGCGCTTGTTGACCGGCGCCGTCACCAAGTCCTGCGGATGTAGGGTGGCAAGGGTCGGCACGTTGATGCCGCCGATCATAAGCTCCCGCCATTCGCCGCGAAGTTGGTGGATCGTATCGCTGCCGCCGAGGAAGAAGCGGGCGGTGAAATTGCCGAGCAGAAGCAAATGCTTGGGCTCGGCAAGCGCGATCTGCCTCTCGATGAAGGGGCGGCAGATGTCGGCCTCGCGCGCCGTCGGCACGCGGTTGCCTGGCGGGCGCCAGGGCACGACATTGCTGAGCAGCACGTTTTCTCGCGCGAGACCGATGCCGGAGAGCATGCGGGTCAGCATCTCGCCGAGGCGTCCGGCAAAAGGCTGGCCGTCGCGATCGTCGTCGGCATAGGGCATGGGGCCGACGATCATGATGCCGCTTGCCGGGTCGCCTTCGGCAAAGACGAGATTGCGGGCGCTGTTCCTGAGATTGCAGCCGGCAAAGCCTTCCATCGCAACCCTGAGCTCGGCCAGCGATCGGGCCGATTCGGCGGCAAAGCGCGCCTCCTCGATTGCCTGCGCATCGGGAATGGCGACGGCGGGAGCATTCGCGGCCGGAGCGGGCGCACGGGATGGAGCGGGGGCAGCGGCCGTCGCTGCTTGGCGCGCTGACGGTTGCGCCGCGGGCGTCTCTGCACGGCTGCTGACTGCCGCTGCGCGCGCGTTACCGCGCGCCGCCTTCATCGCCTCGAATTCGGCGAAGCGGTCGACCGGCTCCTCCTCCAGCAGCCATTCTACGCCCGCATCCGCATGGAAGGCGAGGAGAGCGGCAAGCTGTGCTGGAGAGAGATCGTGGGCGGAAATCATGGGCGCCAACCTAACCCATAAGCCGCCGGACCGGAACCGATTTTCCGGCCCTCGGCCTGTCTATCCAAGATCTTGGGGGACGCCAGCCTCAGGCGGCGTTCGCCGTCCAGTGCGCAATGTCATCGTGCTCGCCGATCAGCGCCAGTCCGTGGGCGATCGACAGCAGTTCGCCGCCGCTTTCGATGCGGTCGGCTTCGAAGCGCCGCTCGAAGATGCCGCGGACGGCCGGAACGAATGACGTACCCCCGGTCAGAAACACCTTGTCGACCGCTTCTGGTGCCGTCGCTGTCGACTGCAGCACGTCATCGAGCGCACCTTCAATGCGGGCCAGTTCCGGCGCGATCCAGCCTTCGAAGTCGCTACGGCGAACCGTGCGGCGCGACATTTCGCCGAGCGGCGCAAAGTAGAACTCGGTTTCGTCCTCCTGCGACAGTCGCATCTTCGTCGCCGAGATCGCGTTGTAGAGCGGATAACCCTCGTCATGTTCGATCAGATCGACGAAGGCTTCGAGCTTCTCGGGCTCCAGGCTCTGGCGCACGAGTTTTTTCAGATCGGTGAAATCTTTCAATGTTTTGAAGATCGAAAGCTGATTCCAGCGGCCGAAGTTTGCGTAGTAGTTGGACGGCACTTCAAGCAGCTTGTCGAAGCTCTTGAAGAGACTCCCCTTTCCGATCAGCGGCGAGACGACATTGTCGATGATGCGGAAGTCGAAATGGTCGCCGGCGATGCCGACACCCGAATGCCCGATCGGGCGCGCGGTCAGGCGGCCCACCTTGGTCTCGAAGCGGATCAGCGAATAGTCGGTGGTGCCGCCGCCAAAGTCGGCAACGAGGACAGTGGCGTCCTGCTTCAGATTTTGTGCGAAGTAAAATGCGGCCGCCACGGGTTCATAGACATAGTGCACCTCGGGGAAGCCGAATTCGGAGAGCGCTGCGCCGTAACGTTCGAGAGCGAGCGCCGGATCGGGGCTGGAGCCGGCAAAGTGCACCGGCCGACCGACGACGATCCGGCTATACTCACCCGCCCAGCCGTCGCCGGCATAGTCGCGCAACTTTGTCAGGAATACCCGCATTAGGTCCTCGAAGCTGTGGCGCTTGGCAAAGACCTGCGTGCCCTGGAAGAGGGGGCTTGCGGCAAAGGTCTTGATCGACTGCAGAAAACGGCAGTCGCCCGGATTGTCGATGAAGGCGCGGATTGCCGCCTGGCCGGCTTCGACCTTCAGCGCCTGGGCGCCGAGGTTGGCGTCCTTCATGAAGGAGAGCGCCGTGCGCATGGCGTCTGTCGTGCCCGCAAGGCTGTCGAACTGCACTGAATGAGTGGTGTCGCCGGCGGCAACCGCCAAAACGGAATTGGTGGTGCCGAAGTCAAAGCCCAGTGCCTTGGCCATATGATGGTCTCCTTGCGTCTGGCGTCGCTCCGCCGCCCGGGGCAAGCCGGCGGCGCGCGACGCAACGTGAAATTTTGTGGGACCGTCTCCGCATGTCAGGCGGCCGGCCCCGAAGCCGACAAAAGACACGTCGTCCGCGCGCCAGAGGGGCGTCTTGCCGAGTGCCTTTTGCGAATGGGATATGCCGGCGCGGATCGCCGGAAGGATCTGGCGGCCTCGTCGCACGGCTCTTCGGCAAAAGCAAGGCCGGATGGCTCATACCTTCGGCACGCGACAATTTGATGTATTTACGTTTACGTACACGTCATATAGAAATTCGCTCTAAAGTCATGACCTCATGCGCAAAAGCGGGCATCGTCTGTCGCATCCCGGCTCGACAAGCCAAACGGCATTTGCCATGACGGAATGATATGCCCTGGGAA
The DNA here is from genome assembly GCF_052115125.1 of Ensifer sp. 2TAB8. Taxonomy (NCBI): domain Bacteria; kingdom Pseudomonadati; phylum Pseudomonadota; class Alphaproteobacteria; order Hyphomicrobiales; family Rhizobiaceae; genus Ensifer; species Ensifer sp. 2TAB8. The sequence goes on along the minus strand of NZ_JBFRGB010000001.1, from coordinate 208 downwards.
CTGAACCGGCAGAAGACCGGTGAGACTGGAGAGACGGTATGACCGAGCAAGACCTGCCCGAACGCGAGAGCATGGAGTTCGACGTTGTGATCGTGGGTGCGGGACCGGCGGGTCTTGCGGCGGCGATCCGGCTGAAGCAGGTCAATCCGGAGCTTTCGGTTGTCGTGCTCGAAAAGGGCGCCGAGGTCGGTGCGCATATTCTGTCGGG